>NZ_AYMR01000076.1 GCF_000633535.1 Leifsonia aquatica H1aii | reverse complement strand
GACGGGGGGTGTGGGGGTGGTGCTCATGGTCTTCGGCTTCCAGGATAGGCGAATCGGAGCGCCAGCTCGCCCGCGCGCACGCGCAGACCGGTCTCCATCGAGACGGATCGAAGGGCGCTGAGATACGGGACGAGTTCGCGCCGCACCTCGCGTCGCCGCTGGGCCACGCGAGCCGACAGGACGAACGCGGGATGCTCCGGCTCCGAGACGGCGATCCGCAGGCTCGACGCGTCGAAGCCGGGCAATTCGGTGACGGAAGCGACGAGCGCGGTCACGATCGCCCTCTGCTCGTCGGTGAGGGCCCGATCGAGCCGGTCCGGATCGTGCACACGATCGAGCACCGTCGACGACGCGGTCGCCTCGCGTTGGCCGAGCGCAGAGGAGGATGCCTGCTGGGCGAGCGCCAGCCGGACCGTCTCCTCGAGCCACGTGCGCTCGACCGAGGACACCGCCAGTGCACGCAGTCCCGAGGCGAGCTCGGCCGCCCGCTCGCGGTCCGCCGCGGTGATCACGCCTCGCGAGACGAGCCCGATCAGGAAGGGCACGGTCTCGTCGAAGGCGGCGGCGCTCTCCTGCGCGACCTGCCGCTGAGCAGTCTCGCGCAGCTCCCCTTCCAGTCGCACCTGCCCCGCTCGCGCGACCTCCCGCCAGCGGAGCGTCTCCCCCGTCATCGTCCAGGCATACCCGGCGCCGCCCGCCGCCAGCGCGAGCACGGGCGTGGCCGCCACCGTGGCGTAGACGATCGAACCGGTGTGGATGACGAGCGAGCCGGCCTGCAGAGCGGCGAGGACCCCGACCACGAGCGCCCCCGCGACGGCGGCGGCG
>NZ_AYMR01000075.1 GCF_000633535.1 Leifsonia aquatica H1aii | reverse complement strand
GTCAGCTCCACGCTGGACGCGATCGCGACCGCGCGCAGGCTCGGGATGCAGTCGATGGTGTCCCACCGCTCCGGCGAGACGACGGACACCTTCATCGCCGACCTCGCCGTGGGAACGGGGACAGGACAGCTCAAGTCGGGCGCGCCCGCCCCTGGCGAGCGGGTCGTGAAGTACAACCGGCTGCTCGAGATCGAGGAGGAGAACGGCTCGCTGCCCTACGGGCTGGAACAGGAGCCCTCCCTCGCTCCCAAAACCACTTCCGCACCCATCGGGTCGTCCACGGACCTGGCGCGGGAGTGAGAGGAGGGAGCCCCCCCCCC
>NZ_AYMR01000074.1 GCF_000633535.1 Leifsonia aquatica H1aii | reverse complement strand
CGGACCTCCTGGTGCCCGAGCTGCAGCGGCGCGGCCGCTACCAGACGGCGTACCGCGCGGGAACGCTGCGCGAGAAGCTCGGCGCCGCCGGGCCGCGCGTCGCTGCGACGCATCCGGCGGCACAGGTGACGCTCGGTGCGCCGGTCGACGGTCCCGAGGGCGTGCCGGTGGGCGCATCGGTGCCCGGCAACATTCGGTAACCGAGCGAGACAGCGTGCGCGGTGCGCCGCTACATTCCCTCCAGCCCGCACCACTCCCGAACCCCGGCCGCGCCAGCGCCCGCTCGACCCGCGAGGACCCCCATGGCCATCGACGACCAGACCGCGACATCCACCCCGGCGGACGCCCCCGCCTCCGCGCCCGCCCGCCCCCGCCTCCGAGGCAATCTCGGCGTGGCCTC
>NZ_AYMR01000073.1 GCF_000633535.1 Leifsonia aquatica H1aii | reverse complement strand
AGGCCGTGGCCGGCCTCGTCGTCGCCGCCTCCGCGGCCGACCACGGCGCGACGGTCGAGCGCACCATCCAGCAGCTGCTGGCCCGCACCGTGGACGACGGCACGGACGCCCTCCGGCACGCCGACGTCTCCGCGACCGGCGCCGAGGCCGCCCAGCTCTGGGCGAAGCTGCGTCCGGAGGCGGTGCTCGCCGAGGCCGCGCGCTGCGATGCGGCGGCCACCGAGGTGCTGCGCCTCGCGGGGGTGCGCGCGCTCATCGTGCACAACGAGACCCCCGTCGCCTACGCCCCCACGCTCGTCATCCCCCAGCGCCCGTTCGGCGCGGCGGCGGTGGAGCACGTCGTCGCGGCGGGGCACCGACGCCTCGTCTTCCTGATGCCCACGACCGGTTCCACGATGGCCGACGAGCGGCTCGCCGGAGCGCGGGAGGCCGCCGACGCGGCGGGCGCCC
>NZ_AYMR01000072.1 GCF_000633535.1 Leifsonia aquatica H1aii | reverse complement strand
TGTCGAGTAGGGCTGTGATTCGGTGGGGCGTCTGGATGACGCTCAACAGGCCTGCCACGTAGTTCGCCCACGTCGACGGTTCCATCGTGTTGTGAAAACGGACCGCCGCGATGAACCCAGATCGAAGGTTGGCGGGCAGAGTTGCCGTAAGCGGCTCGACAATCTCTTGGGCTTTGCGGCTTCGCGCTGACTGCGGCGTGATCCTGGTGGATCGCCATGGTCGGTCGGGTGGCAAGGGGGAGCTCGTTGCCTGCTCGAGTTCCTTCACCGCCTGGGTGACCCACTCGGCGGCTGTTGCGTCATCGTGTGGGATCGCGATCTGTTGCGTACGAGAGATTGCTTGGCGTCCGAGGGCGAGAGAGACGCTGCCGGGGTCTTCGTGGTAGTTGAGGTATCGGGTGACGTCCACGCCGGGTGGGCAAACCTCGTTCAAAACGACGTCGCCCGCGAAGTTGCTGGGGTCGATGAGCCAGCCTTCCCGAACCGTGACCGTGGGGTGGAGGTGGACGCGGTAAAGGTAGAACTGGTTGCCGTGGTCGGCCTGGTCCTCGATGCGGCGGAACATATTGTGAACAGCTGCCTCATAGGTGCCGACGTGCAGAGCCTGCGAGCGCTGTCGTTCGACCCAGCCTTGAACGTGCCCGTCGCCGCCCATTCTGAGTCGCGTCTCCGGTGTTAGCAGAGCGCCAGGGTCGAAAGATGGTGTGGGCCAATTCGGCTGCGTTGCCGTGTGGTACCAGGTGAGATTGGGGACATCCATGTCGTGGAGAGCAGCATCTTTCGGATCGACGGTCACTCTCGCCGTGTCTTCCGCTTCACGGGTCACCCCGCACCCGGGGCACCGTTCCAGAGCCTGCTCCCACCTGTCGATCCACTCGAGATCAACCAGCCACGTCAACCCGCAC
>NZ_AYMR01000071.1 GCF_000633535.1 Leifsonia aquatica H1aii | reverse complement strand
TCGGCCACCGTCAGGGCGTCGGCTTATGTCGCTGTGCACCTGTTCTCGGCCCGGGTTACCCATGCTGGTGGCGTCATCATCGACGTGTCCGCTATCGACCGCAGTGACGTCACCCAGTGGGCCGCCTACCACGGCACCGACATCCAGGACGGTGAAGTCATCGTCTACAAAGCAGTCGATGACGATCTGAAGTCCGGGCGTGGTTTCGCCTACCCGATCGGTGAAACCGTCACCGCACCCGACTGGGACCCGCGCGATGCCTGCGGCAACGGCCTCCACCTGTCCCCGCGCCCACACCACGCCCGCTACTACTACAGCACCGCCACCCGGTTCCTCAAGTGCGCGGTGAAGCTCACCGACCTCACCATCATCGACGGCAACGGCACCAGCGTCCCCAAGCTGAAAGCGAAGACCGTGCGGGTACTCGCCGAGGTCGACATCGACGGAAACCCGATCGGCTAACCCATGGACTACCTACCCGAACCCGAAACACGAGCAGACAAAACACGCGCCAACCGAGACAACGCCCGCGCTCGCCGCAGCACCGTTGTTCTCGAAGCCCGGAAGACGAGCGGCGACAATCACCCGGACTTCGACGATCTGGCAGCCCTCCTCGCATTTGAAGCCGCGAACCCCGATTCCCGAGCGTCAGGCCCGAAGGAGTCGCGGATCCGGGAACGGTTCAACGTGACAGCGGCCCGCTACTACCAGCACCTCCGCTACCTCATCACGACCAACGAAGCCGCCGCACGCGAGATCGACCCCCATACGGTCAACCGGATCCTGCGCGTCATGGCTGCG
>NZ_AYMR01000070.1 GCF_000633535.1 Leifsonia aquatica H1aii | reverse complement strand
ACGATCCGGGTCAGTACACCTAGCTCCGGTATCGCGCGCCGCGGCCGAGCTGCCAGCGACGACCGTTGGCGGCTACGGATCATTCGGATCTATAGCCGCCTCGCCGCGTGCCGCTTAGCAAGCTTCCTCGGCGGCGGGGAAGACCATGTCGATGATCCGGTGTGCGGCTTTGAGGACGTGGGCCGCGCTGTCGCGCATCACATTGGCGTCTTCGTTGGCCCATCCGGTGATGTAGCCGACGGAGTAGGCGGCGGTGTCGAACCCGACCAGTCCGGCGACGATGTAGGCGACAGATTCGGCTTCGACCTCCATGCGGCCGCGGTGTGCCCGGTAGGCGTCGACGTCGTCGCCGTGTCCGAGCTGGATGTGCGCGGCCTCGTGAGTGAGGGTCTTCGCGGCCTGCTCGTCGGCGAGTTCGTCGGCAAGGATGATCTTGTGCGTGTCAGGGGAGGTGTAGCCGAGGGGCCCGTTCATGGGTTCGCGGCCGACAGTCCAGCCGGCCGTTTCAGCGGGCTGATGACGCCGTGGTCGTCACTCCCGGTGAGGTTGCGGGTGGGGTTCTCCGGTATTGGTTCGGCGCCATCGATCGGGTCGGTCTGGCCGATGTCGAATACAGACAGGGTCGGGAGCAAGCGGATGACGCGCTGACCGCTGCCGGTTTGGTCGACGACGGCGTCCGTGCTCTCGTCGTCATCGGTGATCTTCTTTCTCGGTAGCCGAAGATCTTCACCGACTTCTCGCCACGGCGGACCTGGCGGCCCCTAGCTTGCCATTGCCGGAACCCGGCGATCATGGTTGCGTCGGGCTTCTGGGCGAGGATCAGTAGGAGGTTGTTCAGGGTGTAAGCGTGGAAGGAGCTGGCGAAGTCGAGGAATCGCTGCCATGCCCCGCTCTCGGTCAGCTGCTGAACCTGGTCACTGATCGAGGCATGCAGCGCCTCGGCCTGTGCTTTGCGCTCGTCGGCTGTCTGCGTGGTGTTCGTGCTCATGGTTTTTCCTCTCCCTCTCGTTTCTTTGCCGTGGAGGCACGAATGTGCCGTTCAGGGAGAGCGGTCGGAGTGCAAGACGACCGTGGAATACCAGACCGAGCGCAGCGAGGGAGGATATGCCGCGAAAGCCTCTTGCGCGCAGGGTGCCGACCGTAGGATGCCGCAGGCTTAACGGCAAAGAAGCTGCAGGTGCGAGCGCAGCGAGATCCGCTGCCGGCGCTCCGTCGACGGTGCTGACCCGAGGCCAAGGCCCGGGAGGGAGCGCGAGGGAGGACGGGGCCGTCCTCGCGGCCGGCGGCAGGCCAGGCGTCATCCTTGCGGGTCGCGGAATGGTCGGCCGCCCATCGAGGGCGGCCGACCATATAAACCCGCTCAACTGACGCCGAGCTGTAAGACCAACCCTCTCGGTCGAAGGCTTCGCCGGCCGCTGGGCCGGCGTCGTGGGGGTATCCCGTCGCTATCTGCTCGACGTGGGACAGCTTGTAGCCCCTGTCGCTGCCGAGTGAATAATCACCCTCGGGTGCCGTCTGAATCTTGACCCCTTCGGCACTCTTGGGAGGGTGATCGAAGTGGAAGATTGGGCGGAGATTGGATCGGGACGACCCGAAGCGAACGATCGGCGGCGCGCTGAGGACGGTGACCCTCTGTATGCCGTTGCCGTCATGAGATCGACTCACCTGGCGCCGCCTCCCGCGCGATGATGGCCAACCACCTCGTGAGGCGCAACGCCTAGGGTGTGTCTGACAA
>NZ_AYMR01000069.1 GCF_000633535.1 Leifsonia aquatica H1aii | reverse complement strand
GGCCCGTCGAAGCCGATCGAGGTGAGATCCTCGACGGCGGCGAGCATGTCTGCCTCGGTTGCGGCAGCAACCACCACATGCAGCGAGATCGCGAGCGCCTCACGGTACGACTTCGCGACTGCAAATGCTCCGTGACCCTGCTTCTTCTCGTTGACCGGTGACTTGTCCTGGGGGGTGTCGTACCAGCCCACCTGATCGGTGAACCAGTACGGCACCCCCGCCAGGCGTGTCGGCGGGATCACCCGACCGTCGAGGACAAACGTCATGTGGTGAACACCGCCCTCGACGCCTCACGCGACCACTGCCGCATCGCCAACGACGGAGACTGCTCCGCCGAATGGATCTCCTGGTACACCGTCACCCCACCGACACCGGCACGCGACGCTGCCGACGACGCCGACGCTGCGGTACTGGCCGAGGGAACCGTGACCAGGGTGTCCAGGGTCCGGTTCACCAGCGCCTCCTGACCGGAGACACCATCTACGAATCCCTGCATGGTGAACAGGCCGAGCTCACGGAACACACGCGACGGCGAGTGGATACCCAACGCCGCTTTGAACGGCTCAACGATCCACCCCGGGATGATCTTCAAGAAGAAGTTCCCGATGTTCCGCAGCAACGACCCAGCACCGTCCAGGAGGCCCTGGATCAGGTTCTTACCGACGTCGAGCAGCCACCCCCCAGCACCGGCGAAGACACCCAAGATCGTGCCCGGGATGCCCTGGAAAAAGCCGACGACCTTACCGATGAAGCTGCCGATGCCGGAGATCAACCCGTTCCAGATGTTCGCGAAGAACTGACCGATACCGGCGAAGAACCCCATCACGGAGTTCCACACGTCCTGCATCTGCTTCCCGGCCTGCTTGTTACCCGTCGCCAGGTTCACCAGCCAGGCGATCGCGTCGACTACCCATTGGATAACCGTCGCTAGGACCTGCACGAGCACCTGCAGCACGGGTACGAGCAGCCCGATGATGGGGGTGATCAGCTGCAAAATCGGCTCGAGGAGACCCGCGAGCAGCTGAATGAGCGGGGTGAGGATCGAACCGACAAGCTGCACCAGCGGTGCGATCAGGCTCAGGATGGGCGCCATCAGCGGCACCAGGAGGCCGAATAGCGGCGAGAGCGCGGTGACCAGCTGACCGATGATCGGCACGAGTGTCGAGATCACCGGCATGAGCGCCTTCATCAGAGTGCTGATTACACCGCCGAGCACACCGACGATCTGCCCGATCACCGGGACCAGCGATGTCAGCGCGGCCGAGAATTTCGAGACCAGCAGCGTCGCTACCTGTGTGAGGATCGGCAGCAGCAGTTTCAGCACACTGGAGAGGGTCCCGGCGAGCACGGACGCCACCTGCACGATGGCCGGAAGGATCGACTGCAGCGCCCCACCCAGGGCGCCGCCGAGAGTGGCTGCGAGCTGACCGATGACGCCGGCGATGGTCGGCAGGAGCGGGCCCAGCGCCTTGAACAGCAGCGACACCGGAGACAGCGACTGCCACAGCTGCAGCAGCGGGGGCACCAGCTGAGCGAACACCGGCCCGAGCTGGGCGAATGCCGGAGCCAGCGCCGTGAATACGGATCCGACTGCTTCCCTCACCTGGGCGAAT
>NZ_AYMR01000068.1 GCF_000633535.1 Leifsonia aquatica H1aii | reverse complement strand
TCGGCCACCGTCGAGGCGTCGGCTTATGTCGCTGTGCACCTGTTCTCGGCCCGGGTTACCCATGCTGGTGGCGTCATCATCGACGTGTCCGCTATCGACCGCAGTGACGTCACCCAGTGGGCCGCCTACCACGGTACCGACATCCAGGACGGTGAAGTCATCGTCTACAAAGCAGTCGATGACGACCTGAAGTCCGGGCGTGGTTTCGCCTACCCGATCGGTGAAACCGTCACCGCACCCGACTGGGACCCGCGCGATGCCTGCGGCAACGGCCTCCACCTGTCCCCGCGCCCACACCACGCCCGCTACTACTACAGCACCGCCACCCGGTTCCTCAAGTGCGCGGTGAAGCTCACCGACCTCACCGTCATCGACGGCAACGGCAACGGCACCAGCGTCCCGAAGCTGAAAGCGAAGACCGTGCGGGTACTCGCCGAAGTCGACATCGACGGAAACCCGATCGGCTAACCCATGGACTACCTACCCGAACCCGAAACACGAGCAGACAAAACACGCGCCAACCGAGACAACGCCCGCGCTCGCCGCAGCACCGTTGTTCTCGAAGCCCGGAAGACGAGCGGCGACGATCACCCGGACTTCGACGATCTGGCAGCCCTCCTCGCATTTGAAGCCGCGAACCCCGATTCCCGAGCGTCGGGCCCGAAGGAGTCGCGGATCCGGGAACGGTTCAACGTGACAGCGGCCCGCTACTACCAGCACCTCCGCTACCTCATCACGACCAACGAAGCCGCCGCGCGCGAGATCGACCCCCATACGGTCAATCGGCTCCTGCGCGTCATGGCTGCG
>NZ_AYMR01000067.1 GCF_000633535.1 Leifsonia aquatica H1aii | reverse complement strand
GAGCGCTTACCATCGCGGTGATCGAGAGGAACCTCCGTGCGCGCACTCATCCTGAGCGGCTCCGGCCGCTACGCCGACCCCTGGCACCCGTTCGCCGAGACGTCGGCCCGGCTGGCCGACATCCTTCGCGACCAGGGCCTGGATGTCGAGATCTCGGGCGACGTCGACGCACGCATGGCCGCCCTCACCGCGGACGACCCCGACCTCCTCGTGCTCAACCTGGGAGACCCGGCCCACACCGGCACCCCCGACCCCGACGCCGAGGCGCGCGGCCGAGCCGGCCTGCTCGCCCACCTCGGGCGCGGGCGGCCGCTGTTGGTCTCGCACGTCACCTCCACGTCGCTGCGCGGGGTGCCCGAGTGGGAGGCGATCCTCGGCGGGGTGTGGGTGCGCGACACGACCTTCCATCCTGACTACGGCCTGGCGACGATCCTGGTGCACCCGGAGCGCGACGCGATCGTCGCGGGGCTGGACGACTTCACCGTGCACGACGAGCGCTACACCGACCTCCGCGTCGACCCGTCCGTCGTGGCCCTGGCCTCGCACGAGCACGACGGGCGCGAGCATCCCCTGATGTGGGCGCGGCGTTACGGCGACGCGAAGGTATTCTACGACGCCCTCGGGCACGACGCCGCGTCGTACGACGCGCCCACGCACCGCGAGATCCTCGCGCGCGCCACCCGCTGGCTGACCACCTGACCCCTCCCCGCACCCCTCGCCCACCCGCCCCCA
>NZ_AYMR01000066.1 GCF_000633535.1 Leifsonia aquatica H1aii | reverse complement strand
GCCTAGGGTGTGTCTGACAAAGGTTGGATGCGAGTGCTGAGAGGCTGATCGCGTGTCGCGTTTTCAGGTGCTCTCGGATGTTCAGTGGTCGTTGATCGAGGGGATGTTGCCGCGGCCGACGGGTAGGCCGGGTCGGAAGTTCTCCGATGCGCGCACGATGGTCGAGGGCATCGTTTACCGGTATCGGACGGGGATCGCGTGGCGTGATCTGCCCGAGGTGTTCGGGTCGTGGCAGACGGTGTGGACGTGGCATCACCGGATGGCGAGCGACGGGACCTGGGATCGGGTGCTCGCCAAGCTCACCGCCGCCGCGGATGCCGCTGGCCTGGTGGACTGGTCGCTGTCGGTGGACTCCACCATCGCTCGCGCGCATCAGCACGCGACGAACACGACCCACCTCACAGGGGGGTGGATCGAGTTACAAGAATCTGCGGGAAGAGCCGCCTGACCACGGCATCGGTCGTTCCCGAGGCGGCCTGTCGACGAAGATCCACCAGCTCGTCGACGGTAACGGGCGCCCGCTGGTCACGTTGATCACCCCGGGGCAGGCGGGCGACTCGCCGATGTTCTTGCCTCTGATGGAGCAGCTGCGCGTGGGCCGCGAGCGGGGACGACCACGCACCCGGCCGGACGCGGTCCGAGCCGACAAGGCATACTCGTCCCGCGCGATCCGCGGGCACCTCCGCGCCCGCGGCGTCAAGGCCGTGATCCCAGAACCCGATGACCAGAAGGGCCATCGCCGGCGCCGCGGATCCCGCGGCGGGCGCCCGGTCGGACTCGACGCCGTCGACTACAAGAACCTGCCACCTCAAGCAATGGCGTGGCCTCGCCACCCGGTACGACAAACACGCCATCATCTACCGCGCCGCGGTCATCCTCAACGCCATCATCACCTGGGCCAAGACATTGTCAGACACGCCCTAA
>NZ_AYMR01000065.1 GCF_000633535.1 Leifsonia aquatica H1aii | reverse complement strand
CTCGAATCTCCAGGCTTCTAGATGCTCGCAGCCCTCTACACGTGAGCTTGTCCGGAGCCGATCGAGGCAGCAGGCGCAGTGCCCTACCGCACGCGCGTCGGCAACTCGCTGATCAAGGCGGCCATGCGCGAGACCGGAGCGGTCTTCGGCGGCGAGCACTCGGCGCATTACTACTTCCGCGACTTCTGGAACGCCGACAACGGCATGCTGGCCGCGATGCACATGCTCGCCGATTTCGGAGCGCAGGAGTGCCCGCTGTCCGAGGTGGCGGCGGCCTACACGCCGTACTCGCAGCCCGGCGAGATCAACTCCGCGGTGGGCGACGTCCCCGCCGCGTACGCGCGCGTCGTGGAGGCGTTTACCGCCCGCGCCGAGTTCGACGAGCTGGACGGCCTCACCATCACCGGCTACACCGACGATACCGAGCCGTTCTGGTGGTTCTCGGTGCGGACGTCCAACACAGACCCGCTCCTGCGCCTCAACGTGGAGACGGCCGACGCCCCCACGATGACCCGCCTCCGCGACGAGGTCCTGGCGCTCATCCGCAGCTGAGCACCAACCGAACCAACTAGCGTTCTGGAATTTCAGCTTGTACAATGGCTGCAGAGAGACAAGATCCAGACGAAACGCGCGGAGGTGCTGGGATGAAATGCAGCAACGAGACTGTGAGCGTGGTCATTCCGTTAGGCCCGCACCTTGAGCATCTTTCTGCACAGTTGGAGGCTCTCGCCACCCAGGACTTTGAGGCTGGCTTCGAGTTGGTTCTGAGTTGCAACGGCATCCCGGTCCCACACCGCAGTGAGCTGCAGCTGCCTGCGGTACTGAATGCCCGGTTTGTGGACTCGTCGTCCGTCGCCGGCCCAAGTCATGCCCGGAATGTGGGCTGGCGATCCGCAACCGGGGACATGATCCTGTTCTGCGACGCCGACGATGTCGTTAGCCGGGGGTGGGTGTCTTCGATGATTAGCCAGCTCAGGACCACCGATCTTGCTGGAGGCGCACTGGACTTCGCCCGTCTCAACCACGACGGTCTTGGCAGTTGGGGGCGGATCGCGGTGGGCGGCCTGCCATCAAAGTTCTCTCATCACGAGTTCGTGCCAAGCGGAAATCTCGGGGTGCGACGTGACGTCCTCGAACGGCTGGGCGGATTCGACGAAGAGCTGCGCCGGAGTGAGGATGTGGACTTTTCGTGGCGTGCTATCGACGCCGGATACCGTGTCGCCTTCGCTACGGCGGCGATCGTTCACTGCCGGCGCCGCGAAACCTTCGCCACGCTGTTTGCTCAGGCGAGGGAGGATGCCGCGAATGACCCTGCGCTGCTGCGGCGCCATGCTCACACCGGCGCGCGATGGAAAGTCGCGGACTATCTGCGTGAGGCCACCGGTGTCGCTATGGCCGCGGTCCAGTCTCCGTTTGGCTTTGCGCCGAAGCTAGCGACGAGGCTTGGGCGGTTCACCGGTCATCTTTTGCACCCCTCCATGCTGTGGATGCGAGGGTGACGGAATGACGACCTACGTCAACGGGGCTTTCCGCGGCCAGGCCGTCACCGGCCAACAACGTTACGCGTCCGAGATCGCTGATCGGCTTCCCTGGACGGAGCTCACCCCGCCGGCGCGTGCCCAGCGCAGCGCTGTCCCTGCCTGGATGTGGGCGCAGGGTGCGCCGACTCGGTTGGCCCGCAAGGACCTCCTTGTCACAATGACAAGCCGTGGACCAATTTGGTCAAAGCGGCAGATCCTGGTCGTGCACGACCTCTTCGTTGTGGATCACCCGGAGTGGTACAGCCGTCGATACGTCCAAACGCATGCTCCGATCCTGCTTGCGCAGATTCGCTCGGCGCGGGCGATTGTGGCGGTTTCTGAGCCGACTGCCGCACAGGTGCGTGCCTTGATTGGTTCGAGGAAGCCGATCCACGTCGCGCCGAACGCTCCCGCCGATGTGTTCCGTCACGTTGCCACGAACGCCGTAGTGGACGTGTGCGATCGGTCTGGTCTCATTCCGGGGGAGTTTCTCTTTGCCGTTGCCAGTGCGGATCCTCGAAAGAACCTGAAAACGATGGTCGAGGCGTATCGGACTCTTCCGACAAGTTGGCGGCGCACGCATCCCCTCGTACTCGCTGGAGGCGAAGCTTCACATGTGTTCGCTGGAGTGGAATCGCCACAAGCCGACCCGGACATTCGCCAGATCGGATACGTCGATGACCAGGCTCTCGCTGCCCTCTACGCCGCGGCCGGTCGCGTGCTGCTACTGAGCCTCGACGAAGGCTTCGGCCTGCCCGCGGTCGAAGCGCTCGCTGCCGGCGGCCGTGTTTTAGCCTCCGACACCCCCACCCTGCGGTGGGTGTGTGGTCAAGATGCGCTCTATGTCAATCCCTCCGACATCGATGAGATCGCCGATGCCATGCTGGATCTGCAGGCTGAACCCCACCGCGATCTTTCGAGCACTCGGTTCAGTTGGCAGGCCAGCGCGGCCGGACTACAACAGTTCGTCGAAAATCTCATCGACTGACGTCAGTCCCACCCCGGTCGCTGGGCTGAACTGGGCCTTCGCGAGCTCGATCGCCAAGTTGGTCAGCGACGCGGGTCAACGTTCGACGGTGGGGGAATCCAAATCCCCGCTCTCCGCTGGTGAAACCGGCACCCGACCGCTGGCCCGGTAGAGCGTCCACGACTGTCGTCGCAGCCGGGATGTGGTGGCGGAATCAGTGCTGGCGAGTCACCGCAACTGATTGCATTCTGCTCCCATGCCTCATGTGCGATTCACGACCGCGGGGGAGTGGCTGGCGGTGGGTCAATGCGCTGATGACCACACCCGAGGTGAATCGGCCTGACTTTCGT
>NZ_AYMR01000064.1 GCF_000633535.1 Leifsonia aquatica H1aii | reverse complement strand
GCGCCCCCATACCCGTGTTCGCGCAACTGGTCGGCGGCTTTCGCGCCCGTCTGCGGTCCGCCGTCCGCGTCGACACGTCCACGAGCACCGCCCGGTCCTCGTGAAGCCCCGAAGAAGAACGCACCACCTAACGATAAGGAGACAGCCATGAGCGCTGACGACAAGATCAAGAACGCCGCCCAGAACCTGAAGGGCAAGGCCGAGGAGGCCATCGGCAAGGTCACCGGCGACGACGCGAAGGTCGCCGAGGGCAAGGCCGACCAGGCCGCCGCCAAGGCGAAGAACCTCGGCGAGGACGTGAAGGACGCGTTCAAGAAGTAACCCGTGTCCGTCCGGATGGCGGATGTCGTGCCCGGCACGACATCCGCCATCCTCGTCCGAAAGGACGCCGCTGGCTGCCTGATGGAGCGATCGCGACGCTGTCGCCAACGGCACAACGGCATGCGCCGCAACATCGGCCGGTGGGTTGGCGGGGGCGTGACCAAGCTGCATCGCCACCCTGTCGCCAAGCGCTTCCCAGACCTTGATGCCGACCGGCGACCAAATGAGGCCACGCTATAGGCTAAACGGCAGCCGACGATAAGAGGCTCATCTGTAGATAATGGTTGCCCGCCTCGCCGGGCGAATCGGAACAGTGAAGGATGTTGGGACCTGTCCACCCGGCAGGATGTCCTCCGCTCGAATCTCCAGGCTTCTA
>NZ_AYMR01000063.1 GCF_000633535.1 Leifsonia aquatica H1aii | reverse complement strand
AAGCTCGAGGTCACCACCCCGACCCCGGACGCCACCATCGGCACCAACGGCACCGAGTTCACCGGCACCGGCCAGCCCGGCGAGAAGGTCGTCATCACCGACAAGGACGGCACCGTCCTCGGTCAGACCACCATCGGCGACAACGGCGAATGGACCACCACCGTGAAGGTCCCCGTGGGCTCCGCCCCGATCACCGTCACCGCCGGCGAGCAGAAGGTCGTCCTCGACAAGCTGAACATCGTCGACGACACCAAGCACGTGGCGGACTTCGAGGTCCTGACCCCGAACCTGGAGGAGACGAACAGCATCCCCAACGGGACGGAGTTCACCGGCACGGGCGAGCCCGGCACCACCGTCGTCATCACGGACAA
>NZ_AYMR01000062.1 GCF_000633535.1 Leifsonia aquatica H1aii | reverse complement strand
CCAGCCACGTCAACCCGCACTGTGCACAGAGCATGTGACGCTTGCGGTAGAAGTCGATCGTGCGTTCCACAGCTCATCTTCCCGGGCACGATGCCAAGTAGCTGCGGTTTTGCATAAGTCCACTGAGAAGGGCTGGCAGCGCCCGTGGACATGTAGGGCGATCGATTCGCGGAATGCCGCGGGCGCTGAGGACGGAAAGGGCGAGAACTTACATCGGACTTCAACTCTTGCCCCGTCTCATCGCTGGACATGCACCCTCCTAACCCCTTCGACGAGACGGGAGCTGTGAATATGACCTGAGGCATCAGCAATTCCGCACCCCCGTCAGCGCGTATGCCGACTCGCCGAGCTTGCGAACACGACTTCAAGACGGAAGTATCCGCTGCAACTGCACAACAAGCTTCTCCGCCGAGACGCCCTCGCGCATCAAGTCGAGCCCCTGCTGTACGGCTGCGAGGTCCCTCCCAATAATGCGCGGACGGGGCGCAATCTGGTGACGACCGGAATCCAGCGCCTCCGGCAAGTACTCACCCCAGACGGCGGCCCCGACAGCGCTGGAAGCGATCGAGCTCCCCCACACGAAGCGGGCGCGGATGCCGTGCCGGACGCATCGGACCTGGAGAAGAACGTTGGAGAACACCAGACGCGAGAGCAGCCGTATCCGACGCCACGACAGGCCGGCTCGCCGAGGCTGATCGTAAAAGCTGACGGAGGGGCTGGTAAGCGCTACTCGTCGGGCACGTGTCGCCGCGGCAATTGCCACGCATGGCTCGGCAGACCCCACCGCGATGGCGACGATTCCGGCAACGGTCGCCCCGCGTGCGGCATCGGCGACTGCTGCTACGACCTGCGGGTCACGGTAGTCAAGAATCGCTTCGGCCCCGAGTAAGCGCATCCTCTCGTGATTGGCTGGCGAGGCGGTCGCGATCACCCGGTAACCCGCCGCCCTTGCAAGCTGAATGGCGTTCGCGCCCACCGACGTACCCCCGCCCCAGACGATCACGATCTCGTCTCGTTCGCCCCTCGCGCCTAGCGATGAGTAGTCCAACCCCAGTTGCGTGGTCTCGAATAGGGCCGCCGCCGCCGTGGACAGCGCGAGAGGTAGCACCGCCGCTTCTTCGAACGCCGTGCTGCCCGGGATGCGTGCCGCGACGGACGCCTGCACGGCGACAAAGTGCTGGAACCCGCCTTCAGCAACTACGTCGTGGCCCTTCTCTATGCCCATCGCGAACGCGCATACCCGGTCCCCAATAGCAAAACCCTCGACGCCGGAGCCGAGCGCCACAACCACCCCCGCGACGTCGGCTCCAAGCACGGCCGGGTAGCGCAACCACCTGGACATCAGCCTCCCATTGGATTGCACGATTGCATCCAGCGGGTTGACCGCGACGGCGCGGACAGCGATGGCGAGTTGACCTGATGCGGGAGCCGGATAGGGAACCTGTCGGACCACGAGATCCGCATAGGGCGCCGGGATTACGGCGGCGGAATTGGCTGGCGACGATTCGAGGGACACGGGCATTCTTAACGGTGATGACATGATGTGTCGTCACATTACCACCGACGACATGATGTGTCATCATTGGGAGTATGCCTCGCTGGTCCCCCGACGCCGCCCTCCGCCTCGAAGAGTCAGCGATTGCACTGTTCGAGCTGAACGGCTATCAGGCGACGACGATCCCCCAGATCGTCGAGCGGGCCGGCTTGACCACTAGAACCTTCTTCCGGCACTTTGCCGATAAGCGCGATGTCCTCTTCTTGCGCGAGCGCGAGTTCCCGAAGGTCGTCGGCGTAAGCCTCCTTTCAGCTTCCGACAAGTTCGGGCCGCGCGAACTCGTGCTCCACGGCCTGCGCGCCGCCGGTGCAGACCTTCAGGCACTGAGGATGCCGATCGAGCGAAGGAGCCGCGTCATTCGAAACGAGCCTCAACTTCGCGAGCGGGAACTGCTCCAATACGACCGTCTCTCGGACGCAATCCGGCGCGCACTGCTTGAGCGGGCCACCGAGCCGCGCGAAGCGCTCGTCTTGGGCAAGCTAGCAGCCTTGGCCTTCGAGCTCAGCCTTGAGCAGTGGCTGCAGGACCCAGAGGAGACGCTGATCGGCATCATCGACCTGACCTGCGCAGAAATCGTTCCTGTCGGCGGCTCCGGTCCAATGTGCGCTCTTCCTGCATGAGTACAGCGCGCTCGCTTTTCATGGAGTGTGTGATTCGCCCAGCGTGATCGACGACCGCTCCCGCGTCGCCTACGCCGAACCCCACGAATCGTCAGCCGCCGTCATTCGGGATATTGCCGAGCTTATTCACGTTGACATGGATCAGCGCACCCGGCTTCGCATGCTCGTAACGCCCACGGGTTCCGGCGTCCTGAGATCGACATCATGCAATCGGTTCAGTCGGCACCGAGTCAGCACGGCATGAACCGTCGTGGGCGCAAGCCCCGGCTCGGCGCCGATACGGACCAGGCCACGGCGTCGATTCCACCGGAGGTCCTCCGCGCATCCCGACCGACTCCAGCGAGTCGTCACGCATAAGATAACGTCCCCGCGCAGTAAACCTAGTATCGCACCATGGCTGATTCTCTTGGAGACCGCTCTTGCCGAGAGCGATGAATGGGAATGGGATCACCATTCCTGGAGGGCGCTGCCGCTCCCGTTCTTGTTGTGTTGGATCCAGCTTTCTTGAGCTTTGAGCATGGTCAGCAGATAGTCCCTCTGCAAGCTTTCCTCATTGATAGGTTCGCTTGCAGACAGCTCCGCAATACGACGCGAAAGTGTGTCGAGTCTTTGGCCGAGGAGAGCCGGTATGTCGTCCCAAATGACTTGCGAGGCGTATTCCAGAGCCAGAGGAAAGAGGACCTGTACTTCTTCGGGCACCGACAGAGCGGTCTCGAGCTCGCTTTTCAGGCAAAGCTGACCCTCGCTGGTGATGCGGTAGACAGTCCGACTGGGCCGGTTGCCGTGGCGCTCTCGTGGTCCGGATACGACCAGACCGTAGCGTGTAAGTCGTTCGACGCTGTGGTAAACGGTGGCTGCACGCACGCGGACGAGACTGGGCTCCTGGTTCTGCAGACGCCTGAAGATGTCGTAGGGATGACCTTCTTCGCGGAAGAGGGTGGCTAAAACCATGATGTCAAGCGCCGTCAGCTTGTAGCTCTTGTGCATCTATTCCTCTTCCCAGGAACTCCTCGTACGAATATCTTACGTTGGCTGCGGAGTGGCGACTCGCGGTTGTCGCTCGCTCGTACCGCCGTTGGTTCTTCATGATT
The DNA here is from genome assembly GCF_000633535.1 of Leifsonia aquatica H1aii. Lineage (GTDB taxonomy): Bacteria > Actinomycetota > Actinomycetes > Actinomycetales > Microbacteriaceae > Leifsonia > Leifsonia aquatica_A. The sequence goes on along the minus strand of NZ_AYMR01000062.1, from coordinate 162 downwards.
ATTGAGGTGTGACGACGAAAGGAGGCTTCGAGATAGCGAAGGTTCTTCGCTGATCGCGCGCGTCCAGCTAGCCTGCTCGAAGGTTGTCCGATATAGCAGCTGCAGTGCAGCCATCGACGTACCGTAGAGGGCTGCGACCATGTAGAAGCCTGGAGATTCGAG
>NZ_AYMR01000061.1 GCF_000633535.1 Leifsonia aquatica H1aii | reverse complement strand
TCGCCGCCCGCCGTGAACGACGAGGCCCCGGCGACCGTGGCTGCGGCTGCGGCTGCGGCGGTCGCTGCGGTCGCCGCGGTCGCAGAGGAGGCGGGTGAGGAGGCCGTCGGAGTCTCCGTCGCCGTGCCGTCCGCGGTCGTGCCCGTGGCGGCTGTCCCGGTCGGCCAAGAGCCCGGCCCGGGAGGGGCGGCCGGTCCGGCCGGGGCGGGAGCACCGGGGCGCTTGTCGGCGGCCCGCACCGCGAAGACGATCAGACCGACCACGAGGCCCAGCACCAGCAGGGTCCAGAACACACGACCGACGACCTCGGCCCAGCCCCAGTCGTTCCAGAACCCGCCGCCGATCCAGCCCAGGCCGCTCGACCACGGCAGCAGGGAGAAGACGAGCAGCACGCCGATCGCGACGATCGGCGCCTCCACGTCGCCCTCGAAGAGGCGCTGCAGGTGGATGCGGCCGTCGC
>NZ_AYMR01000060.1 GCF_000633535.1 Leifsonia aquatica H1aii | reverse complement strand
GAACTGATCCGTCAGCAAGGCCCCTGGCGCACGGTCGAGCAGGTCGAACTGGCGACCTTGGAATACGTGTGGTGGTGGAACAATCAACGCCTCCACGGCGAACTCGACATGCACACCCCGATCGAGGTCGAAACCGCGTACTACGCTGACCTGGAATCAGCCAATCCGGCACCTGCCGGACAAAACTCCAGATAGGAACAAAGGTCAGGCCGATTCAGGCCTCTTGAACGGCTGGTTCGTGCTCGGGACCGCCGCGACCGACCCCACTACCGGCCTGACGCACGGCGTGACACAGTGGCATGCGAGCACCCTGCTCCGCGGTACCGGCACGGTCCTCCTCGTCGCGGGCGTCGAACTGGTGCTGATCGCCTACTTCGTGGTCTCGGGCGCCCGCGATCGGGACCGCGCCTCGCATCAGGTCTGGCTCGACACCTACACCGAAGTCGAGGTGTCACTCGTCGCGCCGAGCGATCAGCTCGCGGGTGGTTCGGGCGGCAGCCTCGTCCATGTGGAAGTCGACTCTCAATGGCTGGAGGGGCTTCTCGTGCATGATCTCGTTCATTTCACTGCCGGCGGAGCCCACGCAGTTCGAATGGCTCACGGGAGTGTGGATACCGGTAGCCGTTGGTGCGGCATCGGTCCTCTCTTGCGCTGTCATGTCAATCGTGCTCCAGGTCGATGTGTGGGCGGTGGGGGAGGGCCTCGGCGTTGTTCTGCTTCGGCCCTCCCCGGAATCCGGATCAGGGATAGGCGTAGAGGGTAGCGTTCGGCCCCACGGTGGAAACAATGACGCCGGCGAAGGTGGCGTGTCCGGTGAGTGTGCCGGAGTGCCGGTGTCCGTGGAGCTTGCTGGTGGGGATGTCACCTGACCACAGCCATGCGTTCAGGCTGCCCCCGCTGAGCCCGCTGGTGAGGTCCGTGACGGAGAAGCGCCCCACGAAATTGGTGGCCGGGACGTTCATCGCGATGTCGTAGTGGTACACGCCGTTCTTGGCGGTGACGGTCAGGGTCCCGGTTCCGTCGCCGGGATAGACCGCGTTCGGTGAGACCCCTTGGTCACGCTGGCGGGAGTCACTCGAAGCATCGGGTAGACGACCGCCTGCCCCTCCGAGAGGGTCGTGGTCTGTCCTGCCACGGTGAGTTCGTACGAATCCGTCGCGCCGGACAAGACCGTGGCCGCATTCGCTGGCGCCCCGCCACCAGCGCCCCGATGCGATCAGAACTGCGGCAGAAGCCGCGTAGATGGCCTTCTTCAGCCTCATTGCTTTCTCCAATCGGAGCTAGGTCGACGACCGGATTTGCCCCCCAAAGAACCCCTCCCCGATCCCGAACATACCGATCGGTCGGTCCCAACTAAGTAGGTTTTTGGGGCACCGACGGGGGACAGCCCGACGTAGGGGGACGGCCGATAGACCTATCTCTAGATGCCAGAATCATCATTCTCGGCTATAATTTGGTCTATAAAAGTGGCCGGAAATCTGGCATGATCGTAACATGCAGACGATGTCGGTGAGTGAAGCGAAGGACAAGCTGTCGAACCTAGTTGAGGGTGTCGAAGCGACGCATGACGCCGTGGTAATCACACGCCATGGGAAGCCGGCCGCCGTGCTGATCTCTCCCGAGGATCTGGATGCCCTGCAGGAGACGCTGGCCTGGCTGTCTGATCCGTCGCACGCGGCCGAAATGGCCGAGGCTGAGGAGGATGCTGCCGAGGGGCGGATGCTGTCATTGGATGAGGTTCGCGCGCAACTGGCGAATCGGTGACGGACCCGAGCTACCGCATCGAGCTGTCTCGGCCAGCGGCGCGCGCCCTGGCTCGGTTGACGCCGAAGATGGCGGACGCCGTGTTGCGGTTCCTGGATGGACCGCTGTCGGACAACCCGATGCGAGTGACGAAGCCGTTGGGTGCCGAGCTGCAGGGGATGCGGTCTGGCTACGTGGGCATCGCTTACCGGGTGCTGGTTCGCGTCGACGAAGAACAGCGATTGGTTGAGGTGATGCGGATCGCGCATCGCTCAGATGCTTACCGCGGCTTCTAGCCGGCCCGTGAACAATGTCAGCGGATTCGAGGAGGATTGAGAATATGAGCAAGAAGCCCCTCAGCCTGCTGGAGTCGATGGACCTCTGGGATGGCCATTGGGTGGTGGAGAACTGGTCAACTTCCGCGCGGCGGTAGCCCAAGGGCATGCAAAGCTTCCGGGATTCGATGATCGTGAAGTCGCACTCGACTACATCTTGCGACCGGGGGGGTCACCAGTTGGATCGGGACGACCCGAAGCGAACGATCGGCGGCGCGCTGATTACGGTGACCCTCTGTATGCCGTTGCCGTCATGAGATCGACTCACCTGGCGCCGCCTCCCGCGCGATGATGGCCAACCACGTCGTGAGGCGCAACGCCTAGGGTTCTGGCGTTCGCGTTGCTCTTTTACCTGGTGGGCTTGGAGCAGGGCGTCGGAGAGGCGCACCTGGTCCCGGAAGTCGGGGAGGCAGACAGGCGTGCGCCGGACAAGTACTCGAGCTGCACCATCCGCGAGATCGGGACACTGCGGAGACGGAGGACGCGGGTCGCGATCTACCGGCTTGCCACGGCGCTTCGCTACCCGCCGTTGAAACTCGTGTCCACTGCCCTGCAGAGCACCGCGACCCGCACGAATCGCGCGCGGGATGAGGGCCTCGCGCCGCAGGTGCGCATGCAGGAGCCGCGGAGGGAGCCGGCCGCCGACCCGTTCCAGCATGACCCGACGCGGTCCTACACCGGGCCGACGTATCCGGGTGGGACTTCGATCGGCTTCTGACGCGGGAAGCCGCGCGCAGGCGATCACCAACAACACGAAGAGGGATACCGGGCCGCCGATGGTCCGCGCGAAGGTAGGCTGGGCTGAGTCAGGCGATGGAGCGGACATGCAGGAGTTGGTGGGCAAGCTTTCCGCGCTCGATCCGGAGGCGAGTGAAGCCCTGAAGGTCGTGTCGTTCTTCGACGCGTTGATTGACCGCCATGCTTGCCTCGACGGCTTGCTGCGTGGCGCGGCGCTGCTCGCCGGGACGGTCGCCGGCGCCGATCGTAAGGGCCGCACCCTGCGGTTCGGGCTGGATGGGCGGCGGGCCGCTGAGGAGGGTGGCGTTGCGCGTGCCGGCGAGCGGCCGTACGCCGCAGGAACGGTGTGGCTCGAGCGCGAGAACGGAGTACAGCCGCACGATAAGATGATCCTCGAACGCCTCGCGTTCGCCGCCGATCTTCTGGAAGTCCAGCTACCGGGAGTGAGTGCGCTAGCGGAAAGAGTGAGTGGCCGC
>NZ_AYMR01000059.1 GCF_000633535.1 Leifsonia aquatica H1aii | reverse complement strand
TGTCAGACACGCCCTAACCGGCCACCCGTAAACCACCGGCGAAAAGTCACTACGGTTCGATCTCGACGACCTTGATTCAGCGTCCTGCCCGCGCGGACAGCCAGGGCAGAGGATCCACGTGCGAACCATCGATGATCAACTTGAAGTGCAGATGGGGGCCTGTTGAGATTCCACTGTTCCCCATGTGCCCGAGGACGTCGCCGGCACCAACGGACTGGCCGACACTGTCCATGAGGGATCCCGGCTGTAGGTGGCAGTACTTGGTGATGATCTCAGAGCCTTGGTGGCGATGTGCGATCTCGGCGTAGACGCCGCAGCCACCGGCGTCAAAACCGCGGGCGGTGATAACGGTCCCGGCGAGTACTAAGTGAACCGGCATCCCGACCGGCCCGGCCAAATCGATGCCTTTGTGAACTGTCGAGGCATCAGGCGTAGGCGCCTGTCGGGGACCGAACAAATCGGTGATCTCGGCCTCCGCCGCGACCGGCCAGACCACTTGCGGGGCCGCAATCACGGACACCGGGTCGCGACTGAGCGACCAGGTGTGGAAGTCGGTGGGTTCGATCGTTTGGAGCTCTGCGGTAAAAGCCTGGGGTTCGGCAATGGCGGCGGTCGCTCCGGCCGGCGCGGTCGCGGCCGAGCCCATCAGGGCGATCGCTACTGCCTGCTTGCCCACAAAGTCCGTCGACGGACGACGTATTCGCCTCCGTGATGGTGGCGAGGAGGCGCGGTGACGGGGAGGCCGGCGAGTCAGAAAACATTACTAAGATTTCAACATATTAAAATGCTAAAACCTCAACATGTGAGTTCGGTGAGGGTGGGGCGAGTTTTCAGTCTTTTAGGGCTTTGATGTTTTACAATGTTGAAGTGTAAAACTCTGATCAGATGGGAGTCGTGATGATGAGAAGGCATGGGAGAGCGAGGAGGATGCGCCGCGGCACGAAGATCGCGTTGTGGTCGTCGGGGATCTTTCTGGGTGTGGTCGCGGCACTGGTTGCAGCTGTCCTGCTTTTTGTGACGTCGCTCGCGAACGCGTTCAATGCGAACAGTGGTCTGCTCGCGGATGCGTTCCCATCTGAAGGCGCCCGACCCGCACCGTCCGCCGACGGGTCGATGAACATCTTGCTGCTCGGATCCGACTCTCGCAGGGAGCTTGCCGCGATCGGCGACACTGAAGCGCTCGGGCAACGTGCCGACACGATCATGGTTGTTCACGTTCCGGCGAACCGGAAGGACGTTCAGGTGATGTCGATCATGCGCGACAGCTGGGTCGACATTCCCGGACACGGAAAGAACAAGATCAACGCAGCATTCGCCTGGGGAGGCTCCTCCCTGATCGTGCAAACGGTCGAGAACTTGCTGGAGGCACGAATCGATCACGTGGCGTTGATCGGATTTGACGGCTTCTCGGACATGACCAACGCACTCGGAGGAGTGACGGTCCACTCCGAGAAGGCCTTCAGCGCGCACGGTCAGGAATTCGTTCAAGGCGCCAACTACCTCAATGGCGAACAGGCGCTCCTCTTCGTCCGAGCCCGGTACGCCTTTGCAGACGGTGACTACCAGCGTGTGCGCAACCAGCAGGCCTTCCTGCGCGCGATCGCTGAGGAGGCGATCAGCGCGAAGACCCTGACCAGCCCGGAGCGCATCTACTCGTTCACAACAGCGACCACGAAGCATCTCTCGGTCGATTCTGGATTCACCTTCCAGACGATGTTCGAGCTGGGAATCAGTCTGCGCAATGTGCGCGCGGACGGCATCACCTTCTTCACCATCCCGACAGCCGGAACGGGGGTGGTGGGGGATCAGTCCGTCGTCTTCGTCGACCAGGAGAAGCTACCGGGCCTGCGCAAGGCGTTCGCCGAGGACACCCTTCATGCGTTCTGACCGCAGCCGCGACCTCAGCCTGGACGTCGCCAAGGGCTTCGCGATCGGCATGATTGTGCTCGGCCACGTCCTGCGAGGCCTGGCTGCCGCAGGCATACTCACGGCCGACAACCCGACTTTCCAGCTGACCGAAAGGCTTCTGTACGGCTGCCATTTGGCCGTTTTCGCTCTGCTTTCCGGACTGTTCGTCGCACGAGGCGCGAGGCGCTTGGGCGGCTGGGGATACTGGCGCAGCCGCACTGCGTTGTTTCTATACCTGTACGTGCTGTGGAGCCTGCTGCAAGGCGCGTTCAAGCTCGCCGCCGGCGCACTGGTGAACACTCCTGTTTCGCTACTTGAGATCGTGAACCTGTCAGTACCAGAGGGACAGCTGTGGTTCTTGCCGTGGATAATTGTCGCCACGGCTGCCGCCGTACTGTTTCAGCCGTGGCGATCGATGCTGCGTGCGCTCGGCTCGCTCGGTCTCGCCGGGGTCCTTGCTCTCGCGAATTGGGGAACCGAATTCAGCTTCGCCGGCACGCAGGGTCTTGCCCTCATCGTGTTCTTTCTAGCAGGGACCGTGGTCGGAGGCGAGCGCGTGAGCTGGATGCTGAACACGGTCCGTCCGTCCGTCGCACTCGGAATCGCCGTGCTGGGGACAGCGTGCTACCTCGTCATCGAACTCGCAACCAGCGCGACTCCGCCCACGATCGGCGGTTCGAACCGAAATCTCTTGAGCGTCGGCGGCGGTGTTGTTGCCACCTCGGTTGGTGTGCTCACAATTCTCATTCTCTCGCGCGCGATGACAGCCGCAGGATGGCTCGCCCGGGGACTTACCTGGGCCGGTAGGCACTCGCTGGCGATCTTCCTTGCGAGCATCACCGCTTCGTCCTGCGCTCGAATCCTGCTCACCGCCGCCGGTGTGGATGCTCCCGCAGCGCAGATCATTGCAGGGACGGCGGCAGGCATTCTGATACCACTCATTCTTGTCCAGGTCGGGCGGCTGTGGCCGCCGCTGACGTGGCTGTTCACGACGCCGACCCGCCGGGCCGTGGTGAAAGAAACGCGTTAGGTCCTCCCTCGCCCGGCGCTGCATTCACAGAGGCGACCTAACGCTGCCAGAAAAACTCGCGGATCAAGCTCCACGCGCAACATGAGTACCCACAGCCCCACCTTTTCGTGAAGGACACGGAGGTAATGTCGGGGCTTTTATTGCTCGCGGCCACCGGGCGCCTGGTCCGCGCGGTCGTCCAACCGAATCACAGGCGCCGCGGGACCTTTGATCGGTGTCGTTCCCGAGCCGAGGCGGTGGCCAAGGCAGGCAACGCTGCAGGCGCTCGAGACGGGATTCAGGTTCAGGTGCCCGATCCTCAGAGCGAAAGCCAGCTTAGGGGAGGTCCGCCGCGACAGTGGCGGGCGAGCGGTTCTCGAGCACGCTTGGCCGAGAGGACCAGCCGGGTTGTCGCGTGGGTCCAAGACACCCGCTACGCCGACCCGACCCAGCGGGGCGCGATCGACCACGTCCACGACGACCTCCAACGCATGGAGGACCGTATCCTCCGCTACAGGACCGCGGCCGCGCCGGTCAGGCACCACGCTCACCGCGAGCTGCAGCAGCGCATCGAGCGCGCGCGCCCCGGGAACACCTCCCCGGCGGTAGTCGCCACCTTCACCATCCTCGGCGCCACCATCACCCTGATCCTGACCTTCGTCGTCGGCTGAATCGGCCTGACTTTCG
>NZ_AYMR01000058.1 GCF_000633535.1 Leifsonia aquatica H1aii | reverse complement strand
GCTCACTGGTCATCTCCTTCGATGTGATCGTTGAGTCGGCTGGCGCCGTACGCGCCGAGCAGAGTGAGGATGGACAGCACCGCGCCGAGGCGGTACAGAAGGTCCTGATTGGTAAGGGCGCCGCCGAACGCGACAACCACGGAAGCGAGGAAGGCGAGCACCAGGAACGTCTTCATCGCTGCACCACCCCCTGCGCCACGAACACGGCACCCAGGAGGACAGCTAGCCCGACGAGGAGGGCGACGACGAGCACACGGAACACGAACCTGCTCACAGCCCCATCACCGCCCGGACGCCGGCCGCGATGATGGCGCCGACCGTGAACAGTGCTGCCGGTGCGAACACACCGAAGGCAATGACTGCCGCAGCCACAGCTGCACCGTTCGGCCGTCGCGGGTCGTAGTCGATTCGACTCATCGGAACATCGCCTCCCGGTCGTCCCCGGCCACAGAGAGCGCGACGGCGAGGGCGTAGAAGGTTTCGCCGAGGTCGATGCGGACGAGGTCGGGGGAGGGCGGGGTGTAGCCGTCTCGGGTCTTGATGGTGTCCATCAGTGCACCGCCTTGACGGTGACGGTGACCCGGATCCCGTCAGGGGTGGGAGGTATGATGTCGGTGGACTGCACTACAGTTCCTTTCTCGAATCGCCCCGGGTGCCACCGGGGCGATTCCCATTTCCAAACGCGCTACGAAAGGCTTGTCCCGCTCACGCAGGTACTTCCCCGAAGAACGCGCCAACGGGCACGCCGAGGTGACTTGCGAGCGCGATGAGCTCTCGGTCAGTGAAGGGGACTGATCCGTTGAAGCGGCGAACGATCGCCATGCGGGAAACATTGAGTGCTGAGGCAAGATCGGCCTGTCGAACTCGCTTCTCGGCGGCGATACCGCGGACCTTTGCGGCTACATCGACGTTCTTTTGAACTGTCATGCAGGAATCTTGCAACGCAAGACGATGCAAATGCAACCCCGACACGCCGTGTTGCGAGAGTGAGTGCAGCGCTTGGCGCGCAGAAGTAACGCTTGGCGTTGCATATGTGCCCGCAATCCGATACCCTCGGATACATGTTGAAGGCAACGAAACCAGAAGAGACCAACGAGATTGCCCTTCGTGCCGCCAAGAACTTGCGTGGCATCCTCGCCGAGGAGCGCTGGAGTGGGCGGAAGGCTGCAATCGCCTTGGGACTTACTCCGATGTACGTTGGCCGTCGTCTCAACGGCGAAGCCGAGTTGAGCGTTTCGGATGTGGCGATGTTCGCGCGACTGCTGAAGCTTGACTCGGGAGCGCTGTACGCGCTCCTGATGAAGCCGACGACGCTCGACCGCGATGACATGGCGTTAAGCGGGGCGAAGAGCCGCCCCTTGGATTAAAAGTCCGATGCTCTGCCAACTGAGCTACAGGCCCGATCGCTCCTAATCTATCGTGGATCGCGGGCTCCCCGTGCACGGGGGAGAATGGGGCAATGGCTGAACGACACCACAAGCCGGTCACGTTCCCTGGCGGGATGTTCGAGGCGTTCCTGGGCGGGGAGGACCCGGCCCAGATCAGCCGCGTCGCCCACGAGACGGCGCGGGCGCTGCTCGCCCGGGTCCGCGAGAACCCCGACCCCGACGTGGTCGATCGGCTCGTCGCGTACACGGATGAGCACGGCATCGACGCGCTCGCCGAACTGTGGTCGCGGTCGAACGCGAAGAGCCTGCCCGGCGCGCTGTGGCGGATCTACCTGCTCCGACTGCTGATCCGTCAGGACGCGGAAGGGACCGCGCTGCTCTATCAGCGCGGCACCGAGGTGCTCACCTCCATCGACCCGGTGGTGGCGGGCGCGCCCACCCCCGCAGGCCCCGCCGAGATCACCGAACTGGCCGACCGCATCCTGCGCGGACTGTTCGAGGGCGACTTCGCGGACGCCCTGGACCGGGCCGCCGCGTTCTGTCGGGTGACCGCCGCCGGCGCGGCCGCGGTGGCGGACGATCGCGACGTCGTGCTCGACACGGACCGGGCGGCGGAGCTGACCACGCGCGCCCTGCGCTTCACCACCACGGCGGAGGAGCTCACCGCGAGCGCCCGGCTCTGGCGGTCGGATTCGCTGGACTGAACCGGGTCCGTGCGCGCTCCCAGCGTGCTCTCAGTGGATTCCCGTTCTCGGGCGGCGAACGCCACGCCGTGGAGCTTCGGCGAGGCTTGTGTACTATTGGTGGAGCCGGGCCGCAGTAACCCCGGGCTCCAAAACTTGCCGCTCCGAGCGGCCTCGCGCCGAGAGGCGTTCTGCGGCCCGGCATTACTGTCCCCGACCGGACAGCCGACAGAGCGGAGACAGCCGTGGACGACGCCGCTGCCCCGGATCTGGACGCCCTCCTAGTCCGCACGGCGACCGGCGACCAGCAGGCCTTCTCCGCGTTCTACGACCACACCGCTCCACGGGTCCTCGGCCTCATCCGGCGCGTGCTCGTCGACGGCGCCCAGTCCGAAGAAGTGGCTCAGGAAGTCTTTCTCGAGACGTGGCAATCCGCTTCGCGTTTCGATCCGAACAAGGGTCGAGCGATGACGTGGGTCATGACCATGGCCCACCGTCGGGCGATCGACCGGATCCGGGCGTCCCAGGCGTCCCGCGACCGGGACACCGCCGTGGGCATCCGCGACCTCCCCACGGCCTACGACCAGGTGGCGGAGACGGTGGAGGTCCGAATGGAGAGCGAAAGGGTGGAGGTGGCCATGGCGACGCTGAGCGAGGCGCAACGTCAGGCGATCACGCTCGCCTACTTCGGCGGCCTCAGCCAGAGCGAGGTCGCCGCCGAACTGGGCATTCCATTAGGCACAGCGAAGACACGGCTGCGCGATGCGATGATACGGCTGCGAGAGGAACTGGGGGTGACACGATGACCGACGAGACCCGCCCCACCCCTGCACGCCTCGGCGCCGAACTGGGCGCGGAGAACGAGCAGGAGGCGCGCGAGTTCGAAGACGTCGCGGCACAGCTCGGCATCGCCGCCGAACCGGTCCAGCCGCGCCCCGAACTCAAGGCGGCGCTGTTCGCCGCCCTCCAGACGACGCCGCAGCTGCCGCCGGTGACGGAACCCGCTGCTGCTCCCGCCGGGGCGGCTGCGCCCGGATCCCCTGCAGCCGTGTCCCCGGCTCCTGAATCCCCGGCTCCCGCATCCCCGGTCGAGGCCGCTCCGGAAGCGCTCACCCCGGCTGAGCGGAAGGCGCAGCGGCGCTGGTTCTCCCGTCCCGCCGTGATCGCGGCATCCGCGGCCGCAGCCGTGGTGCTGTTCTTCGGCGGCGCGATCGTCGGCGGCTCCCTGGCCGGCAACGACTCCACCAGCCAGCAGCAGGCCTCCGCCCTGGCGGCGATCAACGCGGCGCCGGACGCCCAGCGCGCGACCTCCGCCGTGGCGGGCGGCGGGACGGCGACGCTCGTCTGGTCGGCCACCCTCGGGACGTCCGCGATCATCGCCAGCGACCTGCCCAGCCTGCCGAAGGACAAGACCTACGAGCTCTGGTACATCCGCGGCGGTGAGGCCACTCCGGCCGGAACCATGAACGCCGCCGAGACCGGGTCGACCTGGAAGGTCCTCGCCGGCACCATGAAGGCGGGGGACACGGTCGGCGTCACCGTCGAACCGAGCGGCGGATCGCCCCGCCCGACGACCGACCCGATCGTCGCCATCCCTTCCTGACCACAAGACAAAAGCCGCCGAGCACACGAAAAGTG
>NZ_AYMR01000057.1 GCF_000633535.1 Leifsonia aquatica H1aii | reverse complement strand
CGGAAAGAGTGAGTGGCCGCAGCCAGTTGCGGGTGGCTGCTCCGCGCGCTGGGGTCGACGGGCTGCGGGAGCCCGTCGCCGTCAGGGTCTGGTGCGCAGAGGCACCCATTCGCCTACGACGGTGAGTTCGTTAAGCGTGTAGGTCACGCGGTAGTAGTAGACGGTGTCGGCCGCGAGCGAACAACTCGTTCCCGTGAGCTTCACGCTTCCCCAGGGGCAGCCGCTGACCGGCACGAGTGGCATCGTGGCTGGCGTCATCCACGTGGGCGAAACAGGCGACCCGACCTGACCGAAGGAGTTGTTCCCCCAGCAACGCAGTGCGAGAGAGGCCGACTGCACACAGACGTGCAGGTGACCAGCGCTGATCGAGAGGACCGGTCCGGCGTCGCTCGATGCCACCACCGGGGTGGGTGAGGAGGTGGTGTTCCCGTTGCCCAGCTGGCCGAAGTCGTTCTGTCCCCAACACCACACTTGGCCGTTTTCAGTGACAGCACAGGCCCACCCCGAGTAGCCTCCTTCGAACCCGTAACTCCCACCGATCGCGATCTGCTGAACCTTTGTCCTCTTGGCGGCGACGGCCTGGTTGAGGGCCGTCGCCGGTACTGGTGCAGTCCCCGCCGCGAACGCTCCGGTTCCGGCGCCGGTGCTCCCCGTGGCGAGTTGACCGTTTACGTTCGATCCCCAGCAGGCCACTGTTCCGTCGGCAGCGAGCCCGCAGAGAGTGGTTCCGCCGCCCCACAGCTGGAGGATCTTCTGGCCGCCGAGGATTCCCTTGCCGGCAGGTACCAGGAGCCACGGACGGTTGGCCGCGGCCGAGATCGACCCCTTCGTGTTGTAAGCGGTGGTGTTGCCCCAGCAGGCGACCTCGCTCCGATCAGTCAGTACACAGCTGTAGTAGTCGCCGGATACGAGTTTGGTGATGGTCGAGCCGGACTGGATTACTCCGTCCAGCAGGACCGGGCGCTTCGGGTCCGGGAAGGATGCGTTGCCGGGCGTACCGCCTTGGTAGTAGTATGCGCTGCCGTCCCCGAGTTCGCCCCGCCAGCCGGAGCCCCAGCAGTAGACACGGCTGCCGGATGTGAGGAGGCAGCGCGCTCCGGTGCTGATCGACAGTTGACTGATCCGCCCGGCCTGCTGGGTGAGCGTGTCGACGTTGTAGGAGGCCTGCGGACTGGTCGGCAGCGTCGTGCCCCCGTTCGCGGGGGTGCCCGGGTTGTTCATGATCCAGCAGGCGACGTGCTCGCCGTCCTCGGACAGCACGCAATAGCCACCGTCGTAGGATTCGTTACCGAATGGAATGGGTCCGTCGGCGCGTGGTGTGGCCTGCGCAACGATAGCCGCTGCGCGACTCCCACCGAGTGCCCCGCTGACGGAGGCCGCGCTGTAGACCTTGGGGGAGCTGGTTAGATACCATTTTCCTGAAACCATGCCCCAGCAGGAGATCTGCCCAGTCACATCCACCACACAGGTCGATTGGTAGGAACTGGCGACTCGGAAAGGTTGCTCCGCGGCCGCGAATTCTCCACGGTCGACGGCGCTGAGGTCCGTCCCGCGGTACACCGGGGTCTGGTCTTTGCTGTCGGGCGCGGAGGCTCGCTCGAGCGCATAGCTCGGCGGCGACGTCCCGGCGAAGGGTGCTGAGTCCCAGTCCAGTGTCATCGTGTTCCGGTCTGGCGTGCCGTCGGCGCTCAGCGTGGCCCGGGTCGTGGTGGTCGCCCGCACCCACGGACCGTCGTCGCTGGTCCACGTGCCCAGTCGATAGCCCACGCGATACCAGTAGTCGGTGTCCTGCGTGAGTGAGCAGGTGGTTGCGCTGAGCTGAACGGCGCCGACCGGGCACCCACCGTCGCTCGCCGGGAGAGGTCCGTCGTCGAGGTAGCTTCGTCCGGTGAGATGATCGGCGATGACGGTCGCGTCCGTGCCCGAGGACGAGCCGGCGCGCTCAAGAAAGAACGACTCGCCGCCGACGGCGTTCTCGAGCGTCCACGTCAGTCTGACCGCTACCGGGGACTCCGCGGTGGCGGCCGGCTGGGCCGTGAGCAGCGCGCGAGTGTGAAACACTCCGGATACGTGCTCCGCAGAGGTCCAGCTGCCCAGCGCTGCCCCACCGGGAGCGGCCACCAGAAGCGCTGCGGCGAGCGTGCCGCTCACTGTGAGGAGGACGCGTCGACTGCGGGGGCGACCCGGCGGGCGCGGGTGAGTACGGCGAGCGCTCATTGCAGCGCTCCTTTCGCGACGGAGGAGGAATCTCCCGCCTCAGCGGCGGGGAGAAGATGTGTTTTGGGCACGTGCGTGAGCAGTCGTTCGACCGGACGCCGGGCGGACCGCCTCGAGCGGAGGAACGAGACGATCATGAGTAGGGCGCCAGTGCTGAGGACGATTACGCCGATCAGGAGGTTCGCCAAGAGATCGCTGCCGGTGTCGGCGAGCGAGGTGGCGGTGTTATCGACGCCGGCGTCGACTCCTTGGCCCCAGAAGAGCACGTGGAGGTCGGCCAGGGCGTCGCTGCGCAACCCATCGTCAGTGGTGACCCGGAGGATGAGCCAGACCGGCGATGTGCCGTCCCAGGCGCCCACATCGTGGCTGTGCGAGAGTGCGTTGGTCGTGCTGAGTCCGTCGGCTGGTGTACTGACCCGGATCGT
>NZ_AYMR01000056.1 GCF_000633535.1 Leifsonia aquatica H1aii | reverse complement strand
CGCCGGCCTGCGCGACGAGGAGAAGAATCTCCTCGGCGAGCGGCTGCGCCTCGAGAAGCAGTGGCGCTCCGGCGACGTGAAGACCACGGCCGAGGTCGACGAGGGCCTGATCGCCGAGGTCCTGGCGCAGGCCACGGGCATCCCGGTCTTCAAGCTCACCGAGGAGGAGTCCGCTCGCCTCGTGTTCATGGAGAAGGCGCTGCACCAGCGGGTCATCGGTCAGGAGGAGGCCATCGCGGCGCTCTCCAAGACCATTCGTCGCACGCGTGCCGGCCTCAAGGACCCGAAGCGCCCCTCCGGCTCGTTCATCTTCGCCGGCCCCACCGGTGTCGGTAAGACCGAGCTCGCCAAGGCGCTCGCCGAGTTCCTGTTCGACGACGAGTCGGCCATGATCTCCCTCGACATGTCGGAGTACGGCGAGAAGCACACCGTCTCGCGACTGTTCGGCGCCCCTCCCGGGTTCGTCGGATTCGAGGAGGGCGGCCAGCTCACCGAGAAGGTCCGCCGCAAGCCGTTCAGCGTCGTGCTGTTCGACGAGAT
>NZ_AYMR01000055.1 GCF_000633535.1 Leifsonia aquatica H1aii | reverse complement strand
GGCCTTCCGTCTCTCTGCGATCGGTGATGTGCGATCTGCGATCGGCGATCAGCTGACGTTCTCGGTGAAGTCGATGTCCTTGGTCTCCCGGGAGAGCAGGAGCGCGCCCAGCGTGAGCAGGCCCGCGAGCGACAGGTAGACGCCGACCCACACGGTCGAGCCGCCGCCGACCGTCCACAGCCAGACGGCGATGGTGGGGGCGACGGCCGCGCCGAGCACGCTCGACAGGTTGTACGCGATGGCCGAGCCGGTGTAGCGCACGTTGGTCGGGAACAGCTCGGGCAGCTCGGCGCCCATCGGCCCGAACGTCAGGCCCATGAGGGTGAAACCGACGATGAGCAGCGCCATCGTTCCGATCGTGCCGCCGGCGAAGAGCGGGACGAAGAGCAGGCCGAACACGATGATCCCGAGTGTCACCCAGATCAGTGTCTTCCGGCGCCCGAAGCGTTCGGCGAGGGGGCCCGCGACCAGGGTGAAGACGCCGAAGAACACCACGCCGATGATCAGCATGATGAGGAAGTCGTTGCGCGTGTACCCGAGACCGGGAACGAAGGTCGACGGATCGAACGTCTTGCCGGCCTTCGCCGCCGCGGCGCGTGCGGCGTCGGCGGAGCCGGCCGTCGTGCCGTACGTGAGGGTGAACGCGGTCATCAGGTAGAAGAGCACGTAGGTCGCGAGCATGATGAACGTGCCGAGGATGATCTGCCACCAGCTGGTCTTGAAGACGCGGGCGAGCGGCAGCTTCGCCACCTCGCCGTCGTCGACGACCTTCTGGAAGGCGGGCGTCTCCACCAGCTTGAGCCGCACGTAGAGGCCGACGATGACCAGCACGGCGCTGAGCAGGAACGGCACGCGCCAGCCCCAGGCCGCGAATGCGTCGGCGCTCATCGACAGGTTCAGGATCAGGAAAAGCACGTTGGCGACGATGAAGCCGATCGGCGCGCCCAGCTGCGGGAACGTGCCGTAGATGGCGCGCTTGCCCGCCGGGGCGTTCTCGGTCGCGAGCAGTGCCGCCCCGCTCCACTCACCGCCGAGTCCGAGGCCCTGGCAGAACCGCATCACGACCAGGAGGAACGGCGCCCAGAACTCCCAGCCCGGTGTCTGTGCGGTCGGGAGGCAGCCGATCAGCACCGTGGCGATGCCCATCGTCAGAAGCGAGCCCACCAGGGTGCCCTTGCGCCCGATCCGATCGCCGAAGTGCCCGAACAGGATCGAGCCGACGGGCCGTGCGATGAACGCGACGCCGAAGACGGCGAACGACGACAGCAGCGCGGCCGTCGGGTCCTCGCTCGCGAAGAAGAGCGAGGGGAAGACCAGCACCGCAGCGGTCGCATAGACGTAGAAGTCGTAGAACTCGATCGAGGTGCCGATGAGGCTGGCGAGGATGACGCGTCCGCGGGTGTTCGCGGGCGGCGGGGCGGGAGCGGGGTTGACGGAGGCCGTCGTTGACATGCGTAGAACTTCCGAGACGGGAGCGGACCGCGAAGCGTTCCGGCGTCGATCGGGCGTCCGGGAGCTGGTGAGGCGGGAGAGGAAGGGACTGGCGGCGCTTGTGGCGCACCCTCCAGCTTAAGCACGCCCCCGGGCGCTCACGAATCCGGCCGATCGATAGGCTGAGGGCATGGATACTCTGATCAACGTCCTGCACGTCGTGTCGGCCGTCTTCATCGTCGGGCCGATGGCGATCCTGCCGATGACGGCGATGCGTGCGGTCCGCGCCGGGAACGCCGGCCAGGTGCAGGTGCTGGCGAAGTCGACCAACCTGCTGTCCCTGCTGTCGCTCCTGGTGATCGTCTTCGGCTTCGGGGCCATGAGCCTGGCCGACAAGAAGTACGACCTCAGCGTCCTCACCCCGTGGATCCTGTGGTCGATCATCCTCTACGCGGTCGCGCTCGCCCTCACCCTCTTCCTGGTGGTGCCCACGATGCGTCGCGCCGCCGAGGCGATCGAGGGCGGGACGCCGTCGAGGTACCCGGCCATCGCGGCCGGCTCCGGAGTCGCGTCGCTGCTCCTCGTCGCCGTCGTGGCGCTGATGGTCTGGAAGCCGTGAGTCGGAGCGGCGGGGACGCCGCCGCTCCGACCTGGATCAGCCGCGCAGCTCCCGGAGAGTGATCGCGGTCGCCAGTGCGGCGTGGGCCGCCTCCTCGCCCTTGTCCTCCCGGGAACCGGGCAGGCCGGCACGGTCGATGCCCTGCGCCTCGTCGTCGAGCGTCAGGACGCCGAAGCCGACCGGCTTGCCGGTGTCGAGGGCGACCCGGGTGAGGCCGTCGGTCGCGGCGGCCGAGACGTACTCGAAGTGCGGTGTGCCGCCGCGGATGATGACGCCGAGCGCCACCACCGCGTCGGCGCCGGACTCCAGCGCGGCCTTGCTGACGACGGGCAGCTCGAAGCTTCCCGGCACGCGCACGAGCGACCAGGTCGCGCCGGCCGCCTCCAGCGTGCGCTGCGCGCCCGCGATCAGGCCGTCCGTGATCTGCTCGTGCCAGGTGCCGGCGACGATCACGACGTTCAGGCCGCTCCCGTCGATCGCTCCTGCTGCGTCGGGCGCTCCCGCTCCGCTCATCGTGTGGTCCTCTCCGCTGCGATCGCAGCCGTGTCGTCCATCGGGGTCTGGTCGATGCTCCCGATCGCGTGACCCATCCGGTCGCGCTTGGTCTCCAGGTAGCCCTCGTTGAAGGCGCCGACGCCGACGATGAGCGGCACGCGCTCGGTCACGTCGATCCCGTGCTCCTCGAGCTGACGCACCTTCTCCGGGTTGTTGGTCAGCAGGCGCACCGACGCGATGCCGAGATCCTGCAGGATGGCCGTGGCCGCCCCGTAGTCGCGCGCATCGATCGGCAGGCCGAGGGCGAGGTTGGCGTCGAGGGTGTCGAGCCCTTCCTCCTGCAGCTTGTACGCGCGCAGCTTGTTGATGAGGCCGATGCCCCGGCCCTCGTGCCCGCGCAGGTAGACGACGACGCCGCCGTCGCGCTGGATGGTGTCGAGTGCCGCGTCGAGCTGGGGCCCGCACTCGCACTTGAGCGAGCCGAACGCCTCTCCGGTCAGGCACTCCGAGTGCACGCGCACCAGCGCCCCGGCTGCGGCCGGCTCGCCCGCGACGATCGCGACATGATCGGCGCCGGTCATCCGGTCCCGGTAGGCGCGCATCCGGAACGGGCCGTGGGTGGTCGGCACCGTCGTCTCCACCTCGAAGATCACGCGGGAGGACTCGGGGACGGGCGTCACCGGCTCCAGCGGCTGGTCGCAGTGGAACTCCTGGAGGTACGCGATCAGGGCTTCGATCGTCACGACGAGCACGCCCTCCCGCTCGCCGAGCTCGATGAGGCCGGGCAGGCGCATCATCTCGCCGTCCTCCGCCACGATCTCGGAGATGGCGCCCACCGGCGTCAGCCCCGCGAGGGTGAGGAGGTCGACGGCGGCCTCGGTGTGGCCGTCGCGCTCGCGCACGCCGCCCTCCACCGCACGCAACGGCATGATGTGCCCGGGCCGGTGCAGGCTCGTCGGCGTGGAATCGAGATCGGCGAGCACGCGCAGCGTGTGGGCCCGGTCGGCGGCGCTGATGCCGGTGGAGATCCGATCGGCCGCATCGACGCTCACGGTGTAGTTCGTCCCGCGGGCGTCCTCGTTGTTGGCGACCATCACCGGCAGGTCGAGCCGGTCGGCGATCTCGTTCGTCATGGGGGCACAGATGAAGCCGGAGGAGTTCTTCACGGTCCAGGCGATCCATTCCTGGCTGGCCAGCTCCGCGGCGAGCACCACATCACCTTCGTTCTCGCGGCTCTCGTTGTCGACGACGATCACCGGTCGGCCGAGGCGCAGCTCGGCGAGGGCCTCTGGGATGGTGGCGAGGCTCATGACGCACTCCGTTCGTTCCGCTCGCCGAGGGCGAGCATGCGTTCCACGTGGCGGGCGAGGATGTCCGTCTCGATGTTGACGCGATCGCCGGGGACGCGGTCGCCCAGGGTGGTCGCGGAGAGGGTCTCCGGGATGAGGGAGACCTCGAACCAACCGTCGTCGCGGCCGCCGCCGACCTCGCTGACCGTCAGCGAGACCCCGTCGACGGCGATGGAGCCTTTGCGCACGACGAGCGCGGCGTGCTCCGGGTCGAGGCTGAGCCGCACGACGCGCCACGCGCTGCCGTCGGTGACGGAGAGCACGGTCGCGGTGCCGTCGATGTGACCCTGCACGATGTGGCCGCCCAGCCGGTCGCCCACCTGTGCGGCGCGTTCGAGGTTGACCCGTCGCCCCGGGGCGACGTCGTCGAGGGTGCTCATGGCGAGCGTCTCGGCCATGACATCGGCGGTGAACGTCTGTGCGTCCTGGTCGATGACCGTCAGGCAGACGCCGCTCACGGAGATCGAGTCCCCGTGCCGGGCGTCGCTGACCGCGAGGGGGCCGCGCACCGTGATCCGGGCAGCGTCGGCGACGCGGTCGACGGCGGTGATCTCGCCGAGCTCTTCGATGATTCCGGTGAACATGTCAGCCTTCCTGGGCGGCGGCGGCGGCGGTGGGGGAGGGGG
>NZ_AYMR01000054.1 GCF_000633535.1 Leifsonia aquatica H1aii | reverse complement strand
TCACGACCGTGCCTCCTGTCGCCGTGGTGGCCCCGGCCCCCGCCTCGGGTAGCGCTCCGGCTCCGGCATCCGCACCCCCGGCGGACCTGTCGCCGATCCGCAGTCCGTTCCTCGACGTGCCGGTGACTCCACCGGCCGTCCCTGCGCCGGATCCGGGTGCGGCCGAGCCAGTCCCGTCCCCGTTCCTCGATCGGCCGGTTTCGGACGCGGCACCCCTGCCGGTTGCGGCTCCGCCGGCCGTCCCGGTCGATCCGGCCGATCCGGAGGGCCCCGATGAAGCCGATGACGCGGCCGAGACGATCGTCGTCCACCGTCCGGCCGTGACCACGTGGGTTCTCCTCACCGACGACGGTGAGCGGTTCCCCCTGGAGGCGGACATCGTCGTGCTCGGCCGTCGCCCCTCGGGCGACGAGCCCGGTGTGCAGTACCTCGCGATCCCCGACACGACGCGCACCCTCTCGAAGCAGCACGCCTGCCTCACGCGCGACGGGGACGGCTGGACGGTCGCCGATCTCGATTCCACCAACGGCGTCTTCCTCGAGCAGGACGGCCGGGAGCGTCGCGTCGCGGCGGGCGGATCGACGGAGCTGGTCGGCCGGCTGCTGCTCGGGTCCGTCGGTCTGCGGCTGGAACGCGGGGAGGGGCGATGACCGCGAGACAGCCCGTGCAACTGAGCTCCGACGCTCGCACCGACACCGGCCGCACGCGCGCCGCGAACGAGGATGCGTACCTCGCCGTCCCCCCGGTGTTCGCCGTCGCCGACGGCATGGGCGGCCATGAGGCCGGTGCGCAGGCCAGCGCCCACGTCGTGGCGGCGCTGCGCGAGATCCTGTGCGCCGGCGGCGCCGTCGATCTGATGCGCAGCTCCGCGGCGATCGACGAGGCGTCGCGTCGGGTCTCGGCGCTCGCGGCGACGCGGGAGCGGGGCGCGGGCAGCACGCTCGCCGGAGTCATCCTCGTCGACCACGGCGGGCGGCCGCATTGGCTCATCGTCAACGTCGGCGACTCGCGGGTCTACCGCCTCATCGGCGGCTACCTGGAGCAGCTCACCGTCGACCATTCCCTGGTTCAGGAGCGCGTCGATGCGGGCACGCTACGCCCGGAGGACCGGGCGACGGCGCCGGACAAGAACGTGATCACCCGGGCACTCGGCTCGGCCGATGCGCGCGCCGACAGCTGGCTGATGCCGGTCACGACGGGGGAGCGGCTCCTGGTCTGCTCGGACGGTCTCCATGGCGAGCTCAGCGACGCGCAGCTCCGCGAGATCCTCGTCGCGGGAGGCCGTCCGGCGGCGACCACTGCGGCGCTGATCCAGGCGGCCAATCGGGCCGGAGGCCGTGACAATGTCACGGCGGTGGTCGTCGACGTGCTCACGGGTGGCGACGGCGGCGAGGGACCGGCGGACGACGACGGATCCCACGCATGGACGGACGACGGGGACACGGTGCCGGTATGACGAGCGACCACACGCCGGAGCAGGATCCGGACGACGGATGGGATGAGACGATCGTCGTCCACCGCCCCGCCACGGAGTCCGATGCGGATGCGGATGCGGATGCGGACGCGGGCGAGCTCGACGAGACGGTGGTCGTGGACCGCCCCGCCGCGTCGGCGCCGGCCGCGGAGGCCGCATCCGGCGACGAGGGGGAGACCGCGTCCGGCGAGGACGAGCTCGACGAGACGGTGGTCGTGGATCGGCCGTCCCGTGAGACCGTCCTCGCCACGGAGGATCGTGGCGCCGACATCGACGACACCCTGGTGTCTCCACGGTCCTCCGTCCCTGCGGGCGTCGAGGCCGCCGTCGGCCCCGTCGAAGCGGGGCTCGATGCGACCCGCGTGGTCCACCACGACGACGAGCCCGTGGACGCCACCCGCGTGGTGCGGCGTGACGGCGGCGACGAGGCGGACGGGGCGGACGGGGCGGACGACACGATCATCGCGTGGCGCGCGGGTGCGGAACACCCCGCGGCCGTCGCCGGCTCCACGGGTCCCGAGTCGCCGCCCCGGTCACCACGGACGCAGCTCGCGCCCACCCGGCGGTCGCTGCGCGCGGTGCGCACCCCGATCGTCCTGCCGTCGGGCACCGCTGTCTCGGAGCGTGCGGCAGCGGCCCTCGGGGCGGATGCCGTGGTGCGCTACCGGCCGCGCCCCATCCCCGCCCCGCCGGCCCCGGGACCGGATCTCGGCAGCGGACCCGAGGCGACTCGAGCCGAGGCGCCGTCGATGCGGTCGGTGCGGCGTGCGACGCGATCCGCGGGGTGGATCGCCGTCGGCAGCATCGTCGGGGCCTGCATCGTGTCGGTCGTCGGGCTCATCGTCATCGTGACGACCGTCGTCACCGGCTGACCCGCCTGCCCCGGACCATCCCGGCGCGGAAGGCTACGCCGTCCCGTCCCGCCGTGTCCGTCGACGGCGTGCGGCCAGGACGCTGATCGCGGCGACCGCGGCCAGCGCGGTGAGTCCGACCACGGACACGACGACAGCGGCGGTGCTCTGCCGGGCCCGGCTGTCGTCGTTCGCGTGCACCGTCACCGCACCGGAGGCCGCGGCGACGGGCCGCCGGGTCGCCGCGGTGAACGGGTTCGGCGGGCCCGCCGTCTCCGCCCCCGGAACGAGGACCACCGCCTCGTACGGCTGCACGACGCCCCAGCCTGCGGCGTCGTCGCGGCTGCCGGGATGTGCGCGGATGGCACTGGCCGTCAGGCGGTACGCCCATTCCGCGGGCGTCTCGTCGGGGTGGGCGGAGGCGACGAGGGCGGCGGAGGCCGACACGTAGGCGGTCGCGAAGCTGGTCGCGGGAGCGTCGGAGGCGTACACGCAGTCGCCTCCCGTGCTCGCCGCCGTGAGCACGTCCTGGCCGGGAGCGCTGAGGGCCACGTGCGCGCCGTGGATGCTGTCGTCCGTCACCGTCCCGCCCGTTCCGACCGCGGCGACGCCGAGGACGCCGGGATAGCCGGCGGGGTACCGTACGCCGTCCTTCTGGTCCTTCTCGACGGCGAGCGAGGAGTCGCGGTTGCCCGCGGAGGCGACGAGGAGACTGCCGTGCGCGGTCGCGTAGGCGACCGCCTCCCGCAAGGCGGGGTCGTCCACGGCTGTCGACAGCGACACGTTGATGATCTGGGCGTTGGCATCGGCCGCGAACCGGATCCCGGCGGCGAGCCGGGCGATGCTGGGGCCGGCGCCCGCCGCGACGGCCTGGTCGTCGGTGCCGGCGAAGACCCGCACCGACAGGATCCGCGCATCCGGCGCGAGCCCTTCGACCCCCGAGCCGTCGACGGCGCGCGCCGCGATCTGGCCGGCGATCGCCGTCCCGTGGCCGTAGCCGTCCGCGTAGCCGGCCGCGCCGGCGCCGTCCCCGACCAGATCGGTGCCTCCCGCCAGGACGTCTGCGAGGTGGGGATTGGCCGCGTCCACCCCGGAGTCGACCACAGCGACCACGATCCCCGCGCCGCGGGACTGCTCCCAGGCGGTGGAGGCCTGCAGCCGGGCGAGTGCGGGCGGCCGCTGCGGGATGAGCGCCGCCGTGTCGGTGCAACCACCGGCTGTGGCGAGCCGGACCGCCGGGGCGGTGGCGGAGAGCGGCGCCCCCGACGCTCCGGCCGCCGTCGTAGCGATGGTGGTCGTGGCGGTGGCCGGGGACGCGATCAGGCCGAGCGCGACAGCGCTCGCTGCGCCGGCGAGCAGCGCCCGGACGGCCGCCCGGCGACTCATCCGGCCGACGCGGTCGACGTCGCCCCCGCGGCGGACGTGGTCAACTCCGGACCGCTGGTCAGAAGTGCGATCCAGCTCTGCTCCACGGTGCCCACGTCGTCCGTCGCGTAGCCGAGTCGCTTCACCGTCTCGTCGTCGGCGCCCGGGAGGGCGAATGCGGTCCCGGTGGCATCGACGAGTGTCAGCATCCCGGCGCTTCCAGCGCCGCGACCCGCTGCGTCGACCAATGCGCCGTGTCCGGCCTGGACCGTGACGCCCGGCGTCGCCTTCGTCGACACGGGTGTCGTCGCGAGCACGGTCGTCCCGCCGCTCGCGCTGAGCAGCGCGCATGCGCGGTCGCTCGTGGTCAGGGAGGTGAAGCCGTCGGCGGGCCAGTCCGCCCCTCCCGCCGGTGTCTTCGCGGTGCGGAGGCCAGCGACCGCCGCAGCCGATACCTCCCGCACCGTCGACATCGTGCGCCCGGAGCCCAGCTGGTAGAGCTGCCAGGCCAGCGGGCTGAGCGTCGCGAGGGAGCCGTCGCTCTGGACGACGAATCGCTGGTCGGCGGCGCTGCCGGAGGTGTGGATGACCTCGCCGACAAGCAGGGGACCGTCGCTCAGGCTCCCCCCGGGGATCGGCGAGCCGGCGTCGGTGATGACCAGCGGCTCCAGCGCGGCGCCGGGCGAGAACAGGTTGAGCCAGTCGGAGGACACGCGGACCGGAGCCAACGCATCGATCCCGGCGGCACGGAGCACGGCATCGGCGTTCTCCCCGTCGACGCCGTAGCGCAGGCCGCCCGCGACGACCCAGCGCTCGCCGCCGTTCTCGACGACGACGGCACGGTCGGTCGCGGTGGCGGCCGGCCGGGTGGCGATCGATGTCGCGACCCCGCCGTCGTCGGTTGTGCAGGCCGTCCAGCCGGTGTTCACGAGCGCGGCGGCGGCGGGGAGAGCGTCGGGTGCGCCGACGATCCCGACCGGCGAGCCGACCGCGATGCCCGAGAGCGCGTGCGAGTCGGTCGTGACGACCGCGAAACTGGAGGACGGGATGAGGAGGCGCGCGCTCGCGGTGTTGATCACCGGGTGCAGGACCCCTTTCACCGAGACGTACCGGGCGCCGGTGTCCTTGGCGATCAGCATGCGGCCGTTCTGCCAGCCCTGCGGCAGCCCGGGCTGGATGAGGCCGTAGAACGCGCCGGCCAGGAGGACGGCGGCGGTGAGGACGATGGCGATCACGACGGCGCGCAACGGCTTCGCGGGCTCGAGCTCCTTGCCGCCCGGCGCTCCGCTGACGAACGCGGTGAGGAGCCGGCGGCGCGAGAAGTTCTGGGCCTCGATGAGGTCGGTCTTGCTCGCCACGCGTCAGGCCAGCCCGGCGGCGATCACGCCGATCGGCAGCAGCAGGGCCAGCACCACGACCTCCGCGGTGTCCGCGAGCCGGCCGAGGCGGACGCGGACGCGGGGGGAGAGGAGCGTGACGACGATCGTGATCACCGTCACCCCGCCCAGCACGACGAGCAGGGCGGGGATGAGGCCCGGCTGCGCGACGGCGACGGTCAACCCGGTCGCGGCGATCCCGGCCGTGCCGAGCGCCATCAGGGTGAGCACATTGCTGCGCGAGTAGCTCTGGCGCGCCGGGAACATGAGCCCGAGGAAGGCGAGGGCGCACAGCACGGCGCCGAGCGGGGTGGCTGCGGCGACGGCCGGCGTCGCCGCGAGCACGGCGAGCCCGAGGGCGAGGCGCAGGGAGACGAGGGCGCGCTGTCCGGCGGCCGCCCGGCGGCGGACGTCCTCCGCGTCGATCGGTGCGGGAGCGGCGAAGACCTCGCTGTCGCTCTGCGGGCTGATGACGCGCAGACGGGTCGAGCTGAGGGCGAGCCAGGGGAGGGCGTTCGCGAGCGTCGCGATGATCGCGACCGTGAGCGAGTAGGCGGCGGTCTGCGCGCTCGGCACCAGGCCGGTGAGGGCGGCCGGAATGCCGATCGCGGCTCCGGCGGCGACGGGGATGAGCTGCAGCTCGGGTCGATACGGGGTCAGCGCCAGCGCCGCGCCACCGATGACGACGGCGCCGAGGCCTGCGGCGGCGAGCGGCCACCCCCAGAGATCCCACGAACCGGGGACGGCCAGGTAGCCGGCGACGGCGCCGAAGACCGCGGCGGCGAGCCCGAGGCCGCATCCCGCCTCCGGCTGGCCGACGCGGGAGAGGACCGCGGAGGTCGTGACCAGGAGGACGGCGCCGCAGATCGCGACGATGAGGCCGATCGCGAGCGAATGCCCGGCGGCCACCAGCAGCACCGCGCACACGCCGAGCATGGTCAGGCTGACGGCGAGGGCGGTGCGGGTGTTGTCGGCCGGTGTCCAGGGGCGGTGCTGCTCCTTCGTCGCATCCAGCACGGCCTCGACGATGTCGTCGTAGACGAGTGGTTCGGCGAGGAGGGCGCCCCGGGCGAGCGTCAGCAGCTCGCCCTCCTGGATGCCCTGGTCGAGGGCGCCGCGGCTGGGATCGACGGTGCTGCCGTCGGCGCGCTGCAGCGTGTAGCCGACATGCGTCATGGTCGGGTCGAGCACGC
Organism: Leifsonia aquatica H1aii; assembly: GCF_000633535.1. GTDB lineage: Bacteria > Actinomycetota > Actinomycetes > Actinomycetales > Microbacteriaceae > Leifsonia > Leifsonia aquatica_A. The sequence goes on along the minus strand of NZ_AYMR01000054.1, from coordinate 1,629 downwards.
CCAGACTGCGGGCGAAGCCCGGCATCAGCTCGATGAGCGGGAGGTGAGCGGGGACGCCGACGTCGAGCCGCCGGCCTTCGCTCTGGACCGAGATGCGCAGGAGCGCCCGTACTGTGCTGACGGATTGACTCACCCGGTCCGTGCCTCCCCCTGTGCGCGTGCCCCGCCCGTGGACGCCGCTGATCTCGGGCGGCGCGTGCCGCCACGCCGATCCATTCTAGCCAAGCCGACACGCGGCGGCCCGCGCATGGGTGCTACCACTGATATCCGACGGGAGAGGTTGCGTCCACCCCCGAACGCCAATACCGTGGCGGGAGTCGACATGACCTCATTGCGCTCTGCATGTCGGTGGGTTTTGGGGGGTCTTGCCGTGCGAACCAGCGATGGAAACAGGAATGGAGTGTCATGGCTGATGTGATCTCAGCAGAAGAGGGCGCGCTCAAGCGCGGAGCCCAGGCCGTCGGTACCGCGAAGTCGGGGATCGACCAGCAGGTGAAGTTCGTCCGCGGCGAGATCGAGCAGCTCCGCGGCTTCTGGACCGGCGAGGCGGCGGGTGCCTTCACCCAGCTCATGTCCCGCTGGGACGAGGAGACGCGCAAGCTGAACGACGTGCTCATCACTCTCGAGGACGCCCTCAGCGGCACCGAGAAGGACCAGGTCCGCACGGAGGAGTCGCACCAGCAGACGATCTCCGGTCTCTCGTCGATGATGGGTTCCTGAGCCCACGGGCCAGGAACGAAGGAAGGTTTCTCACATGCAGTCGATGTCTGTCGACCCCGGTCAGCTCACCGCGCTCTCCGGACAGATCCGCACCGGTGCCAATGGCATCAAGTCCCAGCTCGAGCAGCTCGAGTCCGAGGTCGGGAAGCTCCGTTCCTCCTGGGACGGTCAGGCGCAGGCGGCGTACGACGACGCCCAGCGCAAGTGGACCCAGTCCCTCACCGCACTGAACACGTTGCTCGAGCAGATCTCGAACAAGACGGACGAGATCTCGCAGCACTACGTGTCGTCGGACAAGTCGTCCGCCGGTCGCTTCTCGCTCTAGTGATCATCGCTCGCGGGCCGTTCCGGGTGAATCCGGAGCCGGTCCGCGAGCGCGTCTTCACGCAATTCCCCCGAGGGGAGGGAACCCATGGCAGCACCCGGCGAGAAGGTCGGCGTCGACGGTGAGACCGTCCTCGATCACGCCAAACGGATCGACGCGGCAACGGTGGCCGATGCACCGAAGCTGGTCCAGGAGTACCAGGTCGGCGGATCGAGCGGCGGGGCGCCCGAGCCCGCGCTCGCGGGCTTCATCGGCCAGCTCGGCACAGCCCTGGACGCGATCGCGGCGAAAGCCACGAAGCTCAACACGACCGTCGCCTCCAACACGGACGCGCTCCGCGATGCGGTCAAGACCCTCAATGCCGCGGACGACCAGGCCAAGTCCGATGCACAGACGCTCCAGGCGCTGATCGACGACCAGCCCCAGCCGAAGGGCACGGCGGCACCGGCGTCGGCGACGGCGGCACCCGCCGGACCGGTCGCTCCCGCAGCGGGTGCGTCGGCGCCGGGCGACCTGTTCCAGAAGTCCGCGAGCGGCGACCGCCACTGAGTCGCGATCACGTCGTCGCAGAGAGACGGAAGGCC
>NZ_AYMR01000053.1 GCF_000633535.1 Leifsonia aquatica H1aii | reverse complement strand
ATTCGCCCAGGTGAGGGAAGTAGTCGGATCCGTATTCACGGCGCTGGCTCCGGCATTCGCCCAGCTCGGGCCGGTGTTCGCTCAGCTGGTGCCCCCGCTGCTGCAGCTGTGGCAGTCGCTGTCTCCGGTGTCGCTGATCATGAACGCGCTGCTTCCCGTGCTGCCCGCCCTGGTGTCCGCCGTCGGCCAGGTGGCGACGTCCGTCGGAGGCGCGCTCGCCTCAGCGCTGCAAGCCATCCTGCCCGCGATCGTGCAGGTGATGGGGACTCTGACCTCGACCCTGTCGGGGCTCCTGCAAACCCTGTTGCCGGTCATCGTGAAGCTCGCCACCACGCTCGGCGGGATCCTGGCCAAGGCGATCACCACCATCGCGCCGATCATCGGCCAGGTCGCTCAGCTCCTCGGTGGGGTCCTGGCGAAAGCCATCTCTGCACTCGCCCCCGTGGTCGCCCAGATCGCACAGGTTCTCGGCACCGTGCTGGGAGCTGTGATGCAGGCGCTGCTGCCGGTGATCTCGACATTGGTCCCGATCATCGGCCAGCTACTTACGGCCTTCTCACCGATGGTCGGGATCCTCCTGCCGGTGATCGCCGCAGTTCTACAGCTCATCGCGCCGCTGCTCTCGCTGATCGGCCCGATCCTCACGCCGCTGATTCAGCTGGTGGGTGCGTTGCTGACCCCGATTCTGCAGCTGATAACTCCGATCATCGGGCTGCTCGTACCCGTGCTGCAGGTGCTCGTGCAGGTGCTCGCCACCGTCATCAAGTGGGTTGTCGACGCGATCACCTGGCTGGTGAACCTCGCGACGGGCAACAAGCAGGCCGGCAAGCAGATGCAGGACGTGTGGAACTCCGTGATGGGCTTCTTCGCCGGAATCGGGAAGTTCTTCGCGAACATCTGGAACGGACTGATCTCCGGCATCGGCAACTTCATCGGCAAGGTCGTCGGGTTCTTCCAGAGCATCCCAGGCACCATCCTGGGTGTCTTCGCCGGTGCTGGTGGCTGGCTGCTCGACGTCGGCAAGAACCTGATCCAGGGGCTCCTCGACGGTGCTGGGTCGCTGCTACGGAACATCGGGAACTTCTTCTTGAAGATCATCCCGGGGTGGATCGTTGAGCCGTTCAAAGCGGCCCTCGGCATCCACTCGCCGTCGCGTGTGTTCCGTGAGCTCGGCCAGTTCACCATGCAGGGATTCGTCGACGGTGTCTCCGGTCAGGAGGCACTGGTGAACCGGACCCTGGACACCCTGGTCGCTGTTCCGACGGCCAGCACCGCCGCGTCGGCGGCGTCGGCAGCGTCGCGTGCCGGTGTCGGTGGGGTGGTCGTGAACCAGGAGATCCATTCGACGGAACAGTCTCCGTCGTTGGCGATGCGGCAGTGGTCGCGTGAGGCGACGAGGGCGGTGTTCACCACATGACGTTCCTCCTCGACGGTCGGGTGATCCCGCCGACACGCCTGGCGGGGGTGCCGTACTGGTTCACCGATCAGGTGGGCTGGTACGACACCCCCCAGGACAAGTCACCGGTAAACGAGAAGAAGCAGGGTCACGGAGCGTTCGCAGTCGCGAAGTCTTACCGTGAGGCGCTCGCGATCTCGCTGCATGTGGTGGTTGCTGCCGCAACCGAGGCAGACATGCTCGCCGCCGTCGAGGATCTCACATCGATCGGCTTCGACGGGCC
>NZ_AYMR01000052.1 GCF_000633535.1 Leifsonia aquatica H1aii | reverse complement strand
ATCCTCGACCGGGTCGAATCCGTGGTCGTCGGGATGCGTCAACCGCTCGCCCTTGCCCTGGCCACGATCCTCGCGGGCGGGCACGTGCTCTTCGAGGACGTGCCCGGGCTCGGCAAGACGCTCGCCGCCCGTTCGATCGCCGCGGCCGTCGGGCTGGAGTTCCGCCGCCTCCAGTGCACGCCGGACCTCCTGCCCTCCGACATCACGGGTTCGTTCGTGTACCTCCCGCAGTCGTCGGAGTTCGAGTTCCGGCCGGGGCCGGTCTTCACCGGCCTGTTCCTCGCGGACGAGATCAACCGAACGTCCCCGAAGACGCAGTCGGCACTGCTCGAGGCGATGGCCGAGGGGCAGGTGTCGGTCGAGGGCAGCAGCTTCGCGCTCCCGCGCCCGTTCCACGTCGTCGCGACGGCCAACCCGATCGAGTCCGAGGGCACGTACGCCCTGCCGGAGGCGCAGCTCGACCGGTTCATGGTCCGGCTGAGCGTCGGCTACCCGGACCAGGCGGGGGAGCAGCGCGTGCTCCTCGCCCGGGTGGCGCGGCGCCACGAGGTGGCCTCGGTGGAGCCGGTGACCGACGCCGACACCCTGCTCGCCATGCAGGCCGGCGTGGAGCAGGTCGATGTCGACCCCGACATCGCCGCCTACTGCGTCGCCCTGGCGGCAGCGACCCGGCGCCACCGATCGGTCGAGGTCGGCGCCTCTCCGCGCGGGTCTCAGGGGCTGCTGCTGGTCGCCCGTGCCCTGGCGGTGCTCGCCGGCCGCGACTTCGTCCTCCCGGACGACGTCAAGCGCGTCGCCGTCGCCGTCCTGGCCCACCGGCTCACGCTGACCGTCGCGGCGTGGACCAGCGGGGTCAGCCCGCAGGATGTCGTGGCCGAGGTGGTCGCCGGTGTGCCGGGGCCTCCGGCGGTCGGCACCCGCGACCGGGAGGCGGCGCAGGCGTGACCGCGTCGGACGGGCGGGACCGCGCCGGGAGGTGGGTGCGCAGCCCCGCCCAGGCCGGCGCCGCGCTGGTGGCCGTGGCGTGCCTCGTGGCGGCCTTCGCCTTCGGCCGGGTCGAGCTCGTGCTCATCGCCGCCCCGCTCCTGCTCTCCGTCCTGATCGACCGCGCCCGCGTGCCCCGCGGCGGCGCGGCCGTCGCGATCGAGGCCGCGGCGGACGAAGGGGGCGCCTCGGTGGACGAGGCCACGCGCGTGACCCGGATCCCGGTCTCGGTGCGCGCCCTGCCCGAGACCGGCTCGCGGCCCGACGCCGTCCAGCTGCGGTTCGCGACCGTCGACCGTGCTCCGGTCGATGCCCTGCTGACTCCGCGGGCCGCGGCACGTCTGCATCTGGAGGTCGCGGTGGGCCATTCGGGTCCGCAGCGTCTGCTGTCGGCCGAGGCGCGCGGCATCGGTACGGACGCCGCGTGGGCGGGCGACCAGGACCGGACGGAGGTCCAGACCCCGGCGACGGTGGTCGACCGCATCGTGCGCCCGGTCCCCGTCCCGGTTCGCAGTCTCCCGCTTCCCGGGCGGCTACTCGGCCTCACCGGGCAGCATCTGTCCGCCCTGCCCGGCGACGGCGGCGAGTTCCGCGACGTGGATCGCTACCGAGCGGGCGACCGGCTGCGCCGGATCGATTGGAAGGCGACGGCGCGGCGGGCGCAGCGTCCCGGAGAGCTCTACGTCCGGCGGACGACGGCGACCTCCGACGCCGCCGTGCAGCTGGTCCTGGATGCGCGCGACGATCTTCCGGGCGAGGTCGCGGATTGGGCCGAGGCGCATCCGCATCCCGGGCCGTGCTCGCTCGACGTGGCGAGGGAGGCGGCCGTGTCGCTCGCGACGGCGTACGCTGCGGTCGCCGACCGGGTCGGGTTCGACGACCTCGCGGCGGCGTCGCGGGCTCTGCCGCCGCGGGCGGGCGCCCGGCACCGCCAGGCGGTGCTGCGGGCGATCGAGACGACGGCGGCCCGCGGACCGGTGACCGAACGCGTGCGGGTGCCTCGTCTCGCTCCGGGCGCGCTGGTCTACGTGCTGTCGACGTTCCTCGACGAGCAGCCGTTGCGGTTGGCGCTCGCGTGGCGGGCCGCCGGGCACCGCGTGATCGCCGTCGACGTGCTCCCGCCGTTGACGACCGCGGAGCTGCCTGCGCGGGAGCGGCTCGCGCTCCGGGTGGTGACGGGCGAACGCGCCGTGCGGTTCGAACGGCTGCGCGCGGCAGGCGTGGAGCTGCTGGTCTGGGCGTCGGCGGAGCGCGAGGTCCAGCTGCGGCTGCTGGCGACCCCGCGCCGGGGCACGGCGCCCCAGCGCCGGGTGTCCGACGGGAGTCCGGCATGAGCGGGTCGGAACGGCGGAGCGCCGCGGGCCCTCCGGCGGACCGCATGCCGTCCCCTGCCGCTGCGGCGTCCGGGACCGACGACGACACGGGCGCGGCGGGCCTGCCGTGGACGCTGCCCGGCTGGTCGGTGCGCGCGGCCTTCGTGGTGGTGGCCGTCCCGCTCGCGCTGACGGCGGCGCCGAGCGGGCCGTGGCCCGCGCTCTGTGTGGTGCTCGCCGGGCTCGCCGTCGCGGTGCCCCGCTGGCGCGTCGCGTGGCTCCTGATCGCGGTGCTGGCGCTGTCGGCCCTGCTCGAGGACACGGCCGGCGTCTCGCCGCGCGTGCTCGCCCTCATCGCCGGAGCCCACACGCTGCACCTCCTCGCGGCGTGGATGCTCGTGGTGCCGGCGCGCGCCCGGATCCAGCCCGCGGTGCTCCTGCCGGGGCTCTGGCGTTACGTGGCGATCCAGCTGCCCGTGCAGGCCGCGGCCGTGGTCCTGCTCGCCGTGCGGCAGCCGGTCCCGGGCGGCGGTGCGGCGATCGTCGCGGGACTCGCCGTGCTCGCGCTGGCGACGCTCCTCACGCTCCTCGTCCTGCGTCGCCCCGGGCCCTGAGCGACCTCGCTTTCGTCGATGTCGGTGGCCGCGCCTAGACTCGCGCGTGCGGGCCGACGCCCGCCGCGCAGGCGCTACAATCGAACACAGCTTCGAACGAACGGCGACGGTGCGCGGACGGCGAACATCGGCCGTCGCAGCGCGGAATTAGCGGAGAATGGGACGAGTGAGCATTCAGGGGCAGCAGAACATCCAGGGTCACGCGACCCACGGGCAGGGGAGCATCGGCACGGTCACCGGTTCGCAGCTCAGCGTCCGCGGGGCGCGCGTGCACAACCTGCACGATGTGGACCTCGACATCCCGCGCGACTCGCTGGTGGTCTTCACCGGTCTGTCGGGATCGGGCAAGTCGTCGCTCGCGTTCGACACGATCTTCGCCGAGGGCCAGCGCCGCTACGTCGAGTCGCTCTCGGCCTATGCGCGCCAGTTCCTCGGCCAGGTGGACCGCCCCGATGTCGACTTCATCGAGGGCCTGAGCCCGGCGGTCTCGATCGACCAGAAGTCGACGAACCGCAACCCGCGCTCGACCGTCGGCACGATCACCGAGATCTACGACTACATGCGCCTGCTCTGGGCCCGCATCGGCGTGCCCCATTGCCCGGTCTGCGGCGAGAAGATCCAGCGGCAGACGGTGCAGCAGATCGCCGACCAGCTCATGGAGCTGGAGGCGGGCACCCGCTACATGGTGGTGAGCCCCGTCGTCTCGCAGAAGAAGGGCGAGTTCGTCGACCTGTTCAAGGAGCTGGCCGCGAGCGGCTACTCGCGCGCCCTCGTCGACGGGGAGCTGATCCAGCTCTCCGAGCCGCCGACGCTCAAGAAGCAGTACAAGCACGACATCTCGGTGATCGTCGACCGCCTCGTCGCCGGTCCGGACATCCTGACCCGGCTCACCGACTCCCTCGAGACGGCGCTGCGCCTGACCGACGGGCTCGCCCAGGTCAACTTCGTCGACCGTGAGGGCCCGGAGGCGTGGCAGTCGTTCAGCGAGAAGCTGTCCTGCCCGAACGGCCACCCGATCCAGCTCACCGAGATCGAGCCGCGCACCTTCTCGTTCAACGCGCCGTTCGGAGCCTGCCCGGAGTGCTCCGGTCTCGGCACGCGCATGTCGGTCGACGACGACCTGCTGCTCGGCGACGACACGCAGAGCATCGCCGAGGGCGTCATCGTGCCGTGGACCACGCAGGGCAAGGGCCTGTTCAACTACTACGAGAAGCTGCTCGCCGGACTCGCCCGCGACCTCGACTTCTCCCTCGACACCCCGTGGAAGAAGCTGCCCGACGCCGTGAAGGACGCGGTGCTGCACGGCGACAACTTCGAGGTCAAGGTGCGGTGGAAGAACCGCTACGGCCGCGAGATGTCCTACACCTCCGGCTTCGAGGGCGTCGTCCCGTACATCGAGCGGCAGTATCTGCAGGCCGAGACGGACACCCAGCGCGCCCGCTGGGCCGAGTACCTGCGCGAAGTGCCGTGCCCGGTCTGCAAGGGCAAGCGCCTCAAGCCCGAGGTGCTCGCCGTGCAGGTGCACGGGGCGAGCATCGCGGACGCGTCGGAGCTGAGCCTCAGCGACGCCCGTGCGTTCATGGAGAAGCTGCACCTGACCGAGCGCGAGCAGAAGATCGGCGCGCAGGTGCTGCGCGAGATCAAGATCCGCCTGGACTTCCTCATCCAGGTCGGGCTCAGCTACCTCGACCTCTCGCGGGCGGCGGCCACGCTCTCCGGCGGCGAGGCGCAGCGCATCCGCCTCGCCACCCAGATCGGCTCGGGACTGACTGGTGTGCTGTATGTGCTCGACGAGCCGAGCATCGGCCTGCACCAGCGCGACAACCGCCGGCTGATCGACACGCTGGTCGCCCTCCGCGACCTCGGCAACACCCTGATCGTGGTCGAGCACGACGAGGACACGATCCGCACCGCGGACTGGGTCGTCGACATCGGCCCCGGTGCGGGCGTCAACGGCGGGCATGTCGTGCACTCGGGCTCGTACGACGAACTGCTGGCGAACACCGACTCCTTGACCGGCGACTACCTGGCCGGCCGGCGGGAGATCGCGATCCCGGCGAAGCGCCGCAAGATCGACAAGAAGCGCATGCTGCGCGTCGTCGACGCCGAGGCGAACAACCTCAAGAAGGTGACGGTCGACTTCCCGCTCGGTGCGTTCGTGGCGGTCACCGGGGTCTCCGGCTCCGGCAAGTCCTCGCTGGTGAACGACATCCTGTACCGCGTGCTGGCGAACAAGCTCAACGGCGCCCGGAAGCTGCCGGGCAAGCACCGCACGGTCACCGGACTCGACAACCTCGACAAGGTGGTGCACGTCGACCAGGCGCCGATCGGCCGCACCCCGCGCTCGAACCCGGCCACCTACACCGGCGTGTTCGACCGCATCCGGAACCTCTTCGCCGAGACCACCGAGGCGAAGATGCGCGGATACCTCCCCGGGCGGTTCAGCTTCAACGTCAAGGGCGGCCGCTGCGAGGCGTGCTCGGGCGACGGCACGATCAAGATCGAGATGAACTTCCTCCCCGACGTCTACGTCGCGTGCGAGGTGTGCGGGGGAGCGCGGTACAACCGCGACACCCTGTCGGTGCACTACAAGGGCAAGAACATCGCCGAGGTGCTCGACATGCCGATCAGCGAGGCGGCGGTGTTCTTCGAGCCGATCTCGGCCATCCACCGGTACCTGAAGACGCTCGTCGACGTGGGACTCGGCTACGTGCGCCTCGGTCAGAGCGCGACGACCCTCTCCGGCGGTGAGGCGCAGCGCGTCAAGCTCGCGACCGAGTTGCAGCGCCGCTCCAACGGCCGCAGCGTCTACGTGCTCGACGAGCCGACCACCGGTCTGCACTTCGAGGACGTCCGCAAGCTGCTCCTGGTGCTGAACGGCCTGCTCGACAAGGGCAACACCGTCATCGTGATCGAGCACAACCTCGACGTGATCAAGTCGGCGGACTGGTTGATCGACATGGGACCCGAGGGCGGCGCGGGCGGTGGACAGGTCATCGCGACCGGCACACCCGAGCAGGTCGCCGAGGCGCCGGGCAGCCACACGGGCTACTTCCTCAAGGAGATCCTGCAGGGCGAGAGCGCCCAGGGCGCCGCGTAGGAGGAGCGTGTGGCCGATACCGTCAGCTACCGGCCGAAGGCCGGCGAGATCCCGACGCAACCGGGCGTCTACCGCTTCCGCGACAAGAACCGTCGCGTGCTCTATGTGGGCAAGGCGAAGAACCTGCGCGCGCGGCTGAGCAACTACTTCCAGCCGCTGCGCAGCCTGCACGAGCGCACCCGGCGGATGGTGACGACGGCCGCGTCGGTCGAGTGGACGGTCGTGGCCAGCGAGTTCGAGGCCCTCCAACTCGAATACACCTGGATCAAGGAATTCACGCCGCCGTTCAACGTGCAGTTCCGGGACGACAAGTCGTATCCGTACCTGGCGGTGACGCTGGGGGACCGTATCCCGCGGGTGATGGTGACGCGCAACCGCGGAGTGAAGGACGCCCGCTACTTCGGTCCCTACACGAAGGTCTGGGCGATCCGCGACACGGTCGACCTGATGCTCAAGGCCTTCCCCGTCCGCAGCTGCTCCGACGGCGTCTACCGTCGCGCCGAGCTCACGGGGCGGCCGTGCCTGCTCGGTGACATCGGCAAGTGCGCGGCGCCGTGCGTCGGACGCATCTCGCCGGAGGATCACCGGGAGCTGGCCGAGGACTTCGTCTCCTTCATGGCCGGCAACGACACGAAGTACATCCGCGAGCTGACGGACAAGATGAAGACCGCGGCGGGCACGATGGACTACGAGGCCGCCGCGCGGCACCGGGACGCCATCCAGGCGCTGGAGGCCGCGATGGGCAAGAGCGCCGTCGTGCTGCAGGACACGGTCGATCTCGACGCCTTCGGCATCGCCCACGACGAGCTGGCCGCCGCCGTGCAGCAGTTCATCGTGCGCGGTGGGCGCATCCGCGGTGTGCGCAGCTGGGTCGTCGACAAGGAGCTCGACATGGATCTCGGCGAGCTGGTCGAGACCGTACTGCAGAACGCCTATGAGGGTGCCGACGTCCCCCCGCGTGAGATCCTCGTGCCGGAGCTGCCGGACGATGCGACCGAGCTGGAGCAGTGGCTCACCGCGCGCAGGCACGAGACCAGCGGTGGCAGCGTCAGCGACCCGACCGCGACGCGGGGGCGGCTCAGCGGCCGTGTGGAGCTGCGGGTCGCCCAGCGCGGTGACAAGGCGGCGCTCGCCCAGACGGCCGAGATGAACGCCAAGAACGCGCTCGTGCTCTACAAGACCCGCCGGTCGGCCGACTTCGTCGCGCGGTCGAAGGCGCTCTCCGACATCCAGGACGCCCTCGGGATGGACGAGGCGCCGCTGCGCATGGAGTGCTACGACGTGTCGCACCTGAGCGGCACCAACATCGTCGCGTCGATGGTCGTCTTCGAGGACGGCCTGCCCCGCAAGGACCAGTACCGGCGCTTCAGCATCCCCGAGTCGACCGACGACACCGAGTCGATCTACCAGGTGATCACCCGGCGACTCGCCTATCTGAAGGACGACGCGCCGATCGAGACCGACCCGGTCGCCGCGGGTATGGAGGAACCGGCCGACGAGGCCGGCGCGGACGAGGTGGGCCGGGGTGAGGTGGGCCCGGATGGCGACGGTGTCGCGGGAGACGACCCGACCATCGATGTGGAGGCCGAGCTCGCGGAGGCGGCGGCGGAGAAGCGCCGGCGCAAGTTCTCCTACCCGCCGAACCTGCTGCTGGTCGACGGCGGCCAGCCCCAGGTCGCCGCTGCGCAGCGGGCTCTGGAGGAGTCCGGTGTGCAGGGCATCCAGCTCGCCGGGATCGCCAAGCGGCTGGAGGAGATCTGGCTGCCCGACTCCGACTTCCCGGTGATCCTGCCGCGCAACAGCGACGCCCTGTTCCTCATCCAACGCCTCCGCGACGAGGCGCACCGGTTCGCGATCACGTACCAGCGGTCGCGACGCAAGCGCGACATCGGGACGGTGCTGGGGGAGATCCCCGGCCTCGGCCCGGCGCGGGTCAAGGAGCTGCTCAAGCATTTCGGATCGGTGGCGCAGCTCAAGCAGGCGACGCCGGAGCAGATCGCGGAGGTGCGCGGGGTGGGGCCGACGCTGGCGACCGCCATCCACGAGCGTCTCACCGACCGCTGAGTCCGACCGCGCCGCCGAGTCCGACGGCGCCGCCGAGTCCGACCGCGCCGCCGAGTCCGACCGCGCCGCCGAGTCCGGCCGTCGCGACCGATGGCGAGGGAGGTGGATCTCCCTCCGCAGTAGGGTCCGACGGTACCGGCGGGTGACGCGCGGTGCCGCGACCGGACCGTAGCGTCGCGGTATGGATGCCGTGAACGAGTTCATCGCCCAGGCGGCCGCATCGCCGTGGGTCTACCTGGTGGTCTTCGCCGTGGTGCTGGTGGACGCCTTCTTCCCGCCCGTGCCGAGCGAGTCCGTGGTCATCGCGGCGGCCGCCGCCGCGGTCGCCGTCGGAACGCCGGACCTCCCTCTGGTCATCGCGTGCGCGGCGGCCGGCGCGATCGCGGGGGACAACCTGACCTATGCCATCGGGCGGCGGGTTCCCCTCGAGCGGCTGCGGATGCTGCGCGGCCCGCGGATGAGCGCGGCCCTGGCCAGGGCACGGCGCGGGATCCATGACCGCGCCGGTGTGCTGGTGCTCTCGGCGCGCTACGTGCCGGTCGGCCGCGTCGCGGTGAACCTGATGGCGGGTGCGGCCCGGGTGTCCTGGCGCCGGTTCCTCCTGCTCTCGACGCTCGCCGGGGTCTCCTGGTCGCTGTACTCGGTTACTGTGGGGGTGATCGCGGCGCACTGGCTCGGCGGCAACGCCTTCCTGGCCATGGTCGTCGGGATCGCTCTCGGCGTCTCGGCCGGGATCGCCCTCGACGCCGGGCTCCGCGCGATGTCGCGTCGCCGGGAGCGCCGGACGGCCGCCCCTGGCGGCGACGGCGCCGAGGAGCACGCCGAACCCGCACCCGCACCCGTGACCGTTCCGCTCGCAGAGGAGGCTCGCCGATGACCGCGGCATCGCCCGTCCCGTCCCCGGTGGCTCTGCGCCTCGATCGGGGCCGTGCGCTCCTCTGGGGCGCCACGATCACCGTCTCGGTGGCGGTCCTCGTCGTGTCCTCGGTGCTCTCGGCGACCCTGTACGCCGTGCCGGTGATCTTCGCCCTCCTGCTCTCGCTCGCGCTGGCCGGAGCGATCGTGGCCGCACTGGTGCGTCCGGCCGCGGCGGCGGCCCTCTCCGCCGCCGCCGTGATCCTCCTCGCGCTGCTCGGGACGCCGGACACCGGAAGCCCCTGGCCGGTCCCGGTGACCGCGATGATCGCCTTCTCGGCCACTCTCGCCGTCGCCAGTGCCGGTTCGGCCTGGCGCACGGCCGCGACCGTGTGGCTGATCGCGGTCGCCGCCACATCCATCGTGGGCTCGACCGCCGCCCACGCGCCCGCGACGGTCGGCGCCGTGACGGCCGACCTGGTCGTGTTCGCCGCGATCAGTGCGGCGGCCGTGCTCGGCGGTCTGCTGGTGGCGCGCTGGCAGGACGTGCGGCGCCAGCTGCTGCGCGAGCAGCGCGTCTCCGCCTCCGAGCAGGCGCTGCGCGAGGTCGCCGAGGAGCGCACGCGCATCGCCCGGGAGCTGCACGATGTCGTCGCCCATGGCATGTCCGCCATCCAGGTGCAAGCGTCGAGCGCTCGCTATCGTCTCCCGGACCTCACCCCGGAGGCCGCGGCCGAGTTCGACGAGCTCGCCGCGACGGCGCGCAGCGCGATGGGGGAGATGCGGATGCTCCTGGGTGTGCTGCGCCGGGAGGACGTGGCCGCCGAGACGGCGCCGCAGCCGGGGCTGGCGGACGTTCCTGCTCTGGTGACCGCCGCGAGCCGGCGCGGCGCGGTGCGACTCGACGACCGGTTGGCGACCGGGTTCGCCGGGACGCTCGATCCCGTGCTCTCCCTCGCGGTTTACCGCATCGTGCAGGAATCGCTGAGCAACATCGCCCGGCATGCGACCGGAGCCGTCGCCGACGTGCTGCTGGAACGCACGACCGCCGGGCTGGTGGTCGAGGTCGCGAACGAGCGTGCACCCGGCCGGCCGGCCTCCGCCCCGGCACCGGAGAGCGGCGGCCACGGGATCCGCGGCATGCGCGAGCGAGCGGAGCTGCTCGGGGGCAGCCTGGAGGCCGGTCCGCGCGCGGACGGCGGGTTCCGGGTGCGCGCGCTCCTGCCGCTCGACACGCCGGACTCCGTCGGCCACGGGGCGGACATGCTGCGCGGCGTGGACGCCCGCGCCGACGCCGCGACGGGGGAGACGGCATGACCATCAGCGTCCTGGTGGTCGACGACCAGGCGATGGTGCGCGCCGGTTTCGCGGCGATCCTGGCCGCACAGGACGGCATCGAGGTGCTCGGGCAGGCGGCGGACGGCGCGGAAGCCGTCGAGCTCGCGCGGCGGCTCCGACCCGATCTGGTGCTGATGGATGTGCGGATGCCGGTCATGAACGGCATCGAGGCGACACGCGAATTGGTGCGCCCGAGCCGCGGCGACCCGCACCGTCCGCTCGTCCTCGTCCTCACCACCTTCGACGCCGACGAGTACGTCTACGACGCCCTCAGCGCGGGCGCGAGCGGATTCCTGCTCAAGGACGCCCCGCCGGCCGACCTCGTGCAGGCGGTGCGGGTCGTCGCCGCCGGGGACGCCCTGCTCGCGCCGCGTGTGACCAAACGGCTGCTCGAGCGCTTCGGCGCACTCCGCCCCGCCGGCGGGGCGAAGGCCCAGCGTCTGGCCGGCCTGACCGAGCGGGAGCGCGAGATCCTCGTGCTGATCGGTCGCGGACTCTCGAACGCGGAGATCGCCTCCGAGCTCTTCATCGCCGAGCAGACCGTCAAGACCCATGTGAGCCGGGTGTTCGCGAAGCTCGGCCTGCGCGACCGGGTCCAGGCCGTGATCCTCGCCTTCGATGCGGGACTGGTCGATCCGACCCCCTGATCCGGCACGTCGTGCCGGCCCCTACCGCGGTAGGGGGCGAGGTTGGCTCCCGGGGGTGACGCGGCCCGCGCAGCCCCGCTGAGACGCTCTGACCGTCGGTCCACCGGACCGCTCGGAAGGAGTCACGATGTCCTCGTCCCCCGCTCTCGTCGAGCGCGCAGAGCCGCAGCCCGCACGCCGCCTCGACCGGCCCGCGCGTCGACCGGTGTCCGGCCGGGATCCGGCCGTCGACCTCGCCAGGGCCGGATGCCTCGTCGTCGTGGTGCTGCTGCACGCGCTGATGGTGGGGGTCGGCATCGGGGAGTCCGGGCCGGTCCTGCAGAACGCCATGGAGGGCTGGCCCGGGTTCGCGCCGCTCAGCTGGATCGTGCAGGTGATGCCGCTCTTCTTCCTCCTCGGCGGCTTCTCCGCCCACACCCAGTGGGAGCGGATGCGCCGGCGGGGCGCCGGATACGGCGACTATCTCGCAGGACGGGTGCGGCGACTGCTCGTACCGGCCTCCGCGGCCCTCGTCGCCGTGGCGGTGCTGCTGAGCGCGCTCGCGATCGCCGGCGTCCCCGCCTCGCTCGTCGCCATCGCGGGCTTCCGGATCAGCCAGCCGCTCTGGTTCCTCGGTGTGTACATCCTCTGCACGGCGGCGGTCCCGCCCCTGGTGGCGCTGCACCGTCGTGCGCCCGTGGTCGGCCTCCTCACACCGGCCGCCGTCGCGGTGGCGGTCGACGTCGCCCGTGGTGCGACCGGCGTCACGGCGATCGGATTCGCGAACCTGCTCTTCGTCTGGCTGACCGTGCAGCAGCTCGGGTTCTGGCTGGCGTCGGGGCGGCTGGCGGGCGTCTCCCGCCGTCGCCTCGCGGTGGTCGGCGTGGCAGCGCTCGGCCTGCTCCTGCTGCTCTGCGCGAACGGCGTGTGGTCGTTCGACATGCTCGCCAACCTCAACCCCCCGACCTGCGCCCTGCTCCTGCTGGCCGTCGCGCAGCTCTCCGTGCTGCACCTGGCCGCGCCGACGCTGCGGCGGTGGGCGCGGCTCCCCGGTCCGAGCCGTTTCGTGGCGGTCGTCTCCGCCCGGTCGATGACGGTGTACCTCTGGCACATGCCGGTCCTGATCGTCCTCGCCGGCGGTCTGCTGGTCGGCGCGCTCGTCGTGCCCGGCCTGAGGCTCCCCGCGCCGTTGAGCGGAGACTGGTGGCTGACCCGCCCGCTCTGGTTCGCGGCGGTGCTGGTGGCCGTGGCCGCCGTGGTGGCGGCCGCGGGACGATTCGAGACCGGTCGACCGGGCGGGAGTGGTGCGACGGCTGCTCCCACCGTCCGGAGCGGCCGGGCGGCGGTGGTCGCGACCGCCGCGGCGGCTACCGGCGCGGCCGCGGTCCTCGTCGCGCTGCTCGGCGGGGCGTCGATCGCCGCGTGGGTGGCCGCGAGCGCGCTGGCGTTCCTCGCGCTGCGGATTCTGGGCCGATCCGTCCTCCCGGCCGCCGTCACTCGATAGGCTGGACGGACACAGATCCGAGGAGGACAACAGGTGGCCACCGACACCGCGCAGCAGGAAGTGCTGATCGTCACGGGCATGTCGGGGGCGGGCCGCTCGACGGTCGCCAACGCACTCGAAGACCTCGACTGGTACGTGGTCGACAACCTCCCGCCGCAGATGCTGCGACCGCTGATCGAGCTCGCCAACCGCGCCGAGTCGGGGCTGCCGCGCATCGCCGCCGTCGTCGACGTGCGCGGGCGCAACTACTTCGCCGACCTGCGCGACATGGTGCAGAGCCTGCGCGAGGGCACGAAGGTCCGGGTGCTGTTCCTCGAGGCCGCCGACTCCGTGCTGGTGCGCCGCTTCGAGCAGGTGCGACGGCCGCACCCGCTGCAGGCGAACGGCACCCTGCTCGACGGCATCACCGCGGAGCGGGCGCGGCTGCGCGAGATCCGCGAGGCCAGCGACCTGATCGTCGACACGTCCGATCTCAACATCCACCAGCTCGCCACGAACATCACCGAGACCTTCGCCGCCGAGGGCACCGCAGGTGTGCAGGTGACGGTGCTCAGCTTCGGGTTCAAGTACGGTCTCCCGCCCGATGCCGACCTCGTCGCCGACGCCCGGTTCCTGCCGAACCCGTTCTGGAACCCGGAGCTGCGGCCGCACACCGGCCTCGACGAGGTGGTGCGCGACTTCGTCCTCGCGCAGAACGGCGCGGAAGAGTTCGTCGCCGCATACGTCACGGCACTCCGCCCGATCTTCGAGGGATACCAGCGGGAGAACAAACGGCACGCCACGATCGCGATAGGCTGCACGGGAGGGAAGCACCGTTCCGTCGCGATTGCGGAAGAGCTCGCGGCGCGGTTGCGCAATTTCCCGGGTCTCGCGGTGAACACCAAGCACCGCGACCTCGGCCGTGAATGACACCGGCCACCCGTTTCACGGCGCTACCGACGCCGTCGCTCAACAGTTAGGAATCCGATTGGCTCTCACCGCCGACGTCAAGGACGAGCTCACGAAGGTGCAGGTCGGCAAGACGACCGTCCGCGCCGCCGAGCTCGCCACCATCCTCCGCTTCTCCGGCGGGCTGCACCTCATCGGCGGCCGGATCGCGGTGGAGAGCGAGCTGGACACTCCGGAGCTCGCCACGCGGGTCCGGAAGGATCTCGCGGAGCTCTACGGCGTCCGCAGCGAAGGCTCGGTCATCTCGGCGTCCGGAATCCGACGCAACCCGCAGTACCTGGTCCGCGTGCTCGAGGGCGGCGAGACGCTGGCACGCCAGACCGGCCTGCTCGACGCCCGGCGCCGCCCCATCCGCGGCCTGCCGAACCGGCTCACCACCGGCACCCGTGAGGAGCTCGCGGCCGTCTGGCGCGGCGCCTTCCTCGCCCACGGTTCGCTGACCGACCCGGGCCGTTCGGCCGCGCTGGAGGTCACCTGCCCGGGCAACGAGGCCGCGATGGCCCTCGTCGGCGCCGCCGGCCGCCTGGGCATCTCCGCCAAAGCGCGCGAGGTCCGCGGTGTGCACCGCGTCGTCATCCGCGACGGCGAGGCCATCAGCGCGATGCTCGTCCAGATGGGGGCGGCGCAGACCGTCGCCAACTGGGAGGAGCTGCGCCAGCGCCGCGAGGTGCGGGCGACCGCGAACCGCCTCGTCAACTTCGACGACGCGAACCTGCGCCGGTCCGCACAGGCCGCCGTCGCAGCCTGCGCCCGCGTGGAGCGCGCCCTGGAGATCCTCGGCGACGACGTCCCGGAGCACCTGCGCTATGCCGGCGAGCTGCGCCTGTCGCAGCGCGACGCCAGCCTGGACGAGCTCGGCCACCACGCCGACCCGCCCATGACCAAGGACGCCGTCGCCGGCCGCATCCGCCGCCTGCTGGCGATGGCCGACAAGCGCGCCTCCGACCTGGGCATCCCCGGAACCGACGCGAACCTCCCGGCCGACCTCGACGAGGTGTAGGTTCCGTGGCGGAGGCGCCGACCGGGAAGCATCCGGCCGCCGCCTCGGTTGCCGTCACTAGACTGGAAAAGTCGCCCGCTCCCGGCGGATCATTCGCGCCGGGACACACCTGAGGAGATGAGTAATGGCTGACTACACGCTCGCAGACCTTCCGTACGACTACTCGGCGCTGGAACCGAACATCAGCGGTCGGATCATGGAGCTGCACCACGACAAGCACCACAAGGCGTACGTCGACGGTGCGAACACCGCCCTCGTCAAGCTGGCCGAGGCCCGCGACGCGGACGACCTGGGCAACGTGAACAAGCTCCAGAAGGACCTCGCGTTCAACCTCGCGGGTCACGTGAACCACACGGTCTTCTGGAACAACCTCTCCCCGGACGGCGGTGACAAGCCCACCGGCGAGCTCGCCTCGGCGATCGACGAGTTCTTCGGCTCGTTCGACAAGTTCCGCGCCCACTTCACCGCGTCGGCCCTGGGCATCCAGGGTTCCGGCTGGTCGATCCTCGCGTGGGACTCGCTGGGCCAGAAGCTCATCATCGAGCAGCTGTACGACCACCAGGGCAACCTCGCCGCGGCGACCGTCCCGCTCCTCCTGCTCGACATGTGGGAGCACGCCTTCTACCTCGACTACGTCAACGTGAAGGCGGATTACGTCAAGGCGTTCTGGAACATCACCAACTGGGCCGATGTTCAGGACCGCTTCACCAGGGCGCGCGAAAAGACGTCGGGCCTGCTGCTACTGTCTTAATCCGGAGGCGTCCCGGGAGGGCACCTCCCGGGACGCCGTCGTCCGCTTCACCCACCCATATCAGCGCCGTCCGGCGCCCCATCAAGTAACGGGAGACATTCGTGTCCGTAAAGATCGGAATCAACGGGTTCGGTCGCATTGGTCGCAACTACCTGCGCGCGGCCCTCGCGAAGGGCAGCGACCTCGAGATCGTCGCGGTGAACGACCTCACCGACAACAAGACGCTCGCGCACCTGCTCAAGTACGACTCGATCACGGGCCGCCTGGACGCCACGGTGGAACTCGACGGCGACAACATCGTCGTCAACGGCAAGCCGATCAAGGTCCTCGCCGAGCGCGACCCCGCCAACCTCGGCTGGGGCGACCTGGGTGTCGACATCGTCATCGAGTCGACCGGCCGTTTCACCAAGGCCGCGGACGCCAAGAAGCACATCGAGGCCGGCGCCAAGAAGGTCATCATCTCTGCTCCCGCGACGGACGAGGACGCGACGTTCGTCATGGGTGTCAACGAGCACCTGTACGACCCGGCCGCGCACAACATCATCTCCAACGCGTCGTGCACCACGAACTGCCTCGCGCCGCTCGCCAAGGTGTTCAACGACAAGTTCGGCATCGAGCGCGGTCTCATGACCACGGTCCACGCGTACACCGCCGACCAGAACCTGCAGGACGGCCCGCACAGCGACCTCCGCCGTGCTCGCGCCGCCGCCATCAACATCGTCCCGACCTCGACCGGTGCCGCCAAGGCGATCGGCCTGGTCCTCCCGGAGCTCAAGGGCAAGCTCGACGGCTTCGCGCTGCGCGTGCCGGTCCCCACCGGCTCGATCACCGACCTGACCGTCACGGCCTCGCGCCCGGTCACCGTCGACGAGATCAAGGCCGCCTACAAGGAAGCCGCCGAGGGCGAGCTGAAGGGCATCCTCAAGTACACCGAGGACGAGATCGTCTCCTCGGACATCGTCTCCGACCCGCACTCGTCGATCTTCGACGCCGGCCTGCTGCGCGTCCTCGGCGACCAGGTCAAGCTCTCGAGCTGGTACGACAACGAGTGGGGCTACTCCAACCGTCTGGTCGACCTGACCGAGTACGTGGCCGAGCGCCTCTAACCACAGGGAACCGACGTGACGCTCCGCACACTTGATTCACTCGGTTCGCTCGCCGGCAAGCGCGTCGTCGTCCGCTGTGATCTGAACGTCCCTCTGAAGGACGGCCAGATCACGGACGACGGCCGTGTGCGAGCGTCGATTCCCACCCTCAACGCCCTGATCAACCAGGGCGCGAAGGTGGTCGTCATCTCCCACCTGGGTCGCCCCGAGGGCGCCCCGGACGCGAAGTACAGCCTGGCGCCGGTGGCCCAGCGGCTCTGTGAGCTGCTGGGCAAACCGGTGACCTTCGCCCAGGACACCGTGGGCCAGGGCGCGGCGGATGCCGTCGCCGGCCTGGAGGACGGCGACGTCGCCCTGCTGGAGAACCTCCGGTTCAACCCGGGGGAGACGAGCAAGGACGACGCCGAGCGCGCCGCGTTCGCCGCGAAGCTCGCGGCCTTCGGCGACGCCTTCGTCTCCGACGGGTTCGGCGTCGTGCACCGCAAGCAGGCGAGCGTGTACGAGCTCGCCCAGGCGCTCCCGAGCGCCGCGGGAACGCTCATCGCGACCGAGCTCGACGTGCTCGACCGTCTGACCGAGAACCCCGAGCGGCCGTACGTGGTCGTCCTCGGCGGCTCCAAGGTCTCGGACAAGCTCGGCGTGATCGGCCACCTCCTGCCCCGCGTGGACTCGCTCCTCGTCGGCGGCGGGATGCTGTTCACCTTCCTCGCCGCTCTCGGCCACCCGGTGGGATCCAGCCTCCTGGAGGCCGATCAGATCGACACCGTCAAGGGCTACCTCGCGAAGGCCGAGGAGCTCGGCGTCGAGATCGTGCTCCCGCGCGACGTCGTCGTGGCGTCCAAGTTCGGTGCCGACGCGGAGCACGTGGTGCGCCCGGTCGACGGCATCGAGGACACCGACTGGGGCACGTCCGGACTCGGCCTGGACATCGGACCCGAGACGGCACAGCTGTTCTCGGAGTACGTCCGCGGTGCCCGCACCGTGTTCTGGAACGGCCCGATGGGCGTGTTCGAGCTGGCCCCGTTCGCGGCCGGCACCAAGGCCGTCGCCCAGGCGCTGACCGAGGTCGACGGCCTCGGCGTCGTCGGCGGCGGCGACTCGGCCGCCGCGGTCCGCGCGCTCGGCTTCTCGGATGACCAGTTCGGTCACATTTCTACGGGCGGCGGCGCGAGCCTCGAGTTCCTCGAGGGCAAGCGCCTCCCCGGTCTGGAGGTCCTCGGATGGCAGCAGTGAGCCCCTCGGTGCGGCGCGTCCCGCTCATCGCCGGCAACTGGAAGATGAACCTGGACCACCTCCAGGCCATCGCCGTCGTGCAGAAGCTCGCCTGGACGCTCAAGGACGCCCAGCACGACTTCTCCGCCGTCGAGGCCGCGGTCTTCCCGCCGTTCACCGATCTGCGCAGCGTCCAGACCCTCGTGTCGGCCGACAAGCTCCCGATCGCGTTCGGCGGTCAGGACGTCTCGGAGCACGTCTCCGGCGCGTACACCGGTGAGATCTCGGCGGCGTTCCTCGCCGCGCTCGAGTGCCGCTACGTGATCATCGGCCACTCGGAGCGTCGCACCCTCCACGGCGAGACCGACGAGCAGGTGGCCGCCAAGACCGCCCAGGCGATCGCGCACAACATCGCGCCGATCATCTGCGTCGGCGAGACCGCGGAGGACCTCGAGGTCCACGGCGCCAGCGCCGTGCCCGTCGCGCAGCTGCGCGCCGCCCTCGCACAGGTCGACTCGGCGGCCGACTTCGTCGTCGCCTACGAGCCGGTCTGGGCCATCGGGTCCGGCCAGGCGGCGACGCCGGAGCAGGCCGAGCAGGTGGCGGCCGCCCTGCGCGCCGTCATCGTCGAGCTGCTCGGGGAGGACGTCGCGGCGAAGACCCGCATCCTCTACGGCGGCTCGGTGAAGTCGGGCAACATCGCCGCGTTCATGCGCGAGCCGAACGTCGACGGCGCGCTCGTCGGCGGTGCGAGCCTCGACGTGGCCGAGTTCGCGAGCATCATCCGCTACCAGAAGCACGTCGGTCTCTGACGGAGACGGTCGTTCTCGACCCGGCCGGTTATACTGGTCGTTGGCTTTCCCCGGGCGCGGCCCGGGTGTCGTTACGCGAAAGGTAACTCGTGCAGATTCTCCAGGTCGTCCTGCAGGTGCTGCTGGGCATCACCAGCCTCCTGCTGACCCTGCTCATCCTCTTGCACAAGGGGCGCGGTGGCGGTCTCTCCGACATGTTCGGCGGCGGCGTCACCTCCAACCTCGGCGCGTCCGGCGTCGCTGAGCGCAACCTCAACCGCATCACGGTCGTTCTCGGGATCATCTGGATCGTCTGCATCGTCGTGCTCGGGCTGATCACCAAGTTCAGCGCTTAGTCAGCGCCGTCACCAGAGGAGAACCATGGCTTCCGGAGGAAGTGCAATTCGTGGGTCGCGCGTCGGCGCCGGCCCGATGGGGGAGCAGGACCGCGGTTTCCACGCGGACCGCGTCGCCGTCTCGTACTGGGACGCTCTCGGCAACGAGACCGTCCGCTACTTCGCGGCGAACCTGCCCGAAGAGGAGATCCCCGAGACGATCGACTCGCCGTCCAGCGGGCTGCCCGCCGGCCGGGACAAGGAGAACCCACCGTCGGTCGCCAAGGCCGAGCCGTACAAGACGCACCTCGCCTACGTGAAGGAGCGCCGCTCGGAGGAGGAGGCGGAGCAGCTGCTCGAGGACGCCCTCAACCAGCTCCGCACCCGCCGCGGCAAGCCCACCAGCAACTGACGCATCCGGCGACACCCACAGGGGTCGCATCCCGTCGCATTGGCCCGGCCATTCCGACAGGATGCGGCCCCTGTGCCCGTTAATGACGTGTTGCGGAACGACGGAGCCCCGCCGGTCTCGGACCGGCGGGGCTTCGTGCGTGTGTGTCAGTAGCTCGGCGCGATGAGGTTCTCGGGCACGTCGACGGCGGCATCCTTGTCCACGAAGAACACGGTGCGCTTGCGGCCCTTGGCCCCGGCGACCGGGACCTCGGTGTAGCTCGCGCCGGCCAGGGCGAGGCCGAGGGCGCTCGCCTTGTCGGTGCCGGCGAGCACCAGCCAGATGCGGTCGGAGGCGTTGAGCACCGGCCGGGTCAGGCTGAGCCGCAGAGGCGGCGGCTTGGGCGACTCGCGCTCGGCGATCACCGTCGCCTCCGTCTCGCGGATGCCGGGACGGTCCGGGAACAGCGAGGCGATGTGCCCGTCCGGACCGACCCCGAGGAAGGTGATGTCGAACCGCGGGAACTCCAGCCCCTCCGACGCGAACGCCTCGAGCTCCGCGGCGTAGACGCTCGCGGCCTCATCGATGTCCGCGATCTCGTCGGATGCCGGGAACGGGTGGATGTTCTCCGGCGGGACCGCGATGTGGTCGAGCAGGGCCTCGCGGGCCTGGCGCTCGTTGCGGTCAGCGCTCGACTTCTCGACGAACCGCTCGTCGCCCCACCAGAAGTGGACCTTCGCCCAGTCGATGGTGTCGCGTGCGGGGGAGGCGTTGACCGCCTCCAGCACCGCGATCCCCATCGTCCCGCCGGTGAGCACGATGTTCGCCCCGTCGAGGTCGTCGAGGATGTCGATGGTCTTGGTCAGGAACCGTGCGGCCACCGAAGCCGTGAGGGCCTCTTTGTCGGGGTGCACCAGCACCCGCCGTTCGTTCGTCATGCGCGCGCGCCAGCTCCTTCGTCGGAGGTCTCGAGCATCCCGAGACCCTGGGTGATCACCTCACCGTAGAGGTCGTCCGGGTCCAGCCTACGCAATTCCTCGGCGAGGCAGTCGCGGAGGCTCCGGCGCGGCAGCGCGAGGTCGTGCGTGGGCTGACCGGGCTGGGAGAGGCGGGCGACGTTCGGCACCTCGCGCTCCAGCTCGATCGTGCCCGAGGCGCGCTCCATGCGGACGCCGTGGATGCCGCCCGAGCCGACCGCGCGCGAGGCGAGATCGTACGTCACGGGCACCTGCAGCTGCAGGCGCAGCCACGCGGCGAGGAGGAGGGTGCTGGGGGAGTCCGCCGCACCGGCGACCTCCACCGAGGTGATCGGCTCGTACGGCGGCTGGTCGAGCACCGCAGCGAGCTGGGCGCGCCACAGGGTGAGGCGCGTCCACGCGAAGTCGGTGTCGCCCGGCGCGTACGTCTCCGCCAGGTGGTACAGCGCCTCCTGCGGGTTCGGCTGCGCGGACGCATCCGTGATCCGGCAGGTGGCGATGCGGCCGAGCGGGGAGTGCGAGACCTTCGCCGGGGCGATCCCCGGCCACCAGACGACCACCGGAGCGTCGGGCAGGAGCAGGCCGGTGACCAGTCCCTCCTCGTCGCTCGCGGTCTCGCCGTAGGCGCGGAGCACGATGACCTCGCTCGCGCCGGCGTCCCCGCCGACCCGGATCTGGGCGTCGAGACGTCCGTCGCCGTTGTGACCGCGCTCCTCCTCGGTCGAGACCACGATGACGCGCATCGGGTGCTCGCGGGAGGCGTCGTTGGCGGCCTCGATGGCCTCCTCCTCCTGGCCGAGGTGGGTCGCGATGATGAGGGTCAGCACGCGCCCGAGGGCGACGGCGCCGCCCTCCTCACGGATCTTCACCAGCGTCTTGGAGATGTTGCTGACGGTGGTGTCGGGCAGATCGACGATCATGGGCGCCTCCAGACGCGGCCGTCGCGGGCGAGGAGCTCGTCGGCGGACTTCGGGCCCCAGGTGCCGGGGCGGTACTGTTCGGGCTGGCCCTGGGTCTCCCAGAACTGCTCGATCGGGTCGAGGATCTTCCAGGAGAGCTCGACCTCTTCGTGACGGGGGAACAGCGGCGGGTCGCCGAGGAGCACGTCCAGGATGAGCCGCTCGTACGCCTCCGGGCTCGCCTCGGTGAAGGCGTGACCGTAGCCGAAGTCCATGCTCACGTCGCGCACCTGCATGCCGGCGCCGGGCACCTTGGAGCCGAAGCGGATCGTCACACCCTCGTCCGGCTGGACGCGGATGACGAGGGCGTTCTGGCCCAGCGCCGAGGTCTGCGACTCCGCGAACAGCTGCTGCGGGGCGCGCTTGAAGACGACGGCGATCTCGGTGACGCGGCGGCCGAGACGCTTGCCGGCGCGGAGGTAGAACGGCACACCCGCCCACCGGCGCGTGCCGATGTCGAGCTTGATGGCCGCGTAGGTCTCCGTGGTCGATTCGGGATTCATCCCGTCCTCGTCCAGGAAGCCGACGACCTTCTCGCCGCCCTGCCACCCGCTGGAGTACTGCCCGCGGGCCGTGGCGGTCGCCAGGTCCTTCGGCAGCCGCACCGCGGCGAGCACCTTCTCCTTCTCGGCGCGGAGGTCCCCGGCGTCGAACGAGATGGGCTCCTCCATCGCCGTGAGGGCGAGGAGCTGCAGGAGGTGGTTCTGGATGACGTCGCGCGCGGCGCCGATCCCGTCGTAGTAGCCGGCCCGACCGCCCACACCGATGTCCTCGGCCATGGTGATCTGCACGTGGTCGACGTAGTTGGCGTTCCAGATCGGCTCGTACAGCTCGTTCGCGAAGCGCAGCGCCAGGATGTTCTGGACCGTCTCCTTGCCGAGGTAGTGGTCGATCCGGAACACCGAGTCCGGCGGGAAGACGGACTCGACGACGGCGTTCAGCTCGCGCGCCGACTCGAGGTCGTGCCCGAAGGGCTTCTCGATCACGACGCGGCGCCAGCCGTCGCCGGACTGGTCGGCCAGGCCCGAGCGGCTGAGCTGCTCGGTCACGATCGGGAACGCCTTCGGCGGGATCGAGAGGTAGAACGCGTGGTTGCCCATCGTCCCGCGCTCGCGGTCCAGGTCCTCGACGGTCTGCTTCAGACGCGCGAACGCGTCGTCGTCGTCGAATTCGCCGGGGACGAAGCGGATGCCCTGGGCGAGCTGCTTCCAGACGTCCTCATCGAACGGGGTGCGGGCGTACTGCTTGACCGCGTCGTGGACGACCTTCTCGAAGTCCTGGTCCTCCCAGTCGCGCCGGGCGAACCCGACGAGCGAGAACCCGGGCGGCAGGAGGCCGCGGTTGGCGAGGTCGTACACGGCCGGCATCAGCTTCTTGCGGGACAGGTCTCCTGTCACACCGAAGATGATGAGACTGCTGGGTCCGGCGATGCGGTTGAGGCGGCGATCGGAGGCCAACCGCAGCGGGTTGAACTCCGGGGTGATTTCCACCGGGGACATCGATCTCCTTGGTCGGCGCGGGGCGCCGGTGATCAGTTGACGGCCTCGAACAGCGAGACGACATCCGCCTCGGGGTTCGTGAGCGTGAGGGTGAGGACCGGACGGCCGTGCGCGCCGAGCACGCTGGCGTCACCGGCGGCCTGGGCCTGGATGAGCTGGCCGAAGGTGAACGGGCGGTCCGGGATCTCGAGGTCCTCCGGAGCGGCCGCGGTGATCTGCAGGAACACGCCGACGGCGGGGCCGCCCTTGTGGAACTGGCCGGTCGAGTGCAGGAAGCGCGGGCCCCAGCCGAAGGTGACGGGACGCTTCGCCGTGGCGGCGAGGAGGTCGCGCACGCCCTCGAGCTGCGGGAGCGCCAGGCGGTCGACGTAGGCCTGCACGGAGACGTAGCCGTCCGGGCCGAGCTGCGCGAGCAGCGCCTCCACGGCGGCGTTGAGGGTGGTCGCCCCACCCAGGAACGTCCCGGTCTCGCGGACCTCGATGCCGCCGGCGGTGAACGCCGGGGCCGCGGTCTCGGGGCGGTCGTCCAGCAGGGCGCGCGCGGCGGCCTTGGCGGCCTCCACGTCCGGCTGGTCGAACGGGTTGATGCCCAGCAGGCGACCCGCGACGGCCACGGCGTACTCCCAGACCAGGAGCTGCGCACCGAGGCTGCCGGAGACGAGGATCTCGCCCTCGTGGCGGTCGGCCGGGAACAGGTGGTGCGCCTCGGCGTTCGCGACGAGGCGGACGACCTGGAGGTCGACCGGCTTCAGCTCGAGCTCGGGGGCCAGCTTGTCGAGCACGACCGGGAGGAGGCCGGTGCCCTGCTTGCCGGTGGACTCGGCGATCAGCTGCTCGGCCCAGTCGGCGAAGCCCACGATGTGGGTGCCGTCCGAGACGATGCCCAGCTTGTCCTTGAGCGGGTTCGTGCCCGCGATGGCCGCGCCGAGCACCAGGCCCGGGTTGTCCTCGCGGTCGACCGCGAGCTCGAGCGACGTGGCCTCGGCCTCGTCGAGCAGCTCCGCGATGTCCACGCCGGCGAGACCGGACGGCACGAGGCCGAACGCGGTCAGCGCCGAGTAGCGGCCGCCCACGTTCGGGTCGGCGTTGAAGACGCGGTACCCCGCCTCGCGCGCCGACTGGTCGAGCGGCGAGCCCGGGTCGGTGACGATGACGATGCGCTCGGTCGGGTCGATGCCGGCGTCGCGGAACCACTTCTCGTAGATGCGCTTCTGGCTGTCGGTCTCGAGCGTGGAGCCCGACTTCGACGAGATGACGACCGCGGTCTCGGCGAGGCGATCGCGGAGGGCCGCCAGCACCTGGCCGGGGTCGGTCGAGTCGAGGACGGTGAGCTCGGCCTCGGCCGTGCGCGTGATCACCTCGGGCGCGAGGGACGAGCCGCCCATCCCGCCGAGGACGATGTGGTTGACGCCACGGGCGTGCAGCTCCTCGCGGAGCGCGACGATCTCGGCGACGAGGGGCCGCGAGATCGCGACGGCCTCGGTCCAGCCGAGACGCTTGGACGCCTCGGCCTCCGCGTCGGGGCCCCACAGTGCGGGGTCGAGAGCGGTGATGCCGGACGCGACCTTGTCGGCCACGAGCTGCGGGACGACGGACGCGACCGCCTCGGCGGCCGGTCCGGTCACGTGGATGCGGAAGGTCACTTGGCGCCCTCCAGAGCGGTCTTGACGGTCTCGACGAGCTCGGACCACGAGACGTTGAACTTGTCGACGCCCTCGCGCTCGAGGGTGGCGGTCACGTCGTCGTAGTCGACGCCCAGGGCGGCGAGCGCGTCGAGCACGCCCTTCGCGTCGGCGTAGTTGCCGGTGACGGTGTCGCCGGTGATCACGCCGTGGTCGAAGGTGGCGTCGAGCGTCTTCTCCGGCATGGTGTTGACCGTGTTCGGGGCGACGAGCTCGGTCACGTAGAGCGTGTCGGGCAGGCTCGGGTCCTTGACACCGGTGGAGGCCCAGAGCGGACGCTGCTCGTTGGCGCCGGCGGCGACGAGGGCCTTGGCGCGGTCGGAGGCGAAGGTCTGCTCGTAGACCTCGTAGGCGAGGCGGGCGTTGGCGACGCCGGCCTTGCTCTTGAGCGCGTTCGCCTCATCGGTGCCGATCGCGGTCAGGCGCTTGTCGATCTCGGTGTCGACGCGCGACACGAAGAACGAGGCGACCGACTGGATGCCGGAGAGGTCGATGCCCGCGGCCTTGGCCTTCTCGAGGCCGGTCAGGTACGCGTCGATGACGCCGCGGTAGCGGTCGAGGCTGAAGATCAGGGTCACGTTGACGCTGATCCCGGCCGCGATCGTCTCGGTGATGGCCTCGAGGCCTTCGACCGTCGCGGGGATCTTGATGAGCACGTTCGGCTTGTCGACCTTGGCGGCGAGCTTCTTCGCCTGCTCGATCGTGCCGGCCGCGTCGTGGGCGAGTCCCGGCTCGACCTCGATCGAGACGCGGCCGTCGGTGCCCTCGGTCTGCTCGTAGACCTCGTGGAAGATGTCGCTGGCGGCGGCGACGTCGTCGGTCGTGATCTCGAAGATCGCGTCCTCGACGCTGGCGCCGGCGGCGGCCAGGCTCTTCACCTGGTCCGCGTAGGCCTCGCCCTTGCTGAGGGCGGCGGCGAAGATCGTCGGGTTCGTGGTCACGCCGACCACGTTCTTCTCGGCGATGAGCTTCTGCAGGCCGCCGGTGGCGATCCGCTCGCGGGACAGGTCGTCGAGCCAGATGCTGACGCCCGCGGCGGAGAGCTGAGCGGTGGGAGTGGTGTCGGTCATTTCTCTTCTATCTCCTCGTGCCCGCGCTCAGAGCGACGCGAGCGATTCCTTGGCGGCGGCAACGGCGTGCTCGGTGGTCATGCCGAACTCACGGAACAGCGTCTTGTAGTCGGCCGAGGCACCGAAGTGCTCGATCGAGACGCTGCGACCGTGGTCGCCGACGATCTTGTCCCAGCTGAGCGCGAGGCCGGCCTCGATCGAGACGCGGGCCTTCACGGACGCGGGGAGGACGTGCTCCTGGTACTCGGCGGACTGCTCGTGGAACCACTCGAGCGAGGGAGCCGAGACGACGCGGGCGTTGATGCCCTCGCCCTTCAGGACCTCGCGGGCCTCGAGCGCGATCTGCACCTCGGAGCCGGTGGCGATGAACAGGACGTCCGGGGTGCCGTTCGGCGCCTCGGCCAGGACGTAGGCGCCCTTCGAGACGTTCTTCGCCGACGCGAGGGTGTCGCCGGTGGCGTCGCCCTCGCCGCGCTCGAACACCGGGAGGTTCTGACGGGTCAGCGCGATGCCGGCCGGGCCCTTGCGGCGCTCCAGGATGGTCTTCCAGGCGTACGCGACCTCGTTGGCGTCACCGGGGCGCACGACGTCGAGGTGCGGGATGGCGCGGAGGGTCGAGAGCTGCTCGATCGGCTGGTGGGTCGGACCGTCCTCGCCGAGGGCGACGGAGTCGTGGGTCCAGACGAAGATCGACGGCACCTGCATCAGCGCGGCCAGACGGACGGCGGGGCGCATGTAGTCGCTGAAGATCAGGAACGTGCCGCCGAACGGGCGGGTCGGGCCGTGCAGCACGATGCCGTTGAGGATCGCGGCCATCGCGTGCTCGCGGATGCCGAAGTGCAGCACCCGGCCGTACGGGTTGCCGGTCCACTCGTGGGTCGAGTGCTCGCTCGGCACGAACGACGCGCCGCTCTCGATCGTGGTGTTGTTCGACTCGGCGAGGTCGGCCGAGCCGCCCCACAGCTCGGGCATGATCGGCGCGATGGCGTTGATGACCTTGCCGCTCGCGGCGCGGGTCGAGACGTCCTTGCCGGCCTCGAAGACGGGCAGGGCCTCCTCGACGCCCTCGGGCAGTGCGCCCGTGAGCAGACGGTCGAGGAGCTGCTTGCGCTCCGGGTTGGCGGCGGCCCAGGCGTCGAAGCCCTTCTGCCACTCGGCGCGCTGCTCGGCACCGCGCTCGACGGCCTTGCGGGTGTGCTCGATGACCTCGTCGGCGACCTCGAAGGTCTGCTCGGGGTCGAAGCCGAGCACCTCCTTGACCGCGCGCAGCTCGTCGGCGCCCAGGGCGGAGCCGTGGATCTTGCCGGTGTTCTGCTTCTTCGGCGACGGCCAGCCGATGATGGTCTTGAGGATGATCAGCGACGGCTTGTCGGTGACGCCCTGCGCGGCGACGATCGCGTCGTTGAGCGCCTGGACGTCCTCGGTGTAGACGCCGGTCTTCTTCCAGTCGACGACCTGCACGTGCCAGTGGTAGGCCTCGTAGCGCGCCTTGACGTCCTCGGTGAAGGCGATGTTGGTGTCGTCCTCGATCGAGATCTGGTTGCTGTCGTAGATCGCGATCAGGTTGCCGAGCTGCTGGTGGCCGGCGAGGCTGGAGGCCTCGGAGCTGACGCCCTCCTGCAGGTCGCCGTCGCCGGCGATCACGTAGACGAAGTGGTCGAACGGGCTGGTGCCCGCCTCGGCCTCCGGGTCGAACAGGCCGCGCTCGTAACGGGCCGCGTAGGCGAAGCCGACCGAGGAGGAGATGCCCTGGCCGAGCGGGCCGGTGGTGATCTCGACGCCGTCGGTGTGGCCGTACTCCGGGTGCCCCGGGGTGAGCGAGCCCCAGGTGCGGAGCGCCTTGAGGTCGTCGAGCTCCAGGCCGTAGCCGCCCAGGTAGAGCTGGACGTACTGGGTCAGCGAGCTGTGGCCGGCCGAGAGGATGAAGCGGTCGCGGCCCAGCCAGTGCTGGTCGTGCGGGTCGCGGCGCATCACCTTCTGGAACAGCAGGTACGCGGCCGGGGCCAGGCTCATCGCCGTGCCGGGATGACCGTTGCCCACCTTCTCCACCGCATCGGCCGCGAGGACGCGAGCCGTGTCTACCGCCTTGTTGTCAATGGGATCCCACTGCAGAGCTGCCACGTGAAAACTGACCCTTCGTAGATGTGGTGAGGGTCGTCGTGAACCCGCACCGGTTGAGGTAGTGCGCGCCGTGGACGTCATCGGCGCCGGGCCCTCGTCTGCGTGATGAGTCCTACAAACGGCCGCACGGGAAACGGGCTCCGGCTGGCGAGCACCTCCAAGTATAGGTAACACGCACGAAACGTGCCGTGTTCCTTCAGCGGGTTGTGTGCGCGCTCGGAGCGGGGTAGCCCCGCGCGGGTGTCGTAGACTTGACCGGGACTGCGATCAGAATGCTGGACGCCCGCGCGGGCGCCGCCGCAGCCGCACCGAGCGAACATCACGAGGAGCAATGGACGTCGCTGTAGAGAGCCGTGTCGATCCGGGCCGCATCGGCTTCGCGCGCAAGGTCAAGGCGTACATCTCGCTGACCAAGCCGCGTGTCGTGGAGCTGCTGCTCGTCACGACCGTACCGACGATGATCCTCGCCGCGAACGGCATCCCGAACCTCTGGCTCGTGCTGGCGACCGTGGTGGGCGGGTACATGTCCGCCGGATCCGCCGGGGCGTTCAACTGCTACATCGACCGCGATATCGACCGCGTCATGCGGCGCACCAAGAACCGTCCGCTGGTGACCGGCGAGCTGAGCGATCGCGAGGCGCTCGTCTTCTCGTGGGTGCTCGGCATCGCGTCGGTCGTCGTGCTGGCCGTGTTCACCAACTGGCTCGCCGCGGCCCTCTCGGTCGTCGCCATCCTGCTCTACGTCGTCTTCTACACGCTGATCCTCAAGCGCCGCACGCCGCAGAACATCGTCTGGGGCGGGATCGCCGGCTGCATGCCGGTGCTCATCGGCTGGGCGGCCGTCACAGGGTCGCTCGACTGGGCGCCGTTCATCCTGTTCGGGATCATCTTCCTCTGGACCCCGCCGCACTACTGGCCGCTGTCGATGAAGTACCGCGCGGACTACAAGGACGCGGGTGTGCCGATGCTGGCCGTGGTCCGCGGGCGCGCGGCGGTCGGCCTGCAGGTCATCCTGTACGCCTGGGCGATGGTCGCCTGCTCGCTGCTGCTGATCCCCGTCGCGCACATGGGCCTGTTCTACACCGCGATCTCGCTGGTGACCGGCGGGTGGTTCCTCTACGAGTCGCACCGCCTGTACAACCTCGCGATCCGTCACGAATCGGTCTCCCCGATGCGGGTCTTCCACGGCTCGATCGCCTATCTGACGCTGATCTTCCTCGCCGTCGCGATCGACCCGCTGCTGCCGTTCTGACGCCGGCCCCGTCGGTCCCGTCACACTCTGGCCGGACGCGGCACAGCGCTGCTAGCGTCTGACCGTGCTCACCCTCCGGACGCCGCGGCTGGTGCTCGACGCGCCGCGGGAGAGCGACATCGACGCGGTGCTCGCCGCGTGCCAGGACGCGGAGACACTGCGCTGGGTGCCGCTGCCGGACCCGTACACGCGGGCCAGCGCGGAGTTCTTCGTCCGCAGCTACGTCCCGCACGGCGTGGCCAGCGGGCAGTACGACGTCTGGGCGATCCGGCGCACGCCCGCCGCACCCCTGGTGGGGGCGGTGGAGGTGCGGCGCGACGAGGCCGAGGGTTCGGCCTCCCTCGGCTGCTGGCTCGAACGCGGCTCGCGGGGCCAGGGCGTGATGCACGAAGCCCTCGTCGCCGTCTGCGTGCACGCCCTCGACCCGGCGGGGCTCGGCTTCACCCGGTTGCGCTGGGAGTACCTGCCCGGCAACGACGCGAGCAGGCGGCTCGCGGAGGGCGTCGGCTTCGACTTCGCCGAGGCTGTGCCGCACCGGGTGCGCTTCCACGGTGAGGAGCGAGACGCCCTCGTGGGCGTGCTCGTGCGCGGCGCCGCGCTGCTAGGCGGCGACGGCTCCGCTCACGGCTGAGTCCTCCCGGCGGGCGTCGTCGGCGACCGGAGCCTTCAACGACATGATCACCGCCGTCATCGCGGCGGCCAGGGTCGCGGCGAGCATCATGTGGATGCCGACCAGGATGCCCGGCAAGCCGGTGTTCGCCTGGATGAGGCCGACCGCGATCTGCAGCACCTCCACGGCGAGCAGGTACATCGTGTACCGGTGCACGGGGGTGGTGCGGATGCGCAGCGAGGCGATGACGAGCACGAGGGTGAGCGCGAAGGTGACGTAGGCCGGGATGGCGTGGATGTGCTCCAGGATCTCCGGGTTCAGGTTGTTGCGCGTCGCCTTGCTGTCGCCCGAGTGCGGCCCCGAGCCGGTGGTGAGGATGCCGACGATGATCGTGACCGCGACCACGAAGCTGGTCAGGTGCGCGATGCCCGCGAACCACCCGGGCACGGCGCGCACGCGCGGTCCGGGGACGGCGTAGAGCCGCAGCAGGAACGCCGTGCACAGCGCCACCAGGACGGTGGAGACGACGAAGTGGAGGCCGACGACGTAGGGGTTGAGGTCGGTCAGCACGCTGATCCCGCCGATGACGGCCTGGGCGGGGATGCCGAGGCCGGCCAGCAGGGTGAGCCAGAACAGCTCGGGGCGCGACTTCCGCAGCTTGAGGATCATCAGGAAGGCGACGATGGCGATCAGGCCGAGGACGACGCCGAGGAGCCGGTTGCCGAACTCGATGAAACCGTGGATGCCCATCTCGGGCGTGTTCACCAGCGAGGCGTCCGTGCACTTGGGCCAGGTCGGGCAGCCGAGGCCGCTCGAGGTGAGCCGGACGAGGCCTCCCGTGCCCACGAGCACGATCTGCCCGACCAGGTAGACCCAGCCGATCACCTTCAGCCGGGTGTCGACGCGGTCGGGCAGCCAGGCGATGATGCGCTTCATGTCTTCCTAGGGGGCTTTCTCAGTGCGGAACGGATACTCGGCCAACGCGCAGGGCGCTTCTCCACTTTTACCGGTCCGCACCTGTAGAATCGATGGGTTCGAGAACGCGCGCTCACTGTGCGCGTGCCCGCACTGCGCCCCTGCCGAGAACGGCAGTCCGACGCAGGGCGAGCGGGGCACAGTCGCCCGTCGTCCTCGATTCATTTTAGGTACGCACACCAGCCACCCGCACAATCAGGACGCCCGAACGGCAGGCGCACGCCGTCCGTCCGGGAGGAATGAGCCGGACTGATATCCGGTTACGAGTGGTAGGAAACGAGGTAGATATGTCAGACATCCTGATCGACCGGCCGGAACTCGACAGCCTGGGGCAGTACGAGTTCGGCTGGGCCGACTCCGACGCGGCGGGTTCGTCCGCGCGTCGCGGCATCTCGCCGGAGGTGGTCAAGGACATCTCCGCGCTGAAGAACGAACCGGAGTGGATGCTTCAGCGCCGCCTCAAGGCCCTCCAGCTCTTCGAGCGCAAGCCGATGCCGACCTGGGGCGCCGACCTGTCGGAGATCGACTTCGACAACATCAAGTACTTCGTGCGGTCCACGGAGAAGCAGGCCCAGAGCTGGGAGGACCTGCCCGAGGACATCCGCAACACCTACGAGAAGCTCGGCATCCCCGAGGCGGAGCGCCAGCGCCTCGTCGCCGGCGTCGCCGCTCAGTACGAGTCCGAGGTCGTCTACCACCAGATCCGCGAGGATCTGGAGGAGCAGGGCGTCATCTTCCTCGACACCGACACCGCTCTCAAGGAGCACCCGGAGATCTTCGAGGAGTACTTCGGCACCGTCATCCCGTCGGGCGACAACAAGTTCGCCGCGCTGAACACCGCCGTGTGGTCGGGCGGCTCATTCGTCTACGTTCCCAAGGGCGTCCACGTCGAGATCCCGCTCCAGGCCTATTTCCGTATCAACACGGAGAACATGGGCCAGTTCGAGCGCACGCTGATCATCGCCGACGAGGGCAGCTACGTGCACTACATCGAGGGCTGCACCGCGCCGATCTACAAGTCGGACTCGCTGCACTCCGCCGTCGTCGAGATCATCGTGAAGAAGAACGCCCGCGTGCGCTACACGACGATCCAGAACTGGTCGAACAACGTCTACAACCTCGTCACGAAGCGCGCCACGGCCGCCGAGGGCGCGACCATGGAGTGGATCGACGGCAACATCGGCTCCAAGGTGACGATGAAGTACCCGTCGATCTACCTGATGGGGGAGCACGCCAAGGGCGAGACCCTCTCGGTCGCCTTCGCGGGACCCGGTCAGCACCAGGACGCCGGCGCCAAGATGATCCACATGGCCCCGTACACCCAGTCGTCGATCGTCTCGAAGTCGATCGCACGCGGGGGAGGCCGCGCCGGCTATCGCGGCGAGGTCCGCGTCGACGCCAACGCGCACCACGCGGCGAACACCGTGCGCTGCGACGCGCTGCTCGTGGACAGCATCTCCCGCTCCGACACCTACCCGGCGATCGACATCCGGGTGGACGACGTGCAGCTCGGCCACGAGGCCACGGTCTCGCGCGTGAGCGAGGAGCAGCTGTTCTACCTGATGTCCCGGGGCATGCCGGAAGATGAGGCGATGGCCATGATCGTCCGCGGCTTCATCGAGCCGATCGCTCGTGAGCTCCCGATGGAATACGCACTCGAACTCAACAAGCTCATCGAGATGGGCATGGAAGGCTCTGTCGGCTGATATGACGTCCAGCACCCCCACGATCGACCAGACGGCGGTCGCGCCCTCCCACATGCGCGCGCCCGTCCCCGTCCAGACCCGCTCCGAGCGGTTCACCTCGACCGAGGTCTCCGACTTCCCGGCCGTCACCGGCCGCGAGGTGATGTGGAAGTACACGCCGGTCGCGCAGCTCGGCGACCTGCTCACGGGCGAGCTCGACGGCTCCCCGTACCCGCTCGACGTGGTCGAGGCCCCCGGCGTCACCACGTCGTGGATCGGTCGCGACGACGCCCGCATCGGCACCGCCGGACGGCCCGAGGACCGCGTCTCCGCGAACGCGTGGACGCACTTCGAGCAGGCCCTCCTCGTCGCCTTCGCCGGCACCGAGGACACCGAAGCGACGATCACCCGGTCCGCTCTCGGCGGAAACGCCCGCGCGGCGCACACCGTCGTGGAGATCGCCCCCGGTGCCCGCGGAACGCTCATCCTGCAGAACAGCGGTGCCGCCCGCCTGGCCGAGAACGTCGAGTTCCTCGTCGGCGCCGGCGCGGACGTGACGGTCGTGACCGTGCAGGAATGGGACGACGACGCGCTGCACGTCGCCGCCCATCTCGCCAAGCTGGAGGAGGGCGCCCGCCTGAAGCACGTCGCCGTCACCCTCGGCGGCGCGGTCGTCCGGCTCAACCCCTCGGCGCACCTGGCCGGGGCGCGCTCGGACGCCGAGCTCCTCGGCGCCTACTTCGCTGACGCCCACCAGCACCTCGAACAGCAGGTCTACGTGCACCACGACGGCCCCGAGACCCGCAGCCGCGTCACCTACAAGGGCGCGCTGCAGGGGAAGGGCGCCCGCACGGTGTGGATCGGCGACGTGCTCATCGGCCCGAAGGCCGTCGGCACCGACACCTACGAGCAGAACCGCAACCTCGTCCTGACCGACGGCGCCCGCGCCGACTCGGTGCCGAACCTGGAGATCGAGACCGGCGACATCGTCGGAGCCGGTCACGCCAGCGCGACCGGACGGTTCGACGACGAGCAGCTCTTCTACCTGCAGTCGCGAGGCATCACCGAGGAGGAGGCGCGGCGCCTCGTCGTCCGCGGGTTCCTGTTCGAGATCGTCCAGCAGATCGGTTCGCCCGCGCTGCAGGAGCGTCTGCAGACCGCCATCGAGGCGGAGCTGGCCTCGTCCGTCGTGGCGGCGGCCTGATGGCCGCCTCCCGCGTGCTCGCCGTGGCGGAGCTGGTGGAGAACCAGGCCTCCCGCGTCGTCGTCGACGGCGTGCCCATCGCGGTGGTCAAGGACTCCGCGGGCGACGTCCACGCGATCGGCGACACCTGCACCCACGGCGAGATCTCGCTGTCCGAAGGCTTCGTCGAAGGCGAGACGCTCGAATGCTGGGCGCACGGCTCCCAGTTCTCGCTGGTCACCGGCAAGCCCCTCAACCTCCCGGCGTACGAGCCCGTCCCCGTCTACGCGGTCGAGCTGATCGACGGCGACGTCTTCATCGACCCGAACGTTACGAAAGAGATTTGAACACCATGTCTGTCCTCGAGATCCGCGACCTGCACGTCACCGTCGAAACGGACCAGGGAACGAAGCCCATCCTGAACGGCGTCGACCTGACCATCCGCGAAGGCGAGATCCACGCGATCATGGGCCCCAACGGCTCCGGCAAGTCGACCCTGGCGTACACCATCGCCGGTCACCCCAAGTACACCGTCACCGGCGGCACCATCACGCTCGACGGGGAGGACGTGCTGGCGATGACCGTCGACGAGCGCGCCCGCGCCGGGCTCTTCCTCGCCATGCAGTACCCGGTCGAGATCCCCGGTGTGACCAACACCAACTTCCTCCGCACCGCCAAGACCGCGATCGAGGGCCAGGCTCCCGCGATCCGCACCTGGGTCAAGGACGTCCGCGAGAGCATGGCGGCGCTGCGCATGGACTCGTCGTTCGCCGAGCGCAACGTCAACGAGGGCTTCTCGGGCGGCGAGAAGAAGCGCAACGAGATCCTGCAGCTGGAGCTCCTCAAGCCGAAGTTCGCCGTGCTCGACGAGACCGACTCCGGTCTCGACGTCGACGCGCTCAAGATCGTCTCGGAGGGCGTCAACCGCGCCAAGGCCAACACCGGTCTCGGCATCCTGCTCATCACCCACTACACGCGGATCCTGCGCTACATCAAGCCGGACTTCGTGCACGTGTTCGTCGCCGGCAAGGTGGCGGAGCAGGGCGGCCCCGAGCTCGCCGACCGCCTGGAGGAGGAGGGCTACGACCGCTACGTCGACGCGCCCGAGCCCGCCAGCGCCACGGCCGGCGATCTGGCCGAGGCGTAGGCTCGACCCATGGTCGCCACGCTGAGCCCGGCCCTCTTCGACCAGGTCGAAGAGGCGCTGAAGAACGTCATGGATCCCGAGCTCGGGATCAACGTCGTCGACCTCGGCCTGATCTACGATCTGGGCTGGGACGACGAGAACGACGCCCTCATCATCTCGATGACGCTGACCAGTGCCGGCTGCCCCCTCACCGATGTGCTGGAGGAGCAGACCGCCGAGTCGCTCGACGGCATCGTCGAGGCGTTCCGCATCAACTGGGTGTGGATGCCGCCGTGGGGGCCGGAGCGGATCACGGACGACGGGCGCGACATGATGCGCGCGCTCGGTTTCGCCATCTGACCCGCACCCACACCACCACCTGCATCCGCCCCGGACCCACGGTCCGGGGCGGATGACCTCTGAAAGAGAAGGATTCATCGTGCTCAGCGTCCAGGGCCTCGAACTGCGCGTCGGCGCCCGCCTGCTGATGGAGGACGTCAGCTTCCGCGTCGCCGACGGCGACAAGATCGGCCTCGTCGGCCGCAACGGGGCCGGCAAGACCACCCTCACCAAAGTGCTCGCCGGTGACCTCCTGCCCACGGCCGGGAAGGTCGACCGCAGCGGTGAGCTCGGCTACCTGCCGCAGGACCCGCGCTCCGGCAACCTCGAAGACCTCGCCCGCACGCGCATCCTCGACGCCCGCGGCCTGGGGTCGATCGTGCTCGGGATGCAGCAGTCGACGCTCGACATGGCGAGCGACGACGCAGCGATCTCGGCGGCGGCGATGAAGAAGTACGGCCGGCTGGAGGAGCAGTTCCACATGCTCGGCGGGTACGCCGCCGAGGCCGAGGCCGCCTCCATCGCGAGCAACCTCAACCTCCCGGACCGCATCCTGGACCAGCCGCTGAAGACGCTCTCCGGCGGTCAGCGCCGTCGCATCGAGCTGGCGCGCATCCTGTTCTCGGACGCCCGCACGATGATCCTCGACGAGCCGACCAACCACCTCGACGCCGACTCCGTCATCTGGCTGCGCGAGTTCCTGAAGGGGTACTCCGGCGGCTTCATCGTCATCTCCCACGACGTGGAGCTGGTGGGCGAGACCGTCAACCGGGTCTTCTACCTGGACGCGAACCGCCAGGTCATCGACATCTACAACATGGGCTGGAAGAACTACCAGCGCCAGCGCGCCGCCGACGAGGAGCGCCGCAAGAAGGAGCGCGCGAACGCCGAGAAGAAGGCCGGCGCGCTCCAGCTGCAGGCAGCGAAGTTCGGCGCGAAGGCGACGAAGGCCGCGGCGGCCCACCAGATGGTGGCGCGCGCGGAGAAGCTCCTCGCCGGGCTCGACGAGGTGCGCCAGGCCGACCGGGTCGCGAAGTTGCGGTTCCCGACCCCGGCGCCCTGCGGCCGCACCCCGCTCACGGCCTCCGACCTCTCGAAGAGCTATGGGTCGCTCGAGATCTTCACGGCGGTCGACCTCGCGATCGATCGCGGGGCCAAGGTCGTCGTGCTCGGTCTCAACGGTGCGGGCAAGACCACGCTGCTGCGGATGCTCGCCGGCGTCGACAAGCCGGACACCGGGCAGGTCGAGCCGGGCCACGGCCTCCGGGTCGGCTATTACGCGCAGGAGCACGAGACCATCGACGTGGAGCGGTCCGTGCTGCAGAACATGGTGTCCTCGTCGCCGAACCTGACGGAGACCGAGGCGCGCAAGGTGCTCGGCTCGTTCCTGTTCACCGGGGACGACGCGCACAAGCCGGCCGGGGTCCTCTCCGGTGGCGAGAAGACGCGACTCGCGCTGGCGATGATCGTCGTCTCCGGCGCCAACGTGCTGCTCCTCGACGAGCCGACCAACAACCTCGACCCCGCGAGCCGGGACGAGATCCTCGACGCGCTCGCGCACTACGAGGGCGCCGTCGTGCTGGTCAGCCACGACGAGGGCGCGGTGGAGGCACTGAACCCCGAGCGCGTCCTCATCCTCCCCGACGGCGTCGAGGACCACTGGAACCGTGACTACCTCGACCTGATCTCGCTGGCCTAGCCCTCACGCGGTGGCCCGATTTGGACCAAATGTCG
>NZ_AYMR01000051.1 GCF_000633535.1 Leifsonia aquatica H1aii | reverse complement strand
GACTCGTGGATCGACGCGAAACCGCGGATCGACGAACCGTCGAAGGCGATCCCTTCGGTGAAGAAGGCTTCGTCGACCGTGTCTGCCGGGACGGTCAGATGCTGCTGCACACCGGGCAGGTCAGTGAAGCGCACGTCCAGGAATCGGACCTTCGTATCGGCGATGAAGCCGAGCGCTTCGGAACCTGAAGTGAACACAGCTGTCCTACTTTCCGTCGATGTCGGAGAAGTAGGAACCATCGGCCGTCGTGGCGGTTCGAGCTGTCGCTCCGGCGGGATCCATCGCCGTCCCGCGATCGTAGCGGAGAATCCCGTGCGGAAGGAAATCAGGCGATGTTGAGCCACACGCCGATCGCGGTCACCGCCACCCCGCCGACCGTCATCGACGCCGCCCAGAAACCGCGACGCCCTGCGAGCAGCCCGCCGAGCAACCACCCGAAACCGCCGAGCAACGCGATCGTGAGCGCCACGACAATCCAGGCGGGCCCGGGAAGAATTGCGCCGACCGCAAGCGGAGCGCTGGCGCCTACCAGTCTTGCACCGGCGGCGACGAGCATCGCTACGAATGACTCCCGCAGCGCTTTGCGGCCCAGGTTGGTGGCGGCGAGCCGTTCCGGCTCCGTCATGTTGAGTTGCTTTGCTGCACGCACCAGAGCCGAACGGCGTTCAGCGTAGTCCGCGACGAACACAGTGAACGCAGCAGTCACCAAGGCGGCGATCCCAACTCGTAGGGCCAGCATGAGGGTCAGGTTTCTCACACCGTCCCGCAGGAGCGCCCCGCCGGCGAGGGTGAGCGCGTTCAGCATCCCGTCGGTGACGCCCAGCACCAACGGGAGAGTCGGCAATGTTCGGGCGAACTCGGCGACGGTCATGGTCAGCGCACGCGGGCCACACGCTCGATGATGTGATCCCCAGCGACGACCTCGTCGATGCTGTGCAGGACCGCCCCCACCGTCTCGATGGCGCGGAACAGCGCTTCCGTGTCGATGTCGTCACCTTCGACCGTGATGTCGGTGCCGACGGTCTCCACATCGATCTCGGTGACGGTCACGTTCACCGCGGTGACGCCGGAGACCTGCTCGATTGCGCGGGCCAGGCTGACCATGTCTGGGCGGTCGACGACCTTGTCGACATCCAACGCAAGCCGGCGGATAGGCATGAGTGACCTCCACGTTAACGAAAGCGTGTAGGCCCATCAGCGTGCGTTGCGGTTCGAACGTTGCCGTTCCGGCGGGGTCCATCGCCGTGATCGTCACTCTAGCCCCCTCGTTTCGGCCGGAGTATCGTGTGAGGTCGGCGATGGTGGAGGGGCTCACCACAACGCGGCGAACGTCGACAACGGTCCCTACCTGTTAGATGCAACGGTAGGGAGCCCGCCATGTCAGGAGAACACTGGGTCGCACGGGTCGAGAACGCGACGAGCACCCGCGGAACGAAACACATCCTTGAGAACGTCAACCTCACCATCAGTGAGCACGATCGTGTCGGCGTCATCGGTCCAAACGGTGCCGGTAAATCCACACTCTTGGGGGTGATCGCCGGAACCGACACGTTGACTACCGGTTCCGCGATCACCGCTCTGGGCTTCAGCGTCGGCATCCTGATGCAGGAACCGGTCCTTCGTGACGACGAGACGGTCCTGGAAGACATCGAGGACGCGATCTCGGACACGATCACTGCCCGCGCCCTCTACGACGACGCCGCGCGACGGCTCGCAGCGGATGGGTCTGAGGCGGCGCTGGCAGAACTCGGTGATCTGCAGGAGTATCTGGACCGGGTGGACGGTTGGGACGTCGCATCCCGCGTCGAACAGGCGATGACCGCGCTGCGCTGCCCACCCGGACCGGTGTTCGTCGCATCGCTCTCCGGTGGTGAACGTCGACGGGTTGCCCTGTGCCGGCTGCTGCTGGCACAGCCGGATTTGCTGCTGCTGGACGAGCCGACGAACCACCTGGACACCGATAGCACCAACTGGCTTCAGGAGCATCTGGCCGCCTACCCAGGAACCGTCATCGCGATCACCCACGACCGGTCATTCCTTGACACGGTCGCCCGGCGAATCGTCGAAGTGGAACATGGCCGGGTCGACGTGTTCGCCGGGAGTTACAGCGACTACCTGGCGAGACGGCTGGCTGACTTCCGTGTGGATGGGCGGCGCGACAAGCAGCGGCTGCGGTTGCTGGAACGCGAGTACGCGTCCCTCAGCGAAGAAGACGCCCGCCGTCGCCCGGATGGTGACTCGCAGGTCCCGGTTGGTGAGCTGCTCATTCCGCCTCCCCCGCGGCTAGGGACGAACGTGATCGAGCTCGACTCCGTCTCGAAAACGTTCGACGAACGCGTCGTCCTGGACCATGTCTCCTTCACGGTCCCTCGAGGCGGCATCGTTGGAGTGCTCGGTCCTAACGGTGTCGGCAAGACCACGCTGTTCGAGATCATCAGCGGTCGTCTCGCACCGGATTCCGGGGCGGTCCGTATCGGGGAGACCGTCCGGAT
This sequence comes from Leifsonia aquatica H1aii, assembly GCF_000633535.1. Lineage (GTDB taxonomy): Bacteria > Actinomycetota > Actinomycetes > Actinomycetales > Microbacteriaceae > Leifsonia > Leifsonia aquatica_A. Next base: position 2,083 of record NZ_AYMR01000051.1, on the reverse strand, counting down.
CTCCTACGTCGATCAGGCACGCAGCGGCATCGACGCGGGTCGCACCGCGTGGGAGGCCGTCGCTGACGGAGAAGCAACCGTCCATCTCGGGGACACGGAAGTGCCAGCCCGTGCGTACGTCGCCCGGTTCGGGTTCACCGGCCAATCCCAGGAGAAGCCAGTGAAGGACTACTCCGGCGGCGAACGCAACCGGTTGAACCTCGCCCTGACACTCAAGCAAGGCGGCAACGTTCTGCTGCTGGATGAACCGAGCAACGACCTGGACACAGAGTCGCTCATCGCGCTCGAGCAGGCACTGCTCGACTTCGACGGCTCAGCGATGGTCACCTCACACGACCGGTGGTTCCTGAACCGTGTCGCCACCCACATCCTCGCCTGGGAAGGCACACCGGAAGACCCCGGCCACTGGTACTGGTTCGAAGGCAACCTCGCAGACTACGAGGAGAACCGCACGCACCGTCTCCCCGCACTGGTGCAGTCGGTCGGCCCACGCCGGCGCATGGTTCGGGGGTGAGGACGATGGAGGAGCCCACCATTCTCCGTGTCGCCGAGAACATCATCGCCCGCGCCACCCTCACCGTGCTGGAAGAGAACGCGGTCGCGACAGCATGCGCGCACGGAGTATGTCTCGTGCCGATGTTCCCCGGTAGCGACGTCGTCCAACTCGTGGTCCGCGACCAGACCGTGATCGGCCGAGTTCGACGCGAGTACCCCCACTTTCTGCCGGCGCGATGGGTCGCCGTCCCGCAGGGAACTCACCATCCACTAGGGCCGTTCCGTTCCCCCGAGGCCGCAACCGACCTCATCGTCACACTCGCCGGACATGCAGAGAGGAAGTCAGGATGACTGACCAACCGCAACACCTGTTCCTGATCCGGCACGGACAGACCGCACTCAACGCCGAAGGACGACTTCGAGGACTGGCGAACCCGCCGCTCGACGAGGTGGGTCGTTCCGAAGCCGAGGAAACCGCGATCGCGTTGACTGGGCGAGGGATCGACATCGTCTATTGCAGCCCGATAGCTGTACTGACCTCGACCGTTGTTGATTCGGTCGATGGGTGTTTTGCCTCCGATGCCGAGGTGGGGTCTGTCTAGGTTGTAGTAGTCGAGCCAGGCTGGCAAGGCTGCTGCTCGTTGGGTGTTGGACTCGTAGGGTCGGGCGTAGGCCCATTCGGTGGCGAGGGTGCGGTTCAGGCGCTCGACTTTGCCGTTGGTCCAGGGGCAATGCGGTTTGATGAATCGCTGACTGATGCTGTGTGCGGCGAGAACGTTCTTGAACGCGATTGAGCGTCGGTAAGCGAGCGCGTTGTCGCTGATGATGCGCTCGATGCGGACGCCGGTGGTGGCATAGAAGTCGATGGCGCGTTGCAGGAAGCCGGCCGCGGTGCTCCCGCGTTCGTTGTCGTGTATCTCGGCGTAGGCGAGCCGGGAGTGGTCGTCGATGGCGGTGTGGACGTAGTCATAACCCAGCTCGCGACCGCGGACGTCTTCGCTGCGGCCGTGAACGCGCCAGCCGCCGCCGGTGGGTATGCGGCCGAGCTTCTTCACATCGATATGGAGCAAAGAGCCGGGGTGGTCGTGTTCGTAACGGTTCGCGCTGCGGCGAGTGGCGCGGATCAGCGTCCCGGTGACGGGGTCCAGCTCGCGCAACAGCGGGGTTTGGTGCCGCGACAGGATCCGGCCGACGGTGGAGGCGTGCATTCCCAAACGAGCGCCGATGAACACCGGACCGCGATGAGTGAGTTCTCGCATGATCCGTGTCCGCGTCTCATCACATGCCGCGGTCCGATGCGGGTGCGAGTGGGCAACGCTGGAACGGTCTTGCAAGCCGGGAGCACCTTCGACCTGGAAACGTCGCCACCACCGCCACGCAGCGGTTCGTGAGACGCCCATCTCGGCCGCCACATGCGCAACCGGACGGCCAGAACCGATGCGTTGAACCATGATCAAACGACCCGCCGGCGTCAGCCGGGCATTAGCGTGAGACAAGAGAGACCTCCGTGAACTCGAGGGAACCTAGACAGCTCCAACTCGACTCCGGAGGTCTCTCCTATGTCAACAACGATCCGGGTCAGTACACC
>NZ_AYMR01000050.1 GCF_000633535.1 Leifsonia aquatica H1aii | reverse complement strand
TTCGCGTCGATCCACGAGTCCGACATGCAGCTCATCCCCGATGTCTCGACCGCCTACATCGACCCGTTCCGCGTCGAGCGCACGCTGATCATGGTCTTCGACATCTACAACCCGCGCAACGGCGAGATCTACGCGAAGGACCCGCGTCAGGTCGCCAAGAAGGCCGAGAAGTACCTCGCCTCCACCGGCATCGCGGACACCGCGTTCTTCGCCCCCGAGGCGGAGTTCTACATCTTCGACGACGTGCGCTACGAGGTGAACCAGCACTCCTCCTTCTACTCGGTGGACTCCGAGGAGGGCGCCTGGAACACCGGCCGCGTCGAAGAGGGCGGCAACCTGGCCAACAAGACCCCCTACAAGGGCGGCTACTTCCCGGTCAGCCCGGTCGACAAGCAGGCCGACCTGCGCGACGACATCTCCCTCAAGCTGATCGACGCCGGCCTCATCCTGGAGCGCGCCCACCACGAGGTGGGCACCGGCGGCCAGGCCGAGATCAACTACCGCTTCGACACCATGGTCGCCGCGGCGGACGACATCCTCAAGTTCAAGTACATCGTGAAGAACACGGCCGAGCAGTGGGGCAAGGTCGCGACCTTCATGCCGAAGCCGCTCTTCGGTGACAACGGCTCGGGCATGCACACCCACCAGTCGCTGTGGAGCGACGGCAAGCCGCTCTTCTACGACGAGTCCGGCTACGGCGGCCTCTCCGACATCGCCCGCTGGTACATCGGCGGCCTGCTCAAGCACGCCCCCGCGGTGCTCGCCTTCACGAACCCGACGGTGAACTCGTTCCACCGCCTGGTCCCCGGCTTCGAGGCCCCGGTCAACCTGGTCTACTCGGCCGGCAACCGTTCCGCGTCGATCCGCATCCCGATCACGGGCACCAACCCGAAGGCCAAGCGCATCGAGTTCCGCGCGCCCGACGCCTCCGGCAACCCGTACCTCGCGTTCGCCGCCCAGCTCATGGCCGGCCTCGACGGCATCAAGAACCGCATCGAGCCGCACGAGCCGGTCGACAAGGACCTCTACGAGCTGCCGCCCGAGGAGGCCAAGAACATCCCCCAGGTCCCCGGCACCCTCGCCGAGGCCCTCGACGCCCTCGAGGCCGACCACGACTTCCTCACCGCAGGCGGCGTGTTCACCCCGGAGCTCATCGAGACCTGGATCGAGTACAAGCGCGAGAAGGAGATCAAGCCCCTCGCGCAGCG
>NZ_AYMR01000049.1 GCF_000633535.1 Leifsonia aquatica H1aii | reverse complement strand
ACGGTGGCCGAGTCGGACGCACGGACGTACTTGCCGGCGCTCGCGGAGATCTCAAGCCACACGCCGCGTGGGGAGTCGATGATGATCTCCTGGTAGCCGTCCAACTTCAGGGCGGCGTCCAGCTCGTTCTGGGTCTTGACTGTGATGCTCACTGGGTGGGTCCTTCCGGGTTGATGTGGCGTGCTACTGCCTGATGTCGCGGACGTCGTCGCCTGCGGCCGCAATGTCGTCGTCGTGCGCGGGGTGGGCTGGGGTGGCGACCACTGCGGCGGTGGCCGCGGCGAAGGTGCTCCGAATCGAGGGCAGAGGGTCGACCGGTCGCGGGGCGAACGCCCGTACGAGCGTCCCGTTCGCAGGGGCGGATACGAGAGGGACGAGGTTGACGGGCGCCATCGACGCGCGCATGTCGGCCTCAGTGCGCTGTTCAACGTCGGTTTCGTAGTACGCCAACCACCTGCCGTCCGAGGTCAACCGGTACACATAACCGTCAGGGTCGTCCGTGGCGGTCACGTAGATTCCGGGCGTCGTCGGCAGCGCAGCCTCCACCCGTTCGATCACGAAACCGTCCCTCAGAAGGACGCTGACGAGAATGCTCGTGCCAGCAAACGCGATGTGGGCGGGATTGTCGGTAGTGGAGTCCAGCCGGCCCTCGATGCTGGTGTCGCCGTTGGTGGCGCGGATGATGTCGCCGGGCTTGACCGTGATGCTCACTGGTCATCTCCTTC
>NZ_AYMR01000048.1 GCF_000633535.1 Leifsonia aquatica H1aii | reverse complement strand
ACCGTCGTCATCACGGACAAAGACGGCAACATCGTCGGCGAAACCACCGTCGACGACAAGGGCAACTGGTCCACCCCGATCACCGGCCTGCCCGAGGGTGACAACAACCTGGAACTCACCTACACCGTCCCCGGCGACGACTCCGTCACCATCGACCTCGGACCGATCGTCGTCGTCACCGACGACGCCGGTATCCCGGTCATGGACCCGGCCCTGGCCGGCGGGTTCGGTATGGCCCTCCTCGCAGCAGCAGGCGCCTACACCGCGCTCCGCCGTCGCCGGAGCGCCACCCAGCAGTAACCAGCACCACTCGACCCTGACGGGTCACCCGGTGGGCGGACGCGCACGCGTCCGCCCACCGCCCCACACACTTCACACACCCGCGGGTGCCGTTCAGTTCTTCCGGCACCCGCACCGCCGACGAGTGAGCGGTCACTCGCCGGCACGGAGCCCCTTGTAGGAATGGGCAGGCTCCACCCCGATGGCCGCACCCGCACCACCGCGAGTGCGGCCATCAGGGCCTTTCACCCGGAACACAACCGAACGGAGGCGAAGAGGATGGTCCCCCTCAGCAATCGCCGCCTCCTCAGCGAAGACGTCTTCGACATCCTCTGCGACGAACTCGTCGACACCACCCTCGCACCCGGGGAGCAGCTCGACGTCGACCAGATCGCCGACCGGTTCGGTGTCTCCCGCACCCCGGTGCGCGATGCCCTGGCTCGACTGATCCGTGCCGGACTCGTCGAGGCCTCCCCCAATCGCTACACCCGCGTGGCCGATGTCATCGACGACGACCTGGTCCGCTCGATCCACCTCCTCCGCGGCACGCTCGACCTGCGCCTGCAGGAGCAACGGATCACCCCCGAACGTGAACTCGAACTCGCCTACCGGATCGGACTCGCCGCCCGCGGCGACGACGTCGGCGTCGACCTGTTCGAGGCGATCGCCCGCTTCCTGATCCAGGCGGACGCATCGCCCCTGGTCGATCAACTGAGTGAGATCGTCCTCCCGCGAACGCTGCGACTGCTGCGCCACCATCCCGAACTCGTCCGCGGCGTGGGCGGAGCATCGGAGCTGCGACTGCTCGCCGAGGAGGTCGCCTCGGACCCGGACGCCGCACGCACCCGCCTCCACCGGATCCTCACGGCACTCGCGACCGAGGTCGCCGACCGGCTGCCCGCCTAGCGCCCCTCGTGCTCCTCGTGGTCGAGCCAGCCGAGGTGCGCACGCTCGACGGCGACGCGCACGCCCTCGACGTCGTCCGCGGCGAGCGCCGCCAGCAGTGCGTCGGCCGCGCTCTCGAGCTCCGCCCACCCGCGGTCGTCGATCAGGCTGGCGAGCACCCCCATGATGGTCAGGTACCGCAGACCATAGGTCTCGTCGGCGAGCAGCGTGCGATAGATGGTGTTGCCGGATGCGGCCGCACAGATTGCGAAGATGGCGTTGAAGTGGTCCCGGATCCCGCGCATGCTCCGCTCACGAAGGGCGTGCGCCCACGTGGCGGCGTGTTCGTCCACCTCGCTCCGCTGCTCGGGTGACAGCCGCGGCAGGCCGAGCACGACGGAGCCACCGTGCAGGACGCCGAGCGTGTGGAAGGCCATCACCATCTCCGCCGGCTTCGGATCGACGACCCGGGTGTAACGGTTGGGCTCCATCTCGATCAGCCCCATGCGCGCGAGGTCGTTGATCGCCTCCCGCAGCGGTGTGCGGGACACACCCAGCCACTCCATCAGCTCGGCGTCGTGCAGCACCTCCCCCGCTCGGAACGTGCCGTCCAGGATGGCGTCGCGCAGTTGGTCGCGCACGACGTCGCGGAGCAGGACGCGCTTGCCGGTGACGGGCTCGCGTTTGACGGGAACAGGCACACTACCTCCACACGAACGGCGTACCCTCGACGCGTGCTGTCGAGCCAGTACATTGGCATATTAGATCACCGCTCGGCGTGCGGACGATCAGTCTCCCCCATCTTCAGTAGAGCGCCGTCGGCTTCAGTAGGGGCCTTCGTGCCGTCCGTAGTCCGAGCCCCGCCCACCGGCCGTCCGGCGTCGAGGGCGAGCGACCGCCCGGCGAAACGTCTCCGCAAGAGCCGGTCGTGCGAGACGATCACGACGGCGCCCGGGAACGTGGTGATCGCCTCCTCCAGTTGCTCGACGAGCTCGGGAACGAGGTGGTTCGTCGGCTCGTCGAGCAGCACCAGGTCGACCGGAGAGCCGAGCGCGCGGGCGAGTTCCAGCCGGCGCCGCTGGCCGTGCGACAGGTCGGCCAGGGGTCGGAGCAGCTCGGCAGACGCGAACAGCCCGGTCGCCAGCAGTTCATCCGCGAGATCGTCCCGAGCCGCGGCCCGGCCGTCGGAGTATGCGCCGAGCAGAGTGGTCCCGGGCTCCCACACCCGGTGGCTCTGCCGGAGGAAGCCGATCCGCGCCGGCGCCTCGACCTCGCCCCGGTCCGGCGTCAGCTCCCCCGCGATCACGGCGAGGAGGGTGCTCTTGCCTGCGCCGTTCGGCCCGGTGATCAGCAGCCTCTCGCCACGCGCCAGACGAAGTCCCGGCAGCTCGAGGCGGCCGTCGACCCGGAGGTCGCGCAGCCGGACGATCACGTCGTCGCCCGCAGCACCCTCCCCCGGATCGTCCGGCTGCGGGGCCGCCGTGAGCGCCGCGCTCGCGAACGCCAACGGTTCCGGCGGCGGTGCGACCGGGTCCGCGACGAGCCGGGCGATCCGCTCCTTCGCGTTGCGAATGCGGCCCATCGCCCCGTGATCACGGCCGCGTGCGCGAAAAGCGCCGTGCCCGAATCCCGCCTTCTCCTGGCGGCGCGGGATGCCCTCGAGCCGCTGCGCCGCGGAGCCCGCCAGACGCTCGCTGCGGACGAGTTCGGTGCGCCATTGCTCGTACTCGAGCAGGTGGCGGCGCCGCTGAGCGGCCTTGGCCGCCCGATAGCCGGCGTAGCCGTCGCCGAATCGTCGAATCGTCCCGTTCTCGACCTCCACGATGGTGTCGGTCACGGCATCGAGGAACAGCCGGTCGTGGGTCACGACCACCACCGAACCGCGGTGGTCCCGCACCCGCTGCTCCAGCCAGCCGATGGCCTCGTCGTCCAGGTCGTTGGTCGGCTCGTCCAGCAGCAGCACATCGGCGTGGGAGGCCAGGGCCGCGGCGAGCGCGAGGCGGGCCAGCTGCCCACCCGACAGCGTGCTCACCGGCCGCTCGGGTTCGAGCACACCGACCCCCAGCGTCTCGCGGGCGCGGGTCACGCGCACATCGACCGCGTACCCCTCCCGCGCCTCGAACCGCTCGGCAGCCAACGCATACTCGTCGAGCAGGGCGGGCAGGGCAGCGGCGGCGACGGTCGCGAGGGCGCGCTCCAGCGCGTGGAGATGCGCCTCCTGAGCTCGCAGGTCACGGAGCACCTCGTCGATCGCGTCGGACACCGTCGCGCCCGATGGCAGCCGGAGCGCCTGCGCGGCATACGCGATGCCACCCGGTGCGGCGGCCACCCACCGGCCCGCGGACGGGTCGAGGGCGCCGGCGAGGAGGGCCAGGAGGGTGGACTTGCCGGCGCCGTTGTCGCCGACGACGCCGATCCGGTCGCCGGGATTCACCGCCAGATCGAGGTCGTGGAGGACGATGCGCTCCGCGAAACGCGCGGACGCCGAACGAAGAGAGAGGTGTGCTGGGAGCATAGGAGACTTCCTGACCCCGGGAGCCCGGGCTACTGGACAGGACGCATCACGCCGGACCACCGCGCGACCGCCGCCATGCGGTCGTGGAGGGCGTGCTCAGGACTCACCGCGGAGAAGACTCGACGCGGCGTCCCGCACTAGAGGAACAGCGTACCCATGCGCGATACCGTACCAGACGCCCGGTTATCCTCGCAGTATGCCTTCCTCCGATGCCGCAGAACCGGCCGATTGGCGACCGATCGTCGCCGCCCTCGCGAACGCGGATGCGCGGCGCGTATTCGCGGAGACCGAGCTCGGGGGCGCCTCGGCCGTGGGCGCCTCGGCCGTGGGCGGCGACGGACTCAGCCCCGCGCGCCGGCGGCGGGCGTTGGACGTGTTGGTCCGCGTCGGCATCGTCACCGTCGCGGACGGCACCGCCACGATCCGCACCGAACGGTTCGCCCAGGTGCTGCGGGAGGCACCGAGCCGCCCGCGCCGCACCGGTGTCGACCGCTTCCTCGACGAGGCAGGCCGGATCGACCGCTACCCGGCGGCGGCGGCCGACCGCGCGGAGCTGTTCCGTCACGTCGCCGAGACGGTGCTCGCTCCGGGCGAGGTCGTCGACGAGGCCGAGCTGGGCGAGCGGCTGCGCCGCTTCGGCGACGACACGGCGGCCCTGCGCCGCCACCTGGTGGACAGCGGGCTGGTCGGCCGCACGGCCTCCGGATCGTCGTACTCGCGCAGCGACGCGGGGTAGGACTGTCGGGAGAGCGCGGTAGCGTCCCGGCATGACCACGACCTGCGCGCTCTGCGGGGCTCCGGCCCACGCGGGCGCCCCGGTGCCGCTCTGCCTGCCGCACCTGCTCGAAGCCCACGACTGGGTGTCCGAGGAGTACGGCGTGACGGACCTGCTGCCGTCGCCCTGCGCGTTCTGCGGCGCGCGGCTGGGGGTGCGTTACCCGTCCGGCTGGCTGTGCGCCATCTGCGAGTGGCGGGCGGGCGAGCTCCCGCCGGAGGGCGCCGCGGCCTCCCGAGTCGACGTGGTGTACTACCTGCGCTATCGCGACCGCATCAAGATCGGCACGACGGCGAACCCCGCGCAGCGCTTCGCGTCGCTGCCGCACGACGAAGTGCTGGCGTTCGAGCGCGGCGACCGGACGCGCGAGCATGAGCGGCACAAGGAGTTCGCCGCGCTGCGGATCCCGGGCACCGAGTGGTTCGAGACCGACACCCGGCTGCTGCGGCACGTCGCACGCCTGCGCGCCGGAGCCGGCGATCCATGGGCGCGGCTCGCCCGGTGGCGGAGTGCGCAGGCGGCGCAGGCCTGACAGCCGGCGGCTGGTCGCAGCCCCTCCGTCACCCATCCGGACGGCGGTGCGCATGACGGATCGTCAGACAGTGCCGATAGCGTCGTACGTGGACGATCGTGTCCGCGCCGCACTCCCTACCCGAAGGATCGACCGTGTCCCCACAGTTCACCACCGTCGGCGTGCCCCGCGTCGTCGTCCTCTCGTTCTGGACCTGGATCGCCAGCGCGGCTCTGGGTCTGCTCTCCTTCTTCGTCGGCCTGCCCGCGCTGCTCGCCAGCCCGGCGGTGAGCACGGCCACCGGACCCGGTGTCGTCCTGATGTCGATCGCCGGCGCCGTTCTCGGTGCGTTCCTGCGGGTCGCCCTGGGACTGTTCCTGCTGCGTGGCGCGAATTGGGCGCGGATCGTGCTCACCGTCATCGGCGCCATCGTGGTGCTGGGCCTGATCGCGGACATCCTGCTCGGCGACCTGATCGGTCTGCTCAGCGGCGCCGCCGTCGTCGTGGCCGCGGTGCTGATGTGGCTGCCCTCCGCGCGCGCCCACTTCCGTCAGGCCTGACGCGTCCGGCAGGTCTGACACGTCCGGCAGGCCTGACAGAGGCCGGTCGCTCCCGCTCCCGACATGATGAATCGCGGGGGCCCGATGAGGGGCACCCGCGATTCGTCACGCCCCGCCAGGGAGCGGCGGGCGGCTGTGGTCAGGCGACCTCGAGCTCGGACGCGGGAGCGGTTGCGCGCGGCTCGTGCTCCGCGGTCGCGTCGAATTTGGCGGCGAGACGGTGGAACTCGGCCGCCTCGGCCAGCTCCGCGAGCATGACCGGGACCGCCACCGACTCGACCTCGGCCAGTGAGAGCGCCGGCTCCGAGGGCATGGAGGTCGAGGTCCCGGCGAGCGAGATCCCGGACGGCGCGGCCGCGGGCGACGCGACCGGTGCGCGCTGCTGGAGGCGGGCAAGCCCGGCGACGGCGGCCAGCTCGGCGTCCGCCGCGGTGCGCCGAGCGCGGGAGCGCAGGACGAACGCCGCCAGCACCGTGACGGCCCCGGCCCCGAGCGCCAGCAGGCCGGCAGTCGTGAAGCCCTCGGTGTAGCCGGACTCCGCGGGGAACCCGTTCGCGGTCGTGGCGCCGGTGACCAGCGCCGTCATGACGGCGGCGCCGATCGCCGATCCGACGGTGCGGAGGTTGGCGTTCATCCCGCTGGCGACCCCGGTCTGGGTGGCCGGAACGCTCTGGACGACCACGCTGGTGATCGCCGCGTAGATGAGCCCGAGTCCGATGCCGAAGACGCCGGAGGCGGCCGCCACGTCGAACAGGGAGCTGTGCAGGAAGGCGAGCGAGAGGCTCGCCGCCGACATCAGCACGGCGGCGATGACGATCTGCGCGCGGAACCCGACCCAGCGGGCGAGCGGACCGCTGGCGAAGCCCGTGATGGCCATGGTCGCGAGCATCGGGAGCATCAGCATCCCGGACTCGGCGACCGACGCGCCGAGCCCGTAGCCGCTGGCGGCCGGGGTCTGCACGAAGCGCGGGAAGTACGCGAACACGGCGAACATCGACGCACCGATGAAGATCGCGGCGAGGTTCATCGACCACACGCCCGGCTCGCGCATGAGCCGCATGTCGACCAGCGGGTGGGTGGATCGCAGCTCGACGACGACCCACGCGGCGAGCAGCACCGCGGCGGCGGCGAACAGGCCGATCACCTGCGGCGAGGACCAGCCCCACTGCGCACCCGTGCTGAGCGGCAGGAGCAGCGCGATCAGCCACCCGGAGAGCAGCACGGCCGACCACGGGTTGACGCCGCCGACGGCGCGCTCGCGCGACTCCGGGATGAACATCAGGGTGAGCACGGCGCCGGTGACGGTGAGGGCGACGGGCACGAGGAACAGACCGCGCCAGCTGAGCACGTCGGCGAGCGGACCGGCGAGCACCGTCCCGAGACCGCTGCCGATCGCGATGACCGACGCGATGGCGCCGATCGCGGACGGGAGGCGGCGGGCCGGGAACTCGTCGCGGATGATGCCGAACGCCAGCGGGAACATGGCCCCGCCGACGCCCTGGACGACGCGGCCGGCGATCAGAACGCCGATGGACGGCGCGACGGCGGCGATGACGCTGCCGAGCGCGACCGCAAGCAGCGAGAGGACGAAGACGCGGCGCTTGCCGACGATGTCGCCGACGCGGCCGAGCAACGGGGTGGCGACCGCGGCGGCGATGAGCCACGCGGTCATGGTCCACGTCACGCCGGAGGTGGTGGTGCCGAGATCGGACTGGATCACGGGCAGGACGGGGACGACGAGGGACTGCAGGAGGGCGAAGGAGGCCACGCTGAGGGCCAGGACGGCGAACGTGATGCCGGGTCGAGATCGAGACATGTCGGTTTTTCTTCCGTTTCTCGAGGGGATGCCGCAGAAGCGGCTACAATTGGAGGCAGGCTCCGTTCGGAGGGAGCCTCCGGTTACGATGGAGACATTACCGGAGGGTGCCTCCGCTTCGCAACCCTTTCTGCCATACTTGTTTCGACGACCCCGTCGACGACCCGTTCGAGAGGACCCGCTGTGACCGGCACAGACACCGCTTACGTCGGTGTCGTGCGCCCGCAACGGGCCGACGCGCGCCGCAACTTCGACGCGCTCCTCGCCGCCGCCCGAGAGGCGTTCGCCACCGACGGCACCAGCGCCTCCCTCGAGGACATCGCCCGTCGCGCGGGCGTCGGCATCGGCACGCTGTACCGCAACTTCCCCACCCGCGACGCGCTCGTCGAGGCCGTGTACGTGGACGAGGTGGAGGCCGTGGTCCACGCCGCGGAGGACGCCGCCGACCTGCCCGACCCGTGGGTCGGGGTCGAGGCGTGGCTGCGGCGCTTCGTGACCTACATCGGCACGAAGAAGGCCCTGCTGGAGGGCCTCAACAAGGACTCCCCCGTGCTGCTCAGCTGCCGCACCTCCCTCTACGACGCCGGCGAGCCCCTGCTCGAGCGCGCCCAGGAGGCCGGCGAACTGCGCGAGGACGCGACCATCGGGGACGTCATCCGCATGGTCTCCGGGATCGCCGGGGTCGCGTTCGACGACGACGAGCAGCGGGACCGCGTGATCGCCATGGCCATCGACGGATTGCGCGCCCGCTAGGGCCCCGGACCGCACTGCCTACGGATAGATGGAGCTCGGCGTATACGCGGTGATCGCGGTGGCGGTGATCGTCGGCGTGGCGGCATTCGCCCGCAAGCTCGGGGTCGCGGCCCCGATCATCCTGGTGATCGTCGGCGTCATGCTGTCGTTCCTGCCCGGAGTGCCCGACATCGACGTCCCGCCGGAGATCATCCTCGACGGGCTGCTCCCGCCCATCCTGTACGCGGCGGCGATCAGTGTGCCGCTCACCGACTTCCGGCGCAACCTGGCACCGATCGCCGGCCTCTCGGTCGTGCTGGTGATCATCACGGCCTTCGCGTCGGGCTTCGTGCTCTACACGATGCTCCCGAACCTCAACCTGGCCGCGGCGATCGCCCTGGGAGCGATCATCAGCCCGCCGGACGCGGTCGCGGCGACCTCCATCGGACGCAAGCTCGGCCTCCCTCCCCGCATCCTCACCGTGTTGGAGGGCGAAGGGCTCGTCAACGACGCGACCGCCCTCGTACTGCTGCGCACCGCCCTCGCGGCCGCGGTGGGCTCCCTCAGCACGCCGCTCGCCGGCGTCGCCGACTTCCTCAGCGCCGTCGCCCTCGCCGCGGTGGTCGGCCTGATCGTGGGCTTCATCTCCGTCTGGGTGCGTTCGAAGCTCAACGACCCGGTGCTCGACACCGCCCTGTCGGTGATCGTGCCGTTCGCCGCGTTCGCCCCGACGGAGGCGCTGCACGGCTCGGGCGTGCTCGCCGTCGTGATCGCGGGGCTCTACACCGGGCACGCCGCGCCGCGGCACTTCACCGCCCAGGCGCGCATCAGCGACACCATCAACTGGCGCACCATCCAGTTCCTGCTCGAGAACGGCGTCTTCCTCCTGATCGGCCTCGAGATCCGGACCCTCGTCGCCGACGTCGACCACCCCGAGATCCTGAGCGTGTGGGACTCCGTGCTCCTCGGCCTCATCGCCATGGTCTCCCTCGTCATCATCCGCTTCGTGCTCATCGTCCCCCTCATCTACGCGCTCCGAAGGCGCGCGCAGCACGCGGAGAAGGCCGTGCTGAAGGAGTGGCTGTTGATCAGCTACTTCCGTGACCATCCGGTCAAGTACCGCTGGCAGTCGGTGCGCAAGCAGCGTGCAGAGACGCGGTACCAGCGCCACAGAAGCGACCTGGAGGAGTTCCGGCAGGAGGCCATCGACTGGAAGGGCGGCGTCGTGCTCGGCTGGTCCGGTATGCGCGGCGTCGTGACGCTCGCGGCTGCCCAGTCGCTGCCGCACGACATCCCGTACCGCCCGCAGCTCATCCTGATCGCGTTCACCGTGGCGGTCGTCAGCCTCGTCGTGCAGGGGGGCACCCTGCCCTGGCTCATCCGGACGCTCGGGCTGCAGGGCGTGGACGTGAAGGACGACCGCCGTCTGCTCGCCAAGCTGCTCGACGACCTCAGCGAGACCGGGCTGAAGGTGCTCGACGAGCCCGAGGTCGTCACCGGGAGCACCGCCCCGATCGACCCGGAGGTCGTGGAACGCGTGCGCCAGTCGTCGTATCTGCAGGCGGAATCGGCGTGGGAGCGGATCGTGCTCTCGGACACCCCGGCCGAGAGCAGACCCCATCACCTCTACCGCACCCTCCGGCTCGCCGTGGTCGACGCCGAACGCGACCGACTGCTGCTCGAGCGCTCGCGCGGCCTCTACCCGTCGCGCATCCTCGCCGAGGCGCAGTCGATGCTCGACCTCGAGGAGACCCGGCTCCGGTCGCGGTCGCGGTGACGGTCGGAAGTCAGGCGGAACGGTAGGTCGCGGCGCTTCCCGCTGCGAAGATCCCGGCGAACAGGAACAGGCCGATGATCACGACCCAGACCAGCAGGATGAGCGAGCTGATCACGATCCCGGCGATCGCCATCCCCCGACCCGCGGGCTCCCGTCGCGCACCGAGGATGCCGAGGATCAGCCCGACCAGCGGTACGACGAACGTGAACCCGGCGACCAGGGACACCAGGCCGAGCACCATCGACGCGACCGACATGCCCTTGGGCTGCGGCGGCGCGACGGGGTAGACGGCGACGCCGTATGCGGCCACGTGGCCGGGCTGCTGTGAATACGCGGGCTGCTGCGAATACGCGGCCTGCTGCGGGTAGCCGTACTGCTGCGGATGCCCGGGTTGCTGCGGGTAGCCGGGCTGCACGTAGCCTGGCTGCTGGCCGTACGCGGGCTGCTGGCCGTAGCCGGGCTGCTGACCGTACGCGGGCTGCTGCGGGTGAGGCGGCGGCGTCTGCCCGTTCGGCTGCTGCGGGTGGCCCTGCGGCGCGGGCTGCTGGTCCGTCATCCGATCCTCCTGGTCGTCCCGCACACCGTATCCCATCCGGGCGTCGACGCGCCCGAATGCACGCATTGTTTTGATCTATTCAAAAGAAGGGGCTAGGTTCGAGACATGGACACGGCACAGCTCGAGGGCGCACTGCGCGCCGGCGGACTCCGCGTCACCCAGGGGCGGCTCGCCGTCCTCGACGCGCTCACCCGCCTGCCGCACGCGGACGCCGACTCGGTGTTCCGCGCGGTGCTCCCCGCTCTGCCCGGCACTTCGATCCAGAACGTGCACAACGTGCTCGGCGACCTCACGGCCGTCGGACTGCTGCGCCGGATCGAGCCCGCAGGATCGCCTGCGCGCTACGAACGCCGCACGGGCGACAACCACCACCACGTCGTCTGCACCTCGTGCGGCGCCGTGGCCGACGTCGACTGCGTCGTGGGGCACGCGCCCTGCCTGCACCCCGGCGATGCGTCGGGGTTCACGGTGAACACCGCCGAGGTGACGTTCTGGGGACTGTGCCCGTCCTGTCAGGAGCACGCGGACGATCCCGCGACGCACACCGGATAGGTAAGGAGAACCATGACCGACAACAACACGACCACCCAGACCGGAACCCCGGTCGGCAGCGACGCGCACTCGCTCACCGCGGGCGCGGACGGCGTCACCGCCCTGCACGACCGTTACCTCGTCGAGAAGCTCGCGCAGTTCAACCGGGAGCGCATCCCGGAGCGCATCGTCCACGCGAAGGGCGGCGGTGCGTTCGGCGAGTTCGTCGTCACCGGCGATGTGTCGAAGTACACCAAGGCGGCGGTCTTCCAGCCGGGGACGGCGACCCGCACGGTTCAGCGGTTCTCCTCGGTCGCCGGGGAGCAGGGCTCCCCCGACACCTGGCGCGACGTGCGCGGCTTCTCGGTGAAGTTCTACACGACCGAGGGCAACTACGACATCGTCGGCAACAACACCCCGGTGTTCTTCATCCGCGACGGCATCAAGTTCCCCGACTTCATCCACTCGCAGAAGCGCCTGCCGGGCTCCGGCCTGCGCGACGCCGACATGCAGTGGGACTTCTGGACCCTCTCCCCCGAGTCTGCGCACCAGGTCACGTATCTGATGGGCGACCGCGGCATCCCCCGCTCCTGGCGGCACATGCCCGGCTTCGGCTCGCACACCTACCAGTGGATCAACGCCGAGGGCGAGCGCTTCTGGGTCAAGTACCACTTCCACGCGCTGCAAGGCAACGAGGAGATGGAGGGCGCGGAGGCCGAGGCCATCGCCGGTGCCGACGCGGACTACTACCGCCGCGACCTCTACGAGGCCATCGAGCGCGGCGAGTTCCCGGCGTGGAAGGTCTCCGTGCAGGTCATGCCGTACGAGGACGCGAAGACCTACCGGTTCAACCCGTTCGACCTCACCAAGGTGTGGCCGCACGCGGACTACCCGCTGATCGAGGTCGGCGTGCACACGCTCAACGAGAACCCGGAGAACTTCTTCGCGCAGATCGAGCAGGCCGCGTTCTCCCCCGCCAACACCGTCCCCGGCATCGACATCAGCCCGGACAAGATGCTGATGGCGCGCGTCTTCTCGTACCCGGACGCGCAGCGCTACCGGGTGGGCACCAACTACAACGAGCTGCCGGTCAACCGTCCGGTCGCCCCGGTGCACAACTACTCGCAGGACGGCGCCGCCCGCCACGGGTTCAAGCCGGCCGACGCACCGGTCTACGCGCCGAACTCGTTCGGCGGCCCGACCGCCGACGCCGCGCACGCCGGTGAGGGCTCGTGGGAGTCGGACGGCGCGCTGGTCCGCGCCGCGGCCACGCTGCACGCGGAGGACGACGACTTCGGCCAGCCCGGCACGCTCTACCGCGAGGTGTTCGACGACGCCGCCCGCGCGCGCTTCCTCGACACGATCGCGGGAGCCGTCGGGGGCGTGAAGCGCGACGACATCCGTGAGCGCGCCGTCCAGTACTGGACGAACGTGGACGCCGGCCTCGGCCAGGCGCTGCGCGCCCGTCTGGCGTCCCCCGCGGAGGACGCGAACGAAGCGGCCGAGCCCGTGGGCGTGGGCGAGTAACCTCCCCCGACACGTGAGTCGTTGCGGGTCGCGGGCCTCCGCGACCCGCAACGACTCACCTCTCGGCAGCGTCCAGCGCGGCGAGGGCTCCGGACTCGAGGGCGGTCCAGACCGTGCCGTCGGGTGCGACGGTGAGTCCGTGGGGTTCCGCGACGTCGGCGGGCAGCGGGTGGAGGGTGATCTCGCCCGACGCTGACACGTGGGCCAGCGCGTTCGCGCCCCACAAGGTGGCCCAGACCCCGCCCTCGGCGTCCGGCGCGACGGCGTGCGGCTTGGCCCCGTCGTCCAGCTGGATCACGCGGAGCGTGCCGTCCTTCGCGACGCGGGCGAGCGCGTCGGCGCGGATGAGCGCTGCCCACACCGCACCGTCCTCCGCCACGGTGATCCCGACCGGACCAGAGCCCGGCGGGAGGTCCGTCACGGCGATCGCGGCGTCGCCGCCGCGCACGTGGCCCAGCGCGTCCGCCGCGTTCATGGAGAACCAGAGCGAGTCCCCCGACGCCGCGATCATCGAGACGAAGGCGTCGGCCGGGGCGACCGGGAACTCGTCGACGCCGCCCAGGATGCCGATCCGCCCGAGGGCGTTGCCGCCGAGCTCGGTGAACCACGCAGTCCCGTCCTCGAGGGCGACGACGCTGAACGGCTGCACGCCGGAGGTCGGCAGCGTGATCTCGGAGAGCAGCGCGAGGCCCGGCCCCAGCAGCACCAGGCGGTCGCCCGTGGTGTCGGTGACCCACACGGTGGACTCCGTGGCCGGGGCGATGCACGAGGGCTGCGATCCGTCGCCGAGGCTCAGGTACGCGAGCGAGCCGTCCGCATCCTGCCGCCCCACCCGGCCGCCCTGCGCGAGGGTGAACCAGACGGCGCCGTCCTCGGTCGCGGCGACCGCGTAGGGGCCCTCACCGGGCTCGCCGACGGAGACGATCCCGAAGGGGGCGGGCGATCCGCCGGCCGGACCGTCCCCGCTCACAGGGTGACGTCGATGGTGCGGTCGTAGACGGTGCTCCCGCCGACGCGGATGAGACCCTCGCCGAGCGGCTCCGTGATCAGCTCGGATCCCTCGCCCTGAGAGATGCGCAAGGCCCGGCCCAGCTTCGCCGTGATCGACACTGCGGCCGCGCCGGTCGCCTCGTCCTCGACGATGCCCATGTCGGGAGCGAACATCCGGGCGCGCAGCAGGCCTTCGCCCTCATCGATCCAGGCGTACGCGTAGTGGTGGCCGGACGTGAACGCGGAGGGGTCGAGGGCGTCGACATCGGCGGGCGACTGCAGCGGCAGCCACTCGAAGTCGGGGGTCCAGTCGGCGCGGGCGTCGATCCAGGCGAAGTCGTCGTCGACCGAGACCGCCACATCCCCCGCCTTCTCGTGCAGCACGTCGACCGGGGTGCGCCGGTCGGCCAGCCACCAGGCGGTCCCCACGCTGGGGTGTCCGGCGAAGGGCAGCTCGCGGGCCGGGGTGAAGATCCGCAGCTCGGCGGCGCGGCCGGCGGCATCCACCCGGTCGAGGAACACCGTCTCGCTGAAACCCAGCGCGGTCGCGATCGCCTGCTCGCGCTGCGCCGTCGCCGGCGAGCTGTGCACGATCCCCAGCTCGTTGCCGTTCGCTCCGCGTTCGTCGGTGAACACGCGGACAACCACTACCTCGATCGACTCGTCCATGCCCCCAGCCTGACAGATGATCCAGCCACGGTTCACCCCCGAAGCGCATAATGCCCTCATGACCGGTCACGAACAGAGCCCCGACGAAGAGCTCGTCGCCGTCGAGCACGCCGCCAGCCGCCTCGCGGAGCGGTTCCCCCACGTCTCTCCCGAACGGATCGAGCAGTTGGTGCGCGAGCGCCACGGCGAGTTCGAAGGGGCACCGGTGCGCGACTTCGTCCCGGTGCTCGTCGAGCACGACGTCAAGCGGCTCCTCACCGCGGAGACGGGCGAGGCTCCGGCCTGAACCCGCGGCTGAGCCCTGGCCTCCGCCCGACGTGCGGACGCCACCGCGCGCGGCCCACCGGTCCGGCCCGCTCGACCGCCCGCCTATCATGGGTGTGCCCGAGCAGCAGGAGCGTGCACCGATGACCCGAGTACCGACCGTCTACGACGTCGCGACCCACGCCGGGGTCTCCATCGCGACGGTCTCCCGGGTCTTCCGCCAGCCGGACACGGTCAAGGAGGGGACCCGCGAGCGGGTGCTCGCCTCCGTGGACGCCCTCGGCTACGTGCCGAGCGGTGCCGCCCGCGGTCTCGCCGCACGCCGCACCGGAGTGATCGGCCTGTTCTTCCCCGGGCTCGATGCGATGGACGCCGACGCCGGGCGCTTGCTGGACGAGGGCGACGAGGGAGCGGCCACGATCGTCCGCGACGTCGGCGGATCGGTCGACACGCGCGCCGGCGACCTGTACTTCGACGAGGTGCTCCGCGGCAGCGAGGTGGAGGCCTGGCGCTCCGGCTTCGTCCTGATGGTCGGCGTCGGCCGCGGCGCGACGGCCCACGAGACCTTCGTCGACATGGCCGGGCGGGTCGACGGGATCATCGTGCTGGCCGGGAGCGTTCCGGAGGACGAGATCGGCCGACTCGCCCGTCGGCTGCCGGTCGTGGTGATGGCGGGCCGCCGCCACGGCGACGAGGTCGACCACGTCTCGGTGAGCAACGCCGAGGGGATGCGCGCGCTCGTCGGCCACCTGATCGACGACCTCGGCGTGCGCGACCTCGCCTACGTCGCCGGGAGCATGGGCTCGCCCGACGACGACGAGCGCTGGCAGGGCTTTCGCGACGCCCTGACCGAGCGCGGCCTCCCGGTGCCGGACGCTCCGGATCATCGCGGGGAGTTCACCCGCGAGGGCGGGAGGGCCGCCGGCCGCGAACTCGTCGCGCGCGACCGCCTGCCGCGCGCCGTCGTGTGCGCCAACGACCAGATGGCCCTCGGCGTCATCGACGCCGCCCGCATCGGCGGGGTGGACGTGCCGGGCGAGCTCATCGTCACCGGCTTCGACGGCATCGACGCCGGCCGGCTCTCGACCCCGCGGCTGACCACGGTCGAGCAGCCGATGGAGGAGGTCGGCCGCGCCGCCGTGCAGACCCTCGTGCGCCGGCTGGCCGATCCGGACCGGCCCGCGGCCTCCGTGCGCCTGCCCGTCCGGGTCTACCTGCGCGAGTCCTCCGAGCCCGCCTGAGGCCCGCACCCGCACCGCCCGCCTTCGCCCCCTCCCTCCTCTCCCCTCCCGGCACTCCCGGCCGCCGAGGTTCACGTCGTTGCGCTCA
>NZ_AYMR01000047.1 GCF_000633535.1 Leifsonia aquatica H1aii | reverse complement strand
TCGTGCTGAGTCCGTCGGCTAGGTGCGCGGGAGCCATCCACTCGGTGGATCCGGGCGCGCAGGCGTGGTTGATCCAGCGAACCGGGCAGGCGAGGACCTCGAGCGTCATGCCTCGCGCCCGGGCGGGTTCGCTGACGAGAGCGATTCCCGCGTGCAGGTCTCCGGTGACCTGCTGTAGAGGCTCGACGCCGATCTGCCAGCCGGCGGCTTCTCCCGGCCGGAGAGAGGACATGGTGGGACTGATCACCGAGGTGAGCTTCAGCGGTCCGGAGTGGATGACGTGCTCTGAATAGTCGGGTGTGTCCGCAATGGCGGTCTGCGCGGGAAGGACGAGGGCAAGTCCGATTGTCGCGGACAAGAGGTGCGCGACGGTGCGCATGTGACGGTTCCCGCTCAGCATGATGCATGCTCGGCGGTATGCCGTCCGACTGCGGCGGTGCGCGGGAGGAAGGCTCGCACGAGCAAGCCGACGACTGCGATGCCGAGGGCGATGAGCGCGCGCGGGTCCGAGAGGATCGTGAACACGGCCGCTCCGCCGGGCACCGAGAAGAAGATGCGTCGGACCTCCGTCACCCGGTAGTCGGAGGGATCGACCGAACGGTTGCCGTCTCCTTTGAGAACGAGCGCACGGGCCCGGTCGTCGCCCTCTACGGGCGACACCGTGACGACACGGTGCGAGATCGGCTTCTTGCCCGCCTGGTCTACGGTGACGACATCGCCGACCCGGACGTCACTGGCCGGGATCCTGATGGAGAGCGCCGCAGAACCCTGAGGGATGCTGGGGCTCATCGAGTTGGTGGAAAAGAGCACGATGGAGACTCCGAAGAAGAGCGAGAGGGCGAAGGACAGGACGCTGAGGAGGCCGATCGCGGCGATGACCCAGGTCAGCACATCGAGGGCTCGGCTGAAGACTCGTCTGGTGGTTGCCATGGCAGTGATTTCCGTTCGGGAAGGGCATGGTGCGGACCGGGGGGGCATTGCCACCGGTCCGCACCCGTCGCCGGCTACTGCGCGGTGAAGGTGAAGTCCACGCTCGTCGCCGTGTCCTGCGCCGCAGTGTCGGGCACGTTGACCGCGACGCACAGGTTCGTCGCGGCGCCGGGGGCGCTCGCGGTCGCCGGGGCGAGGTCGAAGGTCTTGGCCAGCGGCCCGCCGAGGGCGACCTTCTCGCCGATCACGGACCGGACACCGGCGGACGCGCTGGTGATGCCGGCGTGGCAGTCGCTCAGGTCGTCGACGCCGTACACCGAGTAGGTGAGGCCGTTGAGCTCACCGCTCGTGAGCTCGGTCTTCACCCTGATCCGGGTGTTGGAGGTGGTGCCCTCCGTCGTGCGGATGGCGTAAGGCGCGGCGACCGTGTCGTTGCCGGCCAGCGTCGTCAGGTTCACATCGCCCCAGTTCAGGCTGAGTGTCTCGTCGACGCTGGAGTGATACGCGAAGGTCGTGCCGTCGGCGCTCCCCTCGATCGCGCCCTGCGCGCTCTGGACGCCGGTCTTGAACTGACCGTTCACGTACTCGGTGATCGTCCAGGTCGCGAGCGTGGCCACGGTGGCGATGCCGAGCACGGCGGTGGTCGCGAGCAGGGCGGACGCCTTGCGGGAACGGCGGGGGGTGGGTGTTGAGGTCATAGCTTTCCTTCGTGATTGCGTCAGGGATGGCCGTGCTTTCTGAGCGTCCGCTCAGCGTTCTCGGCATCACCATGTTCTCCGTCCGGCTGGTCCCGACCTGCTTGTTCCACGGCGCTACGCGCTTGACGACGGAGGGATACGTAGCGTCCTGAGTGGGATACGTACTCATCCGCCGTAGTCGGAGCACTGGTGCACGGATGCATATGTATTACCCGCTCGATGGTCCCCCGAAACCTCCCGATCGGCTGAGGTGGAGGTGGAAACGCGCCTGGTCGACCGCCGCATTGCGGCGGAGCGCCGGCGACAGCGATATCTTTGGAGTGTCCGAATGGCCCGAAAGCGAGAACTGCCCGTGATCGGTCGTGAGAGAGAGCTTGCCACCGCCTTCGACCTGGTGAGCGCAGGGATGAGCGTCGACGTCGTCGGTGGACGGGGTAGCGGGCGCAGCGCGTTCCTCGCGGCCCTGCGCGCCCGGCTGGAAGGGGAAGACTGGACGGTGGTAGCGGTGCGCGGCATCGCGTCGTTGCGCACCCATGCCTCCGGTGCATTGCACCTGGCCGGGATCGGCGAGCCCTCTCCGCGCGGCATGGCGGCGAGCCTCCCAGACGCCGCCCTCGCGCTGACCGAGGCCAGCCGACGGCGTCGCTCGGTGCTGTTCGTCGACGACTGGGACGATCTCGACGAGTCGTTCTGGGGCGTGATCGAGTCGGTGCGTCGCACCACGCGGGTCGCGACCGTGCTGACGCGGCTGCGCGGCCTGCGTGTCAGACACACCCCGAGCGGGCTGACCGCCTCCAGCCTGGAGCCCGGCTACCTGATCGAGCTCGGCCCGCTCGGCTTCGACGAGCTCGAGCGCATCGTCACCGACTATCTCGGCGGCCCGGTTGAGGCCGACACGATGAGCAGTGTCTTCGGGCGGTCCGGAGGCAGCACAGGGCTGGCGTGTGCCCTGGTCGACGCCTGCCGCCGGGAGGGGAAGCTGGTGCGCGACGCCCCGGCGAGGGCTGGGTCGCGACCGGGGTGCTGTGGAGCGCCGGGCTGAGCTCCGTGCTCGAAGCCCACCTGGAGTCCCTGGAGAGCCCGGCGCGCGACGCGCTCGAGGTGATCGCCCTCATGGGTCTGACGACGGTGGACACCGTCCGCAAGCTCGTCGACTGGCCGACGCTTGAGCTGCTGGAGGAGCGCGGCCTGCTTGTCCTCGTGCCCTCGGGGGCGGATCAGCTGGCGACCGTCGTCCCGCCCCTGCTGGCGGAGTACTTCCGCCACGAGCCGATCAGCTCCCGCCGAACCCGGTTGACCGAGCGGATCTCACATCGCCTAGCCGAGGGCGAGCAGCCCCCGGCGCTGCTCGCCGCCCCGAGCCTCAGGATCAACGACCCGCGGGAACAGGACGCCGTCTTCGTCCGGCTGGTCCGCGAGCAGGCGCGCACCGCACTGCTGGTGGCCAGGGCCGACTGGACACGCGACCACTCGCCGCGGGCGGCGGCGCGATATGTGAGCGCGCTCTGGCAGGTGACGGGCGAAGTCGAGCAGGTCTCCGAGGTATTCGCTCAGAACGATCTGGCCGGCGCTCCGGCGGAAGAGGCGGCCGAGTTCGTGGTCTCGCGGGGAACCTGGCTCGCCTATGTCGAGCACGACGTCGACGGGATGCGGAGCTTCTTCGCAGAACTGCGCCCGCAGCTCGGAGAGTACGGGCGGCTGCTCGACGCGGCGGAGGTGCGCGTGCTCACCAACGTACGGGGCATCCGGAGAACTACGCGGCGCTGCTGGAGCTCACCGACGACCTTCCGAGCAGGATCCGCGTCCCGCTGCTCCAGAGCCAACTCATGGTCCTCACCGCCCTCGGCCGCTTCTCCGACGCCCGGGATGTGCTCGCCCGGCTCGAGGAGCTCCCCCGCTCCGAGGCGACCGTCATGCCGAGGGCGCTCGGGGCGCTCGCGCTGGTCGGCCTCGGCGAGCTGGACCGGGCCGTGGCAGAGCTCAACCGGGGCCTGGACGAGGCGCGCAACACTCTCGACATCGAGGCCGCCTTCACCTACGGGACCGGGGCGATCCTGTGTCACCTGTTCGCGGGCGACCACCTCGCGGTCGATCGCATCCTCGACACTCTGATGGCGACCGGCAACCCCCTGCCCTTCCTCCCAACGGTCCGGCTGACGATGCTGAGCGTCGCCGCCGTGGTCTCGTTGCGTCGCGGCTCGGTGGATCTGGGCGAGCGCTACATCCAGGAACTGGAGGCCCAGGGGCTTCCCGACGGCGCGTTTCCCGCCCAGTCCCTGTCGTGGGCCCGCGCACAGCTGCTCTCGTTCAACGGCGACATCGACGGCGCGGCCGCCGTGCTCCGGGAAGCCTCGGCGAGGCTGTGGGAGCGCGGCGCGCGTTTCGCCGCCGTGCTAGGGCTGCTCGGCGCCGCCGAGCTGACCCCGACCGCGCAGCGGCTCGCCGAGCTCACGCCGCTCGCAGAGCGGATCGAGGGACCGTTCGTGCCCGCCTATCTCGCCTACGTGCGCGCGCTCGTCTCCCACAGCGCCGGCGAGATGCTCGAACCCTTCCAGCTTACCAGCCGGGTCGGGCTGAACGGTGTGGCGATCAGCGCCCTGCGCAACGCTGCCGGCTGGTTCGCGGAAGCCGACGACAGTGAAGGGGCCGCCCAGGCGCAGCGTCTGGAGGAGGAGTTTCGAGAACGGCGGCGGCTGCGCTCGGTCGACACCGCACGGTTCACCACGGGGAGTGCCGTGCTCACCGACCGCAAGCACGAGGTCGCCGAGCTCGCCGCGGCGGGCCTGAGCAATCAGGAGATCGCCTCCCGACTGGTGCTGAGCGTGCGGACGGTCGAGACCCACATGCACCGGATCATGCGCAAGCTCGACATCGGCAGCAGGCAGGAACTCAAGCACTACCTGGGCTGAGATGGCGCCCGGCTGAGGTTATGAGAGGTTGGGGAGTGAGGGCGTGTCTGCTATCGGTAGATCCAAGCGATGGCGGCTTGGATAAGGACGACAGCGGGGTGGACGATGTCGTGTCTGTCGTCTGCGCAATCTTCGGGGCGGTAATCGCCGCGTTCGGATGACGCCGTCCGCGGGGCGCCTGAGATTAGGGGTATTCAATTGATCAAAGGGAAAGTTGCTTCACTTATTTGAGACGCCGTCCCCGTACGGCGACGGTTCGGCGAGCCGCCGTATCGCGGCGTCCTGTCGGCGTCTGGCCGACCGGGCGCGCTGACCCGCGAAAGCATCGGCGATCGAGAGCACTGCCGACCGGACCGGCCCGCGGCCGGTGGCCGCTGAGCTCATCGGCGCCCGGCCGTCTCCGAGGGCGCCCCAGCGAGGACAACCTGAATGTCCGCAGGAGTGCCGCGGCGATACTTGTTCCGCCCCGGAACTCCTCCAGTCGCGGCGGCCGGCGCGGGAGTCCGTCCCGATCCGTGTCCCTGTGCTGACTTCCCCGTAGCGAAGTCACGAATGGCAATTGGTCGCCGCCGAGATCTACGCATTCCTCGCTACGGAACTACGTATCGGCGCTACGGGCCCGCGCGCGCTCCGCCCGGTGACCGCCACCGGCTCAGCGGATCGTCCGGCGTCTCCACGTTACCGGCGGCACGGTCCCGCCGCCCACGAGCAGCATGCCGAGCGCGGGCGCAGCGGCCGAGACAGCCGACCCGGTCCTCGCGAGCGGCGGGATGGCGACCTCGTGGTCGTCATCACCACCGTCGATGAGCGGAGCCGACCGGGTCACTGGGGGGCGGTGGTGGCGGTGTTCGTCAGCGACCGGCCGCCACGACCGTGTAGGTCGCGCTACATTCGATCCGCCCCTCCAGGGACACCGGCGTGATCCGCCACGACGCTCAGCGAGGTGACGAGTTCGCCGACGCGGTCGAGCGTCGTCACCGCCGAGCGCTGCGCCGCGGTGACCGGTGCCTGTGCGGCGTCGACCGGGGGAGTGCCGGCACCTACGACGGCGAGGCGCTTGCGCTCGGCCCATGCGCCGGCCGCGGTGTGCGGGCGCCCGTCGACGACCTTGCCGCAGTACAGCGGGTACGGGCCACGCTCACCTTCACGGGCCTTCGGCTTGTTGGTGAGGAGAGCTGATCGAGCTCATCTGATGGCAGCTACGACCGAAAGGACTTGTCCTCGTCAGCACGGCTGGCCTCTTCGTGCGCCTGGACGCCTATGCCTGGGTGCATTGCCCATTGCCCTTTCCGTTGTCCGGCCTCGTCCCCCTTCTCGGTGGGCCGTCCTGGTCGGTCTATGGACCCGCTGCTCGCATCGACACTAGATTGCTTAGGCTCTCCTTCAATCTTTGCCGTGCGTGGCTCGGACACAGTTCACGCGGCGAAACGAATAGGACGGCGGAAACTTGTCCTTTCACCCTCCGTGGATGATGAGGTGCGCTGCCGCCGATGTGGCATCGATTAGGCGGGCATTGCGTTCATCGACATCGCGGACCCAGAGTTCGGCGTCGTCGTGGGTGCGGCCGAATCGGACGTGCCGCTGGACGAGTCGGTCGTGTCGAAGCGCTGGAGGGATCCGCAGGAACCAGGCTTCATCTAGCCATCGTGATACCCCTCGCCATCCGTCGTGGTCGACGAGGAGGTAGTTGCCTTCGACGATGATGATGTCGTGGTTTGGAGTGACGGAGACTCCGGCCGCGATCGGTTCTTCGATCGTGCGATGGAAGACGGGGCCGTAGGTGATCCGCTCGGGATGCTCGACGATGCGACTCAGCAAGGAGACCAGCCCGTCGGCGTCGAATGTGTCGGGCGCGCCCTTGCGTTCGAGCCGCCCAAGCGCAGTGAGGATCTCTTGGGAGAGGTGGAAGCCGTCCATCGGCACGAGAGCGGCCCGGGGGCCGAGCAGGCCAACGATGGCTTCGGCGAGAGTCGACTTGCCGGCGCCTGGCGAGCCGGTCAGCCCGATCACGACGCGCCCGCCTGCTGACGCCGCGAGCCCGCGGGCGCGATCGGCCAGTTGATCAGGGGTCATCGCCAGGAATCCTCTGGTGCGAATGTCGGTGCCAGGGCCGCGATCTCGGGAAGATACACGTCGCGGTACCGTTCGATCGCGAGAAGCGGGGCTCCTTCGATGTAGTGGTTCCCGCCGACCGCGGAGCCGTGCTGGGTGACCGCAGTCCATTCGAACAGATGGCAATCGCCGCGTGATCGCAAGGGCAATGCTGCGACGTCGAGACTGGTGTGCGGGCTGATGCGCGACACTCCGCCCGCGGTGACACCGCCGGAGGCGACGGATCGGGCCCTCCAGGTCACCTCTGCCTCATCATTCCCGTCGTTCACAAGAACGAGACTGCGCTGCCAGCCGCGGGCCTCCGACGCGATCATGCAGATCGGCTGCTGGGCCCGGGCGATGTAGTGGAAGGCGAGCTTCCGCACCCCGTAGTAGTCGACGACCGCGTCGGATATCTGCGGCCAGCTGTCCAGCAGATTCCACCAGATGACCCCCCACCGGCGCCCTCGTGCGAGGCGGGTCTGCTCGATGAAGAACTTCTTGGCCTCTGCCTGGCAGATCTGGGATGCGAGGACGATCTCGGCGAGTTCGTCCTGACGGTGGTCGACATACAGTGCGGCCTGGTCGATGAGGAGTTGGTTGCGGCTGTAGTACCAGTTGGGGTGCTCGCGGTGGTGGCTCTCGTGGAGGCGCCACACCGGGTCCGTCGCTATCTCGGCCGGTGCGATCGACGGGAGGAAGCGATCGAGCGAGCGGAGCGCGGGCATGCCGTGGTAGCCGATCTCGCTCACGAACTCGGCAGGCGAATCCGTGTAGAACGGCTCTTTGAACCACGCGCGCGCACCCCAGAGATGCTGCTCGGGAACATCATGCCTCTCGGCTGGATCGCTGGAGAGGGTGGGTGACGACGGAACGTACGGCGTACGCCAATCGTGCAGCCGCACGATCTCTGGGAGGACGGAACGCGTGATCGCGTCCGTCCACGGATCGATGCCGTCGTCCGCGTAGCTGTCGTCCGTCTCGTTCGAGCCGCACCACAGCAGGAGCGAGGCGTGATTGCGAAGACGCCTCACCACGCTCTCCGCCTCCCGGCGCACCGAACTCAGGAAGGGCTCCGTCTGGGGGTACCGCGCGCACGTGAACGCGAAATCCTGCCAGACCAAGATGCCGTGCGCATCGCACCAGTCGAAGAACGCATCGCTCTCGTAGAGGTTTCCGCCCCACGAGCGGACGGCGTTGCAGTTCGATTCGTCCAGGAGGGTCAGCGCGAGATCGAGTCGATCGCCGTCGCGTGCATGGATGGCGTCCAGCGCCACCCAGTTGGTCCCGAGCACGACGACGGGCTCGCCGTTCACACTCACACGGAACCGTCCGCCGGCATCGGCCGGCTTTGAATCCAGTTCTATCCGGCGAAGTCCCCAGCGGGTCGAGTGCCGATCCGTCTCGACATCGTCGACGACGAGGACGATCTCGACATCGTAGAGCTCGGGCCGCCCATACCCGCGGGGCATCCAGCGCTCCGGATCGGCGATGTCGAAGACCAGATGGCCGGCGACAAACGTGGGATGCGCCGTCGCCTCGAACCGCTTGTCCGACGAGGCGTGCACGCCGAGGATCTCGATCCGCACATCACGGGAGCGTGGCGCGGAGGACAGCTCGTACTGGAACTCGACGGACGCGGAACCCGCGTCAAGCGAGCGGGTGACGAGATACCAGTCGGTGATGCGCTCCGTGGGTCGCTCGATCAGCTGAACGCCGCGGAAGATTCCCGCCGACACCAGTCGGGGCGCGATGTCCCAGCCGTACATGTGCGGAGGCTTGCGGATCCAGAGCGACTCCATCGAGTCCCAGATCTGGGTGAGCTGGGCAGGGTACTCGAAGCCTTCGGCCGCATGAAGGGGCGAGGTCAGATGCACGACGAGCTCGTTCGTCCCGTGGCGCAACGCCGCAGCCGTCGGGAGTTCATGGGCGATCATCATGTTGTCGGCCGTTCCGACCAGCACATCGTTGAGCAGGACCTCCGCGATGGTGTCCAGCCCGTCGAAGAGCAGGGACGTCCTGGACAGATCCCAATCGCCGGGCACGGCGAAGGTCCTGCGGTACCACCAGTCCCCATACTCGAGCGCCCACGTCTCGCGAAGGCTTTCGCCTTCGAACGGGTCGGGCAGCAACCCGGATCGCATGAGATCCAGTTCGATCGAGCCGGGCACGACGGCGGGGATCGTGCGATAGTTGGGGTCCTCACGCGGTTCGACCTGGGCGGGACGGTCGACGTGTGACGCGAAACGCAGCTCCCATCCGTCCCCATCGAGCGCCAGGTGTCGGGACGTGGTTCCTATGCGAGCGACCACGCGGGCCTTCCTCTCCTGATGTTCTTGTCGTCTTCGGCCGAGCGCTGCAGGCGTTCGGAGAGTCCGGGAGCTATCGGCAGCTCCGGGACGAGCAGTGCGCCCAGCGCGTGGTAAGCGTCGGGCTTACCTTTCCAGGTCCGAGCGATGGGGCGGTTCTCCTCATCGAGCTCGTGATGCCAGCTCCCGTGCTCGCGATCGCGGAGATAGGCCTCCGCATAGTCCGAGAAAGCCGCACGATCGTCGTCTTCGACGGACCGGCCGAAAGCCTGAGCCTGCGTTGCCGCGGCCGCGAGGCCCTCGAGGGCGACCCAGTGGGGGCGTGTGCGGACGACCGGGTTCCCTGCCCAGTCGACCGTGTAGACGAACCCGGGGCGCCCGTCCGCGTGCCAACCGACTCGCTTCGCTGTCTCGTACAGCCCGCGAGAGGCATCCGGCAACCAGGGGATCGCCGTCTCCGAGTGGAGTTCGAGGAGGAGCCTGCTCCATTCGAGCAGGTGTCCGACCGTCACGCCGTACGGCCGGAACTCGTCTCCCGGACTCTCACGGTTGTAATCGAGCAGGGGCACCCACTCCTCGGTGAAATGCTCGGGGAGCATCCACCCGTGCGAGCGGGCGATGCCGTCGATGAGACGCGTGGCGATGCGCGTGGCCCGCTCGAACCAGACGGGGTCGCCTGTCTCGGCGCCGATCGCGCAGAAGGCCTCGACGCCGTGCATGTTCGCGTTCGCGCCGCGGTAGGAAGCAGCGCGTGAGAAGCCGGCGTCCCATTCGTCGATGAGCACCCCTTCCTGCTCCGACCAGAATCGTTCTGCCAAGTCGGCGCGGGTCGCCGCGGCGAGGGCAGGCGCCCCGGGAACATCCACGCGAGCCGCAGCAGATGCCGCCAAGGCTGCGAACGAGGCCAGATAGGCGCTCTTCGGGCCGTCCGGGTGGGCGGGGTCGAGGATCGTCCCTCCGTGTAGGTGATCACGGAGCAGGGTACTCAATGCCGCCACGCCGTGCGCTGCGAGGTCGTCCGAACCCGGGACGCCCAGCTGGTGGGCTATCGAGAACGTGAAGGTCATCCGCGCCGTCTGGAGGGGATGGGCAGGCGATGCCGGAGCCAGGTCACCCCGGGCATCGAGCTCTCCGAAGCCGCCGTCCGACCGGCGTGCGGCCGCGGCGAAGCGTGTCAGATCGACGAGCTCGGACCATGCGGCGGGCGACAGCCTCGCGGGCTTGCTGAGGAACGGGCGGTTGCTCATCCCGCGTTCAGGCCCGTCGAGCGAGGGAGAGGAGCTGGTCGAGTGGAGTGCGCACGATCAGCTTCGTCGGGATGATCTCGGTGGCGGCTGCATCCTGGTCCCCGCCCATCCGCGCGAGCGCGATCTCGGCGGCTCGGCGGCCCATCGCCTCCGGATCGGTGGCGACCACGCTCACATCGAGCAGTTCCGCGGCATCGGAGTCGTCGAATCCAACGAGGGACAGCGGCGTACCGGTCTCGCGTAGGGTCCTCAGAGCGCCGAGCGTGCTGAGGTTGTTCAGCGCGAGGACGGCGGTAGGAGGCTGGGGGAGCGCGAGCAGCTCGCGCATCGCCGCAGCGGCGAGGGCAGGAGTGTGCGCGCCTTCGTGCACGAGGACGCCCGACTCTGCTCGGCCGTGTGCTCGCAGTGCTTCGCGGACCCCGTTCAGCCGCTCGCGCGCCGTCCAGGCCTGCGGGTAGTCGGCAAGCACGGCGATGCGCTCGTGACCGGCGCCGACAAGCGACTCGATGGCGCCACGGGCGGCCTCGTAGTCGTCCCCGATCACGACATCGACGGCGAGGTCGATGGGTGGACGGTCGACGAAGACGATGGGAGTGCCGATGGAGGCCTCGAACTGCAGGTATCGATGGTTGTCCGATGCGGGCACGACGAGAAGGGCTTGAGCGCGACGTTCGACGAACGAACGGACGAGATCGCGCTCGCGCTGAGCGTCTTCGCCGGTCGATCCGATGATCAGCTCGAGCCCGCGGGCTTGGGTGGCGACTTCGACCGCCGCTGCCAGACGGGAGAAGTAGGGATTGGAGATGTCTGCGACGATAAGCCCGACCGCGTTGGACTTGCCGCCCGAACGCAGTTCCTTGGCCAATCCGTTCGGGCGGAAGCGGAGCTTGATCGCGGCCTGCTCGACTCGTTCCCGAGCGTCTGCGGAGACGCCCAGGTGACCGTTGAGGGCGCGTGAGGCCGTCTTGGCGCTAACGCCGGCGAGGGCCGCGACATCGCTGAGGGTCGAGCGCTCCGGCGGCGATGCCGGAGCCGAGTAGTCGGTCACGTAAAGTCCTTCGAGTCGGTCGGTGAAACACGATAGTAATCGATAGACACGCGTTGTCAACATGGTGATCTTCGGTCATTACCTTGCTTTTTGCCGCGAACGACTGTGCTGCAAAAGTCGCAGTTGACATCGATTACCATTGCTGTCTATCGTTCACTCCAATGCCGGATCGCGGTGCTGGACGCCCGCGAGATCGAAGGACTGTCGATGATGCCACCCACCTCCGCTCTGTCGGTTTCCGCGCTGCGCGTGCAGGGCGAGACCGCGCCGGTCGGGTTGGACGACGAGCATCCGACTTTCACTTGGATCGTCGCCGGGTCCGCGGATTTCCCCGCTACGACGCTCGCCCTGTGGGCCGTCGGCGCCGGCGGTGAGGAACTGGTCTGGACGAATCAGCTGCCGGAAGGAGCTGCCCCGGTAGGGCGCCACGACGGTGACCCCCTTCGCCCGCTCACCCGCTACCGATGGTCGGTGACGATTCGCGCGGGCAAGATGACGGCGTGGGCATCCGATGTGTTCACGACCGGACCCGCGAACAGCTGGGCGGGTGCGGGATGGCTCGCCGCTCCTCCTGTTGCAGCGACCCATCCGCGAGGGGCGACTCCTGTGCCCGAGTTGGCCACGGAATTCGAGGTCGACGTAACTCCGCAGCTCGCATTGCTCCTCGTGGCCGCCGGGGGCTACGCGCAGCCGTTCCTCGACGGGGAGCGCATAGACAGGCACGAGCTGTCGCCCGCCTTCTCCGACTACGACAAGCGCGTCCATTACGTGGTGCGCGATGTGACCGACCGACTCGTCCCGGGCTCGCACCGGCTGGCGCTTCGACTGGGCCGCGGCTTCTACGGGATGACGAACCCGTCACCCGCGCCGGCGTGGGAGTGGCATGCCGCAGCGTGGCATGAGGAACCGAGTGTGCGCGTCGCGCTGCACATCGTCGACGGCGAGGGTGGTCATCGGACCGTCGTCAGCGACGGGAGCTGGACCGCCCAGCGCACCGAGACGCTCTACGACGATCTGTACGCAGGCGAAGTGTGGGACGGTTCTGCGCGCTTCGCGGCCGGGCCGGCGCGACACGCCGCCGGGCCGCGCGGAGCATTACAGCGAGAGCGGATCGCGCCCATTCGCGTCACACGGACGATCGAGCCCGCGAGCGTCGTACGCCGGGCGGACGGCGAGGTCGTCCTCGATTTCGGCGAGGTCGTCGCCGGCCGGGTCCGTGTCCGCCTGCGCACGACCGGTCGGGTCGAGCTCACCATCGCTCACGGCGAGAAGCTCACGGACGAAGGCATACCGAACGTGGCAGATGGTGAGTCCTACTTCTCCGATGGATTCCAGACCGACAGATGCACGCTCGACGGGCCGGCGGCGTGGGCGCCGACCTTCACTTATCACGGCTTCCGATACGTCCGAATCGTCGGTTGGCCGGCGGCCGAGGACCTCGCGGGCGATGCCGTCGTCGCAGAGGTGCTTCACACCGACGTCGCGCGGATCGGTGCGTTCCACACCTCCGAGCCGATCCTGAACTCCCTCCACGACGCGGTGGTGCGAACCGTGGAGATCAATCTCCACGGACTCCCCACCGACACGCCGACCTACGAGAAGAACGGCTGGACCGGTGACGGGATGCTGGCGGCCGATCTCATGCTGCTCAACCTCGACACAGAGGTGCTCCTCGAGAAGTGGCTCGACGACGTAGCCGATTCGTGCGATGACGACGGCAGGCCGCAAGTGATCGCGCCGAGTCCAGGATGGGGGGATCGATACAAGCCCTCCCCGACCTGGCACTCAGACCTCGTACTCACGCCGTGGGCGCTCTACCGTCACCGCGGCAACCGGGCCGTCCTCGAACGTCACTACGACGCGATGCGGCGATACGTGCGGCACGAGTACGCGGAGAGTTCCGACGGCCTCGCCAATTCCGTCCTCAACGACTGGTGCTCGCCGGAGACCGGAGCGTGGGGAGGAGACGCCCCAGACGATCACAGAGTCTCGGGCACGGCCTACCTCTACACCATGCTCGTCACGCTCAACAGGATCGCTCGCGTGCTGGGTCGGAAGAAGGATGCCGAGGAGTTCCGGGCTGCCGGCGCGCATGTCGGCGCGGCCTTCAACGCGGAGTTCTTCGACGGTGCGGGCACGTATCGCGGGGTGGGCGACGACGGCTACCGGCAGACCCACAATGTGCTGGCGCTCGCTTTCGGTCTCGTTCCCCGGGATGCCGTCGGCCCCGTCGTCGCCGGTCTGGTCGCCGATATCCGCCGGCGCGACACGCATCTGGCCACCGGCGTCCTCGGAACCAAGCACATCCTCCCGACGCTCACGCGCCACGGACACGACGGACTGGCCCTCGAACTCGCGACGCAGACCACTTTCCCGAGCTGGGGCCACTGGATCGTGCAGGGCTCGACAACGTTGTGGGAGCACTGGAAGGACGCGTCGCGATCGCGCGCTCACTACATGTTCGGCACCTACGACGACTGGTTCTTCGAGCACATCCTCGGCGTGAGGCCGATCGAGCCCGGCTACCGCAGGTTCTGCGTCGAGCCGGCGCCGCTGCGGGCATTGGAGTCCGCCGACGGAGTGGTTCCGACCCCGTACGGCCCCATCAAGGTGGCATGGGCGCGACAGGGAGACCTGCGCAGGCTCCGCGTGCATGTCCCCACCGGATGTATCGCCGAGGTCGCGCAGGGATCCGGTGATCGCCGTCCCAACCTGGTCTTCCGTGGCGGAGTACATGAAGTGGAGATTGAAACATGAC
Organism: Leifsonia aquatica H1aii; assembly: GCF_000633535.1. Lineage (GTDB taxonomy): Bacteria > Actinomycetota > Actinomycetes > Actinomycetales > Microbacteriaceae > Leifsonia > Leifsonia aquatica_A. Next base: position 10,976 of record NZ_AYMR01000047.1, on the reverse strand, counting down.
GCAGTTGTCCCTCGGGCCCCGGACCGTGACTGCACCGGAATTCGACGGTCCGGCGCCGACCCTCCGGCGCCCTCGGCGCCGTCACCAGGTTCCGTGGTGGTTCCTGATCCCCGCACTGGTGATCTACACGATCGTCGTCGTCGTGCCGGACCTCCAGGCGATGGTCTACGCGTTCACCAACTGGGACGGGTTGACCAGCCACTTCGACTTCGTCGGGTTCGCCAACTTCGTCGCCGCGTTCCGGAGCCCGTACGCGCTGTCGAGCCTGGTCAACACCCTCCTTCTGACGGCGGCGGTCACGGTCATCCAGCTCGTCGTGGGTCTGCTGCTCGCTCTCGCGTTGAACTCGCCGGTGCGATCGCGCAACGTGCTGCGCGCGGTCTTCTTCGCTCCGGTCGTGCTCACCTCCGTCGCCGTCGGCTACATTTGGAAGTACATGTACGCGCCGACCGGTGCGCTGAACCAGATCCTGGACTTCACCGGCCTCTCGGCGCTCAAGCACGACTGGCTCGGGGACCCCTCGGTCAACCTCTGGGCCATCGCCTTCCTCTGCGTGTGGCAGTCGGCCGGCTTCACGATGGTGATCTTCCTCGCGGGGCTTCAGGGGGTAGATAGCGATCTCATCGAGGCGGCGCATCTGGATGGCGCCGGGCCGTGGGCACGCTTCTGGTACGTCGTGCGTCCTCTGCTCGCGCCGGCGATCCTCGTCAACGCGGTGCTGTGCGTCTCCGGGGGGCTGAAGATCTTCGATCAGATCTACATCACCACGCAGGGTGGCCCAGCTCACACCACCGCCACGCTCGCCACCCTCACGTACACGGACGGGTTCGTCACCGGGGACTACTCGTTCGGGGTCACGCTGTCCGTCATCCTCACGGTCCTCGTGTCGGTGGTCACGATCGTTCAGTTCCGTCTCATGAACCGGAAGGAGCGCTGAGATGCTCAACCGCTACACCTGGCGCACAGGCGTCCTCGAGGGGGCGCTGTGGATCGTCGCGGCCGTCTTCTTCGCCGTCCCGCTCTACCTTCTGATCAACGTCGCGCTCACTCCGTCGACTGAACGCGGTTCCGGCTTCGCACTGCCCGACCGGATCGCCTGGGAGAACTTCAGCAACGCCTGGATCAACGGGAACCTTCCGCAGGCCTTCCTCACCAGCGTGATGATCGCGGCGGTGACGGTCGTCGTCGTGGTGGTGTTCTCCGCGATGGCCGCCTACCCCCTATCGCGTATCACTCGGACCTGGTCGACCACGGCGTTCGCGTACTTCGTCGCCGGCATCATCGTCCCCGGCGGGCTCGGCATGATCCCGCTCTACCTCCTCATGCGGGACGCGGGGCTGCTCGGCACCGTGCTGCCGCTGCTGATCATCTACGTGGGTGGCGGGATGTCTTTCAACATCCTGCTTTACACGATCTTCCTCCGTGCCCTGCCCCGGGAGTACGAGGAGGCGGCTCGCATCGACGGCGCGCGGCCGCTGCGCATCTTCTGGTCAGTCGTCTTCCCCTTGCTGCGCCCGGTCACCGGCACCATCGTCGTCTTGCAGCTGATCGGCGTCTACAACGACTTCTTCACACCACTGCTCTACCTCGGCGGCAGCGACTACACGACGATCCCGCTCGCCCTCAAGGACTTCTCCAGCCAGTACTTCACCGACTGGGGAGCCATCTTCGCCGGCCTGATCATGGCGATGGTTCCCGTCCTCGTCTTCTACCTCACCCTCCAGAAGCACGTCATCCGTGGCTTCGCAGGCGGCCTCAAAGGCTGAGACCGCCTTTCCCCGAAGAAAGGAAACTCGCATGAATCGCAGGAAGAGCCTGGCCGTCGGCATCGTCGCAGTCGCCGCCGCCCTCGCGTTGAGCGGCTGCGCCGTCTCCGGCGGCGGGAACACCGGCGGCAAGACGGTCCTCACGCTCGCCTGGCAGAGCGGCACCAACACGGCGAACGACAAGATCATCGCCAAGTTCGAGAAGGAAAACCCCGATGTCACGGTGAAGCTCACGACGGCTTCGGACGACGATCTCCAGAAGACGGTGCGCACCCAGCTGCTCGCCGGCACCGCGCCCGACCTCTTAATGGTGTGGCCGGGCTCCGCGAACGTCTTGTCGGTCGGGGTCCTCGGCCCCGAGGGATTCCTCGCCGGCCTGGACGACATCCCGTGGGCGTCGAAGGCCACCCAAGGAGCCCTGGAGGCGTCCCAGGCGGACGGTAAGACCTACATGGCCACGGCGGCGATCGACTCGAGCGGGGCGATCTACAACATGGACACGATGAAAGCGGTCGGGCTCAGCGTCCCGACCACCTGGAGCCAGGTCCTGCAGCTCTGCTCCGACGCGCGCGCGAAAGGCAAAGTCGCCTACGGTCTGGGCCTCCAGGAGGGATGGACCACGCGGCTGATCCCGAGCGCCATCGTCGCCAACGAGATCCCTGACGTCTCCGCGTTCAACAAGAGCCTCGCTGACGGCACGTTCGACTTCTCGACCTCGGCCGAGTGGAAGACCGCGCTCGAGAAGCAGAACGAGATGGTGTCGGCTGGGTGCTTCAACGACTCCCCGGTTGGCACGTCGATGGACAACGTCGTGCTCCCGGGCGTCGTCAAGGGCGACTTCCTCGGCACGGTGTCGGTGGGCGCGCACATCGGGGTCATGATGGACCCAAAGTCCGGCAACCCGAACGCGCACTTCCTGATGGAGCCCCTCCCCTCCAGCGAAGACGCGAGCGCGTCGCGTATCAACGTGCTGTACAACAACGGCATCGGCGTCAATGCCAAGTCGAAGCACCTGGAACTCGCCAAGAAGTTTGTCGAGCTTTGGAGCTCCCAGTGGGCGGTCAACCTGACCGCGACGGAGAAGAGCCTCGTCCCCAGCATCGCCAACGACGACTTCACCGCGCCCTCCGCACTCAGCCAGGTCGTGGAATTCACGGCGCACGGCAGGGTGGCCGGCGGTGACTGGACACCGGGCGCCAAGACCTTCAGCGCGATGACGGACGGAGTGCAGGGGATCCTCCTGGGCAAGACCACGATTCCGCAGGCACTCCAGGGAATGCAGACGGCATACCTCGACGGGCTGTCCAAGTGACAGCCGAAAGGCGACCCTCGCGTCGCACCGCAGTGGGAGCCGCCGCCACAGGCTTCCTGGGCGCGAGCCTCCTCTCCCTCGGAACAGGAGTGGCACCCGCGTCAGCCGGAACCGGAACCGGAAGTGGGAACTGGGCACGCTGCCTGAACGTGAAGGACCAGGGCGCCACGGGCGACGGCACGACGGACGACACTGCGAGCGTCGCAGCAGCGATCGCCGCCGTCGGTGCCGCGGGCGGGGGCATCGTGTTCTTCCCGCCAGGGACGTACGTCCGAAGCGCGTCGTGGGAACTGCCGGCGAACGTCTGGATTCAGGGCGCGGGACAAGGTGCGACGACGATCAAGGTGAAGGCAGGATCGACGAATGTCACCGCCTTCGGACTTGGCCAGGACGTAACCAACACGCGCATCAGCGATCTGACCATCGACGGGAACAAGGCTGCCCAGACAGCATCGGGTATCGGGATCGTCGGATGGCACAGCCACGACAACGCGATCGTGCGGGTCACTATCGTCAATCAAAACGGAATCGGCATCGGTCTCAGCGGGTGCTGGCACTGGACGGTGTCGGAGAGCCGGGTAGAGGGATCGGGTGACTACCAGCCCGGCGTCTGGTGCGACGTCGATACCGGCGTGGACCCCTTCAACCGCGGCTGTCATCGCTTCGAACGCATGGTGTGCTCCGGGAACGATCTCGACGGGATGATCTGCAACAGCCCCGGCTGCACAATCATAGACTCCGAGTTCGTGGACAACGGAGTGAACGTCCCCTCGGCAAGCGGCGCGCTCGGCGCAGGCGGGATCTACAACGACAACGCGACGCGGGGCACCACCGTCGTCAATTGCCGGATGTCAGGCAACACCGAGTTCGGGCTGAACATGGTCCTCACGCACTCCCTGATCCAAGGGAACCTGAGCGAGCGGAACGCTCTCTCCGGGTTGCATGTTCGCGCCGGCTCGGCGCACGTGACCTTCACCGGGAACGTCTGCCGGGACAACGGAACGGCCTCGTCGACCGTGTCCGCGTACAGCAACTCGGGGATTTCGTTCGACAACTCCGCGTCCGTGACGTTCACAGGCAATGAGTGCTCGGACGACGACACGAGCCCGACCCAGGAGTGGGGCATCCACGCCTTGGACTACACCGGAATCAGCCAGAACGTGCTCATCGTCGGGAACACGCTCTCGCCCAACAAGCTCGGGGCCGAGAACGTTTCGGGCAGCACCGCTCACACCACCAAGACGGTGCTGGGCAATCAGTAGATCGGCAGGCGCGCCGTCAAACCGGCGCGCCTGCCCCTCATGGACAGACGTCAGGCAGCCCGCCGCCGGCCGCTCCGACGCATGGCGGTCCCCTCCTACCGGCCTAGATACGGTGCGGGACTGTTCGTCAAGGGTGCGTGGGGTCCGGCGGTTCGGCGCCGCAGCTCCCGGCTCACCGTCGAGGGTGAGCGTCCGATCGCCCGAGCGATCTCCCGAACGCCATGGCAGGCGGCGCTCAGACAGGCGATCTCTTCCCGCTCCTGGAACGATAGCCCTCGAACGGCCTGCGGAGGTAGGGAAGCGGCGAACGGTTCCGGCATCACACCACCAACGTGCCGGAACCACCTCCATGCAACGGTCTTGGACACCCCCGCCGCGTGGGCGGCCTCGGCGACGACCATCCCCAAGCGGACCGCCGCCCAGAACTCTCGCTGCACCGCTACCGGAATCGCTGTTCTTCCCATCACGTAGCACATCGATCGAACCAGGTGTTGCGTTGACCGATTGAATCCCCCGATGGGCACCTAAAAAAATGGGTGTCCAACTTCTGGGGACCAGTTCACTACTGCGACAGTACTTTCCGAAGAGCACCGATCTCTCCGGATACCATCGCGAATATCTCGAGTCCGTCGCTGCGCAGCTCAATAGCCGCCCGCGCAAGCGCCTCGGATGGAAGACGCCAGGCGAAGCTCTCGACCGGCTACTCTCAGACGAGCAATACCCACCCCGTGTTGCGCTGACCGATTGAATCCACCCCGTGATGAAGTGCCTCTACCTCGTGACACGCTCGCTTGACCCCAAGGGCGAGGACGGGCGCGCTGGTTCACGAGGTGGAAGCCGGCGCTGAACGCCTTCGCGATCACCTTCGAAGGCCGCATCAACTAAATAAGCGCCAGACCAGATTCACCGTTCAACTGATAGACCCGCCGATTCACCCCGGTGGACCTGAAAAGTGCTCAGCTGCCGCACGCGGGTGGGCGGATCGTGCGAGATCAGCGCTGGTAGGACGAGGGAACTCGTCCGCGACGGATAGCGTTGATTAGTGGCATCCCGCCTTTGCTTCAAGGAGGCACCCGGCGAGTCAGAGGGCGGCGGCGGCCTGGGCGGTGATGGCGCGTCGGGAGGGGCCGCGATGTCGAGGGTGACGTGGTGCTCGTCGGGGGTGAGTGGCTCCAGGGCGGCGAGCTGGCTCTGCAGCATGCCTGCCTTCATGAAGTGGTGCTCGCGCGACGCGAGGCGCTCGGCCAGCAGCTCAGGGCTGCCGGTGAGGTGCACGAAGGTGACCTCGTCCCGGCGGAGCGTGTCGCGATAGCGACGGGCGAGCGCGGAGCACGCCACCACCACGGACCGGTTGGCGGCCAGCCGCTCGTCCATCCACGCCGCGATGGCGGCGAGCCAGGGCGCGCGGTCGTCATCGGTGAGCGGGATGCCCGCGCCCATGCGTTCGACGTTTGCAACGGGGTGCAGCGCATCCCCTTCCAGGAGGTCCCAGCCGAGCCGCTCGGCGAGCAGCGCCGCCACGGTTGATTTGCCGCACCCTGCGACGCCCATCACGACGACCGCACGCGCGGCGCTCATCCGAGACCGCCCACGGAGAGGCTGAGGATGAGCACGCCGGCCAGGCCCACGATCGAGACCAGGCACTCCAGCAGAGTCCAGCTCTTCAGGGTCTGCGGAATGCTGAGGCCGAGGTACTCCTTCACCAGCCAGAAACCGGCGTCGTTGACGTGCGAGAGGAACACCGACCCGGCGCCGATCGCGAGCACCATAAGCGAGATCATCGGCGTCGACAGGTGCTCGGTGAGCGGGAGCAGGATGCCGGCGGCCGTCACGGTCGCGACCGTCGCCGAGCCGGTCGCGACGCGGATGAGCGCGGCGACCGTCCAGGCGAGGAGGAGTACGACGATGCCGCTGGCACCGGTCGCCCACCCGGCGATAACCTGGCCGATGCCGGTGTCGACGAGCACCTGCTTGAAGCCGCCGCCCGCGCCGACGATGAAGATGATCCCCGCGATCGGCGGCAACGACGCGCTGAGGCTGTTCTGGATGGCCTTGCGGTCCATCTCGCCGCCAACGCCGAGCAGGAACAGCCCGGCGAGGACTGCGATCGTCAACGCGATGACGGGAGTGCCGAGGAAGTCGAGCGCGACCTTCCACACCGGCGCAGCGTTGGGTGACGCGATGTCAGCGACTGCCTTGGCGAGCATGAGCACGACCGGGAGCAGGATGCTGACGAGCGCCGCCGCGAACGACGGCCGGCGACGGATCTCGATGGCCTTCTCGTCGGCGACGAACAGGTCGGGGACGCCGACCGGAACCCAGCGGGCAGCGAGCTTGCTGAACAGAGGACCCGCGATCGCGATGGTCGGAATGGCGACGAGCACACCGAACGCGAGCGTCAAGCCGAGGTTCGCGCCGAGAGCGCCAATGGCGACGAGCGGGCCCGGGTGCGGCGGGACCAGGCCGTGCATGGCCGAGAGCCCGGCGATGGTGGGCAGCGCGACGCGCATTAACGGCAGGCCGGAGCGGCGCGTCACCAGGATGATGACCGGCATGAGCAGCACGAGTCCTACCTCGAAGAACATGGGGAGGCCGATGATGGCGCCGACCGCGCCCATCGTCCAGGGCAGCAATCGCGCGCTGGTGCGGGAGACCAGAGTGTCGACGATGCGATCGGCTCCGCCGGAATCGGCCAGCAACTTGCCGTACATCGCACCGAGGCCGATGAGCACGCCGACGCTGCCCATCGTATTGCCGAAGCCGGTGATGAAGCTGGCGACCACGGCGTCTGCCGCGATGCCGCCGACGATGCCGGCAACGAGCGTGCCAAGCAGCAGCGAGAGGAACGGGTGGAGCTTGAGCCAGGTGATGAGGACCACGATCACCGCGATGCCGGCGATGGCGGCGATGATCAGCTGGGCCTCTGGGGCGGTGGGATGGGCCGCCGGTGCGGCGGACGGGAGGCGCGAGAGCGTGAAGAGAAGCATGAACATCCTTGGTCGTGCGGATTGGGCAAGAACACTCTAGAAATAAATCAGATTTGTGTCTAGCTAGTCCGAGATAATACTGATTTTAAGCGATCGTTGCCCCCTTTGACCGGATGAGTCTCCTCCGCGGATAATGAACTGTGACCCAGCCAACGCCCGGCTCCCGCCATGAGCAGACGATCGCGTCGCTCGGCGCGCGGATTGTCGCGGGCGACATCCTCGTTGGCACTGTGCTGACGCCGGAGAGCCTCGGCATCTCGCGCACGGTTCTGCGCGAGGGCATCCGCGTGCTGGAGTCCCTCGGCCTCGTGCAGGCCCGCCGCCGCCGCGGGACGGTGGTCACGCCCGCGAGCACCTGGCAGGCGCTCGACCCGCGCGTGCTGGCCTGGCGTCTGGCCGGCCCCGACCGGCTCACCGCCCTCGGCGACCTCAGTGAGCTGCGGCTCGCGGTCGAGCCGGTCGCCGCTCGGCTAGCGAGCGCACGGGCGACCCCCGGGCAGTGCGGCGAGCTCACCGCGGCGATCGTGGGCATGGCGGCGACGCAGCGGTCGGCCGACCATGAGGAGTACCTGGCGCACGATCGCGACTTCCACCGCATCCTGCTGGAGGCGTCCGGCAACCCGACGTTCGTCGCTCTCAGCGGCGCAGTCGCCGAGGCGCTCAACGGCCGCACCGCCCACGACCTGATGCCGCACAACGCCACCCCGGAGGCGATCCGCCTGCACGAGGAGGTCGCCTCCGCGGTACGCGGGGGCGACGCGGCCAGAGCGGAGGCGGCGATGCGCGCCATCGTGGAGGAGGCGGACGCCGCCGTGCAGCGCGTCGCCCGGGCGTAGTGCTCTACGGACGCACTAGCCGCAGGCCCATCAAAGCCGCATCCTCGAGTTGGAAAACTTTGCGGGAATGATCATGTCCACTCATACCGCGAACGAGACCGAGACCCTCGCCGAGCGACTCCGAGCCCGCGGCTACTCTGCGGCTGCGATCAACGGCGATGTGGCCCAGGCCCAACGCGAGCGAACACTCGACCAGCACCAGATTTCTACCAAAATTCGCGCTACCGGAGATCTACCCCACGAGTGGCCTGTGTAGCTACGTGACGCCGTCCACAACGCCGGATCGCCTTGCGACACGATCTGTCGGCGCAACGGCGTCGTCCTCATCGCTGTCTGCGACGGCTGGAAACAGCTCCCCTAGGTGTGGTGTCCATGGAGGTTGTTGAGTCTGCTGATGGGCGGACAACCGATTGCTGAGTGGCGCCTGTGATGATTGTGGAGGTGCGCGGGGGGGCTGGAATCGTTTTGAGATCACAGCGAGAGCGATCCGGATCGCGGAGATCACGGCACGCACCCCGCTTAGCGAACTGAGAACCCACGAGACACACAGACAACCTTGGTACAATCGTAACCCGCAATCCCCGCAGCGTCTTGCAGTGCGCGCGAAAGCCGGTGTCAGCGGCGCGGGAGTGCCGCGCCGCTGACACTGTGTTTTTTCGCTGTTACTTGAAGGCGTCCTTCACGTCCTCGCCGGCGTTCTTGACCTTGGCGGCGGCCTGGTCGGCCTTGCCCTCGGCGATCTTCTTGTCGTCGTCGGTCAGCTTGCCGATGGCCTCCTCGGCCTTGCCTTTGAGGTCCTGGGCGGTGTTCTTGATCTTGTCGGCAGCGCTCATGGCTGTCTCCTTTCGGTGGGGTGTTTCCTCCGAGGCTCACGAGGGCCGGGCGGCGCTCGTGGACGTGTCGACCCGGACGGCCGAGCGGAGGCGGGTGCGGAACCCGCCGACTAGCTGGGCGAAGACCGGGATGGGGGTGCCGATGGCCGCGTGGAGGCGCTGGACGGCGTCGTCCAGGGCATCGGCGATCTGTCGGGGTGAGGCCCCGCGGCGGCAGCGGACCGTGACTTTCAGCGCGGGCGTGCGGCGCACCCGGTAGGCGCTCACCCCGACGCCCGCGACGCCGACCACCTTGCTCAGGCGGTCCTCCAGCAGCGCGACCGTCACGGCGGTATCGATCTCGGCGAAACCATCGTCGGTGCGGATCGTGGCGATCGTCGAGGTCGAGCCGTGGCCCTGGCGCAGGGCGAGGGCGATCAGCAGCAGCACCAACACGACGGACGCGGCCAGCGCGATCACCGCTGCACCGCTCACGGTGGTGCCCCGCCAGAGCGGAGCGCCGAACGCGCGGTCGGCGGTCATGACGATGTCGCCGGCAGTGATCGCCCACGTGTGGGCGACGGCCGGGGCCGCGAGGAGCAGGACCGCGGCTGCTGCGGCGGCGAGGGCGGCGAGTCCGACCAGGGCCAGCAGTATACGGTTCGAGGCGCGGTTGGTGTCGTTCATGATCCGACCTTTCCGGTGGGGGAGACGAGGACGCTGAGGCGGGGGCGTGTGCCGCTGCGGGTCTCGTCGAACTCTTCGGCGACCGCGTGACGGACCTCGTCGCGGTCGATGCGCATGCCGCTCACCGGCACGATGCGGACCACGCCCCTCCGCCGTGCGAGCGAGACCGTGGCCGCGTCGGGGGCGACGCCGGCTGTCCTGGCGGCCCGCCGGGCCAGCGCTGAGGCGAGCATCTCATCGTCGGCGACCACGGCGAGGTGCTCGGCCTCCAGGCGTCGCCGCGGGCGGCGGCCGGGGAGCACGGCGAGGGCGAGGAGCCAGAGGCCGGCGAGGCCGGCCACGACCGCGGTCGCGATCAGGACGACGTGGCCGGCCTGCGGTGCGGCCGCGACGGCGGTCAGTGCGGTGCGCGGCGCCAGGAGCAGCGGGCGCGCGCCCAGGAGGCTGAGCACGCCCTCCGCCGCCAGCCAGGCGACGACCACGATGAGCGCGATCGCGACCGCGACGGCCGCGGCCGAGCGCGGGGAGTGCGTCTCGCGGCGCACGATGCGCGCATCCACTCGACTCATTCCACTCTCCTCTTTGTCAGGACCGCGCCCGTAGCGCGGATGTCGACCCGCTCGACGGCGAGGCCGGTCAAGGATCCGAGCCGTGCCCGGATGTTCGACCCGGCGTCGCCTAGGCGGGCGGTCAGGGGCTCCGCGGTCTGCATCGCGAGTGACGGGAGCGCGATGGGGGACTTGACCGAGACGGCCAGGGAGCCGTGCTGATCTCGTACCCGGGCGGTGATGTCCCCGAAGGTGACGCCCAGTTCGTCCGCCGCCACCGCTCGGGCGAGATGCTCGAGGGCGACGGCGGTGAACCGGTCGCGGCCGGCGGTCACGACGAGGAGCGGCGGCCGCGCAGGGCGTCGGCAAGCCGGGCCAGGTCGACCTCGCCGCCCAGGATGCGGGCGACGAGCCAACCGACGAGCGTCGCGGCGGCGACGCCGACGAAGACCCAGAACCCGAAGGCGGCCCACACGATCGCGAGGCCGCCCCCGAGCAGGGCGCCGAACTTGGCGGTCGTCACTCGACTCGCGCCTCCTGCTCGGCGTCGTCGTCGCTCGGGACGTGGACGTCGTTGATGGTCACGTTGACCTCGGTGACCTCGAGGCCGACGATCCGCTCGATCGCCTGCACGATCGCGGCGCGCACGTCCGCGGCCACCTTCTGCAGGGCGACCGGGTACTCGGCCACGATGGTCACGTCGGCGGCGACCTGCTTCTCGCCGACCTCGACGCTGACGCCCTGACTTAGGGCGTGTCTGACAATG
>NZ_AYMR01000046.1 GCF_000633535.1 Leifsonia aquatica H1aii | reverse complement strand
TGTCAGACACACCCTAGGCCCGTGGCGTGCGCGCCGGATCAGGCAGGGGCGTCGTTGGTTCCGTCCACAAGGTCTGGCGCGCGCAGGGCCAGGAGCTCGTGTGTGGGGAGGTCGCCGGCCATCCATTGCTTGATTGAGTCGGCGGCGCGCTCCAGCGCGTTTCCTAGGTGCTGGGTTCGTGACGCAATTTCCTGTAGCCGGTCGCGGCTCAGACTTCGTCGTACCTCTTCGACGAGCTGGTGCTGGCTGAGACCTGGTTTGAGGGCCGCTCGCTCGCCGGCGACGCTCAACCAGAAGTCGTCGCATTTGCTGGCGTACGCAAGCGGTACGGCAGGGACTTCCGCGACCACGGCAGCGACGACGCCGTGTAACCGCTCCGAGACCATGATCCGGCACCTGGCGATCTCGCGCATCATGTTGCGAACATCGCCGTCGAATCGGATGACGTGAATCTCCCGGCCGAGAAGACGGACGAGCTGTTCGGTTACTGGTGCGTCGGCCGGGGTGACTTCGAAAAGAGTGATGCTCGCGCCCAACTCCTCCGCCGCTCGGCGAACGCCCTGAGCGACATCGGCAACATCGAAGCGGCTCGTGCCTTCTGATCCCAGACACAAGCCGATGGTGTTCGCCGGCGTCGTGGTGATGTCAGTGTGACGCGGGTACAGCAACGCGGGGTCCCCGATCACCCCGGCGGGCTGCCAGTAGCTGGCGCACTCGGCTGCCGTTAGAGGCCCCCGAACTCCCAGCAACCCAACCTGCGGCTCGTTGCGCCACGCGGCCCAATCGTGCGGTTGCTTACTGAGGAGGAACTCATCTCCGCTCTCTGCCGCGCCGGCTCCAGGGATAAGCATCCCGGTGGCGCCGAACATTCGGCGGGCCAGTCGAGTATGGTCCGCCCAGGTGCGGAAGCCTATGGTCGTCCCGCCTCCCAGCAGCAACAGTCTCTCCGTGCCGGAGACGCGCGTCCGAGTCCGGGCGAAGTGTCCAGCCTCTTTGACCAGGTAGCGACCGAGCGTGAGGGGAGCGGTGAATTCGAGCGAATCGTCGAGCGCGACCTTCCAAGAGTCGTAGAGCAACTCGTCTCCGAAGTTGTCGTTGCCTTGCCAGCCAAGATAGATCAGCGATCGCTTCGTGCTCTTCATCAGTCGTCCTTCGGTTTCGGATCGGCGGTGTTACCGCGCGCGGAGCGCGGTGAGACAATCGGTGAACGCGTGACGGGCCGGGCGCAGAGCAGCAACGGCCGAGGCATACGCGACCCCCCATGCCGCGCCGGCGGCGAGCAACGAGATCACCCCCGAGCCAGGCAGCAGAGCTGCGGTTAGATAGCCGACGATGCCAGCAAGAAGAGCAATGAACGCGCCTGGAAGCAACGGGCGCAGGATGTCGTTCAGGCGAACGAAGCCGCCACGGCGACACGCAAGTGCTGTGGCTGTCGCGGTGGAGGCCGCGGAAACCACGGCGGCGATTGCGATCCCGACTGTGCCGGCGAGTGCGCCGACGGCGATAAGGGCCACCGTCAGCGCGGAGGTCGCCAGCGTCACCCGCGCCTGGAGCCGCACGAAGCCACCGGAGACGAGAACCCAGGACGCAAGCGAGACAATGACATTCGCGCATCCGGCCAGCATCAGAATGCGGAACAGCGCGGCAGAATCCGACCACGCCGATCCGAACAACGTCAGGATGAGGTCGTCGGCCACGGCAGCGAGTCCCGCCAGAAACGGCAGAACCGTCAACCCGACCAGGGAGGAGATGGTGCGCAGAAATCGGGCATACCGTTCCGGCTCATCTTTCAACCTGCTGAGCACCGGCAGAGCAACCCGGTGCAGGGGAGCGGCTATCTGCCCCACGGGGAGAGCAACGAGCTGGTTGGCTTGCGCGTAGAGCCCGGCCGCGGCGCTCCCGGCCGCGGCGGACACCGCGACGCGATCTGCATTCTGCGCGACGTAGCGGGAGAACTGGGTAACGCCGGAGTGGCCCGCGAAAGCCAACTCTGAACGCACGGCTGAAAGTCGGGCAGGTCTGCCTGGCCGCCACCGGTCAAACACCAGCAGAAGCCCAGCGAGAACGGCGGCGGTGAGCACCGCTTGAACGATCAGCGCATCAGAACCGGCTCCCGCGGCCGCAGCCGCCAGGGCCGCACAGCAGCCGACAACCGACGCACTGCCGTCGGCGATCGCCAGCCTGCGATATGCGTGCTCACGACCCAGGACCGCGCCAGGAACAGTCGCGAGGCCCGCGAACACCGGCGTCGTCGCCAGTATCACCGTGCTGATCCTGATGCTTCCGGTCAGCAACCACAGCACACCGAGCGCGGCGCCTGCACCCAAAACACCAAGCGCGATGGCCGCGTAATGGAACGAGCTCGCGATCGCGCGGTCGAACTCGCTTCGCTGAATGATCACATTCGCCAGACCGGAGGCGCGGATCACCTCGGCGAGAGTTGTGAAAACCAGGGCCACGGCCGCGAAGCCGTACGAACCTGGACCAAGCAAGCGAGCGAGCACGATGACGGTGGCGAATTGCAGCGCGAAGCGACCCCAGCTCGTCAACGCGGTGATGAGCCCGCCACGGGCAGCAACCGTACGCAACGGCGGCGACATTGCTTCCCTCATCCACCGATCCTTTCAATTTGAAAACTTCACTGTTTCAATATATCATAGTTTCATAACGTTGATTGATGGGAGCGAATGTGACGGTGCTGGGGGCAGTCTTCTTGGTCGCCGCGGTTGTCGCGTATCTGTGGGGGCGAGGCGCATTCGTGTACGTCCTGGCCGCATCGGCGGCATTCCCGGCCTCCGCGGCGATATCGGTGGGCGGCAACGCGCTGACACCCTTTGCGCTCATGGGGCTGCTGGCTGGCTGCGCTCTTCTGCTCGATCGAAGACGTGTGCTGGCCGGAGGGGGCCGGTCCATGTTGCTTGTTTTCGTGACGTGGTCTGTGCTGATCACCGTCGCCGGGCCGATCGTCTTCCGCGGGATGGCAGTCCTTTCGCCTCGGGACGGGATCGACAATGCCGTGGTCTCTCCGGCGCAGCTCGCCTTCAGCGTTTCGGCCATCGCGCAGGTCGTCTATCTCCTCGTCGGCGCCTTGGCGGTCGTCTTCCTCGCTCGCTCGGGGGCCAAACCAGGGCTGCCTGCGGTTCCGTTGGCCATTGCGACTGTCCTGTCCGCACTGTGCGGTCTCTGCGCGCTGGCTGGCGTTGCCTGGCCGCATGAACTGTTCGACACGAACCCCAACGTGCTCTATTCGGACACCTCTGACGGTGGGAACTCGCGACTGCGGGGCATCTTCAACGAACCTTCCGAACTCGCGGGCTTCTCCGTTGCTGCTGCCGCCTACTTCATGGTCGCAATCGCCCGCACCCGCGGGTGGACGCGCATGGTTTCTCTCGGTCTTGCCGGGTTGGCGCTCCTGAACATCAGCCTGTCCTCTTCGGGCACGGCCGCGATCGGTATCGCCGCTTTCGCGGCGCTGGCAGGCGGGGTAATCGTGATCCAGCTTGCTCGCAACGGTGGATGCATCATCCCCTACGTTGTCTTTGCCGTGCTGCTGATCGCCGTAGTCACCCTCGTCTTCGGCGCCCAGATCGCCGGCTGGATGAACGGGATCGTTGACGGCAAGGTGGGTAGCGAGTCCTATCTGAATCGCACAGCCGCCGACACCTTCTCACTTGGAGTTGCGCTCGATACGGGGGGCATCGGAGTGGGCCTGGGGGCCAACCGGCCCTCATCCTTCGTGACGATGCTGCTTTCGTGTGTGGGTGTCATCGGCGCCGTTTCATTCACGTTGTTCGTCGCGGCGGTCGCCGAGGAGGCGCTGAGGACCAGGGCTGCCCAGGCCGCATTCTGGTCACTCATCGCCCTTCTCGTTGCCAAGTCGGTGAGCCTGCCCGACCTCTCAACGCCGCTGCTGTGGCTTCTGCTCGGAGTGTGTGCGAGCGTGAGCTGGACTGTCCGCGACCCGAAACGCGAAGATGTCAAGCCAGCGATTTTGCAGACAACAAGTCAGCATGTTAATATGTTGGAACACTGAAACTCGGAAGGTGCCCTATGGATCTCAGAGAGTATTTCCGGGTGCTTCGTCGCCGGTGGATCTTGATGGTCGTGGTCGTGGTCGGAGCCGGGATCGCGGCGCAGGGTGTCACGATGCTCACTACGCCCCGATACGCTGCGACCTCGCAGCTGTTCGTGGCCGTGCATGGCAATGAATCCGTCGGCGATCTCAATCAGGGAAACGCTTTCGCGCAGAGCAGAGTGGCGTCGTACGTGAATTTGGCGACGAGTCCGAAGGTTCTCGATTCGGTCGCACAAGCCACCGGGATCTCGGCACATGATCTGTCCACATCCATCACGGCCACCACCGCGGCCAAGACGGTTTTGATCGAGATCCGCGCCGAGAGCTTTAATGCCAAGCGGGCGGCCGCGATCGCCAACGCGACGGCAGACGAGCTCGTCGCTCTGGTCAGTGAGTTGGAAGCGACCCGCGGGGACGCTCAGCCGCCGGTCACCCTCCGCAAGGTGCAAGACGCGGCGGTACCGACCATCCCGTTCGAGCCGAGTATGTTCCGCAACCTCGCGATTGGGCTGCTTCTGGGTCTTGCCGGCGGAATCGGCCTGGCGCTGCTGGTGGATCGTTTCGACACGCGGCTCCGCGGCCGTCAGGCCGTGGAAAACCTCGCTGAGGCGAGCGTCCTGGGCGCCTTCGTCGCCGAGTCCGGTCAGCAGCAGGATCTTCTGCTGCGTCCCAGTCAGAACTACTCCGCCCGGCACGAGGCATTCCGCCAGCTGCGAACCCACCTGCAGTTCGCGAACGTCGATGGTGGTGTTCGCTCGGTCCTGGTGACCTCTTCGATCCCAGGCGAGGGGAAGAGCACAACAGCCGCGAACCTCGCAATCGTGCTGGGGGAGTCGGGTTTGCGGGTTCTGCTGGTCGACGCGGATCTCAGACGCCCTATCGTGGCCAAGTCCTTCGGATTGGAGGGCTCCGTCGGACTGACTACCGTCCTGACCGGGCGCATCTCGCTTGAGGATGCTGTCCAGCCGGTTCGCGAGTTTGCTGGAGTCTCGGTGCTCACCGCCGGCACGCTCCCGCCTAATCCGAGTGAGATGCTCGCGTCCGCGGCGATGGAGCGCACCCTGGTCCAGATGCGTGATGCGTTCGATGTCATTGTGATCGATAGCCCTCCGCTGGTCAACGTTTCCGATGCCGGCGCCCTCGCCACGCTCGTCAGCGGTGTGCTGCTGGTGGCGAGCGCAGACGGCCGCCTGCACCGTGATCAGCTTGGACAGTCGCTGGAGAACTTGCGCTTTGTCAATGCGAAGGTTTTCGGTCTCGTCCTCAACCGACTTGACATCCCGAGAGGGAAAGCTGGGTATTACGGCTATGGGTATCAGCCGGAGGGTAGCGTTGAAACGGGTCGACACAGCCCGCGCGGGACGAAGACCCGCACCCGCCGTGGTGCCGGCGCTTCGGGCGGATCGCTCGAAGAAGGCTAAGCATCGAACGAGGAGATCGCGTTGAGGCGCCCTAAGATTCTGATCGTCTGCACTGGAAACATCTGCCGTTCGCCGTTTGCCGAGTTGCTTTTGGCGGACAGATTGCCCTTCACCACGGGGGCTGAACCGGAAGTGCGCAGTGCTGGCACAGCCGCGGTCACGAATGCTCCCATTCATGCGCTTTCGGCGGCCCAGTTAGAGAGTCGCGGAATCCAGCCGACACCGTTCTCAGCTCGTCAAGTTGATCGGGCGATGCTCACCCAATGTGATCTGATCCTGGGGATGACTCGCGCGCACCGAGCATGGCTTCTCAGTCTGCAGCCCGGTGTACTGCGGAGAACATTCACATTCCGGGAGTTCGCGACACTCGTGGCCGACTCCTCGAACATAACCAGCGGGTCTATGGCGGAACTGGTGCACTCGGCCTACCTTGCTCGGCCGTCAATCCAGCACGTGGTCAACGGCGAGGCCGCCGACATCGCGGACCCGTACAACGGCACCGTGTCCGATTTCCAGCAGATGGCGCGAGAGATCGACGCGTACGCCGACATGATCGTGAATGCCCTCACACGCGCGCAGCCAAACTAGACTCCTTTTCTCCTTTTCTCCTTTTCTCCTTTTCTCCTTTTCTCCTTTTCTCCTTTTCTCCTTTTCTCCTTTTCTCCTTTTCTCCTTTTCTCCTTTTCTCCTTTTCTCCTTTTCTCCTTTTCTCCTTTTCTCCTTTTCTCCTTTTCTCCCGGCTGATGCTCTATACTCCACTATGGCCAGAATAGCAATATACTGGTCGAGTCCCAATAAGCCAGAAGAGAGGGTCGAGATGCCGATTCCCGAGAGCAAGAAGACCGTGGTACCGAAGCGCGTCCTCCTGCGTGACGTTGTACGTGAGACCATCCGCAATGCCATCATGGACGGCACTCTCAAGCCGGGGGAGACGCTGAATGACGATGCCCTCCAGGAGTGGCTTGGCACCTCCCGGACACCTATTCGAGATGCGCTCAATGAGTTGTCGCGGTCGGGGCTGATCGAAATGGAGCCGAATCGCTTCACGCGGGTCGCGATGCTGCCCTCCGACTCGGAGGCTTACGAGGCGCTCACCGTGCTGGGGGTCATCTACGGCGGCGCTGCGGTGATCGCGGCTCCCCAGCTCTCCGCACCAGAGGCGCGGTCTCTGATAAGCAAGGTGAAATCCGCGGCGAAGGGGGTCAAGACGTTGAACGCTGATCTCATTCGCGAAAACATGCTCGCAGTGTACAAGGAGCTCGTTGAGTACTCGGACAACTCACTGCTTCAGAATCTCGCGCTCGAGACCATCGACGGACTTGCCTACAAGATTCGAGTCGCCCGTCTCGTTGAGATCCTCGATGCCGATTCGATCGCTCGCCTCTTGGACGAACTCATCGAAGCCTTCGAGTCCCGCGACGGCCTCCGCGCCCGGCGAGCAACCGATGCGATCTTTCGCCTACCCAGCGCTCACCTCAGCGAAGGGGCACTCGGAGTGTGAACTGACGCCTAAGTCGACCCGTTACTCCCGATGGCCCCCGTTGCTGGGGCTACCCCCCCGGTGCACGGCGGGGATGACAGTGCGGACGGCGACAGCCTAGGACTGCGGAGCGGGATGATGAAGGTCGGAGGACCAATGCAAAGTGCGGTGCCTGCGAGGTGGCCGGGACCCACGACGAGGATCAGTCGTGTCAACGGGGGATCGAGTTCAGATTCGAGCCGGCGACCGTCCTGAACGCAATCTACGCCGCGTCGAGGTAGATTCCGCGCCGCCGTCCGCTCGAAGCGTCGAACTCCGTCCAGTGTGCGGATGTGCTCGTGAGCGAGGCGTTCCTTCTGTGTAGCTCAAGCTTCACCGGCCTTAGCTTCAAGCCCGTCATCGGCGACAGCCCGCTCATGCTCACGTCTGCCTCGTCGTCGTCAACGATGGCGCGGGTCACCCGCTGCCCACCGTCCGACCTTCAACCGAGCGGCCCCCTCACCTTGCACAGATCGGTACCTCTTCAACCCGGGCCCGCCCGCATCCACAATCTCAGCGGCCTTCTAAGTGCCCGCGAGTGAGACGTCGCCGTCAGCAGCACCAATTCGAATGCATGGCCTGATCGCCCCTTTATCATCAAGAGCCTCGGTAGACGCAGGCCGCCCTTCAATCGAACGCGACGAGTGCGCCCGATGCCCCTCCATGGCTCGCGCTTCAGCGCAGTCGCCCTCTGTCCGACAGTCGCTGATCATCGTGATGGCTTTGACGTCTTAAGTTCCGAGCTAACCAAGCTGCCAAACCACTTGGAACGGGACCCCGTACAGCTTCGTTGTTCCGGTGCCCGTCAAGCGACACCTGCCTAGCAAGCCGGCTGCTCGGGGGCTGCGGCCTTGAGGCGCTCACAGGCGGCGAGAAGGGCCGCTCGGCGCAGCGATGTTCCTTCGGTTCGCTCGCGCGGCAGCAGGTATTCGGTGGAGTGCCGGGTGTGGTGCTGGCCTCATCTGGCCCCTCCACCCCGCTACGTCTCTCCTGTCCCCGCGGGGCGGGAGAGCCTAGGCGAACCGTTCTTGCACTGCTTGTCCCAGTCCGAGGAATTGGATGCGGACGGAACCCAGCGCCAGCGCGCTCTCAGCAAACCACAGTATCCAATATTTAAGCACAACAAAATGATCCTGATCAGCGCTTTGAGTGCCGGCGCCGATTCGCAACAAGGTAAAACATATCAAAATATTGACATTCTGATCCCTGTGTAGATAAAGATCGATCTTCCAGAACATTAGAATAATGATGCCTCGAAAGTTCACCCGATCCGATGGGAGCAGGCAGCATGAAGACACACATTGAAACAGGCGGCATGTCCGCCCTGTCGGTGGCAGCCTCGCGGCGCCTTCCGCTCTGGCAGCGGCCTGCGGCCCTGGCAGTTTCCGACACTCTGATCGTGGCTGGATCGCTCGCTCTCGGCACGCTGATGGCGGGCATGGCCTCGGTTCTTGCGTTCGAAGGAGCGGTCACTGCCCTTCTGTTCCTGTGTGGCTGGCTGATCGCCCTCGTCGTCGGTCGCAGCCGGGAAGCCCGAGTTTTGGGTTCGGGAACGTCGGAGTTTCGTCGCGTGGCCGTTTCCACGCTCTCTTTTGCCGGCTCGATGGCCGCGCTGCTGACGCTCTTCAGCATCGATCTGTCCGAAGGCCACTTCGTGATCTCGCTTCTCTCTGGGTTGCTGCTGCTTTTGGTGAGTCGTGCCCTCTGGCGGGTGGCTCTGGTAAGAGCCCGCCGCCGCGGTGTGGGGCTGATTCCAGTTGTCGTCGTCGGCGAGAATGCCGCTCCTATTGCGCGCCACTTGGCGAACGCGCCGGCGGCGGGACTGAATCCGGTGCAGATGCTCCCCGGGCCGGTCGACCCCGAGCAGGTAGTACGCGTTGCTGTGTCGACACGCGCAGAAGCGGTCGTCCTCACCGGTGACATCGGAGAGCCGCAGGACGCGCAGCACTTGATGTGGAGCCTCCAGGACCGTGGCCTCGAAGTCATCATTAGCACTGACCTGACCGCCATCGCCCCGGAGCGTGTGGGCTATAGCTTCGCAGATGGCCTCCCTCTGGCACGGGTGCGGCCGCGGGCAACCCGAACGATCGGGCGCGGGCTCAAGACAGTGGTCGATCGCGCAGGTGCGGCAGCGGGACTGGCGCTCATCAGCTCGTTGCTTGCTGCTGTCGCTATCGCCGTCCGCGCACAGGACGGTGGACCGGCGCTGTTCATCCAGAATCGGGTGGGCAAGGACGGCAAACAGTTCCGCATGGTCAAGTTCCGCACCATGTGCGTCGACGCCGAAGACCGCAAGGCGGAGCTCGCGACGCAGAACGACAGCACCGGCCCGCTGTTCAAAATGCACGACGACCCTCGCGTCACCCCGCTGGGCCGCATCCTGCGCAAGTACTCGATTGATGAATTGCCCCAGCTCTGGAACGTCCTCGTCGGCGACATGAGCCTAATCGGCCCCCGCCCGGCGCTGCCGGCTGAGGTTGCGGCCTACCCAGCGCACGCGACCCGACGCTTGCTCGTCAAGCCAGGCCTGACCGGTCTCTGGCAGGTGAGTGGCCGATCTGACCTGGCCTGGTCGGCGGCGCTCCGCCTGGACCTGTCCTATGTCGACAACTGGGCGCCCCGTCACGACATCGCCATCATCACCCGAACGGTCGGGGTACTCATCCGCCCCCGCGGCGCCTACTGAGAAGGGAGACAATCATGACCGGACTCATTGCACACGAATGGATCGAGCGCGTCGGTGGTGCCGAGCGTGTCCTCGACTCGTTCGCCGACATCTATCCCGATGCCGATCTGCTCTGCCTCTGGAACGATGTACCCGACCGATTCGAGGGGCGCGAGGTCGCCGAGAGTGTCCTTGCTCGTACTCCGCTGCGACGCAGCAAAGCACTCGCATTGCCGACAATGCCGCTGATCTGGCGCAAGCTCCGCAAACACGCCGACTACGACTGGATGCTCGTCAGCTCCCACCTCTTTGCCCACCACGCGCGAATCACAAGTGTTCCCGCCGAGCGCAAGTTTGTCTACGTTCATACTCCGGCCCGCTACATCTGGTCACCGGAGCTCGACGCTCGGGGGCGCAATCCGCTCGTGCGCGCTGTCGCACCATTGCTTCGCGCACTCGACGCGCGACGAGCGCGAGCCAACGCCAACGTTGCGGCGAACAGCGAGTTCGTGCGCAAGCGAATCAAGGACAGTTGGGGGGTCGACGCCACCGTGATCCACCCACCGGTCGATGTGGCAAAGCTCCAGGCCGTCGCCAACTGGAGCACCCGGCTAAGCGCCAAAGAGCGGTCAGTCATTAATGCACTTCCCGCACATTACGTTCTCGGCGCATCGCGTTTCGTGGGGTACAAGTGCCTAGACCTCGTGATCGCGGCCGGCCGCGCCTCCGGCATCCCGGTCGTCATCGCAGGATCGGGGCCGGAGGAACGACGACTCCGATCACTTGCAGAGGACGCTGGCGTGCCGGTCCATTTCGTCATCGAGCCCTCCGACTCTCTGCTCTCTGCGCTGATGCAGCGTGCTGCCGTTTACGTCTTCCCCGCCGTCGAGGACTTCGGAATCATGCCGGTCGAGGCCATGGCGCTCGGCACCCCGGTCGTGATCAACACGGCCGGCGGGACCTCGGAGTCGGTGATCGACGGTGTCACCGGTATCGCAGTGGCGGACTTCGACGACGAAACAGAACTCAGAAACGCGATCGAACGCGCGCTCGTCCTGGACGGCCAGGTCGCCCGGGTTCACGCCCGCGTCTTCGACACCCCCCGCTTCCAGAGCGCGATCCGCTCATGGATGAGCACCCAACCGGCCGCAGACGCCAGCCTCGTGGCCAGCTGACACCCGAAGCAAGGAGAACAACCATGAAGAACAAACTCATCGCGCCTCTCGGGGTCCTCGCACTGGCCGGCCTGGCACTGGCCGGATGCGCCAGCGCCCCGACACCCACGCCGTCACCATCAAACACAGCCATGGCGGTCCCTGAGATCGAAAAGAAGACGATCGTTTGCGAGAACGACGTCGCCACGGTCACCGACAACAACATCGAGGCCACCCTCGAGGGCGATTGCGCCACTGTGAACGTCCTGGCGTCCAACAGCATCGTCCACCTCGGCAAGGTTCGCAGCCTGTCCATCGAAGGGGCGATCAACAAGATCACCACCGCCGGCGCAGACGAGGTCTCCATCACCGGAAACGGCAACCTCATCATCACCCCGAACAATCCCACCCTGAGTGACAACGGCGAACAGAACGAACTCGCCAAGGAGGACAACGCCGGCTGACGTCCGCGTTCCTCGGCGACGCCTAAGGAGCTGTCGATGCCCATCCCTTCCGAACATGCCCTGCCCCGAAGTCGGGTCCTGCTGCGAGACATGGTCTACAGCAGAATTGTGGACGCAATCCTTGGCGGCCAATTGAAGCCCGGTGAGATCCTGCATGATCAGGACATCGAGAAATGGCTACAAGTGTCACGCACACCGATCCGGGAGGCGTTGGGCGAGCTTGCCTGGCAGGGCTTGGTGGAGATGGAGCCCAACCGTTTCACCCGCGTTGCCGTTCCGCTACCAAGCGAAGTGGCAGACACAATGCGAACGCTCGGCGCAATGCTCGCAGCAGCGGTTCACCTCGCCGTCCCACAGCTGACACCTGAAATGCAGAAGACAGCCAACGAGGCGGGGGAGCGGCTGCGTTCCGCGCTACAGGACCGCGACCTCGAGGGCACCCTGTCCTCAGCGTTCGCCCTCTGGCAGCACTACATCGACAACTGCGGCAACGCTGTCCTGCAGCGCATCTACAACGGTGCCAGCGCGGGGCTCGCCTTCCGGCTCCGCGCAGCGCAGGAAATCGATCGCCAAGACGCCGCATTCCTCCTTGCGCATCTCGAACAGCTGCTGGACAGCACCAACACGGGCGACGGCTGGGCCGCCAAGCGCGCCGTCGAAACGTTCCACCTGCTCGGTGAACCCGCTACCGCTGTTATGCATCAAGCGTAGGTGTGAAACCTTTGCAAAATTTGCATTGTAGAATTTTGTAGTGGAATCTAAATAGAGTTCTGAAATTACACAGACGCCCGGATGTCCCGATATCCGGCAACACGAAAGGAAACCATTCAGATGAAACCCCGCTATACCGCTTTCATCGGTGCCGGTGTGGCAGCAGCCCTCGCCTGCGGCATGTCTACCCCGGCCCTCGCCGCACCCGCCCCGAATCTCGAGCAGTCCGTGGTGGCCGCGTCCGCCGACGCCGCGACGAACCTCAGCCAGACCGCAACACCGACGATCCGTCCAGACGGCAACGGCACCATCACCCTCCGGACCGTGAACACCACCGGCGGCAAGCACACCATCAGCTACACCGTCACCGCCCCCACCGGCACCAAGTTCGCTAATGCGAACTACTACAGCAAGACGAACGCGTGGGGAGGTGGGAACTTCACTGCGAAGCTCTCGGACGACAGCCGAACGATCACCCTCTCCGACGCGTCGACCTCGGATGCCTGGCAGGAGCAGACCTTCACCCTGGCCTCTGCAGCGGACAACACGGCAGAGGGCATCGTCTCTGATGGACTGATGACCGTCACGGCAGGTACCTTCGCGCCCATCGGCTCGATGATTCCTGTCGCCTACAATGCAAAGGTGTCGTACATCGACCAGACGGCGTCCCCTTCGTTGAGCGCCGGCTTCTCGGGCTCTGTCACCATGCGAATCAATGTCAAGTCCGCCAGCCAGAAAGGCCTCTCCTACACTCTGACCGCCCCGTCGGGGACCACTTTCAAGGACGCGACCCGCTCGTGGAAGAACAGCGATGGCGGATCTGGCTCAAGCACCGTCACGCTGTCGGCGGACAAGCGCACGATCACCATGACGTCGCCGGAGTCTAGTGTCAAGTACAACGACGGTTGGGTCGATGAGACGTACACCCTCATCTCGGACCCCAGCAACACCCGGAAGGGAGAGGTCAGCGATGGATTGCTCACAATTACCGGCGGTTCGTTCCTGACGGTCGGTAGTACCCACAAGGTGAGCTATACGGCAGTGGACCCAGCGGTCAACCAGACCAGCGTTCCTAAGCTTGCCCCCGGACAGGTTCAGGGCGCTACCGTCTCCGTCACCAACCCGGCCAGTGGTGCCTCAAAGGGGACCACGTTCGTTGTGAAGGCGCCATCGGGCACCACGTTCGCCTCGGACAAGGTCAGCTGGTCCACCCAGAACTCCACCGAGAAGGGAACCTTCATCGGGACGCTCTCCAACGACAACAAGACCCTGACCGTAACGTCCAACGTGTACCTGATCGTCCAGGGACTGGTGCGCGATCACACTTTCTCCCTGCAGGCTGACGCCGGCAACACCCGGACCGGTGTGATCTCCGACGGTTCCTTTGAGTTCGTCTCCGGTTCTGCAATCCCCGTTGGTGCCAGGACCGCGGTTGCGTATGAGTCGACCTATGTGGCTCCGAAGCCGGTGGGCGTGAGTCTGTCGGCTCCTGCTGCTGGTGCGGTGATAACGGACACGAAGCGGCCGGTGTTTACGGGCAAGGGTCAGCCGGGTGGGACGGTGACGGTGAAGGGCAACTCGGGAAAGACGATCGCGTCTGCGGTTGTCGACAAGGACGGTAACTGGACTGCCACCGCCAACGCGGACGTATATAACGGGGCCTACCTGGGCGCGGTGTCGCAGGATGTGGATGGCACGAGTGTGCCGTATTCGTTCACCGTGAACGTGAAGGGCAACGAGGAGCCTAAGGAGACTCCGGAGCCGCAGGCTCCGATCGAGTCGGTCACCCTGAACAGTCCGGGTGTTGGTGGGACGACCACGGCGACCAAGCCGGTGTTCGCCGGTAAGGGTCACCCGGGAGCGACGATCGAGGTCAAGGGTAACTCCGGTCGTGTGATCGCTTCTGGCACGGTGGATAAGGACGGCAACTGGTCGGCGACGTCGACGGTCACCCTGGGTCTGGGTCGCTACCTGGGCTCGGTTGTGCAGACTGCTGGCGATAAGTTCTCCTCGGTTGCGTTTGATTACGCGATCGTGCGTGCGGCCGAGCAGGTCACCCTGGTGACCCCAGCGATCGGTGGGAAGACCACCGAGGTGAACCCGGCCTTCACCGGTAAGGGCCAGGCCGGCGCCAGCATCGAGGTAAAGGGAAATTCCGGCCGCACGATCGCCACGGCGATTGTGAAGGCGGATGGCACCTGGTCGGCGACCTCCACGGTCACTCTGGGCCTGGGCCACTACCTCGGCACCGTCCACCAGAACGCTACTGGTGAGCTGAGCCAGGTCGCCTTCGATTACAAGATCGTCCGCGCGGCCACCCAGGTCACCCTGACTTCGCCGGCGATCGGTGCGAGAGTGACGGACCTGAGCCCGACCTTCACCGGTAAGGGTGAGCCGGGTGCGGTCATCGAGGTCAAGGGCAACTCCGGCAAGGTCCTTGCCACTGGCACCGTGAAGGCGGACGGCACATGGTCGGCGACCTCCACCGTCGAGCTGTGGGAGGGCCACTTCCTCGGCACCGTCCACCAGGACGCCGGCGGTGAGCTGAGCCAAACCGGCTTCGACTACACCATCACCAAGTAACACACACAACAACAAGTGGGGGCCCGGACAACCGTCCGAGGCCCCCACCACCATACGTAGTGAATCGGCCTGACCTTTGTTCCTATCTGGAGTTTTGTCCGGCAGGTGCCGGATTGGCTGATTCCAGGTCAGCGTAGTACGCGGTTTCGACCTCGATCGGGGTGTGCATGTCGAGTTCGCCGTGGAGGCGTTGATTGTTCCACCACCACACGTATTCCAAGGTCGCCAGTTCGACCTGCTCGACCGTGCGCCAGGGGCCTTGCTGACGGATCAGTTCGGTCTTGTAGAGGTTGTTGACCGCCTCTGCGAGGGCGTTATCGAACGAGTCGCCGATTGTTCCGGTGGAGGGTACGGCCCCGAGTTCGACGATGCGGTCGGTGTAGACCATCGCCATGTAGTTCGATCCGTGGTCGGAGTGATGGGTCAGTCCGGCCAGGTCTCCGCCGGCATCCCAGGCGGCCATGTCCAGCGCCTGCAACGGCAGAATCTCGGCCTTCAAAGTGGCCGCGACGTTCCAGCCCACGATCCGGCGCGAGAAGACGTCGGTGACGAAGGCGACATAGGCGAACCCGGACCAGGTCGCGACATAGGTGACGTCGCAGACCCAGAGCCGCCGTGGAGCGTCGGCGCGGAAGCGCCGCTTCACGAGGTCCGCCGTCAACGACAGGACCTTGTCGGTCTTCGTGGTGAACACCCGTTTGGACTTCTTCACCCCACGGACCCCGGCCAGACGCATCAGTCGCTCGGTCTGGTCCCGGCCGATCTGCCAGCCTTGCCGGCGCATCAGCGCATGCATCTTCCGGCGACCATAGACGCCGTAGTTCTCGGCATGCAGCCGGGCGATCTCTGGAACCAGCAGGTCATCACGCAGTTGTCGGGCCGACGGCACTCGATCCACCGCGGCGCGATAACCGCGGGAGGTGAGGAACCCCTGGACTGCCGGTCGGAGGACCCAGCAGATAAGCTCGACCCCGAAACGATCCCGGTGCAGGTCAATGAACCGGATCATCTCGGTCAGGGACGGTCGAGCTCCTTCGCGAAATACACACTCGCAGCCTTCAGGATCTCGTTCGCCTTCCGCAGCTCGGCGACCTCCTTCCGCAGCCGTTTGATCTCCGCCGCCGCATCAGTCGTGACCCCGGCCTTCACTCCGGCGTCGACCTCGTAGCGGCGCTGCCACAACCTCAGCGTTTCGGGGCTCATCCCGAGTAGTCCGGCGACGTGACGGATCGCGCTCATCATCGTCGGGTGCTCCGGCCGAGCCTCCGCGAGCATCCGAAGAGCCCGCTCACGCATCTCCGGCGAGTATGCCCTGTTCATCGTGTTCCATCCTTACTTGAAGAACGGAACGAAAGTCAGGCCGATTCA
>NZ_AYMR01000045.1 GCF_000633535.1 Leifsonia aquatica H1aii | reverse complement strand
GGGATGCCGACCTGGACGATGGTACGCAGGACGCGCTGCCCCTTGTCGATGATGCTGGGGACGGCGAGGTGCTTGGTCACGGTTGTTCTCCGTTCATGGTGTGGCGGATCTTGTCGACGTCTTCACGCGACAGGGAGTGCTCTAGTTGTTGGATGCGGTTGTGGTCGTTGGTCAGCTTGCCTTCGACGCTGCCGACCTTCGTCTCGATGGAGTCGAGTCGTCCGTGGACGCCTTGGACGCTGGCGGCGAGCTCCTGGGCGGTGTTGACCGCGGTTGTGAGTTCGTCGCGGAGGTTCTCGGAGTGGTCGTTCTCCACCTGCTTGCGTAGTCGCTCGAGGAGGGCGTCTTGGGCGTGCAACGTGGTCTCGGTCTGGGTCATGAATGCGGGGAGCTTGCCGAGAATGTCGGTGAGGACGATCGCCGCCCTGAGGCCGGGCCAGATCTTTCGCAGCAGCCAGACGATGGCGCAGATGACCGCGATCCAGATGACGACCTGGGCGGCCGTCACATCGCCGAGTACGTCGAGCAGCCAAGTTGGGAGATTCGGCATGCGTCCGCCTGCGGTTACCGGGCGGCGGCGGCAGCGAGCAAGCGGGTTTCCGCTGTCGTCGCTGTGTGGTTCGGGTACAGGCGCGGATTGATCAGCATGCCACCGTTCGCGGTTGCGGTGAGCGCCGCTTCCAGACCGGACTGGTTCCATCCGAGCTTCGTGCGGGTGATCCAGTCCTCGAGCATGCAGTCCGCGACGAGCGCGAGCACTTCGGGTGCGGTCACCCGCGGGAGTGCGTCATAGCCGAGACGGTTGGCGAGAGTGTCAGCTTCGTCGCCGGGAGCGTTCTTCAACCCGTCGTTCGAGATGACGAACTTCCACTGGGCGCCGAGACCGAGGTAGAGGAAGGGCAAGGGCATGTCGTTCTCCGTTCGTGGGGTGATGGTCTTCTTCTGGGGCTGCGGACTGGCGGTGAGGTCGATGGCGCGTGCCACGATCTGGTCCATGCTCATCTGCATGTCAGGGCCCGCACAGGCGGTCGGGTACGATCCGTAACCGCGGGCGAAGACCTCCTGATGCGTGAGGATGTGGGTTCGATCCAGCGGCATCCCGTACTCGCCGTGCATGTACGCGGCGACCTCAGAGAGGATCTCCTTCGCGCGATCGCTGATCGGATACGTGCCGCCGAGGTTCTTGTTGCACACCTCGGTGGTGATCGCTCTGTCGTCGAGGTAGCTCGCGCTCGTCCATGCCCGACGAGACTCCGGCACTGTCAGTACCACCTTGATGTCGTCCGATCCGGCCACGGTGGGGCCGATTGCGAGGTTCGCTGAGACCTCACGGTCAGACTTGAAGGTGGCAATCGTGTCTTGGACACGGGTGGTGACGGCGTGATGGATGATGAAGTACACATCGCCGTTGCGGCGGTGCAGATCCATCGTTCGTGCTTCCTGATCGGTGGGGACGTTGTCGACCCAGTCGATTCCGGGGAAGGTCATCGGTGCTCCTCCGGAATCAGGTCGTCGTTCGTTCCATCGGCATCGGTGCGTGCTCTTTTCGCTCGGTCCCATTGGTCGTCGCTGATGGGGTGTCCGGTGCGCCCAGACAGGAAGAGGTCGATTTGGTCAGCGGGCACACGATGCCCGTTCACCTCAACGACGGCAGAGTGCTCGGCCATGGTTGCTCCTCACGCGATAACGATGACGCCCTCGATCACGAGGACCGCGGGGCTGTTGAGTGGGTACGTGCCGGCGGCTGGTATGCCGGTTCCTGCCGCGCCTGAGGCATCGCCGTTGCGAACCGTTGCGAGGTTCGAGGCGGTCGAGGACACCGGCACTTGCGGGTTGATCGAGGTAGCGGTTCCGGAGATGTAGGCGTTGCCAACGAAGTTCTGCCCGTTGGAGGCGAACAGCTTGACCAGCAGTTCCTGTTCGCCGATGTTCGCGGCGGAGACGCCTGGCGGGAGTCGGAACAGGAAGTCTCCGCGGCCTCCGTTCGTCGTACTCCCGGGCTTCAACTGGATGTAGACGTGGACCAGTTTGGGGGCGATGTACTGGAGACGGCCGACGAGTGTTCCGTTGCCGATCGCGGGCTGACTGCCGGCGACGGACGTCTCCCAGGACGGCGTGTAGGAGACGATGACACCGGTGGATGCGTTCCAACCACCAGCACCGTCCGAGATCCATGTGCCGTTGTTGGTGGTTGCCGAGTCGGCAAACACCATCCCGGCCTGACCCAGCGGTGCTGTGGTCCATGCCTTCAGCTGGTCGAGCGTCCGCGCCGGCACTGCGCCGCCGACCGCGGCCGTGTACTGCGTCGTCTGAGTGATGGCAACGCCCGCGGAGTTCGTTCCGGTGACCCCGGACGGGACGACGGCGCGGGCGATCTCGAATGCGCCGACGGGAATGGCCGGAGGAGCTGGGGTGAGAGCCGCCCCACCACGGGCGACACCGATCTCGGCCGTGTTGGTGCCGTCACCGAGGGAACTGAACCGTGCCCGAGCGTAGATGATCTCGATACGGGAGTTCGCTGTCGGGGCGGCGACGGCGTCCGTGGTGTAGGAGCCATCGTTCGGGATGAGTTCGACGCCGCCTGCCTGGCGGGTTCCGGCGGCTCGGAATCCGATCACCTGGTACGCCATCGTCGCGGTCCCGGTCACGAGCGCGGGGCCGATGGGGGAGAGCACCCCGGGCCGGGGGTTGCCCGTCTGGTCTGCGACGACGAGGCCGGCGAGCGCTTGACGGGAGTCCAGAAGCGGAGAGCCGTTGGGGTCACCGGTGGGGAAGGGGGCGCGAAGCGTCATGCGGGGTGTTCTCCTATCCGGTGAACGAGGCGACGGCGGTGATGGATGCGAAGTTCTGCGGGTCGGCGGCGAATGCTGCCGGGTTCAGCGGTTGCAGCTGCAGCGACACTTGGATCTGTTGCCCGGGGGTCACCGTGAAGGAGCTGGAGTGCTGCGGGTACAGGACGTTGTTGACCACCGACGCTCCGGCGTCCTTCGCGGCGGGGAACGTGCCGCCGGTGTCGCCGTTGATGATGACGCGGCCGTTGACGGAGGTGAGGCCACCACTGGTCTTGTCCAGAACGGCGGCCCCGCCGAGGCCGGTGATCGTCGCGATGGTCTTCCCGTCGGGCACGGTGAGAGTGACCAGGGCGTACGACAACCACCCGCCTGCGGTGAGGCCGAACCCGGTGAACCGGCTGAGCGGGGCGAGCGTGATAGGGAGACGCTTCACGACCTGCGCCTTCTGGGTGCCAGACGGGTTGCGGAGCTCGTCGATTTGGCGTTGCAGGTCCTTGATCATCCCCGGGAAGAGGTTGTTGTCGTCTTCTGGTGGCATCGGGTCAGCCATCGAACGCCTCCCCGCAGGTGATCGACACCCAGAGTCCCTCGTCGTCTCCGGAGAGTTCGAGGATCCGCCGGCGTGCCGGAGTCGGTGGCAGGTAGGGGTCGTCCTGGATGAAGATGTCGCAGTAGTCGCCCTCGTAGAAGTCGCGCAGCCAGGGCGTGGACAGCAGGGATGCTTTGAACGACCAGAACTCCGAGGGTCGGCCCCCGGTGCGCAGTCCGGCGCGCGCGTAGCCGTCGAGGGTGTCCTGGAACTCGACCGAGGTGTGGGAGTTGTCGACGAGCTCGAGCAGGGGGACCCCAGCGTTGGTCAGGGCCGGATCGTACGCACGGGACATCATGACCTTGTCGTCTCCGCGCCCGGCCGTCGCCCAGGACAGAGCCCCCATCTGGGCGGGGTTGGTCTTCACGGCGAGGTCTGCACCGGAGGTGCGGGATGCGTTCACATCCCACTGGGGCGGGTTTGGCCCGATTAGGAGCGGGCTCGCCTCGGTCCCCGATGTCATCACCCACTCGAGCTTCCCGTCGGGTCGCCAGCGCAGGCGGAACGCGAAGTCCGGGCCGCGCTCCACACCCGACAGCTGGGCCAACGCTTCGTCGATGTTCTTCAAGTCGACGGCGGCATAGTTCCTCACCCGGGTTCCGGCTCGGGGGTCTTCGAACACGATCGGGAGGCCGGAGCCCGGCCATTGGCACATCTGCCAGACCAGGAACCGGCCGATCGACCCGAAGTCGAGGCCGGAGAGATTCGTGTCCAGCGCGGTGTTGGGAGACCCGTCCGCGCTGACCAGCGGTTGCGTGAGCGCGGCCGGTGGGAGGACCGTGCGACGGGCCGTCAGCGCCCGAATGCCTCGGGCGACGATTTGCAACGGCTCACCGGGGGTGTAGTCGTGCGGCTGGATGGGGCCACCGTAGAGGCGCCCTCCCTCGTCGACTGCGATCGAGTGCTTCCACGGGGTGCCGAGGTTGCGCCAGTCCATGGCCGCGATCTGCGGGTCGGACAGGTCGAGCTGCACATCCACTGTCTCCGGTTCGTTGACGCGCGCCTTCCACGACCCCGACGACGGCACGAATTCTCGAAGGACCGTGCCAGTCATGGTCTCGAAGACGTACCACTGCGTCACCAGGCGCTCCTCACTCGGCCCTCGTAGAACGGGCTGCCCACGGGAGCCGTCACTGCCAGCTGGCAGGTCACGGACGCTTCCCTCGGGACGGTCCACCACTGCCGCGGGAACAACCATCTGGTGACGTCCGCGGTGCCGTCCATGAACGCCGTGCGGGCGGCGAAATCGACCTCGACGACGGACCCGACAGGGACGGAGAACGGCGCCTGGAATCCGACCTGACGTTGGTCGGCGACGTTCACCAACGTGAACGCGTCGAAGCCACCGGCCACCCGGTACACCGGATCGGAGCCCTTCTTGCCGAGGTTGGTCAGCGTCACCCGACCGTCCGAACCGCCACCGCCAGGCCATTTCGCCGGCCACACCGCTGGCCACACGAGGCCGGCGCTCTGCGACGGCGGGTCGGCCCGCACCCAACTGTCGCCCACGGAGTAGCGGCGAGGGTCGCGGGCGATCATGTCGATATCGACTTCTCCGGTGGGCTGACCATGATGGTCCTTCACCGGCACCGCACGAACCGACACGATGCGCTCGGTCACCCGGTTCGCATCCGTGTAGCGCACCGTGACTGGCCCGTCGAAGCCGATCGA
>NZ_AYMR01000044.1 GCF_000633535.1 Leifsonia aquatica H1aii | reverse complement strand
GGCACCACGGTGTTCCGTGGTGCCCGCCCGCCTATTCAGCGCCGATCGATCAGCGCGGTGCGTCAGCGCTCGGGATCAGCGCTGAGCGGCCACCCGCCGCCCGTACGCGATCGTCGCGCCACCGGCCACGAGCAGCGCGGCGAGGACGATCAGGAAGTACGGGGCGGTCGCTCCGGTGGTGGCGAGCGCCGCCGCCGACGCGGCATCGGTGGCCGGCGTGCCCGGCGTCGCCGGCACGGCCGGCTGCGCCGGGTCGGTGCCCGGTCCTCCGGTCGTCGCGCCGGGAACCGTGGCCGCCGCGGTCGTCGTGACCTCGTCCGCGAAGCCGGCGCGCTTCACGGTGACGCGCACCGAGAAGGCCGCACCCGCGTCGGAGGCCGCGGGCGTGAACGTCGCGTCCGTGGCGCCCTCGATGGCCACGCCGTTGCGGAGCCACTGGTACGCGACAGAGGTCGGCGTCGGCGTGTACGTTCCGGCCGTCGCGGCCAGCGGGGAGCCGACGGCGGCCGTGCCCGAGATCGCCGGCGCGGCGCCCACCGAGAAGGAGCCCTCCACGACGGAGACCGTGCGGCTGGCCGTCGCCGTGTTGCCCGCCGCGTCGGTGACCGCGTAGCCGAGCACGTAGTCGCCGAGCGTCGCCGTGTCGACGGAGCCGGTGACGGTCACCGCGGAGGTGAGGTCGCCGTCCACGTCGTCGACCGCGGTCACGCCCTCCATCGGGTCGAACGACGAACCGGCCTTGATCGACGAGTCCGCCGGGACGGTCAGCGTGGGCGCGACGGTGTCCTCGCGGGTGAGGGTGACCTCGTCCACCACGCTGTTCACCGGCTTCTCGGTGCCGTTCTGCTGGCTGCGCAGCGTCGTGATGGTGATGGCGCCGCCGGTGACCGAGACATGCGAGTAGTTGCGCACCTTCTCCTGGTTGATCACCGAGGCGTACCAGGCGTTCGGGGCGATGACGTTGTAGTACTTCGAACCGCTGGCCGAGTTCGCCGTCACGTAGAGCACCTCGCCCGGCTTGGCCGACACCGACGACTGGCCGGGGAGCTCGGTCGAGTCGGCGAGGGCGCCGTCCTTCACCAGGTAGCTGCGGGTGTAGCTGTGGTCGTGGCCCTGCAGCACCAGATCGATCCCGAGCTTCGAGATCGTGCCGGGGAGGTTGGCCCGCAGGTCCTGGATGCTGGAGTCGTTGACGTGCGACGCGACCGAGTAGATCGAGTGGTGGAAGGCGAGGACCTTCCACTTCGCGTCGGCGCCGTGCTCGGCCACGACCTTCTCGAGGAAGGGCACGTGGGTGGAGTAGTCGCGGCTGTTCGAGTTGATGACCATGAACAGCACGTCCTTGTACTCGAACCAGTAGTCGCCTCCGGACGACGTGCCGCTGGTGGCGGCGCCCGCCGTGGAGTCGAGGTTCGGGACGGTGTAGTGCTGCTCGTATGCCTTCGAGCCGACGTCGTGGTTGCCGTTCACCGGCACCAGCGGCAGCTCGCGCAGCTGGTCGGGTGCGAGGAAGGCCGCGTAGTGGTTCTCGTTGCCCGCGGACTCGACCTGGTCGCCCGCGGAGAAGAGGAGCTCCGCGCTCGGGTAGGTCTGCTGTGCGACGTCGAGCGTGTCTGCCCACCCGGCCTGGTCGTTCGCGACGTTGCCGGAGGCGCCGATCTGCGGGTCGCCGACGAAGAGGAAGTCGTAGTCGCCCGAGAAGGCGGCGGTGCGGAAGCCGTACGCCGCCGACCAGCCGTCGGCGTCCGACCCCACGCGGTACACGTACTCGGTGTTCTCGGCGAGTCCGGCGATCTCGGCGCGGCGATTGAACTCGCCGCTCGTGGTGGCCGCGCCGGAGGCGGTGATCGTCTTCGCGGAGGCGGGGAAGTCGGTGCCGACGAGCTCGGACTTCTTCACGACCTGCACGCCCTGAGCGGTGTCGCGGTTGGTGTACCAGGTGACGTTGCGCCGCGTCTCGTCGGACCCGATGGTGAGCACGATGTCGTCGAGGGTGGCCGGGACGTCGGCCTCGATCGGGATGAGCTCCTTGACGTCGAGGTAGATGTCGGAACTGGTGGCGCGGTCCTGATAGAGCGCGATGGCCACCGTGTTGGTGCCGGCGCTGAGGGCCGACGCCGGGATGGTGAAGGTGCTGGTCACCGGGTCGCCGCCGTTCGCGCCGGCGTACATCAGGTTGCGCTGGGCCTCCGGCGCGGCCTCCACGGCGGAGTCGACGAAACCGGCGACCTTGCTGCCGTTGACGAACACCTGGATCGCGTCGTCGTAGGTGATGGTCGCACCGAGGCCGCTGACCGCACCGAGCTGCTCGGCGCTGAGGTCGAACGACGACCGGAAGTGGTACGTCTTGACGTCGGGCGCGGCCACGCCGTCGATGTACTGGTTGAGCAGGGTGCCGATCGGGAAGTTGGCGCCGATCCCGGTCGCCTTGCCGTTCTTGGCACCGAAGGCGCCCTTCGCGGATTTCCAGGCGGAGTCGTCGTAGCCGGCCTTCGCCCAGACGAGGCGGTCGGCGTCGCCTCGGGCGGGGTCGGAGTTGTCGTCGGAGTAGCGCCAGGTCGTCGACGCGGTGTCGAGGAGGGTGGCGGGGAGGGTCACCGCGGCGAGCGCGCGGGTGGCGCCGGCGGCGACGACGCCCGCGGCGACGAGCACGAGGGCGACGGCCGCAGCGATCACGCGCGCGAACAGACGCGCGGAGGGCAGGGTCGAGGGAGGATGCATGGTGTGGGGTTCCTTCGCAGGGTGGGATGCGGCCGCGATTTCCCGGGCCGGATGCACCGCCACGGTAGGAAACCTGAGTGTCCTCGAATCAAATAACAGCCGAACTGAGAACGTCCGAGCCGTTCACCGCCGTGTGCTACCGAAACGCCGGGAAACAGCACTAGACGACGGATCCCACCCCGCGTTACTCTCAGCTCACATCCAGGCTCACACCCGTCCTGGACACGAGAGGAACGACATGTCTTTCTGGGACAACTTCTGGAACATCATCTGGCTCTTCTTCTGGAGCTTCGCTTTCATCGCGTACCTGTTCGCGCTGTTCTCGATCATCAGCGACCTGTTCCGGGACCACAAGCTGAACGGCTGGTGGAAGGCGCTGTGGATCCTCTTCCTGATCTTCGTGCCCTTCCTGACCGCCCTGGTGTACCTGATCGCCCGCGGGCCGGGCATGGCCGAGCGCAGCCAGCGCGACGCCAAGCAGGCGCAGTCGGCGGCCGACCAGTACATCCGCCAGGTCGCGGGCACGAGCCCGGCCGACGAGATCGCCAAGGCGAAGGCCCTGCTCGACTCGGGTGCGATCACCCCGGAGGAGTTCGCCCACCTCAAGTCGGTCGCCCTCGGTCACCAGGCGGCGGGCGCGCACGCCGCACCGGCCGCACCGGCCGCCCCCACCCCGCCGGCGGCGCCGACGGCGTAATCGACCCGGGCGTCACCGGACCACGAGAGGCGAGCTGACGTGCCCGAATCCGCATCACCGGCGGCGCCGGCGACCACCCGGTCGTCGGCGCCGCCGCGCGTGCACCCTCTGGCGGGCCTGACCCGACGCAATTGGCTGCAGGAGGTCCTCGCCGGCATCACCCTGCTGGCGATCGCCATTCCGCTCAACATCGGCTACGCCCAGATCGCCGGGCTGCCGCCGACCGCCGGACTCTACGCGCTGGTCGTGCCCGCGGTGCTCTACGCACTGACGGTGTCGTCGCGACAGCTGGTCGCCTCCCCCGACGCCGCGGCCGCCGCCCTCGTCGCCTCCTCCCTCGGCGGGATGGCCGTCGCCGGGGGCAAGGACTACATCGTCCTCGCCCTCGCCCAGGCGCTGATCGGCGGCGTGCTCTTCCTGCTCTGCTCGTTCTTCAAGCTCGGGTTCCTGGCGAACTTCCTCTCCAAGCCCATCCTGATCGGCTTCGTCGGCGGCCTGGCGCTCGACATCCTCGTCTCGCAGGCGGCCAAGATGCTCGGCGTCAAGATCGACAGCGGCGGCGAGTTCGTCGAAAAGCTGAGCGGCCTGATCAGCGGCCTGCCGAAGCTCAACATCTGGTCGCTCGTCATCTCGCTCGGCGCACTGGTGGTCCTGCTCGTCGGCCGCCGGATCGCCGCAGCCGTCCCGTGGGCGCTGATCGTGCTCATCGTCGGGACCATCGTCGTCGTCCTCACGGACGCCCAGAAGGCCGGAGTCGCCGTGCTCGGCAAGGTCGACGCCGGGCCTCCCACCTTCACCTGGCCGGTGATCGCGTGGACCGAATGGTTGACGCTGGTGCCGTCGGCGATCGCCTTGACGATGGTCACCATGGGCGAAGGGTTGCTCGTCTCGCGCTCCTACGGCCAGAAGCGCGACTACCCGACCCGGCCGAACCGCGACCTCTTCGCCTTCGGCGTCGCCAACCTGGGCGCCGGGGTCACCGGCGCGTTCACGGTCGGCTCCTCCACATCGCGCACCGCGGCGATGGACCAGGCCGGCTCCCGCACCCAGCTCCCGACGCTGATCACCGCCCTCGGCACCCTCCTGCTCCTGATCTTCGGCACCGCGCTGCTGGAGGACGTCCCCTCCCCCGCGATCGGCACCATCGTCGCCGTCGCCGTCGTGCCGCTGCTGGGCATCCGCGACTTCCGGAATCTCTGGCGCCTCGATCGCTTCGAGTTCGTCATCGGCGCCGTCTGCTTCCTCGGCGCCCTGCTCATCGGCCCGATCGCGGGCATCGTCATCGCGTTCGTCCTGGCCGTCATCAACGTCACCCGCCGCGCGGCGAATCCACCGATCGACACCCTCAAGGCCGACGGCGACCCCGACGCGTCCCTCCTCGAAGAGGCCGCGACCGGCGAGGCGACCGCCCCCGGCGTGATCGTCGTCCGGCTGGCCGCCCCGCTCTTCTTCGCCAACAGCACGGTGTTCCAGCAGGCGGTCGAGAACGCCGTCGGCACCTCCGGCGCGCAGCACCTCGTGCTCGACATGGAGGCCGTGACCGACATCGATGTCACCGGCGCCGAATCGTGGGAGGGGCTGCAGGAGTACCTCCGCAAGAACGGCGCGGACCTCTCGCTCACCCGCGTCCGGCCAGGGATCCGGGAGCGGATCGAGCACCTCGACCTGGGCGAGGGCCTGCGCTACTTCGCCACGAACCGCGAGGCGCTCGCGGCCCTCCGCACCGACACGGGCGACCATGCGCGCCCCTGACTGGTGGCCGTTCCGCCGCCGGCCGAAGCAGGCGGAACCCGAACCGCCGACGACCGCGGACGCGGGCGGCGACGGGTCGGAGTCCGGCGCCGGGCGCGGTGTGCGCATCCTCGTCGCCCTCGCCGCCGCGGTGGTCGTCGCGTTCGGGATGGCCGCGATCGGCAGCATCCTGGCCCCGACGCTCCTGGCCCTCGTGCTCACGATCTGCGCCCAGCCGGTGCGCGTGTGGCTCACCCGCCACGGCACCCCCGACGGCATCGCGACGGGAGTGGTCGCGCTCACCGTCTTCGCCCTGCTGGCCGGGTTCGCCGGTCTGCTCCTGGTGGCCCTCGGTCAGTTCGTCGGGATGCTGCCGCAGTACAAGGCGCAGTTCGCGCAGCTCGGCGCGCAGCTCGGCTCCTGGCTGTCGAGCGTCGGTGTCAGTCCGCAGGATGCGAAGACCATCGCCGACGGGTTCGACCCGTCGAAGTTCCTCGGCTTCTTCACCGGCCTCCTCGGCGGCGCGTTCGGCGTCGTGTCGTTCGGCGTGGTCGTGCTGACGATGCTCATCCTGATGCCCGCCGACGCGGCCTACACGCCCACCCTGCTGCGCCAGCTCGAGCCGACCCGCCCCAACCTGGTCTTCGCGATGAGCGGTTTCGCGCACAGTGTTCGCCGGTACATGGTCGTGACGACCGTTCTCGGACTCGTCCAGGGCGTGATCAACGGCTTCGCCCTCTGGCTGCTCGGGGTGCCCGCGGCCCTGCTCTGGGCGATCCTCGCCTTCCTCTGCAGCTACATCCCGAACGTCGGCTACTTCATCGCGCTCGTCCCGCCGCTCGTCTTCGGCTACCTGACCGGCGGGTGGGGGACGGTCATCGCCGTCATCGTCATCTACGGCATCATCAACGCCGTCGTGCAGTCGATCGTGCAGCCCAAGGTGGTCGGCAACGCGGTCGCGCTCAGCCAGACCCTCACCTTCTTCTCCGTGCTCTTCTGGGCCGTCGTGCTGGGACCGCTCGGGGCCATCCTGGCCGTGCCGCTCACTCTGCTCGTGCGTGCCGTGCTGGTCGACTCGGATCCGCGGGCGCGCGTCTGGCGGGCGGCGATCGGCGACCTGCGGGAGACCAAGGAGCTGATGAAGGAGGAGTCCGTCGCGCGCAAGGAGCAGCGGCGTGAAGGCAAGGACGCGCACAAGCGCACCTGACGACCCCGGCCGCGCGCCGGAGAAGAGGAGACACCGTGGGTGGAGCGATCGGGGACACGCTGCCGTTGGCGCTGGGGATCGCGATCAGTCCGATCCCGATCATCGCCGCGATCCTGATGCTGCTGTCGCCGAAGGCGCGCGGCACGAGCGTCGGGTTCCTGCTCGGCTGGCTGCTCGGCATCATCGTGGCCGTGGTCGTGTTCACCCTGCTGTCGGGTCTGATCCCGGCGGCCGACCCGGACGCCTCCCAGCCGATCGGCGGCACGATCAAGATCGTGCTCGGCGTGCTCCTGCTGCTCCTCGCGGTGCGGCAGTGGCGCTCCCGGCCGAAGCCCGGCGAGACGGCGGCACTGCCGAAATGGATGGCCGCCATCGATCAGATGACGGCCGGCCGCGGCTTCGTGCTCGCGTTCATCCTGGCGGCCGTCAATCCCAAGAACCTGCTGCTCGCCGCCGGGGCCGGCGTCGCGATCGGGACGGCCGGCCTCTCGGTCGGCGCGGACGTTCTGGTGATCGTGATCTTCGTG
Source organism: Leifsonia aquatica H1aii (assembly GCF_000633535.1). GTDB lineage: Bacteria > Actinomycetota > Actinomycetes > Actinomycetales > Microbacteriaceae > Leifsonia > Leifsonia aquatica_A. Next base: position 8,435 of record NZ_AYMR01000044.1, on the reverse strand, counting down.
ATCGTCGCCGCATGCTCGGTGGCGGTCCCGGTGATCGGCTACCTGGTCGCCGCCGACCGCATCCGCGGCCCGCTCGACGCCCTGCGCGGCTGGCTCGTCGACAACAACGCGACGGTGATGGCGGTGCTGCTGCTGGTGATCGGCGTGGTCGTGATCGGGAAGGGGATCGCGGCGTTCTGACCGGTCAGCGGGCTCGCCCTCGCGACCGTCAGTGCTGCAACGCGATCTTCAGCACGATCACGATCACCCCGAACAGTCCGGTGACGACCGCGCCGAGCAGGCAGATCCCGATCGGTCGGTGACGGACCAGGAAGACGAGGAAGCCGAGCAGGGCGAGCATCAGGACGGCGAGCCACAGGGCGAGGAAGGTCGCGAACTCGACGGGGAAGAACCCGAGGACCGCGAGCACCAGGGGCACGCTCGGGATGACGGCGGCCTCCAGCATGCCCGCCGACTCCCCCAGGGCGTGACGGAGGGAGTCGCGCATCCGGTCGCTCATCCGGTCGGCGTCGCCATGGAATCCGAGGGCGGTCGAATACACGTGCGCCAGCCAGAAGACGACGATGCTCACCACCGAGAAGACCAGGACGCGCACCGCGGCCGCCGGGTCCTTGTCGTCCACCGTGGCCGCGGCCACCACGCTGGCGTAGACGATGGTGCCGTAGATGGCGGCGGGCGTCCCCCAGTGCCGCCACAGCGCGCGCTGCACCCGCACGGTCTGCTCGTCCGACGGGTTCAGGTCCATCGCGTTCACACGCCCACCCGCGCGGCCACGCTCAGGTCGCCGCCGCCTTCGACCGTCAGCCGCCGCCCCATACGCACCAGCTGCGGCTCGTCGGAGAATCCGCCGGCGAACAGCGCCTCACCCTTGCGGAACGTCGGCGACTGCTCCAGCAGGTGCGTCGGCACGAACCCGAACACGTCCGCGATCTCGGCGAGGTCGCGGGGCGCGTTCATCCGCATCAACCCGAGGTTGTCACACTGCGAGAGCACGTTCGGGTGGATCTTGCTCGGGCGCTGCGTCGAGAGGAAGAGCCAGAGCCCGAACTTCCGCCCCTCGGCGGCGATCTGGATGATCTGCTCGATGAGCTGCTGCTCGATGTCGTTGCGCGCGGTCGGCGGGCAGAAGTTGTGCGCCTCGTCGATCACGATCAGCAGCGGCTTGCGCTCCATCCGCCGCTGCCAGAGGTGCTCCAGCACGCAGAGCGCCGCCGCTTGCGGCTCACCGACGTGGGAGAAGCCTCCCACGTCGAGCACGGTGGCCCGCGGGCGCTCGTCGAGCGTGTCCACGGCGGAGGCCTGACCGTACGCCCAGACCGGCCATTCCAGGATCTCGAGGTTGTCGATCCGCAGCCCGAGGCGACGCCGGGCGTCCTCCGTCGAGCCGAGCAGCGCCTCCAGGAACCCGGCCTTCTCGAAGTGGCCCGAGCTCTTGTCGAGGTGCAGGAGCGCGTTGTACTCCTCCTCGTCGGCGATGGGGTCGAGGCGTCCGACGGCGGCCTGGGAGCGCACGGAGAGGTCGACGTACCGGGTGTGCAGCTGCGGCTCCGCGGTGGTGCTGCTGTGGAACACGCGGATGTCCGTGCCCGCGTAGCGCGCGGCCTGCTCGGCATCGGCATCGTCGCGGGTCGTGCCGAGGTGCACGAAGTCGGCGTTCGGGTCGAGCACGCCCATCGACAGCTCGGTCTCCAGCAGCAGCTGCTCGAGCACGACGCCGAGCGCGTAGGTCTTGCCGGACCCGCTCTGCCCGCACCAGAAGGTGTGCCGGTTGAACCGGGAGCCGTCGATGACGGCGGGTCGCTCGGGGTCGTCGGCCCGTGTGCCGATGGTCAACGGGATCATCGCGTCGCATCCATTCCCGGGATTCGTCCCCCGTCTGCCGCGATGCTAACGAGCGCGGCGCGCGGAGCGCCAGTCCCGGCAGCGCCCCGGTCAGCGCGCGAGCGGACGCAGGGTGCTCGGGATCGGGAACGGGAGCGTGTAGAACAGCTGCGGCGCGCCGACGGCACCGAAGTCGTCCAGCTTGGCGAGGATACGGGTCGGCGAGACCTCCGCCAGACGCACGCGCAGCCAGCTGCCGTCGTCCTGCCGGAGTTCGTACAGTTCGGCCAGGTAGCCGATCCCGGCGCCCTCCAGGGTCTCCTCGGCCGTCAGCCAGTCGACGGGTCCGGTGAGGTCGCGGCCCAGCAGGTCGACGGGCACGAACGACTCGCCGGCGGGGCGCATCCAGCCCACCCGTTCGCCGTCCGCCCGGCGGTGCTCGATCCAGTCCTCCATGCGGTCTAACCTACCGGCCGTGGCGCCGCTAGGATGAGCGCGCCCGTGAGCGCATCCCGACGCACGCGGACGGCTCGCCGTGATGCGAGAAGGGTGCAGCATGGACATCGACACCGTCGGCCTGCGGGCCGAGACGCCGCTCGACGAAGCCGAGCTCGCGGAGGCCGGACGCGCCGCCCGGGAGGGCGTCCCGCGGTCCGCGCACGCCGACTACTCGCCGTCGCCGACGCGCGACCCGCTCGGCATCCTCGCCACCCAGCACGAGTCGCGTCTGCAGCAGCTGGTCGATCTGCGGGTCCAGCGGATGGGAGCCGACGCCTTCTCGTTCTACCGCGGCACGGCCGCCATCCAGTCGGCCGACCTCGCCACCGGGGCGACGACGGGCGCCGAGGTGGTCGTCTGCGGCGACGCCCACCTGTCGAACTTCGGCATGTTCCGCTCGCCCGAGAACGCGATGGTGTTCGACATCAACGACTTCGACGAGGCGACCGTCGGGCCGTGGGAGTGGGATCTGAAGCGCTTGCTGTGCAGCGTCGTGATCGCGGGCCGCTCGCTCGGCGCCCCCGAGGCCGATCTCGTCCGGATCGCCGAGGAGTCGGCGGCCGGCTACCGCGACTGGCTGGTCCGCACGCTGCGGCGCAGTCTGCGCGAGCGCTACTTCCGCCCGACGTCCGTCAACGAGCGGCGCCGACGGCTCCACCCCGACACCGAGCGGATGATCCAGGACGTCGCTCGCGCGTCCGGCAAGCGCACGAGTCAGCGCGTCGCTCGTCGCGCCCTGGAGGACGACGGGGCGGGCGGACTGCGGTTCGTCGACCGGCCGCCCATCCTGCAGCGCGCCGACCGTGACATCCGCGAGATCGCCGACGAGGCGTTCCACCGCTACCGCGAGACGGTCCCGCCGAACGTCGCCCTGCTGCTCTCGCAGTACCGGCTGCTCGATGTCGCGCGCCGGGTCGTCGGCGTGGGCAGTGTCGGCACACGCTGCTTCATCCTGGCGCTGCGCGGTCCGGCGGAGGAGACCCTGGTCCTGCAGCTGAAGGAGGCCGGGGCGTCGGTGGTCGAGCAGTTCGGCGGGGTCTCGCCACTGCCCGGATACCTCGATCCGGCCCTGTTCCCGGCGCAGCAGGGTTACCGCGTGGTGGCCTGCCAGCGGATCCTGCAGGCCGTCTCCGACCCGTTCCTCGGATTCCTGGAGGAGCGCGGTTTCACCTTCTACATGCGGCTGTTCCGCAACCGCAACGCGTCGTTCGAGATCTCGGCGATGAGCCCCGAGCAGTTCCGCGACTACGCGCGCATCTGCGCCGTCGTGCTCGCCCGGGCGCACGCCCGCTCCCCCAAGGCCGCGTTCATCTCCGGCTACCTCGGCAGCGGTGACACCTTCCCGCGGGCCGTCGCCCGGTGGTCGTCCGCCTACGCCGACCAGGCCGAGACGGACTACACCGCGTTCGCCGAGGCGGCGCGGGACGGCCGGTTCGCGATCGCCGAGTGACCCGACCCCGGCCGCGAACCTGCCGGATCAGCCGCGGCGCTGCGCCGGCGGGAGCAGGAAGTCCCGCACGGCCGTCACGACGCCGGGGGTGTCCAGGTGGAGGCCATGACGCGCGTCGAACGCGATCAGTCGGGCGCCGGGCACGGCATCCGCGAGCAGAACCGCCTGCGGGAGCGGAGTGAGCGGGTCGTGCTCGCCATGCAGCACGAGCGTGGGCGCCGCGATGCGCGGGAGCGCCTCCCGCGCGTCGTGGTCACGGCTGGCGGCGAAGTGCCCGCGCAGCGCCGCACGGCTCGCGACGCGGGTGAAGAACCCGTCGACGGCGTCGGGGTGCGCTGCGGCCCAGGCGTCGTCGAAGAAGAGCGGCGTCATCCGGTCGCGGTCGCCGCTGAGCAGGTCGGCGATGACAGCCGGGTCGCGGCGCTCCCCGACGGCGTCGGTCGCCGTCGTCGCGATGAGCGCCAGCCTCCGCACGCGCTCGGGGTCGTCGGCGGCGAGCCACTGTGCGACGCGACCGCCCATCGAGTGCCCGACGACATGGGCCACCGCGACCCCCGCCGCGTCGAGCACGGCCAGAGCGTCCTGGGCGAACGCCCGTGTCGTGTAGGCCGCCGCGTCGCCGGGATCGCTCGCGCCGATCCCCCGGTGGTCGAAGACGATGACCCGGAAGTCGCGGGCGAGCGCGTCCGCGAACGGGCCCCAGCCGTGCATCCCGGTCGCCTGACCGGCGATGAGGAGGACGGGGACGCCGGTCCCCCGCTCGGCGAAGGCGATGCGCGCCCCGTCGTCGGCGATGGCGTAGTCGGGCACGGTCGTCCAGCTTAGTCGGCGCCTGCGGCGCCCCGTCCGCGAGCGGGCCGGGCGCGCACGTGCATCCGCTCCCCCTGCTTGCCGAACAGGCTGAGGAACTCGACGCTCCCACCGTCGGCGCGATCGAACCAGTGCGGCACCCGGGTGTCGAACTCGGCCGCCTGCCCCGGCTCCAGCACCAGGTCGTGCTCGCCGAGGACCAGTCGCAGCCGTCCGTTGAGGACGTAGAGCCACTCGTAGCCGTCGTGGGTGCGCGGGTCCGGCTCGGGCACCGAGGCCCCTGCCGGGATGACCATCTTGTAGGCCTGGATGCCGCCGGGGTGGTGGGTGAGCGGGACCACCGTGCGGCCGTGCAACCGGGTCGGCCGCAGGTGTACGCGCGGGTCTCCGGTGACCGGGGCGTCCACCAGGTCGTCGAGGGTGACGCCGTGCGCGCGGGCGAGCGGGAGCAGCAGCTCGAGCGTCGGCCGCCGTGCGCCCGACTCCAGCCGCGAGAGGGTGCTGATCGAGATCCCGGTCGTCTCGGCCAGGTCGGTCAGTGTCAGGTCACGTCGCGTGCGCAGAGCACGCAACCGCGCGCCGACGCCGTCGAGCGCCGGGCCGAAGTCGTCGTCCATCCTCCGATTTTGCCATTCCGGCAAGGAAGTTTGCCACTGGGGAGCGCAGCGCCGACGATCGGAGAATGCAGAACGACGACTTCGATGTGATCGTGATCGGCGGCGGCGCCGCCGGACTGAGTGCGGGACTCATGCTCGCCCGCGCCCGCCGCTCGGTGCTGGTGCTCGACGCCGGGGCGCCGCGCAACGCCCCGGCCGCCGCCGTGCACGGGCTGTTCGCGCGCGACGGCGTGCCACCCGCCGAGCTGGCGGAGCGCGGGCGCGCCGAAGTGCGCCGCTACGGCGGCGACGTGCGCAGCGCGACCGTCACCGCCGCTCGACGCGAGGGCGCGTCCGGCGCGTTCGTGGTGACCGCCGACGGCGACGAGGTGCGCGGTCGCCGACTCGTCATCGCCACCGGATTGGTCGACGACCTGCCCGACCTCCCCGGCGTGCGGGAGAACTGGGGGCGCGATGTCGTGCACTGCCCCTACTGCCACGGCTGGGAGGTGCGCGACACCGCCATCGGCGTCCTCGCCCTGCACCCACGCGCGGTGCACCAGGCGCTGCTCTTCCGGCAGTGGAGCGACGACGTCGTCCTGTTCACGAACGACGTCCTGACGCCGGATGCCGACGAGGCCGAGCAGCTCGCGGCCCGCGGCATCCGCGTCGTCGACGGGCGGGTCGCGTCGGTCGAGTCCACCGCCGGACGGGTCACCGGGGTGCGCCTGGCCGACGGGGGCGACATCCCGCGCGAGACGATCGCCCTCAGCGCCCGCTCGCTCGTGCGGCTGCCCTTCCTGGCCGGCCTGGGGATCCAGGTCGAGCAGCATCCATCGGCCATGGGCGAGCACCTCCCGGTCGACGCGGCGGGCCGCACGTCCGCCCCCGGTGTCTGGGCGGCGGGCAACGTGACCGACCCGTTCGCGCAGGTCGGCGCCGCCGCGGCGGCCGCCGCCTTCACGGCCGCGCAGCTGAACATGGAGCTGGTCGAGGAGGACGTGCAACGCGCCGTCGCGGAACGCCGGGCCGGGTGAGGGTACGGCGGGCCGCCCCATCCGCTGCCGTGCCTGCGGCTCAGCGAGGCCGATAGGCGTCGGCGCGGTGGTCGACGCGAATGACGAGCACGCGGACCTCCTCGTCATGGATCTCGTACAGGATCCAGTAGGGACCTCGTCGAGCGCTGTAGAGCCCCGCGAGCTCGCGTTCGAGCGCTTTGCCGACACGGCGCGGAGCACGCGCCAGATCGCCGTAGGCGAACTCGATGACGGCCGGCACGATCCGCGGGGGTATCCGATCGAGGTCACGAATGGCGGTCGAGGCGAAGGTCACCTCGTACGTCATCGCCGAGGAACTCCGAACCGCGCCCGGACGTCGTCTTCAGTGTGTCCGCCACCGGATTCGAACTCACGTCGCGCCTCGGCCACCGTGGCACCGAGATCGTCTCCCGCAGACAACCAGTGCAGACGTTCGTGGAGCTCCTCCCATTCGTCGATGCCGACGAGCATCGCCGCCGGCGATCCGTTGACCGTGATCGCCACCTCTTCGCGCGTCGTCGCGGCCGAGTCGACGAGCTCACTGAGTCGCGCCTTGACGGCGGAGATCGGGAGAGTCTGCATGCCTCGATTATAGACCCGAATTATGGTCCGGGGCGGACCTGAATTCGGACCAGACTACGCGACTCCCGCCCGCTCGCGCACCGCTCGCGCACTCCACCGCCCGTCCGCACGCTCCACGCGGATCGCGTGCTCGAACGCACGGGTGACGGTCTCGGTGGTGACGGCGTCCTCGATCGCGCCGGTCGCCACGGTGCGGCCGTGCGCGATCAGCAGGGCGTGCGTCGTGGTCTCCGGCAGCTCCTCGAGGTGGTGGGTCACCAGCACCGAGGCGAGCTCGGGCGCCGAATGCGACAGGCCGTCGATGGTCTCCAGCAGCTGCTCGCGGGCGGCGACGTCCAGCCCGGTGGTCGGCTCGTCGAGCAGCAGCAGCCGCGGGTCGGCGATCAGCGCGCGGGCGATCAGGGTGCGCCCGCGCTCCCCTTGCGAGAGCGTGGGCCAGCGTGCCTCCCGGCGCTCGTCCAGTCCGACCGCGTGCAGCAGCTCCTGGGCGCGCGCCGTCTGCCCGGCGGTGGCCTGCCAGCGCATCGGCGGCTCGAGGGTGCCGGTCAGGCCGGTCAGGACCACCTCCGTGACGGTGAGCGGCGGGCGCACGGGGTGCCGCGGGTTCACGTGGCCGATGTCGCGCCGCAGCTCCTGCAGCTCCACCCGGCCGAGGCGACGGCCGAGCACGTCGACCGTCCCGGAGGTCGGGAACGTAAGGGCTCCGCAGAAGCCGAGCACCGTGCTCTTGCCCGCACCGTTGGGCCCGAGCAGCGCCCAGTGCTCGCCGGCGCGCACAGTGAGGTCGATGCCGTCCAGGATGTGCGTCCCGTCGCGGCGGAACGTCACCTCCCGCAGCTCCAGGACGGTGGCCGGGGTGGACGCGGAATCGGCTGCAGGAGCGGTCGACGCGGTCACGAGAGGCGCTCCTTCAGCGAGGTGAGGTGGTCGCGGCTGAGCCGGGCGGCGGCGTCGGCGTCACGGTCGGCGATGGCATCGAGCAGAGCGCGGTGGGCATCCTGGTCGGCGGGCTCGTCGGCGAGGGGGCGCAGGCGCAGCATCTCGATCATCGCCTGGCGCAGGCGGGGGACGAAGCCGTCGAAGAGCTCGGCGAGGATGTCGTTGTGGGCCGCCTGCACGATGGCCCGGTGGAAGGCGGTGTCGGCGTCCACGTGCGCTTCCACACCGCTGGCCCCGCCGACGCGGGCGTCGAGCGCGCGACGCAGCGCTCGCAGCTCCTGGGGTGTCCGCCGGCCGGCGGCGAGCGCCGCCGCCTCCGACTCGATGGCGATCCGCGCCTCGATCATCGACACGATGTCCGCGCGACGCAGCACGCTGTCCCATTCCTCGGGGACGTCGAGGGCGGTGACGAAGACGCCCGCCCCCTGTCGCGACTGGAGGACGCCGCGCCCGGCCAGCTGCCGGATCGCCTCCCGGACGGTCGAGCGCCCCACGCCGAGCTGCGGGGCCAGCGTGGTCTCGCCGGGCAGCTTCTGCCCGAGGGTCCATTCGCCGGCGCGGATGCGTTCCAGGAGGGCGTCGGCGGCCAGATCGGCGAGAGGGGCGCGAAGTACGGGCATGCGCCCAGTCTAACGGGACGCGTCCCCCGCCTTGTCTGCTTGTCTGAGGGGATGCGGTGCGTCCTGCCCTGCCCTGCCCTGC
>NZ_AYMR01000043.1 GCF_000633535.1 Leifsonia aquatica H1aii | reverse complement strand
TTCGAACCCCCAACCTTCTGGTCTGTAGCTTCGGGCCTCGCGTTCGTCGTCCTGGCCGTCCGCGAGCTGGCGGCCGCGCGATGAGGCTCGCCATCGCAGACCCGCCGTATCCTCCGATATTCTCGGAGCGGTTCGACCTCGCCGGCGGCGCGTCCCGCGTGACAGTGCGGTCACGCGCAACGCGCTGGTACGGCGAGAGCGCGACCGGCAGCGTCGAGACGTTCGCAGCCGACCACCACCCCGACGCCGCCGTGTGGGATGACCTGGACGAGCACCGGAAGCTGCTCGCGCACATGGTGCGGGAGTTCGACGGCTGGGCGATCGCCACGACCCCGGACGGGCTGGGCGCCTATCACCCGCTGCCCATCTCGGCACGGGTCATGGCATGGGAGCGGCCGAACGCCATGCCGGGAGGCTCGCGCCTCATCTCCCGATGGGAGCCGGTGATCGTATTCCCTCCGGTCGGCCGGCGCGCGCGGGCCGAGGGCGATCTGGTATCGGACGTACTGTCCGCGCCGGGCCCGCGGCGAGGCTTCGCCGGCGCGAAGCCGGCCGAGTGGACGCGCTGGGTGCTCGCCGCCCTCGGCTACGACCCAGCCACCGACGAGCTGGTCGACGTGTTTCCCGGGTCGGGTGCGGTCTCAGCGGCCGCTGACGGAATGCTCTCGTTCGCCGCGGCGGCCGCCGCAGATGGGGCACCAGACCACACGATCCGGGGCCGTCAGGGATCGCCTGACATCGAAATCGCGAAACCTGCGGGGTCGGCATGAGCGCCCGTCGTGAGGTCGAAACGCTCGATTACGTGGAGTTCGCGCGGCGCATCATCCGGGCCGCGGGCGAGCGCGTGGCGGATGGCGATGAGTTCGAGCTGGCCGAGTTGGCGAGTCTCCGGGATGACCTGGAGCGGGCAATCACCAAGGCGGTGAAGGGGCAGCGCTCCTACGGGCGGTCATGGGCGTACATCGGCGGCGCGCTGGGGATCAAGCGGCAGAGCGCGCAGGAGCGGTACACAGATCGTTCTACGGTAAGCGCATGAACGTCCTCTCAGACGCGTGGGCCGAGGCTATCCGCGCGTATCTCACAGCACAGGTCGCCGCGGGCGCACCATCCACCACCCGTAACACGAGGCGGCAGCACCTCGAACACCTGGCCCGGCGCGTGAGCGCCGGGCCGTGGTCTCTCACGGGCGCCGAGCTGGTCGAGTATGCCGGCGCGCAACGGTGGCAGCCTGAGACGCGACGGGGCCGGCGCACGACGTTCCGATCGTTCTATGAATGGGCGCACGTGACGGGGCTGTGCGAGGTCAACACGGCCGCGGTGCTGCCGAAGGTGAAGCCGGGGCAGGCTCGCCCGCGCCCAACGCCTGAGCGCGTCTACGAGACCGCTCTGCTGCACTCGGACGACCGCTTGAAGCTGATCCTCCGACTCGCGCACGATGCGGGTCTGCGCCGGGGCGAGATAGCGCTCGTGCACTCTCGCGACCTGTTCGAGGATCTGCACGGCTGGTCGCTGCGCGTCCACGGCAAGGGCAGCAAGGAACGCGACGTGCCGCTGACCCCGCGTCTCGCACTGGAGCTGCGCTCACTCCCTTACGGCTGGGCGTTCCCGGGCGACGAGGACGGCCACCTGTCCCCGCGCTGGGTCGGCAAACTTGCTACCCGCGTCCTGCCCGACAAGTGGACGCTGCACACCCTGCGCCACTCGGCGGGGAGCCGCGTCTACGCTGCCTCTGATCTGGCGGTGGCGCAAGACTTCCTCGGGCACGCGTCGCCGGCCACGACCCGCATCTACGTGGTCGTGCCCGACGAGCGGATCCGCGCGGCTGTGCTGGCTGCGGCCGGCTAGCTCGCGGCGTGCTCGCCGCTGCTCGCGCGGGTGACGGCAAGCGCTTTGAGGAACGCGAGCCCCCCGGCGAGGCCGGCGACCGATGCGACTGCGATCACGTCGAGCTGGAGAAGGCCGGGGATCGCGCCGGCCGTGATCGTCGCGACCGCCGTCTGCGCGGTGGTCGAGACGACACGGTCGGCCGTGTCCATCCACCACGCCTTGCTGTACTTCCTCATGTGGGTACGTCCTTCCTCTGCATGGTGTCCTCGAAGAGCCCGGCGGGCGCTTCGGGCGGCGGGGGTGCCTCGCCGCGGTAGATGTGGTCAACGAGCCTGCGCGCCCAGAGCCAGAGGAGACGGTTGTCTCGTTCGGCGCGGGCGAGACGTGCCTCCAGTCGCTCCTGCCGGTTCTCGCGCCGGGCGATGCGGGCCTGCCGGTAGGCGAGGACGGCACCGATCAGAGCGCCGCCTCCGCCGATGACGGCGACGACGATTGTGACGATGCTGGCCTCGCTCATGCGGGCTGTGCTTCGAGCTGCTTGGCGAGTGCGTCGATCTTGTCGGCGAGCTGCTGGAGCATGGTCGTGTCGCTGGTCGCGGCGGCCAGGACGGCGTTGTTGATGAGGTTCGCCTCGATGTCGAGGAAGACCGGGATGTTGTTCGGGTCGGCGTTCGGCTCGATCGCGCTGACGCGCAGGAGTAGGTCGCGGGCGGTGGGGTTCGTGATGGCTACGCGGCCGTTCTCGGTCTGGAAGAACACCTGACCCTCGGTGTTGCGGTAGACGAGCATGGTGATTTGCCTCCTGGGCTTCTCGATGATCGGGGCGGCGTCGAGTCCGGCCGCCGCTGTGTTGGTCGGGATGATCGGCATGGACGCCCATCGCGGGTTGTTCCAGTGCCACGGCTCGGACGGGTCGCGTACGAGGCCAACCGCGCGGCAGGCGGCCTGCGCGGCGGTGTCGGTGCGTACAAGGTCGAATGCGGCGCCGCGCATGTGGTTGCGCTGCCCCGTGTCAGGGTTGCTGGCCACGTTCCCCTTGCCAGAGAGGTACAGGTCGTACAGCGCCTTCTGGTCGGCGTACGCCCGCCATGCGCCGTCTGAGCCGTTGATACGCAGCTCCGTGCCGGCCTTCGCGTTAGCGGCCTCCAGGAGGGCGAGGGTGTCGGGGGTGAGCCAGCATTCGGACTGGTAGGGCACCGGGACGAGTTCGCTCATGGTCAGGCCACCGGGTAGTCGAGTGTGATGTGGAGTTCGTCAGTTGCCGCCCATGTGAATGGGGCCGTCGTGGTGATCGCGGTGAAGGCGAGCGGGCTGCCTCCGAGACCTCCGAGACGGCCCGTGGTGCCGTCGAGGACAACGGTTCCCTCGAACTGGCCGGAGATGCCGGCTGACACGTCGATGAGCTGGCAGGAGCCGATCTTCTGTCTGCTCCCCATCGCGGCCGCGACCGGCTGGACGGGGAGGGCGAGGTGCGGATCAGCAACGCTGAACCCGCTAGTGCCGAGCTTCACGACGACCCACACCCAGACCCGGTTGCCGAGCCGCATCCACTTCGCGTAGGGGATGCTGCCTCCGGTGCCGAGCGTCACACCGGTCACGGTAGGTGCGTAGGAACCGAGCGGGACATCGCCACTGCGGGCCGTTTCCAGCGCGGACAGCCGCGCCCGGTCGGCCACGAACTGGGCGGACACCGGCCCCATGCCAAGGTTCATGAACGAGGAGAACGGCGATACGGGGTCGTCCTCGCCGTACTGCCAGATGCCCTGCGCGTCGAGCGCTCCGGTTGCCATTACTTGCCCTCCAAGGCTTCGATGCGGGCGGTGAGGTCGGCGATCTGCGCTGCCTGCCGCTTCACAAGCTGGTGCACGATGACGACCGAGAGGCCGTACTCGATCGTGATCGGGAGGCCGAAGTCCTCCGCCTCCGGGTCGGTGATGATGGGGACGAGCTTGTCGAACCCGGCCGCGATCAGCTCCTCCGCGATCCACCCGAGGTGCACCTCTCCGGTCTCGTCGCCCTTGACGGTGAAGTTGACGGCGCGGACGTTCAGGAACGCCTCCGCCTCCTCGTCGGTCAGCTCCATCGTCTCGATGTGATCCTTAAACCGGAGAGCGGACGGTGACGCCATGAGCCGGCCCGAGCTATCGAGCGCGGCTGTCACCCACCCCGACGAAGCGGTGTTCGAACGGCCCCACGGGGTACTGATCGGAGTGCCTCCGAAGTCGCCGTTATCCAGCCGGCGATATGCGCTGAGGTCCACCCCGCTGATGTCGGAGAGGTAGGCGAGTTGGCCGAGGTCGGTGGCGTCCACCCGGATCACGATGCGGCCCAGCTCCCACCGGACACCGATGCGGTTTGTCGGGGTGCTGTCGTTGTTCGCGTAGTAGCGCTCCGGGTGGGTGCCCGAGTCCCCGACACCGAGCGCGATGCGAGCGGCGGCGGCCGTGGCTGAACCGGTGCCGCCCTTCGTCACCGGGAGCTGACCGGAGCTGATGACCGTGGCGGCAGGGTGCCCGCCCGCGGTCTGATGGTTCGCGAGGTAGTCGCGAGTCTTGTTGATCTCGTCGTACCCGAGGCGGCGGTCGGCGGTGCCGGGCACCACGTCCATTCCCGCTGCGGCGGCGGCGTCTCCGTTAGCCAATGCTCTCTCCAATCCAGGACGCCCCGGCAGGGCTGTCGATCCAGCGCTCCCCCGCGGGCAGGAACGCCCACGCGGTCGGCGGGGTGTCAATGAGACCGCGTGTCTTCACGGTCATCTCGTCGGCCGGCCACTCGAACACCACGGACGACACGTACCCGGTCTGGATCGGGGTGTCGTCCAGGGTGATCGTGACCGGCTGTCCCGGGGTCGCTGCGTAGTCGGAGACGGCGGTGGGCGAGAGCACGCGGCCGCGGCCGATCGCCCGGTTCAGGACCGCCTGAGCCGCGCCCGGCCCCGGGTACGGGGTGTCGTACTCCAGGGCGAGCGCCCGGGAGTAGCCGGGCGTCGTGGCGGCGTCGTACGCGGTCTGCTGCACGCCGAGCGCATCCGTCCACGAGTAGGTGATGATCACGGCGTCGTACCAGTCGTCCGTGTCGCGGTCGATCGAGTCCTCCGCCGCGGTGACCGTGCCCGTGTAGGACAGGGCGAGGGAGCCTGTGGCTGTGGCGACCGCGCCGGCGTCGAGGTGGAAGAGCCCGAACTCGTCGCACCACAGCCGCAAGGCTGCCTGCTGTACGAGCGGGGCGAGGTAGTCCCACCCGGAGACGCCCGGCTTCCAGATGGACGCGGCGGCGTCGATCGTGCCGTCCGCCGTGCCGGGGACCAGCGCACGGCCGATGCGGCCCAGGACGGCCTGCACGACTGCGCGGACGCTCGACAGGGTCGGCGTGTAGGGCTGCGTGTCCACGAGCTTGTAGTCCTGGAGCAATGCCTCATCTGAGGCGAGGGTGAGCACCAGCGTCCCGTCACGGTGTCCGCGGCGGCGGGACCGGACGGAGAGGTTCATCGTGCGGGTGGTCGGGAGGCGGACACCGAAGTCGTTCCACGGGTAGAAGTGCGCCGCGGTCACGTCGCGGGCGTGGAGCCCAGCCCAGGCGGTCGTGACGGCGGACGCTTTCTTGCCGGCGAACTGGGCCGAGAGGACCGACGCCGGGTCGGAGCCCCCGAAGTCACGGCGCAGCACCAGGGAGGCGCGCACGTCCTCGCGTGGGTCGATCCGCTCGAGCACAGCACCGGCCGGGGCGGCGCACGTGACCTCCGCCTGAATGTACGGGGACCAGCCCTCATCGAGCGTGATCCGCGCGGACTCCGGCGCGAGGGTGCCGCCCGTGACATTCACCGAGGCGGAGAAGGTGTGCTGGTCGATCGTCGTCACGAGGCCACCTCCCGGTACGCGATCGCGACCGTCCAACGCTGACGGGTCTGGTCGTCCAGGGCCGGCCCGATCCCACCCGCGTCGAGCACGTACCGCATGCTCGTGGTCGGGTTGTCGGTGGCCGTGTAGGTGAACACAGCGGCGCGGGCGTGAAGGCGACGGCAGGCATCAGCGTCGGCCTCCGTGAGGAAGAACAGGTTCAGAGTGCCGACGCGCATGGCAGCTGGCGCAAGTGACACGTCCGGGTCACCGCGGCCGAGGATGTCGTGGAACGAGTTGCGCCCGTCCTGCTGCGTCGAGTACCCGATCACCAGCTCAGGGGTGAGCGTGGTGGCGCCGTCGCTGATCGTAGCCATTTAGTTGACCACCTTCCCGACCCGCGGTGTTGCCACGATGTCTACGCGGATTTCCTTGCCAAGCTGCCGACGGATCTCTTGTGCGCGGGCGTCGTCGACATTGACCTTGACATTGATGTCGTGGAATCCGTCGAGCTGGCCCTTTAGAGCGGACGCGGCACTCGTGGCTCCTTGCATTGCCGACGCGGTGTTGGTGGAGGCTTGACTGAGGAGGTCAACCCGGCCTGCCGCCGTCGAGATGTCCCCCTGGAGTGCCTTGTACCCGTCGATGACCTTCTGCGTCTCGCGCACTCCGACGCTGCTCATGCTCTCGCCGCTCGCGATTAGACCGTCGAGCGAGCGCTGCGCAGCGTCGATCGAGGCGGAGATGGCGTCCTTATCGCCGGCCTGCGCGCGCAGAGCCGTTTGGATACTGACGCCCGCGATGTTCGCCCGGCGCTCAACATCGTCCAACTGGCCGGAGTCCTTAACGATTTCCTTCATCGCATCCTGGATGAGGCTCTCGGACGCGAAGCGCTGCCCCGACTCCAGCATGTCATCGACCATGTTGTCGATCCGCTCAGCCGACTTCTCAGCCTCCTCCGTTGCAGCCGCCGTCATCGACGTGAACATGCCTCCGAGGATCGCGGCACCCGCGCCAGCGGCGAGGCCCACCGGCCCGGCAATCGATCCAGCAAGACCGCCGAGCGTACCTTGCGCGAGGTCGGCAACGGAATCCATCGATCCATCGAAGCTCGATACGACCTCGGAGAAATTCTGGCGAGCTTCGTCCTTGAACTCCTCGACGTTCCTAGTGGCCTGATGGAAGCCGTCGCCTGTGTCGTCTCCTAACTTGCGGCTCTGGCGCTGCGCTTCGCGGAGGCTGTCTTTAGTTTCCTCGATTTCGCGGTTCAGCCCACTCGTTGCCTTCTGCGCAGCTTTGAGGTCGCCCTCCAGCCTGTCGGCACCCTTGTTCTTGCCGAGGTCATCGAGTGCGTCGTCGGCGTCCTCGACGGGCTTGATGATGCCCATGCGCACGCCCTGCTCGAACAGCCGCGAGTCGGTCGCGACCGAGATGGTGTAACCCTTGGATGCCACGGGTTATCCCTTCGGGTTGAGCGCGTCGAGGAGCGAGCGCGTGATGGTTTGAATGATGAGCGAGGTGACGCGCGGGATGGCCGCGTCCACGGCCGGGTAAACGACCTTCCCGGCTTTCTGTCGTCCGCCGAACGTGGCCCCGGCACGGCGGGAGTAGATCTTGCCCTTGCGGCTGATCGTCGTGTAGAGCGATCCCGGGGACATGCCAAATTCGGTTGCGGCCGCGAGCGTGGAGACGGGCGTGCCGGTGCTGAGCTTGCCCGCCGTGGCGGACTTGAGTTGGATGTTCCGGGCGGTGACGCTGACGCGGGCAGTGTCGGAGAGGACGCGCACTTGCAGCCGCGACACCGCCCGTCCTCGCAGCTCCTCTTGCCAGATCGGTCCAGCCGTCTGCCGGCCCGCGCTGAGCGCTTGCTTGCGCGCGTCGGCCTCGACTCCCCGCAGCCGCAACAGGAGGTCGCGGAGCGGGGAGTCGATGAGGAGGCTGATCTGTGCGGGCAATGTCAGGCTCCGAAGGCCGGCTGTCCGAGCACAGGGAGCGTGACGGAGGAGGTGGCGACCGCCCCGACCGTGCCGCCCATGCCCGCGGGAACTCCGATGACCTGGAATACGGCGGAGAGGCCATCCGTGTCGAGGGAGTTGGGCGAGAGGGTGAACGTCAGCACCTCTCCGACGTTGTTGTTCAGCACCTCCCAGAGGGCACCGTCCGTGCTGATGTCCTGCGCGAGTTCGAGTGCGCAGGACCAGTCCGGGGTGGTGATGTCCTTGAACACCGACTGCGGGGTGCCACCTGTCCAGGTGACGATGCTGGTGTTCGGGTCGACGGTGGCCTTCGAGATGTGCGACTCGAAGTCGCCCAGGTCGGTCGCGCCCTTCTTGATGTTGAGCTTGGGCCGCTTGAAGATGTACGGCTTGACGGCGATCTGCACCATGAGGGTGTCTCCTTGTCAGTTGGTGTGGGTGATGACGGCGAGCGAGAGACGCCACATGAGCTGCCCCGTGTCGAGGCGCTGTTTCTTGGCGGTGTCCCACGCGACGGCCTCGGACGCGTCGACGGCGGCGATGAGGTCGAGGATCGCGGCGTCCACCTCGTCCTCGCCCTTCCAGTCGTCGGTGGTGGCGATCGCGACGGCGAGGTCGAAGTCGCAGAACACGAGGCCCTGCGGGAGCGTCTGGCCGGCGTGCTGGTTGCTGATGCCGGTGAACTCCGTGTACATGATCGGGACGAGCTGTGAAGCCTGCGCGGCGGACAGGTGCGGCACGGTCCGCCACGACTCGGGCAGGACGGGCTTGAGCGTGGCGTCGAGGGCCGCGCGCACGGTGTCCAGCCGTGAGGTGGTCACGGTGTCAGAAGGCATCGGGCTTCCCGTCGATCGGTCGGATGATCGTGCGAATGGTCTTGTCGAGCGGGCGCGGGGTGAAGCTGAACTCCTCCGGCCCGACCTCCGGTGTGGCGCGGCCGGCGTTCCACAGGTTCTGCGCCTGCTGCCGCTGGGCGAGGACGAACCGGGCGGGCGGGGCCGACGTCCAGTCGGCCCCGTCCGGGGCGGCGGGAGCGAACGCGAGCACCTGCTCCTGTGCCACATCGAGGAGCATCCCGGTCAACTCCAGGTTCTCGACCGGAGCGTCCGGCCACAGGCCGAGGAGCCGGTCGGTCGCCTCCGAGGTGTCGCAGGTAAGCCAGCTGCTTGTGCTCATGACGTTCGCTCTCGGGCGCTCAGGCGCTCTTGGTGCCGATGAGGACGACGGACTCGGGGCGGACGACGAAGGTCTCCAGGTAGCCGATGACGGCCTTGTCGACGCCGCCCTTGGCGATGTCGAGGGCGTCGATCTGGATCGGCGTTTCGCCCTGCTCGCGGAACTCGATGGCTCCCTGCGCTCCGACGATGGTCTGCGGCTTGGCGGGGTCGAGGCCGGGGAAGAACGAGTCGGCGGCCTTGACGATCTTGACCTTGCCGTCCGCGGCGGCCTCGCCGGTGCCCGCGCCGATGCCGAACTGGACGTACTCGGGCACGAGGTCTTTGGGCGTGTAGAGGAGCTGCCGCCAGGCGGTCGGGTTGACGACGGAGAACGAGGCGGTGTCGTCGGCGTCGTAGACGGCCTCGATGCCCTGGATGACCTGGCCCATGGCTCCCTCGTAGTCGTGCCCGTCGACGGAGGGGAACGTGTCCGGGGCGATGAGGCGGTCCAGGGCGGCCGCGTTCTTGGACGCGACGAGGAAGAGGGCGCGGAGCCCGTCCTCGTCGGTGACCTTCGCGTACGAGTCCACGAGGCCCTCGAAGAACGCCTGGAGCACTTCGGCTCCGCCTTCGAGGTCGTACCACTCGCGGGCGATGTCGGCGGCGAAGCCGTACGCCTGGCGGGTGCTGGAGGTGAGCGATGTGGTGGCGGTGCCCGATCCGATGTCGGACTTGTTGCCGGCCCACTTGGTGACGAGGGCGGTGCCCTGGTCGATCTTGAAGCCCTTGCGCCCGCCGAGCTGGATGCCGCCGTACAGGTGGGTGAGGAGGTCGAGGTACTTCCGCTGGTAGCGGCGGCCCTGCCACAGCTTGCCCACCCAAGCGGGCTGGAGGATGCCGGAGTTCGCGCCGGTCAGGCCTCCGGCTTTCTCGACGGTGATGTCCGAGAGCGCCGCGAGCACGGCAATGGCGTCGGTGATGAGCGGGTCGCCGGTCTGGCCCTTCGCGGCCTTGACGGTGGCGATGCTGGCGAACACTTCGCGGAGGTCGACGGCGGGCTCGGCGGCGGGCTTGGCCCCGGTGGGTGCGCCGGCAAAGCCGGCCTTGGTTGCGGTCACGATGAGTTCTTCC
Source organism: Leifsonia aquatica H1aii (assembly GCF_000633535.1). GTDB lineage: Bacteria > Actinomycetota > Actinomycetes > Actinomycetales > Microbacteriaceae > Leifsonia > Leifsonia aquatica_A. The sequence goes on along the minus strand of NZ_AYMR01000043.1, from coordinate 5,661 downwards.
TCCTGGTCGTCCGGCTCGGCCGGGTCGGCCGGGTCTGCGGGCTGGTCTTCGATGGTGGTGGTGACGGTGGTTTCGGTGGTTGTGGTGTTGCCGTCCGGCGAGACTTCCGTGGTGGAGTCTTCGACGCGCCGCCAGGTCACGCCGTTCTCGTCGGTGAACTCGTGCTCGTAGTGGTCGCTGGTCTGCGTGCTGTCGGCGGCGAGGACCATCGCGGACGGGAACGCCCCCATCGGCACGAGCGCCCCACCCCAGAGCCGGCCGGTCCCGGGGACGGCCTTGCCGGCCTTGATCGAGGTGTGGAACTCGCCGGAGAGTCGGCGGCGCTTGCCGTTCGGGTTGGTCGCGTCGGCGAGGGCGGCGTCGCCTTCGGGCGTCTCTGCCATGCGGAAGCTGGCGAAGATGCCGCGCTCCTCCTGCCACACGCGGGTGGCGCGGCCGACGGGCTGGGAGCGGTCGTGGTCGGTGTTGAGTCCGATGACGGACGGGTCGGACGGGAGGGCGATCGCGCCGGCCTCGACCATGAATCGGCCGGCGTTGGTCTGGCCCAGCTCGTTGAACGGGACGAGTAGTCCGGTGATGGTGCGGTCTTCGAGGTTGGCGAGGATGTCGCCGCCCTCGTACTCGATCAGATCGGGGTGCATTCCTAGTCCTCGCTTGTGGGGTTGGTGTTCGGCTCGGGCGAGGCGAACATGTTGGTGAGGTCGGCGCGGATGGAGAGGCCGGGGTCGCAGATGTCGTCCAGCGACATGCGCGCCTCGAACGCGAGCGTGAACCGCTTGGCGCTGCCCAGCTCCCACAGCTCGTTGCGGGTGACGCCGTTGGAGACGCCGGTGTACTTGATGTTGGAGCCGCCCGAACCGCCCTGGCTCACGCCTTCGAGGAGGCTGGCCGGGGTGCCGGTGTGGTTCGCGATGTCGAGGCGGACGGCGTTGCGGCCCGACTCGTAGAGGTCGGTCTGCACCTGGCCGGGCATGTCCACCGGCCACTCGGCGGGCTTGGTCGCGACACCACCGGCCTGACGTCCCGCCGCCCACTGATCGCGGTACTCGCGCCGCTCTTCCTTCGTCCAGCCCTGCCACACGTCGTAGGGGATGCTGAGCACGGTCAGCGGGATCGGGTTGTCGAGGCGGTCCATGTAGGCGGCCTCGATCTTGCGGGCCTCGCGCAGTGTGTCGATCCCGTCGACCAGGAGGCCGTTGTCGCCGTAGCCGACCGGGATCGCGACCGGGAACGCGGTGTACGCGGACGGCACGATCCCGTCATCGACCCACAGCTCACCGGTCTGCGGGGCGACGCCCCATGCGCCCCAGGGGACGTGCATGCAGTCCGCGGCCGGGTCGTGCGGGTCGCGGTCGAAGCTGAGGCAGCCCCACCCCTGGAAGAAGAAGTCGGAGCCGAGGCCGTGCATGCGGTGGTAGGGCGAGATGCCCGACCGGGACGAGGTGAGCCAGGCCGGCTGGTTCGCGGTCGGCTTGTCGTTGTCCATCATGCGGAAAGGGTTGCCGGCGAACTGCGGGACGTGGACGGCGTGCGCGCGCTTCACCCCGGGGACGCGGAGCGCCATGTCCCGGGTCATGGGGATGTTGTCGGTGACCGCATCCTTGAAGAGCTGGTCGACGGCGAACTGCGTGAGGTCGTCCGTGGGCGCCCACGGGGAGGCGACGGCGAGCGGTGCGACCGTCCCGCGCGTCATGATGTCGTGCGCTGCGCCGACCTTGCTCCTGGTGAAGATTCCCACGTTCTCAATGCTCCGAATGTGTCTGACATCTCAAGAATCGACGGCGTGTCGAGCGCGGTGACGGCGCGTGTTCCGAGCGTCTCGGTGGCGCTGGTCACCGTCATGTTCGAGCGCCTCATGCGCGCACGCGGCGTCCCACGCTTCGCTCTTGTGGAAGCGTGCCGCTCGCCACCACGGATGCTCGGTGCAGTAGACGATGATGAGGGTCGCGGAGCAGTCGAGCTTGATGGGCGACGAGGCGCGGTGGACAGCGGTCATGGTGGTCTCCTCAGTTGAACTCGATGACGGCGGCGGCGTTGAGCGCCGAGGTGGGGCGGTCGGGTAGGGCGTCGACGGCGAGGGCGATGGCCTCGAACGGTGTGGCGTCGCCGTTGTCGTCGCTCTTGGGTGCGCGGATCAGGAAGCCTTGCCCCATCGACTGCCGGACGACGGACTCGGCGGCCTTGTCCAGCGGGGCTTGCGCCCAGTGGATGATGTCTCCGCGTTCGAGGCCGGTGAGGAGCTGCGCGTGTGCGACCTTCACGTGTTGGAGTTCGTACTCGGTGATGGTCGGCTTCGGGCGGGCGCGGGCGAGCGTGCGCTCGATCGCGGCCTTCGATTGCGTGGTGCCCTTGTCGTAGACGATGGCCGTGCCGAGGCGGCGGGCGGTGGTGAGGACGATGCGCTCCAGCCCCTCTGTGCCGCGCTGGTGGTGGATCAGCTTGACGCCGATGTGGTGCGGTTCGTCCGGCTCCTCGCCGTCGAGCGCCCAGGCGAGCGTCGCGAGGTCGGCGGGCGGTGTGTAGTGCCAGGCGACGGCGACCGACGCCCACAGCCCGAACGGGTGCACCGCGATGGCGAGCGTCCCGGACGTGATGCCCTCCGGCACCGGTCCGTCCCGCTTGCCCTTCTTCCACGCAGCGACGCTGATCGCGGTCTGCGTGCCTGTCTCGTCTCCGAAGTGGCCGAGGTACTCCAGCGCGAACCGATCCGCGCCGAGGTCGGCGAAGTTGCCGGAGATCTTGTCGAGGTTGGTGAGCCCGTCGAGGCCGGGGTGCAGCTTGTCGATCAGCGGCCCCACCGTCTCCCAGTCCGCGAGGGTCATCGGGTCGATGTCGTCGGGCACGCCGTAGCGGATGCGGCCGGCGTCGGGATCGTGCAACGTCTTCCAGAAGTACGAGCCCGTGCGGTACTTGCCGCCCGTGCCGGCGAACACGAGCTGAGCGCCCTCGCCGCGCGTGTCGAACGACGGCACGACGGCCGCAACGATGTCTTCCCACACGGCGGGCTCCGCCTCGCCGGCCTCGTCCATGATGAGCATGTCGTACGCGCCCGAGCGCACGTCCTCGCCCTTCGGTGCGAGGATCGCGAGCTTCGAGAAGTTCTCGAACTGGAGGCCCTTGTCGCCCTTGCCGTCCTCGATCTTGATCGGCCGGGTGCGCTTGTCGCGCCACTTGATCGTGATGGGGTCACGCACGTCGAGCTCGAACCGCTCTTCGGCCTTCTTCGCGAGCGTGAGCATCGTGTACCCGACCATGTACTGCGGGCGCATCCAGCACCGGCCGACCGCCACGCACCACAGGCTCGTGGTCTTAGCCGACCGGCGCGGCTCCAGGATCGCGTTGCGGAACCGCTCGGCGGCGAGCACGTCGCACGTGACGAGCATCTGCGGCTGGAGGTTCGCCAGAAGAGACCCGCCGAGCCGGCGCGGGACGACCTTGTCGAGAATCCACGCGCCGACAAGGAACTCAACCCGGGCCTGATACGTCGTGACCCGCTCTGTGCAGTCCAGGGGACCGCGACCGGAGTCCCGCAGCTCGATCCAGGAGGATTCCTCCAACAGGGGATGCGCGAGCACTTCCTCGGGGATTTCGGTGCCGTCCCAGTCGCTCGGCATCCCGAACGCGTCTCGGGGGGAGACACGGGAGCCGTTGGCGTGAGTTTCACTGTCTCCACCAAAAGAAACCGCTTCAGGTTGTTTGTTGTCTACAACATCGGAGGTTGTCGCGGTCACAACGTCCACGTCTCCACGCTGCGGGCGGGCGGTGTGCGGTTGGTGAGGGCGGCCCCCTGCCGGCCACCGTCCGCACGGTTACCGACGCACGAGCCGGTCGCGTGGCGGTGCTCGGGCGCGAGGTCGGCGGGCGTCGAGCCGGTGGCCCCGGCGACGTGGCCCACGTCGAACGGTTGGCCCGGCACGATGGGCCGGCGACAGCGCCAGCACGTGACCGCCTCGCCGCTGCGGTGGATGACGCTAACCCGCTCGCGGATCACCCGGGCGTTGCGCTGATACTCCGGCGTCCGATGCTTGGCGGTCATCGGCCGCTCACCCGCTCGGCGGCGCGCTCGATCTTGCCGAGCGCTCGGCGCATGCGCTCGTCACCGTGAGGCCACGATGTCGATGCGCTCGCGTGTGTGAGGTAGCGAGAGAGCGCTACCAGCTCAGCATCAGTTAGTGCGAGGTGAGCGCGAGCACTGTCAGCGTGACCAGAGCCGTCGCCCCGATGCCCGTGAACGTCACGACCCACGCGAGCTGTCGGCGCACGATGTCCTCGAACGTCCTGCGATTGCCCCAGTACGTGCGCATTGTGGACTGCTCGGACTGCTGCGCTTCGGTCATGGTGCTTCCCCTCGTAGTGCCGTAGGACCAGCGCCAGCATACCGATGAGGACGCCTCCGATGATGAGCTGTTGCCAGAGGGGCATGTCGAGGTCGGGGAGCTGTTCGAGGCTGGCCCGGATCATGCGGTGGCCTCGCTCACGAGCGGCCCGCCGAGCGCGAACTCCATTGCCTCCCGCCAGGTCGGGAACCATGCCCCTACCGCGGTGAGCGGGTTGCCGTCTGTGTAGGCGAACCACCCGCGGCCGTAACCGAGTCCGGACGGGGAGCCGGCGCGCTCGACGCGCATCCGGCGTTTCATCGTGGTCTTGGTGTTCATGTGATCCTCCGGTTGGTTCGTCTGTGTGAGTGAGCGGGCCAGCTACAATGCGGGGCTATGGCGAAGAAGCAGCCGAACAAGCCGAAGCCGAGGAAGCGACCGAAGTCTGCGTACGCACTGAAGCGGAAGGGGACCGCTCGGGAGGGCGGTGGCAAGAAGGGCATGTCCCACTCCGCCAAGCCGGACGATCTGCGCGACAAGGCACCCAACGGTGAGGTCGTGGTGCGGCGGATGACGGATGAGGATCGCGCACGGTTCGAAGCTCGACGGGGCACGGGCAAGTAGTTCATCTGGACTCTCACCTCCCGGGGCTGCTCTGGTTCTCGTGTGGTTGCGGGCGGACCCGCTACGCGGGGCTCTGGTTCGTCAAGACCCTCGCCCCGGATTTCGCCACGCTCCTGACCCGATTTGCGCAATTCGCCCACGACGAGTAGCGCCCCCTGTTCGGGATGCGCGTTCATATGTGGGCAGCTCTCCTGGCCGGGATTGCTGGTGTCGGAGGTCGCGACTGGTCTGTACCTCGCTGGTTCGGTTTACGTCGGGAACCAGCAGATAAGCGACGTGGCCGACCAGGCGCGCGGATTGCGCCGGGGTGGCCTAGGGGTTGGCTAGGTCACCCGATGGTGGTGGTCGTCCACAGGCTTTCCACAGTGTGCATAGCTTTTTACGCATGGCTCTAACCATGGATTCGAAACGCCAGAGTGTGCGGATTGGCTACGGCGTGTCTAGGAATTTATTCGCTGAGGCAGGTACTCTCTAGCCATGGCTAATCTGGTGATCAGCGAGACGCTCAACGTAGCGGAGCGCCTCAAGCTCTCCCGCACGCTGCGCGGAATCGATCAGACAGAGATGGGAAGACGCGTCGGCGCTTCACGCCCCACCGTCTCGAATTGGGAGAGGGGGGTCAGTGAGCCGTCGTTCTCTCAGGTTGTGATCTGGGCACGCGAAAGCGGCCAGTCACTTGAGTGGCTGGCCGCTGGCGTTGGTGTGCGCCACGAGGGATTCG
>NZ_AYMR01000042.1 GCF_000633535.1 Leifsonia aquatica H1aii | reverse complement strand
GGCCGGGGCGGGGTGTCGGTCATGGGCGCATTCCTTCGGTGGGGAGGGGCTGGTCGAGGGAGGGGGTGCGGAGCCCGCGCGCAGTCGCGAGCCATTCCGGCAGGAGCGACGGGTCCACGGGTGGGGACTCCGGCACCCAGGCGAACAGCGGTCCGATCGGTGCTCCGCGCAGGAGGTGGTCGTCGCCCGGAGCGCCGGCGATTGCGCGCAGCACAGTCGTCGCATCGAGCTCCGCCTCCAGCAGGGCCGCGAGCTCCCGCGCATTGGGCCCGAGCGGGAGCGGTCCGTTTCCGAGGTCGGTGCCGTAGAGCACCCGGCCCCCGGCGGTGTGGAACCGCCGCAGATTGTCGACGGCAGTTCCATGGGCGCGGGACGGGGTGCCCCAGCCATGGATGTCGAGGGTCGAGATCCAGCTCATCCCGGAACGGACGGCGTCGGCGATCACGGCATCGGGCACCCGCTCGGAGAACGGCGCGTGGGCGAGCCGGTCGACGCCGACACGGACTGCCCGCTCCACTTGTCCGACTCCTTGGGCGTGCACCACCACGGGAAGACCGGCGCGCGCCGCTTCCTCCACAATCGCGCGCAGAGTGACGTCATCCACCGTTTGCCCGGCGTCGCTGTTGAGGGCGACCTTGATGCAGGAGGCTCCTGCCATGACCTGTTCCCGCACCGCCGCCCGTCCGTCCCGGGCGCCGCCGACCTCGCGCGCGGCATCGCGCGGCGCCCAGCCGGAGCGGCTGGGGTAGCCGCCCGGGGCGGTGAGGAGGGCACCGGCGATCGCCGTGCTCGGACGGCTCGGGTCGTCGGCCAGCCAGCCGGCGGCGACCGCAGGCGTCCAGCCGAGGTCGATCACGTGGGTGATTCCACCGGCGACCAGGGTGGTCGCATCGATGAGTCCGAGGTGCACGTGATGATCGGTCAGCCTCGGGAAGAGGGTGCCGCCCACCCGGAGCGCGTGTCGGGAGTCGTCGCGCGCGGGACGCAGGAGATCGCCGTCGATGCGGAAGGACGGAGCGCAGCGGAAGCCGTCGCCGGTCCAGACCGCGTCGAACGCGACCGTCGTCACTGCGGACGGCCGATCTCGGTGCGGACCGCGAAGAGCTCGGGGAAGAACGTCAGCTCGAGCGCCTTCTGCAGGAAGGACACTCCGGACGAGCCCCCGGTGCCGACCTTCATGCCGATGGTGCGCTGCACCGTCTTGAGATGACGGAAGCGCCACAGCTGGAAGTTGTCCTCGAGGTCGACGAACTCCTCGCAGGCCTCGTACTCCGCCCAGTGCTCGTCGGCGGTCTCGTAGATGTCGCGGAACACCGGCACCAGCTCCGGTGTGAAGACGTGGGCCTGGGTCACGTCGCGGTCCAGCACCGTGTGCGGCACGGGGTGGCCGGCGCGGGCGAGGTAGCGGAGGAACTCGTCGTAGACGCTCGGCTCGGCGAGCAGGCCGGCGAGCAGGTCGTGCGCGGCAGGGTCGTTCTGGAACACGCTGAGCATGCGGCTGTTCTTGTTGCCGAGCACGAACTCGACCGCGCGGTACTGGTACGACTGGAACCCGGACGAGTTGCCGAGGAAGCCGCGGAACTGCGCGTACTCGGTGGGGGTGAGGGTGGCGAGCACCGACCACTGCTCGGTGAGCGTCTTCTGGATGTGCTTCACCCGGGCGATCCCTTTGAGCGCCGGCGCGAGCCGGTCGGCGCGCAGCAGGTCGCAGGCCGATTCCAGCTCGTGGAGCACGAGTTTGAGCCAGAGCTCGGTCGTCTGGTGCTGCACGATGAACAGCAGTTCGTCGTGGTGCTCGGGCGTGCTGACCGGATGCTGCGCGCTGAGGAGCGTGTCGAGGTCGAGGTAGGAGCCGTACGACATCCGCTCGCGGAAGTCGGTGACGATGTCGGGCTCGAAGTCGCGGGTGTTCCCGTCCACACTCATGCTGCGATTCTGCGCCGATCGTCACGAAAGCGCAACGGGGATGCGCGAGCGCGGAACGTCCCGTGACGACCTCGCCGGAACCGCGTCATGAATCGCCGCCTCCGGCGTCTCTTCGATGCGGCCTCCTGCTGGCCGTCGCGATCCCGGCCCGCCCTGGCCGGGCCGCCCCGAGCGACGGCGCCCTGCCGTGCCCGCCCGACGCACCCTTCCCGAATGAGCTCTGCCATGACCCCTCGCGACGCGCAGCCGAAGCGCCTCTCCCTGCGCCGGCGCACTCCCGAGCCTCCCGCCGTCGACGGGCTCTCCGACAACGATCTGGTCGAGCGCTCGCGCGCCGGCGAGGAGGCCGCCTACGCCGAGCTGTGGCGCCGGCACTCCCGCGCCGGCCTGGCGGTGGCGCGGTCGGCGAGTTCGAGCCTCGACCCAGAAGATCTGGTCGCCGAAGCGTTCACCAAGATCTTCCAAGCGGTCCGGGACGGCAAGGGCCCCCAGCTCGGATTCCGGCCGTACCTGTTCACGACGATCCGCAACCTGGCCGCGTCGTGGGGACGCGATCGCAAGGAGTCGCCCCTGGAGGACGCGGAGGCCATCCCGGACCCGGAGACCACCGAGTCGACGACGATGCACGCCCTCGATCGGTCTCTGACGGCGCAAGCCTTCCGCTCGCTCCCCGACCGATGGCAGGAGGTGCTCTGGTACTGCGACATCGAGCAGCTCGGGCCGGCCGAGGTCGCCCCGCTGCTCGGACTCTCGGCCAACGGGGTCTCCGCGTTGGCATACCGCGCACGCGAGGGTCTCCGTCAGGCGTGGATCCAGGTGCATCTGCAGTCCCTCGACGCGGAGTCGGAGTGCCGCTGGGTCACCGACCGCATGGGGACCTACACCCGTGGCAAGCTCGCCACCCGCGAGACGGTCCGCTTCGAGCGGCACCTCTTCGAGTGCGCGCGGTGCACGATCGTGCTGGGCGAGGCGCGCGAGGTCGGGTCGCGGCTCGCGCTGATCGTGCTTCCACTGACGGTGGGCGCCGGAGCGGCCACCGCCTACGCGGCCTGGATCCAGGGTGGTCACAACGCCCTGGCGTCCTCGGCGTCCGCCGCGTCGCCGCTGCCGTCGTCGGTGGCCGACACGATCTCGTCGGCCGGGTCCGCCGGCGGTGCGACGGCGGCGGGCGGGGCGGTCGCGGGAGGCGTGACGGTGGCGGCGTGGAGCGTCGGCGGCGCCCTTCTCGCCGCGGCCGCCGTGGCGGGCACGTTCGTGCTCGCCCCGCAGTTGTTCCCCGGCACCGGAGGCGGCTCGCCCGCGGGGCCTCCGGTCGCGGCCGCACCCGCGCATCCGCGAGCGCCCGGCGCGGCCATCCCGGTGCCTGCGACGCCGGGAGAGGCCCCGCCGGCGGCCGAGCCTCCGCCCGGAGCCAGTCCGGGGTCACCGGCGGACCCGCCCGGACCATCGGCTCCCCCGACGTCGACCGATCCGACGATCTCGACGGACCCGGCCGCGCCGAGCGCCCCGGGCGCGACGAGTGCTCCGGTCGCGCCGAGTAGACCGACGGCGCCGACCGGCCCGACGGATCCCACGGCGCCGACCACTCCCACCGATCCGTCGGCCCCGGTGGAGCCCCGGCCACCGGCCGCTCCCGTCGTCACCTCTCCCTGGGACGCCGCGCACGCCACCGCCGCACTGGCCGTCGACATAGCGGGCACCGGGGTCCCTGGGGCGACGGTGACCGTCACCGCGCGGCCGGCGGCAGGGCCGGACGGCACGGCCGCCACCGCCTCCGCGCCAGCGCTCGGGACCGCCGTCGTCGACGCGACGGGCGCGTGGAGGCTCTCCGCCGACCTCCACGCCCTGACGGACGGGCCGTGGACGATGGCGCTCGTGCAGACCACTGCGGACGGCAGCTCCACACCCACCACGCTCGGTCTCGTGATCGATCGCACGGCACTCCCACCGGTGATCGCCTCCGTCGACACCGGGACGGGCGACCTCGCCGGGAGGATGGCGCCGATCGTCTCCGGCACGGCCGAGCCCGGCGCGGTCGTCGTGGTCTCGGACGGGGACCGCGAACTCGCAACGGTGACCGCGGACGCCGCCGGCGTGTGGAGCACCGGCGAGCTGATCCTGGCCTCCCCGTCGTACGCGCTCGGCGCACGCCAGACCGATCCGGCCGGGAACGTCTCCGCGCCCTCGGCGGCGGTCACCGGAACCGCGAGCGCTCCTGTGGTGCTGGCGATCGGTGCACCGCACGTGGCGGTCCTCGTGGTGCGAGGAGACCCCGGGTCGACGGTCGAGGTGTGGCTCGACGGGCAGGCGACGGGCCGGCGCCTCACACTGGACGGCGCGGGTTACGGCTTCACCGTGATCGCGGCTGTGCCCGGCGAGCACCGGGTGGGCGCCGTTCTGGTTTCCGGCGACCGTCACGGGGTGCTCGCCGACACGTCCGTCCGAGTCGGCGGGTCCTGAGGCGGAGCGCGCCGTCGGGACCCTCGTGGCCGCTCGGGCCGCCCCGCTCGACCCGCGCCGCCCGTCCGTCGTTCACCTGCCGGTTACCCGGCCGTCGCGCCGCCGTCGTCCCCGCCGCCTAGCGTGTGCGCTACAGGAGGCGCGCAATGGGCAGGCACTACGATCTGGCGATCGTCGGCAGCGGCATCGTCGGTCTCGGTCACGCCGTCGCGGCCTTGCGCCGCGGGCTGACCGTCGCCGTCGTCGATCGCGCCTCGGGGCCGTACGGCGCCTCCGTGCGCAACTTCGGCCATCTCTGCGTGACCGGGCAGGACGGCGAGGCCCGGGCGTATGCCGAACTGGCCCGTGAGCTCTGGCTCACGCTCGCCCCGGAGGCGGGATTCTGGCTCCGCGAGTCCGGCACGGTGGTCGTCGCGCAGGCGCCCGACGAGATCGCGGTGCTCGAAGAGTTCCGCGAGCAGCGCGGCGGTCGCCAGGTGCGCATGCTCACCCCCGCCGAGGTGCGCGAGCGCATCCCGGTGGCCGACGGCGTCGCGGTCGGCGGCGCGTTCCTCCCCGCGGACCTGCAGGTGGATCCGCGCGAGGCGGCGCCCGCGATCGTCCGCTGGCTCGAGGCGCACGGCGTCGACTTCTACTGGCAGACCGCGGTCGGCGGCGTGCAGACCGGCACGGTGCACACCTCCCGCGGGCGCTTGGCGGCCGACGCCGTCGTCGTCGCCGTCAACCACGATGTCGAGCAGCTGTTCCCCGGCGTCGCCGAGGCGCACGGGATCGTGCGCTGCAGCCTCGACATGATGCTGGTAGAAGCCGAGCTCGATCGTCCGCTCGCCGCCCCGCTGTTGACGGGCTGGTCGCTGATCCGCTACCCCGGGTTCGCCCGCACACCGAGTGCCGACGCCCTTCGCGAGCGCCTGGCGGCCGAGCATCCCGCCCTCGCCGCACTCGACGTCAACCAGATGTACACGCAACGCCCCGACGGGTCGCTGCTGATCGGCGACACGCACCGTCTCGGCCCGGACGCGGTGCCGTTCCAGCCGGAGGAGGCGTTCGAGCTGCTGCTCGAGCGCGCCCGTGCGCTGTTCGGAGTCGACCGGCTGCGGGTCCGCGAACGCTGGCAGGGCGTCTACGCCTCCGCCCCCGACGAGTTCCTGGTCGCTGCCCCGCAGCCCGACGTGCGCGTCGTTTCGGTGATGACCGGCATCGGGATGACCACCGGGCTCGGGCTGGCCGACCGTGTGGTCGACGAGCTCTTCGCCTCCGCCCCCGGCGTGCTGGCGACCGCCGGCGGCCGCGCTCACTGACGCCCGCACGAGAACGAGAGAGGCACCACCATGACCCCCGACGGCCGCATCACCAGCGAGTTCGACGACACGGCCATCATCGAACCGGAGGATGACGACGAGCTCGCCGACCTCGAGCTGGTGGTCCTCGACCTGTTCGGCACGACCGTCATCGACGACGGCCTGGTCGAGCGCGCCTTCGCGCGGGCCGTGGAGGGCGCCCGCCTGGCCGGCACCGCCGAGGAGCACGACCGTGCGCTGGCCTCCGCGCGCCAGACGATGGGGCGCCCTGCCTCGGCCGTCTTCGAGGGGCTCACCGACGACGACGACCACGCCCAGCACGCCGGCGCCCTCTTCGAGTCCGCGTTCGCAGAACTCGTCGCCGCCGACGGCGTGCACGCGGCTCCGGGGGCGGAGGAGCTCATCCGGCTGCTCCGTGACGCCGGTGTCGCTGTCGCCCTCACCAGCGGTCTCTCGCGGTCGGCCCTCGACCTCGTGATCGCCGCGCTCGGCTGGGGAGACCTCGCCGACACGACGGTCAGCGCCGACGAAGCGGGCCGGGGGCGTCCGTTCCCCGACCAGCCGCTGACGGCGCTGCTGCGCACGGGGGCGACCACGGTCGAGGGGATGGTGGTCGTCGGGGGCAGCGCGAGCGATATCGCATCCGGCATCGCCGCCGGGGCGGGCCTCGTCGTCGGCGTTCTGAGCGGAACGGACGACGAACGCGCGTTCTTCGATGCAGGTGCGGACGCGGTCGTCGACGGCGTCGCCGACCTCGCCGAGCTGCTCGGTTTCGAGGACGAGGACGCGGCGTTCGACGACGAGGACGACGATCTGGCCGACTTCGACGACGAGGACGAACTGGACGACGACGACGCGGATGACGCCGCGGACGCCGACGACGCCGACGCGTCCGGCTCCGCGCTCGCCGCCGCCGAGGGGCCTGGCCGCCGGTGACGATCAAAGCTGTGACTCCGCGCGTCGTCGCCCCGCCGGCGAGCCTGGGGATGGGGGTCAGCGTCTACCCGTCGGCGACCGCGATGGTGTGGCCGGGGGAGGGGCATCGGCACGAGGCCGTCGCGGTCCCCGGCGTGCGCCTGGCGCCGGGCGACGTGCTGGTCGAGGTCGAGCTGGCCACCGTCTGCGGCTCGGATGTGCACACCGTGCTGGGCCACCGTTCGGCGCCGACGCCTCTGGTGCTCGGCCACGAGCAGGTCGGCCGCGTGATCGCGCTCGGCCGTGGCGGAGCGAAGACGACGGACGGCCACCGTGTGTCGCTCGGCGAGCGCGTGGTCTGGTCGGTCGCGGTGCCGTGCGGCCGCTGCGCGCGTTGCCGTCGTGGCCTCCCGCAGAAGTGCCTCACCCTGCAGAAGTACGGCCACGAGCGCATGCGCCGCGGCTGGGAGCTGTCCGGCGGGTTCGCCACCCACACGCACATCCTCGACGGGACGCCGATCGTCGCCGCGCCCGACGACCTGCCCGCCGCCGTGCTCGCCCCGGCGTCCTGCTCCACCGCCACGGTGGCCGCCGCCCTCGAGGCCGCGTCCGAGATCGTCCCCCTCGACGGCGCGCTCGTCCTCATCGCCGGTGCCGGGATGCTGGGCCTCACCGCCGCGGCGATGGCGACCGAGGCGGGCGCCCGCGTCGTGGTGAGCGATCCGGTGCCCGAGCGGCGGGACGCGGCCCTCGCCTTCGGGGCGGCCGCGGTCGTCGATCCGCGCGCGGCCGCCGATGCCCCGACGGGGATCGCGACGGCGCTCGCCAAGGCCGGCGGACGTGCGGCCGCCCCCACGATCGCCCTGGAGCTCTCCGGGACGGCGGCCGCGGTGCGATCCCTGCTCTCGGTGGTGGACGTGGGCGGAGTGCTCGTCCTCGTCGGCTCGGTGTTCCCTGGACCCGATCTCGCGGTCTCGCCGGAGCAGCTGGTGCGTCGCCTCCTCACCATCCGCGGCGTGCACAACTACGCGCCGCGGCACCTGGAGCAGGCCGTGCGATTCCTGGCCGACGGGGGACGCAACTACCCGTTCGCCGAGCAGGTCGGGGTCGTGTTCCCCTTGGCGGAGGTGGATGCGGCGCTCGCGGCCACCGGGTATCCGCGGGTGGGTGTGCGGCCCTGAGGCGGGCATCCCGATCCTGAGCGTTCTCACATGTTCGGTTCTTTAGGATCGAGCTCCCGAACCCCGTGAGGAACCCCGTGATCGAGATCACCGACCCGACCACCCGTCCCCGCACCACCGACTCCGAGGGGGAGCCGCCGGCGCCCCCGCACCCGCCCGCGCCGTCGCAGCACCGACGGCCCGGGCCGGCGAGCCGCGCCATCGGCTCGCTCATCTTCTTCAGCCGCTGGCTGCAGGCGCCGCTCTATCTCGGGCTGATCGTGGCCCAGGTGATCTACGTCTGGGTGTTCATCGTCGAGCTGTGGCATCTCGCCGAGAAGGTCGTGATCTCCGGCGACATCGACGAGGCGGCCGTCATGCTCGCCGTCCTCGGCCTCATCGACGTCGTGATGATCGCGAACCTGCTCATCATGGTGATCATCGGCGGCTACGAGACCTTCGTCTCGCGGGTCAACACCGACGGCCACCCCGATCAGCCGGAGTGGCTGTCGCACGTCAACGCCAACGTGCTCAAGGTCAAGCTGGCGATGGCGATCATCGGCATCTCCTCGATCCACCTGCTGAAGACGTTCATCGAGGTGGGCGACCTGGGCGCCCCCGGAGCGAAGAACGTCACCGGCGACTCCTATACCCCGCAGGGGGTGCTGTGGCAGGTGATCATCCACTGCGTCTTCATCCTCTCCGCGGTCGCCTTGGCCGCGATCGACCGGATGTCACGCAAGGCGGACGACGCCGCGCACTGAGCGGGCGACGCCGCGCACGACGCGCTGACACGACCGACGGCGGCGAGGCGCTGACACGGCCGCCGCCGGATGGCATCGTGGACGCATGAGCGACGATCCCTTCGCCCCGTTCTTCCGGATGCTGGCCGCGGTGCCCGTTCCGGCGGACGCCGAGGCCCTCTACGGCGACGACCCGGAGGGCCGGCGGCGGGAGCGCAACCTGCGCCGCTACCTCGCGATGCCGCACGCACCGGTGCTGCTGCTCGGCGAGGCTCCGGGGTGGCGCGGGATGACCATCACCGGAGTCCCGTTCAAATCCGTCCGTGAGGTGCGGGCCGCGGTGGTGCCCGACCTGGCCGGACTCGAACTCCCGGCCGAGCCGCAGGCGCCGTGGGAGGCGTCCAGTCGCGACGTGTGGGCGGCCTTCCGCCGATGGGAGGGTCCGCTCCCGCTCTCCTGGCCGGTGTACCCGCACCATCCCTTCGTCGCCGGCGATCCGCGCACGAACCGCACCCCGCGCCCGGCGGAGGTGCGCGCGGGCGCGCCGGTCGGCCTGGAGCTCATCCGCGTGCTCGGCATCCGGACCGTCGTGGCCGTCGGCCGCAAGGCGCAGGGCGCGCTCGCCGCGACGGGGATCGACGCTCCGGCGATCCGGCATCCCGCTCAGGGCGGCGCGCGTCTGTTCACCGAGCAGCTGCTGGCGCTGAACAGCGGCCAGGGGACCTGATCGTCACGGTCTGATAGGTTCTCGACGTGCTTCACATCGTGATGTTCATCTGACGGTCCTGCGTCCCACCTGCGCAGGTCTCCATCCGTCGAGGGTCTCTCGAACGACCCTCCGGATCCCTTCCTCCACCGTCAGAATCCTTCGGAGCATCCCGTGTTCGCCTCTCTTCGCATCCCCGGCGCCGTGCGCGCCTTCCTCCCGGCCCTGATCGGCCGGTCCTCCCTCGCCATGGCGGGCCTCGCCGTCCTGCTCGCGGTGCAGTCCAGCACCGGCTCGTTCGCCGTCGCCGGACTGGCGTCCGCGGCGTTCGGCATCGCCAACTTCATCGTCGCGCCCTGGCGCGCCCGGGCCGTCGATCGCTGGGGGCAGCGGCGGGCGCTCGGGCTCCTCGCCCTGGTGCAGGCCGCCGGCTTCGTCGCCCTCGGTCTCGTCGCGGCGACACCCTCCGCAGCGGTCGGATGGCTCCTCGCGCTCGCCGCCGTGGTGGGCGTCTCGGCGCCGCCCCTCGGTGCGGCCATGCGAGTCGTGTGGAGCTCGCTCACGGAGCCGGGGCCGCAGCGCGAGAAGGCCTTCAGCCTCGACGCCGTGGCCGAGGAGCTGCTCTTCGTCGGCGGTCCCGTCGCGATCACGGCGATCATCGTGGCCGCGTCGCCGAGCGTCGGGCTCATCGTCACCGCGGTCGTCGTGGTCGTCGGCACCGGGGGGATGATCACGAGCGGCGCGTCGGCCGCGCAGGCCGGAGCGGCACCCCTCGCGCGGGAGCACCGCTCCCGCCCCCTCGCGGTGCCGGGGTTCGTGCGCGTGCTGATCGTGCTGACGGGCGTCGGCGCGGTGCTCGGCGTCGTGGAGATCGCGGCGCCCGCCCTCGCCGCGGAGCAGGACGCGCCGGCGGCGGCCGGCTGGCTGCTCGCGGCCTTCGCAGCCGGGAGCGCGTGCGGCGGCGTCGTCTACGGGCACCTGCGCTGGCGGGCGCCGCTCGGCCGACGGCTGCTCGTGCTCTGCCTCGGGATCGGCGCAACCTCCGTCGCGGTGTCGGCCCTCGGGTCCGTGCCGCTGTTCGCGGTGGGGCTGGTCGTGCTCGGGGTCTTCCTGGCTCCATCGCTGATCACCGGCTACCTGGTCGCCGACGCGGTGGTGCCGGCCGAGGGCCGTACCGAGGCATCGAGCTGGATCAACACCGCGGTCAACCTGGGGGCGTCGGTCGCGTCCGCGCTCGCGGGCGCCGCCATCGACGCCTCGGGCACGGGGAGTGCTCTCCTGGTGGTCGGGGTGGTCGCCGCAGCGGGCGCGTTCATCGTGCCGCTGGGGAGGCTCGACCGATCCGGGACCGCTCCGGCGGCAGGGCCGGCCGAGCCTTGACACCTCGATGATCCGGCGCGTACTATTCCACACGGAATAATCACCAAGGAACAATCGATCCGGAAACATCCACATGACACCCACCCCCTCCCTCACCCCGCTCGCCGTGGCGGCGCTCGCGCTGCTCGCCGAGGGGCCGACGCACCCGTACGAGATGTACCAGACCCTCGTGCTGCGCTCGGAGGACCGGCTGGTCAAGGTGCGCCCCGGATCGCTGTACCACACGGTCGACCGCCTCGCCCGGCAGGGCTACGTGCGGGCGACCGGGACCGAGCGCGAGGGCAACCGGCCCGAGCGCACCACCTACGAGATCACCGTCCCGGGCACGGAGGCCCTCCGCGAGCGGATCGCCGACATCATCGGCACACCGGTCAACGAGTACCCCGAGTTCCCCGTCGGGCTGGGGGAGTCGAACAACCTCCCGGCCGAGACGGTCGTCGCGCTGCTGCGGCAGCGCATCTCGCTCATCCAGGACGACATCTCGGCCCTGGACGAGGCGATCCGCAAGGTCACGGCCAAGGGCCTGCCTGCCCGGTACTGGATGGACGTGCGCTACCTGCGCGCGATGGCGGAGGCCGACGCGGCCACCCTCCAGGCCCTCATCGACGACCTCGTCTCAGGAGAGATCTCCTGGGACGAGGTGAAGCAGCACTGACAAGAGAAAGACTCCCATGGAAAAAGAACTGAAGCCGTGGCCCGCACTGTGGGCACTGGTGATCGGGTTCTTCATGATCCTCATCGACACGACCATCGTGTCGGTCGCCAACCCGGCGATCATGAAGGGCCTCGACCTCGGCACCGACTACAACGCGGTCATCTGGGTGACCAGCGCCTACCTCCTGGCCTACGCCGTCCCCCTGCTCATCACCGGTCGCCTCGGTGACCGGTTCGGCCCGAAGAACCTCTACCTGGTCGGCCTCGTGATCTTCACCCTCGCCTCGGCCTGGTGCGGCTTCTCCGGTGTGATGCCCGGTGGCGGCATCGGGATGCTCATCACCGCCCGTGTCGTGCAGGGTCTCGGCGCCGCGCTGATGACCCCGCAGACGATGGCCGTCATCACTCGCATCTTCCCGCCCGACCGCCGCGGTGCGGCGATGGGGCTCTGGGGCGCCGTCGCCGGTGTCGCCACCCTGATCGGCCCGCTCCTCGGCGGCGTGCTCGTCGACGGCCTCGGCTGGGAGTGGATCTTCTTCATCAACGTCCCCGTGGGTGTGGTCGCGTTCATCCTCGCGGCCCGGCTCGTGCCCAAGCTGCCGACGCACACGCACAGCTTCGACATCCTCGGTGTCATCCTCAGCGCGGTCGGCATGTTCCTGCTCGTCTTCGGCATCCAGGAGGGCGGCACCTACGACTGGGGGACCATCACCGGACCGATCACGGTCTGGGGCCTCATCATCTCGGGCATCGTGGTCCTGATCGCGTTCGTGGTCTGGCAGGCGTTCAACAAGAAGGAGCCCCTGCTCCCCCTCGCACTGTTCCGCGACCGCAACTTCTCGCTCTCGAACGGCGCGATCACGGCCGTCGGTTTCGCCGTCACCTGCATGGCTCTGCCGCTCGTGTTCTACTTCCAGACGGTGCGCGCCCTCACCCCCACCCAGTCCGCCCTGATGCTCGCCCCGATGGCGATCTTCTCCGGCGTCCTGGCGCCCTTCGTCGGCAAGCTGATCGACCGGATCAACCCGCGGTACTTCGCGACGACCGGCCTGCTGCTGTTCGCGATCTCGCTGTTCTGGTACTCCCGCCTGCTCACGCCCGACGTGTCGATCTGGTGGCTGCTCGCCCCGAGCGCCCTGCTGGGCATCGCGATGTCCGGCGTGTGGGGCCCGATCTCCACCACTGCGACCCGCAACCTCCCGATGAACCAGGCGGGCGCCGGTTCCGGCGTGTTCAATACCACCCGCCAGGTCGGCGCGGTGCTGGGAAGCGCCTCCATCGCCGCCCTCATCTCGAGCCGCCTCGCGGTCGACCTGCCGAAGGCTCCGGGCGGCGCATCGCCGAGCGAGGCCGCAGCGGGCACCGAACTCCCGACCTTCCTGCACGCCGGCTTCACGCAGGCGATGTCGGAGGCGCTGCTGCTGCCCGCGGCCGTCGCGCTCCTCGGCGCCCTGATCGTGGTGTGGTGGGCGAAGCCGAAGCCGCCGGCCTGGGGCCCGCGCGCGGATGCGGCGGCCGCTGCCGCTGCCGCCGCCGGTGCCGGTGCCGGTGCCGGTACTGGTGCTCCTGCGGGCGTTCCCGCCGAGGTCGGCGCGCACGGTTCGCACGCCGCTCCGGTTCCCGTCGACGCGGTGGTGCACGGATCGCACGCCGCCGACGTGCCCCCCGCCACCGATCTGGCCGAGGGCGAGGAGCCGCCGCACGGCCTCCACGCCGCCCCGGTCGCGGACTGACCCGGACCACGTCACGCACGACGAAGCCC
>NZ_AYMR01000041.1 GCF_000633535.1 Leifsonia aquatica H1aii | reverse complement strand
CACGGAACACCGTGGTGCCCGCCCGCCGGCGTATCCACGGGGTAGGCCGATGCCGCGTCTAGACGCTCGCCCCGCGCCCGGCATAGCCTGCGGATGGATTCTCGGTCGGCGCGCGCGCCGAAGAGCGCGACGCCGCGCTCCGCCTGACGAGCACTGCCACGCACATCGAGGGGATGGACCCAGTGGCCAAGGAATTCTCCGGCAAGATCGAGCTCGACGTGAGGGACTCCGTCTCGGATTGGGATGCGTTCCTCCCGCCGAAGGCGCCCGACGGGTCGCCCAACGTACTGCTGGTCCTCTACGACGACACCGGGCAGGCGGCCTGGTCGCCGTACGGCGGGCGCATCAACATGCCGACGATGGACCGGCTGGCGGCGCAGGGGCTGACCTACACCCAGTGGCACACCACGGCGCTCTGCTCGCCCACCCGCTCGACGCTGCTCACCGGCCGCAACCACCACGCCAACGGGTTCGCGACCATCTCGGAGTCCTCCACCGGGTTCCCCGGGTACAACTCCCACATCCCGCCGACGAACGCCACGATGGCGAACCTGCTGCGCGACGCCGGCTGGGCGACCTTCTGGGTGGGCAAGAACCACAACGTCCCGATCGACGAGTGGACGGCCGGCGCCAGCAAGAAGAACTGGCCGCTCGCCCAGGGCTTCGACCGCTTCTACGGCTTCATCGGCGGCGAGACGAACAACTGGTATCCGTCGCTCGCGGAGGACAACCACTACATCGACCAGCCGTACCTGCCGGAGGACGGTTACCACCTGTCGAAGGACCTGGCGGACCAGGCTCTGAAGATGCTCCGCGACGTCAAGCAGACCGAGCCGGACAAGCCCTGGTACATGTGGTTCTGCCCGGGAGCGAACCATGCCCCGCACCACGCGCCCCAGGAGTACATCGACAAGTACAAGGGCGTCTTCGACGACGGATACGAGGCCTACCGCGAATGGGTCCTGCCGCGCATGATCGAGCGTGGCCTCCTGCCCGAGGGCACCGAGCTGACCGAGATCAACCCGATGCCCCCGGGGACCTTCTCGCAGACCGACGAGGTGCGCCCGTGGGCCGAGCTCTCGGCCGAGGAGCGTGCGCTGTTCTGCCGCCTGGCCGAGGTCTACGCCGGTTTCTCCGAGTACACCGACGCGCAGGTCGGGCGGATCGTCGACTACCTGGAGGAGTCCGGGCAGCTCGAGAACACGCTCATCATCTACTGCGCCGACAACGGCGCCTCCGGCGAGGGCAGCCCCAACGGCTCGGTCAACGAAGGCAAGATCTTCGGCGGCTACCCGGACGACCTGCAGGAGAACCTGACGATGGTCGACCGGCTCGGCTCGCCCGACACCTACAACCACTATCCGACCGGGTGGGCCGCTGCGTTCTCCACCCCGTACCGGATGTTCAAGCGCTACGTCTACCAGGGCGGCGTCTGCGACCCGCTGGTGATCCACTGGCCGGCGGGCATCCGTGCAACTGGCGAGGTGCGCAACCAGTACCACCACTCCACGGACATCGTTGCGACGATCCTCGACGTGTGCGGCGTCCAACTGCCCGACACCTACGCCGGTGTGGAGCAACGCCCGCTCGACGGCATCTCGATGGCATACAGCTTCGACGCCCCGGTCGACGGGCCGACGCAGAAGGAGACCCAGTACTTCGAGATGTTCGGCAACCGCGGCATCTGGCATGACGGCTGGAAGGCGGTGACGGAGCACGGACCGGTGAGCGGCAGGAGCGATTTCCCGAACGACACCTGGCAGCTCTTCCATACCGATGTCGACCGGTCGGAGGCGCACGATCTCGCCGGCGAGCACCCGGAGAAGGTGGAGGAGCTGAAGGCGTTGTGGCTCGAGGAGGCGAAGCGCAACTTCGTCCTGCCGCTGAACGACCTGCAGATCATCGGCAATCCGAAGGACTTCGAGACGTTCGTCAACATGGAGTTCACGGTGCCAGTGCCGCCGAGCGGCCAGTACACCTACTATCCCGGCACGAGCGAGATCCCCGAACGGTCGGCGGCGAACACGCACGGCGTCTCGTACAAGGTGCTCGCCGAGGTCGAGACCACGGCGGACACCCAGGGAGTGATCTTCGCCCACGGCTCGCGGTTCGGCGGACATTCCCTGTTCGTCAAGGACGGGCAGCTGACGTACGTGTACAACTTCCTCGGCATCCCGCCGGAGAACGTCATCCAGGCGCCCGTCCCCGGCCCCGGCACGCACATCTTCGGCGTCTCCTTCACCAAGGAGCGGATGGGCGAGTACCGCGAGAGCATCGGCCCGCTCGCCCTCTACATCGACGACGAGAAGGTCGCGGAACAGGAGATCCGCACCATCCTCGGCCACTTCTCGCTCTGCGGGGAGGGGCTCTGCATCGGCTACGACTCGGGCGATGCCGTGTCGAAACTGTACGAAGGGTCGCACTTCGAGTACTCCGGAGGGGAGATCGTCAAGGTCGTCTTCGACATCGCCGACGACGCGTACGTCGACGTCGAGGCCCACTTCGCGGCCGCCATGGCCCGCGACTGACGCCGATGACGACCGCGCCCCCGACCGTCCGGCGGTCGTGGCTGCTGCCGACGCTGGCGGGATACCAGCGCGGATGGCTCGGCCGCGACATCGTCGCCGGGGTGTCGGCGGGCGCGGTCGTCGTTCCGCAGGCGATGGCGTACGCGACCATCGCGAACCTCCCGGTCGAGGTCGGCCTGTACACGGCGGTCGTGCCGATGCTGGTCTACGCGCTGCTCGGCGGCTCGCGGGCGATGAGCGTCTCCACCACCTCCACCATCGCGACCCTCACCGCCACCACCATGGTGTCGGTGGGGGTCGTCGCGGAGTCCGACCAGATCCCGCGCGACCTCGTCACCCTCACCCTGCTCGTCGGGGCGATCCTGTTCGCGGCGCGGCTGCTGCGCCTCGGCTCACTGGTCGAGATCATCAACCGCCCGACGCTCCTGGGCATCCAGGTGGGCGTCGGCGCGACCGTGGCGGTCGGCCAGCTGCCGAAGCTGCTCGGGGAGACCGCGGCGCCCACCGGCGAGGGGTTCATCCGGTCGATCAACGCCGTGATCGCCGCCGTGCCGCAGGCGAACCCGTGGACCGCGCTGCTCTCGATCTGCTCGATCGCCGCGCTGTTCCTCTTCAAACGCTTCCTGCCGCGCGCGCCGGGGCCGCTGCTCGTGGTGGCGGCCGGGATCCTGCTCGTCGCGTTCGGCGGAGCCCGGGAGGCCGGGGTCGAGCTGATCGCGCCCGTCGGGCAGGCGTTCCCCCTGCCCGTGCTGCCGTCGTTCGACCATGTCTTCCAGCTGATCCCCGGCGCGCTCGCCATCGCGGTCATGGCGTTCCTCGAGACGGCGGCCGTTGCGCGCGGCATCCGCGATCTCGACGACCCGCGGATCGACAGCAACCGCGAACTGCTTGCGGTCGGCGTGGCCAATCTCGTCGCCGGCTGGTTCCAGACCCTGCCGGCCGCAGGCGGCTTCTCGCAGAGCGCCGTCAACAAGGCGGCCGGGGCGCGGTCGCAGCTGGCGGCCATCGTCACCGTCGTGCTCGCGCTGCTGATCGGGCTGTTCCTGGGGCCGGTGATCAGCCTGCTGCCGCAGGCGACGCTCGCGGCACTCGTCTTCGTCGCGGTCTTCGGGTTGATCGACGTGAAGGACCTGCGCCTGCTGTGGCGGATCAGCAGACGCGACTTCGCCGTCGCCCTCGTCACCACGATCATCGGGCTGACGGCCGGGCTGCTGGCCGCGGTCGCCGTGGGCGTGCTCTTCACGCTCGTCCTGGTGCTCTCCGCGATGAACAAGCCGCGCATCCACGCCGAGGCGGCGACCGACGGCCGCATGGCCGTGACGTTGCTCGGACCGCTGTACACGGCCAACGTGCTCGCGACGGAGCAGGCGGTGCTCGACGCCGCGGACGCGTCCGCGCAGGTGGCCGCACTCCACGAGCTGACCCTCGACTGTTCGACGCTGCAGGACATCTCGATCACGGTGATCCTGGCGTTCCGCGACCTCGACAGGGAGCTCGCCGGGCGCGGAGTGCGGCTGCGGGTGCGCGGCCTGCCCCCGGCCGCGCGCGCGGTCGCGGCGCGGACGCCGTGGTTCCAGGGTCTGGAGGCCGACGGGCGGGCGGACTAGGAGCGGGTGCCGGCCGTCGGCCTCAGTGTGACAGCAGCGGCGCTCCCCGACGCCAGACCTGACGCACGTTGAGCGTGTCGGAGATCCGTTCGGTCGGGTCGCCGTCCACGAGGAGCAGGTCGGCGCGGAGACCGTCGCGGATGCGTCCACGGTCGGCGAGGCCGAACCGGCGGGCCGGGACGGAGGTGGCCGAACGCAGCGCGTCGACCGGGGTGAGACCCGCGCGGACGAAGAGCTGCAGCTCGTGGTGAACGCTGGCGCCGTGCGCGACGCCTCCCAGCGCAGGCAGCGGGAACGAGGCGTCCGTGCCGACCAGGAGGTCGACCCCGGCGTCGTGGAGGGCGCGCACCGATGCCAGGACGTCGTCCAGGCTGCCCTGCGGGTAGCGGTCGTAGCTGCTGCGGAGGGTCGACGTCCACGCTTCGTCGAGCCGGGAGGCGACGCGGGGATCGTCCGCGAGGCCGGTCGCGGGGATGCCCATCATGGAGGCGTTGAGCACCACGCACGGGACGACGAACGCGCCGCTCCCCGCGATCGCGTCGACCAGCGCCGTCGTGTGCGGCGCATCCATGAACAGGTGAGCGAGGCCGTCGATGCCGGCGCCGATCGCCGATCGCGTCGCCGCCACGGTGAGGGCGTGGGCGACAGTGAGCAGCCCGCGTCGACGGGCTTCGCCCACCCCCGCCGCGACGGTGGCGTCGTCGAGCATCGGCAGGCCGGGCGCTCCCTCGACGGTGCCGTCGTCGATCATGAACTTGATGTAGTCCGAGCCGGTGGCCTCCAACTGCGGGATGAAGGCCACGGCCTCCTCGGGGGTGCTCGCGAAGGGCATCACCAGCTCGGGCCACGCGCCGCTGTCGTCGTCGCCGTCCTCCCACGGCTCCTCGTCGCCTCCGCCGCCCATCAGCTCGCTCGGGTGGCCGCCGGGCGGGGTGATGCCGAATCCGGCGGAGCGGACGTCGGCCAGCCGATCGTTCCCGCTGACGTGAGTGCGGTTGGCGCGCGTGAACATCCCCTGCATCTCGAGCTCGGTCGTCACCCCGAAGGTGAGGGCCAGCTCGAGGGCCTCGACCGAGGTGTGCACGTGGGAGTCGATCAGTCCGGGGAGCAGCGTGGCCCCGGTCGCGTCGATCAGCCGGGCGCCGGCGGGCGGCTCCGCGCCCACGGAGCGGATGACGCCGCCGTCGAGCACGACGGTGGTGGTTCCGAGCGCGTCCTGTCCGTCGAACACCCGCGCGTTGACGATCGCTGTTGCAGTCATGTCGTTCTCCTTCGATGTCGGTGCGGTCGACGGTAGCACAGAAATCTGTAGTGACTACAGAAACGGTATCGATATGAAAATGGAGTCGGTGCGGATTCTGTCGTACGCTGATGCGATGACGACGGAAACCGGACTCCGCGAGCGCAAGCGGGAACGCACCAGACGTGTGCTCCACGAGCAGGCGCTGCGACTCTTCCTGGCGCGCGGCTTCGACGACGTCTCCGTCGCCGAGATCGCCGAGGCGGCGGATGTCGCCCTGACGACGCTCTTCACCTACTACCCGGAGGGGAAGGTCGCGCTCGTGTTCGGCCAGGACGAGGACCGCGTGGAGGCGCTCACCCGATCGATCGCGGAGCGCGGGCCAGGAACGGACGTGCTGGACGCCGTCGAGGCGTTCATGGGCACCCGCCTCCCGTTCGCCGGCGGCGACCAGGACTCGGCACGGCTGCTGGAGCTGATCTTCACGACACCGCAGTTGCGGGCCTACGTGAGCGCGAAGTGGACGGACTGCGAGGACGCCCTCGTCGCGGCGCTGGTGGACGAGCGGCGCGAAGTCGACGGCGCCCGCCTGCGCGCGCTGGCACGGTTCGCACTCGAGGCTCCCGACGTGGCCGCGCGCGACGGCGACCCCGCTGCGGCGCTTGCGACGATCTTCGCCCACCTGCGCCGCGGGTGGCAGCGCGACTGACGCGCCCCGGAGACGCGATCAGTCGACCGACCGCCCCGCCCATCTCAGCACCCGCAGTGCACGCAGGGTCTGCCACCGGCTCGGCTCGCCGACGCGTTCCATCGTGACGACCGTGCGGCCCGGGATGGCGGCTTCGAGCAGCCAGCGGCCGTCGTCCGCGCGGTGTGCCGCGACGAGCTCGACGGCCTCGCCGACGCGGTCGTCCGCGGGAAGTCCCGCGGCGCGGAGGTGATCCAGGCCGCGCAGCACGTCGTAGCGCCAATACGTCGGGAACCGGAACGTGAGCCAGTCCTGGTCGATCAGCGTGCCGTCGCTCTTTCGCCGCAGGAGGCCGCGTTCGAGGAGGTAGGTGTGTCCGCGGGCGATGGCCGCGGAGACGTCGGTTCGCCCGTCGGCGTCGCGGTACGCGACCAGCCCCTCCAGCGCGCAGATCGTGGAATGGAACGAGCCGGGATCGGTGTGATCCTCCGAGTAGCAGTTCCAGCCGCCGTCGTCCTTCTGGTCGGCGAGCAGCAGGCCGACGATACGCTCGCTCGCGGAGCCGAACGCGGCCCCGGCGACGAGCACGCGGCCGTTGATGCACGGCTCGACCTCGCCCTCGAAGAACGGGCTGCGGCCCCACTCCTCACCCCAGTCGACGCCCGTGCGCACGCGTCGAAGCGCCTCCGCCATCCGGGGGCCGTCGGGAGTGGCGCCGAGGGTCGCGAGCAGCAGCATCGTGTCGTCGGTGGCGTCCCAATCCTCCGGCTTCCAGACGGCGCCGCCCCACGTGCCGGACTGGTCCTGCGCGTCCAGGATCGCCGCACCCCACCCCACGCGCTCGACGGATGCACGGTCCTCCGCCCACGAGGACGGCGGCTCGCCCAGCAGGTCACGCCGGGTCTGCCACCGGATCGCGGGGTCGCCTTCCAGAAGCCACGAGGTCACGTCCACGGCGCAGACATTACCCCGCGAACGACTGCGTGCCCAGGACGCCCAGCAGGGCGAGCTTCTCCGAGGCCTCCGTGTGCGGCGGCGCGGTGAGCACGAGCAGGCACTGCGACAGGTCCTCGGTGAACAGCGCCTGGCAGTCCAGCTCGATCGCGCCCAGCTCGGGGTGCAGCAGCGTCTTGTGGTCCTCGAAGCGCCGGGCCACTTCGTGCCGCTCCCACAGCAGGACGAACTCCGGGCTCTCCCGCAGCAGAGCGCGGACGAGCTCACCGGCGCGGGAGCGCTCGCCCATCGCCCCGTACGCGTCGCGCAGCGAGGCGACCTGGGACCGGCTCTGCCGCTCCCGGTCGCCCTCCGGATACATCGACCGCGCCTCCGTGGGCTGCGTGAACCAGCGGTAGATCTCGCTCCGTTCCAGCCCGGTGAAGCCGGACCGGTCGCCGAGCAGCGCCACGGCCATCCGGTTCTGCACCAGCGTCTCGCCCAGGTTCGACAGGATGAGCGCGGGCGTGTCGGCGAGCCGGTCCAGCACGCGCAGCAGTGCGGGCGGCACGTGCGCACCGCCGAGCCGATCGGGCGTGTTGTGCCCGGCGATGCGGTGCAGGTAGTCGCGTTCGTCCGTCGTCAGCCGCAGGGCCCGGGCCAGGCTGCCGAGCATCTGCTCGCTCGGCTGCGGGCCGCGCTGCTGCTCCAGCCGGGTGTAGTAGTCCACGGACATCGCCGCCAGCAGGGCCACCTCCTCCCGGCGCAGACCCGGCGCGCGCCGCCGGGCGCCGACGGCCAGCCCGACATCGGCGGGCTGCAGCGCCTCCCGGTGGCGGCGGAGGAAGTCGGCGAGAGCGGCACGGTCCATGTCTCCATCATCCGCCGTGCGGCCGCGCGCGAACCAGGGATCGCGGATCCCCCGATCGCCGGGTCTCTGCCGCTGCACGGCCGGGCGACGGAGGCTGTGGGCATGGACATCACCGGCAACACCATCTTCATCCCCGGAGCGACGAGCGGAATCGGCCTGGCCCTCGCCGTCGCCCTCCATCAGCGCGGCAACACCGTCATCGTCGGCGGCCGCCGCACCGACCTGCTCGAGCGGATCGCCGCGGAGCACCCCGGCATCGACACCGAGCGCATCGACACCGCGGACGCCGAGAGCATCCGCACCGCCTCCACCGCCGTGATCGAGCGCCACCCCGAGTTGAACGTGCTCGTCGCCATGGCCGGCATCATGCGGGCCGAGGACTGGCGCGACCCGGCGCGCTTCCTGGAGACGGCCGAAGCGACCGTGACCACGAACCTGCTCGGCCCGATCCGGTTGATCGGCGCGTTCGTCGAGCACCTGCAGACCCGGCCCGCCGCGACCATCATGACCGTCTCGTCCGGGCTGGCGTTCACCCCGCTCGCCGTGACCCCGAGCTACAACGCCACCAAGGCCGCCATCCACATGCTCAGCGAGAGCATCCGCCTCCAGCTCGCCGGCACCTCGGTGCGCGTGCAGGAACTGGAGCCGCCGGCGGTGCGCACCGGCCTGATGCCCGGACAGGAGGCGAGCGAGGTCGCCCTGCCGCTCGACGCGTTCGTCGCCGAGGTGATGGAGCTGATCGAGACGCAGCCGGACGCGACCGAGATCCAGGTCGAGCGGGTGAAGTTCCTGCGCTACGGGGAGGCCCGCGGCGACTACGACCAGGTGGTCGCGGCGCTCAACGCCTCCGACCCGCACGCCCGCGCGGCGGCGTCGGCCTAGGCTGCGCAGGCTTCGCGCCGGCGCGGGGTCGCATCACGTCGCTTCGCGTCGGCGAGAGCGACAGAATGCGACCCCGGGCCGGCCCCGTGTGCGGCCGGGAGCAGGAGCGGGAGGGACGGGTCAGCGGGCGACCGTCAGGCCGAGCCACGCGGCGAGCTCGGCGATCGCCTCCTCCACGTCGTCCCGCACGGCGGGCGGGAACGGCTCATCCTCGTGCACGGCGGCGACGCGGAAGACCCCGGTCGTGCGGTCGGCGGTCGCGTCGAGCTTTCCGACCAGGCGGTCCTCATGGAGGATCGGCAGGGCGAAGTAGCCCCAGCGGCGCTGAGCGGCCGGCTTGTACATCTCCAGCAGGTACTCGAAGCCGAAGAGGTCGAGCGTGCGCACCCGGTCGTGCACCAGCCGGTCGAACGGCGACAACAGGGCGGTGCGGCCGGCGAACGGCGCTCCCACCGCCTCCGGGTCGACCCGCCACTCGAGGTCGCTTCCCTCCACCCGGACAGGCTCGCCCGCATCGCCCACCAGGACGGCGCGGGCGATGCCGGCCGCGCGCAGGCGGCGGGCATCCCGCAGGGGCCTGGCCTGCTCCTCGGGCACGACCTCGATGCCGGCCGGGTAGACGCGCTCGGCGACATCCCACGTGCGCTGGCGACCGATGCGGCCCGCGACCGCCACCTCGCCACGCCCCTGCAGCAGCTCCAGCATGCGGGTCACGTTCTGGTTGTGCGTCCAGCCGCTCGACTGCCACGGCACGGCAGCGGTGTCCGGGATCTCCTTCGACAGCAGCGGGCCGTCCGCGCGCAGTCGCGCGAGCACAGCGAGGCGGAAGGCGTCGTTGGCCGTGAGCCAGGCGGCCCAGGCGGGAACGGCGTCCGGCCACCGGGACATCCGATCGAGCTGCAGCCCGAGGTCGGAGACGGCACGCAGCATCGCGAACGGCGGCTGCTTGGGGTCGTCCATCGCCTTCATCTCGTAGAGCAGGTGGTCGTCCTCGAGAGCCGCCCGCACCTCGTCCGGGCGGAATGTCGGCCCGAGCCGGGTGAAGGCGATCAACTCTGCGCTCGGGGCGACGGCGGCGGTCGGGTCCAGCTGCAGGAAGGTGAGATGCTCCACCAGGGGCACGAGCCCCGTCGGCCGCGCGGCGTCGAGGCGCTGGGCCCGCACGGCGATACGGCGCGCCTCGTCCCGGGCGAGGATCACGCGGCGGCCGTCCCGACGATCTGCTCGGCGAGGAGGTCGCCGACGAGCGGACCCATCGTCAACCCGGCCGCGCCGAAGCCGGCGTTGACGAAGACGCCCGGGTGCCCGTCCAGCTCCCCGACCGAGGGCAGCTCGCCCTCGGGCAGCGGGCGCAGGCCGACGCGGGTCTCGATCACCGTCGCGTCGGCGAGCCCCGGAGCGACCGAGAGGGCGTCGGCGAGCACCTGCTGCTGGCCGGCGGCGGTGACGCGGGCGTCGAATCCCGAGCCGGTCTCGCGGGTCGCTCCGACGACCACGCGCGCGTCGTCGAACGCCACCAGATAGTGCGGGGCGACCGGGTGCACCGACGGCCAGTCGCGGGTGCTCACGCCATCGAGGCGCAGGTGCGTGATCTGTCCGCGCTGCGGCTCCACGGGGACCCGCGCGCCCAGCCGGTCGAGCACGCGGTTGGTCCACGCGCCCGCTGCGACGACCAGAGCGTCGGCCGTCAGCTCGCGTTCCTCGATCCGCGCGACGCCGTCCGCGCCGAGGAACACCGTGCCGTCGACGCACTGCGCGCCGTGGGCCTGCGCTCCGGCGAGCAGCCCGGCCCGCAGGGCGCGACCGTCGACGCGTGCACCGCCCGCGATGTGCAGGGCGTGGAAGCCGTCGCCGAGCGGCGGGAAGAGCGCGCGAGCGGCGGCGGCATCGGTGCGCCGCACCGTGCCGATGGTGCGGGCCTCCGGCGCCCGCCGGGCGATGCGCTCCTCGGCCGCGTCGATCACGGCCGCATCCCGGTTGACGATCAGGGCGCCCGAGCGACGGAACCCGATGTCGTCGACGCCGACCTCGGCCAGCCGCTCGATCAGCTCGGGGTAGTAGTCGGCGCTCGCCGCGTACAGCTCGTAGAAGTCACCGTCCGCCGCGGTGGACCACGGCTGGATGATGCCGGCGCCGGCATCCGTCGCGCGCCCGGTCAGCCCGGCGTCGGCCACGGTGACCGCGACACCGCGGCGGACGAGCGCGAAGGCGGTCGCCGCTCCGGCGACACCGCTGCCGATCACGAGGACGCTCGACGGGGCGCCCGCCGCGCCGGGCGAGGGTGCGCCGCGCTCTGCGGCCGTCACCGTCCGGCCGCCTCGGCGATCGCCGCCCCCACCGCGTCCGGGCGGGTGAACATCGGCCAGTGGCCGGTCGGCAGCTCGACGACGTCGTAGCGGTCGAGAGCGCCGAGCTCACGGCAGAACCCCTCGCCGGCGGCGACCCAGCGGCGCAGGTCGGCCTCCCCGAACTCGCAGGCGATCACCGTCGCCGGCACCGCTCGGCGGCGGGCATCGTCGCGGAGCTCGATGGCGCCGGTCACCACGTCGCCCGGTTCAGGGACGGCGGTGCGACGGAAGACGTCGCGGAGCGTGTCGTCGAGGTCCACCAGGTCCTCATCGTCGAAGTCGTCCCAGTCCGGCAGCGGCACCTCGCCGTCGACCGGGGTCAGCCCGCTCGGGATGACGTCGCCGGGGGAGAGGGGAGCGGAGTCGACGAAGACGATGCGCGCCACGCGGTCGGGCCGGGCGTCGAGCGCCGCATTCGCCAGCGGGCCACCGCCGGAGTGCCCGACGAGCACGACATCGCGTGCTCCCGGAGTGCCGGTGGCGTCGATCGCCCCGACGATCGCCGCGACCTGCTCGGCGACGCCGATGCCGGCCCGGGAGGCCTCCACCGCCTCCAGTCCGGGCAACGTCAGCGGGTGGGCGCGATGGCCGGCCGCCTCGATCACGGGCGTCACCCGCTCCCACGCGCTCGCGTTCAACCAGAAGCCGGGGACGAGGACGATCTCCATGCACCGACCGTACTCCGCCCGGCCGACAGGCGTATCGGCCGCTGCCGCCGCGCAGCGCGGGGCCGTGCGGCGGCAGCGGGCGGATCGCCGGGACTCCGGAGTCTCGCGGCGACGCGCCGCTCAGGTCGCCGGATCTCCGGCGATCTCGCGGTCGGCCGGGCGGAGCTCCGGACGTGCTCCGGGCTCCGGCGGGCGCGTCAGGAGGCGTCGTTCCAGGACCAGATGTCGTCTCCGCGCAGGGTGGCGTCGGCGCCGCCGTCGTCGTAGATCACCTGACCGGCCATGTGGGTGTTCTCGGCGCTGGTCAGCCAGATCAGGAGGTTCGCGATCGACTCCGGGGGCTGGTGGTAGTTCAACGGCATCGGCACGGAGGCGTCCACCATGGCGGCGCCCTCGGGGGTCGCCAGCAGCTCCGCCGTCATCGGAGTGACGACGGTGCCGGGTGCCACCGCGTTGAGCGGGATGCCGGAGCCGGCCCAGGCCTCCGAGATGGACTCGCGCCGCACCCAGCGGGCGAGGGCGCGCTTGGAGGACGGGTAGACGATGTAGCCGGTCATCGGGTCGTCGGTGACATAGCCCTGCGCGATCTCGAGCGCGCGCGCCTCGTCGCCGGCGAGGGCGGCCTCCACCATCTCGGCGGAGTTCTGCTGCAGCGACGCCATCGACGACACGACGGCGGCGCGCGGGGCGTCCGACTGGCGCAGCGCCGGCAGGAGCGCCTCGAGCAGCTCGGTGACGCCGAAGAAGTTGACCGAGATGGTCTTGGCGATCGGCGCGGAGATGCCGGCGCAGGCGATGACGGCGTCGACGCGGCCGCCCGCGAGGGCGATCACGGCCTTCGCGGCCTCGGCGCGGCCCGTGCGAGTGGAGAGATCGGCCTCGACCTCGGCGCCGCGCAGGTCGACGCCGATGACGGTCTCGCCGCGCTCGCGGAGCAGGGCGGCGGTCGTGGCGCCGATGCCCGACGCCGAACCGGTGACGACGGAGGTGCGTGTCATGGGATGTCCTTTCTACGGGTGAACATTATTGACAGACTACGCCAAAAAAGTGGAGGCAGTGCTAGTCTCGCCGCCGTGACCGATTCCGCCGACCGCACCGCGACCTCCCGTGGCCGGGGCCGCCCGTCCGTGGTGGATCACGACGCCGTCGCCGAGGCGGCGATCCTGCTCTGGAGCGAGCGGGGATACGAGCAGACGACCTGGCGAGACCTGGCGGAGGCGACCGGTGTGAGCGAGCGCACCCTGCTCCGGCACTTCCAGACCCGCGCCGCCATCGCCTGGACCGGGGTGGACGCGGCGCGCGAACGCCTCGCATCCGCGCTCGCCGCGGCCGCGCCCGGGGAACCGCTCGCCGACGTGCTGCGCCACGCCGTCGTCAGCTCGGTGTCGCACGATTCCGTGCGCCGTCTCGGCTCGCAGTGGGCGACCCTGGTCTCCACCGAGCCGGAGCTCGCCGCGTTCGGTCAGCGCAGCAACCTCCCGTGGACGGCCGACCTCGCCGACTACATCGCCGCGCGGTTGCCGGACGCGCCGCGCGCCGTCGCGAACGCGGTGGCCGCCGCCTATGAGGCGGCGAGCCGCTCGGCGCTCGTCGACTGGGCGGCGAGCGACGCGGGCGATCCAGCCGATGCCGTGGATGCCGCCCTGCGCTGGTTGCGCGTCGACGCGCGCTGAGCACCGCTCCGGCATTCGTCACGAAAGTCGCGAAAGCGGCGTCGATAGGCGACATTCGGCGCGAACGTCGACGTGCTATCGGCGCCGGTCGTTGGTGCCGTAGAGGGCGGCGGCGATCAGCAGGGGCTGGAAGGCCAGGCGGATCAGGCGCTTGCGGTCGGTGTCGAGCCCGAACGCGCTGCGGTGGTTCTGCCACTGCGACACGTTGCCGGGGAACACGGCCGCGAAGAAGGCGGACGCCGCCCAGCCGACCGTGCTGCGGCTCGCGAGCCCCTTCCGCTGCGGGGTCACGGCCAGCGCGGTCCCGAGCGCGATCTCCACGACGCCCGAGGCGAGCACGGTGGTGTCGGGGTCGAGCGGCACGAAGTCGGGCACCTGGGCCTGGAAGTCCTTCCGCGCGAAGGTGAGATGGCTCACACCGGCGAAGACGAGTCCGGCGCCGAGGAGGATGCGGACGGTGGTGCGGGCCGCGCTCATCGGCCGGCCTTCGGGCCGGTCGCCCGGTCGGGGGTGCGGGCGGGGGAGTCGGGGCGGCAGCGAGTCATGCTCCTGATGCAACGCCTTCCGAGCGTTCTCTGCAAGCGGACAGGATCGACCGGGTGCTCCGGGGAATATCCCGCTACCGGTTTCGTTGAACTTGAGTGCACATCACTCAACTTTAGAAACTGGAGATCACGTGCCCGAGAACTTCACTCCCGAGAGCGGCGGGGCCGGCTCGTTCGACGAGTTCCTGGCCCGCTACCTCGCGGGTGAGCGCGCGCGCGCCGCGCGCTCGATCGACATCAGCCGGTTCCTGAGCCGGCGGACGCAGGAGATCCTCGCCGAGGCAGGCCGCTTCGCCCTGGAGCACGGCCACCGCGAGCTGGACGCCCTGCACATCCTGCGTGTCATGGCGGGCGAGGAGCCGGCCGCCGACGCGATGCGCGGCATCGGCGTCGACCCGGCGCGCGTCGTGCTCGCAGCCGAGCAGCGCCTCCCGGCCTCCGGCGAGCTGGTGGATGCGGACGCCGCCTCCATCACGCCCTCGGCCCAGCGCGCCCTCTTCCACGCGTACCAGGTGGCCCGCGCCTCCGGATCGACGTACATCGACCCCGAGCACCTCTTCTTCGCGCTCGTGATCGGGCAGGACGCCCCCGCCGGGCAGGTCCTCGCGGCCGCCGGCGTGACCGCGGACGCCCTCACGAACGCCATGCGGCAGACCGCGACCGTCGGCACGGGCGGCCTGGAGGAGCCCGAGGCCGCCGAGAGCGCGTCGGACACCCCGATGCTCAACCGCTTCGGCACCGACCTGACCGAGCTCGCCCGCGAGGGCCGGCTCGACCCGGTCGTGGGCCGGCTCGACGAGATCGAGCAGACCGTCGAGATCCTCTCGCGTCGCACCAAGAACAACCCGGTGCTGGTCGGCGAGGCCGGCGTCGGCAAGACCGCGATCGTCGAGGGCCTCGCCCGCGCGATCGTGGCGGGGGAGGTCCCGGAGCAGCTCCGGGACAAGAAGGTCGTCACTCTCGACCTGGCCGCGATGGTCGCCGGGACCCGGTACCGCGGCGACTTCGAAGAGCGGCTCACCGCGCTCATGGACGAGATCAGCGCCGGAACGGACGAGCTGATCGTGTTCATCGACGAGCTGCACACCGTGGTCGGCGCCGGAGGGCCCGGCGAATCCGGCGGTATGGACGCGGGCAACATCCTGAAGCCCCGACTGGCCCGCGGCGACCTGCACCTGATCGGCGCGACCACCCTCAAGGAGTACCGCCGGATCGAGAAGGACCCGGCGCTCGAGCGCCGCTTCCAGCCGGTGACGGTCGGCGAGCCCAGCGTGGAGGACGCCGTGCTCATCCTGGCCGGGCTGCGCGCGGCGTACGAGGAGCACCACGGCGTCCGCTACACGGACGACGCGCTCCGCGCCGCCGTCGAGCTCTCCGACCGGTACGTCTCCGACCGCTTCCTGCCCGACAAGGCCATCGACCTGATCGACCAGGCCGGCGCACGCCTGCGCCTGTCGCTGGGCAAGCGGGTGGATGCGTCCGAGCTGATGCAGCGGCTCGCCACCCTGGAGTCCGAGAAGAACTCCGCGGTCGCCGGCGAGCACTACGAGGAGGCGTCGCGCCTGCGCGACGAGATCGAGTCGGTGCAGCACGCCCTCGATGAGCTCGGCAGCGCGCCGCGACCCGACGGGGTCGTGGACGAGCCCGAGATCGCGGCCATCGTCTCCCGCGCCACCGGCATCCCGGTGTCCCGCATCGGCGAGGCCGACCGCGAGCGCCTGGCCCGCCTGGAGTCGGAGCTGCACGAGCGCGTCATCGGTCAGAACGACGCGGTCACCGTGGTCGCCAAGGCCGTGCGGCGCAACCGCACCGGCCTGGGAGACGAGCGCCGCCCCGTCGGCAGCTTCCTGTTCCTGGGCCCCACGGGGGTCGGCAAGACCGAGCTGGCGAAGTCGCTCGCGGCCTCGCTGTTCGGCGACGAGAAGGCGATGCTGCGGTTCGACATGAGCGAGTTCGGCGAGCGGCACACCGTCGCGCGCCTGGTCGGCGCCCCTCCCGGATACGTCGGGTACGACGAGGCCGGACAGCTCACCGAGCGCGTGCGCCGCAACCCGTACTCGGTCGTGCTGTTCGACGAGATCGAGAAGGCCCACCCCGACGTCTTCAACCTGCTGCTGCAGGTGCTGGACGACGGGCGCCTCACCGACGGTCAGGGTCGCACGGTCGACTTCCGCAACACGGCCGTCATCATGACCTCCAACCTCGGTTCGGAGTTCCTCGCCTCCCGCAGCGGAGCCCTGGGCTTCGTCGCACCGGGCGCGGACGGCTTCTCGTCCGAGAAGGACCTGCGCGACCGGGTGATGGGCAAGCTGCGCGAGGCGATGCGCCCCGAGTTCCTCAACCGCATCGACGAGATCGTGCTCTTCCGCAAGCTGGACACCGACCAGCTCCGGTCGATCGTCCGCCTGCTGCTGACCGCCACGGCCTCCCGGCTGGGCTCCCGCGGCATCGCGTTCGAGACCACCGAGGCCGCCGTCGAGTGGATCGCCGAGGCGGGCTACGAGCCCGAGTACGGCGCCCGTCCGCTGCGCCGCGTCATCCAGCGCGAGGTGGACGACCGCGTGGCCGACCTGATGGTGACCGGCGAGGTCGCCGAGGGCGGCACCGTGCTGGTGGACGCCGCGGGCGGCGAGCTGCGCGTGAGCGCGCGGTCCGTCCTCGCCGCGGCCGCCTGACCCGGCCGCCTGCGCCAGGCACCGAACGAGTAGACCCAACACGCCGCGCCCGCATCTGCGGGCGCGGCGTGTTGCGTCAGCTGGGTGCCTCTAGGCCGACTCCCGGATGACGACGCGGGAACCGGTGGTCGGCTCCGGGACCGGGTCGAGACCGATCGCGACCCGGGCCGCGTGCGCTCCCAGCTGCTCCGCCTCCACGTGAACCGTCGTCAGCGCGGGCGCCCACAGCGCCCCGAACTCGCTGTCGCCGAAGCCGATCACCGCGAGATCGCCGGGCGCGGCCAGCCCGACCAACGGCAGCGCCGACAGGACGGCCAATGCCGTCTCGTCATCGACCGCCGCGACGGCGGTGACCTCGGGATGCCGTCGCAGCAGCCCGGCGATCGCCCGTGCCGTGGAGTCGCGGTCGGCCCCCGCCGCGAGGACTCCGGCCGCCGCGAGACCGAGACGCTCCGCGGCCTGCGCCAGATGCGGCAGGCGGTCGTGCGGCGGGCGGTCGTGCGGGAGGGCCGCGTGCGGCCCGGGGGTCGCGAACGCGACGACGGAATGCCCGCGCTCGCGCAGGTGCGCGAGCTGGGTGAGCGCGTGCGAGGCGAGGCCGTAGACCCAGCCGCCCTCCGGCGCCTCGGGGTTGACGTGCCGGAAGGGACCCGAGATGTCCACCACCGCCCGCGGCGACACGGCGGCGATCGCCGACGGCAGGGCATGGTCGTGGGTGCCGTGCTGCACCAGGAGGCTGTGGCCGTGCGCCGCGAGCTCCGTGCTCATCCCGAGGATGAAGCCCTCCAGTATCGGGCCGCCGCGCCGCGCGCCCACATCCAGCAGCACCACGCGCGAGGTTCCCTCGCGAAGCGCCCGCGCGACACCGTGCGGCACGTAGCCGAGCGAGTGCGCCGCCTCCCGCACCCTCTGCTGCGTCGCCGGCGTGATCACCTGACCCTGCGTGCTGTTGAGCACGAAGCTCACGGTCGAGGGTGAGACGCCGCTCGCCCGTGCCACATCCTTGATCGTCACGGCCACCGCCCGAGCCTAGCGTGCACTAATTCGATTTTGTAACTACCGTGACGGGTACCGGCCGATCACCCGCGATCGTCCGCGATCACCAGAAGGAGCGCGTCGTGAAATCCATCCGAGTCACCGGAGTCGACACCATCGAGTGGGTGGACATCGAGAAGCCGACCGCCGGGCCCGCCGACGTGCTCCTGGCGATCAAGGCGTGCGGGATCTGCGGCTCCGACGCCATGTACGCGCACCTCGGCGGCATCCCGCCGCGACAGGGCGCCACACCGCTCGGGCACGAGCCCGCGGCCGAGGTCGTGGAGGTGGGGGAGCAGGTGGAGGGGATCGCGGTCGGAGACCACGTCGTCATCGACACGATGGCCTTCACCGACGGGCTGCTCGGCTCCGGCGGGGCGCAGGGTGCGCTGTCGGAGTTCGTCGTCGTCCGCGACGCCGAGATCGGCCGCCAGCTGCGCGTCATCCCGGCGGACATCCCGTGGGAGGTGGCCGCCCTCAACGAGCCGATGGCTGTCGCGTCCCACGCCGTCAACCGAACCGACCCGAAGGGCGGCGACACGGTCGTCATCTTCGGTGCCGGCCCGATCGGTCTCGGCGCCCTCCTCGGCTACCGCCGTCGCGGCGCCGGGCACATCGTCGTGGTCGACATCCTGCCCACCCGCCTGGAGAAGGCGCTCGAGATCGGCGCCGACGCCGTCATCAACTCCGCCGAGGAGGACCTCGCCGCCCGGCTCGTCGAGCTGCACGGCGACGGCTCCACGGCCATGGTGCGCGGGGTCCGTCCCGGCACCGACATCTACCTCGATGCGGCCGGCGTCGGCTCCATCCCGCAGACCGTCGCCGCCATCGCCAAGCACGGCGCGACCCTGGGCATCGTCGCCGTGCACAAGCGACCGGTCGAACTCGACTTCGGCGGCATCCTCCCGACCGAACTGACCATCGTCTGGTCGATGGGATACCCCACCGAGATCTTCGAGGTCACCGATGACATCATCGAGAACTGGCAGAAGTACGCCCTGATCGTCAGCGACCGGCTGCCCTTCGAGAAGGCCCTCGACGCGCTCGCCCTCGCCGCGACACCGGGAGCGGCGGACAAGGTGAGCGTCGTGTTCGACTGAGGCGCGACGCGGCCGGTTCCTGTACAACTCCAAACGTCCCTTCACCTCGCACGGACCGACTCCACAGCCCGGGCTGGAAGCGTGGACGGGTGTCTACTCACGATTCGAACCGTCCGCCGCTGATCGACCGCGTCCTGGCGCCGGTCCAGCGGTTGGAGCCGCGCATGCCGCGCACCCGGGGCCGCGCGATCTGGCAGTTCCTGGGCTTCACGCTCGTCGCCGCGGTGCTCAGCTCGCTGTTCGTTCTTCCGGGTTTCCTGGGAACGGGCGTCGCGGCGGCGGCCGGCATCTCCGACTTCAACGCGCTGCCCGCGAACCTGCAGATCCAGCAGTTCGCCCAGGTGTCGACCGTGTACGCGAAGCAGGGCGGTCAGGATGTCCCGATCGCGACCTTCTACGCGCAGAACCGGCAGGACGTCGGGTGGGACGCGGTCTCGCAGAACGTGAAGGACGCCGTGGTCGCCGCCGAGGACCCGCGGTTCTACTCGGAGGGTGCGGTGGACGTGCTCGGCACGGTGCGCGGGGCTCTGGCGACCGTGGTGGGCGGCGACGTGCAGGGCGGATCGTCGATCACGCAGCAGTACGTCAAGAACGTCGAGGTCGAGAAGTGCGAGGCCCTCACCGACGCCAAGAAGGTGCAGGCCTGCTACGACGACGCCGCCGGCCAGACGCTGCAGCGCAAGGTGCAGGAGATGCGCTACGCGGTAGGCCTGGAGAAGAAGTACAGCAAGAAGGACATCCTCATGGGGTACCTGAACGTCGTCGGCTTCGGCGGCCAGGTGTACGGCATCCAGGCGGCGGCGCACTACTACTTCAACGTGGACGCCAACAACCTGACGCTCGCACAGGCGGCGACGCTGGTGGCGATCGTCAACAATCCCGCCAACCTCCGCATCGACGAGCCCGACAGCAAGACCAACGGCACGGCCAACGGGTACGCGCTCACCACGGCCCGCCGCGACTACGTGCTCGACCGGATGTATGTGAACCACAAGATCACGGCCGCGGACCGCGACGCCGCGAAGAAGACACCGGTGCAGCCCACGGTGACGCCGACGACCTCGGGATGCGCGGCGGCCCAGCAGTACAACGCCGCCTTCTTCTGCGACTACGTGCGCGACGTCATCCTGAACGACCCCGCGTACGGCAAGACCAGCGATGACCGTTGGGCGACGCTCAACCGTGGCGGCCTCAAGATCTACACCACACTGAACCTCGACCTGCAGGCGGTGGCGCAGCAGTCGGTCAGCAACTACATCCCCGCCTCCCGCGCGGGCATCGACCTGGGGGCGTCGAACGTCTCCGTCGAGCTCGGCACGGGACGCATCGTCACGATGGTGCAGAACAGGGCCTTCAACAACACGGATCAACCCGTGGACGGCACGACGGCGGTGAACTACAACACGGACGAAGCGTACGGAGGCTCGTCGGGCTTCCAGACCGGGTCGACGTTCAAGGCGTTCGACCTGGCGGCCTGGCTGGAGGCCGGGCACAGCCTCTACGAGTACATCAACGCCTCCCAGCACAACTTCCCGATGTCCGACTTCACGAGCACGTGCGGCGACGTCTCCGGGCAGCCGTGGCAGGTCGCGAACGACGAAGGGTCGGCGAGCCGGCTGTCGGTGATGTCGGCGACCGCGGAGTCGGTGAACACGGCATTCGCGATGATGGCCACGAAGCTCGACCTCTGCTCCATCCTCAACGCGGCGAAGTCCCTCGGCATCCACACGGCGAAGACCGGCGGGACGCTGAACTCGTACCCGTCGATGATCCTCGGCACCAACGACGTCGCGCCGCTGACCATGGCCACCGCCTACGCCGGCATCGCCAACGGCGGCACCGTGTGCACGCCGGTCGCGATCGACAAGGTCGTGAACGCCGACGGCAGCGAGCACGCGGTGAGCCCCACGACCTGCACGCAGGGGCTGGACAAGAACGTCGCGGCGGGCGTGAACTACGCGCTGCAGGGCGTCATGACGAACGGCACGGCGACCAGCGCCAACCCGTGGGACGGCACCCCCGTCATGGGCAAGACCGGGACGACGGACGATTCGCTGCAGAACTGGCTGATCACCTCCACCACCAAGGTCGCGCAGGCGACGTGGGTGGGCAACGTGTCCGGTTCCACGCCGCTGCGCAGTCTCAGCTTCGACGGCATCGGCGGCGGCAACGTCAAGTTCTCCATCGTGAAGCCGATCCAGAAGGCGCTCGACCAGGTCTACGGCGGCGACGCGTTCGCCAAGCCGCTGAGCTCGGCGCTGTACGGGAACACGGTCAGCATCCCGGACGTCACGGGCAAGACGCCCGACCAGGCGCAGAAGCTCCTCGAGGCGCTCGGGCTCGACGTGACCGTCGACCAGACGCCGGTCGAGAGCACCCAACCGGCCGGAACGGTCGCGGGC
Source organism: Leifsonia aquatica H1aii (assembly GCF_000633535.1). Lineage (GTDB taxonomy): Bacteria > Actinomycetota > Actinomycetes > Actinomycetales > Microbacteriaceae > Leifsonia > Leifsonia aquatica_A. The sequence goes on along the minus strand of NZ_AYMR01000041.1, from coordinate 11,631 downwards.
ACGACTCCCGCCGCCGGCTCGTCGGTCGAAGGCGGCGCGAGCGTCACCATCCAGCTCAGCAGCGGACAGTCGGCACCCACGTCGACGCCGACCCCGGGAGGCGGATCGACCGGTACACCGACGTCCGCACCGGGAGGCGGGAACGGCGCCGGCACCGGGACGGGCGCAGGCGCCGGAGGCGGCTCCGGCGGCGACGCCGGCACCGGCACCGGAGGCTGACCCGCCCGCGCCGCCCACCGGCGCGCCCGCGCGCGCCGGTGACGTGCGCGGTGGTTCGGGACGTGCGCGGTGGTGCGGGACGTGCGCGGTGGTTCGGGACGTGCGCGGTGGTGCGGGACGTGCGCGGTGGTGCGGGACGTGCGCGGTGGTTCGGGACGTGCGCGGTGGTGCGGGACGAGCGCGGCGGTTCGGGACGTGTGCGGTGCGGCGCCGGGGCGCGGTTGTCCCGGGACGGCGCGGTCGCGAGGAGGGGCTGCGCGCCCCGCCACGGTGCGGGGCTGCCCGCGCGTCCGTGAGGTGCGCGGTCGTTCGGGGTGTGCGCGGTCGTTCGGGACGTGCGCGGTGCGGCGCCGGGGCGCGGTCGTCCCGGGACGGCGCGGTCGCGGGACGGCGCGGTCGGGAGGCGAGGGCGCGACGGCGCCGTCGCGCGACCGGCGCTGCGGCGCGACCGGCACTGCCGACGCGCGACGCGCGGCGCGGGCACCGACGTGATCGTCGGCCCGATACGCATTCGCTTGTTACAAATACGTAAACCTCTTTGATTGTATTCGCTCCGACCTTGACGCCCGTTGTCTTGTCGTGCTGTACTGGCCGCGGCAATTAAGCAACGAAGTTTCATTGTAAGCGAGCGGGGTTTCGACGGATGGCACTCAGTGGACACGGGCTGGAACCCGACGCATCGCGACAGCGGGCGGTGAACGCGGCTCGATGCGCGCTCGTCGTCCGGCAGACCGGCAGGGCCACGGTCGCCCAGATCGCCTCCCGCACCGGGCTCTCCCGCCCGACGGTCGAGGTGGCGCTCACCGCGATGCGCGAGCGCGGGCTCGTCGTCGAGGTCGATGTGCACACGCCCGGCGGGCGGGGCGCCGGACGACCGGCGCGGCTCTACGACTTCGTCGCCGACGCCGGCTACCTCGTCGGCGTCGACGTGGGCATCCACCGCGTGCGCGTCGCGATCGCGGACCTCGTCGGCTCGGTGATCGGCTGGGCGGAGCGGGAGGTCGACGGTTCGTCCCTCGGACCCACCCGGCTGAGCGTGGTGCAGCAGGTCATCGCCGACTGCCTCGACTCCAGCGGCATCGACCGCGCGCGGTTGATCGCGATGGGCGTCGCCGTCTCCGGCCTGGTCGGGGAGGACGGCCGGCTCGTCATCTCGCGCAGCTTCCCCGATTGGGAGCGGGTCGACATCGCCGGGCACCTGCGGGCGGAGTTCGGCTGCGAGGTGACGGTCGAGAACGACATGCGCCTCGCCGCTCTCGCCGAGCACCGGATGGGAGCCTCCCGGCTGGTCAACGATGCGGCGCACTTCTTCCTCGGGCACCGCGTCTCGATGGGCTTGATCATCGACGGCAAGCTGCGCCGCGGCGCGCACTCGGCCGCCGGCGAGATCGGCGAGATCGTCTTCTCCATGAACGTCACCCCGCGGGGACAGCTCAGCTGGAAGGCCGCGCCGACAGGTGAAGAGGTGTTCCGTCTGGCCGTGGACGGCGACGAGGAGGCGCGCGCGGAGATCGAATCGTTCGTCGGCGGCCTCGCGACGGGCATCGCGACGGTCACGATGGCCATCGACCCGGAGGTGGTCGTGGTCGGCGGCGGCCTCTCCCGCGCCGGGGAGGCGCTGCTCGAACCGCTGCGCCGCGCCGTCATGGCGGAGATCCGGCTGCCGATCCGGCCCACCATCATCCAGTCGGAGCTCGGTGCCGAGTCCGTCGTGCTCGGAGCCCTGGCGCTCGCGTTCGGCCAGTCGGCCGAGCGGGTGTACGGGTCGCCCGACGTACCGGACCCCGACATCGACATCGCGGGGGCGAAGGCCCTCGCAGAGAGGATCAGCGCATGAGCGTGCAGCACGCAGGACGGCCGTTGAGGCTCGCCGTGATCGGCGTCGGGGCGCGGTCGTCGATCGCCGCCCACGCGGTGGAATCCGGAGCGGGCACCATCGTGGCCGTCGCCGACCCGAGCGCGGCCGCCCGGGAACGCGCACGCACGACCTTCGGCGACCACATCGTGGCGTTCCCCGGCCACCGCGACCTCATCGCCGCGCGAGACGGCCGCGGCGCGCAGGACGGCAGCGACGCGCAGGACGGCGGCGGAAGCATCGTCGACGCCGCCTTCGTCACGTCGCCCGACCACACGCATGCCGAGATCGCCATCGACCTGTTGCACGCCGGCATCGCCGTGTACCTGGAGAAGCCGCTCGCGATCGACCTGGACGACGCGGACGCGATCCTGGAAGCGGCGGCCGCGAGCGGGAGCCGACTGTACGTCGGCCACAACATGCGGCACATGGCCGTCGTCACGCTCATGCGCGACATCATCCGGCGCGGCGAGATCGGCGAGGTCAAGGCCGTGTGGTGCCGGCACTTCGTCGGCAACGGCGGCGACTACTACTTCAAGGACTGGCACGCCGAGCGCGCCAAGTCGAACGGGCTGCTGCTGCAGAAGGGCGCTCACGACATCGACGTCATCCATTGGCTCGCGGGAGGCTACTCCGAGCTGGTCAGCGGGATGGGCGGCCTCAGCCTCTACGGCGACATCGAGGACCGCCGCGACAACTCCGACCGCACCATGCCCGAGTGGTTCTCACTCGACTCCTGGCCTCCGCTGAGCCAGACCGAGCTCAATCCCGTGATCGACGTCGAGGACATCTCGATGGTGAACATGCGCCTCGACAACGGTGTGTACGCCTCCTACCAGCAGTGCCACTACACGCCCGACTACTGGCGCAACTACACGGTGATCGGCACGGAGGGCCGGCTGGAGAATTTCGGCGACACCGACGGTGCGATCGTGCGCGTCTGGAACACGCGCACCCACTACGACCCGGTCGGCGACGCCGAGTACCGGGTGAACGGCGACGAACGCGGCCACGGCGACGCCGACGCGCTCACCGTCGCCGAGTTCGTCCGGTTCGTGACGGAGGGCTCCCGCACGGAGACGTCCGCCGTGGCGGCCAGGAACGCGGTGGCCACAGCCGTCGCCGCAACGGAGTCCATCCGCGACGGGTCGCGTCCCATCGCCGTCCGCGCCGTGGATGAACGCGTGGCCACATCGGTGTGACCACGAGGGATCCCCAGGCCGGCGAGGACTGATCGCCGGCCCGGGAGGCACCACAACACCACCCATATCCAAGGAGAACCAATGCGAAAAGCCGTACTGACCGCCGGGGCGGCGGTTGCAGCCGCAGCCCTTCTGGCCGGATGCTCGTCCAACACTGGAAGCGGCTCCGGTGCCACTGCCGATCATAATCTCTCGGCATCCATCTCCTACGCGTACTGGGACGTCAACCAGAAGCCCGCGATGGAGGCCCTGATCAAGGGGTTCAACAAGGAGTATCCGAACATCACCGTGACCTCCCAGGTCACTCCCTACCAGAACTACTTCACCAAGCTGCAGACGCAGGGCTCCTCGAAGACGCTGCCCGACGTCTTCTGGATGAACGGGCCGAACTTCCAGCTCTACGCCTCCAACGGCCTGCTCGAACCGATCGGCTCGGGCGTCGACCCCGCGAACTACCCCGCGGCGCTGGACAAGCTGTACAGCTACGACGGCGCGCAGTACGGCGCTCCGAAGGACTTCGACACGATCGGCGTCTACTACAACAAGGCGGTCTTCGACAAGGCGGGCGTCGCCTACCCGACGGCCGATTGGACCTGGGACGAGTTCCACCAGAAGGCCAAGGAGATCTCCGACAAGCTGAAGGGCGACGGCGTCTACGGCGTCGCGAGCGGACTCTCCGGCGGCCAGGAGGTGTACTACAACACCATCCTCCAGGCCGGAGGGGACATCATCTCCTCCGACGGCAAGAAGTCCGGCTATGACTCCGCCGCTGCGATCAAGGGGCTGCAGTTCGTGCGCGACCTCGTCGCCGACGGTTCGTCGCCCACACCGTCGCAGCTGTCCGACACCCCGCAGGACCAGTGGTTCATCAACAGCAAGTCCGCGATGATCTGGTCGGGGACCTGGCTCAACTCCGAGCTGCTCGCATCGCCGATCAAGGACACGATCGCGCTCGCTCCTCTGCCGAAGGGCGAGAAGCAGGCCACCGTCATCCACGGTCTCGCCAACGTCGTCGCCAAGGACTCGAAGAACAAGGCGGCCGCCCTCGCCTTCCAGGCCTACCTCGGCGGCAAGGAGGCGGCGCTGACGCAGGCGGAGATGGGCACGGCCAACCCCGCGTTCAACGGCACGCAGGACGCCTTCGTGAAGACGGCGCCCTGGGACCTCACCATCTTCGAGAAGGCCGCGGCGGACTACGCGTACCCGTACCCGATCTCGAAGAACACCGCGGCGTGGAACAAGGCGGAGAACGATCTGCTGCCCGACGCCTTCTCCGGCAAGCGCCCGGTCGCCGACGTCGCCAAGGAGCTCGCCACGCAGATGAACGCGGACCTCGCCAAAGAGTGATGTCCGTCTCGATCGCACCCCAGGAGGCGGGCGTCGCCACGGCGACGCCCGCCACCCGGCCGGCCGCACCGCGCAAGCGGCGCACCGACCGGAAGGAATGGGTGTGGGCCGCCCTCTTCGTGGCCCCGCTCCTGTTCGGCGTCCTCGTCTTCTACATCTGGCCGATCATCCGCAACGCCTACTTCAGCTTCACGACATGGGGCGTCTTCGGCGGGGCCACCTGGAGCGGACTGTCCAACTACCAGGCAATGTTCGCCGACCCCTCGTTCTGGCGCTCGATCGTCAACACGCTGGTCTACATCGGGTTCCTGCTCATCGGCATCCCGCTCGCGGTGATCTTCGCCAGTCTGATGAACCGGCCCGGCCTGCGCTTCGCGACCGTGTACCGGACCGCGTTCTTCCTGCCCTACGTGGCGATGCCCGCCGCCGTCGCGATGGTCTGGCGGATCATCTTCAACGGCGACTTCGGCGTGATCAACTACGCGCTGTCGCTGGTCGGCATCAAGGGCCCCAACTGGCTCTCCACCGAGTGGTTCGCGCTCATCGCGGTCGGCCTGGTCGGGATGTGGATCTCGCTGGGCTTCAACCTGATCGTGCTCTCCGCGGGCATGAAGGGCATCCCGCCCGAGATGTACGAGGCGTCGAGCCTCGACGGAGCGAGCAGGATGCGGCAGTTCTTCTCCATCACCGTGCCGCTGCTCAGCCCGTCGATCTTCTTCGTCTCCGTCATGACCGTGATCACCGGCTTCCAGCTGTTCGACCTGCTCTACGCGCTGATGGGGACGCAGAACCCGGCGATCAACCAGACCCAGTCGATGGTGTACCTGTTCTTCGCCCACCAGCAGACCGGCGACAACGGCTACGCCGCTGCGGTCGGCATGGCGATCCTGGTGCTCGTCGGCGTGTTCACGATCATCCAGTTCCGGATGCAGAAGAGGTGGGTGACGTATGTCTAGCTCCGTCGTCGTCGGTTCCAAGACCGGCCGCGCCCGGCTCGGGACGGGGATGACGCACGTCGTCCTGATCGTGGCGTCCGTCGTCATGGTGTTCCCGTTCCTCTGGCAGATCCTGATGTCGCTCTCGACCAACGCGCAGGTCACGTCCGTGCCGCCGTCCGTGTGGCCGGGCACCCTGCACTGGGAGAACTTCGCGCACGTCTTCGACCAGCTCCCGTTCCTCAACCAGCTCTGGGTGTCGATCGCGGTCACGGTGATCCGCACGGTCGGCCAGCTCCTGCTGTGCTCGATGGCCGGGTACGCGTTCGCCCGGATGTCGTTCCCGCTCAAGCGCACGATCTTCGCGCTGGTGCTCGCCATCCTGATGGTGCCGCCGCAGGTCTACCTGCTTCCGCAGTACCAGATCGTGCAGGGCCTGGGCTGGCTCAACACCATCGCCGGCATCGCGGCCCCCGGGATCTTCAGCGCGTTCGGCACCTTCCTGATGCGCCAGTTCTTCCTGGGGCTCCCGGACGAGCTGGCCGAGGCCGCACGCCTCGACGGCGCGAACCATTTCCAGGTGTTCTGGAAGGTCATGCTCCCGCTGGCGAAGCCCGGGCTCTCGGCGCTCGCGATCATCACGGTGCTCGCCTCGTGGAACGATCTGCTCTGGCCGCTCATCGTGGCGACGGATTCGACCCAGATGCCGCTGTCCGCCGGGATCGCCACGCTCACGAGCCAGCGGTCGATCCCCGACTACCCCCTGCTCCTCGCCGCCAGTCTCCTCGCGATGGCTCCGGTGCTCATCCTCTTCCTGATCATGCAGAAGCGCGTCATCGACGGCATCGCATTCTCGGGCCTGAAATAAGAAAGAACAGACACTTCCGTGACTACTCTCCGAGTCGGCCTCATCGGCGCCGGCGGGATCTCCCAGGTGCACGCGACGGGATGGGCGGCGCTCGGCGCGCCCGTGACCGTCTACTCCCACGACGGGGCCGAGGCGCTCGCCGCCGAATACGGCTTCTCGATCGCCGGCGACCTTCAGGCGCTGCTCGCCGCGAGCGACATCGTCGACATCGTGACGTCGAGCGGCAGCCACAAAGAGCTGGCGCTCGCCGCGATCGCCGCGGGCAAGCATGTTATCTGCGAGAAGCCGCTCGCCGTCTCGTCGGCGGACGCGCGCGAGCTCGCGGACGCGGCGGAGGCGGCGGGCGTCCGCCTGTTCCCCGCGCACGTCGTCCGCTTCTTCCCCGATTACGCGGAGGTCAAGCGTCAGGTGGACGGCGGACGGGTCGGTGAGCCCGCCGTCCTGCGCTTCGTGCGCTCCGGTCAGGCACCCCGCGCGGGGTCCTGGTTCTTCGACGAGGACGCGGGCGGAGGCATCGTCCTCGATCAGATGATCCACGACCTCGATCAGGCGCGCTGGCTGGCCGGGGAGGTGACCCAGGTCTACGCGGTGCAGAGCCCGCCGAGCGTCGACGGGATCGTGCCCGGCATCGTCACCGCCCATGTCACGCTCACCCATGCCGGCGGTGCGATCAGTCACGTCCAGGGGACGTGGGGACCGAACGGGGCGGTGTTCCGTACCAGCGCCGACGTCGCCGGCACCCGAGGGACCCTCGCCATCGACTCGTCGACGGACGCCGCGAGCGTCCTCGACTTCCCGGCGGGGGAGGCCGGCGCCGGGTACCTGCCGCCGGAGACCACCGCCGTCAGCCCGTACACGCGGCAGCTCGCCGCCTTCCACCGGGCGATCGCCGAGGGGACCGACACGGTCGTCGCGGCGGAGGACGGCATCCGCGCCGTCGCGATCGCGGAAGCGGCGGCCGAATCCATCCGCACCGGGCGCGCGATCGAGATCGACGCCACCACGGGGCTCGCCGCCCTGGCCACCACCCGCACCGCGAGCGTCGGCGCATGACCGCCGGAACAGGAGACACCGTGACCACCCCGCTCAAGATCGCCGTGCTCTCGTTCGCGCACCCGCACGCGATCGGCTACTGCCGGCTCCTCGCCGGGCGCGCCGACGTCGACCTCATCGTGACCGACCCGGACGGCGCGTCGGCACCGGACGCCGCCCTCCGCGGGGAGGCGCTCGCCGCCTCCCTCGGGGTGCGGTACGTGGCCGACTACGACGCCGCGCTGGCGTGGGGACCGGACGCCGTGATCGTCACCGCCGAGAACGCCCGGCATCGCACGCTGGTCGAGGCCGCCGCCGCCGCCGGGGCGCACATCCTGTGCGAGAAGCCGCTCGCGACGACCGTCGCGGACGGCCGCGCGATGCTGGACGCCGTCGAGCGCGCCGGCGTGACCCTGATGACCGCCTATCCGGTGCGGTTCGCGCCGTCGTTCGTGGATGCGCGCGCCCGGGTGCGCGCCGGTCACCTCGGCGACATCATCGGCGTCCGGGGCACCAACAACGGCAAGCTGCCCGCGGACCGTGCCTGGTTCACCGACCCGGTGCTCGCCGGAGGCGGCGCCCTCGTCGATCACGTCGTGCACTGCGCCGACCTGCTCGACGACCTGCTCGGTGACCTGCCGACGACGGTGCGCGCCGTGTCGAACCAGTTGCTGCACGGCGGGCAGGGGCTGCGCGTGGAGACGGGCGGACTGGTGACGGCGACCTATCCGAGCGGTGTCGTCGCGACCATCGACTGCTCCTGGACCATGCCGGAGAACGCACCGACCTGGGGCGGCCTCACCCTGCAGATCACCGGCACGAAGGGCACGGTGACCATCGCACCGTTCGCGCCGCACCTCTCGGGGCAGACGGTCGACGGTCCGGTCTGGGAGGGTGTCGGCGACGATCTCGATGCCCTGATGCTCGCCGAGTTCCTGGACGCGGTGCGATCCGGGCGGGCGGCGGTGCCGGACGGGCGGGTCGGTCTGCGGACCCTGCAGGTGGCCGCGGCGGCGCTCCGATCGGCCGCCGACGGCCAGCCGGTCGACCTCTAAGCCGCTCGGCGCGCGCGGCCGCTCGGGACGTGCGCGGGGCGGCGCCGGGGCGCGCTCGTCCCGAACCGGGGCGGTCGCGCGTCGGGAGCGCTCAGGCGTCGCCGAGCCACGCGTCGAGGACGGCGCCTCGCAGGGCGTTCGCGCGTTCGGCGAAGGCGCGTTGCCGGCGCACGTACTCGGCTTTGCCCTCCGGGGTCTCGATCGCGACCGGCTCGGCGCCCCAGGGCCGCATGTCGTACGGCGAGGCCTGCATGTCGAGCTGCCGGATGTCCCGCGCCAGCTCGAAGGCGTCCAGGAGCAGTTCGCCCGGCACGAGGGGGCCGAGCTTCATCGCCCACTTGTAGACGTCCATCCCGGCGTGCAGGCAGCCGGGCTGCTCCAGGTCCGGCTGCGTCTCGCGGGTGGGGGAGAAGCGGTTGCGGGGCACCGCCTCCGGCGTGAAGAAGCGGAAGGCGTCGATGTGCGTGCAGCGCAGGTCGTGGGCCTCCACGACCTCGTCGGTCCCGGTGCGGCCGAGGCGGAGCGGGACGGCGTGGCGGTGCTCGTCCTGCCGGTACACCATCGCCCACTCGTGCAGCCCGAAGCAACCGAACTGGCCGGGCCGGGCCGCGGTCGAACGGAGGATGCGCTCGATCGCGCGCAGCAGCGTCCCCTTCTCGGCGGCGAAGGCGTCCCCGTCGACGATGAGACCGCCCGGGGTCCCGCCCGGCGCGTACCAGCGCCAGCCGGCGCGCGGTTCGGCGGCGGCGTCGGCCAGCTCGACACCCGGTCCGGGATGCCAGCGGCGCAGCACGCTCGGGGAGTACGAGTAGTAGGTGAAGAGGAAGTCCTCGATCGGGTGCTTCTCGCCCCGCCCCGCGCGCTCCCGGTGTGCGGCCGTCAGCGCGTCGGCACGCACGGCGTGGGCCGCTTCGAGGGCGCGCCAGTCGGCGGTGTCGAGGAGGAGGGGCACCCCTCGAGGATACGTCGCGGCCGGGTTCAGCGCAGGGCCAGCTCCGCGATCAGGGCGCGCAGCCGGCCCTCGTCGTCGGGGAGCTCCGTCATGCGCTGCGGGGCGTCCAGCAGGGCGCGCGTCGCCGCATCCGGCGTCGGGGCGTGGCCCAGCGCTTCGGTGATGGTCTCGGCGAACTTCTGCGGCTTCGCGGTCTCGAGCACGAGCATCGGGACACCGGGCTCCACGTGCTGCCGGGCGATCAGCAGGCCGTCGGCCGTGTGCGGGTCCACCGTGACGCCGGTGCGCGCCTGGACGTCCCGGATGGTGGCCAGCCGGTCCGCGTGCGTGCTGGTGCCGCTGACGAACCCGAACTCCGGCAGGAAGCGGTGCTGCTCGGCGGAGAGGTCGAGCTCGCCGTCGGCGGCCAGCGCGGCCCAGGCCGCCGCCGTGCGCTCGGGGGAGCGGCCGAGCAGGTCGAAGACGAAGCGTTCCAGGTTCGACGCCCGCGACACGTCCATGGACGGGCTGGAGGTGGTGTGCGTCGCCGCGGCGGTCCGCGGCCGGTAGTAGCCGGTGCGGAAGAACTCGTCGAGCACGTTGTTCTCGTTCACCGCCAGGACGAGCGAGCGCACCGGCAGGCCCATGCTGCGGGCGTAGTGGCCGGACAGGATGTTGCCGAAGTTGCCGGACGGCACGGCGAACGACACCTCGAATCCGGCACGTCCGGCCTCCGGAACGGCGTCGGTCGCCCGCAGCCACGCCCAGACGTAATATGCGATCTGAGCTGAGATGCGGCCGAAGTTGATGGAGTTGACGGCGCCGAGGCGGTGCGCCCGCTTGAACGCCACATCCTCCGCGAGCCGCTTCACCAGGGTCTGGCAGTCGTCGAACACGCCGTCGACGACGATGTTGTGCACGTTGTCGTCCAGCAGCGAGTACATCTGCGCGCGCTGGAACGCGCTCATCCGGTCGCGCGGCGACAGCATGAAGACGGCCAGCCGCTCCCGGCCGTGGAGGGCGTGCTCGGCGGCGGACCCCGTGTCGCCGGAGGTGGCGCCGAGGATGTTGAGCACCTCGCCGGACTCGCTCAGGACGAAGTCGAGCGCCTCGCCGAGGAACTGCATCGCCATGTCCTTGAAGGCGAGCGTCGGGCCTTCCGAGAGACCCACGAGGGTCAGCCCGTCGCCGAGGCCGCGGAGCGGGACGATCTCCTCGGACGCGTACGCGGACGGGCGGTACGCGGCCCGGCACAGGCGGGCGAGGTCGTCGGGGTCGATGTCGGTCGCGAACAGTCCGATCACCGCGGTCGCCAGCTCCGCATAGCCGAGCGGTCGCCAGCTCTCCAGCAGCGCTCCGTCGAGGCGGGGCAGTTCGCCGGGGACGGCCAGACCGCCGTCGGGCGCCAGTCCCTCGACGAGGACGTCGCGGTACGACCCGATCCTGCTGCCGCGTGTGGAGATGTACTGCACGTGTCGATCCTCGACCTTCGCCTGGGGGTGGATGCATTTCAGCCTAGGCGATCGACTCCAGCGGATTCGCGGCGAGCTTCTCCCGGACGCCGCCCGCGACGAGACGGTGCGCCTGCGTGCCGGGCTTGCGTTCGGCCTGGTCGGCGACTCCCGCGCCGAACTCGGCGGCGAGGTCGAGGCGGGGATGGGCGGCGAGTACCGCGCGACGCAGGTCCAGCGGGAGGTCGTCCGCCCGGGCGCCCGAGATGTCGAGGCCGGTGGCGATCTCGAGCAGGTAGCCCTCGACGTCGAGCGCGGGGTCGACCGCCGGCCAGTTGTGGCGCACGATCACCTCGTGCGCGCGGGTGCGGCGGGCGGCCTCCCATCCGGCCCCGGCCGTGAGGGCGACGGCCACGTGGCCGCCGGCGTCCTCGTAGGAGAGCGCGACATTGTCGAACTGCGGGACGATCCCGATGTCGTGCAGCAGCGCCGAGACGTAGAGCAGCTCGTGGTCGAACCCGGTGCGCCCCTCGAGCGCGGCGAACGCCTCCGCCCACACCCACGATCGCACCACATGGTTGAGCAGTGACGGGGAGTGGTACGACCGCGCGAGGTCGAGCGCCGCCCGCGCCGCGGGCGTGTCGGGTGCGGCGGGGAGGCCGGCGGCCGTGGGGAGGTCGGGTGCGGCGGAGAGGTCGGGTGCGGCGGGGAGGTCGGGTGCGGCGGGGAGGTCGGG
>NZ_AYMR01000040.1 GCF_000633535.1 Leifsonia aquatica H1aii | reverse complement strand
GCGGCCACTCACTCTTTCCGTTGCGCATGGCTCGCGCAGGTCAGGCCGTCGCCGGAGCGGAAGAGCGGGTCGGCCGTGTGTCATCGCAGATAGGAATGGCGGTGGGGCACCGACCTGGCCGGGCGTGATCAGAGGCCGGCGGGAGTCCGTTCCCATCGACGAGCTTCACGGCTTTCGGTCGAGTGCGACGACAGTCCACGTCCGGCCGGCGTCCGGCCCCGAGCCGGATCTCGTGAGCATGTTCCACGATCCGGTGAGCACCTCGAGCTGATCGAGGTCGGGATCGATCGAACGGAGAATCGGTCGGATGACGGCGTCATGGGTGACGATGCAGACGGGACCGGCCGGCGCCCGCATGAGCCGATCCACCGCGGGCAGGGCACGATCGAGCACGTGCGTGGACGGCTCGACGCCGGGAGCCGCGTCCACGCTGCCGAACGAAGCGACGACCTCCTGTCGGACGTGCCCGGTCCACGGGCCGTAGTCGCGATCGTTGAAGGCGGGGTCCGCGACCATCGCGCAGCCGCTCCGCTCGGCAATGATGCGTGCCGTGGTGACCGCCCGATCGAGCGGGCTGCATCGGACCTCGGCGATCGAGAATGCGGCGAGGGCGTCTGCGACGGCGCGGGCCTCGGCGATGCCGACCTCGTCGAGCGGCGGGTTCGCGAGGCCGCGCAGGCGTCCTTCCGCATTGAGGGCGGTCTGTCCGTGGCGCACGAGGAAGAGCTGCTGCGGTCGGTCGTTCATTCGGTCTCCCGGTGATCGGATGCCCGCTTCGGCGTCGTCCCGTTCCAGGGCTCTCCGAAGATGTCGGCACATACGTCGGCGCCGAAGGCGTAGAGGTGGGTGACGAAGACGACCGAGACGTCGCTGTCGCGCAGAGCGGCGGCGACGGCCTCGACCACCTCGCCGTAACGACGCGCAGCGTCCAGCCGCACCCGCTGGGCCTGCCTGGGATACCGCAGACTCGACGCCAGGGCGATGGCGTGCCGCACCTCGGCCATCCCGGCGGTGAACGCCTGGCAGGCGGGGCCAGAGTCGGGTCCGCCAGGTCGGTGAGCACGCGGTGTCGGTACGCGACGCCCGCGGCATCCAGCGGGTGCCAGAACACCGGTCGCAGCTCGAAACCGTCGTCGCCGAGCACGGCGTCGACGATCCGATCGAGACCGGGGTCGGCGAAGCACCCCGGTTGCCGGTCGGGGAGGGCGGGTGCGGCTCCCGCCGGGAACAGCAGGCTGATGCCGGTGGCCTGGGGGTCGCTCACCCGTCCTCCTTCTGCCCGGACGCGCGCAGCGTCGTGTTCCGGTAGAAGCCATCAGCGGGGTTCCGCGGTTGACGGCGAGCCTCATCGCCGTGGTGCGTGCCGCCACCATACACCCGGTGTCCGATCACGGTCGCGGCGCGGTTCTGGCATGATGGGTGTCGACGGTCCTCCGTCGCGGTGGTGGGGCTCACCGCGAACAACCTCGGCGTCGCCGACAACGGTCCCTATCTCACTGGATGCGCACGCCTGCGCCCCGAGGGATAGGAGCGACCACATGACCGACCACTCGCCGGAGCCGCCGCTGCCGCGCGGCGTGATCCTCGTCGGCCTTGTGAACGATCTCGCCGACGCAGTACTGATCGAGGCCGTCCGCCTCGCCGCCGATCTGGGCTGCGAGCTGGTGTGCGCGACCGTCGACCCGAATCGTTACGGCGTCGACGAAAAGCTGGACGGCTCAGTGCGCTCCGTCCCGATCGACCCGGATCTGCCCGAGTTCGAGGACGACGTGTTCGACGCGGCCCTGAGTGGCCGTATCGAGCGGGTGGTCGCCGGCACGGGCGTCCCGTGGAGCACTCGGACGCTGGCCGGCGATCCGGCCCGCGCCCTCGGTCATCTCGCGGTGACGCTCGACGCTCGCATGATCGTCGTCGGCACCCACGAAGCCGGCGCCCGCACCAGCATGCGCGAGTTCTTCCGCTCGTCCGTCGCCGTACACCTCGCTCACCGGCAACACCGACCCGTCCTCGTCGTACCGCTCGCCCCGGTCGACGACGGCCGAGCCCTGCCGTGGGAGTGAGCGAGCGGTTCGCCGAGGTCTGCCTGCTCCGCCGCGGCGAGAGCACGGCCAACGCGCAAGGGCTCTTCACCGGGGTGCTCGCCACCGACATCCTCGACCGACAAGGGGGCACCTGATGGTCGCCCCGAACGAAAGGAGATGGCTCCTGAGCGCCGACAGCCGCACCCTGCCCGTCGACCCGGACATCGTCGCAGACGATGCGCCCACCAGGCGAACCAGACCGATCCATCTGCGCTGGCGGTATATCGCTCTCGTCTTCACCGGCGGCGCGATCGGCACAGCGATCCGCTACCTGGTCTCCCTGGCCGTGCCGTCCGTGTGGGGGATCCCCGTCGCGAGCCTCTGCATCAACGTGGTCGGCGCCTTCGTTCTCGGCTGGGTGCTCGCCGCACTCTCGCACGGGCCGGATCAGGGGGTACGCCGCGCCGCGCGACTCTTCGTCGGAACGGGCGTGCTCGGCGGCTTCACCACCTACAGCTCCTTCGCCGTCGACACCGACGGGCTGATCGCCGCCGCGAATCTGGGTGGCTCGGTGCTGTACGCCGTCGCGACGATCCTGATCGGCGCGACGGCGTCGCTGGCGGGGATCGCCGTGGGTACCGTCATCGGCCGTCGCAGCCCCGGGGGTGCGCGGTGATGGGCGCGCTGCGGCTGCTCGCGGTCGCCGGGGCGGGCGGGCTCGGCGCCGTGAGCCGCCTGATCGTCGACGGGTTCGTGAAATCCCGGGTCGTGATCGCCTACCCGCTGGGCACCACCGTCATCAACATCAGCGGGTCGTTCCTGCTCGGCCTCGTCACGGGACTGGCCACGGCCGGCCTCCTCCCGCCGGACTGGCGCGCGGTCATCGGCATCGGCTTCATCGGCGGCTACACCACCTTCAGCACCGCCAGCTTCGAGACCGTACGGCTCGCGCAAGAGGGCCGGTACCGTGCCGCCACCGTCAACGCATTCGGGATGCTCGCCGGGGCGCTGCTCGCGGCCGGTCTGGGCCTCTGGATCGGGTGGCTGCTGTGAGCGCGCCGGGCGCAGGGGTTCCGTTTCCCCGGATTCTCTGGCACACTCCCAAACAGCGCCTCGGCGCTTCGGCGGTGGGGCTCGCCGACACCAACCTCGATGCCGACAACGGTCCCTATCTCTCGCGATAACGCACGCCTGGAGATAGGAGACACCCATGCACGAGCACGGTTACACCGGTCACATCGACCCGGCCCACGAAGGCCACTACATCAGCCATCCCGAGGGTCATCCCGTCGAGATCGAGCAGGTCACGGCCCGGCAGATCCTCGACTCCCGCGGCTACCCCACGGTGGCGGTGACGATGCATCTGCAGGACGGAGCGCACGTCACGGCCTCCGCTCCCGCCGGCGCCTCGACGGGAGCGTATGAGGCGGTCGAGCTCCGCGACGACGGGCCGTCGTTCTCGGGGCGGAGCGTCCGCCGGGCCGTCGCCGGCGTCGAGGAGGAGATCTCGCCGCTGCTGGCCGGCCGTCCGTGGCGCACGATCCGCGACGTCGACGACGCCATGCGGGAACTCGACGGAACCGAGAACCTCGCCCGCCTCGGCGCGAACGCCGTGGTCGCGGTCTCCATCGCTGCAGCCCGCGCGTTCGCCCACACCTCCGACGTCCCGCTGCATGTGTGGCTTGCCCGCGTCACCGACAGTGTCGAGCGTCTCCCCGTCCCCCACTTCAACGTGCTCAACGGGGGCGCGCACGCGGCGAACCCACTGGAGTTTCAGGAGTTCATGGTCGCCCCGGTCGGCGCGGCGGACGAGGCCGAGGCGGTCGAGGCCGGCGCCGAGATCTCCCATGCACTCGCCGCGCGGGTGAAGGCGCGCTTCCACACCACCGGTCTCGGCGACGAGGGGGGCTTCGCACCGGACATCGCAAGTCCAGAGGAGGCGATGGACCTCCTGGTACTTGCCGTTCAGGACGCCGGTGGCACCCCGGGACTCGATGACGTCGCGATCGCGATCGATCCGGCTGCAACCGGCTTCTCCGAGCGCGAGGGCCAGTACACGATCGACGGACGGCTGCTCGGCCGGGACGAACTGGTCGGCTACTACGTCCGCCTGCTGGACACGTATCCGCTGCGGTCGATCGAGGACGGTTTCGCCGAGGACGACCACACCGGGTGGGAGCTTCTCTTCGACGCCGTCGGAGCAGGCACCCAGCTGGTCGGCGACAACCTGTACGTCACGGACCCGCGAAGCCTCTCCGACGGCGCGCGCAACCGGTACTCCAACGCCGCACTGATCAAGCCCAACCAGATCGGCACGGT
>NZ_AYMR01000039.1 GCF_000633535.1 Leifsonia aquatica H1aii | reverse complement strand
TGCTGACGTTCCTCGACACCTTCCTCCCCGCCGGCTCACGCGCCGGTCAGATCGCCAACGGCGAGGGAGCAGGACATGTGCCCTGCGGCAACTACACGATGCCGTCCCTCGGCAACATCTCCCGCTTCGCCGACGACTGCACACACCAACACGTCGACCTCGGAAACAGCACCGGCCCACTGCGCAACATCACCACCACCGCGCCCGCCTTGCCGGCGCCGCAGGTGGAGTCTGCATTCCAGGACAACACTGGATCGGTCTGGACAGTCGGAGACCTTGAAAGCAAGAACTGGCAGGCGACGATCAAGCAAGGGACTCACCCTTCGATCGCTATCCTCGACAATGGCGGGTACGTCGTCGCGTACCAAGATGACAAGGGCGATCTGCGCACTCTCGGAAGCGTCGTCAAGGACTGGACATTCCTGGTGGCACCGGGAACAAGTCCAAGTGTCACCGCACTTCCCGGCGGTCACTATCAGATTGCTGCCGTGGCCAAAGACACCAACTCGGTCTGGAGTATCGGCGACACTGAAGTGAAGGATTGGCACTGGTCAGCCGCTGCGGGCACCGATGTCTCGATCGCCGCCCTATCCGGCGGTGGCTACCAGATCGCCGCAATCGGAGCAGGGAACAACTCACTCTGGACGCTCGGCACGGCCGCAGTGAAGGATTGGACATGGGCCGCGGCACCCGGAACCAGCCCGAGTATCACCGGCCTGGTGGGTGGCGGATACGAGATCGCCGCCGTTTCTGCAACCGCAAACTCCGTCTGGTCGATCGGAACGGCAGAGGTGAAGAATTGGCAATGGGCCGCCGCGCCCAAGACCAATGTCTCCATTGCTGGCATGTCTACTGGTGGGTATCAGATCGCAGTTTTCGGAACCGATAACTCGCTCTGGTCGATCGGCACCACCCAGGTCAAGAACTGGACATGGGCATTCGCGCCGGGGACCAGCCCCAGTATCGCAGCGACGAACAATGGCGCCTACCAGATTGGCGCCCAATCAAGCACGGCAGCGTCCTTTTGGAACGTGGGTGCTCTCGTTCGTGACTGGCACGTACCCATGGCGCCCGGAACGAGCCCAGCCGTCGCGACGAACATCAGGTACTGACTCGACGAGGAGGGGTGCTCCGGACCCTAACCGAGCCCGGAGCATCCCTTCTCAAATCGTGGCCACACACCCACTTGATGCCAACCGAACCTTGTTCGATCAGGCACTCGCAGGGACTGCGGCGAAGGATGCCCACCGCCTAGGTCCGGTGGGCATCCCTTTTCCCTGCGGCGCATGCTGACTGCAACCTGGTTCAAACGCGGCTCCTGCCATTCACTGGGCTGCCGAAGGGTCGTCGGAGATTCGCCGAGCCGCCGTGGGGCTCCAGAAGTCGCGGGCAAAAGTGTGGGCGAATCCCACAAGCCTGGCCTCTGATTCGACCGCCGACAGGGCGGAACCCCAGTGATAGTGAGAGTGGGCCCGGTGGGGCTCGAACCCACGACCCGCGGATTCACGGACGACCGATATCAGCGGATAGCGCGTGGGTCCATATTCCCGAGAAACCGCGGATTCTCAGCCGGTTCGAGTAGCACACAATATCAGTGGAACTCAACCAAAGTGATGAGTAAGTGATGGGTCAGGCGAGCGCGGCCGCGAGCGCCAGGGCGGCACCCTCGCCGCCGACCTTTCGGCTCATGTACACGTCTTGGGTCAGCGACGGACGCTTGTGGCCGAGGTATTCGGCGATCTCTCGAGCGGACAGCCCCGCCTTGTCGAGTGTCGTCGCGACGTACTTTCGGAAGCTGTGCGGAGTGGTGCCGGACGCGCCTACTTCGTCCCGGTGGTCACGCCAATCCGCGAGCGTGTTGTTTGGATCTCGAAGCTTGCCGAACATCGACGGAAAGACGAGATCCGTCTGCGAGCCGACACGGCGCCGAACGAGCATGTCGACTACTCGGCTTGGGACGACGATAGTCCGCTCGCCGGCATCAGTCTTGGTGTGGGGCTGGCGCAGGAGCCCTTGACCTTTGACTCGGACAACATTGGCGCGAATTGCGACCGTGCCCGCATCCAGGTCGACCTCGGCCCAGGTGAGCGCGAGCGACTCCGATATCCGAAGCCCCGTACCAGCCCACAGCTCAACGAGGTCGGTCAGATCGAGTCGCCGGAGATCCTCGTTCGCGCTCGCCGCGGCGAGTATCTCCGGCATGGACTCTGCCGGTATCAGCTTGGCGCCCTCGTTTCGTCGGCTGATCGAAGCGACCTCGCGGACTGGGTTCACTTTGCCAGCGCCGGAGCGCACTGCGAGCCCGAGCATGCCGCTGAGGACGCTCCGGCAAGTCTTCGCCGTGCCGCGGCCGCGCTCGTCGCCCACCCTCCCCAGGAAGCGATCGAGGCGCTCTGTCGTTGCCTCCCGAACTCGCAGATTGCCGATCCCCGGGTTGATGACGGCAGAGATCGCCCACTCGTAGGAATCCAGTGACCGCGGAGCGAGGTTCGCTGCTCGCTTGGCCTCGATGAACTTTTCGGCCAGCGTGATGAGTCGGGAGTCTCCGGTGATTGAAGCGTTCGAGGGGGTCTGGATGTCGACCAGAGCTGATCGCAGGGCGTTCTTCGCTTTCGTCTCGGTGGCAGCACTGCGCTCGACGAGCCGCAGTTTTCCGTCATCGAACCTGTAGCGCGTGCGCGCTCGCCAATGCCCGGACGGGAGCCGCGTGGTGTAGATCTCGCCGTGAGTGTTGATCGGAAGACTAGGGCGCGCCATCCGCCACCCTCACGATTTCAGTAGCGATATCGAATGCCAGCTGCTGTAGCGCCTTTCGCTCCTCTTCGGTGGAGGCGTGGACTGGCTCCCATGTGCCTTCCCCGGTTTTGGCGTTGTCGAGAGCGACGTCACCGAAGGCTGCCGGTAGCCCCTCACCGAACTTCCACCGGTCACGTTGGGATGTGCTGAATACATCCGCCCGCCGCACGAGCTCGATTGCGCGCCATAGGTTATGTCGAGCATCGTTGACTGCCCCCTCAGCGAGCTCGAGATTCCGGGAGTGGATGGTCTCGGGGTCGGCGAACTGCCACATGATGGGCTCGAGGTCGATGTCGAGTGCCTCGCTGAGGGAGGCGGCTTCGTCGAGCCGGATGGCTCTCTCCCCGCTTTCGATGCGTGCGATCGCGGACTGGTCCAAGCGACCCCCGCGTCGGCCGAGATATTCGGCGAGAGAACGCTGAGACATGCCTCGCTCGTTGCGCGCAGCCTTCACGGCTCGGCCGAAGGCCTGCTCCACGGATTGCGGTTCATCGATCTGCACATTTCGCATCGTAATGGTTGACGGCCATTGCGATCAACTGATACAAGTTATGAGTCTTCTACATTGCAATGCACTAATCACATGGGAGGTGCCAATGAAAACGATCGAGAGCACGAGTGCCACCGAGGATCTTCCGCCGATGGTGTCGCCGTCCGCGCTCGCCGAGTTCCTGCAGGTGTCCATCCCGACGCTGGCTCGCTGGCGCGGTAACAAGACCGGCCCGAGATGGGTCCGGGTTGGCGGTCAGGCGGTGCGTTATCCGCGGGAGAACGTGCGCGCCTGGCTCGATGAGAACGAACAAGCGCCAGCGGACTCGGATCTGTGACGCGCAACGAGAAGGCCCGGTGAGGTAAACACCGGGCCCAGAGTCGAGATGGAGACCTCAACCATGCCAGAGAGTAACACCCTCAGTCTGGTCGCGACACAATGACCGCAAACATCGTCGCACTTCGGGCGTTCTCGGAGCTCCCGAGCGACACGACTGTCTGGGACACATGGGCCACCGAGATGACGGCCGCCGGATGCCGCCCCCGTACGCTACGCGAGCGCGAAATCATCTTCGCCCACTACGCCCGCTTCATCGGGAAGCCGGTTGTCGAAGCGACGAGACAAGACCTCATGCGGTGGCTAGCCCGTCCGGGTCTCTCGCCGAAGACCCGACAGAACTACAAGTCGTTTCTCCACACGCTGTACGCGGTGCTGCAGGATGCTGGCTTGCGAGCTGACAACCCGGCCACACGCCTGCCTAGGTCGAGAGTACCGCGCGTCGAGGCGAACCCCATCACCACTGAGCAGCTGCGGCGCATCCTCCGAACCTCAATGCGTCGTCGCACTCGAATGATGGTGCTACTCGGGGCGTACCAGGGCTTCCGCGTGTCAGAGATCGCTGCTGTCGCGGGCGAGAGCATCGACTGGGACGCGCGGCGGATACTCACTCGTGAAGCAAAGGGAGGCATCGAGGTCTGGCGGCCAATCCATCCCGAGGTATGGGACTACGCGCAGACATTCCCGCGCGAGGGCTGGTGGTTTCCGGGTACGAAGAACCTGACAGGCCACCACATCAACGCGACCAGCGTCTCGAATGTGCTCGGCCAGCTCCTCAAGCGCGCCGGCGTCGAAGGACACCGACCCCACAACCTGCGCGCGTGGTTCGCGACCGAGCTCGTCCAGAGTGGCGCTGACATGATCACCGTCCAGCACGCGATGAGACACGCCTCGCCCGCCACCCTCCGCCACTACGTGGCGCCGTCGATGACACGAATCGAGGACGCCATGAGCGCCCTACCGTCTGTGAAGGCCAGCTAAGAGTGGGGGCACAGCTGGTCGGTCGAGCGATCGCATTCGCAGCGCAGAACGATCTCAAGCCCAACGAGTACAGGCTTCTGGTCTTTATGGCGCTCACCGCGCTCGACTCCGACCAGCAGCCCCGCTACTTCGCGTCCCGGGAAGAATCCGCCTTCGCACTCGGCCGCATGATCGCCGACAAGACCACGACCGACCCGTCCGCGCTCGCCGCAAGGGAAGCCGCATTCAAGGCCGTCAAACTCGCCACGCAAGGGCTCGTTCGACTCGGAGCAATCGATCGGATCGAGCGCGGCCGCAACGGCCACCGAGCGGTCTATGGCGTCACGTTCAGGGGGACGAAATCCGTCCCCCTGAACGGTACGGAATCCGTCCCGCTCAGGGGGACGAAATCCGTACCTCAAGGGGTACGGAATCCGTCCCCCCTAGGAACCACAGAGGAACCACAAGAAGAACTACCAGGACGAACACCTCGGTTCACGGAGGCATCTCACTTGCACTCTGTGGATGGAGTCGAGCAGGGAGGAAGGAAGTCAGCATGAGAGCGATCGACACCGACGCACGTTGCGAGAGGCACGTCGGGGAAGCATTCCCGCCGCGGTGCCTCGACTGCCAGGAAGCGAGGGCGGATCTCGAGCAGCAGCGACTCGACGAACGTCACGAGCGGGCACTCGAGCGGAACGCTGCACTGGGAATCGAACCGGGCCGCGTGTGCATGCCCACGCGCCGCTACCGTCGGCAGAGGCGGTGACCCAGGTGGTGGATATGAACGAAGAATTCTTCGCAGTCGTCGCAGAGGGCTTCCCCGAGCTCCTCGTCGATTTGAACGCAACGGTAGTTGCGGCCAACTCGCTTGCGGGCAAGCTAAGTCAGGTACCCGACGACATGCTGCGCTCGGCGATCCTTATGGCGGTGAGGGGGTTTTCTCAAGCGCAGGCAAGGTCTCTGTTTGCGATGGTCGCCGGGATCTATGCCATATGGCTGGAAACCCGATGCGGCCCCGAAGCTCTCGCGTATCACAGCTCGAGACTGAGAGCGATCATCGTCACCTCTCGCTCCATCGTCGATCGGATGCAGTAGCCATGCCCGACGTCACCCCACACATCGACGCGCTGACCCTGATGCGCGCAGCTCACAACGGCGACATCGACGGCGTGCGGGCCGTCCTGGCCTGGGTGCCGGCCGACCACGCTGCACGCTTCTTCGCGGCGTTGGCTGAGCTGGCCAGCGATGCGTTCGCAGCTGATCCAAGTCAAGGCTTCGAGGCCTTCGCCGCGGAGCGTCTATCCCGACTCGAGGCGTTCTCCGAGCTAGAATGATTCACGTCTTTGATGACGTTGAGATCCCGATTGCCCTCCGGCCACTGCCGCGCAGGGGGAGTCGGGATTTCGGCGTCTCAGGGACGCGAATGCGTCGCGGGGAGCCAAGTGCGTGCGCGTGTGAGTTTTCCGGCTTTTTATCTGAGGCGCATTTATATTTCAGAGGAGAGATATCTTCGCCTCTTCTCGAACGGGCCGCCAGACACCCCCGTCGTAATCCTCAGAATGTCGTACGCCTCTGCTAGCGTTCTTTCCATAGTCGAGGAGCCACTCAGCTAAATCCCGCGCTGAACTATCGCGCGAGCGGGAACCCCTGAGTTGGAGATCCCATGTCGAAATTCATTGACGCGCTCCCGGCAGAGCCCATCGCCCGTGAGGAAGCACTCCGCGCCGAGGCGAATCGTCTCAAAGACATCGAGCCTGCGAAGTTCACCAAGGCTGACGTCGAACTGACCAACGAGATCGTCGCAGAGCTCAAGCGCATCGAGCCTGTGGTGAAGGCAAGGAAGGCGTCCACCGGGGCCGGTGAGCTTCTCGCAAAGAGCGGCGTCGTCCGCTCGGCCGGCTCGACCACTGACCCCGACGATGAAGGCGACCCGTACGGCACCGACGGCCCGCACTCGGTCCGTGACGTCCGACGAGGCGACGACATCGCCGGCTTCAGCAAGGCATTCAGCAAGGCATTCAAGCAGGCCGCACCGATGGTCGGAGGCTTCGGGGTCCAGAAAGCGCTCATCCCCTCCGGAAGTGTCTCCGTGGACTACGCGGCCGCGATCGTGCGCGAGCCTGCTGCCGAGGTAAACCGACTCTCATCCCTGATCGCGCTTCTGCCCGTCGACGCGCCCTCCGGTGCCTACCTGCAGCAGCAGACCCGGAGCAACTCGGCGGCGCCGGTCAAAGTCGGCGACGTCAAGCCGCAGTCCAGCTACTCTCTCGCGTGGGAACAGTGGAAGCTCGCCACCATCGCGCACATGTCCGAGCCGATCCCGAAGCAGTGGCTTTCTGATTTCGCCGGCCTCGAACAGTTCCTCGCCTCCGAGCTCGCGTACGGCATCGCCGACGCGGTCGACGGCTTCGCACTGAACGGCGGGACCGCGGAGGACGGCACGCCCGTCACCGGACTACTCAACTCCGGCCTCGCCAACGTGGCATTCAAAACTGACGCGCTGCTCTCCCTGCGCTCGGCACTCGGCGTTCTCGACGTCGCCGGCGTCAACGCCAACGGCATTGTGCTCAACCCCGCAGATTGGGAGGCGATCGAGACACTCAAGGACTCCACCGGCCGCTACCTCCTGCCTCTCGCCCCCCAGCAGGATGTCTCTCGCACGCTGTGGGGTCGGCCCGTCGTGCTCCTCAATGGCATCCCCGCGGGCAAAGGCCTCGTCGGAGACTTCCGGTACGTCAACTTGCTGTCCAAGGGCTCCTATGAGATCACCTGGGCGCCCTACGGCTCGTACCCGAGCGATGTCACGGACCCCGAAGCCCCCCGCTTCGAACTCTTCGAGCGCAACCAGATCCGCTTCCGCTCCGAGGGGCGCTACGGGATCAACATTCAGTCGACGGCAGCCCTCCGCACCGTCTCCCTGAAATCCTCCTAGGCCTTCGCGGCTCCATCTCCGAGGCCGCGAAGGAGCTGTGTCGACAGCTCGCAGGGGTGCCGCCCCGACCCATCTAGCCAGTGGGCCGGGGCGGTCCGCCCCATCACGCGGCAGAATCGAAAGGTCCTGAGCGATGGCTTTTGACGCTGGAACCCTCGTCGCCACCATCCGACTCGATGGCAAGGGCAAGTTCGACTCGGACCTCGATTCGTCGGGCCGGAAGTTCACCCTCACCGAGTCGATGGCGAAGAAGGCCGGCGCGGCCATCGCGGGCGCACTCAAGGGTGCAGCGGTCACGACGGGCGCACTCACCGTCGCGACAACCGCCTACGTCGCCTCTCTCTTCCGAACCGGTGTCGCGTACAACCAGCTGCAGCAGTCCTCGCGAGCAGCGCTGTCGACTCTGCTCGGTGGCGCCACAGCAGCGAACGCTCAGATGGACAAGCTCGACGCGTTCGCGAAGCAGTCCCCGTTCGCCAAGTCGGTCTTCATCACCGCTCAGCAGCAGCTCCTGGGCTTCGGGCTACAGGCAGAGAAGGTCATCCCGGCGCTCACCGCCATCCAGGATGCAGTCGCCGCGGTCGGCGGGTCCAACGACCAGGTGTCACAGATCACGTACGCGCTCGCCCAGATGCGCGGCCAGGGCAAGCTCACTGGTGAGACGCTCAACCAGCTCGGCCAGTTCGGCATCGACGCGGCCACGCTCGTCGGCGCCAAGATGGGGAAGACCGGAGCCGAGATCCGGGACATGGCCTCGAAGCCGGGCGGCATCCCCGTCGACGAGGTCTGGGACCCACTCGTGTCCGCCCTCGAGGACAAGTTCGGTGGCGCCGCAGCCAACGTCAAGAACACCTACACCGGCACCCTCGACCGCATCAAGGCTGCCTCCCGAGACATCGGAGCGGCGCTCGCTGAACCGTTCGTGGGTAAGAACAGTGGCGGTCTCTTCGTCACCTGGGGCAACCAGGTCGCCGACGTTCTGCGAGCGGTCGAGAAGAAGGTCGCGCCGACCGTCGCGATTCTGGAGGGCCGCGCGGCGCCCGCGTTCGAGCGGATTACTGACTTCCTGACCAAGGCGAAGGACGTCGTCGTCAGGTTCGACCCGACGAAGATCGACTCGTTCCTCGATCGGATCGGAAAGAACGCTCCCGCCGTGGCTGCAGTGGCCGGCGCCACGGCTGCGATGAATGTCGAGTACCTGCGCAGCATTCCCGTGCTCGGCCAGCTGTTGCCGAAGATCAACCCCATCGCGGCGGCGGTTGCCGGGATCGCCCTCTCGACGCCGCAGTCTCGCCAAGCACTCAGCGACCTCATGCGCGCTGTGCAGCCTCTCGTCCCGGTCGTCGGTGAACTCGCGATGACGTTGTCGAAGGATCTCGTCCAGATCCTTCCGCCGGTCGCCTCAGGGATCTCCGGAATCGCGAAGGCTGCGACACCGCTGCTGCAGCTCCTCGGCGACATGCCCCCGTCTCTTCTCCTCGCGGTGGCCGGATACATCGGCTTCACCAAGGTGCAGGCCCCGCTAGCCGAAGGGATCCTCAACGCCGGCGTCCGCCTGGAGGGCTTCCTTGGAAAACTTGGTCCGATCGGCGGCAAGCTGGGCGGAGTCGTCGATGGCCTAGCCGGTATGGCTGGCACTCTATCGGGGCCCTGGGGACTCGCGATCGGCGGTGCCGCTGCTCTGATCGGCGGCGTGTGGCTGGATAACATCGCGAAAGCCCAGGCAAAGATCGACGAGTACACCGACTCGCTAGACAAGAACACGGGCGCTATTACAGAGAACACCAAGAGCATCGCCGTGGATGAGCTCACCAAGTCCGGTGCATATCAGGCAGCGAAGACCCTCGGCATCGGCTACGACACCGTCACTCAGGCTGCGCTGGGCAACGCGAACGCGCTCGACACGATCGCTCGAGCGCAGGCCGAAGCGACCAGGCAATATCAGCAGGGCGCTACGGCCTCGGATAACTCTTCCGGCAAGTACCTCGCCGCGGCGAACAAGCTCATGGCGGCCGTCGGCTCCGAGAGTGACGCGATCAAGAACAGCGTCGAGAGTGATCGCGACAAAGCCAAAGCTCTCGGTCTGCTGGAGACCGCTCAGGGAGACCTCACAGATGCCGTCAGTAAGGCGAGCGATGCGATCACGGCAAACGGAGCAACACTCGACACGAGCACGGCTGCCGGTCAGGCGAACAAGGACGCTCTCGACAACCTAGCGGCGGCGTCCAACAACCTCGTCGATGCGACTGCGAAGCAAACGGGAAGTGTCTATCTCGCAACTCAGGCATACAACGAGAGCAAGGCTCGTCTATACGACGTTGCCGCTCAAATGGGTCTGACGGGTGCGGCGGCCGACGAGTACGTCACCAAACACCTCGCGAACATTCCCGCCATCGTGCAGACGAAGGTCGAGATCAGTAACGACGCCGCGCTGCGCGCGATCGACGAGGTGAATCGGGTGTACTCGAACCTCCAAGCCAGGATGAACGCCGGGCAGAACGTCATCGTTCGCCCTGGCGGCCCCATGGTGGCAAACGAGCGCGGAAACCTCTACCAGCACGGTGCGGTGCAGGCCTTCGCAAACGGCGGCTTTGGGTCCGGCATGTATCCGGGTGGACGCCCGATCTACAAGTTTGCTGAGGAAGGCGTTCCATGGGAGGTGTTCATCAGTGGCAAGACGAGCGAGAAGGAGCGCAACCAGCGCATTCTCGCCCGTACGGCTGGACTCCTCGATATGGTCGCCGTACCTGCCGGGTCGGCCCGATCGACCGCGTTCGCCACTGGGGGAACCGTCACATATCAGGCGCCGGCGCTCGCCGCGGCCTCGGCCTCTCGCGATCTTCGACCCGTCACTATCGTGATGAACGTCTATCCGTCAGAGGGTATGAACGAGAGGGATGTCGCCGACCTCGCAGCCCGAGGACTCGAACGAAGACTCAGAGGTTGAATCTGATGGGTTTGTGATGGATCCCTGTCACGCGTGAATGCGAGATCCTCGGAAACAGTGGGCCCGGTGGGGCTCGAACCCACGACCCGCGGATTATGGGGGCGTTGTTCTGCCGCTCCGGACCAAGAGGAAGCCCGCACGGCCGGGGTCGCGCACAGATCAGCGCGGGCCCAAGCGTCGTTCGGCGTAATACTCCGTACAAGTCCCAGTTGATGGGATTTGAGATACCCGCAGGGATATCTAGCCTCATTGGACTAGCAAGACGCACCAGAGGGGTACAGAAAGTGGACTGGGGAACAGCAATGTCCGGATTCGCGCGCTACCAGCGCGCAGGAGGACTCTCCGAGAAGACGATTACCAATCGCGCCGAGAGTCTTGGTCTCGTCGCTCGACTAACCGGGTCCGGACCACTTGATGTCACCGAGGATGATCTCCTCGACATGCTCTCCAGGCAACACCCCCGCACGGGACGTCCACTCGCTGCCGGCACCAAACAGTCAGAGCGTTCCTACTACCAGACATTCTTCTCATGGCTTCAAGCCAAGGGGCACCGTGCCGATAACCCAGCGGCCGGACTACCCAAGGTCAAGATCCCTCGACGCAAGCCGCGACCCCTGCGAATTCAACAGGTCGACGCCATGCTCGACAGCGGGGCATACAAACGGACCCGCGACATCATCACGATCGCCGCACTCTCCGGCCTCCGCATCGGCGAGATCGTCAAGATTCGCGGCGAGGACATAGACGTCGAGGGAGGCGTGCTCCGATCGCTGCGCAAGGGCGCGCTCGAACACGTGATCGCGCTCCACCCCGTCTTGCTCGATCTTGCGCGCGACTACCCGCGTTCTGGATGGTGGTTCCCTTCTCCGCACCGGAACGAGATGTTCCCCACTGGCGGCGGGCACATTCTCATGAAGTCAGCCTCGGATCGAGTCTCCAAAGCAATCCGAAACGCAGGGATCACCGATCGGAACCTCACCGGGCACAGCCTCCGCCACTTCTACGCGACCACGATGCTCAAGAACGGAGTAAACATCCGCGTCGTTCAAGAGCTCCTCGGACACGCCTCACTCGCCACCACCCAGCTCTACACCGAAGTGGATCAAGACGACATGCGCGGTGGGGTCGCCGCGCTTCCCCCAATCGACCTGCGCGAACGCAGCCGACGGCGAGCGCGGGGAGAATCTGGCAAGATGGCTGCGTAAGCCCCTGTAGCTCAGTTGGCAGAGCAAGTGACTTTTAATCACTGGGTCCTCGGTTCGAGCCCGAGCGGGGGCACCAAGCTATTTGTCACCCGCGGTGGGTCTACTTGCCCGGCATGGCCGCATCTTAGGATAGGCGGAACTCACCGGAAAGGGACTGATCAAGTTGACTGATCTGCCGCTGTACCAGTTCACCTCGCACATCCTCGGCAAGAACGCCAAAGTAGCTATCTACGTCGACCGCATCGAGTGGGAAAAGCCCCGCGGAGTCTCCGGCGGAAAGATCACCGCCGCCGCTTTCACGGGCGGTACATCACTCCTGTTTACCGGCGTCAAGAACGGCAAGCACGGCACCGAAGTGATCCCGGTGAAAGCGATCAGCTCCGTCACCACCAAACGAGACGGCATGCTCAACACGATCGTCTCCGTAATCACGGTCGGGAACACGATCGACATGCGCGTCTCGCACAAGGAGGCTGCCGTCGTGAAGGAGGTTCTCACGGACCTGATGCTCGGCAAGCACGTCACGCAGCAGGAGATCGTTCAGGCCGAGCAGCAGGCCGCCATCTCCGAGCCCGCCCCGGTCCCCGCACCGGCAGTCGATCACACGGATGCTCTCGTGAAACTCGCGTCGCTACGAGACGCGGGCATTCTCACGGATGAGGAGTTCGCCGCGAAGAAGGCCGAACTGCTCTCTCGAATCTGATCGCGCGCGAACGTCCCCTCGTTTTAATGCCGATCGTTTTTAAAACGCCGTCAAGCTATATTCCATAACGCCTCCTCGGTTAATCTCCCCGCATGGGGAATCTGAGAACGGTCGTGGTCGCAGCTCTGGCGGTCATCATCGTTGGGGCAATGACCGCTTGCACGAACGGCGTCGCCCCGGCCGAATATGGGGCGCCGCAGCCGACGATCGAGTCTGCGGCGGATACGGAGCGGGTGCAGATCTATCTGGTGGCCGCGGACGGGGCGGAGTGGACGGCGACGGCTGTGCACGCAGGAGATCCCGACCCGGACCCGGCGACGTCGCCCAACAGGTTCGCGACCGAGGCGGAGGCGATCACCTGGGCTACCGGGCAGCCCTCGGATTGGGGTGTGCGCGTCGAGGGGCGATGAGCGGGCGCGAAACGCCGAAGAAGCCCCGACCCACCTTGTTGGTGGGTCGGGGCTTCTTCGGCGTTACTGGCAGCTGTCGCACTGCAGACCGTCCATGGGGTCGACGGGGACGGCGTATCCGCCGACGTCGTCTTTCTCGCCCGTCACAGGTCGACCGAGGGCGGGGTGCCGGCGGCGGGCTGATCGGGATCGGCCGGAGTGACGGTGAGGTAGACGCTTCGGGCCTGGGAGCGCTTCACGGAGCCGAGACCGATGGCCGTGAGCCATCTGTCTACCTCCGGGATGGCCATGACGCGGGTGATCGCACCGGCGACGGCGGTGAGGGCGCCGGCGAATCCAACCAGGGCGAGCTGGAGGGCGGAGTCGACGGGCAGTCCGAGGGCGCGGATGATCTCCGGCAGGACGAACGCGAACGTGAGGAAGGCTGGGATGCCGACCTGGACGAT
>NZ_AYMR01000038.1 GCF_000633535.1 Leifsonia aquatica H1aii | reverse complement strand
GGGCGCATGCCCGCCGCTACACCTCGTTAACGGACTTTTCCCGAGTCTTGTACACAGGTCGACACGCCCGGAAAACGTGCTTCACCACAGACGTCGAAGTAGTTTTTACGCACAACCTGTGGATAGCAAAAGTGCTGGTCAAGTCCGCTATAGCGAGAGAAATATCTTCCCTCTCCACACCTTTTCCCACATGTTCTGCACAAGCTGAGCGGCGTTTCGCGCAGATTCTCCACACAGTTATCCACAGGTTGAGTTGTGGTCGTCGTTCCGGGTTCGTAGGGTGAAGCGACGCCGACGGATCGCCCGCCGGGTAGACCGGTTCTGTCGGTGGTCGGCAGGACGATCGGATCATGGCGGCACCTGCCCTGCGAACCCACGAGTCTCGCGGCGCGGCCGGAACGGCGCGCCTGAACGCGTCCTCGCGCCGGGCGGCGAAGCTGGAACCGACGCCACGCGTGCGTGGTTGCCGCGTCCACAGTGAGGAGAGAACGTGTCGATCGCCCATATCGGCCTCGCCGACGGCGGTGCCCCCGCGTCCGAGCCCCGCGGCACCGAGCGGACCCCGCCGCACGACCTGCTCGCGGAGCAGAGCGCGCTCGGCGGAATGCTGCTCAGCAAGGACGCGGTCGCCGATGTGGTCGAAGTCGTGCGCGGAACGGATTTCTACATCCCGAAGCACGAGATCATCTACGACGCGATCCTGTCGCTCTACTCGCACGGCGAGCCCACCGACGTCATCACCGTCACCGACGAATTGACCAAGCTGGGCGAGCTGTCGCGCGCGGGCGGTGCCGAATACCTCCACACGCTCACCAGCCTGGTCCCCACCGCCGCCAACGCCGGCTACTACGCCAACATCGTCACCGAGAAGGCGCTCCTGCGCCGCCTGGTCGAGGCGGGCACCCGCATCACGCAGATGGGCTACAAGGCCGAGGGCGAGGTCCTGGACCTCGTGAACAACGCGCAGGCGGAGATCTACTCGGTCACGGGCGCCCAGGAGGCCGAAGACTACGTGCCGCTCACCGAAGCGGTCACCGTCGCCATCGACGAGATCGAGGCGGCCAAGCACAAGGACGGCTCGATGACGGGCGTCCCGACGGGCTTCTCCGAGCTCGACGAGCTGACGAACGGCCTGCACCCCGGCCAGATGGTCATCGTCGCGGCCCGACCCGCCCTCGGAAAGTCGACCCTCGCGCTCGACTTCGCCCGCGCAGCGGCCATCAAGCACGACATGCCCACCATCTTCTTCTCGCTCGAGATGGGGCGCAGCGAGATCGCCATGCGCCTGCTCTCCGCCGAGGCGAGCGTCCCGCTCCAGCACATGCGCAAGGGAACGGTCGATAATCGCGACTGGACCACCATCGCCGCGACCCGTGGCCGGATCAACGACGCACCGCTCTACATCGACGACAGCCCGAACATGACGCTCGTCGAGATCCGTGCCAAGTGCCGGCGCCTCAAGCAGCGCGTCGGCCTCAAGATGGTCGTGATCGACTACCTCCAGCTCATGACGAGCGGCAAGCGCGTCGAGAGCCGCCAGCAGGAGGTCTCCGAGTTCTCGCGCGCCCTCAAGCTGCTCGCCAAGGAGCTGCAGGTCCCGGTCATCGCCCTCTCGCAGCTGAACCGTGGCCCCGAGCAGCGCGCCGACAAGCTGCCCGCCCTGAGCGACCTCCGCGAGTCCGGCTCGATCGAGCAGGACGCCGACATGGTGATCCTGCTCCACCGTGAGTCCGCCTACGAGAAGGACAACCCGCGCGCCGGCGAGGCCGACCTCATCGTCGCCAAGCATCGCAACGGCCCCACCAAGACCGTCACCGTCGCCTTCCAGGGCATGTACTCCCGCTTCGCCGACATGGCGCCGGTCTGATCCGGCCAGCACTGTAGGTTCCTCCGGAAGGTGTCCAAACGTCTCTCGATTTGTCCAAGCGCTGTGCGAATTCGATCGGATGAGCACGCCGCGCAATTCGACGCCAACCCACCGGCACAGTGCACGCTAGTCGATGGTCTGTAGCTGACCCGTCGCGTCGAGTCTCATGTTGAGCGACTGGGTTTCACTGTCACCGCACCCAGGGGTGGAGAGGGAGTTGACCGGGATGGGGACGTCCTCTTTGGTCGTGACTGCTTGTTTCCCGGCCTCGGTGGCTGTCACGTGTAGGGCAAAGGTCGTCCGCTCGCCGACGCTGCCGCTCGCTACTACTTGATGAGTTTCCTTCAGGGAGACGCATTTGCCGTCGTCGAGGCATGCCTCGACCTCCGACTGCGGGTGCGCTTGAAACCACCCGGACGGGTCGATGATGACGCTAGGCGGAGTCTGCGATCGGCCAGAGCATCCGGTGGGGGAGCACCCTGCGATGAGCATGCTCAGACTGAGCAGCCCGACCGTTAGGACGACGCTCGCGGTTCGAGTTCTCACCCGGGAACTGTACGTCACTAAAGGTTCGCACGACCATTCTTGCGTGGGTGCGTCGCGGAGGAGTAGACCAGGCTGTGCACCGCCAGGGGGGTGGTGCACAACTGAGGGAGTTGTGCGTGAAACAGAAGAGTCTCATCGGTGGAGTTGTTGCACTTCTCGTCGCAGGTTTGGGGGTGACTGCTGCTACGCCGGCTCAGGCTCTGGACCCACGATTAGATCCGCTGACGTCATCGACGGATTCCTGCCCAGCCGGCCTCCACACGCTGGTCCCAAACCACAGTCAGGTAGCCAAGGAGGGGGTAAAAGCGCTCTTCACGCAGCAGCAGTTGGCGCTCAACCCGACCGCCGGCGATGACGTGCCTGCTCAGATGAAGGACATGCTCGCCCATAACCCGACGTGGTTGCCGACGATCAAGTGTGGCCCGAAGCTGGATCCCAGCGACGCCGCAGTAAAGGCCGCGTCCACGCCGCAGGCACAGCCTTCAGCAGCAGCTGCTGCGGCGGTCACGCCCGCGGTTCAAAGTGCGACGTCTGACAACTGGTCGGGGTATCGAATCAACAACATCGACTATCCGGACCACCAGTTCATCAGCTCGGTGGGCGGTGGCTGGAATGTTCCTTCCCCCTATGCTCCGAACAGCGGCATCTACCAGGAGAGCGCGTCCGAGTGGGTCGGAATCGGGTCCGGGGATCGCACCTCGGACCAGCTGATCCAGGTCGGGACCGTTGCCTACACGGGTCCCGGTCTCGGGGGCATTGGCCCTAGTGGAACGTACGGGTTCTTTGAAATGTACCCGTATCAGAGCGAGCAGATGATTTCCAATTACTCCGTCGTCGGCGGAGACATCGCTAGTGCCTACGTCACCTACCTGGCCAACACCAACCAGATGGTTTGGACGCTGTGCAGCAAGTCCGCGAGTTACAAGTGCGTCTCGGGGTCGGAGAACCTCACCAACACGGTCACCACCATGGCCACCCAGGGGGAATGGATCGTCGAGCGGCACGGGTTCAACGGACACATCTCATCCCTGATCGAGTTCCACCCGCCCATCGATTTCTACGGTACCTACACGGAGATGCGCGGTGGTCCCGGGAACGTGACGGACAAGTATGTTCTGGGCCAAGGACCGGTGGGAAACACGAGAGACAATGTGTACCTCGACAGGATCACCATGACGAACTGCAACAACAGCGCCCCCAACCTAGTGAGCACCTCAGGCCTGAACTACCCGACGACAGGCGAATTCGAGGTCGTGTGGAAAGCGAAGGGTGATACTTGTTGAGCTGGCCTTCCCGAGGACTTTCTGCTGAACGTCGCGAACATCGACACGGCTTTGAGCTGTTCGCGAACGGGAACCTGGCGCCCAGGATTGCAAACATCCTCCCCGCGAAGTCAGGTCGCACCGGAGATTACTCACGCAAAAAATGGGTTTAGTGGGATTCAGTCGAGGCATTGGAGAAGCGCCGTGCGAGTAGTGGGAGGGCGTGCTGGCGCGTACCCGATTCGTGCGGGATGCTTTGGCTGAAAGGGCATCGGATCCTCCGGTTGCTCTTAACCCGCCACCGTGTCAGCAAAATAGTCTCGATCAAGTCGGTGGGGGTCCAGCAGCTCTACCTGGACGCCCATCGGACGCGAAGCTGCCAGAACGGTGCGCGCCAATTGGGGCGAACCCTCGAAGCCGAAACGGAACAGCATTCGATACTCGCGAATACCGGCGCGGTGCAGGCATCGGAGTAGCGACGCGCCAACCGGCTCGACTCCGCTCCGGCATGCGGCAGAGAGGAATGTCGGAAGGTGCGCCGGTTGGTGTCGTTCCGCGTCGGTGCCGGGTCCGCGCACGATGAAGATGCTCTCTAGCTGGTGGGGGTGGTGAGGGCCGACGCCCCCACTGGTGGGAGGGATGCGGGGGCTTGCACTGTCTGGGTCGCGCCGACGGAGTCTGGCGGTGCGGTGAAAGCCTGGGAGGGGTCGGTGGTGCTGTCGTCTTGATACATGACGCGGTCCCAGTTGTTCAGCGCCTTGATGTCGTCCTTGAATTGGTCGAATCGTGGCACGTTGGGGTTGGCGAGGTCGGAGAGCTCGTCTTCTTTATGTCGGGGCAGGACGCGAACCAGAGCGCTGGTTTCCGTGCGCTCGGTCTCGTGCAGACCGCGTACACGCGAGAAACCGCTGACCCCACTCTCGGCGGCTATTTCACGTCTCGAGGAGTCGAGATTCTGCGCACTGTGCGCGATTGGGACGAGTCCAGATTGCCGTTCGAGCAGGCGTGCCTTGAGGTCACCTCGGCCCTGAACGGTATCCGGATTATCGTGCACAATTGGCCGTACCCAGAACGGCGGCGAGACGCGCTGATCGTGATCTATGAGTAGATGCTCGAGCATCATTTACGACTCGAGCGCAGTCATGACGAATCGCCGCTTGCAGATCGCGCGGTGGCTGCACACCTCCTATCCCTCTCCGAGTCGATCCCGCCAGCGGATTCGAGGAGGCTGGCTTGGGGTTCGAATCCTGTTCTACGACGTTCATACTGGTCGAGTTGGCGCTCGATTCGCTGAATGGCGTATCGGACGCAAAGAGGACAGAGCGGCGCGCGCCAAATGGGGGAAGCCCTCGAAGCCGAAACGCAACAGCCTTCGATCCTGGTGACTTGCCTGCGAGGCGCCGGAACGGAGTTCTGAGACGCCGATTGGGCCGACTTTCGCGGAGGCGCGCGCAGCAAGAATAGGATCCTTGAAACATAATGACGGACTGCAAGAGCACAGAAGGGCGACCGGAGGTGGCGGACGTGTATTGGTCCGTCCCGTTCTTCCGAGGAGGCTACCGGTGAGGGTGCCAGGGGCGCGCGCGATAGCGGCCTGCCTGTTCGCGCTCGGTCTGGTGCTCGCTGTCGTGTCCGTGATTCTGTTCGCGATTCCGCGTTCGGCAGCGAGCTTCGGCTGGTACGCCTACTCACCGTTGAGCTCCACCACCTTCGCCCCGCCTGTGGCTGACACGCGTCAGGGTTTCGCTTTCGGCGCGGCCGCAGCAGCGTTGGTTCTCATTGCGGGATCCGTGGGTTGGTGGCTGGGTCGGCGAAATCGCTCGTAGCCGTGGTCAGGGAGTCCGAAGTGGCTGCATGTCGAGTAGGGCTGTGATT
>NZ_AYMR01000037.1 GCF_000633535.1 Leifsonia aquatica H1aii | reverse complement strand
GTCGAGGTCAGTACAGCTAGCGCAGAAATCCGCGATCTCTCCGGGGACGACTCGACTTGGCGGACGGATCTTGCACCACGCTTGCACGGGTTTTGGGGCAGACTCAAGCCGCTCACGGCCGTCGAGGCAGTTGTTCAACCGCCGCCTTCGTCGCGCCCGCCTGATTTCGCCGATCCGGTGTATTTCTTTCTCACCCTGTCGTCCAACCGATGAAGTTGTCGCCCGTAGGGCGCGGGATGGTCGACCGACATCGGTCGACCATCCCGCGGCATTCGCTACTCGACGTGGAAGAAGTCGAAGTAGGCGTCGAACGTCCCGTTGATCGCGAGAAGTCCGCGCTTGGGCGAACTCAGCGTTGCCGTCTGCGATCCCACGGACGTGTAGTGGATGCCGTCTGTCGACACCGATCCGGTGTAGGTCGACCCCGATTTGACGAGTTTCAGGTAGACCTCGTTGCCTCCGGCATCGGCCGTAGTCGTGTACGAGTACGTGCCACCGATTTCCTTCCCGATCTCGAGGACGTTCGCGCCGGTGTCGTCGCGCGTACGCACCAGCTTGACGTAGTTGTCGTCGTCTTGATAGACCACCAAGCCGGCGTTGTTCCAGGCAGAACCGGGTCTGTAGTTCATCTTGGTGATGGCGGCGTAGTCACCGGACGCACTCTGCAGCAGGATGTTCTTCGCGTCGTTCGACGCTTCGTGAAGCTCCCCCGCCTGAGCGGTGAGCTTCAACGAGTTCCCGTTGAGCGACCATTTCGTCGCGTCCTGGCGCACCCAGCTCCAATCGCTCGAAAGAGTCGACGAGTTGAAGTCGTCGTTCATGTCGACCGGGTCGCGTCCGTACACTCCGAGCTCGGCGATGGACGATCCCCACTCGCTTGCGCGCTTCGTATTGACGATCTTGATGTAGCGGGCGTCCTGGTACGGGAACGTGATGTCGTCGATCTCCCCGTCCGAGGCGTTGACTGTCGCCGCGGTCGTCCAGGTCGAGCCGTCGGTGGATGTCTGGATCGCGTACTGCTTGCTGTACGCCCAGGCCCACGTCGTGCGTACGCGGTCGATCCGTTCTGTCTTGCCGAGGTCGACCGACAGGGTCTCGCCGTCTGCGGCTGCCCCCGACCAGTGGGTCGCCGTGTCTCCGTCCGTCGCCTTGTCCGCGCCGAGGCTGGTGTCGTTATTCTCGACCGACGAGGCGATGGTTGGCTTCCCGAGCGCCAGACTCGATCCCCAATCCGTGGCTGCGACGTTGCCGGTGTTGTACACGTTGACCTCGTTGACGGTCCAGTAGTCGCCCTTCGTCTCCGTGTTCGCCCCTTGGCCGATCTTGATGTAGCGCGCTGTCTGCACGGCGAAGGGGATGGTGGTCACCGC
This sequence comes from Leifsonia aquatica H1aii, assembly GCF_000633535.1. Classification (GTDB taxonomy): domain Bacteria; phylum Actinomycetota; class Actinomycetes; order Actinomycetales; family Microbacteriaceae; genus Leifsonia; species Leifsonia aquatica_A. Next base: position 11,564 of record NZ_AYMR01000037.1, on the reverse strand, counting down.
GCCGCCGGTCGCTGCCTGCCGGCCGCTTGCGACCGGGGTCCAGTTCGTTCCGTCCACGGAGACCGAGGCGGTGTACCAGTACGGGTACTCGTAAGGGTCCGCCCCTGCGTCCAGGACGATCTTGTCGAACGTCTTCTGGCTTCCCAGGTCGAGCTGGAGCGAGTGTCCATAGCTCTGGTCATCCGCGCGCCATCCCGTGAGGACGTCGCCGTCGATCGCCCGGGCGGAGATGTCGTCGCTGTAGGACGCGCTGACCGTCCAGGAGGATCGGTCCAGGGGCCGATCCGTCGAGCCCGACATCACCGCGGTCACGATCGCGGATTTGTTGCCGTCACCGTCGACCGAGCGCACGGCGTAAGTCGACCCCGAGTCTCCGTAGGGCAGGAAGTACGACGTGCCGACCGACACCTTGTCGATCGGTGTTCCGTCCTTCACGATCTCGTAGTACGAGAGCCAGTTGTCGTCCTTCCCGGCAGTCCAGTTCAGCTCGACGCCGGGCCTGTCCATGTTCACAGTGTCGGCCTTCGACACGGCGGAGGGTGCCGTCGGGGCGGCGGAGTCGCCTCCCATCCCCGGCATCTTCGGCAGGTTGAAGAACAGCATCTCGCCGGTCTTGTAACTGGAGAGGCTGATGCCGTTCGTCATCCAGTACGAGCCAGTGTGCGTCGCTGTCGTCATGCCGCCTTCAAGCGCGGACACCGTGTAATTCGCAGATGGCGTGAGCCCCTTCGGGTAGACCGTCATCGCCGAGCCGACTGTGCTGTCGGCGAGAGTGAGGATCACGCCCTTCGTTCCGTCGCCGCTCATCTTCTGAAGGAAGTGCTCGGGATCGGCACCGGTACTCACCGTCGGGCGATAGACCTTGACCCAGCGGCCGACGACGCCTTCCTGCTTCAGGTAGTGGTAGATCTGGAAGTCGATGCGGTTGCCTTCTTTGTCGGCTTCGGTTGTGGGAGCCCACGGGTTGTCCATGTTGAGCTGGGGTGCGAATCGCAGATCCCAGCGCTGCGCCTTGGTGTATGTGCCGGTGCCCCAGTGGTAGCCGCCCTGCATCAGCTTGTCGATCGGGAACAACAGGGAGTTCCAGTACCCGTTGATGTCACCGACTTCGCCGTCGCTGGTCGATGTCAGTTCGGCGAACCGGAGGGCCTCCATCGTCATCAATTCGCCACCCGAAGAGCAGTGGTAGATACCAGCCTCCGGATTCGCGGTCTTGAAATCGTCGATCAGCTGGTACCAGTTGTTGGAGGCGACCATCATGTCGTTGTCGCTCGTGTCATTCGCCGGTTGCATGGGATCGCCGTTGGGATTCCCGCTGGGCCACATCGGCTCACCGTCGTACTTCAGCATGTACGACCCCCACTCGGTCTGCTTCTGGTTCATGAGGGCGAGCTCCCAGGCCGTGACATCGGAATTCGACTGATCGAGGTGCCAGTTGTACCAATAGTCGTTGTCGTCCTGGATCTGCCAGTCGGGATGCTCAGTGAGCACGGTCGAGCCGGTCTGCGCGTGCCAGGGCGCCATCCAGACGCTCATCACCTGGCCGTTCTTCTTCGTGTAGTCGTTATAGGCGGCGAAGTCTTGTCCGTCGGCGGGGTTCCAATCGCCCTTCGCGTCATACCAGAAGTCATCGACGACGTTAATGTCGGCCCCCATGTAGCGGCTGTTGTTCACCACCTGGAAGACGTTCGACGAGTAGTCGTACGGTTCCTTGTCCTGATAGCCGAGCAGGTCGAAAGCGTTGATTTTCGCGAAGTAGTTATCGTTCGTGAGGTCCCACTTATAGCGGTACTGGTAGTCCGTGATCGTGTTCCCCATGTCGTCCAGATCGCCGGCGAAGACGCCCGTGAGCGCTTTCGGCGTCTCGATTCGACCGGATGCGGGGACGGGGTAGTCCACCATGTGGCCGTAGCCGTGCAGCGTCGTGTCCTTCGAATCGACGTGCCCGATGTTCGCGAACCATGTGCCGGCGTAGTCGAACGCGAGGAACATCCCGTCGGAGGTCGACGTGTTCCGAAGGGCGAAGAACTCCTGCCACGCGCCGGATCCCTCGATCATCACGGGATCGGACACCCCGCCCGGCGTCGTCTCCGACGGCCCGCGCGAGTCGAACGTGCAGGAGTACGTCGCGGTCAATGGAACCGTTTTGAGGGTCTGGGAGCCGGTGAAATTCCCACCACCGGTCATGTAGAGCATGTCGAGATCGGACGTGTCGTTCTGCATCACCCGGGTCCGGAAGATCGACGGCTCGGTGAAGTCGAGCGGTCCAGCGGTGAGGTTCTTGAATACCGACCATTCCTGGATGATGCCGGTGCTGGGGTAGACGATGTAGTGCCGCTCCACCTCGATCGAAGTGTTGTGGATCGTGATATCGAGCTGGAGCTGTCCCTGGCCGAGCGTGCTCGTCGTGTAGCCGTCGAGTGTCCAGCCCCCGCTGAGTCCGGAGTACTGAGTGCCCCCGACGGTGACGGCGAATTCGTCGCTGTCTTGCCCGCTGCCTTGGATGTATTGGTGGTTCGTGAGCTTGTTCGTGTAGCTGATCAGCTGGAACGTTCCACTCTGGAGCCGAAGCTTCTTCTCGACGGACGCCGTGCTCAGCGTCCATGTCCCCGTGCTCGAGTCGTAGGTGACGGCCGCATCGCCGGACGAGACGGCGAAGGCCGCACCGGGAAGGAAGATCACCGCCCCCAAGGCCACCATCAGCACGGCGGTCAGCCGCGCGATCATTCTCTTCATTCGTGCGTCTCCATTGCTCGCTGTCGAGCCGCGATCCCCGCGACGCGTTAATTGCTAATAGAAAATAAGCCGCACGTCAAGAGGGAATGGAAGAGATCAGCTCCGCCCAGAGAAACCCAGGACCGCTCGCTCGATGGCGGAGGCCGCAGCCCCGCGGGCCCACCGCTCGAAGCCGGTGCGATCCACGACGAGCTCGAGCGACGTCCCCCGCTGGGTCCGGAACCGCCCGATCGCCCGATCGACGTGCGCCGACGCGACATCGACCAAGCCGACCCCCTCCCCACCGAGGATGACGACGTCCGAAATCGCGTAGTTCGCGATCTCCGCGACGACGCGACCCAGAGCGTAGCCACTGCGCTCAACCACCGCGCGCACAGCCTCCGGAGCAGCGGGGTCGAGGATCTGCTGATAGGTGAGGGGCGCCCCGGCAGCCTCACGCGCCTGCTGCACGATGCAGTCGGTGGCCAGGAAGGCGGACGAGCACCCGGGATGACCCTGCGGACACAGCGGACCCGCCTCCCACAAGGGAAGGTGACCCGCCAATCCCGCACGTGCATTCGCCGTGTCGACCACGTGCCCGCCCGACACGAGTCCGTATCCCACGCCGGCGCCGATCGTCAGCACCGCGAAATGGTCGATCCCGCGCCCCGCGCCGAACCATTGCTCGGCAATCGTGAGCGCGACCACGTCGTTTTCGACAGTGACAGGAATCCCGGCGCGAGCCGAGAGCTTCTCGCCGAGCGGCACGTCCTGCCAGCCGAGGAAGTCCTCGTACTCGACCCGACCCGCCCCGTCGGCATACCCGGCGATGGCAACTCCGATGCCATTCAGAGGCACGTCGTCGGCCAAACGGCCGGCCAGATCCGCGAGCGCGGCGATAACGGCTTCCGGATCGGAGTCGAGCAGCGGCTCGACACCTTGGGCGATTGGAACGGCACGCATGGTGGAGACGACCCACGAGATCTCACTCGCGGTCAGCTTCACTCCGAGGAACCTCCGCGAGTGCTCGACGACATCCAGTGGCCTCAGTGGTCGCCCCATCGCACCATCGCTGCGCCCGTCGTCCTCCCCCTCGGAGACGACGCCGTCCTCCAGGAGGTCGCGACTGAAGCGTGTGATGCTCGCGCGGGACAACCCGAGTTCCTCGGCGAGCTGCAGTCGCGTCGTCGGACCGGACACGAGAAGCCTCCGCAGAATCTCGCGCTGCATGCTCTCCCGCTCGATGACCCGTGGCATTCGCCCCTCCCTCGCGCTCAGCAGGATCCCGTCGACCATAGTTGCATCCCCCATCTCCGACGGTTATGTTGTGCCTATTCATTTCTATCAGCAAATAAGTTGATACCCGAATCCGAGGGCGGCGTGCCGCCTGAGAAACGAAGGACACCCCGAAGAAGTGGCCATCTCTTTCGACGCCGAACTCGACGTCTTCACCCTCCACACCGCGAACACGACCTACGCGTTCCAGGTCCGGGACGACCGCCGGCTCCTGCACCTCTACTGGGGAGCAGGCCGGCTGAACGCTGCCGACCTGCCGCGCGATGAGCAGGTGTTCTCGCACCACCACGAAGAGTCCGTCCGGGTGGAACGCCACCGCGAGGAGTACGCCGCACAAGGCGGCTACTTCTTCGACGAGCCCGGAATCGCTGTCGCGTACGCCGACGGTGTACGGGATTGCGCGGTGCGATACGACTCCCACTCCATCACGTCCGAGGGGGGTCGTGATGAGCTCGCCGTCGTCCTCATCGACGCGCAGTACGGACTCGAGCTGACGCTCCACTATCGTCTCTACGCTGGCCTCGACATCGTTGACCGGTGGGCGAGCGTCACCAATCGGGGACTCGCGGCGGTCGTCGCGACCTCCCTCAAGTCGGCCACCTTCTATCCGGCTGAGGGTCGCGGCCACCGACTCGCGCACCTCTCCGGTCGATGGGGCGCCGAGCACCGGATCGAGCGCACGCCGCTCACCCAGAGCAGGACCGTGCTCGAGAGCCGGCACGGGATCTCCGGACACGACAACAATCCGTGGTTCGCGATCGACCGGGGAGGGGCGGCGACCGAGACGTCCGGCGACGTCTGGTTCGGCGCCCTCCACTGGAGCGGAAATTGGCGCATCACGGTCGAGCAGGATCGCTGGGACCAGGTGCGCGTGACGGGCGGGTACAACGACTTCGACTTCGCGCTGACCCTCGAGCCAGGCGCCACGCACACCACACCCATTTTCACGGGCGGCTTCACGACCGACGGGTTCGGCTCTGCGAGCAGGATGCTTCACCGATACCAGCGTTCATGGCTCGCTCCCGCGCTTAAGGCCGCCACCCCGCGACCGGTCATCTTCAACTCGTGGGAGGTGTTCTGGTTCGACATCAACGCCGAGCAGCAGCTCGCACTCGCCGAACAGGCGGCGGCGGTCGGGGCCGAGGTCTTCGTCGTGGACGACGGCTGGTTCGTGGGACGCGACGACGATCACGGGGGCCTCGGAGACTGGGTCGTCGACCCACGCAAGTTCCCGGAGGGCCTCGCTCCGCTCGCTCGACACGTCGAGAGCCTCGGCATGGCCTTCGGGCTGTGGGTCGAGCCGGAGATGGTCAGCCCCAATTCGCGCCTCGCGGCAGAGCACCCCGACTGGATCATCGGCTTCCCGACCCGCGAAGGCACTCTCGTCCGCAATCAGCTGGTGCTCAACCTCGCGCTCGATGAGGTCCGCGAATGGATGTTCTCCTGGCTGGACGAGCTGATCGGAAATGTGGGGATCGGTTACCTCAAATGGGACATGAACCGATACCTCACCGAGGCCGGCTTCCTGACCGGTGACCAGGACGACCGCATCTGGGTCGCGTATGTCGAGAACCTCTACGACGTCTTCCGGCGTCTGCAGGCGAAGCATCCCGAGGTCCTGTTCGAGAACTGCGCATCCGGCGGCGGGCGCGTCGACTTCGGCATGGCTGCGGTCAGCGATCTGGTGAGCCGGAGCGATAACGGCGACGCGCTCGACATCCTGAAACTCCACGAGGGCTACACCCAGGCGTACGCGCCGATCACCGCAGGAGGCGGAATCGGCGAGGTACCGAACGGTATCAACGGACGCACCGCACCGCTAACCTTCCGTGCGCACGCAGGCATGCTCGGCGCCTTCCACATCAGCGTGAACCTCTTCACCATGACTCCCGAGCAGCTCGCAGAGCTGACCGGCTTCGTCGAGCTCTACAAGTCGATCCGGTCGATCGTGCATCTCGGCGAGCTGCACCGCTTGGTCTCTGCTTGGGAGAACCCGTACGCGGCCTACCAGTATGTGTCGGAGGACCGTTCGCAGGCGGTCGTGCTGGCCTTCGGGCAGTTCCTGCAGTTCCAATTCATCGTGCCGCGGCTACGTTTGCGGGGACTCGACGAGGACGCGCTCTACGAGGTCGACGGCTATAAGCCGATGTCCGGTGCCGCCCTGATGGGCCTCGGACTTCCGCTGGAACTCCACGGCGACTACGACAGCCGGGTGATCCGGGTCACCCGGTCGGCGCCGGGGCAAAGCCGATGACGCGAGTGGCCGAGCCCATCGGGATTCCCGCTTCGCATCGCGGCAATGTCGACGCGCAGCGGAACACCTCGCCACGTCGGCGGCGCTCGCGTCGGTCCGGCTGGTGGGCGCTCTTTTTCCTCGCGCCCAGTGGGATCACGCTCGCGATCTTCTCCTTCGCACCGATGCTCGTCTCGCTCTGGACGAGCCTGCAGAAGTGGAATCTGATCGGGCCGATGCAATGGGCGGGGCTGGACAATTACGCCAAGGTGCTCACCTCGCCGGCGACAGGGCAGGCACTGCTCAACACGCTCTACTTCACGATCGGCTATGTCCCCATCGTGTTCGTCGGCGGGCTCGGTCTCGCGCTCCTCATGAACAGCACGATCCGCGGTCGGGGATTCTTCCGTTCGATCTACTTCCTCCCCGTCGTCACCAGCTGGGTGGTCGTCGCGCTGGTGTGGAAATGGCTTCTGGCGCCGAAGAACGGCGTGGTCAACGAGATCCTCGGCGCCTTGGGACTCCCTCAGCCGGGATGGTGGAGCGACCCATTCTGGGCCATGCCATCGGTCATCATGGCCTCGGCCTGGAAAGACCTCGGGTTCGTGATGATCCTCTTCCTCGCTGGCCTGCAGGCCATACCGCACACCGTGCTCGAAGCGGCGAGCATCGACGGCGCGACGCGGTGGCAGCGTTTTTGGCGGGTGTCCTTCCCGCTGCTCTCGCCCACCTCGTTCCTCGTCGTCGTGCTGTCGCTCATCAACGGATTCCAGGTGTTCGATCAGGCCTACGTCATGTCGTACGGCACGGCGGCGACCGCCTCGACGCAGACGGTCGTGCTCCAGATCTACGACCTCACCTTCCGCTACGGGAGGGTCGGCGAGGCAACTGCGCTGTCCTGGCTCTTCTTCATCGTCCTGATCCTTGTCACCGGTCTGCAGTTCTGGGGCCAGCGGAAGTGGGTACACAGTGAGTAGCACCGCAGCAGTCCCCAGATCCCCGCGGGCTGGACGGGTTCTCGGTCGCGTCCTTCTCTACGCCTGCGTGATCACGCTGGCCATCGCTCTGGTGTTTCCGTTCGCGTGGACGCTGGTCACCAGCCTGTCGCCGGGTTCGAACCTGGCCGAGGCACCCGACCTGGCCAAGACGACCTGGTCCTTCGCCTCGTACGGGAAGCTCTTCACCGAGCTGAAAATGCCGCAGTACCTGACCAATTCGCTGATCGTCAGCCTGGCCACCGCCGCACTTCAACTGATCACCGGGAGTATGGCGGCCTATGCGTTCGCGCGGATGACCTTTCGCGGACGAAACGCCCTCTTCCTGGTCTACGTGGCGACGATGCTGATCCCGGTGCAGGTCGTTGTCGTCCCGCTCTTCATCCAGCTCAAGTCGTTCGGTCTCAACGACTCGTACTTCGCCTTGATCGCACCGTCCGCGACGTCGGCCCTGAGCATCTTCATCCTCCGCCAGGCGATGTTGGCGCTTCCGAGCGAACTCGACGAGGCGGCGACGATCGACGGTGCAGGCCCGCTGCGAACGTTCCTCTCCGTGGTCCTGCCACTCATCCGGCCCGCACTCGGCACCGTGGCCGTCCTGGTCTTCCTCGGCAGCTGGAACAACTTCCTCTGGCCGCTCATCGTCATCCATTCCGACGAGCTCAAGACGCTTCCGCTCGGCCTCAGCACGCTCCAAGGCGTCTATTCCAGTGACTGGAGCGTCATCATGGCGGGCTCGATCGTCTCCATCCTCCCTGTGCTCATCCTCTACGTGCTCGCGCAGAGGTACTTCGTCGCAGGGATCGCAAACACGGGGCTCAAATGAGACCCGGATTCCCCCACCGAAAGAGGTCCTAATGGCACGACACAAAGCCGTGTTGCTCGGGGCGACCCTGGCAACCGTCGCCCTCCTCACCACCGCCTGCTCGCAGGGCGGCCCGTCCGGCACCGACGAGAAGGTCACGATCACCTACTCGAACTTCTCCGCCAACGGCGGTCACGAGAAGAACCTGCAGGCGATCGCTGACGCATTCCACAAAGAGAACCCAAACATCACCGTCAAGGTCGAGAACGTTGCGAAGGACAGCTACTTCACGAAGCTGCAGACGGACGTTGCGGCCGGCAATGCGCCGGACACGTTCGAGGTCAACTACGAGAACTTCTCCAGCTACGCGGATGAAGGCGCCCTCGCACCTCTCACCAGCGTCGACGACTCGGCCTACCAGAAGAGCCTCCTCGACGCCTTCGCCTACAAGGGCACCCAGTACGGCCTGCCCACCGGGTTCCAGGCCGGCATCCTCGCCTACAACAAGGATCTATTCGACAAGGCCGGCGTCGCCTACCCGACCGCGGATTGGACCTGGGACGACGCCGAGGCCGCGGCCAAGAAGATCACGGACCCGGCTGCGGGCGTCTGGGGCCTCCAACAGCCGGCGCACTTCTGGGAGTTCTACTCCACCCTCGCCGCCGCGGGCGGTGAGTTCTTCAACAAGGACAAGACCAAAGCCGCGTTCGACTCACAGGAGGGGCTGAAAGCCTTCACCTGGCTGACGGAGAAATCCGGGGTCATCGCACCTCCGATCAACGAGATCGCCGGCATCCCCGACATCGAATCGACTATGTTCAAGAAAGGACAGCTCGGCATGTGGCAGGTCGCGTCGGGCGCACTCGGCGGCCTGCGCGACACGAAGGCGAACTGGGACATCCAAATCGTCCCGGGACTCGCCTCGCACACCAGCTACTCGTTCGTGAACATGATCGGCGTCTCGTCGGGCAGCAAGCACAAGGACGCCGCCGAGAAGTGGGCGAAGTACTTCACCTCCTCGTCGGAGATGGTGGACCAGCGCATCACGAGCTCGTGGGACCTCCCCTCGATCTCCGACCAGTCCCAGTTCCAGACCTGGATCGACGACGCACCGCCCGCGAACAAGGCCGCCGTTCTCGAGGCGGTCCAGCACACCGTGTTCCCGCCAACCATCACGGGCCATCAGACGGAGCTGCAGGATGCTCTGAACGATGAGCTGACCGCCGCGGCCACGAAGCAGAAGACCCCGGAGCAGGCGATCAAGGATGCCGCCGCCAAGGTCGACGATCTGCTCAAGCAGGCGAACCAGTAGGCCCCTGCCAGCTGACGGAGGCTGCGCGTCCGCGCGCAGCCTCCGTCCTCTCTCGAAAGCGTCGAATGCCTGACCAGTCCCAGTCTCCGTCCCTCCCCGACTACGTCCACCTCTGCGCCGCCGGCGTGAGCCTGCTGATCCGAGTCTCGGAGGGGAAACCTGAGCTGATCCACTGGGGAGCGGACCTCGGTACCCGGCTGCCGCACCCCGACGAGCTCGTCGGACCGGTCCCCCCATCGTCATTCGACGCACCCGTGCCGCAGCACCTTCTCCCCGAAGCTGCCGCCGGTTGGCTCGCCACACCCGGTCTCCGTGCCAGTCGGAACGGATCCGCGACCCTTCCCCGTCTGACCATCGACAGCATCGAGCGGCGAGGCGAGACTGCCGTCGTCATAGCTCAGTCGGACTCAGAGAATGCCCTGGCCGTTAGGACCGAACTCCTGATCGAGCCCAGCGGGCTCCTTCGCATCCGTCACGCGCTTCGGAACACCGCCCCGCAATCGCTCTCCGTCGAGGAGTTACTCGTCACTCTTCCGCTCCCGGATCGAGCCGCAGAGATCCTCGACACCACCGGACGATGGTGCCGAGAGGGACAACCACAGCGACGTCCAATCGGGTTCGGCAAGTGGAGCCGGCCCAGCCGACACGGCCGCACCGGACACGATGCCCCACTTGTGTTCGCCGTCGGTACGCCTGGATTTGGGTTCCGCGCCGGCGAAGTCTGGAGCGTCCACCTGGCGTGGAGCGGCAACTCGGACCACTACATCGAGAAACTCCCGTCGGGCTCGTTCGTCATGGGAGCAGGCGAGATCCTCGAATCCGGCGACGTACTCCTCGGCGAAGGAGAGACCTACGAATCTCCCTGGCTATTCGCCAGTCACTCCTCCAACGGTCTCGACGACTCTGCAGGGCAGTTCCATGCGTGGGACCGGGCAGGTCGGGTCGCGCCGGCCCCGCGGCCGGTGACCTTGAACAGTTGGGAGGCGGTGTTCTTCGACCACGACATCGCCAAGCTCAACGACCTTGCGGAAGCCGGTGCCCGGATTGGCGCCGAGCGGTTCGTCCTCGACGACGGATGGTTCCGCGGACGCCGCGACGACACGGCAGGTCTCGGCGATTGGGTCGCCGATCCATCCGTGTGGCCCGACGGCCTCGATCCCTTCATCACGCGGGTCCGCGGCCTCGGAATGCAGTTCGGGCTCTGGGTCGAACCCGAGATGATCAATCTTGATTCGGACGCGGCTCGACGGCACCCCGAATGGATCAGCTCCCGCGGCAGCGATGTCCCTCTGAGCTGGCGCCATCAGCAGCTCCTCGACCTCACGAATCCGGCGGCATGGGAACACATCCGTACGCAACTCGACCGCCTCCTCACCGACCACGCGATCGACTACCTGAAGTGGGACTACAACCGCGACAGTACAGAGGTCGGCCACGACGGTCGCCCCCGCACCCATGCTCAGGTCGAGGCGGCCTACCGCCTTATCGACACGATCCGCGAGGCCCATCCTTCGGTGGAGATCGAGAACTGCTCGTCCGGAGGCGGACGGGTCGACCTCGAGATCGCCGGCCGAACGGACCGCACCTGGATCTCAGACTCCAACGATCCGACGGAACGATTCCCAATCCAACGGTGGGCCTTGCAACTGCTTCCACCGGAGCGGATCGGCAGCCACGTGGGGGCTCCGCGTTCGTTCACGACCGGTCGGCTGACAGACCTCCCTTTCCGCATCGGGGCAAGCTGGATGCACCACATGGGGATCGAATGGGACATCCGGCAGATGACGCCGTCGGACGAGGCGACACTGACCGAGGCCGTCAGACTCCACAAGCACTACCGCGACGTCCTCCACGCCGGCTACCTGATCAGGGCCGATGGTCCGGATACCAACCACCTCCTGCACGGCGTCGTCGACCCAACGCGCACCCGAGCCGTCTACCAGTACGCTGCGATTGCTGGTGCCGTCTCTGATCGGCCATCGCCCGTCCAACTCCCCGGTCTGCATCCTGAGTGGGTCTACCGGGTGACGCGGCTTCTCGGCGATGAGTCGCTGAGCCTCGAAGACGCTCCGGCGCCGTGGACCGCCGCCGGAGCGACTATGAGCGGGAGAGTCCTTGAGACGATCGGCTTGCACATGCCGCTGCTCCGACCTCAATCGGCGCTCACACTTCTCGCGGAGAGGATCGAGGCCTAGGGTGTGTCTGACA
>NZ_AYMR01000036.1 GCF_000633535.1 Leifsonia aquatica H1aii | reverse complement strand
GACGAGGCCGGCCACGGCCTCCCCGCTCGCCAGCGACCGTGCGGCCGTGTTCGGTGTGTAGCCGAGCAGCCGGGCGGCCTCGAGCACGCGGTGACGGGTGTCGTCGGAGACGCGGGAGTTCGGCTTGTCGTTGAGCACGAACGAGACGGTCGCGCGCGAGACCCCGGCGGCGAGAGCCACGTCGGCGCTCGTCGGCGCTTTGACGACCTGGGGTGTGAACATGCTGGGTTCAGTCTAGGTCGGAGCCGGGAGGAGGTTACGCGTGTAATCAAAAACCGACCGATGGCTTGTATTCGACGCCGGAGGTGGTTTATGGTTACGCGTGTTAGCACGCAACGACGCCTGCTCCTGAAAGGACCCCACCGTGACACCGACGTCTGACGACCTCCCCGAGGGCCCCCGGCCGGTCCAGCCGACCGTCCCCTCCAACCTCACCGGCGTACCGGACAGCGCCGCGCTCGGCTCGACGCTCACCACCGCCGGATCGCCGTTCTCGGCCGCTCCGACGACCGCCACGTCCGCGCAGCGCCCCGACAAGGTGAAGGTGCGCGGGCGGCTGCTCAAGCTGATGCTGTCGATGCTCGTCGCGAACGTGGCCATCTTCGCGATCTGGGGCGCTGTCCCCGGCATCCTCCTGCCGCTGCAGATCCAGGCGCTAGTCGGCGAGAAGGCCCAGAACGGCACGCTCGCGATCGTCGCCACCATCGGCGCGTTCGCCGCGATGGTGGCCCAGCCGATCGCCGGTCTGGTCTCCGACCGGACGCGCAGCCGCTTCGGTCGGCGCGCTCCCTGGATGGTCATCGGCGTGCTCCTCGGCGGGCTCTCGCTGCTCTTCATGAGCACCGCGAACGGTGTCGTCCAGCTCGCGATCGCCTGGGTGATGGTCCAGGTCTGCTACAACTTCGCCCAGGGGCCGCTGTCGGCGATCCTTCCCGACCGTGTGCCGAGCGGCGCCCGCGGCACCTTTGCCTCGCTTTCGGGCCTCGGCCTGATGCTCGGATCGCTGGGCGGATCGATCGTCGCTGCGCAGTTCGCCAAGGCCATCCCGGCGGGCTACCTGACGTTCGCGGGGATCGCGCTCATCGTGATCGTGCTCTTCGTTGTGATCAACCCCGACCGCTCCAACAAGGGCGAGCCGAAGCCGCCGTTCAACCTCGCGGCCTTCCTCCAGACGTTCTGGGTGAGCCCGCGCAAGCACCCCGACTTCTTCTGGGGCTTCACCGGCCGCCTGCTGCTCTACGCCGGCTACTTCATGGTGACCGGATACCAGTTGTTCATCCTGCAGTCCTACATCGGCCTCGGCGACGGCGCCGTCGCGATGATGCCGCTGCTCAGCCTCGTCAGCCTGGTGGGCATCATCATCACCACGCTGGTCGGCGGACCGCTCTCCGACAAGATCGGCCGCCGCAAGCCGGTGGTCATCGTCGCGGGCGTCATCCTCGCCATCTCGCTGCTGTTCCCGCTGATCATGCCGACGCTGGTGGGCATGTTCCTGTTCTCCTTCATCTCCGGCCTCGGTTTCGGCGCCTACCAGGCCGTCGACACCGCACTGATGAGCGAAGTCCTGCCGTCGAAGGACGACTTCGCGAAGGACCTCGGCGTCCTCAACATCGCCGCCACTCTGCCGCAGACGCTCGCCCCGGGAATCGCCGGTGCGATCATCGTGGCGTTCGGCAACACCTACACCGCCCTCTTCCCCATCGGCATCGTCATCGCCCTGCTCGGCGCCTTCGCCGTCCTCCCGATCAAGTCCGTCCGTTAGGAGCATCGCACCATGACCGACACCATCACCACCGAGGACGTCATCGCGGGCCTCCTCGGCTCCCTCTCCCTCGAGCAGAAGGTGCGCCTGCTCACCGGCGCATCGTTCTGGACCCTGCACGACGAGCCGCAGATCGGGCTCGACACGATCGTGGTCTCCGACGGCCCCGCCGGCATCCGTGGCCAAGTCTGGGACGAGCGCGACGCGTCCGCCAACCTGCCGTCGCCGACGGCGCTCGCCGCGTCGTGGGACGTCGAGCGCGTCCACCGGCTCGGGCAGTTGATCGCCGCCGAGGCCCGCCGCAAGGGCGTCGCCGTGGCGCTCGGCCCGACCGTCAACATCCAGCGCTCGCCGCGCGGCGGCCGCCACTTCGAGGCGTTCAGCGAGGACCCGTGGCTTTCGGGCGTCATCGGCACCGCCTACGTGCAGGGCGTGCAGGCGGGCGGGGTCGGCGCGACGCCGAAGCACTTCGTCGCCAACGACAGCGAGACCGACCGGATGACCGTCGACGTCCAGGTGGACGAGCGCACGCTGCGCGAGGTCTACCTGGCGCCGTTCGAGCGGATGGTCGTCGAGGGCGGCGCGTGGCTGGTCATGTCGTCGTACAACTCGGTCAACGGTGTCACGATGACCGAGAACGAACTGCTGCGCTCGCCGCTCAAGCAGGAGTGGGGCTTCGACGGCGTCGTCGTCTCCGACTGGATGGGCGTGCGCGACACGGTCGCGGCGGCGGTCTCGTCGCAGGACCTCGCGATGCCCGGTCCGCAGGGCGTGTGGGGCGACGCCCTGGTCGAGGCGGTGCGCGCCGGGTCGGTCGCCGAGAGCGACGTCGACGAGAAGGTGCTCCGCATTCTGCGTCTCGCCGGTCGACTGGGTGCGCTGGACGGCGTGGAGGCGGCCACGCCGCTCGCCGCGCCGTGGCCCCAGGAGAGCGTCGACGCGCTGCTGCGCGAGGCCGCGGCCGACGGGATGGTGCTGGTGCGCAACGAGGGCGGCCTCCTGCCGCTCGCTCCGGGAGACGCTGCCACGACCGGGACGGTCGCCGTCATCGGTCAGCACGCGCGGGTCGCACGCAGCCAGGGCGGCGGCTCCGCCACCGTCTTCCCGCAGCACGTCGTCACGCCGCTCGACGGGATCGAGGAGGCGTTGGGCTCCGACCGTGTGCGCTTCGCGCCCGGAGCCAAGTCGACGGAGAGCGTCCTGCCCCTGGACGCGCGCGTCGCGGTCGACCCGGTCACGGGGGAGCCGGGTGTGCACGTGCGGTTCCTGGACGCCGACGGCGGCGTCGTGCTCGATGAGCACCGGCTCTCGGGCCGACTGACCTGGCTGGGCGACCCGGTACTGGGTGAGACGGCCGTGGTGGAGGCGACGGCGACCTTCACCGCTCCGGAGGACGGCGAGTACGCGGTCGGCTTCGCCGGCCTGGGGCTGTTCCGCTTCGAGGTCGACGGCGAGCTGAAGAGCGACGGACTGTTCTTCCCGGAGGGGACCGATCCGTTCATGGCGTTCCTCAACCCGCCGAAGCAGTCCTTCCCGGTGCAGCTCACGGCCGGTCAGACGGTGTCGCTGCGGCTCGAACACCGCCCGCAGATGCAGGCCGGTCTCGCGGCCGTCATGTTCACCCTGGGCTACGAGGAGCCGTTCGCCGATCCTGCCGCCGAACTGGAGCGGGCGGTCGCGCTCGCCGCGGAGTCCGACACGGCGATCGTCGTCGTCGGCACGACCGAGACGCTGGAGTCGGAGGGCTTCGACCGCGCCGGCCTCGGTCTGCCGGACGGCCAGGACGAACTGGTGCGCCGGGTGCTCGCGGCCAACCCACGAACGGTGGTGGTCGTCAACTCGGGCGGTCCGGTCATCATGCCGTGGCTCGACGAGGCGCCTGCGGTGCTGCTCACCTGGTTCCCCGGGCAGGAGATGGGAGGTGCGCTCGCCGATGTGCTGACCGGCTCCCGCGAGCCCGGCGGGCGCATCCCCACCACGTGGGCCGCGCGTGAGGACGACGTGCCCGTGTGGCAGGTCGAGCCCGTCGACGGCACGCTCCACTACGACGAGAAGCTGAACGTGGGCTATCGCGAGTGGGTGCGCCGCCAGCAGCTCGGCGGCCCGGCCCCGGCGATCCCGTTCGGCCACGGCCTCGGCTACACCGAGTGGGAGCTCGGGGAGACCTCGGTCGACGGTCTGACCGCGCGCATCCCCGTGACGAACGTCGGCGCGCGCGGGGGCAAGCAGGTCGTGCAGGCCTACCTCTCCCGCGTCTCCGACTCCGACCTCGAGCGGCCCTTGCTGTGGCTGACCGGCTACGCCGTCGTCCACGCCGAGCCGGGCGAGACCGTCACCGCCACCATCGAGATCGAACCGCGGAGCCTGCAGCACTGGTCGGTCGCCGACCACGCCTGGCGCACCGAGCCGGGCACCTACGGCCTGCGCCTGGGCACCTCCGTCGCCGCCCTCGGCACGTCCGTGGAGCTCACCGTCTAGCCGAGATCCGCTGGTCACGACACGCCGCCCCCGCCGTCGCGGAGGCGGCGTGTCGCGTCAGCTGGATGTCTGTGATCCGCGTCCGACGGCGGCGTAGCGCGCCCGCAGGCCGTCGAGCAGCGCGTGCAGCCCGACCGCGAAGGCGCCATCGGCGGGAGGCGCGTCCCCGACCGCGGTCGCGCGCGCCCGGTAGGCCGCGGCGAAGGCCGGGACCTCCTCCTCGGCTCCCGACGGGTCGAACATGTCCCCGGGGGCCACGGCGTCGAGCGCCGAGCCGAGGATGAAGGACTCGACCGCGACGATCGTCGGCAGCACCTCTCGCTCCGGCCAGCCCGCCGCCACCATCGCCGCGACGACCGTGTCGTACATCCGCATGGTGCGCTTCGCCCCGCTCAGCGGCATGGTGGCGAGCATCGCGATGGTGGGAGGATGCCCGGCGAACGCGACCCGGTACGAGTACGCCCAGTGCAGCATCGCGCTGTCCCACGGCTCGGTCGCGAAGGCGCTCACGTCGATCCGGTCGCTGATCAGCTCGCGGATGCCCGCGATCACGTCCTCCTTGCCGTCCACATGGTTGTAGAGGGCGCTGGGCCGCACGCGCAGTGCCTGCGCGAGCCGGGCCATCGTGAAGCCCTCGGTCCCGCCCTCGTCGAGGAGGCGCAGCGCGGCCTCCGCGATGAGATCGCGCGTGAGCACGGTGGTGGTCGGCCGGCCCACGCGACGGGCCGGCCGGTCGGCGCGGGTGTCGCTCTGAGCCTGGGGCACGATCACACCCTAACGCCCGCGCCGCGGCGGATCGTCCGAAGGAATTCTCGCGCTGCTCTTCCCCTCGGACGGATCGTGCCCTAGTCTCTGACGAAATAAAAGAACGCCGTTCATTTATGCGGCGCCGGACTTCGGAGGTGCGATGGGCGCGACCGTCTTCGTCAACGGGACGATCCTCTCGGGCTACCGTGCGGACGCACGGGAGTCGGAGGCCGCGGCGGTGGTCGACGGGGTGGTCGTCGCGACCGGATCCGACGCCCTCGCGCTGCGCGGCAGCGCCGACGAGGTGGTCGATCTGGCCGGCGGCGTCCTGGCGCCGGCGTTCGGCGACGGCCACGCCCACCCGTTGCAGGGCGGACTCGAGAAGCTCGGCCCGCAGGTGCGTGCCTGCGGGAGCGTCGAAGAGATCGTCGCCTGCGTGAAGGAGTGGGCCGACGCCCATCCCGACCAGGAGTGGATCTACGGTGGCAGCTACGACGCGACCCTCGCTCCCGAGGGGATGTTCGACGCCCGCTGGCTCGACGAGGCGGTCACCGACCGACCGGTCGTGCTGCGCGCCTGGGATTACCACACCGTGTGGGTCAACTCGGAGGCCCTGCGCCGCGCCGGCATCGACGCCGGCACCCCGGAACCGCCCCTCGGCCGCATCCCGCGCCGCGCGGACGGCACCCCGCTCGGCATCCTCCAGGAGCCGGGCGCCGTCGACCTGCTGCTGCCGGTCGAACCCGGGCGCTCGCACGAGGACCGCGTGGAGGCGCTGCGCCTCGCGACCGCCGAGTACGCCGCCCTCGGCGTGACCTGGATCCAGGACGCCTGGGTCGAGCCCGCCGAAGTGGAGGCCTACCTCACCGCCGCCGAGCGCGGCCTGCTCTCCACCCGGGTCAACCTCGCCCTGCGCGCCGACCCGTTCCGCTGGCGCGACCAGGTTCCCGGCTTCGTGGAGTCCCGGCGCCGCGTCGAAGAGCTCGGCGACCCCCTGCTGACCGCCGCGACCGTCAAAGTCTTCGTCGACGGCGTGGTGGAGAACCACACCGCCGCGATGCTGGCCGACTACACCGACATCCCGGGCGACCGAGGCATGGCGAACTGGGACTCCGCACAGCTCGCCGAGGCCGCCGCGACCTTCGATCGCCTCGGCTTCCAGCTGCACCTCCACGCGATCGGCGACGCCGCCTGCCGCACGGCGCTCGACGTCTTCGCGCACGTGGAGCGCGTGAACGGACCGCGCGACCGCCGTCCCGTCATCGCGCACGTCCAGCTCGCCGACCCGGCCGACCTGCCCCGGTTCGCCGCCCTCGGCGTCACCGCCAACTTCGAGCCGCTCTGGGCGCAGCTCGACCCGATGATGCTCGACCTCACGCTCCCGCGCCTCGGCCCCGAACGCGAGCAGCTGCAGTACCCCATCCGCACGCTGCTGGAGACGGCACACATCTCCTTCGGCAGCGACTGGCCGGTCAGCGACAACGACTGGCGGCCCGGGATCGCCACCGCGGTCACCCGGCAGACCGCGGCGCGGGTGCCCGAGGCGGGATGGACCCCCGCCGAGCGCATCGCGCTGCCCGATGCGCTGGAGGCGTACTCCTCCGGCGTCGTCCGCCAGGCGTTCGCCGAGGCGACCCGCGGCGGGCTCGTCGTCGGCGCCGCCCCCGACCTGGTCTGGCTCGACCGCGACCCCCGCGCCGTCGACCCGCACGACCTGGCCGCCGTCGGCGTGCTCGGCACCTGGGTCGCCGGCGTGCGTCGCGCCTGAGGCGACCCGCTCCCTGTTCTATCCCCCACCACGACCCGAATGCACCACTCGACGAAGAGAGGCCAGCACCACATGACCACGACCGACCTGCCCACGCAGCCGCGCCTCAAGCGCGCTCTCGGGCCGACCGCCCTCATCCTGTTCGGGCTCACCTACCTGGCGCCCGTCACCGTCTTCACGACCTACGGCATCGTCACCGAGTCGACGGACAACCACCTCCCGTCGGCATACGTCGTGGCCCTGGTCGCGATGCTCTTCACCGCCCTGAGCTACGGCGCGATGGCCCGCGCGTTCCCGGTCTCGGGCTCCGCGTACACCTACACGCAGCAGACCTTCGGCGGTCACGTCGGCTTCCTCACCGGGTGGACGCTGATGCTCGACTACCTCTTCCTCCCGATGATCAACTTCCTCCTCATCGGCCTCTACCTGAACACGCAGTTCCCGGAGGTGCCGCAGTGGGTGTTCGCGCTCGCGGCGCTGCTGCTCGTGCTCGTGTTCAACGTGCTCGGCATCACGCTGGTGAACAAGCTGAACATCGCGATCGTCGCGCTCTCCGTGCTGCTGGTCGTCGTGTTCGCCGTGCTCGCGATCAAGGAGCTCACCAGCAACCCGTCGTCGGCCACTCCCAGCCTGATCGAACCGTTCCTCCCGGGCTCCGGGGGCCTGGGCCCGGTCTTCGCGGGAGCCGCGGTGCTTGCACTCTCGTTCCTCGGCTTCGACGCGGTGTCCACCCTGTCGGAAGAGGCGAAGAACCCGAAGCGCGACATCCCCCGCGCGATCCTGCTCACCACCCTCATCGGCGGCGCCATCTTCATCGTCGTCTCGTGGCTGGGCGCCCTGGTCTACCCGGACTGGCGCGACTTCGCGAACGTCGATTCGGCGGGCGTGGACCTGATGGCCAAGGTCGGCGGCACCTTCCTCACGTCGTTCTTCGTGGCCGTGTACGTGGTCGGCGCGTTCGGCTCCGGCATGACGACCCAGGTCAGCGTCTCGCGCATCATCTACTCGATGGGTCGGGACAAGGTGCTCCCGTCGATCTTCGGCACCCTGCATCCGCGGTTCCGCACGCCGTGGGTCGCCGCGGTCGCCGTGTCGATCGTCTCGCTGCTCTCCCTCGTGCTCACGCTCGACGTCGCGGCCACCATGATCTCGTTCGGCGCGCTGGCCGCGTTCTCGATGGTGAACCTCTCCGTCATCCGGCACCATCTGTTCCCGAAGGGCGGCCGCGAGAAGCCGTCGGCGGGCGAGTGGCTGCGCTACGGCCTGCTGCCGGCGGTCGGGTTCCTGCTCACCGTCTGGCTCTGGACCTCCCTGACGGCCACGACCTTCATCGTCGGCCTGTCGTGGATGGCCCTCGGCGTCATCTACCTCGCCGTGCTCACCCGTGGGTTCCGGCGCAAGCCCCCGGTCATGGACTTCTCGGAGAAGGAGGCCGCGCTCCCCGCCGACGCCTGACCCACCCTGACCTCCCTCGCCCACCTCGCCTCCCCCCGGGGCGAGGTGTGGGGAGGTGGGGAGGGGTAGAGAAGGGGGTGGCGTCGCGTCTGCTTGACTGGGGGGCATGTTCCCGTACGAGAGCCTGCGGCGCCGGCCCGACGTCGAGGCGCCGAATCTGTTCGCCGCCGACGCGGCGGACCGGCTCCTCGCGGACACGGCGGCAGACGCGGTCCTGCGCCCCGGGCTGGTCGTGATCGGTGACGGCTACGGTGCGCTCACCCTGGCGGCGGCCGAGCGTGGAGCGCAGGGCATCCGGGTGCATCAGGATCCGCGCACCGGGGAGCAGGCCCTCGACGGCAACGCCGCGGCCCTCGGCGCCGAGCTCGGACTCCCGGCAGCAGGCGTCTACACGCACCACCCGCTCGACGAGTCGCTCGTGCGCGGCGCGACGACCGTGCTCCTCCGGCTGCCCCGCAGCCTGGATGCGCTGGCGGAGATCGCCGCCCTCATCGCCGAGCACGCCCGCCCGGAGGCGCAGGTGTTCGCCGGCGGGATGATCAAGCACATGAGCGTCGCGATGAACGGCGTGCTCGGCGAGGTGTTCGGCTCGGTGCAGGTCTCGCACGCGCGGCAGAAGGCGCGCGTGCTCACCGCGACCGAGCCGCATCCCGCCGCCGCGACGGTCCTCGACCGCTGGCCCGAACGCTCATTCGACGCGGAGACCGGGCTGTGGGTGTGCGCCCACGGCGCGGCCTTCGCCGGGGCGACCGTCGACATCGGTACGCGGTTCCTGCTCGGGGTGCTCGACCAGGCGGTGCCGGCGGCGCGCACCGCGGTCGACCTCGGCTGCGGCACCGGGCTGCTGGCCTCCTCCCTCGCCGTCGCGCGGCCGGCGGTCAGGGTGATCGCGACCGACCAGTCCGCCGCGGCCGTCGCCTCCGCCCGGGCGACCGCCGCCGCCAACCACGTCGCCGATCGGGTGACCGTCGTGCGCGACGACGGTCTCGCGTCGCAGCCGGACGGCTCCGCCGACCTGGTGGTGCTCAACCCGCCCTTCCACATCGGCGGCGCGGTGCACACCGGGCTCGCCCACCGCATGTTCGCGGACGCGGGGCGCGTGCTGGCCGCGGGCGGCGAGCTCTGGACGGTGTGGAACTCGCACCTCGGCTACCGCCCCGCGCTCGAGCGGGCGGTCGGCCCGACGCGTCAGATCGCGCGCAACGCGAAGTTCACCGTCACCGCGTCCCGTCGGCCGTAGCGGTCCGCCCGCACCGTCCGTGCCCGTCCGCGGCTGCACGCCGGCTATGCGGGGCTGCGAGCCTTCACACCGCACCCCTCCCGGCTGGCAGCCCACTGCTATCCGCGCGGACATAGCCTCTCCCCGAGAGGTGGGGGAGAAGGGCGGCCCGAACGCGATGGCACTGGCGATTCACCGGCCGCGGGTGCTGCGCGGGCCCGCTCTCGACGACCCCCTGGTGGCGCCCGTCCTCGGCACCGACCGGCTGCTGCTGCGGCCGTACCGCGCGGAGGACGCCGTCGACTGGCTGGCGATCGAGGCCGACGAGCAGGTCCGGTCCGGCCTCGGCTGGCCGTTGCGCACCGAGCGGCAGGCGCTCGACCATTTCCGCGCCCGCACGCACCACGTCGCCCTCAGCCAGGCGGACGACTTCCTCGCCCTCGCCGTGGAGTGCGACGGGCACGTGATCGGCGACGTCTCGCTGCACCTGCGCACGCTCGCGGAGGAGACCCGGAGCGTGGAGATCGGCTGGCTGCAGCGCTCGGACCGCTGTGGGCACGGCTACGCGACCGAGGCTGCCCAGGCGGCGCTCGATCTGGCGTTCGGGAGGCTGCGCGCGGTGATCGTCGTGGCGGTGATCGATCGCACCAATGACCCCTCCGCGCGGCTGGCCCGGCGGCTGGGCTTCCGGCTCGCCGGCTCGACGGCGACACGCGCGACGTGGCTGCTGGCCCGGGAGGACCACCCCGGTCCAGCGGCTGGATTCGATAGCACCGTCATCGATCGGCGACGATTTCCTCACTAGATGAGAGAATTCACAACCGAATCCGTCGCAGTTCTTCTTGTGCCACCGCCCCCGGGTTGCTAACGTCCCCCTGTCGCATCGACGCGACGGCCGCACCACGCGACCCAGGCAGGGAGAGTGATGACCCAGACGAATTCCCGGCCGGCCTCCGCCGACCAGAACGGCGCCGCGAGCGCTCACAACCACAAGCTGCAGGCGGACGGGGTCAGTCGTGCCGGCTCGATCGTCATGGCCGTCGCGGGCAGCGCACCGGCCTACTCGATCGCCGCCACCACCGCGACACTGGTCGGCGCGGCCG
The DNA here is from genome assembly GCF_000633535.1 of Leifsonia aquatica H1aii. Lineage (GTDB taxonomy): Bacteria > Actinomycetota > Actinomycetes > Actinomycetales > Microbacteriaceae > Leifsonia > Leifsonia aquatica_A. Next base: position 11,485 of record NZ_AYMR01000036.1, on the reverse strand, counting down.
GGCTCGGCGCTCCGGCCGCACTGCTCTGGTGCGGCATCCCGATGCTCGGCATCGCGTGGGCGTTCCTCTATCTCGGGCGCATCGATGTGAACGCCGGGGCCGCGTACTCGTGGGTCGCCCGCGCCCTGCATCCCGTGCTGGGGTTCCTCTCCGGCTGGGCGCTGGTGATCTCCGCCACGATCTTCATGGTCGCGGGAGCCCTCCCCGCCGGAGCGATGACCGTCACCCTCTTCGCCCCCGAGGCGGCGGGGAACGTGCCGCTCATCACCGCGGTCGGCGCCGTCTGGTTCCTGGTGATGGCCGCGTGCGTGCTCTTCGGCGTGCACGTGACGGCACGCGCGCAGTGGATCATGTCGGTGATCGAGGTGGGCATCCTGGTGCTCTTCGCGATCCTGATGATCGTGCGCGCCGCGACCTCGCCGCACGCCGGACCGGACTTCTCGTGGGACTGGCTCGGGTTCGCGCACCTCACCGGACCGGGCGTCTTCGTCGCGTCCGCCCTGATCGCGGCCTTCTACTTCTGGGGCTGGGATGTCAGCGCCAATCTGAACGAGGAGACCAAGGACGGTCACAAGAGCGCGGGCTCGGCCGGGATCATCGGTGTCGTCATCGTCTTCCTGCTCTTCGAGGTGTTCACCATCGCGACGTTGGTCATGCTGCCGCAGAAGACGATCGAGGCGAACAGCGCGAACATCCTGTCGGTGCTGGGGGATGCGGTGTGGCCGGGCATCGGCGGCAAGATCCTGGTCGTCGCCGTGGCGCTGTCGACCGTCGCGACGCTCGAGACCACGCTGATCCAGGTGACCCGCACCCTGTTCGCGATGGGACGCGACCACACCGTGCCGTCGGCCTTCGGCCGCATCCACCCGAAGTGGCGCACCCCCGCCTTCGCCACCCTCATCGTGGTGGGCGTCTCGGTCATCCTGTTCCTGGGCTCCAACTTCCTCGGCAGCGTCGGCGACATCATGAACAACGCCATCCTGTCGATCGGCCTGCAGATCGCGTTCTACTACACGCTGGCCGGCGTCGCGGTGGTGGTGGCCTACCGGAAGGTGCTGTTCAAGTCGGTCAAGAACTTCCTGCTGATCGGGTTGTGGCCGGCTGTCGGCGCGGTCTTCATGGGCGTGATGTTCATCGCGTCGATCCCGAACAACGAGCCGATCGTCAACGTGCTCGGGATCGGGCTGATCGTGCTCGGCATCCTGCCGCTCGCCCTGTTCTACCGCAAGGCGAAGGGCTACTACACGCGCCGCCCGCTGGAGCTCCCGGCCGAGCTGGACGCGACGGCGCCCGCCGGCGTCGACGACCGCGACCCGGCCGCCTGACCCGCCGCCGCCGTCCCGCAGACGAACGTGGGGCGGCGGTGGATTCAGGGGAGGAACACCACGCGCTCGGTCGCACCGGGGTCGTCGTGCCACACCGCTGCCACCTGGCTGAGCGGCACCGCGCGCACGTCGATGTCGAACGCCCCCTGCGAGACGGCCTCGGCGATCGCGGGGAGCTCGGCGCCGAACTCGGCGGGCGAGACCGAGCCGATGCCGCTGCCGACCAGGTCGAGGCGGGCCGCCCGGAAGGCCGCCGAGGGGATGCTCGCCGTCGCGCCGGCGACCGAGCCGATCTCGATCCAGGTGAGAGGCGCGCTCCGGTCGGCTCGGGCGGTCACGATGTCGACCAGGGCGTGCTCGGTCGGTGCGCCCCACACGTAGTCGAGCACCACGTCGACGTCTGCCGCCCGCGAGAGCTCGTCGAAGCCGAGCGCCGTGTCCGCGCCGTGGTCGAGCAGTGCGGCCGTGCGGTCGCGATCGCGCCCGGCCGCGATCACCTCGCCCGCACCGAGGCGCCGCGCGACCTGGAGGGCGAGCCGGCCGGCGTTCCCCGTCGCGCCCAGCACCAGCACGCGTGCTCCCGCGCGCAGCTGCGTGCGGCGGCGCAGGGCGACCCATGACGACATCACGGGGTTCATCGCCGCCGCGACCCGCGCCGCGTCGATCCCCTCGGGCAGCGGCACCGTCGCATTCCGCGGAACGACGGTGCGCTCGGCGAACGTGCCGAGATCGCTCTCGTGCACCAGGGCGTAGCGGAGGCGGCCGTCGGCGTCCCGCACGACCGCGTCGATGCCGGGGACGAAGGGCAGGTCGCCGGTGCTGGTGTAGTGGCTCCCGTCGGCCTGCGAGCGCACCCGCGGGTGCAGGGCGGCGGCGAGCACGTCGACGACGAGCTCCTCGTCGCCGGCCGCGACCGGTTCTGGCCATTCGCCGTACTGCGGCGGGGTATCGAACGATGCGACGACTGCTGCGCGCATGACGCCTCCAATTGGTTGGTATTGCGAACCATTCCATGATGGTTGGTAGTACCAACCTTTGTCAAGTAGGCTCGACGGCATGACCGACCGCACCGACGACGCCCTCGTGGATGCCCTCGTCCAGTCCTCGTTCGTGGTGATGGGCGTGCTCACCCGCGTCGCCGCCGAGCACGACCTCTCCCTCACGCAGCTGCGGATGCTCGGTGTGCTGCGCGACCGCCGTCCACGTATGGCCCAGCTGGCGCAGCTGCTGGGCCTCGACAAGTCCACCGTCTCCGGGCTGATCGAGCGCGCGGAACGGCGCGGCCTGGTGCGTCGCGTTCCGAGCGCTCAGGACGCCCGGGCGGTCGAGGTCGAGGCGACGGAGGACGGTCTCGCTTCGGCCGCCGCCGGGGCCGGTCAGGTCCGTGCGGCATTGCAGCCGCTGCTGGGAGAGGTCGACGCGGCCGGCCGCGCCGCGCTCACACGGCAGCTGGAAGGGATGCTCGCCGCCCGCTGACCTCCTCGACCGCCGGTGCCGACGGCAGCCGCAGGGTGGCGAGGAGGCCGCCTCCCGCGCGTGCGATGAGCTCGAGTGTGCCGCCGTGCGCCTCCGCCACACCCTGCACGATGGCGAGGCCCAGCCCGTGCCCGCGCGGTGCGCTGGGCGACTGGACCCGGCCGCTGCCGCGGACGAAGGGCTCGACGAGTGAGCCGACCAGGGCCGGGTCGAGCTCGGGCCCGGTGTTCTCCACGCGCACCTCGACGGATCCGTCCGGGGCGAGGGAGGTCGCGATCCCGATCGATCCTCCGTCGCGATTGTGGACGACGGCGTTGGTCAGCAGGTTGGCGACGGCGCGGTGCAGGAGAGCGGGGTCGCCGAGCAGGGGCGCCGCGCCCAGCTCGCGCCGCACCTCCAGCCGGCGAGCTCCCGCGGAGGCCGCCGCGTCGTCGAGGCCCTCCCGGACGATGACGGCGAGGTCGGTCGGCTCCGGCCGCACCGCGCCCGATCCGATCTCGGCGAGCGAGAGCAGCGAGTCGACCGCCTCGATGTTGCGACGGTTGGTCTCGTACACGCGCTCGGCCGCCTCGCGGAGGGCCCGCAGATCGAGCGCGGGGTCGCTCAAGGCGACTTCGAGGACCGTCTGCGTCGCCGCGAGCGGCGTCCGCAGTTCGTGCGACGCGTTCGCGGCGAAGCGGCGGTTCGCCTGGAAGGCCCGATCCAGCTTGCCGAGCATCTCGTCGAAGGTGTCCGAGAGCTCCCGCACCTCGTCGTGCGGTCCCGTGGAGCCGACCCGGTGATCGAACGTGCCCGTCCCGGCCAGCTGGGCCGCGGCGTTGATCGCTTGCAGCGGTCGCAGCACCCGCCCCGCCACGATCCAGCCGATCACCGCCCCCGCCGCAGCCAGCACGACCAGCACCACGATCGAGACGGCCAGGAGGGTGTTGAGCACGTCCGCCTCGCTGCGGATCTGCAGGGTGCTCGCCGTCGCCGTGTACGAATCGGTGCGGATCCCGGTCGGCGTCACCGTCGGCACCGGCTCGGTCGCCGCGTTGTCGAGCGGTGCCAGTGCGCTGATCTGATAGGTGGGGATGTACCGCATGAAGATGTAGACGATCCCGAGCATGACGGCACCGATCGAGGTGATCATGACGGCGTACGTGAGGGTCAGCCGGGCTCGGATCGTGAGGCGCGGGCCGCGCTGCCGGCGCGTCCGCACCGGGTCCGTCGCCGTGGCGGCCGTCATGCCGTCGCCTCCAGCCGGTAGCCGCTGCCGGGGACCGTCTGGATCACCCACGGCTCCCCCAGACGCTTGCGCAGGGTGGAGACGGTCACCCGGATGGTGTTCGTGAAGGGATCGGCGTTGGCGTCCCACGCCTTCTCGAGCAGCGTCTCCGCGCTCACCACCCCGCCGGCTGCCTGGAGCAGCACTTCGAGCACGGCGAACTCCTTACGGCTCAGCCGCACCAGCCGGCCGTCGCGGTACACCTCCCGCCGGAACGGATCGAGGGAGACACCGGCCGCGTCGAGCACCGGAGGCCGGGCCTCGCCCGGACGGCGGCCGAGCGCCCGCAGCCGCGCGACCAGCTCGGGGAACTCGAACGGCTTGGCGAGGTAGTCGTCGGCCCCGACCTCGAAGCCGGCGACCTTGTCGTCGAGCCGTCGTGCGGCGGTCAGCATCAGCACCCGCACGTGCGGTCGGTTCGCCGTCACCCAACGGCAGACGTCGTCGCCGTGCACGCCCGGGATGTCGCGATCGAGCACCACCACGTCGTAGTCGTTGATCGAGAGCTGTTCGATGGCGGTGTCGCCGTCGCCGGCGATGTCGGCCGCGATGGTCTCCCTCCGCAGGCCGGTCTGGACCGCCTCGGCCAGGAACGTCTCGTCCTCCACGATCAGCGCGCGCATCCGGTGCCCTCCTGGCGCGGAGGTCGGAGGTGCCGCACCGCGGAGAGTCAAACACGCCGACCCTAACGAAAACGTAAAGGAAACCCTTTACGCCCCGGGAACGGTCCGCCCGCTGGAGTGGGACGTGCCCGCCGGTCGGCGGGCACCGAACGGAAGGACCGTCATGTCGATCATCACCGGAAAGCGCGGTGTCGTCTCGCGGCTGGCGCTGCTGTCGCTCGCCCCCGCCCTGCTCCTCGCGGTCAGCGCCTGCTCCGCCGGGTCCGGAGCCCCCGAGCCGAGCGGCGGGACGCCCTCCGCCTCTCCGGGGTCGCTGGCCGATTGGCAGCTCTCGATGGCGAAGTGCATGCGCGAGCACGGCGTCGACGTGGCCGACCCGTCGGCGGGCGGCCTCGGGACGACCATCGACTCCCGCGGCCTGTCGGAGGACCAGCTGACCGCCGCGAGCGAGGCCTGCTCCGCGAAGCTCGGCACGCCGCCGTCGCTGACCGAGGCCGAGAAGAAGGCCCAGGACGAGGCCACGCAGAAGATGATGCTGAAGATCGCCGACTGCTACCGCGCGAGCGGCGTCGACGTACCCGACCCGAAGCCGGGCCAAGGGCTCGCGCTGCCGAAGGACGCACCGTCCGATGTCGTCGAGAAGTGCGGCGGATTCTCCGATGCGTCCGTCGGGGGTGTGCACCCGTGAGCCGGCGGCGGACCATCGCGCTCGTCGGAGGCGGCGCCCTGGCACTCCTGCTCCTCGGCGTCGCGGGGGTCGTCGCGACCTCGGCGTTCGGCGGCACCGCGGCGCCGGAGGCGAAGCGCCCGAGCGGCGCGGCGGAGGCGACCGTCGAGCGCGGGACGCTCTCCGGGTCGGTCAAGGCCTCCGGAACGCTCTCGTTCGCCGACCCGCACGATGTCGGGGCGGCCCGCGGCGGAGTGGTGACGGCCCTTCCCGCCGGCGGCGCACGCATCGGGCTCGGCCAGTCGCTGTTCTCGGTCGACAACCAGCCCGTCTTCCTGTTCCACGGAGCCGTCCCCGCCTGGCGCGGCTTCGCAGCGGGGATGGACGACGGACCTGACGTGAAGCAGCTCGAGGACGACCTGGCGGCACTCGGCCACTTCAGCGGGACGCCCGACGACCACTTCAGCTCCGCGACCGCGACCGCGATCCGCGCCTGGCAGAAGGCGACCGGCCAGGAGCGGACCGGCACGATCGACCTCGGGACGATCGTCTTCCAGCCCGGAGACGTGCGCATCTCCGGGACGAAGGCGCAGCTGGGCGATCAGATCGGAGCGGGCGCCCCGGTCGTCTCGGTGACCAGCCTCACGAAGCATGTCGAGGTCTCCCTGCGATTGTCGGACCAGAAGGTCGCGAAGGCGGGTCAGAAGGTGGTCATCGCTCTGCCGGGCGGCGCGACCACCGCGGGCACGGTGTCCTCGGTGGGGGTGCCGACGCCGCAGGACCCGAAGGACGCGAACTCGTCGGTGATCATCCCGACGGTCGTCACGCTCGACGATCCCGCGGCGGCCGGGGACTTCCAGCAGGCGACGGTGGTCGTGGACTTCCCGTCGGACGTCCGGGAGAACGTCCTCTCGGTGCCGGTCGAGGCGCTGCTGGCTCTGCCGGGCGGCGGTTACGGCGTCGAAGTGATCCGCGCTAACGGGTCCACCGCACGCGTGCGGGTGACACCAGGGCTGTTCGCCGGGGGACGGGTCGAGGTCTCGGGGGCCGGGATCGACGAGGGCGCGAAAGTCGTGGTGCCGGCGGGATGAGCGCGATCGTGACCCTTCGCGAGCTCGAGCGGAGCTACGGCCATCCTCCCGTGCACGCGTGCGCCGGAGTGTCCCTGACCATCGAGCGCGGCGAGCTCGTGGCCATCGTCGGGCCGAGCGGTTCCGGCAAGTCGACGCTCCTCAATCTGATCGGGACGCTCGACCGCCCCACCTCCGGAACGGCCCTCATCGACGGAGTGGACGTGGCCACGCTCGACGACGCCGGACTCTCGGCCCTGCGGGCCTTCCGGATCGGGTTCGTCTTCCAGCAGTTCCACCTCGCCGACGGCGTGACCGCGCTCGACAACGTGGCCGACGGTCTGCTCTACTCCGGTGCGCCCCGGCGGGAGCGGCGGGAGCGGGCACGGGCGGCGCTCGAACGAGTGGGCCTCGGTCATCGGACCGGCCACCGGCCGCACCAGCTCTCCGGCGGCGAGCGGCAGCGTGTCGCGATCGCCCGCGCGGTGGTCGGGGAGCCGCCTCTGCTGCTCGCGGACGAGCCGACCGGCAACCTCGACTCCGAGGCGGGCGCGGTGATCGTGGAGTTGCTGCACGAGCTCAACCGTCAGGGCACGACCGTCGTCGTGATCACCCACGACGACGACATCGCCGCGAGCCTGCCGCGCCGGATTGCGATCCGCGACGGCCGGGTGCTCTCGGACTCGGCGGATCCGACGCGTTCGACGGGCGCATCCGGTGCGGAGGCTGCCGCATGACCGCCGTCGCACCCGCGGCCCCGACCACGAGCCCCACGTCGATCCCGCGCTCGCGGCTGCGCGGCCGCGACCTGGTTCGGCTGGCCACCTCCGGACTGCGGGCGCGCCCCGCGCGGCTCAACCAGCAGCTCGCCACGCTGGGGACCAACCTTCTGACGGCGACTCCCGGGACCAGCCTGTTCGGCGATCCCGCGAAACTGCCCGCGGACGCGATCGCGAAGGTCAGGATGATCGACGGCGTCGAACGGGTCAGCGGCACGGCGGATCTGAAGGCGAACGTCTACCGCAGCGACCTCATCGACCCGTCCGCGACGGGCTCGCTGGTCGTGACGGCGGCCGACTCCGATCTGCTCGCGGTCACCGGCGCCGAGCTGCGCGCGGGCCGGTGGCTCGATGCGGCGACCGGCCGCTATCCCGTCGTCGTCCTGGGTGCGACCGCGGCTGCGCGTCTCGGCATCGTGACGCCCGGTTCCGAGGTCTGGCTCGGCGGTCAGTACTTCACCGTCATCGGGATCCTGGATCCGGTCCCGCTGGCCCCCGAGCTCGACACCGCGGCCCTCGTCGGCATGCCGATCGCCGCCGAACGGCTCGGCTTCGACGGCAGCCCGTCGCGGGTCTACGAGCGATCGACGGACGCGGCGGTCGGCACGGTGCGCGACCTCCTCGGCCGGACGATCTCCCCGCAATCACCGGACGAGGTCACCGTCTCCCGGCCGTCCGACGCGCTGGCCGCCAAGAACGCCGCCGATCAGGCCTTCACCGGACTGCTGGTCGGGTTGGGCTCCGTCGCCCTCCTCGTCGGGGGGATCGGGGTCGCCAACACCATGATCATCTCGGTGCTGGAGCGGCGGCGCGAGATCGGACTGCGCCGCTCCCTCGGTGCCGCCCGGCGGCACATCCGGAGCCAATTCGTCGCGGAGGCGCTGCTGCTCTCCGCGCTCGGAGGCGTGGTCGGCGCGCTGCTGGGCGCTGCGGTGACGGTCGCGGTGGCGGCGGTGAACGGATGGCCGCCCACCGTTCCGCCCGAGGCGATCGGCATCGGCGTCGCGGCCACGCTCGTGATCGGCGCCGCCGCCGGGCTCTACCCGGCGATCCGCGCGGCGCGCATCCCGCCGACCGCGGCGCTCAGCGGGTAGGGCGTCCGCTCACGCGGATCGGGGGACCGGGGAGCGGGAACGGGGGAAGGGGAAGGGGAAGGGGAGCGGCGGCGGCGCGGTCGGGGGTCAGATCGCGCCGCTGTCGTGCTCGCCGCCGTCCGGCTCGCCGCGACCGCGGCGGTCGCGGCGTGGTGTGTCGAGCAGCGACAGCCAGAACAGCAGTGCGAGAAGACCGAAGATGATCAGCGCCGCGGCGAGGTCGCTCCACTGGAACGGGATGAACGCCCCGTCGATCGACAGCACCAGCACTGTCTCGATGACGCCGAAGACCAGGAAGAAGAGGCCCAGCAGCAACCGGGTGACCCGCACGGGCCCGCGGCGGTGCAGTTCCACCCTCCGCAGCTCGACCATCAGGGTCAGCAGCAGCAACGGCAGGATCTGCGCCAGTGCGGCCGCGGAGGCGCTGTCCATCAGGACGATGTGGAGATCCATCGGGTCGATCATCACCGCCAGCGTACAAGCGCGATCGGGCCCGCCGTGCAGCGACTCCCCGGCGTCGAAAACCGCCCATTCGGTTCTCCGGAGCACCGAATTACGCTGAGGCCGACGGCGCAGCGACAGGAGCGGAGACGCGATGACGGGCATCAACGATCGGCTCCGGGGAGCGCTCGAGGCGCTCGTCAAGCCCCCGCCCTCCCGGGTTCCGTCGATGGTGGAGATCGGAGTGCCCGAGATGATCGGCGCCCTCGGGCCTGCCCTGCTCTCGTCGTCGCAAGCGACGAGCGATGTGGAGGAGACGCTCGAGCGCGTGGCTCGCACCTACCAGCGATCCGACCTGCGCATCTTCGTGCTGCCCACCCTGGTGATCGTGGAGGATCCGGCGATGACGCCGTCGCACACGGCCATCTACCCGGCCGGCCGGACACCACTGCGGCTGGACCAGGCCGGCTCCGTCGACCACGTCGTCCGGCACGCCGCAGCGCACCAGGACGATCCCGGCGCTGTCGTGGCCGAGATCGAACGGATCGAGGACCGGCCGCCGCGCTTCGGACCGGCGCTCACCATCGTCGGCCACACCCTGCTCACCCTGGGCTTCGGACTCGTCCTCAACCCGACGGTTCCCGCGCTCCCCGTCTACGTCGTGCTCGGCGCCGTCGTCGGTGGCATCGTCACCTTCGGCGCCCGCATGCCGACGCTCTCCCTGATCCTCCCCGTCTTCACCGCGTTCATCGTCACCCTGCTCACCTCGTTCGCGGCCGATGCGTTCGTGCACGACAACGTGCTGCGGCTCGTCGCGCCCGCTTTGGTCAGCTTCCTCCCCGGGCTCACCCTGACGATCGCCGCGGTCGAGCTCACCAGCGGGCAGGTCATGGCCGGCGCCAGCCGTCTGGTCTACGGCGTCGCACGTCTCGGCCTGCTCGCCTTCGGCGTGTTCGCGGCGATCGTCGTCTCCGGCAAGCCGGCCGCGGTGGATGTGCACGCCTTCCAACTCGGTGCGTGGGCGCCCTGGGCCGGCATCCTCCTGGTCAGCGTCGGCTACTACTTCTTCTCCGCTGCGCCGCGGCGGTCTCTGGTCTGGATCCTCTACGCCCTCGTCGTCGCCTACTCCGCGCAGCTCATCGGCAACCTCCTCCTCGGTGCGGAGCTTTCCGGGCTCGTCGGTGCGGCGCTCGCCGTCCCCGCCATCTCCCTCGCAGCGCGTCTGCGTGCCGCACCCCCGGCAGCGATCATGCTCACCTGCGCCTATTGGCTCCTGGTCCCGGGCGCCATGGGGTTCATCGGCCTGAGCGAGGCGGCAGCCGGGGCGTCCGGCGCAACGAACACCATCCTGCAGACCTTCGGCTCGTTGATCGCCATCGCTACGGGGATGCTCATCGGGGCCGGAGTGAGCAGGGACGCGGTCGCGGTCGCCCGCGGCTGGCGGTCGCCCGCACGATGACCACTGTTCCTGTGGCTTTGCTATGGTGGCCAGCGGCCTCTCAACCACAGGGGGAACGATGCGGCCCGCTCGCCGCTCCATGAACAGGGGAACAATGAAGAACAGCTTCGGGGCGCGACTCGCGCTCGCCGTCGTCACGATCGCCACCGTCACCGCCGCCGTCACCGGCTGCTCGACGGGAGGGTCCGGAGACGCCTCGACCTCGTCCTCGTCGTCGTCCTCGACGTCGTCGGCCGCCGCGAAGGCCTCGTCGGACCAGTCGAAGGCCGACGCCTGCGCCGTCGTCAAGTCGGGCCTGGAGAAGCTGCAGAGCATGCAGAGCGAGGCGAGCGCTGCGATGTCCGACCCGCAGAAGGCGCTCGACCTGTTCGACCAGATGAACGACACGATGAGCTCGATCAAGGACAAGGTCGGCAACCCGGAGGTCAAGGCCCCGGTGGACAAGGCAGCCGCCGCCATCGACGACTACGCGACGTTCCTCCACGACGCCGTGCAGAACCCGGCCTCCATCGACGCCAGCAAGGTCGGCGAGAAGGCCACGGCGATCACGGAGTCCTTCACCGCCGTCGGCAAGGTCTGCGCCTGACCCGCTGATCGAGCGCGCATCCGACGTCCCGCCGCCGCGGAAGACCGCATCGGCCGGGGCGTCGGCGTTGCCGGGCACAGTCGGCGGCTCCGTTTCGCCTGAGTACCCGAGCATGCCGCACGAACCGGAACCGGACGGACAAGAGGGTGGACCCTGCACATGGTGAAGCACGATGACGACAGCTACGTGTGCTTTGCGTGCGGGTTCGATGACTTCCGCGAGCCGACGCGCATCCAGTTCGCCGGAGGCCTGTACCAAACGTGTCACAGCTGTGGGTACGAGGAGGGCTTCACGGACGACCATGAGATGTTCAGCTTCGCCCATTGGCGTGACCTCTGGGTTCTGGGCGGGTCGCCGTGGAGTGGATCGATACGACAACCCGATGACTGGGACCCGACCCGGCAACTTGCCACTTTGCCGGTTCAGCGGTGGACGTGGACAGCGGGTGACGTCATCGAGATTGACATGCCCAACGGCGAGACGGCCGCTGCGACGATCGAATGGGTCCACCCTCGGAACTATTACTTGCGTCTCGCTGGCGATCTCGTTGCCGCCTATGGCGCGTCCGCGGGACACGTCGACCCCAGGTTCTCCGTTGTCACGACCGACAATTTCCTCGTCCACGGGTTCTGGCGAGTGGTCGGGCGAGCAGGGTCCGGGTTCGACCCCGGACCTGCCAGCCCGCGCCGGATCACGTC
>NZ_AYMR01000035.1 GCF_000633535.1 Leifsonia aquatica H1aii | reverse complement strand
GCGACACGCCCTTTTCCGCGACCGCTCAGCGCTAGGAAGGGCGTGTCACGACCTCTCAGCGGTTCAGCCCGCGGACGGCCTGTGGATAAGTGGGATCGCGGGAGGCGGTCCCGGCAGGGTGGTGAGCATGGATGAACATCAGGGGCGGGATGTCGGGTGGCTCCCGGCGAGCGCGGCGGCCCGGGTTCGAGAGCTGCGTGCGCTCGGCGTGACGGAGAAGAGGCTCCGCGGGCCGTCGGTCCACCACCCCTTCCACGGCGCGGTGGCCCCCGACCCGCCCGACAGCCTGCGGGCGTGGTGCCGCGCCTACCTCGCCGTGGGAGCGTCGGGCGCGTTCTTCTCCGGACCGACCGCCGCGGCCCTCCACGAGCTGCCCCTCCCGCGTCTGCCTCCCGGCATCCACGTCTCGGTCCCGGCGCCGGGACGTGCTCCACGGCGACCGGGCATCGTCGGCCACTCTGCTCGGGTCGGAGCCGGAGACGTGATCGTGCTGGACGACCTTCCCATGAGCAGCCTCCCGCGATCGTGGTGCGAGCTCGGCTGCGCCGTGGGCGTCGAGGACCTCGTCGTCGCCGGCGACGCCGCGCTCCGGCGGATCGACGCGGCGGAGCCACGTCAGGCACTCGAGCAGGCGCTTACCCGAGCCGAACTCCGCCGAGGCCGGCCCGCGCTGCGGTACGCCCTCGCCCTGCTCGACGCACGCTCGGAGTCGCCGCAGGAGTCGCGCCTGCGCTTCCGCCTCGTGACGGCAGGCATCCAGGGCGCCGAGGCGAACCTGCCCATCCGCACCTCGCACGGGCGTGGCTACCGCGGGGACCTCGTCTTCGCCGAGCGCCGCGTCATCCTCGAATACCAGGGCGACCACCATCGGGATCCGCGCACCTACCGGCGCGACCTCGAACGACGCCTCGACCTCCAGGCCGACGGCTGGACCGTCGTCGAGCTCGGCCCCCGCGACATCGCCGACCCGGGACTCGCCGGGCGCGTGCGTGCGATCCTCGCGAGGCGCCCCCGATGACGACCGGGCGGGCCCTACAGCAGCTTGCGCTCCAGCGCCCACGCCGTCAGCTCGTGCCGGGAGGAGAGCTGGAGTTTGCGGAGCACCGCGGAGACATGCGTCTCCACCGTCTTGATCGAGATGAACAGTTCGGCCGCGACCTCCTTGTACGCGTAGCCGCGGGCGATCAGCCGCATCACCTCCCGCTCGCGCGCCGACAGCCGGTCGAGCTCGTCGGTGGTCTCGGCCTGTTCCCCCGCGGCCGCGCCGAAGGCGTCGAGCACGAAGCCGGCGAGCTTGGGCGAGAAGACCGCGTCGCCGCCGGCGACGGCGACCACCGCGTCGCTCACTTGCCCGCCCGAGCTTCCCTTCGTCAGATAGCCGCGCGCGCCGGCACGGATGACGCCCACGACGTCCTCGGCGGCATCGGAGACGCTCAGGGCGAGGAAACGGGTGTGCGGCCGCTCGGCGACCGTGCGGCGCACGACCTCCGCTCCGCCTCCCCCGGCGCCTCCGGGCAGGTGCACGTCGAGGAGCACGACCTCCGGCCGCGTGCGGAGGATCGCCTCCACCGCTGCGTCCACGTCCGCCGCCTCCGCGAGCACCTCGAGCCGGTCGTCGAGGTCGGATCGCAGCCCGGAGCGGAAGATGGAGTGGTCGTCGACGATCACCACGGTGATGCGCCGCGGAACGTCGGGGCCGTTCTGCCGAACAGCGGCCGTCCCCGGGGCGATGCCGCCGTCGTTCTCGGTGCCTCCGTCGTTCTGGGTGCCGGTGTCGTTCTGGGTGCCGGTGTCGTCTGTCATGATGCCTCGCTCGTGAACTCGATGCTCAGGTGGACCTCCGTGCCGGTGGGGCGGGAGGTGACGGTGGCCGTGCCTCCCGCGCGGCGCATCCGGCCGATGATGGACTCGCGCACGCCGAGCCTCCCCTCCGGGAGCGCGTCGACGTCGAAACCAGAACCGCGGTCGCGCACGAAGACATCCGCGGATCCGGCCCCGTTCTCGATGTACACCGAGACCTCGCCGCCCGCGTGCCTGGCCGCGTTCAGCATCGCCTCGCGGGAGGCGGCGCCGAGCTCCGCGGGTGCGTTGCGCACCGGCTCGCCGACCGACACGATGTCGAAGTGGACGGCGTGGTCGACTTCGAGCGCCGCCGCGACCTCGCGGAGCTCGCCCGCCAGGTCGGCGTCGTCCCGATCGGCGGAATGCGCGGCGTCGGCGTACAGCCAGTCGCGCAGTTCTCGTTCCTGCGCGCGTGCGATGCGCCCGACCTCGCTCGACGCTCCGGCCCGGTTCTGGATGAGCGCGAGGGTCTGCAGCACCGAGTCATGGAGGTGCGCCGCCATTTCGGCCCGCTGCTCCTCCTTTATGCGGGCGGTGCGCTCGGCGATGAGCTCCCGCCAGAGCCGGAGAGCCCACGGCGCGACCAGGACGGCGGCTCCCGCGAACGTCGCGGCGATGATCCCGATCCACAGCGGACCCGAGCTGCGCGCGCTCTGCAGCACACTCATCACCAGCGCCACCACGACCAGGAACGCCCCGGCAGCCGTGCGGAACGCGGTCGCCGAGAGCGGAGTCGGAAGGAGGCTGTCATCCTCGACGACCTGATCCCACGCCACGGCCCCGACGAGCAGGACGATCGTGAGGAAGAGGAAACCGATGCCCGAGGCCACGCCGCCGCTGGCCACCAGCACGATCGACACCACGCCGGAGACCGCGCCGCCGACCCCGAGGAGCCAGGGCACGTTCACGCGCCGGTGCACCCGTTCGACCGCCTCGTCGCCGTCCGCAGGGCGCAGCGGCACGAGCGCCCAGAACCAGAGGTAGAGGAGCACGCCGGCGCCCCCGACGAACGATGTGCCGACGAAGATCCAGCGCACCGCGGCGACCGGCCAGCCCAGATGCGCGGCGAGCGCCTCGCTCACACCGCCGAGCACGCACCAGCGCGGCCGCGCGAGAGGCGGCCGGGCGGCGGGGACGGTGGGGGTCATGCTCTGAATCCAAGCAGACCCGGAGGCACCCGGACAGTCCGCGGGCGGGGGAATCAGGGTCCGCTCAGGGTGTCACCCCATGTCGCGCGGCTCCGGCGAGCGCCAGGATCGAAGCATGTCACAGAACGACTCCACCTCCACGCCGCCGCCCTACGGCGGCCCGAGCACCGGCCTCTCGGGCCGTGGCTCCCGCTTCTTCGACTGGATGCGCAGCCTCGGCGTCGTGCGCTCGGACGGCTGGGTCGGCGGGGTCTGCGCGGGCGTCGCCTATCGACTCGGCATCGACCCGCTGATCGTCCGCGGCATCGTCGTCGTGGCAGCCGTGCTCGGAGCCCCTGCGGTCCTCCTCTACGCGCTCGCCTGGGCGCTGCTGCCCGACCGCGACGGCCGCATCCACCTG
>NZ_AYMR01000034.1 GCF_000633535.1 Leifsonia aquatica H1aii | reverse complement strand
GGGCATGCGCCCGCCGCTACACTGACTTCTCTCCGTCGCCTACTTGGCGGCGACCACCTGCAGGGTGATGACAGCCGAGAGGTCGTCGTGCAGACGCACAGTCGCCTCGTGGTCGCCGACGACCTTGATCGCGTTGGGGAGCTCGATCTTGCGCTTGTCGAGCTCGCCGATGCCCGCCGCCTTGACGGCGTCGGCGACATCGCCGGTCTTGACCGAGCCGAACAGACGACCCTCGCGACCGGCCTTCACGACCAGCTTGACCTTGGTGGCCTCGAGCTTCGCCTTGAGGTCCTGCGCCTGCTCGACGGTGTGCAGCTCGCGAGCCGCCCGAGCGGCCTTGATCTGCTCCACCTGCTTCTCGCCACCGCGGCTCCACGTGATCGCGAAGCCCTTCGGGACGAGGTAGTTGCGCGCGTAGCCGTTCTTGACGTCGACGACGTCACCGGCCGATCCGAGGCCGGTGACCTCGTGCGTCAGAATAACTTTCGACATGGGTGATCTCCTTAACGGCCCGAGCCGGCGTAGGGGAGAAGAGCCATCTCGCGCGCGTTCTTGACCGCGCGGGCGATGAGGCGCTGCTCCTGGACGGAGACACCGGTGATACGACGGGCGCGGATCTTTCCACGCTCCGAGATGAACTTGCGCAGGGTTGCGACGTCCTTGTAGTCAATGACTCCGACGCGAACGGACTTCGCGGGGGCGGCGTTCTTGCCGTCCTTGCCCTTGCGGATCGGCTTGCGGCGGTCGCCGCTCGACTTTCCAGCCATGATTTCCTTTGCTTTCTGCCCGACCCGATCACTCCGGGAGGGCTGATGAATGTAAGAGGGCCCTTAGAAAGGGGTCTCGTCGTTGTAGGAACCCGGAGTGTTCCAGACGTCGGCGCCCGCGGACGGGTCGGCGGGGGCGGAGGCGGCCCAGGGCTCCTCGACGGCGGGGGCGCCGCCACCGAATCCACCCGGCGCACGACCGGACGACTGAGCACGGGTCACCTGAGCGGTGGCGTAGCGCAGCGACGGACCGATCTCATCGATCTCGAGTTCGATCGAGGTGCGCTTCTCGCCTTCCTTCGTCTCGTAGGAGCGCTGCTTGAGCCGCCCCTGAGCGATGACACGGGACCCCTTGGTCAGCGAACCGGCGACGTGCTCGGCGAACTCGCGCCAGACACTGGCCCGAAGGAACAGCGCCTCGCCGTCCTTCCACTCGTTCGCCTGACGGTCGAACGTGCGCGGAGTGGACGCGATGGTGAAGTTGGCGACGGCCAGCCCGTTCTGCGTGTAGCGCAGCTCGGGGTCGGCCGTGAGGTTGCCCACCACGGTGATGATGGTCTCGCCGGCCATCGGACTAGGCGCCGACCTTCTCGGTGCCGGCGGAGGCGGCCTTGCGGGCTGCCTTCTCGTCGGCGCGCTTCTGAGCAGCAGCGACCTGAGCGATCGCCTCTTCGGCGCGGAGCACCTTGGTGCGCATGACGGCCTCGCTGAGCTTCAGCTGGCGGTCGAGCTCCTTGGTGGTGTCACCGGTCGCGGTCAGCTGGACGACCGCATAGATGCCCTCGGACTTCTTGTTGATCTCGTAAGCCAGGCGACGGCGACCCCAGATGTCGACGCTGTCGATGGTTCCACCGTCGTTGCGAACGACATTGAGGAACTTGTCAAGGCTGGGAGCAACGGTACGCTCATCGATCTCTGGATCGAGGATGACCATCAGCTCGTACTGATGCATGACTAACCCACCTCCCTTGGTCTCGGCGGCTGCAGACGTTCTGCAGCAGGAGGGTTGTACATCGGTTGTGCGGGCAGAGGTGTGCCCAGGCAACCTCCCTAGGGTACCCGACGCGGCGGTGACATGCCAGCCGAGGGAGTGGACGGAGGGCGGGGGAGCGTCGAGGAGGTTCGTCATACGCCCAGCATCCTCAACGCGGACCAGTGCCGGGGCTGCCGTCGATGATCAGTGGAGAACTCCTCGGTCACCCGCTCTGTGGACTGATCCGTGCCCGCGCGAGCCTCACTGGTCCCGCCACCAGGCGAGCAGGCGACTCTCCGCCTCCTCCGCCCCCAGGGGCCCCTCGTCGAGCCGCAGTTCGAGGAGGTATTTCATCGCCCGTCCGACCTCACGCCCCGGGGCGAGATCGAGGATGCGCATCACCTGCTCGCCGTCGAGGTCCGGGCGGACCGCATCGAGCTCCTCCTGCTCCTGGAGCTCACTGATGCGCTGCTCCAAGTCGTCGTAGGCGAATCCCAACCGGTCGGCCTTTCGACGGTTGCGGGTCGTCACGTCGGCCCGGGTGAGCATGTGCAGCCGCTCCAGCTGGTCGCCGGCGTCCCGGACATAGCGGCGCACCGCCGAATCCGTCCACGCCGCGTCCGCGTAGCCGAAGAAGCGCAGATGCAATTCGATCAACCGCGCCACGGCCTCGATCGTCGCCTTGTCGAAACGCAGCGCGGTCAGCCGCTTCTTCGCCAGCTTCGCTCCGACCACATCGTGGTGGTAGAAGCTGACGGCGCCACCCGGCTCGAACCGCCGGGTCGCAGGCTTGCCGATGTCGTGGAGGATCGCCGCCAGCCGCAGGACCACGTCGGGGTCCGCACCCGGGTGACGCTCCTTCTCGTAGCCGATCGCCTGCTCGAGCACCGTCAGGCTGTGCTCATAGACGTCCTTGTGATGGTGGTGCTCGTCGACTTCCAGGCGCAGGGCCGGGACCTCCGGTAGCACCTCGTCGGCCAGCCCGGTACGGACCAGCAGCTCGATGCCGGGTCGCGGGTCGTCCGCGGCCAGGAGCTTCGTGAGTTCGTCGCGCACGCGCTCGGCGCTGATGATGCGGATGCGGTCCGCCATGCGCGTCATCGCCTCGATCGTGGCCTCGTCCACGGTGAAGCCGAGCTGCGAGGCGAAGCGGGCCGCCCGGAGCATACGGAGCGGGTCGTCACCGAACGAGATCTCCGGGCTCGACGGCGTGGTGATCACGCGCTCCATCAAGTGCTCCACACCCCCGGACGGATCGACCAGGCGCACCTCCGGGACGCGCAGCGCCAACGCGTTGACGGTGAAGTCGCGGCGCAGCAGGTCCCCTTCGAGCGCGTCGCCGAAAACCACCGCGGGCTTGCGGGTCTCGCCGTCGTAGCTGTCGCTGCGATAGGTCGTGATCTCGACGGTGTCGTCGCCGAAGCGCGCGCCGATCGTGCCGAACTGTCGCCCGATGTCCCACACCGCGTCCGCGTGCGACGCGATGACGCGGAGGATCTCGTCGGGACGGGCGTTCGTCGTGAAGTCGAGATCGTGCACGGCCCGCCCCAGCAGGGCGTCGCGCACCGGACCGCCGACGAGCGACAACTCGAGGCCCGCCGCCGCGAAGAGGCCGGCGACACGGGCGACCGTCGGCGAGGCGGCGAGCTCGCCGAGACGTTCGAGGGATTCGGCGACGCTCTGCATGGTGACCCAGTTTACGGGCGCGCTGGCCGGGCTCTCAGGGGGTGGCATCTAGAATCATCGACATGGAGGCCGAGCAGGGATCGCGCGTCGTCGCATGAGCGCAGCCGACCCCACCCTCCTCCGGGGTGCCCGTCGCCCGCGTGCCGGCGGCCGGTTCGGCGCCGTCCTCGGCGCGCTCGCCGCCGCTCTCCTGTTCTTCTCCGGCGCCCCGGCAGCGGCGTCGGCCGCACCGGCCCCGACAGCCGCGCGCAGCAACAGCGCACCGATGGCGACGGCCACGGACTCCGGGTCCGGCCTGACGGCCAGCGTCACCACCGACAATGCCGGCGTGCTCGTGGCCGGACAGGATCTGGTGGTGTCGGTCACCGTCTCGAACACCACGGACGCACCGGTCTCGACCGGAACGGTCGCGGTGTGGCTGGACCCTCGGGCGCAGACGTCACGCGGCGCATTGACCGACTGGCTCGGCTCGGCCGACCCTGTCACAGGATCCACCGCTCTCGGGCAGGCCACCCTCCCGCCGCTGGAGAGCGGGTCGAGCACGGTCGTCACGGTCACGATCCCCGCCGCGGCCGTCCCCTTCGGCACTCGGCCCGATTCCGCGGTGTTCGGCGTGGGCGCCACCGTCGCGGCCGGGAGCGCCAACGCGGAGGCGCGCGGCTCGGTCGTCTGGAGCGCCGCCGACACCGGGACACGCTCGGACGTGGGCGTCGTGATGCCCATCGTCAGCCCCTCCACCGCGGACGGCCTCATCTCCGAGGCCGACCTGACGACGTACACGGCCGCGAACGGCGTCCTCACGCGCGACCTCGACGGGCTCGACGGGCACAGCGCCGTGACGGTGGGCATCGACCCGATGATCATCGCCTCGATCCGCGCTCTCGGGAACGCGGCGCCGGCCACGGCCATCGATTGGCTGGTGCGCCTCGAGGCCCTGCCGAACGAAACCTTCTCACTCGGTTACGGCGACGCCGACCCGACCGGACAGATCCAGGCCGGCGCCACCGGTCCACTCCAACCCACCTCCCTCGGCTACGCCCTCGACGCCAAGAACTTCTCCCCGACACCGACCTCCGTCGGCCAACCCGCACCCACCGCCACGACCAAGACGACCGGGTCGACACCCACGCCGACACCCACGCCGACCTCCGGGCCCGCGTTGCCGACGCTGGAGGACCTCACGGCCTGGGACTTCACCCTCGCCGGGATCGCCTGGCCCGGAGATCAGACGACCAGGGCGGCCGACATCGCCCCGCTTGCGGCGTCGGGGCTCTCGACCGTGCTCGTCTCCGGCGACAACACGAACGCCGGCGATCTCGACAGCACGCCCAATGCCGCCGTGACGACCGCCGGCAGCCAGGTCGTCGCGTCCGACCAGAGGCTCTCCGACGCCCTCCGGTCGGCCATCTCCGCCCCCAGCGACGTGGCGTGGAACACGGCCATGGCCAAGCTCAACGCCCAGCTGCAGCTGATCAGCGCCGAAGGCGGCGATGCGCGCCATCTGCTCATCGGCCTCGACCGGTCCTGGCCATCGAGCGGGACGCAGCTGAAGCGCACCCTCGATTCCCTCTTCTCGTCGCCGTGGGCATCCCCCTCCACGCTGGTCTCGGTGCGGTCGGCACCCGCTACCAGCGGTCTCGCCCTGACGGACGCCCCGGAGTCGCAGACCCGCATCGACTCCATCCGCGCGCTGATGTCCGACGAGACCTCGCTCGGCGCGTTCTCGTCGGTGCTCGACGCCCCGGAGACGCTCACCGGTCAGGTCCGTGCACAGCTGCTGACGCTCCTGGCCGTCTCCTGGCAGAACCCGCGGACCGACTGGACGACCGCGGTGGCCGCCTCGCAGAAGGCCACGGTCAAGACCCTGCACTCGATCCGCATCCTCCCGACCGAGAACATCAACCTCGTGAGTGCGCAGGGATCGATCCCGTTCACAGTCAGCAACGAGCTGACCGGGGAGGCGGCCACGGTCGTCCTCACGGCCGCACCGTCGAACAGCCGGCTCGAGATCGACGACACGGCGACGAAGCGCATCCCCCAGGACTCCCGGGCGACCCTCCTCGTGCCGGTCAAGGCCAAGGTCGGCAACGGACAGGTCGTGATCTCCCTGCACCTGTACAGCCCCACCGGCGTCCCGATCGGCGACCCGACCTCGGTGACGGTGGACGTGCACGCCGATTGGGAAGGCCTCGGCGCGCTGATCCTGGGCATCCTTCTCGTCCTGCTCTTCGGCTTCGGGATCGTCCGGAACATCCTGCGTCGACGCAAGGAGCGCCGTCAGGAGGCGGACACGGATGCCGCAGTGGTCGACGGAGCCCCGGTGCCGGTGAACGACGACGACACCGGCGACGCGGAACCGCGGGATGCAGCCGAGCCGCCGACCCCGGGGGACGACACGCGTGGCTAGCATCGGGCGCGCCAGCGCCATGCTCGCCTCGGGGACGTTCGTCTCGCGCATCCTCGGCTTCGCGAAGGCGTGGCTCCTGGTGAAGGCGATCGGGACCGTCAGTCTGGCGGCGAACGCGTTCGGCACGGCGACCTCCGTGCCGAACAGCCTCTACGCGATCATCGCCCAAGGCATCCTGAACGCCGTCCTCGTCCCCCAGATCGTGCGCGCGTCCGTCAACGCCGACGGCGGCCGTGCCTACATCAACAAACTGGTCACCCTCGGCATCGTGGTGTTCGCGGGCATCACGGTGATCGCGACCATCGCCGCACCGCTCCTGATGAGCCTCTACGGCCTGCGCGACGAGCAGGCACAGCTCGCGACGACCTTCGCCTACTGGTCGCTTCCGCAGATCTTCTTCCTCGGCCTCTACACCCTGCTCGGCGAGGTGCTGAACGCCCGAAAGTCGTTCGGTCCGTTCACCTGGGCACCGGTCGTCAACAACGTGGTGGCGATCGCGACACTCAGCGCGTTCGTCCTGCTGTTCGGGGCGTACTCGAAGGCGGACAACCCTCACGACACCTGGTCGGTCGGCATGATCGCCCTCCTCGCGGGTGGGGCGACGCTCGGAATCGCCGTCCAGGCGCTGATCCTGTTCGTGTTCTGGCGGCGGATCGGCCTGCGCTTCCGTCTGGACTTCGGCTGGCGCGGCGTCAACCTGGGCACGGCGGGGCGGGCAGCCGGCTGGACGTTCGGGATGCTGATCGCCACGCAGCTCGCCGGTCTGGTCGAGCTGAACGTGTCCAACTCGGCCGGCGTCGGCTACGCCGGCTCGTTCGTCATGAACAACGCCTGGCTGATCTTCATGCTGCCGCACGGCATCATCGCGGTGTCGATCGTCACGGCGTACTACACGCGGATGGCCGAACACGCCCATCGCGGGGCGATCACCGACTTCCGCGAGGACTTCTCCAGCGCTGCCCGCTCGATCATGTTCCTGATCGTCTTCTCGTCGGCCGCCCTGATCGTCGTCGCCTACCCGGTCGCCCGCGTGTTCACCTCCAACTACCAGACGATGGGACTGGTGCTGATCGCCTATCTGGTCGGGCTGGTCCCCTTCTCCCTGGTGTTCATGGCCCAGCGAGCCTTCTACTCACTGGGCGACACCCGCACCCCGTTCTTCTTCACGCTCGCCCAGGTCGGCGTCATCATCGCCGGAGTGCTGGCCTGCTTCGCCGTCGGGCCGGAGTGGCGCGCCGCCGCCGTCGCCCTCGTCGTCTCCCTCGCGAGCGTCGTCCAGGCCGTGCTCGCGTTCGCGCTGCTCCGGCGCCGTGTCGGGGGAGTGGACGGCCGGCGGATCGCGAGCGGGCTCTGGCGCTTCCTGCTGGCCGCGCTGGCGGCGGTGATCGCCGGGACCGGATTCCTGGTGCTGCTGGGAGGTGTGGAGCCGGGAGCCTTCCCGGTGAGCGGGATCCTCGGGGCGATCGTCTCGTCTGCCGTCGTCGGCGTGGTGATGCTGATCGTGTACGTCGGATTCCTCGCAATCCTCGGCTCCAGCGACCTGGAGGCGGGAGTCGGTCCAATCCTCGACCGCCTTCGGCGCCGAACTCCACAGGGCGGGTGAGTCGGAATAGCATCCGCCTAGGATGTGTTCTATTGGTCGGTGCCTCCGGTCCCGGAGGTTCCGCAGACAGTCAAGGAGTTCCGCCGTGCGGCAGATCATCATCATCGGTTCCGGCCCTGCCGGGTACACCGCGGCCATCTATGCGGCCCGCGCCAATCTGAAGCCGCTGCTGATCGCCTCCTCCGTCGAGGCCGGTGGCGAGCTGATGAACACCACCGAGGTCGAGAATTTCCCCGGCTTCCCCGACGGGATCATGGGTCCCGACCTCATGTTCAAGATGCAGGCCCAGGCCGAGAAGTTCGGCACAGAGGTCGTGCTCGACGACGTCGTCTCCGTCGACCTGACCGGTGAGGTCAAGACCGTCACCCTCGGCTCCGGCGCCGTCCACGAGGCCCTCTCCGTGATCTTCGCCACCGGCTCCGCCTACCGCAAGCTGGGCCTGGAGGACGAGGAGCGTCTGTCCGGGCACGGTGTCTCGTGGTGCGCCACCTGCGACGGGTTCTTCTTCCGCGAGCGCACGATCGCCGTCGTCGGCGGCGGCGACTCCGCGATGGAGGAGGCCAACTTCCTCACCCGCTTCGCGGACAAGGTCTACGTCATCCACCGTCGCGACAGCCTCCGCGCCTCCAAGATCATGCAGGATCGCGCCTTCGCCAACGAGAAGATCGAGTTCGTCTGGAACTCGGAGGTCATCGGCATCGGCGGCACCGAGCAGGTGCAGCACGTGACGCTGCGCAACCTGGAGACCGGCGTCGAGAGCGAGCTGGAGCTGCAGGGCCTGTTCATCGCGATCGGCAACGACCCGCGCGTGCACCTCGTCCACGGCCAGTTGGATCTGACCGCGGAGGGCACCATCGCCGTCGACGGGCGTTCCTCGAAGACCAACCTGAGCGGCGTCTTCGCCGCCGGCGACGTGATCGACCCGACCTACCGTCAGGCCGTCACGGCCGCGGCGTCGGGCACCGTCGCCGCCCTGGACGCGGAGCACTTCCTCGCTTCGCTCCCTCAGAACCTGCTGGAGAAGGCGGTCGAGCCCGCCTCCAGCGATCGTGAACTCTCGACCACCGCCTAAGGAGAATCAGACAATGTCAGCAGCACGTTCGGTCACGGACGCGACGTTCGAGCAGGACGTCCTCAACAACGAGAAGACCATCCTCGTGGACTTCTGGGCAGAGTGGTGCGGCCCGTGTCGCGCCGTCGGCCCGATCCTCGACCAGATCGCGGCGGAGCACTCCGACAAGATCGAGATCGTCAAGCTCAATGTCGACGAGAACCCGCAGACCGCGGCGAAGTACCAGATCACCTCCATCCCCGCGATGAAGGTGTACCAGGGCGGAGAGGTCGTCAAGACCGTCATCGGCGCCAAGCCGAAGCCCGCCCTCGAAGCCGACCTGGCCGCCTACCTCGCGTAGCCGACCAGCCTCTTCGCAGACCCGTCCGGCGCTCACCCGCCGGGCGGGTCTTTTTCGTATCCGCCGGGTGCCGGGGATTTTTCCCGGGACGCACCACCCAAATAGCATGACTACACGCCACTAGAAATGGAATGACTCGTGACCGAACAGGGCAACCCGCAGCAGCGGGGCAACAATCTGGACCCGTGGTACAGCCACTATGCGCAGCGCACCAGCGGCCTGGCCGCCAGCGAGGTCCGAGCCCTGTTCGCCGTCGCCAGCCGCCCCGAGGTGGTCTCCCTGGCCGGCGGCATGCCCTACGTCGCCGCTCTGCCCGAGGATCTGGTGGTCGGAGCGATGGACCGGGTCATGCGCGAGCGCGGACCGATCGCGCTGCAGTACGGCTCCGGTCAGGGTGTCCCGGCCTTGCGTGAGCAGATCCTCGACGTCATGGCGCTGGAAGGCATCAGCGGAAGCGCGGACGACGTCGTCGTCACGACGGGTTCGCAGCACGCGCTCGAGCTGTTCAGCAAGCTCTTCATCGACCCGGGCGACGTCGTTCTCGCCGAGGGCCCGAGCTACGTCACCGCGATGGTGATCTTCCGCTCGTACCAGGCCGAGGTCGACCACGTCCCGATGGACGAGCACGGCCTCATCCCCGAAGCGCTGCGGGAGCACATCGCCCGGCTCAAGACCGCCGGGCGCCGGGTGAAGTTCCTCTACACCGTTCCGACGTTCCACAATCCCGCCGGCGTCACGCTGTCGTGGGAGCGGCGGCTCGAGATCCTCGAGATCGCGCGCGCCAACGACATCCTCGTGCTGGAGGACAACCCGTACGGCCTGCTCTACTTCGGCGAACGTCCGCCCGCGGCGATGCGCTCCGTCGAGCAGGAGGGCGTCGTCTACCTCGGCACCTTCTCCAAGACCCTCGCTCCGGGCTTCCGGGTCGGCTGGGCGCTCGCACCGCACGCCATCCGCGAGAAGCTCATCCTCGCCAACGAGGCGGCGGTCCTGAGCCCGAGCTCGTTCAGTCAGCTGGTCATCTCCGAGTACCTGCGCGATGCGGACTGGAAAGGCCAGATCGACACCTTCCGCGGCGTCTATCGCGAGCGCAAGGAGGCGATGATCTCGGCCCTCGAGGAGTATCTGCCCGAGTTGAGCTGGACGAACCCCAACGGCGGCTTCTACGTCTGGCTCACGCTTCCGTCGCACCTGGATTCCAAGGCCATGCTGCCGCGCGCCGTGACCGAGCTCGTGGCCTACACCCCGGGGACCGCGTTCTACGGCGACGGTTCGGGCGCCCAGAACATCCGGCTCTCGTTCTGCTACCCGACCCCGGAGAACATCCGGGTCGGCGTCCGCCGGCTCGCCACCGTGATCAACGGCGAGCAGGATCTGCTCGACACCTTCGCGGGGACGGGCCCGCTCACCGCCGCTCGTCCCACCCGGACCAGCGCCAACCCGCCGACCGACCTGCGCTGAGCGCGCAACGAGAAAGAGCTGATCATGGCAGAAAAAGAAGCCCCCGACGCCCTCGACATCATCGTGCTCGCCGGCGGGATCTCGCACGAACGGGACATCTCGCTGCGCAGCGGCCGCCGGGTGGCGGACGGCCTCAACTCGCTCGGCCATCGGGTGAGCGTCCGTGAGCCGGACGGCTCCCTGCTCGGGTTCCTGACCGACTCGCGCCCGGACGTCGTCTGGCCCGCCCTGCACGGCGCGAGCGGTGAGGACGGCGCCCTGCGCGCACTGCTCGAGCTGACCGGCATCCCCTTCGTGGGCTCGCGGACCGACTCATCCCGGCTGGCCTGGTCAAAGCCGACCGCGAAGGCGATCGTCGCCCGCGCGGGAGTCGCGACCCCGGATTCGGTCACGCTGCCGAAGGAGACCTTCCGCGAGCTCGGGGCGAACAGCGTCCTGTCGACGATCATCGACGGACTCGGCATGCCCGTCGTGGTGAAGCCCGCTCAGGGCGGATCCGCTCAGGGCGTGACGATCGTGACGGCCGCGGAGGAACTCCCGCGTGCCATGGTCGACGCCTACACGTACGCCGAGGTCGCGCTGATCGAGCGCAAGGTCGAGGGTGTGGAGGTGTCCGTCGCCGTCATCGACACCGGCGACGGCGTCGAGGCGCTTCCCGCCGTCGAGATCGAACCCGTCGACGGTGCGTACACCTTCGACGCCCGGTACAACGCGGGGGAGACCCGGTTCTACGTTCCCGCCCGACTGGCTCCGGACGTCGCCGAGGCCGTCGCCGAGGCCGCGTCCACCGCCCACGGTGCGCTGGGCCTGCGGCACCTGTCGCGGATCGACCTCATCGTGGACGAAGCAGGAGTGCCGTGGTTCCTCGAGGCGAACGTGCTCCCCGGCCTGACGGAGACCTCGATCATGCCGCAGGCGATCGCCGCGTCGGGTCGGGATCTCGGCGAGGTCTACGCCGCTCTGGCCATCGCGGCCATCGCCGAGGGCTGACTCCGTCCGACCCCGTCGTCGGCCGTCGGATCCGCCGGCCCAGCTGCCTCAGTTGTAGCTGGGCTGGCCGATCTCGTCGAGGATGCGGTTCAGGTCCTGGATCGTCGCGAAATCCACCACGATCTGGCCTTTTCGTGCGCCGAGGGTGATCTTCACGCGGGTGTTCAGGCGGTCGCCGAGCTTCTCGGCGATCTCATCGAGGTGTCCGCGGTGCTTTCCGGGAGTCGCCTTCGAGCGGGCCGGCTTGGGGCTCTTGCTGGCAACCGCCTCCGCCGCGCGTACGGAGAGGTCCTCGTTGACGATCTTGTCGGCGAGCTTGACCATCGCCTCCTCACCCTCGCCCAGGGAGAGAATGGCGCGGGCGTGCCCGGCACTGAGGACGCCGGCCGCGACGCGACTCTGTACCGGAGCGGGGAGCTTCAGCAGCCGGATCGTGTTCGTGATCTGCGGACGCGAGCGTCCGATGCGGGTGGCGAGCTCGTCCTGCGTGATGCCGAAGTCAGCGAGGAGCTGCTGGTAGGCGGAGGCCTCTTCGAGCGGGTTCAGCTGCGACCGGTGCAGGTTCTCGAGAAGGGCGTCGCGGAGCATCGCGTCGTCCGCCGTGTCCTTGATGACGGCAGGGATGTTCGCGAGCCCGAGCTCCTTGGTCGCGCGCAGCCGGCGCTCGCCCATGATGAGTTCGTACTTGTCGGCCTGTCCGGCGAGGGGGCGGACGACGACGGGCTGCAGGACTCCGACCTCACGGATGCTCGCGATGAGCTCATCGAGAGCATCCTGGTCGAACTCGGTGCGCGGCTGCACCGGGTTCGGCACGATGTCGGCGGGGGAGAGGTAGGCCAGTCGGGCGCCGGGGACGGCGACGAGCTCATCGGAGACCTGGGCGGTGGAGTCCGGGAAGAACACGTCCACGGGGCGCGCCGACTGGTCCGACGTCGGGATCAGGGCGCCGATTCCGCGGCCCAGGCCGGTTCGCTTCGCTGCCATTAGCGGGGTGCTCCTCTTCGTGCGATTTCTGCGGCCGCTTCGAGGTACGACAGCGAGCCGGACGAGTTGGCGTCGTAGCTGATCACGCTCTGACCGTAGCTCGGTGCCTCCGAGATGCGGACCGAGCGGGGGATGATCGTGTCGAGGACCTCGTCGGGGAAGTGCTCGCGGACATCGGCCGCGACCTGGTGCGCGAGATTGGTCCGCGAGTCGTACATCGTCAGCAGGATCGTCGAGACGCGGAGCTTGGGGTTCAGGTGCCGTTCGATCAGCTGGATGTTCTTGAGCAGCTGGCTCAGGCCCTCCAGCGCGTAATACTCGCACTGGATCGGGATCAGCACCTCCGTCGCCGCCACGAAGGCGTTGATCGTAAGGAGCCCCAGCGACGGCGGGCAGTCGATCAGAACGTAGTCGATGTCGTACTCGTCGAGGAAGCGCTTCAGAGCGCGCTCGAGACGCTGCTCACGGGCCACCATCGACACGAGCTCGATCTCCGCGCCGGCGAGATCGATGGTCGCTGGAATGACGAACAGCCCGTCGAACTCCGGGCTCTTCTGGATGACCTCTTCGAGCTCCTTGTCGTCGACGATCACGTCGTAAACGCTCGGGGTGCCCTCGCGATGCTCGACACTCAACGCGGTGGAGGCGTTCCCCTGCGGATCCAGGTCGATCACCAGAACCCGCGCACCGGACTTCGCCAGCGCCGCCGACAGGTTCACCACGGTGGTCGTCTTGCCGACCCCGCCCTTCTGGTTGGAGATCGTGAATACGCGAGTCCGGGAGGGGAGGGGAAGAGTTGTCGATGCGATCGCTTGCCTCCTGCGCGCGAGTTCCTCGATCTCCCGAGCCAGGGGGGTCGATTCATCGAAGGCGGGCTGCTCCGCCTCGATGGACGGATCCTGGTCCGGTTGTTTCACGTGAAACCTCGTCGCTCGATCGGGTGCGCCGCACCGGTTTTCTCGGGACTGCGCGCCGAGGGCGCGCCACTGTTCAACTCTAGCTTGCCCATCCGACTCGCTCCCCCTGGTGTAGCCGTCGGTGCTGGCATCCGGGTACGGCTCGACCGGCCGAAGGGGACCGCTCGCCGGCGGCCACCGCATCCCAGGCCCGGGCTCGCTCCTCATCCGACCGGACCCCTGTGCCGCTCGACGCGCGCAGTGCCGCGGTCGCGGATGTGCGCTGATGCCGTCGCATGTCGCCGCCCCGGGGGTGAGTAGGTGGTTGGGAGGAGGGGTCGACGGGGAAGTGCGGGGAGGAGGCGGCTGGCGGGAAGGAGACGACGAATAGCGGGAAGGAGACGACTAGCGAGAACGAGACGAATAGCGGGAAGGAGACGACTCCTGGAGAGGAGTGCGGAGTCAGGGGGAAGGTCAATGCCGGGAGCGGAGTGCGTAGCCGGGGGAGAGGGGCACAGCCGGGGCGACGGGGCACGGCCGGGGCGCGGTGCGGGGTGAGAGAAGATGTCCTTGCCGCCGCGCTCGAGATCGGCATCGCCGGCTCCAGCTCCGGATCCGGCTCCGGCATCAGCAAGGGCATTCCACACGGCATCGCCGTCAGTTTCGGTGCCGCACCGGTTTCGGCTCCGGCTCGAACTCCGGCTCGAACTCCGGTGCGGACCCCGGCTCCAGCACCAGCACAATGCCGTTCCCGCTGGGATCAGCGGGAGCTGTGGGACGACGCACGGTCGACACGCCAGAAGCCAGCGGCTGGCAGCGGCTCTGGGCGAGACGGCGGGCAGGTGGAGCGCGCGGGCAACAGCCCCTCCGCGATCTGAAGCTGTCGCGAATGCGCGCGCGACACCGGGCTCCAGGACGGAGAGTGGGCCTGCCGCTACCCGCATCAACGTGTCCCGACCTGAGCGTTCGGGCGCTGCTCGATCACCCTCGACTCTTCCCTCGGTTGCCGATGAGGGAGTGCGGAGTGGATTCAACGCTGCCACCCGGCGCGGGATGTTTCACGTGAAACTGAGGGCGGAGTCGTACGTTTCACGTGAAAGGGTGGATGGCGCCGCGTGGGCCGGTGCGGTCGCTCGTGATTCGAGGGTGCGCGGTCCGTACTCAGCCTCCGCGTGGCGTCGAACGTGCGGGACAAGCAACGACGGCCCAGCGTCTCGGCCGCCACCCATCGGGCACCGACGGGCCAGCTCGGCCGCCCGGGCTATCGATCCAAGCGACCGCCCCGGCGGCAGGACCCTTGACCGGCGTAGGCCACCGCACCGTGGCGCGGAGGCGGCGCGCGTGACGGTGGCGCACCACCGGCGGCCGTACGACCCAGGGAACACGACGCGTGGATGGGCAAGACCGCGCGGCGCACGCACGAAGCCCTCACTCACTCACGGGATGCCAGCACTCCGGTGAGCGCAACGACGTGCACACGTGACCGTTCGCGCCGTCCCCTTTCGCGCGACGATCGCGCCCAGGGCCCCGATCTTCACGATCGTCTCCGCTCGACTCATCACACGCCGGCCGGGGGAGCAGTGAAACTGACGGGACCGTAGGGCGCGGTTTCACGTGAAACATGTGCGTGAGGCACTCACGGCGGCGTCCGGCATCGCGGCGGCGGCTCAGTAGGGCACGCGGTACCGGCGGGCGACGTCTCCGTGAGGCACACCCTGACTCGGGACAGATGAAGAGGGCGGCAGCACGAAGGGGGTCCGGTCCCTCGGCACAGCATGCCCGAGCGGATCGCGCCCACGCTACAACCGCCTCCCACGATTGCAGGTGTTTCACGTGAAACGCGTGGACTGCTGGAACGACCCCACCCCCGCTATGCTGCAACTCCATCCGGCAGGGAACTGACGTCTACAATGAACGCATCCGACTCGCGGCCGTCACGAGCTGACCGCTGGCTTCACGTGAAACGCTCTCTTCGAAGAGAGAACGGGCCTACCCACTCACCCAGCCGCGCGGCGGCGGACCAGCCCAGCCTCCCCTCTCTACTCCGGCTCTACCGAGAGTGGGACTGATCAAGCCCCATCGACGCGGCATCGATGGCATGCCCGTCCGCCGTCGGCCTGACTGTGACCACCGGCCAAGGCCACGAGTACACACAAGCGGGCGGACCACAGGATGTAGCCCGAGCTCCCTTCGGTCCGCCACCCGAAGACCGACTCCGGCGACACCGCGCGCCGCGCGCGTCGGCCAACGCGCGAGAGAGCGGGGGAGCGAGAGAGTAGCAGAATGGGGGAGCGGGGCAGGCAGAGCCGAAGGAGATCGACGGGAACCTGCCGGAGCAGCCGAAGAGGGCGGGCGGGCCGATCACCGCCGAGGCCGCGTCCGCGTCTTCCGCGCGCTGCGGACCGAAGATCCTGCAGCGCACGATCCTGCCGGCGTCCGCGACGGGAGCGCTACCCCAGCCGGCAGCGCGCAGAAACATGGACGGACCGATCGCCCGGACAGCGCCGACGAACTCGCACCGAGCGGTTCACCGGTCGACCTCCACGCTGTCGGGGGAGTGCATCGACATCCATACCTCCCACTCAGCGGAACGGACGCGCGACCTCCATCCACCGCTACCGAACAGGTCGAGGGAAACGGCACTGGTGCGACGCGATCGGGCCTCACATCGTGCACCTCGGGACGAGAAACAGCCGAAAAACAGCCGAAAACGTTGCGCCCGAGTCTCTCGAAACGCCCGGAGGATGGCTCTCTCAGCGCCGAAACACCCTGCTTCCGCGCTCACAGAGCCATTCTGCGCATGAAGCCACCGCGGCGATCCGCTCGGAATCCGCTTGGCCGGCACCGATATCCGGTCGAAAACCGGGTCGCGGGCGCCGCCCTCAGCGCACCGTGGCGCGAATGACCCGGGTGACCTCATCGAGGACGCCGTCGCCGAGGACCTCGACTGTCACGTCGTGGACGCGGAACCGGCGGATCTCCTTGGCGGCCGCGTCGACCTCCGCCTGCGCGCCGGCACCCTTCATGAGGACGAGCTCGCCGCCGTCCCTCAGGAGCGGGGCGGTGAGGGGAAGGAGCTTGCGGAAAGCGCTCACGGCCCGCGCGGTGACCTGATCCAGCGGAGCCTCCAGCTTCACGTCCTCGGCACGGGCACGGACGACATGCACATTCGAGAGTCCGAGCTCGTCGACCTGCTCGCTGAGCCAGGCGATCCGGCGCTCCATCGGCTCGATGAGCACGAACGAGACATCGGGACGAGCGATCGCCAGAACGAGACCGGGCAGTCCGGCGCCGCTGCCGATGTCGCCGACCACGCCGGGCCGGAGCAGCGGAGCGACGATCGCGCAGTTCAGGATGTGGCGGGACCAGAGCCGGGGGAGTTCGAGCGGACCGATCAGCCCACGCTCCTCGCCCTGCGCGGCAAGGTTCTCAGTGAACGTTCGAGCAACATCCAGGCGTGCGCCGAAGAGAAGCGCAGCGGCGGCGGGCTCGGCCTCGAGTGAATCCGTCACGGCGGCGCGCGGAATCAGGCCGCGGTGATGACCGTGTGACGGTCACGACCCTCGCCACGCGAGTTCGAGACGAAGCCCCGGTCGGAGACGATGTCGTGCACCAGCTTGCGCTCGTACGAAGACATCGGGGGCAGCGCCGCCTCGGCAGCGCCCTCGTCGATCCGGGCGATCGCCCGCTCCACGAGGATCCCGAGCTCCGCCTGGCGGGCATCGCGCGAACCGGCGATGTCCAGGATCAGTCGCGAGAAACCGCCGGTCTGGTTCTGCACGGCGAGACGAGTCAGCTCCTGCAGGGCGGCGACAGTGTCCGGCTTCGACAGCAGCTGCAGGTTGGTGCCGTCCTCCGCGTTCACCGAGATGTAGGCGCGTCCATTGCGGGCGTCGATGTCGATATCGCCGTCGATGTCGGCGATGTCGAGGAGCTCCTCGATGTAATCCGCGGCGATGTCGCCTTCACGGTCGAGCTCTCCGGGCGTCGGCTCCGAGCTCTCACCGTCGGCGAGTTCGGGCGCCGTCGTCGCGGCCTCCTCGATCTCGGCGTCCGCGGTCGGAAGAGAATTCGTCTCGGTCTGCACGTCGGTCATGGCTGTCCCTACTTCTTTCCGGCCTGCTTCTTGGCGCGGTTCTTGCTCACCGGCTGAACCCGCTGCGTGGTGATGGGCTTCTCCGGCTGCGCTTCTTCGATGGTGAGGACGATCGAGCCGTCCTGCGCGACGAGCTTGCCCTTCTTCGCGAGGCGGGCCTCACGCGCCTTGGCGGCGTCGGAACCGGGGGTCGGCATGTTGCGGATGACCAGGAACTGCTGGCCCATGGTCCAGATGTTCGAGGTGAGCCAGTAGAACATGACACCGAGCGGGAAGGCGAAGCCCGAGAACAGGAACACGAAGGGGAGCAGGTAGAGCAGGATCCGCTGCTGCTTGAACTGCGGGCTGGCCTTGGTCTCCGGCGACATGTTCTTGGAGACGATCTGCAGCTGGGTGAGGAACTGCGAGCCGGTCATCAGCACGACCATCACGGCGGCGATGACCATGACGACGACCTGCGGCGGGTTGGCGTTCATCGCGCCCTGGAAGCTCTGGTGCAGCGGAGCCACACCGAACAGGCTGGCACCGCCGAACTGGACCGCGAGCGCCTCGTTGAGCGGGCCGACGCCGGCGTGGCCGCTCTGGGCGCCGTTGAGCACCTGGAACAGCGAGAAGAAGATCGGCATCTGGAGCAGGAGCGGGAGGCAGGAGCTCAGCGGGTTCGTGCCCGTCTTCTTGTACAGCTCCATGGTCTCGCGGGACATGGCCTCACGCGAGAACTGGTCCTTCTTGCCCTTGTACTTGTCCTGGATCTTCTTCAGCTGCGGCGCCACCTCGAGCATGCGGCGCTGGTTCTTGATCTGACGGACGAAGATCGGGATGAGGGCGGCGCGGACGACGACGGTGAGGCCCACGATCGACAGCACCCAGGTGAGTCCGGCGGCCGGGTCGAGCCCGATCTGCGAGAACAGCCAGTGGAAGGCGACCAGGATCAGCTCCACGACCCATTTGATGGGCCAGAGGATCGTACCGATGAAGTCCATGTCTGCTTACTAAGCCTTTCCGTGGCTAAGAATACTGTGCTGCCCGCCGGCGCCGCCCGGCCGGGTGAAGCCGTTCGGTCCCGTGCTGTCCGCACGTCGAGCCACGACGAAACCGAAGGGGGTGACGCGATAGCGCTGCATCTTCTTCGCGGGGACGTCGTCGACCCCTCCCGCCGCCCACGGATGGCAGCGGGCGATGCGGCGCGCTCCCAGAGCGCTCCCCACGATCACTCCGTGCTGTTGAATGGCCTGCAGCGCGTAAGACGAGCACGAGGGGTAGTAGCGGCAGACGTCTCCGTAGAGCGGTGAGATGACCGCGCGATACGCTCGCAGGATCAGCACGGCGATGTTCCGCGGAACGAGCAGAACTGCGGTGATCGCGGCGTACATGGACGGACACTGCCCTTATCTGGTGGAACTACGGCGAACGTAGCGGCTGACGGCTCGGCTGACCTCTTCGTGCAGGGTAGCCCACCGCGCCTCCGCAGAAGCTGGTAATGCTCTGATCACGATGTCCACTCCGCCCACCGTCGCCGCGCTCTCGCGAAGCGCCGGGACCAGCTCGTAAGCGGCCGCCTTGAGGCGGCGGCGCACGAGGTTGCGGCGCACGGCGTTCCCGACGGCCTTGCTCACGATGAAACCGAATCGCACCACGTCGGGGTCGGAGTTCGGACGGACGTACGCGACCGTGTTCTCCGCGGTGAAACGGGAACCCTTGCGCACCGTCGCCCGGTAGTCCGCCCCCCGCGTGATGCGATTGGCTTTCGCGAGCACCGGTCGGGTCTAGGCCGAGATCTTCTCGCGGCCCTTGGAGCGGCGAGCCGACAGGATGGCGCGGCCGGCACGCGTACGCATGCGGAGGCGGAAGCCGTGCTTCTTGGCACGCTTGCGGTTGTTCGGCTGGAACGTTCTCTTGCTCATAATCTCTATCTCCGTGGTGGTCGCTTCGCAGGCCGGTGCTGATGGATGTAACCAGCACGGGGAGGCCAGAAAAGTTTCAGGGCAGCCTGAACGGCTGAAGTCAACTGATTAAAACTACGGCCTATAGAGGACCGAGGTCAAACCGATCGAGTCAAATCCACTGATTATGCACGGGATTTGCAGGATGCTTCGCAACGACGCGCCGTGTTTCGGCGACGTATTCCAGCAGCCGAATTTGATCCACATCCTGTGGACAAGTTAGCGTGAGGGCGAAAGTTATCCCCAGCCCATCCAAAAAAGGCCGGAGATCGCTACGGTATTGCACACGCAGCGGTGGATAACTCTGTGAATACCTCCGGGCGGCGAGCACGCCGCCGGCCTGACCCGAGTCATCCCGAGGACGACTTCTGTCTCTCGGCCGACGGCATCCAGATGAAAGCGAAGACGGGGAACGATGGCAGGCGGCGAAGAGTCCATTTCTGCGGCATGGCAATCCGTGCTGGGAAAGCTTGAGACGGACGATCGCATCACCCCGCAGCTCTACGGATTCCTCAGTCTGGTCGAGCCCAAGGGGATCATGGCCGGCACCTTCTATCTGGAGGTCCCCAACGAGTTCACCCGGGGCATGATCGAGCAGCGCAGCCGAGTCCCGCTGCTCAGCGCCATCGGTGCGCTCGACGAGACCCTCGCGGTCAACACCTTCGCCATCGTGGTCAACCCAGAGATCCAGCAGGAGACGATGGCCGGCCCGGTCGAGGCGGAGGCCGCACCATATCTGGAGGCCGGGACCCCGATGGTCTCCCCTCCGACCGAGATCACCGCACCGCCGCGCAACGGCGACACGCGTCTCAATTCCAAGTACAGCTTCGACAACTTCGTCATCGGCCAGTCGAACCGCTTCGCGCACGCGGCCGCGGTCGCCGTGGCCGAGGCGCCGGCGAAGGCCTACAACCCCCTCTTCATCTACGGCGACTCGGGGCTCGGCAAGACCCACCTCCTCCACGCCATCGGCCACTACGCGATGAGCCTCTATCCCGGCATCCGCGTCCGGTACGTGTCGAGTGAGGAGTTCACCAACGACTTCATCAACTCGATCGCGAACAACCGCGGCTCCTCCTTCCAGGCGCGCTACCGCAACATCGACATCCTGCTGATCGACGACATCCAGTTCCTGCAGCGTGCGGTGGAGACGCAGGAGGCGTTCTTCCACACCTTCAACACGCTGCACGACCACAACAAGCAGGTCGTCATCACCAGCGACCTGCCGCCGAAGCACCTCACCGGGTTCGAGGACCGGATGCGCTCGCGGTTCGAGTGGGGCCTGATCACCGACGTCCAGGTGCCCGACCTCGAGACCCGCATCGCGATCCTGCGCAAGAAGGCGCAGAGCGAGAAGATCCAGGTGCCCGACGACATCCTCGAATTCATGGCTTCGAAGGTGTCGAGCAACATTCGCGAGCTCGAGGGGACGCTCATCCGCGTCACCGCGTTCGCGAGCCTCAACCGCACCCCCGTCGACATGCCGCTCGTGCAGACGGTGCTCAAGGATCTGATCACGCTCGACGACGACAATGTGATCGCGCCGACGGACATCATCACCAACACGGCCGAGTACTTCAAGCTCAGCGTCGACGACCTCTACGGCTCGAGCCGGTCGCAGGCCGTCGCGACGGCACGCCAGATCGCCATGTATCTGTGCCGCGAGCTGACCAATCTCTCCCTCCCGAAGATCGGTCAGCTCTTCGGTGGACGCGACCACACCACCGTGATGTACGCGAACAAGAAGATCAGCGAGCTCATGAAGGAGCGGCGCTCGATCTACAACCAGGTGACCGAGCTCACCAGCCGCATCAAGCAGAACCACCGCTACGGCAAGTAGCGACGCTCCGCTCCGTCCGGCAACCCATCCGCCCCGGCCACGACCATCGGTCTGAGACCGCGGCGCGGCGACGGCCGATCGCTCGATGCCGACGCGCGCCACGCCGGGCGTCGACGTCGAGTGCGGGACGAGTTATCCCCAGATCTATCCCCAGAGTGGGGAGAGTTCGTTATTAACACGTGTGGATAACTTGTGGAGAAGTTCCGGAAACTCCGTCGTTTAATGGGGACGAACGACGACCGCCTGTGAAAAGGACCTCCGAGGACTTCCACTCGGGATGCGAGTGAACAGGCGGATTCCTCAGCTCATCAACAAGTCGCACCACTGTAGTTCCCTGTGATTTCCAGGCCTCCACAAAGTTATCCACAGTTTCCACAGCGGTTAACACGATTAATGATTAACTCTTCTCAGTTAAGGCCGGGCGACAACCTCAAGCGCTCGAACGAATGACAAACTTCTCGCCCAGAGGGCACGCGCTAGGATTCTTTCGATCCGTATCCGTCAGCTGGCAGGGGTGACTTCGTGAAGTTCCAAGCAAACCGGGATGTCTTCAGCGAGGCCGTCTCCTTCGCAGTGAAGCTCCTTCCGCAGCGGACGACACTGCCCATCCTCAGCGGCGTGCTCATCGAGACCACCGACTCAGGGCTGCAGTTGTCGTCGTTCGACTACGAGGTCTCCGCACAGACGCAGATCCCCGCCGAGGTCGAAGAGCCCGGTCGCGTCCTGGTCTCCGGTCGTCTTCTGGCCGAGATCGCCTCCAAACTCCCCAATGCGCCGGTGCAGTTCTCCACCGAGGACGCCAAGATCAGCGTGCGCGCGGGATCGGCCAACTTCACGTTGCTCTCCATGCCCGTCGAGGAATATCCGAGCATCCCGCAGGTCAGCGGAGAGGCCGGCCTGGTGCCGGCCGAGGAATTCGCCGAGGCCGTGGCACAGGTCGGCGTGGCCGCCTCGCGCGACGATGTGACCCCGGTCATCACCGGCGTCCAGCTCGAGGTCGGCGACAACACGCTCGGTCTGGTGGCCACGGACCGGTACCGCGTCGCCGTCCGGCAGATCGACTGGGACAACGGCACCACCTCGGGGGAGACCCACACCGCCCTCGTGCCCGCCCGCACCCTGACGGAGATCGGCAAGACCTTCGGCCACAGCGGAACCGTGTCGGTCTCGATCACCAACCGCGACGATCGGGAGCTGATCGCCTTCACGGCGGACAAGAAGACCGTGACGTCGCTTCTGATCAAGGGCAACTTCCCGCCGGTACGCCGCCTCTTCCCGGAGCAGGTCGACAACCACGCGGTGCTCAACACCGCCGAACTCATCGAGGCGACCCGTCGTGTCGCCCTCGTCCTCGAGCGCGAAGCCGCGCTCCGCTACACCTTCACCGCCGACGGACTGACGCTGGAAGCGATCGGCTCCGAGCAGGCTCAAGCATCCGAGAGCATCGACGCTCTCCTCACAGGCCAGGAGACCGTGGTTTCGTTGAAGCCGCAGTTCCTGCTCGATGGTCTCGGTGCCGTGCACTCCGAATTCGTGCGCATCTCCTTCACCAAGACCGAGAACCCCAACAAACCGGGACCTGTGCTCATCACGAGCCAGACCTCCAAGGACCAGGCGGGCTCGGACTCCTACAAGTACCTGCTGCAGCCCAACCTGCTCCTGCGCTAGGAACGGTCCCACTCCACGAGAGAAGAAGGACAATCATGCACATCGGCCTCATCGGTCTCGGACGCATGGGCAACAACATGCGTGCCCGTCTCGAGAAGAACGGCATCGAGGTCACCGGCTACGACACCAATCCCGAGGTGTCGGACGTCCCGACCCTGGCCGAGCTGGTCGCCGCGCTCCCCGCGCCGCGCACCGTCTGGGTCATGGTCCCGGCCGGCGAGATCACCGACTCCGTCATCCGCGACCTGGAGCCGCTTCTGGAGAAGGGCGACCTCGTCATCGACGGTGGCAACTCCCGCTTCACCGAGGACTTCACGCACGCCGAGCTGCTCGCCCCCAAGGGGATCGACTTCATGGACGCCGGCGTCTCCGGCGGCATCTGGGGTCTCGAGAACGGCTACGGGCTGATGGTCGGCGGTTCCAAAGAGCAGGTCGAGCGCGTCATGCCCGTCTTCGATGCGCTGCGACCGGAGGGTCCGCGCGAGGAGGGCTTCGTCCACGTCGGCGACGTGGGCGCCGGCCACTACGCGAAGATGGTGCACAACGGCATCGAGTACGCGCTGATGCAGGCGTATGCCGAGGGCTACGAACTCCTCGACACGCGCAAGGACATCATCCACGACGTCACCGGCACCTTCAAGGCGTGGCAGCGCGGAACCGTCGTGCGTTCCTGGCTGCTCGATCTCCTGGTGCGCGCCCTGGAACAGGACCCGGAGTTCGAGCACATCGAGGGCTTCGTGCAGGACTCGGGCGAGGGCCG
Source organism: Leifsonia aquatica H1aii (assembly GCF_000633535.1). Taxonomy (GTDB): domain Bacteria; phylum Actinomycetota; class Actinomycetes; order Actinomycetales; family Microbacteriaceae; genus Leifsonia; species Leifsonia aquatica_A. The sequence continues at coordinate 42,839 of NZ_AYMR01000034.1, read as the reverse complement.
TTGGACCGTGGAGGAGGCGCTCAACAACGCCGTCCCCGTGCCCACGATCAGCGCCTCGATCTTCGCCCGCTTCGTCTCCCGCCAGACGGACTCGCCCGCGATGAAGGCCGTCGCCGCTCTGCGCAACCAGTTCGGCGGCCACGCGGTGAAGGCCGTCGACTGACGAGCTAACCCTCTGTGCGAGTTACACATCTCTCCCTGACCGACTTCCGCAACTATCGCACCGCGGAGGTGCCGTTCGCGGCCGGCGCGAATCTCTTCGTCGGCCGCAACGGCCAGGGAAAGACGAATCTGGTCGAGTCGCTCGGCTACCTGAGCACCCTCGGGTCGCATCGGGTGTCGAGCGACCAGGCCATGATCCGCAAGGGGGCGGACGCCGCGATCGTCCGCTGCCGCATCCAGCACGAAGAGCGCGAGCTGCTCGTGGAGGTGCAGCTCAACCGCAGCACCGCCAATCGCGCGCAGGTCAACCGTTCGGCGATCAAGCCACGGGAACTGCCGCGGTACTTCTCGAGCGTGCTCTTCGCCCCGGAGGATCTCGCGCTGGTGCGCGGCGAGCCGGGGATCCGTCGCCGGTTCCTCGACCAGCTGCTCATCCAGCGCAACCCGCGCTATGCCGCGGTGATCGCCGACTACGAGCGCGTGCTCAAGCAGCGCAACACCCTGTTGAAGTCGGCGCGGGCGTCGCGGATCAAAGCCGACCAGCTCGGGACGCTGGACATCTGGGACGATCGGCTCGTCGCTCTGGGCTCCGAGCTGATCGATGCCCGGCTGGATCTCGTCGCCCGACTGAGCGAACCCCTCGTGACCGCCTATCGTTCGGTCGCCGGCGACGACCACCATCCGCGCCTCCTCCCGCAGCTCACGATCCGCGGCGCCCACGTCGACGACGAGGACGAAGAGGACAACGATGTCGTAACCGAGTCATCCGGTGTCGACACGGCGGACGTCTTCCGCCAGGGACTCGCCACGGTTCGTCCGAAGGAGCTGGAGCGGGGGCTGACCTTGGTCGGACCGCATCGCGACGACGTGCTCTTCGAGCTCAACGGCCTGCCGGCCAAGGGCTACGCGAGCCATGGCGAGTCCTGGTCCTTCGCCCTCGCCCTCAAGTTGGCGTCGGCTGAGCTGCTGCGGCACGAATCCAGCACCGGCGACCCGGTCCTCATCCTCGACGATGTGTTCGCCGAGCTCGATCAGTCGCGACGTCGGATGCTTGCAACCGCCGTATCCGGTTACGAGCAGGTGCTCATCACGGCGGCGGTCTACGACGACGTCCCGCCCGAGCTCGCCGCCCACACGGTGCGGATCGAGGCCGGGGCGGTGGTGGAGGCCACCGATGCCTGAGAGCACGGGTCCGAGCGAGGCGAGCCTGGTCTACCTCCGGATGAAGGAACTCTTCACCGGGACCCCTGTGCGCAGCCGCCGCGCGAAAGTGCGCGACGACGAGGTGGGCGGCAGCAAGCCGTTCACCGCCGGCCGCGATCCGCGCGGGCTGGGCGACGTGGTCGACGCCCTGGCCGCTCAGCTCGGCTGGACGTCCGCGCTCGCGCAGTCCGATCTCCTGGAGGGATGGCGTGAGCTCGCGGGGGAGGAGACGGCGAAGCACGCCGTTCCGGACGCCATCACGGACGGCGTCCTGGTCGTCCGGTGCGAGTCGACGGCGTGGGCGACGCAGCTGCGGATGATGCGCTCCGAGTTGCTCGTCCGGATCGGCGAGAGGTTCCCGGAGGCCGACATCCAGTCGATCCGCTTCCAGGGACCGGACGCCCCCTCGTGGAAACGCGGTCCCAGGTCGATTCCAGGGCGCGGCCCACGCGATACTTACGGCTGAGTGCACAAAAGAGGTAGCCCGCGCGAAGAAAACGCGTCAGAAGGGCATTTTCCGCCATTTCCCCAGCCCGCGCTTGGTAGAATGGAGAGTCACTGTTGAGTGCGGTCAGGAGCCTAATTTCATATGACGATGGAACCGAACGGGGCCGAGGCGGAACACGACTACGGCGCGAATGAGATCCAGATCCTCGAGGGTCTCGAAGCCGTCCGCAAGCGACCCGGAATGTACATCGGTTCCACCGGTCCACGGGGTCTCCATCACCTGGTCTACGAGATCGTCGACAACTCCGTCGACGAGGCGCTCGCCGGGCACGCCGACAACATCGAGGTCACGATCCTGGCCGACGGCGCCGTGCGCGTCATCGACAACGGCCGTGGCATCCCCGTGGACGAGCACCCGGTGCAGAAGAAGTCGACGGTGGAGGTCGTGCTCACGATCCTGCACGCCGGCGGCAAGTTCGGTGGCGGCGGATACGCCGTCTCCGGCGGTCTGCACGGCGTCGGCAGCTCGGTGGTGAACGCGCTCTCGTCGCGGCTCGACGTCGAGGTCTTCCGACAGGGTTCCGTCTGGCGGCAGAGCTACCGCGACGGTGTGCCGCAGGCGCCGCTCGAGCAGGGCGAGGCGTCGGACCGCACCGGCACGACGATCACGTTCTGGCCCAGCCCGCAGACGTTCGAGACGACCGTCTTCGACTACGACACGCTGCGGACCCGCTTCCAGCAGATGGCGTTCCTCAACAAGGGGCTCCGCATCGCGATCACCGACGAGCGCGCTCCCGAGATCATTCCCGTGGAGGGCGAGATCGAGGAGGAGAGTGAGGAGTTCACCGCGCGCAGCGAGGTGTTCCTCTACGAGCAGGGTCTCACCGACTACGTGCACTACCTCAACTCCGCCAAGAAGGCCGAGGTCGTGCACGACGAGATCATCTCGTTCGAGTCCGAGGACACCGAGCGCAAGATCGCGCTCGAGGTCGCCATGCAGTGGACCACGAGCTACAACGAGAGTGTCTTCACCTACGCCAACACGATCAACACCCACGAGGGTGGAACCCACGAAGAGGGTTTCCGAGCGGCGCTGACCACCCTGGTGAACAAGTACGCCCGCGAGAAGAACATCCTCAAGGAGAAGGACGACAACCTCTCCGGCGACGACGTGCGCGAGGGTCTCACCGCCGTGATCTCGGTGAAGCTCTCGGAGCCGCAGTTCGAGGGGCAGACGAAGACGAAGCTCGGCAACACCGAGGCCAAGGCGTTCGTGCAGAAGGTCGTCGGCGACCAGCTCGCCGATTGGTTCGACCGCAACCCGAACCAGGCCAAGGAGATCATCCGCAAGGCGCTCCAGGCCGCGACCGCCCGCATCGCCGCCCGCAAGGCGCGGGAGACCGCACGCCGCAAGGGGCTGCTCGAGAGCGGCGGGATGCCCGGCAAGCTCAAGGACTGCCAGTCGAAGGACCCGACTCTCTCGGAGATCTTCATCGTCGAGGGCGACTCCGCAGGCGGCTCCGCCGTGCAGGGCCGCAATCCCGAGACGCAGGCGATCCTCCCGCTTCGCGGCAAGATCCTCAACGTGGAGAAGGCCCGGCTCGACCGTGCGCTCGCGAACAACGAGGTGCAAGCGATGATCACCGCGTTCGGCGCGGGCATCGGCGAGGACTTCAACCCGGAGAAGGCGCGCTACCACAAGATCGTGCTCATGGCCGACGCCGACGTCGACGGCCAGCACATCACGACGTTGCTCCTGACCCTTTTGTTCCGCTACATGCGGCCGATGATCGAGCTCGGCTACGTCTACCTGGCGCAGCCGCCGCTCTACCGCCTCAAGTGGTCGAACGCCGAGCACGAGTACGTGTACTCCGACCGGGAGCGCGACGCGTATCTGTCGGACGGCCTCGCCGCCGGCAAGCGCATCCCGAAGGACAACGGCGTGCAGCGCTACAAGGGTCTGGGTGAGATGGACTACAAGGAGCTGTGGGAGACCACCATGAACCCGGAGACGCGCACGCTGCTCCAGGTGACGCTCGACGATGCGGCCGCCGCCGACGAGATCTTCGCCACGCTGATGGGCGAGGACGTCGAGTCGCGCCGCTCGTTCATCCAGACGAACGCGAAGGACGTGCGGTTCCTTGACATCTGATGAATCGACGCCCGACGAGAACGGCACCACGGGAGAGAACATCGTGACGGACGAAGACAACGCCGGCGCCGGTTTCGGCATCCACGGCAGGATCGACCAGGTCGACCTGCAGGCGGAGATGAAGCGCTCCTACCTCGACTACGCCATGAGCGTGATCGTGGGTCGCGCGCTGCCGGAGGTGCGCGACGGCCTGAAGCCCGTGCACCGTCGCGTGATCTACGCGATGTTCGACGGTGGGTACCGCCCCGACAAGGCGTTCTCGAAGTGCGCCCGTGTCGTCGGCGATGTGATGGGTCAGTTCCACCCCCACGGCGACTCGGCGATCTACGACGCGCTCGTGCGTCTCGTGCAGCCGTGGAGCCTCCGCTACCCGCTCGCGCTCGGTCAGGGCAACTTCGGCTCGCCGGGCAACGACGGGGCCGCCGCTCCGCGGTACACCGAGACGAAGATGGCGCCCCTTGCGCTCGAGATGGTCCGCGACATCGACGAGGAGACCGTCGACTTCCAGGACAACTACGATGGGCGCACCCAGGAGCCGGCCGTGCTCCCCAGCCGCTTCCCGAACCTGCTCGTCAATGGCTCGGTCGGCATCGCGGTCGGCATGGCGACGAACATCCCGCCGCACAACCTCCGCGAGGTCGCCGACGGCGCGCTCTGGCACCTGGCCCACCCGGAAGCCTCCCGCGAGGAGCTCCTGGAGGAGCTGATCAAGCGGATCAAGGGACCGGACTTCCCGACCGGCGCGCAGATCCTCGGCGTCAAGGGCATCCAGGACACTTACCGCACCGGCCGCGGCTCCATCACGATGCGGGCCGTCGTCAGCATCGAGGAGATCCAGGGCCGGGTCTGCCTGGTCGTCACCGAGCTGCCGTACCAGGTCAACCCGGACAATCTGGCGATCAAGATCGCCGAGCTGGTGAAGGACGGCCGCGTCGGCGGCATCGCCGACATCCGTGACGAGACCTCGGGCCGCACCGGCCAGCGTCTCGTCATCGTGCTCAAGCGCGACGCGGTGGCGAAGGTCGTGCTCAACAACCTGTACAAGCACACGCAGCTGCAGGAGAACTTCGGCGCCAACATGCTGGCGATCGTGGACAAGGTGCCGCGAACCCTCGCCCTGGATGGGTTCATCACCGCCTGGGTCGACCACCAGATCGAGGTCATCGTCCGGCGTACGCAGTTCCGCCTCCGGAAGAAGGAGGAGCGGGCGCACATCCTGCGCGGCTATCTCAAGGCGCTCGATGCGCTCGACGAGGTCATCGCGCTCATCCGCCGCTCGCCGACGGTCGAGGACGCGCGCGAGGGACTGAAGACCCTCCTCGACGTCGACGACATCCAGGCCGACGCCATCCTGACGATGCAGCTGCGACGTCTCGCCGCACTGGAGCGCCAGAAGATCATCGAGGAGCACGATCAGATCGAGCTCGACATCGCCGAACTCAAGGCGATCCTCGCCGACCCGACCCGTCAGCGCACGATCGTGAGCGAGGAGCTCACCGAGATCGTCGACCGGTTCGGCGACGACCGCCGAACCGAGGTCATGTTCGGCTTCGACGGCGACATGAGCGTCGAGGACCTCATCCCCGAAGAGGAGATGGTGGTCACCGTCACCCGTGGCGGCTACATCAAGCGGACCCGCAGCGACAACTACCGTCAGCAGCACCGCGGCGGCAAGGGCGTCAAGGGCGCACAGCTGCGCGGGGAGGACGTGGTCGACCACTTCTTCGTCACGACGACCCACCACTGGCTGCTCTTCTTCACCAACAAGGGCCGGGTCTACCGCGCCAAGGCGTACGAGGTGCAGGAGGCCGGCCGCGACGCGAAGGGCCAGCACGTCGCCAACCTGCTCGCGATGCAGCCGGACGAGGAGATCGCCGAGATCCTGGACATCCGGGACTACGAGGCGGCGAAGTACCTGGTGCTCGCCACCCGTGACGGGCTGATCAAGAAGACCGCGCTGAGCGAGTACGACACCAACCGCTCCGGCGGCATCATCGCGATCAAGCTCCGCGAGGAGGACGAGCTCGTCTCGGCACTCCTGGTGGAGGAGGACTCCGACCTGCTGCTCGTCTCGCGCAAGGGCATGTCCATCCGCTTCACCGCCTCGGATGAGGCGCTGCGACCGATGGGTCGCTCGACCTCCGGTGTGATCGGAATGCACTTCCGCGGGGAGGACAGCCTGCTCGACGCGTCCGTGGTCTCCGACGAGGGGTTCGTCTTCGTCGTGACCGAGGGCGGGTACGCCAAGCGCACCTCCGCCGACCAGTACCGCCTGCAGAACCGTGGCGGACTGGGCATCAAGGTGGCCAAGTTGAGCGATGATCGCGGCGATCTCGTGGGCGCTCTGATCGTGGACGAGGACGACGAGGTCTTGGTGGTTCTTGCCAGCGGCAAGGTGGTACGCTCTGCCGTGGCCGAGGTACCTGCCAAGGGCCGCGACACCATGGGTGTCGTCTTTGCACGTTTCGCCGAGACCGACAAGATCATCGCTCTGGCAAAGAACACCGAACGCAACCTCGATTCGCAGGATCCAGCGGACGACCAGACTGATGGGTCAGAATCGGAGGCCGTCGGGAAGGAAGAGACCGTAGATGAGCAGTAGCGTCGCCGAGAAACTGGCCAAGAAGTCGTCGCGCCGGCCCGCATCCTCCAAGCAGGTGCGGCTCAAGCTGGTGTACATCGACTTCTGGTCGACCGTGAAGCTCTCCTTCCTCGCCGGGATCTGCCTCGCGATCATCGCGATCGTGGGAACCTTCCTGATCTGGACCGTGCTCGACCGGACCGGGATCTTCGACCAGGTCAACAGCCTGGTGAAGGACATCTCCGGCGCCGGCGGCGGCGACCTGCGCGCCGTACTCGGCCTCGGCCAGGTGATGGGCTTCTCGCTCGTGGTGGCCATCCTCGACATCGTCGTGGTCACCGCACTCGGCGCGGTCTTCGCGCTCCTCTACAACCTTTCCGTGAAGATCACCGGCGGCCTGCTCGTCGGCTTCACCAACAACTGACGATCGAGCCCTGCTCGATTTCGTTTGCGGTGGCAGATCAGGTACCCTCTAATCTGTTGCCCATTCGGGGATATAGCTCAGGCGGTTAGAGCGCTTCGCTGATAACGAAGAGGTCCGAGGTTCAAGTCCTCGTATCCCCACCATGTACACCCACCCGGGGCCTTAGCTCAGTTGGTAGAGCGCCTGCTTTGCAAGCAGGATGTCAGGAGTTCGAATCTCCTAGGCTCCACCCTCCTTCACTCCCTCCTGTGAGCGGCCTTCGTCTCGGTCGTGCGGACCGTCGCGTGATCCTCCGCGGTGAGTTCCATCGGCGCGAGCTCGATGTCGACGCGGTCGATGCGGCCCGTGAACGCGAACGGAGGTCGATAGGCGGGCGTCACCGGTTGCCCGGTGTCCTCGCCGATGCCGAACGTGTCGATGCCGAATCGCGCGAACACCGTCCTGTCGGCGTGCGCCTGCGCGACCGGTGAACCGTCGACCGAGAGCGTGATCGTCCCGCCCTTGCCGATCCCACCCCCGTCGTAGTCGAAGGCGACCCGCACCACACCGGCTCCGACGCTGAGCGGATCCGGCGACGTGACCGAGGTGTAGACGCCGTAGTAGTTGTAGACGAAGGTGGGCACCCCGTCCTCGACGTAGAGCGACATGCCGCCGGCGACTCCGCCGATCGCCATGATCACGCCGCTCGTCTGGCCGCCGTTCGTCTGCAGCCGCGCCTCCAGCGTCCAGCTCCGGTTCTTCATCGAGGGAGCCGCCGTCTCCGGAAGGCGCGTGGCGCCCTCATAGAAGGTGAAGCGGGTGGCGTCCGCCGCGGACCCGGGTGGGTGCGGCTTCGGCTGGAGCAGCCGTCCGACCCCGCGGTCGTCGAGCGGATAGACGTGGTACCGCTCCGCCGCCTCGTCGAACGTCCTTTTGAGCTGCTCGACCCTCTCCGGATGCCGGTCGGCGAGGTCGCTGGCCTCGGTGAAGTCCTGATCGAGGTGGTAGAGCTCCCACCGGTCGTGCTCCCAGCCTCCGGGCGCGATGTCCTGCCGCCAGGGGAGGGTGTGCTGGGCGTTGGCCTTCCAGCCGTCCTGATAGATCGAGCGATTGCTCATGATCTCGAAGTACTGTTCGGTCCGGCCCTCGTAGGCGGGGTCGGTGAAGCTGGAGAGGAAGGATCGTCCGGCGAGGGGCAGCTGGTCGATGCCGTCCACGGTTCCCGGCATCTCGACGCCGGCGGCTTCGTACAGCGTCGGAGCGATGTCGACGAGGTGCAGGAATGGATCGCGTGGCCGCGGGTCGGGCGCGATCCGCGCCGGCCAGCTGACCACCATCGGGTTGCGCGAGCCGCCGAGGTGGGAGGCCACCTGCTTGACCCACTGGAACGGCGTGTTCCCGGCCCAGGCCCACCCGATCGGATAGTGCGGCTCGGTCTCGGGGCCGCCGAGCTTGTCCAGATCGGCGAGGATCTCGTCGATCGTCGGCACGATCCCGTTGAGGTTCTTGATCTCGTCCAGCGTGCCGTCCGGCCCGCCCTCCGCGGACGCGCCGTTGTCACCGACGATGTAGAGCACGAGCGTGTTGTCCGCGTCCGGCAGCCCCTTGATCGCGTCCAGCAATCGCCCCACCTCGTGGTCGGTGAAGGCGAAGTAGCCCGCGTAGTTCTCGAACAGGGCGCAGTAGACCCGCTGCTGTTCCGGCGAGAGCGTGTCCCACTCCTGCACCCAGTCGGGGCGGGGACTGATCCCACTGTCGGGCGGAACGATCCCCATCCTCTTCTGATTCTCGAAGACCTGCTCCCGATACTTCTCCCAGCCCATGTCGAACGCGCCGGCGAACCGGTCCCGCCACGGCTTGGCCACATGATGCGGGGCGTGCATCGCTCCCGGGGCGAAGTAGAGGAAGAACGGCTTGTCCGGACTGACGGACTTCGCGTAGCGCATCCGCGAGATGGCTCGGTCGGTCAGATCCGTCATGAGGTGGTAGCCCTCGTCCGGACCCCGGTCGGGTTCCACTGGCGTCGTGTTCTCGAACAGCACCGGGTAGTACTGGTGCGTCTCGCCGGCATTGAAGCCGTAGAAGTACTCGAAGCCGAGTCCGGTCGGCCAGCGGTCGAAAGGACCGGCCACGCTGGTCTCCCAGTCGGGGGTGTTGTGGTTCTTGCCGAACCACCAGGTCGCGTAGCCGTTGGCTTTGAGCACCTGGGCGATGGTCGCGGTCGATCGGGGGATCATCGTCGTGTAGCTCGGGAACCCGGTCGCCCATTCCATCAGGAAGCCGTTGCCGGCGTCGTGGTGGTTGCGCCCGGTGAGCAGCGCCGCACGGGACGGCCCGCAGACGGCCGTCGTGTGGAAGCGGTTGTAGCGCAGCCCTTCCGACGCGAGCGTGTCGAGATTCGGGGTCGGGATCAGGCCGCCGAACGTCGACGCCTGCCCGAAACCGACGTCGTCGAGCAGGATCACCACGATGTTCGGCGCGTCCGGGCCGGGCTGCGGGAGAGCCGGCCACGCGGCGGTCGACTCCTGGTAGGTCGTGCCCACGACACCCTCGAAGGGCGGATCGGGGATCGGGATCGAGGGACCTGCGGTCGTCGACGCGTCAGTCATACGAGCATTCTGACCACTCGGCGCCGGTGCGTCGAGACTGGATCCAACCGACCGGGCGCCCGCCGCGGCGACTCAGCGGTCGTGGGGCGGTTCGATCGCGCGTGTCGGGAACGGGCTCGAGTAGGCGATGCTCGTCGTCACGCTGCCGAGCGTTCCGACCTTTCCGCTCACCCGCTCGAGGTGGCGCATCGATGTGGCCACCACCTTGAGGATGAAGCAGTCGTCGCCCGTGACGTGGTGGGCCTCCACGACCTCCGGCGTCTCCGCGAGCAGATCGTGGAGCGGGGTGTAGACACTGCTCGGGTAGCGCAGGCGCAGGAACGCGAGGATGCCGTAGCCGAGCCGCTCGGGATCCACGAGCGCGCGGTATCCGGCGATGACCCCGGCCTCCTCGAGACGACGGACGCGTTCGGCGACCGCGCTGCCGGACATGTGCACGGTCCGCGCGAGCTCGGCGATCGACTGTCGGCCGTCCCGCTGGAGCTCGGCGAGGAGGGAGCGGTCGACGGGATCGACCTCGAACGGTGGATTGACGGCCATGCGCAGATTCTTCCACGGGATCGACGGCGTGATCCCGGGAAGACCGTGGATCGTCTGTTCAGTTCGATGATCCACCGCTCTAGCGTTGTGTGCATGACCGATTCGTCCGACGCCACCCGCCACTTCGCCGCCAAGCTGCGCTTCGAGACCGACCCCGCCGATGTGCGCGCGACGCAGCTGGCCGGGGAGGCGTTCGCACTGATCGACACCCGTGGCGAGGGCGCCTGGCGTCAGGGACGTGCGGCGGGAGCGGTACACCTGCCCACCGCGGAGATCGCGGGCCGGGCCGGCGCGCTCGTGCCCGCGGGCACACCCGTCGTCGTGTACTGCTGGGGACCGGGGTGCAACGGCTCGACGAAAGCGGCGCTCGCCTTCAGCCTGCAGGGCTACGAGGTGCGCGAGATGATCGGCGGCTTCGAATACTGGTCACGGGAGGGCCTGCCGGTCGAGGACGAGCACGGCGTGATCACCCGGACGCCCGATCCGCTCACGGCACCGGCCGATGGAGTGAGCTGCGCCTGCTGACGCCGGCCGAGACTCCTACTTGAGCAGCCGCGAGAGCACGCGGTCCGCCAGCGGCTTGCCGCCGGTCTGACAGGTGGGGCAGTACTGCAGCGTGGAATCGGCGAAGATGACCTGCCGGATGGTGTCGCCGCAGACGGGGCACGGCTGGCCGGTGCGGCCGTGGACGCGCAGGCCGGACTTCTTCTCGCCTTTGAGCTCGGAGGCGGCGAGGCCGTCGGCGCGGGCGAGCGCCTCGCGCAGCGTCCACTGCACGGCGTCGTACAACCGGTCGAGCTCATCGTCGGACATCGTCGCGGGCTTGAACGGCGACATCTTCGCCACGTGCAGGATCTCGTCCGAGTAGGCGTTGCCGATCCCGGCGATCAGCGATTGGTTGCGCAGCACGCCCTTGATCTGGGCACGCCCCTGTGCGGCCAGGATCGCGGCGAAGACGTCGCGCGTGAAGGAGGGATCGAGCGGGTCCGGTCCGAGTCGCGCGACGCCGGGGACCTCGGCGGGATCGCGCACCACGGAGAGCGACAGGCTCTTCTTGGTGCCTGCCTCCGTGATGTCGAAACCGGCCCCGTCGTCGAGCACCAGGCGGGCGGCGAGCGGGCCCTTGCCCGGACGGCCGGAGGGCGGAGGCGGAGGGGCGTCGCGCCAGCGGATCCAGCCGGCCCGCGCCAGATGGACGACGACGTGGAGGTCGCCCGCGGCGATGTCGAGGAACTTGCCGTGACGCGAGACTCCCGCGATGGTGAGCCCGTGCAGCGCGTCGACCGGGGGATCGACGGTCTTGAGCGCCGCGAACGCCGCAATGCTCAGCCGATCGATGACACGTCCGGCCAGCCGCCGGTCGAGGTCGGCGGCGAGTGCGGTGACTTCCGGAAGTTCGGGCACCACCCCAGTCTGCCCTTCTCCTCCGACAACGGCAGTAGGGTGTCGCCATGGATATCAGGGTTGCGGCATACGGCGTGATCGTCGACAACGGTCGGATCCTGCTCGCCCACTGGAACGAGGGCGGGCGCTCGGGCTGGACCCTGCCGGGCGGAGGGATCGATCCGGGCGAGGATCCGATCGACGCCGTCGTCCGTGAGATCGCCGAAGAGACGGGATACGAGGCCGTTGCCGGCGATCTGCTCGGCATCGACTCGAAGGTGGTTCCCGCCGAGCAGCGGTTCGTGCCGGACGCCGGCCCGCTTCACGCGCTCCGGATCGTCTATCGCGCATCCGTGGTCGGCGGCAGGCTGACGAACGAGCTCGACGGCTCCACCGACGAGGCGGCGTGGTTCGCCCTCACGGGCATCCCGAACCGGCGCGTCGACCTGGTCGACGTGGCCTTGGGGATGGCCGGACTGCGCTGACGACGCCGTCCGGCGGACGATTAGAGCGTGACGACGTCGCGCCGTTCGCTGGGGATGATGATCCACATCGCGATGTAGGCGATGAACTGGGGGCCGGGAAGCAGGCACGACAGCAGGAACAGCACACGGACCGTGGTGGGCGTGAGTCCGAATCGCTGCGCGAGACCCGCGCAGACACCGCCGAGCACCCGTCCCTGGAGGGGACGCTGGAGAATGTTCATGACTCCAGCGTCGCCCACCGGCACCACGACCGCTATCGGGGAAACCCCCCAATCCACCCCGGGATACCCCGAGGCGGATGCCGCCTGCTACTCCGCTGCGGGAGCGGTGGGCTCCTCGTCGGCGACCCAGAGCTCGTCGTCGGCGCGGAACGTCTGCCACACCGCGTAGAGCAGGCCGGCGGCGGCGATGACGCCGAGGCCGACAGCGATGATCGTGCCGGCGCCCGGACCGGACTTCTTCGGCGCGACCTGCACCTTGCGGGTGAACTCCTTGCGCGCCTGGGCGAAGTCGCCGTTGAACGCGGCCGCACGCGCGGCGCGGGCGTGGTCCACGACCGAGAGGGCGGTGCCGACGACGCCGCCCACAGCGGGGATCACGTCGCCGACGATGCGGTCGCGTGCGTACCCGGCGACATGGCCGGCGGTCTGCGCCGCCGACTGGGCGGCAGGGCGGACGTAGGAGTCGTAGCCCTCACGGACGCGTGGTGCGATCTCCTCGCGCGTGTAGTAGGCGGCCTGCTTGCGGGCCTCGGCGGCGACGGCGTTCGCACCGGCGAGCACCTCCTGCTGCTGACCCCACAGCTCCTCCGCGCTGCTGCGCAGTCGCTTGAGCTCCTTCTTGCGCTTCCGTGTCAGGCTCATTCTGGACCTCCATTGCGTCGGAATAGCGAACCGTCTCCATCTTGCCACCGAAAGGGCTGAGGATGGACCGAGAGCTGAAGACCGGTGCCGCGAACGGGCTAACCCCCTGTGCAAGAATTGGTGCCATGTCTAAGCACACCGCTGTCGCCACGCTCCACACCAACTACGGAGACATCAAGGTCAACCTCTTCGGCAACCACGCGCCGAAGACGGTGCGGAACTTCGTGGGCCTGGCGACCGGTGAGACCGAGTGGACCCACCCCGCCACCGGCGAGAAGACCAACACTCCGCTCTACGACGGCGTGATCTTCCACCGCATCATCCCCGGCTTCATGATCCAGGGCGGCGACCCGCTCGGCCAGGGCATCGGCGGACCGGGCTACCAGTTCGACGACGAGATCAACCCCGAGCTCGACTTCACGCAGTCCTACATGCTCGCCATGGCCAACGCCGGCATCCAGGGCGGACGCGGCACCAACGGCTCGCAGTTCTTCATCACGGTCGGACCGACCACCTGGCTCCAGGGCAAGCACACCATCTTCGGCGAGGTCGCGGACGACGCGTCGCGCAAGATCGTCGACAAGCTCGCCGAGGTGCCCACGGACGCCCGCGACCGGCCGCTCGACGACGTCGTCATCGAGTCGGTCGAGATCGAGCAGGTCTGAGACCGGACGGGCGAGTCGGAAGAATGTCTCAGCCCGTCGACGCGCGAGCGAGCTACTGCTATCGCCACCCGGACCGGGTCAGCTACGTGCTGTGCCAGCGGTGCGGGCGGACGATCTGCGGTGAGTGCCAGACCCCCGGAGCGGTCGGTTTCGTCTGCCCGGAGTGCATGGCGGAGCAGCGCGCCACCGCGCCCAAGACGAAGCCGGCCTGGATCCCCCGGCTGACCGGTCAGGGTGCGCCCGTCGTCACGTATGCGATCATCGCGCTCTGCGTGGTCGTGTACATCCTGCAGTCGCTCCCCGTGATCGGGAGCCAGGTGACGCTTGCCATCCAGTACGCGGGCGCGTACTCATACCCGTCTGGAACCGTTGCCGCCCTCCCGTTCGAGCCGTGGCGGATGTTCACCTCGGTGTTCGCGCACGCGAGCATCATCCACATCGCGCTCAACATGTACACGCTGTGGATCTTCGGAAGCATCCTCGAGCCGATGCTCGGGAGGCTGCGCTTCCTCGTGCTGTTCCTGATCAGCGGCTTCGCGGGATCGCTCGGCGTGCTGCTGCTGAGCAGCCCGCTCCAGCCGGTCGTGGGAGCCTCTGGAGCGATCTTCGGCCTGTTCGGCGCGTTCTTCATCATCCAGCGCCGGCTGGGCGGGAACGCGACCCAGATCCTGGTGCTGATGGTGCTCAACATCGCCATCGGCTTCCTCCCCGGGCTCAACATCGCCTGGCAGGCGCACGTCGGCGGTCTGGTCGGCGGCATCCTCGTGGGCCTGATCTACGTCGAGACGCGCAAGCCCTCCCGGCGGTCCCTCCAGCTGCCGCTGGTGATCGTCCTGAGCGTGCTGCTGATCGCCCTCAGCCTGATCCGCTTCCTGTAACCGTCATGTCCACAGCCGGTCCAGCGGCGTGGATAAGTTATCCACAGGTTTGTTAACAGTGGGGATAATTACACGCGTGTAACTCTCCACAGGCTTATTAACACTGGGGAGAACGGCCTCCATGGAGTTCTCCTCAGTGTGGATAAGACGGTGTGGATAACTGTGGAAACAAAGGAAGCCCGGTCCATCGCGGACCGGGCTTCTCGACGCGCAGCGTCGGACGGAGAAGGAGCGGCGTCAGCGCCACCGGGTGGTCATGAGGAAGCCGATGAAGGCGATGCCGAAGCCGACGAGGATGTTCCACGCGCCGAGCGCCGGGATGGGGAGCTGATTCTGGCTCACGTAGAAGACGATGATCCAGACCAGTCCGAGCAGCATGAAGCCGAACATCACCGGCTTGAACCAGACGGGGTTGGGCGCTTCTTCTCCGGAGGCGGCTGCGGTCCGCTCGGTGCGCTCGGGCTTGATCTTCGACTTGCTGCGTGCCATAGCACCACAGTGTAGCGGGACCGGTCTGAGCGTTCCGAAGCTTCTCGCCGACAACGGGCTCGAAAGCGGGCATCCGGCGGGGCTACGCCCAGGTTTTCCTCGTAGAATCTGCCATATGGCGGATCCGACCCAACCCGAGATGCGTCGTCCGCGCGGATCCGATCGACGCGCCCCCCAGGGGGAGTCGAAGGGCCGGGGCACGAAGGCCCGCAAGCCGCCTCGTCGCCCGACCGTGGTCGGAGTCCTCGGCGAGCTGCTGATCACGGCCGGTGTGCTCGTCCTGCTCTTCCTCGGCTGGCAGATGTGGTGGAACAACCTCGTCGTCGACAACCAGCAGAGTTCCGCCGCGGCGACTCAGAGTCAGCAGTGGCTCCAGGATGCCCTCAAGGCGCCGAAGCCGACTCCGACTCCCGATGCCAACGGTGCGGTCGACATCCCGGTCATGGCCCAGCCGGCCGACTACGAGGCGTTCGCCGTGCTCTACATCCCCCGGCTCGGTGCGGACTGGAAGCGCACCATCCGCCAGACGGTCGACGTGGAGAAGGTGCTCAACAGCTACACGGCCGGTGTCGGACACTACAGCGACACGCAGATGCCCGGTCAGGTGGGCAACTTCGCGGTGGCCGGTCACGACAGCGGCTGGGGGAACACCTTCATCGACCTCTCCAAGCTGCACATCGGGGACAAGATCTACGTCCAGACGAAGGACGGCTGGTACACCTATGTCTTCCGCAACTTCGAGTACGTGCAGCCGTCCGCCGTCCAGGTGCTCCTCCCGGTGCCGCGACAGCCGGCAGCGACCCCGACGGAGCGGCTCATGACGATCACCACCTGCAACCCGCCGTTCGCGGCCGGCGAGCGGTTGATCGCCTACAACGTGTTCGACAGCTATGCACCGGCGCAGGACGTGCCGAGCGAGCTCGCCGGGGTGCCCGGCCTCAGCACCAGTCAGGGAGGCTGACATGTACGCTGCGCTGTGGCGCATCCTGCCCGGACCGGTCTGGCTGCGCATCATCATCCTGCTGGTCCTGGTGGTCGCCGTGCTGTTCGCCTTGGTGACCTGGGCCTTCCCCTGGGTGGATTCGCTCTTGGGTCCGCAGGAAGGTACCGTGGGGCCGTGACCCGCGTACTCGTCATCGACAACTACGACAGCTTCGTCTACACGCTGAACGGATACCTCCGGGAGCTCGGCGCGCAGACGGACGTCGTACGCAACGACGACATCGCGGCGGCCGACATCCCGGCCCGTCTGGCGGAGTACGACGCCGTGCTGATCTCGCCCGGACCCGGCACGCCCGCGGATGCCGGCGTGTCGATCCCGGTGGTGACGCAGGCGTTCGCCACGGGGCAGCCGCTGCTCGGCGTGTGCCTCGGCCACCAGGCGATCGCCGAGGCGTTCGGCGGAGTGGTCACGAATGCCGAAGAGCTCATGCACGGCAAGACGTCGCAGGTCGGTCACGACGACAGCACGCTCTTCACGGGCGTCCCGCAGCCGTTCACGGCGACCCGCTATCACTCGCTGGCCGTCGTCGACGGCACCCTCCCGGACGAGCTCGTCATCACGGCGCGCACCCCGGGCGGCGTGATCATGGCGCTGCAGCATCGGGAGGCCCCGATCTACGGCGTGCAGTTCCACCCGGAGTCGGTGCTCACCGAGGGCGGCTACCGGATGCTCGGCAACTGGCTCGAGGTCGCCGGCCTGGCCGGCGCCGCGGAGGCGTCGCGGGCGCTGAACCCGCTGGTCAAGCTCGGCTGAACCGGCATCGCCCGCGAGGGGCGGACCGACTCACCCCGCCTCGGCTCAGCCCGAGCAGTACGTCAGGTCGACGGACGAGCCCTGCGGAACGTCGCCGGGTGCCACGGACTGCGAGTGCACGAGCGGTGCTCCGGAGTCCTGCGGGCAGGACGGGTCGGGCTTCGGGTTGCCGGTGAGACCCAGCTGAGACAGGATGCCGGTCGCCGCCTGGATGGTCTGCCCGGTCAGGTCGGTCAGCGTCACCTTGCCGCTCGACACCGTGAGCGAGATCGGGTCGCCCTCGTGCGCCTTGCCGGTCGACGCCGGATCGGTCGAGATCACGATGTCGGCCGCGACGGAGGACGAGTTCTCCGTCGTGACCGGGCCGATCGCGAGACCGGCCGCGGTGATCGCCGCCTTCGCCGCGTCCAGCGTCATGTTGTGGACGTCCGGGACGGCGACCGTCTTCTTGCCCGTCGAGACGTAGAGGTTGATGGTGTCGCCGGTCGCGACCACGATCCCGGCGCCGGGATCGCTGCGGATGATCTGGCCTTCGGCGTAGGTGGAGCTCGTCTCGGTGGTCTGTGTCCACTTGAGCTTCATCTTTTCGAGCGTCGCCGTGGCCTCGTCGACGGTCTGCCCCGACAGGCTGGGGACCGTGCGGGAGGTCTCGGGCATGGTCGTGGTGGGCGCGAGGCGGAGCACCCAGGCGAGCACGGCGACGATGACGACGGCCATCACCGCGATGCCGGCCCAGATCCAGATCACCGGGGGGCGGCGCTGGGTGCGCGTCATCGTCTGGTCCTCGGCGAGCTGCCGGAACGCGGCCTCCGGTCCGGACACCGAACTCGGCGGGGCGCCGAACAGGGTCTCGGCGAACTCGTCCGTCTCCTTGTGCACCGGGATCCGGCCCGCTGCGGCCTCCTCGAGGTCGGCGCGGAACTCGGCCACCGTCTGATAGCGCTCGAAGCGATCCTTCGTCAGCGCCCGGGCGACGACGACGTCCATCGCCGGCGAGACCTTGGGGTTGATGGTGCTCGGCGCGACCGGGGCCTCGCTGACGTGCTGGTAGGCGACGGCCACCGGGGTGTCCCCGCGGAACGGAGGCCGGCCGGCGAGCATCTCGAACAGCACGACGCCGGTGGAGTAGAGATCTGTGCGGGCATCGACCGACTCGCCCTTCGCCTGCTCCGGCGAGAAGTAGCTGGCCGTGCCGAGCACGGCGGTGGTCTGGGCCACGGTGGCCGAGGAGTCGCTGATCGCGCGTGCGATCCCGAAGTCCATCACCTTGACCTGACCGGTCTTGGTGATCATCACGTTGCCCGGCTTGATGTCGCGGTGCACGACTCCCGCGCGGTGCGAGTACTCGAGCGCCGTGAGGATGCCCTCGGTGATGCGGACCGCTTCGGAGACCTCGAGCGGGCCCTTCTTGATCAGGTCCTTCAGGAGGATGCCGTCGACGAACTCCATCACGATGAACGGCAGCTGCGCCTCGTGGCCGCTCGGCTCGTGGACCGTCTCCTCGCCCGCGTCGAACACGCGCACGATGGTGGGGTGGGCCATGCGCGCGGCCGCCTGGGCCTCCTGTCGGAAGCGCGTGCGGAACGCCGGGTCCGTCGCCAGGGACGGCTTCAGGAGTTTGATCGCCACGGTGCGCCCCAGCCGGGTGTCCGTGCCGCGATGCACGTCCGACATCCCGCCGCGCCCGACCAGTTCGCCCAGCTGATATCGGCCTGCGAGCAGGCGGCTATCTGGGCTCAATGCGGACTCCTTCTCAGGCGGTGGCTGTCGGATAGTGTATCGGGCTGTTTCTGAGGATCTCCCTCGTGCGGGGGTCAGACCGGTCGGACGGACGAGGTCAGGGGTTCGGCGTCGAGGTGCTGCTCGGGCTGATCGTGTAGTCGACGGTCGGGGACTGGGCCGACTCCACGGACTCGCCGCAGAAGATCGTGTACGAGAGCTTGTACGTGCCGGCCGCGGTCGGCGCCCACACCGTCGTGTTGCCCGACGTGGGCGTCTGCTGGGCGCCGTTCACGTACAGTGCGCGCCCGACGAGGTTCTGCCCGGCGGGGCAGCCCGCGGAGCCGAACGTGACCGTGATCTGGGTCGCGGGGTTCTGGAGCGGCTGCGGCGACGACGGGTTGGCCGAGACCGTGTCCGTCGGCGTCGGGATGGCCGCCACGTCGCCGTAGACCATCACCGTGACGGTGGAGCCCTTCGGGACGGGGCCGGTGGGGTTGACGCGGTAGACCGTGTTGACGGTGTCCTTGGACGTCGCCGGCGAGCCGGTCTGCACATCCGCCACCATGCCGAGGGACTGCAGCATCTGCCGGGCCTCGTCGCCGGTCTTGCCGAGGAACTCGCTCTCGGTGATCTGCGACGTGTTGGAGGTCGGTGTCGGCGTCGGCGAGGGGGGTGTGTTCGTGGGGGTCTGGCTCGTCGTGGAGGTCTGGGTCGGCTTGGGCTGGTTCGGCTGCGCCACCAGGGCGATGATCGTTCCGATCAGTACGAGCGCCAGCAGCGCGATGAGTGCGATCAGGGGCCATGTCCACGGACTGCGCTTCTTGGACTCGACGGGGGCTTCTTCGGCCTCCTGCGCGGCCTGCGCGGCGGTGGCGGACGGCAGGACGGTGGTGGCCTGGGTCGGTGCCCCCGCGGGGGACGGCATCAGCATGGTCGCGGCGTCGGTCGCGGCCACGCCACCCAGGATCGCGGGGACGGAGGCCGCAGCGGCGCGGACGTCGCCACGGCGCAGCGCCTGGGCGGCGCGCGCCAGGTGGGCGGCGGAGGCGGGCCGGTCGGCCGGGTTCTTGGCGATGCAGGCGAAGACCAGGTTGCGGACGGGCTCGGCGACCGTGGCCGGGAGCTCCGGCGGGGCCTCGTTGATCTGCGCCATGGCGATGGCGACCTGCGACTCGCCCGTGAAGGGCCGGCGGCCGGCGAGGCACTCGTAGGCCACGATTCCCAGCGAGTAGATGTCGGTCGTGGGCGAGGCCGGGTGACCCGACGCCTGCTCGGGCGAGAGGTACTGCACCGTTCCCATGACCTGGCCGGTCGCGGTGAGCGGCACCTGGTCCGCGATGCGGGCGATGCCGAAGTCGGTGATCTTGACGCGGCCGTCCGGGGTGATGAGCAGATTGCCCGGTTTGATGTCGCGGTGCACGAGGCCGGCGGCGTGCGCGGCGTGAAGAGCCGCGGCGGTCTGCGCCACGATGTCGAGCGTGCGGTCGGTGCTGAGCACGTGCTCCCGCTCGAGGATGCTCGAGAGCGCCTCGCCCGGGACGAGCTCCATCACGAGGAAGGCGCTGCCTTCCTCCTCGCCGTAGTCGTAGACGTTCGCGATGCCTTCGTGGTTGACGAGCGCGGCGTGGCGGGCCTCGGCGCGGAAGCGCTCGAGGAACCCGGGGTCGCCGAGGTACTCGTCCTTGAGGATCTTGATCGCCACAGTGCGGCCGATCACGAGGTCGGTGGCCTGCCACACCTCGCCCATGCCGCCGATCGCGATGCGCGACTGCAGCTCGTAACGTCCTCCGAAGGTGAGCCCTGCTGTGGGTCTCATTTATTCAGCACCGCCTCTAGTACTTTTTTCGCGATCGGAGCGGCGATCGAGTTGCCCGTGCCGCTCTGACCGCGTCCACCACCATTTTCCACGACAACCGCAACTGCGAACCGAGGGTCGTTCGCCGGGGCGAACCCGGTGAACCACAGCGTGTACGGCTCGCCTTCGCCGTTCTGCGCCGTCCCCGTCTTCCCGCCGACTTGAACCCCGTCTATTCTTGCATTGCTCGCCACTCCCTCATTGACTCCGTCGACCATCATCTGCTTGATCGTGTCGGCGTTCGCCTGGGACATCGGCTCCGAGAGCTGCTTCGCCTGGAAGCTCTCGATGGTCTGCAGATCCGACGTGCGGATCGAGTCGACCAGGTTCGGATACATCAGCTTCCCGCCGTTGGCGACCGCTGCCGAGACCATCGCCATCTGCAGCGGCGATGCCTTGTCGTCCTTCTGGCCGAACGAGCCGAGCGCGCGGAAGGCGGGCTCCTCGTAGAGCGGGTAGACGCTCTTCTCGACCGGGATCGGAATCTTCAGCGCCTGGTTGAAGCCGAACTTGTCCGCCTGGTCCTTGATGGTCTGCGCGTTCAGCTGCATGCCGAGCTCGGCGAACGGGATGTTGCACGACAGGATCTGCGCCGTGGCGATGGACACCGTGGCACCCGGCCCGCAGGTGGTCAGCGAGTCGTTCTTGACGACCGTGGGGGAGTCGGGCAGCTGCAGCGATGACGGGTTCGGCAGCTGGCTGTCCTTGGTGTAGTCGCCGGTGCCGAAGGCCGCAGCGCTCATGACGGGCTTGAACGTCGATCCGGGCGGGTTGAGGTTGCCGCCGATCGTCCGGTTGATCAAGGGGTCGCCCGGCGCGTCGAGCAGCTGTTGGTAGGTCGCGTTCACGGCCGCCGTGTCGTGTGACGCGAGCACGTTCGGATCGTAGTTGGGCTTGGAGACCATGGCGAGGATGCGACCGGTCTTCGGCTCCATCAGCACCACCGCACCCTGGTAGTCGCCCAACGCGTCCCACGCCGCCTGCTGCGCGACCGGGTCGATGGTCGTCTCGACCGACGCCCCCTGGGGGTTCTTACCGGTGAGGATCGAGTTGATCCGGTCGAAGAACTGCGAGTTCGAGGTGCCGCTGAGCTGCTCGTCGAGCGCCCCCTCCAGGCCCGTCGCCTCACCGTTGACCGGGTAGAAGCCCGTGATGGCCGAGTAGAGCGGTCCGTTGCTGTAGACGCGCTGCCACTTGTAGACGTCGTTCGCGGCGACGGACTGGGCGACCGGCTGGCCGGCGACCAGGATCGCACCACGCTGAGCGGCGTAGCTGTCGTTGCGGGCTCGGGTGTTGCGCGCGTCCGCTGAGAGTGTGTCGGCCTGGAACACCTGCAGGATCGTCGTGGACACCAGCAGGGCGAGGAACATCGCCAACACGATCGTGCTGACGCGTTTGATCTCCCGGTTCATGGGCTAGCTCACCACCAGACGGGGCTGATTGCGGACCGTGTCCGACAGCCGCAGGAGCAGCGCCACGATGATCCAGTTGGCCACCAGCGAGGACCCGCCGGCGGCGAGGAACGGGGTGGTCAGACCGGTCAGCGGGATGACGCGGGTGACACCGCCGATCACGATGAAGCACTGCAGTCCGACGGTGAACGCGAGGCCCACCGCGAGCAGCTTGCCGAAGTCGTCTTGGCCGGCGAAGCCGATGCGCAGGCCGCGGGCGACGAAGACCAGGTAGAGGGCGAAGATCGCGAAGAGACCGGCAAGGCCGAGCTCCTCCCCGAGGCTGGCGATGATGTAGTCGCTCTGCGAGACCGGGGTCACCCAGGGCTGCCCCTGACCGAGGCCGGTGCCGATGAGTCCGCCGTGCGCGAGGCCGAACAGACCCTGCACCAGCTGGAAGCTGCCGCCGTCGGAGTCGTAGACCTTCTGCGCGAACGGATTGAGCCAGTTCTCGAACCGGTCGTGAACGTAGACCAGCACCTGGCTGGCCACGACGGCGCCGCCGACGATGAGCAGGAGGCCGAGGATCACCCAGCTTATGCGCGCCGTCGCGACGTACAGCATCACCAGGAAGAGGCCGAAGATCAGCAGACCGGTGCCGAGGTCGCGCTGGAAGACGATCACGGCCATCGACATCAGCCACACGATGAGGATGGGGCCGAGGTCGCGGGCACGCGGGAAGCGGATGCCGAGGATCTTCTTGCCGACCATCGACAGCGAGTCGCGGGCCTGCACCAGGTAGCCGGCGAAGAAGATCGCGAGGCACAGCTTGGCGATCTCGCCAGGCTGGAAGCTGAACGGACCGATGCCGATCCAGACCCGCGCGCCGTAGATCTCCTTGCCGATGCCGGGGAGCATGGGCAGTAGCAGGAGGATGAGGGCGGCGAAGCCGAAGATGTACGTGTAGCGCTGCAGGATCCGGTGGTTGCGGATGACGATGATGACCGCGAGGGCGCAGACGATCGCGATCGCCGTCCAGGCGATCTGCTTGACGCCGGCGCTGTCCCAGCCGGAGTCCTTGAAGTGGATGTCGATGCGGTAGATCTCGGCGATCCCGATGCCGGTCAGCACAGTGGCGATCGGGAGCAGGAAGGGATCGGCCTGCGGGGCGACGAAGCGGAGCGCGATGTGCATCCCGATCACCAGTACCGAGAGGCCGGCGCCGAGATAGACGAGCGTCAGGTCGACATGGCCGAGTGCGCCGAGCTGGACGAGCACGACCGCAGCGGCGTTGATCGCGCAGGCGATGAGCAGCAGGAAGAGCTCGAGGTTGCGGAGCTTCGCCGGCAGCCGCAGCCGCTTGATCGGACCGGTGGCGGTCTTCGAGGCGGCCCGGGCCGATGACCGGGACTCCGCGACGCTACTGTTTGACGGCATCGCTCAACTGCTCCACGATCGAACGGGCCGCGGTGAGGTCGTCCGCGTTGATGGTCTGCTTCACCAGCTGCTTGTCGTACGTCGGCAAGGTGTCGAGGGCGACGTCCGTCTCCTCGTAGACGTGCGAGAGGCTGATCGGTCCGAGGTCCTGCTGGACGCCCTGGAAGATGGCGACCTTGCCCGTGGAGGACGCGCCGACGAAATAACGCGACTGGGTCCACTGGTAGCCGATGAACGCGGCGGCGACGATCGCGAGGACGAGCACGACCAGCCCGACCATCCAGGTCACCCGGCGGCGGCGTGCGCGGCGGGCGTCCTCCTCGATGAGCTCGTCGAGGTAGTCGTCGGACTGCGGCTCGAAGTGGGTGGGTCCGGAAGCGGGGCGCACAGGATGCAGGCGCAGCGTCGGCAGGCGAGAGGCGCGGGTCGCCGGCTTGGGTTCGCCGAACTGCAGCGGGGCCGCGGCGGAGCCGACCGTCACCGGTTCCTTCACCACGTCGCCCGGCGCCACGTCGGCGATGTCGAGGATCACGACGGTCACATTGTCGGGCGCGCCGGCGTCGAGGCTCTGCTTGAGCAGCTTCTCGGCGACCTGCCGGGGTGCGTCCCGCGTGGCCAGGGCCGCCTGGAGGTCGTCGTTCTTGACCACGCCGCTCAGTCCGTCGGAGCAGATGAGCCACCGGTCGCCCGGGCGGGTGTCGAGCACCCATGTGTCGATCTCGGGGGAGGCGTCCACGTCGCCCAGCACCCGCATCAGCACCGAGCGGCGCGGGTGGACCATCGCCTCCTCCTCGGTGATGCGGCCGCTGTCGACGAGACGCTGGACGAAGGTGTGGTCGGTCGAGACCTGCTTCAGCTCGCCGTCCCGGTAGAGGTAGATGCGGGAGTCGCCGATGTGGGCGAGCGCGATCTGGTCGCCGACGCGGATCATCGCGCTGACCGTGGTGCCCATCCCGGTGAGCTCGGGGTGCTCGAAGACGGTCTCGGCGAGGAGCGAGTTCGCGGCGATCAGCGCGGACTGCAGCGCGAACTCGGCCTCAGTGGCGGTGGCGTACTCGGTGTCCGCCTCGCGGATGCGGTTGACCGCGATGGCGCTGGCGACATCGCCTCCCGCGTGGCCGCCCATGCCATCGGCGACGACGAACAGCCCGTGACCCGCATAGCCGGAGTCCTGGTTGTTCGAACGGATCTTGCCGACGTGCGAGAGTGCCGCCGCCCGGTTCGTGGATGCCACGGCTACCGTCGCAGCTCGAACAGGGTCGTCCCGATCTTGATCGGGGTGTCGAGCGGGACCTGGGTCGGGACCGTCACGCGCCGGCCGTCGAGGAACGTGCCGTTGGTGGAGTCCAGATCCTGGATCATCCACTCATCGTTCCAGAGCAGCAGGCGTGCGTGGTGCGTGGAGGTGTAATCGTCGCGGATGACCAGTCCGGACTCGCTGGAGCGGCCGATCGTGATGGGGTCGCGCCCGAGGGGCAGCTCGGTGCCGGCGCGCGGGCCCGAGGTGATGACGAGGCGGTGGGCGGTCTGCACGCTGGCGGTGGTGCCGCCGGAGGCGGTGTTCGCGCCCGAGGGGAGGGTGGAGACCGGGGCGTGCCGCTGAACGGGCTCGGTGACGGCCGCGGCGGCCGCGCCTCCTGCGGCAGCGGCCGGTCCGACCGGGAACGGCGTCGCCGGAACGGCGGCCGCCTGTGCGTCCGGGAGCTTGCGCACGCGCTGTCCGAACAGATCGGTGCGCAGCGCGTAGACGATCCCGAAGACGAACAGCCAGAGCAGCAGGAGGAAGCCGAACCGCAGCACCAGCAGCGTCAGCTCGCTCGGGTTCACGAGGTGCTCCAGAAGTTGCCGACGTCGTGCCGGCGCGTCGCGTCGTCCGTCGGCGCCTGCGGCCGGTTCGGGGCGGCCTGCGGAAGCACGCGGAAGACGATGCGGGTGCGCCCGATCGTCACGACGGACTCCGGCTCCAGGATGCCCTTGCGCACGGGCTCGCCGTTCAGCTTGGAACCGTTGGTCGAGCCGAGGTCTTCGACCTGGGCGCGATGGCCGTCCCAGGTGATCATCACGTGCCGTCGCGAGATGCCGGTGTCGTCCACCGTGATGTCGGCGTCGCCGCCGCGTCCGACGACCGTGCGCGCGCGGGTGATCGGGTAGTGGGTGCCGTTGATGTCGAGGACGGGCGTCCAGGCGACGTCTCCCTTGACGTTCTCCGAGTCGACCTGGAGCATCCCCACCGAGATGTCGTCGTCCTGTGCGAGCTCGATCGAGATGCCGCCGGCGAACTGGTAGTGCTGAGTCGTCGCGTGCTTCTGCACGAAGCTGATGAGTTCGTCCGTCAGTGCGGCACCCATGGAATGCATGCGCTGATAGTCGGCGGCGGACATCCGCAGCACGAAGCGGTTGGGCGCGAGCACGCGGTCGCGTGCGACCACGGCCGCCTTCGTGTCGAGCTCCTTGCGCAGTGCGCTGGTGAGCTCGACCGGCTGCAGACCCGAGCGGAAGGTCTTCGCGAACGCGCCATTGACCGCGCGCTCGAGCCCCCGCTCGAAGTTGTCCAGTATGCCCACAGTCTCCCGCTCCCGGCTCGCCAGCTACATGCATGTTAGTCGGAACCTCTGCGAAGAGACCTCCGTGCGTCTGACCGTCCGGTGAAGATACACCTCCGGGTGGAGTCGCGCGAACCCCGCCGGACGCGCGGATTCGTGGTCGGGGCGGTTGTCGTGTTAGCCTTCCTTGGTTCGCGCGAG
This sequence comes from Leifsonia aquatica H1aii, assembly GCF_000633535.1. Classification (GTDB taxonomy): domain Bacteria; phylum Actinomycetota; class Actinomycetes; order Actinomycetales; family Microbacteriaceae; genus Leifsonia; species Leifsonia aquatica_A. The sequence goes on along the minus strand of NZ_AYMR01000034.1, from coordinate 17,074 downwards.
TGGCGGAATTGGCAGACGCGCTGGCTTCAGGTGCCAGTGCTCGAAAGGGCGTGGGGGTTCAAGTCCCCCCTCGCGCACGAACGAAGGGCCGGGACGACGGAAACGTCGGACCGGCCCTTCTGCCTGTCTCGTACGCGCTACTCGGCGAAGACCGTTTTGGCGATCCGGACGGCGGACATCGCCTTCGGCCAGCCGGCGTAGAAGGCCAGATGGATCATCGTCTCGATGGTCTCGGCCTCCGTGACGCCGTTGGCCTTCGCGAGCCGGAGGTGGTTGGGGAGCTGCTCGACGCTCCCCGAGGTGATGAGGCTCGCGACCGTGATGAGGCTGCGATCGCGTTTCGGCAGTTCCGGGCGCTCCCAGACATCGCCGAAGAGCACGTCATCGGTGAGCTGGGCCAGTTTGGGGGCGATGTCGCCGACGGCGGCCTGTGCGCGGGTCTGCCCGGTCGTGGGTGTTTCTGTCATCGGTAGTCCTCCGATCGTGGGGTGGCTGTGTTGCGTGTGGGAGAGGTCCTCTCCCCGGACGAGGTGTTCGCGGTCGCCGCCAGACTGCCGAGCAGACGGAGACGTTCGTCGGACGGCGAACCGGGCTCGGGTGCGCAGACGAACAGGACCAGACCCGGATCGGCGGGGAGGTCGAGGGCCTCGTAGTCGAGCTCGAGGTCGCCGACCTCGGGGTGATGGATGCGCTTGCGCCCAGAGCGGTGGAAACGGACGTCGTGACGCGCCCAGCGCAGACGGAACGTGTCGCTGCGGGTGACCAGTTCGCCGATGAGAGCGGTGAGCGCCTTGTCGTGCGGGTTCTGCCCCGCCGCGACGCGCAGGGAGGCGACGATGCTGTCCGCGCCCGCGTCCCAGTCCGTGTAGAAGAGGCGCGAAGCGGGGTCCAGGAAGGTGAAGCGGGCATTGTTCCGCCCGTTGGCAGGGTCGTCGAGGATCGGTGCGAAGACCAGGGCGCCCAGCGCGTTCGTGGCCAGCAGATCCTTGCGCTGGTTGCCGACGTAGGCGGGCGCGCCGATCGTGTCGAGCACGCGCTGCAGGACGGGCCGGACGGTTGTGCCCGTGGCACGCGCTCGTCGGCGGGCGGGACGTGGAGGCGCGGCGGCGCGCGCGAGGTCCTGCAGGTGCGCCGTCTCGGCGTCGTCGAGGCGGAGGGCGCGGGCGAGGGAGTCGAGCACCTCCGCCGACACGCCGGCCAGGGCACCGCGCTCCATCCGGGCGTAGTAGTCCACGCTCACCCCGGCGAGCATCGCGACCTCCTCGCGGCGCAAGCCGGTGACACGCCGCCTCCCGCCGCCGATGATCCCCGCCTGCTCGGGGGTGAGGCGTGCCCGGCGGGAGGCGAGGAATTCGCGGACCTCGGCGTGATTGTCCATGCCTTCACGCTACGTCCGTGGGGCCACGTCAGGGAGTGACTGCCAGTGCACGGATAACCGTTCACTCCCGCTGCACCCTCGGAGGGAGTCCACTGGACGTGAACGCACGGAAAGGAACCCTCCCATGACCGATTCCATCGCAGCCTCCGAACCCACCGCATCGCCCGATTCCACCGGGTCACCCGATTCCTCCGCCACCCGGGTCGCCGTCGTCACCGGCGCCTCCTCGGGTATCGGCGCCGCCACGGCGCGCGCCCTCGCCGCGAACGGGTACCGGGTGGCCCTGCTCGCCCGCCGGGTCGATCGCATCACGGCCCTCGCCGCTGAACTCGGGGGTGGCGCCCTCGCAATCGAGGCCGATGTCACCGATCGGGACACCCTGGTCGCGGCGGCCGGACGCGTGGAGCGTGAGCTCGGCCGAGCCGACGTGCTCGTCAACAACGCCGGGATCATGCTGCTCGGCCCGTTCTCGTCCGAGCAGCGCGACGACTACCGGCGGATGGTCGAGGTCAATCTGCTCGGCGCCATCACGGCGACCGAGGTGTTCCTCGCTCAGCTGCAGGACGGCGGCGGCGACATCGTCAACCTCTCGTCGGTCGCCGGTCGCACCGCACGCTCCGGCAACGCGGTCTACGCCGCGACCAAGTGGGGGATCAACGGCTGGTCCGAATCGCTCCGTCAGCAACTGCTGCCCGGGATCCGCGTCACCGTGATCGAGCCGGGCGCGGTCGCCACCGAGCTGCCGACGCACATCACCCACGGCGAGACGCGCCAGGGCACCGAGAGCTTCTATGACACCGTGCAGGTGACGGCGGAGGATGTGGCCGAGGTGATCGCGTTCGCGGTCACACGACCACGCCACTTCGCGATCAACGAGGTGCTGGTGCGGCCCTCGGACCAGCTCGGCTGATCCCGGTGGGCCACGGCCCGTTCAGCCGCGCTCGCGCACGAGTGCGGCGATGAGCCGTTCGGCGTCGGCCTCCCACCCGGGGCGTTCGGCGGAGGAGCCGATCCCGTGGAGCGCCGTCAGGACGACGCCGGGGGTGAGGTCGTTGAGGAGGCGGCCTTCTGCGGTGGCCGCATCGACGAGCGGGGCGATGACGTCCGCCAGGGTGGCGGCGCCTTCGGCCTGCATGTCGGGACGGTCGCGCATCTGCGCCCCGAGCGTGTGGGCGAGGGCGGGCTCGGCGACGATCCGCTGGACGAACGTGCGGAGGAAGGCGGCGAGGGCTGCTGCGGGCGGCCCCTCGTCGAGCAGGCGTCGTGCGTCGTCCTGGAGGGCCTCGACCTCGTCGCGATAGACGGCCGCTGCGAGGGCGTCCCGGGTCGGGAAGTGGCGGTAGAGCGTTCCGACGCCGACCCCGGCCAGGCCCGCGAAGTCGTCGAAGCGGCGGTCGAACTCGCCGCGATGGAAGGCGTCGCGCGCGGCGGCGACGATCGCTTCGCGGTTGCGCCGGGCATCGGTCCGCTCGGTTCGGGCCACGGTCCCGCCCCTCTCTCGTTGACAAGTGGAGATCGTCTCCATATCGTACAAGTGGAGGCGGTCTCCACTTTATCGGAGGCGGGAGCGCATGAAGGTCGTGATGTTCGGGCGGGGCGTGATCGCGTCGATCTACGGGTGGGCCTTGGAACGCGCCGGTCACGAGGTGGAGGTCCTGGTGCGGCCCGGCCGGGCAGCGGAGTACGGGGACGGCACCGAGCTCGACCTGCTCGACGCACGCCGACGGCCCGGCGGCGTGCGGGTGAGAGAGAGCTGGTCGCCGCGCTACCGGGAGGAGCTCGCGCCCGATCACGATGTCGAGGTGATCGTGGTCAGTGTCGGCCACCAGGCGCTCGCGGAGGTCGCGGAGTTCCTGGCGCCACGCATCGGCGGAGCGACGGTGCTCGTGTTCGGCAACATCTGGACGGACCCGCCGGCGGCCGCGGCTCCCCTCCCCGCGGAGCGGCTCGCCTGGGGATTCCCTCAGGCCGGCGGCGGATTCGATGCCGCGGGGACGCTGCAGGGCGCGCTGATGAAGCGGATTCTCTTCGGGACACTCGACGGAGCGGCGCCGACCGCCCGCGAGCGCGCCGTGCGCGACCTGTTTGCGAGCGCCGGACTCACGGTGGCGGAGCAACGGGACATCCGGGGCTGGCTGTTGGCGCACTTCGTCGCCGATGCCGGGATGCACGCCGCGGCCCTCGGGGCAGGGTCGCTCTCGGCGATGATCGGTCGACCGCGCAGCCTCCGCGAGGCGTTCCTGGTGGGCCGCGAACTCTTCCCGGTGCTGCGGCGGCGTGGCGTGGATCCTCGCGACCAGCGGGCGAGCCTGATGCTGTTCCGGAGGCCGTCCTGGCTCATGGCGGCGCTGGCGGCGCTGGCGACGAGGTACGTGCCGATTGCGCGGGCGAGCCTTGCCGCACACACCGACGCGTACGCCGCCGAACCGCGGCGGGTGGTCCTGGATGCGCTCGCCGAAGCGCGCCGGCTCGGCGTTCCCACACCGCGGCTCGAACGCGCCGCCGCACTCCTCCGGCCCGACCATCCGGTCGACCCGGCGAGCTGATCGGAACAGGCCGGGCGCCGCGCGCGCTACTCCGCCAGGTTGGTGCTGATCGCGTCGAGGGCGAGGCTCTTGGCGTGCAACGCGGCATCGCCGAGGCGGTCGGTGGTCGCGGCGACGAGGCCCTCGATGAGGATGGCCTGGGGCAGCCGCGAGGCGAGAGTGATCTCGTCGCGGAACGTCAGATCGGGCATCGTGACGACGAGCGCCAGGGTCGCCGCGAGAGCGATCGGGCTGCGACCGAAGGCGGTGACCGCGATGACGTCGGCCCCGGCGGCGTTCGCGGCGGCGACCGTGCGCAGGGTGACGGCGTTGGAGCCGCTGCCGCTGATGACGAGGAGCAGGTCGCCGGGCTGCAGGAGCCGGGCGGTGATCTGCTGCCCGATGACGTCGGACTGGGCTTCCGCGGCGCGGCCGATGCTGGTCAGCCGGGCGGCGGCGTCCCAGGCGAGCGGGGCGGAGAGGCCATTGCCGACGACGACCACGCGACGGGCGCCCGCGAGCAGGGCGACGGCCCGCTCGATCGAGTCCGGGTCGAGCAGGGCGAGCATGTCGGAGACGCGGTCGGCCAGCTGGGTGAAGGTGTGCGCGACGATGCCGGCGGACCCGGTCGGGGAGGCGGCGGTCGAAGCCGGCAACGCGGCCGCATCCCGGGCCAGCAGCACGCGCAGCTGCTGGTAGCCGGTGAAGCCGAGGCTCTGGCAGGTGCGGACGACGGTGGCGCGGGACGCCCCCGAGAGGTCGGCCACCTGCTGGGAGCTGAGCTCGACGATCTCGGCGGAGCGTTCCAGCAGCACGGCGGCGACCGCGCGCTCGGTGGGCAGCAGGGAGGGCAGGAGGCTGCGGATGGTCGCGATGACGGCACCGGGACGCTGGTCGCCGGGCCGCAGATCGCCGGCACGCTCCTCGCTCATGCGCCGCTGCCCGCCGCGTCGGCGATGCGGGCGACCTCCGCGGCGTCGAGGTCGAAGATCTCGGCGCCGTCGTCCGGGCCCGGTGCGGGGAGGAAGACGGCGCGCGGCTCACCCGTTGCGGGCAGCTCGACGACCGCGAAGCCGGAACCCGTCACGGCGCGCTCGGTCCCTGCGGCGGCGATGGGGTCGGAGCTGTTCGCGACACCCGGGGCGACGACGACGGGGATGCCGCGGGCGACGGTCGCGAGGGCGTGGTGGTAGTGGCCGCCCAGGATCAGGCGCACGTCGCCGCCGGCGCAGACGTCGAGCAAGGCTTCCGGGTTGCTCAGCTCCAGGGCGGCGAGGAGGGCGCTCGCCGCGGGGACGGGCGGATGGTGCAGGGCGACCACCGTGCCGTGCGGCGCCGGAACGGCGAGGACAGCCGCCAGCCGGTCCAGCTGGTCGGCGTCGAGGGCACCGTAGCCGGCTCCGGGGACCGAGGTGTCGAGGGTGACGATCCGGAAGCCGTTGTGCAGGCTGACCGTCTCGCGGGCTCCGAGGACGGCCTCGAAACCGGCACGGAGGTCGTGGTTGCCCATCGCGTAGACCAGGTCGGCGCCGCGGTCGGTGGCGAACGGGGCGAGCCGGGAGGCGAGCAGACGGTAGCTGTGCTCGCCGCCGTCGTCCGACAGGTCGCCGGTCGCCACGACGACGTCGATCGCGTCGAGGGAGGCGGCACGGTCGAGCGTCCGGTCCAGCGCGGCGAGGGTGTCCACCCGGCCGTAGTGGAGGCTGCCGTCGCTGAACAGGTGGGTGTCGCTCAGGTGCAGGATGCGGAGGCCCGGGGGCGTCGCGGCTGGGGTCACGAGGTCACCCTACTGGCTCGGCCGCTCCGGCGGCGGAGCGCGCCGACCACCGGGAGCTGCCAGCGTCCGGCGATGATGCGGTGGCGCACCATTCCCGAGAGCTGATCGATGACCATCGTGACCACGACGACCACGAGCATCAGCATCCCGACGACGTCCCAGACCCGGAACTGGATGTTGTCGACGAGCATCTTGCCGATGCCGCCGGCGCCGATGAGGCCCAGGATGGCGGAGGCGCGCACGTTGATCTCGAAGCGGTAGAGCCAGAAGGCGAGCACGTCGGGAACCGCGCTCGGCCACACGCCCCAGCGCATGATCTGCACTCGGGAGGCGCCGGCGGCGGTGGCCGCCTCGATGGGACCGCGGTCGACCGACTCGAAGCTCTCGTATCCCCACTTGCCGAGCGTGCCGATCGAGCCGATCGCGATCGCCAGCGCCCCGGTGTAGGCCGTCAGCCCGGTGACCGAGAGCATGAGCACGGCGATGACGACCTCGGGCACCGCGCGCAGCACGGCGAACACCGCGCGCAGGGGCCAGCGCACGATCGCGGGCGTGAGACCCCGGGTCGCGAGCAGGCTGAGCGGGAAGGACACGATCACGCCCAGCACCGTGCCGAACCACGCCATCGCGACCGAGAGCATCGTGGCCGAAAGGGCATCCGGAAGCTTCGACCAGGCCGGCGGGAGGAACATCAGGCCGAGGTAGTGGGCGAGCTTCTGCGGCAGTTGCAGGAGGGCGTCCCAGGAGATGTCGATGCCCCAGAACGCGGCCACGACGACGGCGGTGACCACGATGCCGACGACGGCGCGGCCGAGCCGGAGGGGGCGCTTCGGGCGCTCCTGGCCGGGACGCGGTGCTCCGGGTGTGCCGCGTTCGGCGGTCGCTGTCGCGGGGCCGGTTCCGGTGAGCGCGGTCATCGCAGCAGCCTCCGTCGGGCGACGGAGCTGAGCAGCTCGAGCAGCACGACGAGCACCAGGACCTCCAGGATGATCATGCTCAGGTAGTGGTACTGGTAGAACGTCCTCACCTTGTCGATCAGCATGCCCAGGCCGCCTGCGCCGACGAGGCCGATGACCGTCGAGGCGCGGATGTTCAGCTCGAGCACGTAGATGGTCTGGGAGAGGTACGTGGGTGCGACCTCCGGCACCATCGCGGCCCGGTTCGCCCGGAACCAGGTGGCCCCCGACGCGAGGGCCGCCTCCTGGCCGCCGCGGTCGAGGCCGTCGAGCGCTTCGGACACGAGTTTGACCAGGATGCCCACGTTGAACAGCACGAGCGCGAGGATGCCGGAGAGCGCCCCCGTGCCGACCACGGTGACGAAGAGGGAGGCGTAGAGCAGGTCGGGCACGCTGCGCACGACGTTCATCACGAACCGCACGACGCCGAGGACGGGCCCGTTGGGGTTGGTCGCGCGCGAGGCGAGGAACGAGAGCGGCAGGGCGATCACGACGCTGACGGCGGTGGCGATGACGGCCATCTGGACGGTCTGGAGCAGGGCGGGCAGCGTCTCGGGGAAGAACGAGTAGTCCGGCTGGAACAGCTGGACGAAGGTGCTCGACGCGTTCTGCGCGTTGGCGAACAGTGCGCCGACGTCGACCTGGACCGCGACGGCGGACCAGACCGTGATGCCGGCGACGACCACGACGGCGAGGGCGGCCTTCCAGCCGGTGCGCGGACGGGTCGGGCGCAGCGACCCCGCGGGACCGGACGCCGTGGTCACAGCTGCACCGCCGGGGCGTCGAGCACGTCGTCCGCGGTGAGCGACCGGCCGTAGATGGACTCGAACACGGCCTCGTCGGCGTCGGCCCCGGTGCCGTCGAAGACGATCTCGCCGCTGCGCAGCCCGATCAGCCGCGAGCCGTAACGGCGGGCGAGATCGAGGAAGTGCAGGTTCACCACGACGGTGATCCCGAGCTCCGCATTGATCCGCTGCAGGTCGCGCATCACGACGTGGGAGGTCGGCGGGTCGAGGGAGGCCACCGGCTCGTCGGCCAGGATGACCTTCGGCCGCTGCGCGAGCGTGCGGGCGATCGCCACGCGCTGCTGCTGGCCGCCGGAGAGCTCGGACGCGCTCGCGTACGCCTTCGGCACGATCTCGACGCGTTCGAGGGCCTGCATGGCGAGCTCCACGTCGTCCTTCGCCCAGGCTCCGAGCAGCGCCCGCCAGGCGGACGTGTGGTAGAGCCGGCCCATCAGGACATTGTTGAGCACCGTCGTGCGTTTGGCGAGGTTGAAGCTCTGGAAGACCATGCCGACGTCGCTGCGGAGCTCGCGCAGCGCACGTCCGCGCAGCCCCTTCAGTCGCTGGTCGCCGACCGTGATCTCGCCAGAGGTGATCGGGACCAGCCCGTTGATGGTGCGGATCAGGGTCGATTTGCCCGCGCCGGAGAGACCGACGACGGCGGCCATCTCGCCCGGGGCGATCTCGAGGCTGACGTCGCGGAGGCCCGTGTAGCCGTTGGGGTAGGTGACCCCGACGTTCTCGAACCGGACGCCGGCGCCGGTGGATGCGGTGGATGCGGTCACGTCTCTCCCTCTCTCCTGCATGGTGCGGGCCCCGCCGGCGTGAATCGTGCCGGCGGGGCCGTGGTGGGTCGGATCAGCCGAGGCCGATGCTGGCCGCGGCCTCCTGCGTCTTCTTCAGGCTGGCCGGGTCGGCGTCGACGAGTCCCGTGATCTGGTAGATCGCGGTGAGGGCCTTGACGCCCTCGTCCGTGCTCGCGTAGTCCTTCATCGCGTCGGCGATCTTGGTCTGCCATTTCGAGCTGATCTTGCCGGTGATCGAGACGCCGTCGTTGGGGATCTCGTCGGTCAGGGCGAAGACGACGACCTTCTGGCCGACGTCGGGGGTGTCCTTCGCGACCACGCTGCGGGCGTCCCAGTAGCTCGTGCCGACCTCGGCGTCGCCGTTGTAGACGGCGAGCACACTGGCGTCGTTGGCCGTGACCTGGACGGTCTTGATGTCCTTGTCGACGTCGAGGCCGGCCTTCTTCATCGCTGCGACCGGGAAGATGTAGCCGGCCGGGGAGGCCGCCTGGAGGAGCGAGACGGTCGCGCCCTTGATCTTGGTGATGCTGTCGAGCCCGGCAGGGCCGGTGCCCTTCTCGGTGCCGTTGCAGTAGAGCATGCCGTTGGCGCCGGCCACCGGCTTGTCGGAGCAGTACTTGTCGGGCTGGTTCGTGAAGAACTGCGCGGCGTAGCTGCTCTTGCCGTTGCGCTGGGTCTGCAGCGCCGGGACCGCGCCGTACTTGTCGCACGCCTGGCTCATCTGCAGGCTCGGGAGCATGCCGATCTGCGCCTGGTTGCTGCCGATGGCCTCCACGGCGGCCTGGTAGTCCTGGGTGATGACGCCCTTGACCGGGATGCCGAGGCGCTTCGTGAGCGCATCCTCCAGCGGCTTGACCGTCTCGACGAGCTTGCTGGCGTCGCCGGAGGGGACGAGCGCGAGCGTGAGCTGCGTGGGGTCGGCGGCCTTGTCGTCCGCGCTGCCGGAGCAGACGGAGGCCGGGGTGCTGGTGCCACCGGCGGCGGCGGTCTGCTGGCTCACGCCGCAGCCGCTGAGGGCCAGGACGGTGAGGAGCGCGAGGCCGGTGGCGCTCGCGGCGGCGGTCGTGCGGAGTTTCATTGCGGTTCCCATTCTGTGCGGGTGGTGGGTCGAACGGTGCGGTTGCGGTGGGTCGGTGGAGAAGCGGTCAGGCGGAGGTCGCGATGGAGGAGGCGGCGCGCTCGACCGGGTGCGAGGAGGCGAACGCGATCGGATCGGCGGCCCAGGCGGCGATGCCCGGGTAGAGCTCCGGGAAGGACGAGGCCACGAGGTTCGCCGGCCCGGCACGGTGCCCGAACCGGTCGATCAGCGCGGTCGCGCACCCCGCAGCCAGAGGGGCGGCGAGGTCGTTGCCCCAGATGTCGCCGACCGAGAGGAGGCGGTGCGGATCCCGGCCGTCGAGGAGGCGGGGGAGGAGGCTCGTCCAGCCGGCCGGCTTGCGCGCCTGGGCGTGCACACGGTCGATCGAATCGAGCAGGCCGAGCGCGGCGAGCGTCTCGGTCACGCCGTCGAGGGGGGCGTTGGTCACGAGCACGCGTTCGGTCGTGCCGGCCAGGCCGTCGAGGAACTCGGCGAGACCGGCCGGTGCCGACACGTCCACGCGTCCGCCGGCGAGCTCGCGGCGGCTGCGCTGGTAGGCGCGCTCGAGCAGGTCCTCGTCCGCGTGGCCCGCGGCGAGCTCGGCGACCGCGGCGTAACCGTCCGCGTAGGCGGGGGACCCGGGCTCGCCGTCCAGGAACGCCCCGAGGCGGGCACGCAGGTCGGCGTCAAGTTCCGATCCCGCAGCGCCGTCGTGGTCGAGGATCCCCGCGATGACGGCCTCGGCGTAGGCCCAGACCGGGGCATCGCCGATGCACACGGTCCCGTCGAAGTCGAGGACGAGCACGGGCGGGGCGGGGGTGTTTCCGTCGATCACGTTCAGCAGCATAGGCCTCCATGAACGTTCTGTTCATAGAAATCTGCCGCATGAAACGATCGTTCACGCAGTGTTAACGCGCACGTCCGCTCGTAGACTCGGGGCGTGGCCGACGGCACCCCCGCCCCGAGCGAAGCCCTGCTCGACGCATTCGGGCAGAGCAGCTGGGTGCTGCTGCCCGCAGCGCCGGTGCGCGCGATCGCCGCGGAGCTCGGCGCTGACGTCGTCGACGACGCCTTCGCGTGGGGCGAGAACCCGCATCTGGGCGAAGGCGGTGGCGTGCTCGTGCTGACGGCGGCGATGAACGGGTGGATGCTCCTGCACGGGGCGTCGGAGACCGTCGGTGCTGCGGCGGCCGAGCTGAGCGAGCGCCGGGACGTCTACCGCGCGATGATCGATGTGCGGCTTCCGGCGATGAGCTGGGCGTACCTGGAGGCAGGGATGCCCGTGCGCTCGGTCTCGCTCGAGCTCGGCGACGAGGGCGACCTGGTGGCGCGCACCGCGGGCGACCCGCTGCCGTTCGAACGCGACGGCGCGCTCGGCGCGGGAGGCCCGCACGGGCTCGACTCCTTCCTCTATCCGATGGCGATCCTCGGTGAGCATGGCGTGACCCTGGACGAGCTGGAGCGCGGGCTCGACCGGCCGAGCGTCACCCTGCGGATCCGTTGACCCGGTAGCGCAGCAGCACGGTCCCTCCGGGGAACGACCGCTCCTCGAGCAGATCGAGCCGCAATCGCAGTGCCCGGGGGAGGGCGGGTGTGCCGCCTCCCACGCTCACCGGGACGACGAACAGCGAGACCTCGTCGATGAGACCGGCCCGGAACGCCGCCGCCGCGAGCGTCGGGCCGCCCACCGACACATCCCGCTCGGAGGTCTCGACGAGTGCGCGGACGACGACGGGATCGAACGTGCGCTCGATCCGGCTGCGCGCCATCTCGACCGCGGGGAGCGTGGACGAGTAGACCACCTTGTCGATGTCGCGCCACACGTCGGCGAACGCGCCGACGACGGGAGCGTCGCCCGGGCCGGGCAGATCGTCCCATACGCGCATGGTCTCGTACATGCGACGGCCGAAGAGGTACGTGCCGACCGCGCGCTCGCGGCGGTTGATGAACGCGTGCACATCGTCATCGGGTGCGGCCCAGTCGAAGGAGCTCGAGGCGTCGACGGTGTAGCCGTCGAGCGAGACGCTCGTGGAGAAGAGGAGGCGGCCCATGCGCCGACCCTAGGACGCCGGGCCGCCTGCGGCCAGCCCTAGCCGCCGATCCGCGGGAAGAGCGCGGCCAGCGCACTCAGCTCGTCGCCGAAGACCAGCGGCACGACCAGATCGATCGTGACGGCGATCCCGACGGCGAGGAGCGCGGCGCCGGCCGCGATCACGACGAGGACCGAGAACAGCCTCAGATAGGCGTTCTCCGCCACTGTCGCCAGCACCCCTCGTGCCCGGCGACCCGGCCCGCTCACCCGGGTGACGGGTGCGGTGGCCGTGAGGCGGTGGTCCAGTGTCGTCATCATTCTCTCCCTGCTTCCCCCCGGAAGCGGCCGGACCCCCGTCCGGCCGATGCATCCAGTCAACCGGGAGCGCCGTCGCGCGGCATCCTCCCGCGGTGGGGACCGTGTCATCCCTCGGTATGATTCCTCGAGCACCGGTGGATCGGTGCTCGAGGAGCAAGGGGGCGCCGATGACAGCACGCAGACCGTTGTGGATCGCCGTGATCGCGGTCGGGACGGCCGCAGTGCTCGGCCTGGGGGCGACGACCCTCACGCTGTTCCTCCGAGCCCAGGAGGCCGCCCGGCCGGAGGCACAGGTGTCGCGCTACCTCTCTTATGTGAAGCGGGGCGAGATCGAGGCCGCGATGAAGCTGGAGGGCCGGAAGGTCGATCCCGGACAGCTGCTGCTCACCGATGCCGCGTACGCGAAGGTCCCGGAGCAGCTGTCGTCGTACCGGATCGAGAGGGTGCGCACGGTCGGCTCCGACCGCGTGCGCGTGGATGCGCGGATCTTCGCCGGCGGAAAGACGGGGTCGGTCGCGTTCACCCTGCGGCACGGCGACGACGGCCCGGCGGGCGTGCTGGGCCTGCACGCCTGGAGACTGCAGCCCGTGCCGCTCTCGACGCTGACGGTGGCGGTGGGCACGCACGACTCGGTGGACGCGACGATCGACGGCGCGGCACTGCACTGGGACGGGAAGGTCCGGCAGCTGCTCGCCTTCCCTGGCCGCTACTCACTCGCCGCCGCGGGCGGCAACACCTGGTACTCGATCGCGGGCGCCGACGCCGCCGTCACCGGATTCGGTCAGGGGGTCGACCTGCGCGCCTCCAGCACCCTGACGCCGGCGGGGGTCGAGGCGGCAACGGCCGCGACCACCGCGTGGGTGAACACGTGTCTGGCCGGCGGCGCCCAGCCCCCGGGCTGCCCGTTCGGTCTGGCATCGGGGGCGCCCGCCGGGGAGAACTGGACCAACGTGCGCTGGGAGCTCACGGCGGCACCGGCCGTCTCGTTCGGCGCCTGGGACTTCGACTGCGCGGAGGGCACGATTCTCGCGAGCGGGTGCTGGCCGGTGACCACGGCGACGTCGGGAACCGCGGACTTCCACGCCGACTACAGCATCCCCGCGACCGGAGAGACCGGGGAGATCTACTCGGACAGCCCCGGAAAGGTCGAGGTGCAGGGCTCGATCCTCACGATCGGCGGGGACGGGGCGACGTTCCAGTCGATCAGCTGGAACTGACCTCGCAGCCGCAACCCAGGGCGGGCGCCGGGATGCTTTCGTCGCGGTCCGCCAGCCGTTGTGCCAGCCGGGCACGGCGGCGCTCCAGCTCGGCGATCTCGGCATCCAGCTCGGCGATCCCCGCGCGGTAGGCCGCGACCGAGGCAGGGCACTCGTCGCTGCGGGTGTGGCCGGAGCCGAGGCAGTCGATGAAGGGTGCGGCCTTTCCGGGCGGGATGCCGGTGCGGGCCAGCTCCCGGATCTCCAGGACGGCGCGGAGCTGCTCGTCGTCGTAGTCGCGGTAGCCGTTGGGCAGCCGCTCGGGTTCGACGAGGCCGAGCTGCTCGTAGTACCGCACTGCCTTCACCGTGACGCCCGCCCGTCCGGCGAGCTCGCTGATCTGCATGAGAGCCTCCGCCGTCAGCGTAAACCGTTCCCTCGGGGTCAGGGTCAAGCGCGCTACACTATTAGTTAGTGCCCTAACGAATCGAGGAGACATGCCCGGACGTTTCATGCGGTGGTACACGCGCTGGAACGAGAAGCTCATCCGTGTGGCCGGTCCCGCCCAGCTGGGCGCCGGGCATCCCGAGGGTCCCGATCGCCGTTCGCCGGCCGCACCGTGCCCGATGTGCGGGCGACCCATGACCGAGCACACCGTGCTGCGACCCGAGGGTCAGCGGGACGCGACCCGCCTCGTCTGCCCCGCGGTGGCCGGGGCCGCCTGATCCGGAATCGTCACTGCGCGCTCGTGGCCGCCGCGATGATGCCGTGCAGGCTGCCGCGCAGGCTCTCCAGCTCGCTGATCGGCAGTCCGAGACGCTCGACGATGCGGTGGGGAATCTTCTCCGCCTCCGTCCGCAGGGCACGTCCGGCCGGCGTCAGGCGCACCTCGAGGGTGCGCTCGTCGGCGGTGCTGCGCTTGCGTTCGACGTATCCCGTGGTCTCCAGCCGCTTGAGCAGCGGAGAGAGGGTGGCCGGTTCGAGCTGGAGCGCCTCGCTCAGATCCTTGACCGAGCGCGGCTCGTGCTCCCAGAGTGCGAGCATGACGAGGTACTGCGGGTGGGTCAGCGAGAGCGGCTCGAGCACTGGCCGGTACAGGGCGATCACGCTCCTGGCCGCGACGGCGAGGCCGTAGCAGACCTGGTTCTCCAGGGCGAGCAGGTCATCGGACACGGGGCCAGTCTAGGCGCGCGAGAACTCCGAGGCGCGCGCGACCTGCTCGGCCGTGAGCCGCACGCCGGTGTAGCGCTCGAACTGGCGCGCGGCCTGCAGGGCGATGACCTCCGCTCCCGTGATGAGGGTCTTGCCGGCCTCGCGTCCCGCCTGCACCAGCGGTGTCTCGGAGGGGAAGGCGACGACGTCGAACACCGTCGTCGCGCGCTCGATGTGCTGCTCGCCGAAGGCCAGCGCCGCCTCGTGGTCGCCGCGCATCCCGAGCGGGGTGACATTGACGATCACGTCGAAGTCGGCGGCCGGCTCGTCGGCGGTCCAGGAGTAGTCGTAGCGCTCGGCCAGGGCGGTTCCGGCCTCCGCGTTGCGGGCCAGGACGGTCAGGTCGTCGAAGCCGGCGCCGCGGAAGGCGGCGACGACCGCCTTGGCCATGCCGCCCGAGCCGCGCAGCAGCACGCGCTGGGCGGGGTCGACCTCGTGCTCGGCGAGAAGCTGGGCGACCGCCTCGTAGTCGGTGTTCGAGGCGGTCAGGAGGCCGTCCTCGTTGACGACCGTGTTCACGGACTCGATGGCGACGGCCGACGGCTCGAGGGTGTCGACCAGCGGGATGATCGCCTCCTTGAATGGCATCGAGACCGAGCAGCCGCGGAAGCCGAGCGCACGGATCCCGCGCACCGCACCCTCCAGGTCGCTCGTCGTGAACGCCTTGTAGAGGAAGTTCAGGCCCAGCTCGTCGTAGAGGTAGTTGTGGAACCGGGTGCCGATGTTGCTCGGACGGGCGGCCAGCGAGATGCAGACCTGCATGTCCTTGTTCAGGATGGGCATGGGTTCATTGTCGCAGTGCGGGTTGTCGATTCTGAGAGGCGATTTTGACCTTCCAGAAGTAGTATGCGGACATGACTGATGTCCGCGACTCGCTCACTCCTGTACCTCTTGTTGGTTGGGAGGCGGTCGTGAGCGCAGTAGAACCGACCTCGCCACCAACCAGAAGCCGGTATCGCACGATCAAGAATCACGGCCATTCGACCGATGGAGTCCATGTCGTGCGCAGGGGCGAAGCGCGCGCAGCCGGGTCGTCGACGTGGCACAGCGTGCTGAGCGTGCTCGCCGCATATGCGCGACCAACCAACGGTGCGGTCGCGGATCAACTCGTGCGCGCGGGCTCTGACCTCGAACGGAAGTTCACGGTCGAGATCAAGACCTACGGGCAGGCTGGCGCGCGCGACGACGATCTCAACGCGCTTTCAGTTGCCACGAGTCAGGCACTTTCTCGGATATCGGGATGGAAGGACGTCGTTTTCGCCGAGGCTGTCATCGAGTCAATGGACGACCGAGCAGCCCATCTCCTCGGTCGAACCGAGGCAGGGGAGGACGCTGTCGTCGATGTCCCAAGAGAGCTAGCAGATCATTGGAGGGTGTCCGCTGGAGACGCCGTGTATGTGCTCCAGAGAACATTGGTATCGAGTGTCGTCGTCACGATCCTTCCGGCTGCACGTGAAAGCGTGCCGAGTGAGAGGGCGGCATTCATTCGGTCGATCCATCCGGAGAGGACTGAGGCCGAGATAGACCGATTGCGACAGTTGGCAGCCAGTGGTGCGGTGGGACGTCGAACCGTTCGGCGGGCTGGGTGACGCCTCGGCTCGAGTGGCGAGCCGCGCGGAGCATTGATCGTTCGATACTTCAACGGTTCTCATGTACTTCACCCCGTCCTCGCCAGCCGGGCGGACGGCCTCTTCCACATGCGACTCCGTGGGAAGAAGAAGTCGAAAAATGGATCCATGAGCAGAAACCACCTCTCCGGCCAAAGCTGCACATGTCGCTGGGCTTTGAGGGGGAAGATCTCGTCGCGGTCGTCGTTGTCGAGGATTCCTCTGACGGGCCAGAGTTCTTTCATATCGCGGTAGTGGCGATCGAGCACGAGCGACGAGCAGCTGGGCGCGGTGCCATAGCGATCGAGCACGCGATCGATTTGGCATTGGCTGCCGCGGCGCCGCATGTGGAGCGGCTTATCGTTACGGCCAACATTCACGAGCGCAATAGGCCGAGCGAGTCCGTCTTTGCTCGTACAGGATTCACTCCAGACACAGGGGTTGGTCGGGACGCGTACCGGCAATGGCTTCTCTCAATCGACATTGCTGACTAGGTCCGCGGCGCCTCACCCCTCGGCGCCGGCGACCACCGTGCCGATTCCGAGCGCCGCGAGGATGCCCGCGGAGACGCGCTCGAGCACACGGGTCACGCGCGGGCGCTTGAGCCAGGCGACCATGCGGGAGGCGAGCAGCGTGATGACGACCAGGTAGAGCCCGCCGATGACGGCGTCGACCGCGCCGAGCAGCATCGTCTCGCCGAAGCCGGCGTGGGCCGAGACGAACTGGGGTACCACGGCGAGGAAGAAGAGGCCGACCTTGGGATTCAAGAGGGTGGAGAGCAGTCCGGCGAGGAGGCTCGGGGCGGAACCGCGGCGGCGCACGGCGGGGGCGCCATCCGCGGGGGTGCCATTCCCGTCGGTGGGCTCGGCGGTCGCGACGGCACCGGGATCGGCCGTGACCGCGCGGGCGCTGCGGCGGGTCGCCAGGAACGCGGACACCCCGAGGTAGATGAGGTACAGGCCGCCCACGATCTTCACGACACGGAAGAGCTCGGCGGACTGCTCCAGCAGCGTCGCCAGCCCGACGGCGACGAGCGCCGCCCAGACGAGCGACCCGACGGCGCACCCGGCCGCCGCCGCGAATCCGTCGCGTGCGCGGCCCATGCTGTACCGCAGCACGAGGAACGTGTCGGGGCCGGGAGTGAGCGCGAGCACCAGGCAGAGCCCGGCGAACGCCAGGATCGAGAGCGCCGTCATGCGACGATCCTAGGGCGTGGTCAGCCCGTCGCTTCCACCTCGTCCAGCCGCAGCACCGCCGATGGGCCCGCCGGGTCGAGTACCGGCAGAGCCCCGGCGAACGCCAGGATCGAGAGCGCCGTCATGCGACGATCCTAGGGCGTGGTCAGCCCGTCGCTTCCACCTCGTCCAGACGCAGCACCGCCGACGGGCCCGCCGGGTCGAGTAC
>NZ_AYMR01000033.1 GCF_000633535.1 Leifsonia aquatica H1aii | reverse complement strand
AATCACAGCCCTACTCGACACGCAGCCACTTCGGACTCCCTGACCACGGCTACGAGCGATTTCGCCGGCCCAGCCACCAACCCACCGATCCCGCAATGAGAACCAACGCTGCTGCGGCCGCGCCGAAAGCGAAAGCCTGACGCGTGTCACCCTCAGGAGGGACGAAGGTGGTGGAGCTCAACGGGGCGTAGGCGTACCAGCCGAAGCTCGCTGTCGGACGCGGAATCGCGAACAGAACTACGGACACGACAGCGAGCACCAGACCGAGTGCGAACAGGGAGGCGGCTATCCCGCGCGCACCTGGGACCCTCACCGGTAGCCTCCTTGGAAGAACGGGACGGACCGATACACGTCCGCCACCTCCGGTGGCGGATCTGTGCTCTTGCAATCCATCATCGTGTTTCAAGGATCCTATTCTCGCTGCGCGCGCCTGCGCGAAAGTCGGCCCAATCGGCGTCTCAGAACTCCGTTCCGGCGCCTCGCAGGCAAGTCACCAGGATCGAAGGCTCTTGCGTTTCGGCTTCATCTACACGAGTCCGCACTTCTCCCGTGGCATTCTCGGGTACCGCAGGGTGTTTCCACCCCATTTCATGAACCATGACCCGACCACCAACGGGCGCGGGGCTTACGAGGAGATCAGTGAGCCACTCGGTTCAACTGCGCGCAATCTCCGGCCGGACAAGAAGAAGGGTGTCTATTGGTGGGGACATCAACGAGCATAGCGGCCAGATCCACCGGGTTACTGCCCCCGAAATCGCTCTCCGGCGACAGAAGCAGTTGCCATGAGCGTCTGCAAACAACACGCGTCGTGAACAGGCCCTGGGGGTATCATTCGGACGCTCCGTTCCGAGAATTCGCGCCATTTCCACGTTGAGTTCCATCACAGTTGCAGGCACGGCACATGGCGACTTTCTGGCACCGGCTGACGGCGTGGTGGAGACGTGAACGCGCGTACGAGCCTCCGCCGCCGCGGCGAAGCCCTACGCGACTGAGTGATCAGCATCTTCTCTGCAGTGTCCACTTAAATGCGGACAGGCAAACAAATGGCTCCCACTCGCACCGTGCTCAGGAGGATTCAAACGCGGTCCTGCTGATGGGCGCAATAGCACCGAGAAAGAATCGGAATTCTCAGCACGCTCGGATTCAGGTCTCAGTGGTCACCCGTATATTCCTGCCCTGCGGGCCGCACCTGCAAGCGAGCAGAACGAATGAGGGTCCTTCATGAGATGACTGCGCGCCCGTTGATGACTGCATGAACGAGTGGCGTCAGGGTCTGGGTGATTTGTTCGCGCTGCGGGTCCCCAGTAGCGATGGCTCGGTCGATGACGAGGGTGGTTCCCCCGAGGAGGAACGCGGCCGTGGATGTAGGGGTGAGGCGTTCGTTTGCCGTAAGAAGGCCTGCGAGGTCGTCGAGTAACGGGTCATCGGTTTCGCGGGAAGCAGCGCGACCGAAAAAGAGCATGTCGTGGGTGTCGAGCTGGTCTAGATAGGCGTGGGCCAGCTCCACACACCACGCGGTGATCGCATCCGTGCCTGCCGCAGCAACGTTGCGCGCGGCCGAGTGGACCCGGTCGAGGATCCGGGCGTTGAATTGCGCCTCGATCGCCTCGACGATGTGTTCCTTCGACGAGAAGTACAGATACACGGTGCCTTTGGCCACTCCAGCACGAGTCGCGATCGCGTCAACGCTCGTGCCGCTTTGGCCGTGTTGGATGAAGAGCTCTCGCGCTGCTTCGATCACCGCCTCCCGGCGTGACTCTGGCGCTCTCCTGCTCATTCCTGCATTCACGCCGCGACCCTCGAGTGCCGATGCACCCACAGCCCGAAGCGGGACATGTAAGCCGTAAGCATGTCCGCGACCTTCGGGTCAGAGAGCTCGCCGCGCTCGCCAAAGAGGCCGTAGCTTCCGCCGAGGTACAACTCCGGTTGCTGCATCGTGGGCATGTCGAGGAAGACGAGCGACTGTCGGAGGTGATGGTTTGCTCCGAACGCGCCCATCCGCCCAGGGGACGCCGACACGATGGCCGCCGGCAGTCCGTCGAACGCGTTCTGGTCGTGTGGTGCTGAGCCAACATCGATTGCATTCTTCAGCGGTGCGGGCACGGAACGGTTGTACTCCGGTGTCACGAACAAGATTGCGTCCGACGTCCTCACCTGGTCACGGAACCGAGCCCACTGGGCAGGTGGCTCCGCCGAGACCTCGATATCCAAGTCCTCGTTGTACAGCGGCAAATCACCAATCTCGATGAACCGCGGCGACAACGATGCCGGAGCCACCTCCATCAGCCTCTGAGCCAGTCGGCGAGTCACCGACTCACCACGCAGGCTCCCCACGATCACGCCCAACACCGCGGGCTTCACCCCATCGCTCACCTCAGTCATGTGGCAACCTTCTCACATGACTGACCGTCGGTCAATCACGCGATTGTCGAGATGACGACGTTCGAGTACCGGACATTTATCGCTGACGACTACAAGTCGCAAGACCCGCCCGCGAAGATTCCCGGTACCAGTGCCCTAGCTGTACTGACCTCGACCGTTGTTGATTCGGTCGAGGTCAGTACATCTAGAGCGGGCTATCGGGCCAGTTGCGAATCTCTTGCACAGATGGCATCACCAAGCTTTGACGTTTGCTATAGCCGCGCTGCGACCTAGTTCGCTCTTGCGACGCAGTGGCTCCTCTATCACTTCCGCTGAACCCTGCATCGGCGACTGCGGCACGTAAGTCGGGCAGCGTGGCGAGTGCGCGCTGTGCCGAGAACCTTCGGGTGATTCTCGGTACAGCGCGGGTTCCCGGCAGCTGCCTCATTTCCGGCGATAGCGCTCCAGAGCATCGTCGGTAGACTCACGCGATTTGCGCCGCTCGTCTCCTCGGAGAATCTTGCCCAAACCTACGAGCGACAGCGACACAACCGTCAGAGTGCTCACCAGCATGAGGGAACCATCGATATCGGCTACGCGCCAGACCGATCCCGCGCTGTCCACGACCGTCGAGGGGTCTGTGCGCGCGCTCACAGCAGTTCCGATTGCAGCAACTCCCGTGCTCATATACAGCAGGATCGGCGGACCGGACTGGGTGGTGCGGACGACTACATCCTTCAGCTCACCGCGAGTCTGCCGGATCGCCAGAACGAACGCCACTAGCTGATAAAAAAGCCACGTGACGAAGACCCACCCGTAGTAGTTTTGCGGCGCAACCCCGAAGAAGCCTCCGCCGTCGCGCCAAATCCACCCGCCTTCGATGGTCGAACTGCGAGAGTCCATACCCAAATCCCACAACGTCATCACGACCGCTGAGAAGAAAGGCAAAAGCACAAGATTCAAACGTCCACGGCGAGTACGAAGATCAAGATCGGTATCGGCTCGATCGAGCAACGTGTTGGCTAGTACCCAGGCGCCGTAGCCGAACAGGAAATAGGCCAGACCTATGTACCATGGCACGAGAAGAATCTTGGGCCCACCCGTATAGAAATAGTGCCCGAACGGGAAACCCGTCAGGATGGAGAGGTTCTCGAAGAGGTTACTCACAACCCACGTGGCCACGAAGAAGAAGAGCAGCATACGCCACCCATAGCGTCGCACGCCATGCGAGATGACCAAACCGTACCCGCAAATCAACGTTACGAGGCCGATAAGGGGCTCGGCATTCATCCCGGGACCCCAGAAGTTCGAAAATCCGAACGAGAGCAAGACCACCCCAGCCAAGACCCACTCGAGCACGTCCGATCGACTCAACGACCGAGGTTTCGATCGTACGGAAATGGCTAACATCGTCTTGTTCCTCCTCGCAGAATGAACCAACCCCTCTCGTCGCCAGAAGTGAGAAGTGCAACCCCGGGTGGCGCTTGAGTGACACGCGACACCTAACTCCAGCATTAACCAATCGACGATTCCGAGCAAGCCTACGTGCGGCCCCGCTAAGTGCGCGCCGTCCATGCGAAACTGTATCAATGAGTACTCCGGTCCCGCGCACCCGACCAGCAACGAGTGCGGACGTTGCGGAACGAGCTCGTGTCTCACGCTCGACCGTGAGTCAGATACTGAACGGCGATGATCGCTTCCCTGAAAGGACCAGGGCCCGCGTGCTGGCTGCAGCCTCCGAACTCGACTACCGACCATCTCACGCTGGACGAGCGTTGGTCAGTGGGCTCAGCGACATCGTCATCGTGATTGTTCCGAATGTGACATTCGGCCCCGGCCTTCAAGACTCGGTCGACCGAATCACCCAGGCGACTTCGCTCGCCAAGCTGAGCGTGGTTTTACGTTTCGCCGGCTTCGAAGACGAGTCGGCCCTCAGCTCGGTCCTGGACGTGCGCCCTATCGCGATCGTCGACCTCGGCGTTTTCAATGAATCTCAACGGAGTCGAATCCGCAAGCTCGGTACCCGAATCATTCCAAGTGTGCCCCCCAGCGACGAGGAGGGGGAAGACGAGGGTCTCGACATCTGGATCGGACGGCTACAGGCTCGGGAGATCCTCCGCAACGGATCTCGGCGGCTGGTGTATGCCGGGCTTGCAGATAAACGACTAGATCCTTTCGGACCGTACCGTCTCGAGGGGGTTCGCCGCGAAGCCCGAGAGCGAGGAGTCGAAGATCCTCTCGAAATCCGCGTGCCTCTTTCTGCGGAACGAGCAGCGGACATTCTCGCGGAAACGCTCGCCACAACCGGAACGCACGCGATCGGGGTGTGCTGTTATAAGGACGAAGTCGCTCTAGCAGTGATCGCTGCCGCTCGCCGCTTGGGCCGACGCATTCCGGAGGATATCTCCGTGATCGGGGTGGACAACACAGAAGTCGGCCAGCTGGTCAGCCCTCGGCTCACGAGTGTAGAGATCGATTTAGCGCAGCTCATTGAAGCCGTGATCCTCGAACTTGGCGATCTTCGATCACCCAAGCCGCGCATCGGGAATTTCCACGCCAGTCACCCTCCTGCCGACCTGGCTCGGTTGGTGAGCGGGCAAACCACCTGACGGGCCGTCCGCCCGAACGCCCTCCTACCATTGCGACGACGGCTCAACGTTCCGAGCGGGAGCAGGAACAGTCCACGCACGGTCGTACGAGTTCCCCCAGGCCCTGACCGCGCACTCGACTTCAGATGAGCTGGAGCGGTCGGATCGGCCGAGTACCTGTGGCAAATATTCGGTGTGGTCGCCCTCTGTCGCAGACTGTGCAAGTATTAGTGTCACGTGACACTAAATGCTCGTGGGCTTTGTTCGGACAGCTATCAAAGAAGAGGCAATAAACGTGAACAGTACCGAGAAGACCGAGTTCGAGACATCTGTCCGACGAATCCGAGATGGGCTATCCACCCCTGAGGCCGAGGCAGAACGCATTCGACAACTCTTGACGGCCAAGGAGCGCCTGTGGCTTTTGGACGGAGACACCGACTTCTGGGCTGGCCTCGGCGAAATGATGGTGGAAGGATACAATTTCCGGCCAATTGTCATGGGCGCGATCGAGCGTCTGGGTATTCCGGGACTTCGATTCAGCGATGGCCCCCGCGGAGTGGTGATGGGAGCGTCGACCGCCTTTCCGGTTTCGATGGCCCGAGGTGCGACATGGGACCTCCACCTGGAGGAGGAGGTCGGGCGCGCGATCGGTCGAGAAGTGCGCGCGCAGGGAGCGAACTTCTTCGCGGGAGTGTGCATCAATCTTCCCCGGCACCCTGCATGGGGCAGAGCTCAGGAAACGTATGCAGAGGATCCCATCCTCCTTGGCGAGTTCGGTGCAGCGTTGATCAGAGGTGTCCGTGAGAATGCGATGGCCGTCGTCAAGCATTACGCACTGAACAGCATGGAGAACGCCCGCTTCTCCGTCGATGTGGACGTGGACGACGACGTGCTGCACGAGGTGTACCTTCCACACTTCCGCCGCGCACTGGAAGCTGGTGCAGACGGCGTCATGACCTCCTACAACTCGGTGAACGGCGAGTGGGCGGGCCAGAACGAGTACTTGATGGAGGGAGTTCTTCGGTCAACCTGGGGCTTTGAAGGAGTCACTGTCTCGGACTTCATGTGGGGATTTCGCGACGCGGGCAGATCCCTGCGGGCCGGCTTGGACGTCGAAGAACCCTTCCGCCAGCAGCGTGCGCAGCACCTTGCCGACGATATCCAGAGGGGTGAAGCCAGCAATGCTGATGTCGATCGCGCTATTCGTCGAATTCTCCGCACACAGCTAGCCTTCCTCGCCACTCTTCAGGAAGATGCCACCTCTCTCGATGTCGTCTTCTCGCCAGCGCACCGCGAGCTCGCCAGGACTGTTGCGCAAAGATCCATGGTGCTGCTGAAAAACGAGCTCGTGGAAAACACCCCTGTGCTGCCGCTGGATTCTTCGTCCCTTGCTTCGATCGCTTTGGTTGGTCGGCTCGCATCGACAGCGAACACCGGTGATCACGGCTCCTCAGATGTCCGATCGCCCGAAGTCGTCACCCCCGCGGATGGATTACGTGCAGCGCTTCCTGGAGTCAGGCTGAACATCGTGGACAACGGGGACCCGGGCGAATCCGCCGCGGCTGCCGCGAACTCAGACGTCGCCGTCGTGGTGGTGGGCTACACCGCGGCCGACGAAGGCGAGTTCGTCATCGCTGACATGCTCAACGACCCAGCTCTGATGGGTGTCCTCCCTCCACTCCCCGACGGCATGACGGAAGAGTCCCTTCGCGCCACTCTGGAAGCTCTCGCCGAAAGCGGCGAGCCACTGGGCGGCGACCGGGCATCCCTCCGCCTGCGGGATGAGGACGTGGCCGTGATTCGAGCCACCGCCGCCGCCAACCCGCGCACGGTCGTGGTGGTGGTGACTGCCGGTGCGGTCATAACCGAAGAATGGCGTTCCGAGGTACCCGCGGTCGTCGTGAGCTGGTACTCCGGGGCTGAGGGTGGACACGCCCTGTGGGATCTACTCCTTGGCACGGTGGATGCTACCGGACGGCTGCCGTACGCGATTCCCACGTCGGAGGATCATCTGCCGTTCTTCGATCGGGACGCTACGAGCATTCGCTACGACCGCTGGTTCGGCCAGAGACTATTGGATCGCGACGGCAACGCGGCGGCCTTCCCCCTTGGCTTTGGCCTCTCTTACACCACCTTCGCCTTCGGCGGTGTCACCGCATCGGAAATCAGCGACGACACCTTCACGGCTCACGTGGTTGTCAAGAACACCGGCGAGCGGGCGGGCCGACAGGTCGTACAGATCTATGGACTCCTAGACGTGGATGACCTTCCTCATCGACAGCTGCTTGGTTTCACCACGGTACCGCTCGATCCCGGGCAGAGCGCGGCGGTGACCGTCCCCTGCTCCATCCGCCCTCTGCAACGGTGGACCGGAACCGAATTTTTGCCCTCCGCCGCAACCGCCCGAATCGAAGCCGCATCCTACTCGGGCGCATCCGATGCCGTCACGACTCACATTCGGCTGACGAACTAACAACAGTGCAGCACCCGCGGCACACGCGGGGTTGCTGTACGCGCCGCCTCAGCGCCGAAAAGGCCGCGATCGATGCGGTCGCGTTCGACACCTGCTCCCTCACCCCTACATCACGACACCCAGAAGGAAGGACACGACCATGCCCGGAAAGTTCAACGTTGAGAAAGTCACGCTCGGAGAGCTTCTGGCCGATGACGACGGCCACGCGCTCATCGCAGAGCTTGCTCCCGACATCCTGACGCACCCGATGCTGGGAATGGCCAAGAAGCTGCCCCTGCCTGCGCTTTTGAAGATGGCCGGCGGCCAGATCTCGCCAGAGGACGCAGCAGCTTTCACCCGCCGGGTGGCTGAGCTCTGACATGACGCGGGAGGGGTCGGCGTTGCGGTCTCCCCTCCCGCCCCGCACACCACATCACGATCGAAGGAGAACGTCGATGTCTGCTCTCTCTCCCTCAGCCTCCTCCCCTACGGATGCGGGAACCGTCTCGGACGGTCCGAATCTTTTCGAACCGCCGACCGCACCGGGAACATCCGCTCGCTACGTCTCGGGCCCCCGCAATCGCCGCTATCGTCTCTACTACACACTTTCGTTGCTCGCCATCACGTCAGTCTGGGGAGCATTGTTCAGCATCATCCTGCCCAATCAGGTTCAGCTGATCGCTCACGCTCAATGGTTCACCGGCGCGGATTCGCTCGTGGATCTGCAACAGCTTTCACAGCTCCAGCAGAATATCCATGCAGGAACGGCGACGGCCGACGCTGATCAATCTCGGTTGCTCGGGCTGCTTTCCGGCTACGACGTTGCGAAGGCGCAAGGGCTGGCAATTATCAGCTCGATCGGCGCACTGGTGACAATGCTTCTCCAACCGATCATTGGGGTTTTGTCCGATCGAACGCGCAGCCGGATGGGAAGGCGTGCGCCGTGGATCCTCTACGGGAGTTTGGTCGGAGCAGTCTTTCTCGTGCTCTCTAGCTTTGCCACGACGCTCGCGCTGCTCGCGGTTCTTGTCGTTCTCGCCCAAGCCGTACTCAACATGGCGCTGAACCCGTTGGGCGCAACAGTGGCCGACCGGGTCGTCGAGCGTCAGAGGGGAGCCGTCTCTGGGCTGTCCGGACTTGCCAATTTCCTCGGTGGGATAATCGGTGCCGCTGGAGCGGGTTTCGCATTCGCTTACGTGGGCCTGGGACTCTACTACGTCATTGCGGTCGCCGTCGTCGTGTTTTGCGGTCTCTTCGTGTTCGTCGCCCGCGATAACTCTTCGCTCGACCTCCAGACCGACCGGCTGAAGTGGAGGGCGGTCTTCGCGAGCTATGCGATCGCTTTGCGATCGTGGAATTTCCGCTGGGTCTGGGTCGCACGCGTGCTGATTTTCTTCGGTTTTACCGTGTCCGGAGCTCTCGGGCTGTACATGATGCAGAGCTACATCACGCCCGCGCTCAGCGCGCGCGAAGCAAGCGAGACAGTCCCCCTCCTGCAATTGGCCGGGCTTCCGCTGGCTGTTGTCGCAGTGCTCGTGTCCGGCTGGCTCTCCGACAGAATTCATCGGCGAGTAGTTTTTGTGATGATTGCTTCCGGGCTGATGGCCCTATCCCTTCTCATCCCCGTCTTCGCCCCCACGTTGCCGGGATTGTTCGCCCAGTCGATTGTTGCCTACGCCGCTTTCGGGATTTACCTCCCCGTAGACCAGGCGCTTTTCATCGACGTGCTGCCTGATCCGGAAGCAGCCGGCCGTGATTTGGGGGTGGCAGGGATCGCCACCAACCTCGGTCAGACTCTGGGACCCGTCGCTGCGAGCCTTGTCGTTACGATCACAGGCGGTTACGTCGGGATCTGGTTGGTCTCGTTCGTGATCGTCGGTCTCGGTATCGTTGCCGTCCTCCCACTGCGCAACGTCCGGTGATCGCCCGAAGTCACTTGATCCCCGGTTACTTCTCCCTCTCTCACCACATCGAATCGAGTACCACATGCCCCGTCCGCTGTCTCCCGAACGAACCATCTGCAACCCCATCGATCTGCCCTATCGCTATCAGCAGATCCGGCCACCGATCGGTGCGACATCTGTGCACCGCGAGGGCGCTGACCCGACGGTCGTGCGCTACAACGGCCGTTATTACATGTTTGTATCGATGTCGAGAGGGTTCTTCCACTCGACAGATCTGGTCTCATGGACGTACCAGCCGACAGAGAAACTCCCTGCGCTCGACTACGCACCCGACGCCCGCGTCATCGACGGCGCACTCATCATCTGCGCCTCGCGCTTGCGCAAGAACGGGCCCTTCTACCGGAGTACGAGTCCTCTGGAGGACGACTTCGAGCTCGTTAGTGAGGGGTCGTTCCCGTTCTTCGATCCAAATCTGTTTCAAGACGATGATGGCTCGGTGTACCTGTACTGGGGCTGCTCGAACCGGACACCGCTCTACGGCGTCCAGCTCGATCGCACCACATTCGCTCCGCTCGCCAAAAAGGTTGTCACAGGACGAGCCGACCCCGAGTACCGGGGATGGGAGCGAACGGGTGAGAACTATCAGCGCGTGCCCCCGAAAGGTTTGGGTGCGAAGATTCTCGCTGCGGTCGTTGGGGACGCTCCCTTTATCGAGGGGTCGTGGATGAACAAGCACGACGGAAGGTACTACCTTCAGTACGCCGCCCCTGGAACAGAAAGCAACAGTTACGCCGATGGGTACTTCACGAGCGATAACCCACTCGGTCCATTCCAGTACTCGCCTCATAGCCCATTCTCGTCAAAGCCGGGCGGATTCATCACAGGCGCCGGCCATGGGAGCACGTTTCAAGACGAATTCGGCAACTGGTGGCATGTCGGAACGCTCCGCATCTCGATCAACCACATGTTCGAACGACGGGTCGGTCTCTTCCCCGCTGGATTCGATGACGACGGCGCACTTTTCTGCAATCAAGTGTTCGCTGACTATCCGATGCTGGTCCCCGAGGGAGAATTCGACCCCTGGGAAGATACCTTCGCCGGCTGGATGCTGCTGTCGTTGAACAAAGACGTCACCGCTTCTTCCGCTTCTTCCGCTCATCCGGCGACCTTCGCGGTCGACGAGAACGCGCGAACGTGGTGGACCGCTGACCAGCACGATGCAGGACCGTGGCTGAGGATAGACCTCGGTGCCGAGTACGACATCCGGGCTATCCAGGTGAATCATGCCGATGACAGCGTCGCCGACCATGCGCCTCGGCGCTCAGACGGTGCCTGGGTGACAGGATTGCACCGCTCGATCTTCCCGACGAACGCTCCTGCCCAAGTCGCCGTCGAGACCTCGCTCGACGGCGTTTCCTGGCAGGCCTTCTCCGACCCGCGCGGTGACGAGCGGGACGCCCCACACCGCTTCATCGTCGTCTCGCACGGGGTCCGCGCCCGCTACGTGCGCGTGATGGCCGCCTCGACACCATTCGAGACCCCCCTGTCACTCTCCGGAGTGCGAGTGTTCGGAACGGCGGAAGGTGAGGCTCCAGCTTGCGTCCTGCCTCGGGCCCGACGCCTCGATGAACGGACTGCTCTGGTCGCTTGGCCCACTGCCGAGAGGGCGCACGGATACACTGTTCGGTACGGCTTGAATCCCGACCGGCTCTACCACGCGTGGCAAGTCTACGGTCAAACCGAGCTCCGGCTACCGACTCTGAACGCCGGTTACGAGTATTGGGTAGCGGTCGACGCGTTCGGCGAGACTGGCGTCACGAGAGGCGAACCGGTTCCGATCGAACACGTCTGACGGTCAGCGGATCGCTCTCACAAACCCCCGCCAGCACGCCAACTTCTCAACCCCTGACGGGCACTTCTTCAGTAGTCTCTAATGCTCGACTAGGCTGGCGCCATGTCCTCGCCAGCACACGTTGCGCCTGAAGAGACCGACGCCTTCCCCTCGCTCGCACAGCTGGATTCGGTCAGCCCCGTCAGCGCGGTCGCAAATCGACTTCTCGATTTGTTCACGTCGGGCGGGATCCGACCCGGAACCAGGCTACCCGCAGAACGTGCGCTCGCCTCGTCACTCGGCGTCGGCCGTTCAGCGGTCCGGGAGGCCATGGCTGCTCTGGAGATCCTCGGCCTCGTCGATGTTCGGGCAGGATCCGGGACCTACTTGCGCAATGGTGCAAGCGATCTGCTGCCGAACACAATGGCGTGGGGACTACTCATCAGCTCCCAGCCGACGAAAGAACTCCTCGAACTCCGCTGCGGGCTAGAGATATTCGCCGCACGCCTAGCGACCGAACGGGCAAGCGTAGCGGACCTCGAAGAGCTCGAACGCGAAGTGGACGCGATGGAGGCCTCCGTCACCGATCTGCACGCGTTCGTCAGGGCGGACCGCTCCTATCACCGGCGCATGCTTGCCGCCGCAGGGAACAGCGTGCTCACCGGTCAGATCAACACAATTCACTCGCTGCTCAGGGTATGGATGGAGCGTGCAGTGGAGGATTCGGAGCAGGCGCGCGTGGCCGCGCTCGAGCACCGCACCATTCTCGAGGCCCTGCGCCAACAGGATCCGGATGCGGCTGCCTCAGCGATGGCGGTCCACATGGATACGGCGACCGCACGCCTATCGGCCTTCCTCGCCATCGAGGCAGGAGATCCTCGCGTGCAACGAGCGTAGTTTTCGGTCGGCCGGGCGGCCGACGGTGTAGGACGATCATCGCGAAGCGAGCTGAGCCCCCAGCCAGCTTCGGGCACGCTGACGCAGGGCCCGGGCCAGCGGCACCCTAAACGCCCAGGTCTCGAATGCGTGAGGTGCGCCTGGCACCGAGTCCACCTCTGTCGGAACTCCCGCCTGGATCAGTCGTCGGGCGTAGCCGACGTTCTCCGCCGCGAAAAGTTCCACATCCCCGAACCCGATCCAAGTGGGCGGGAGTCCACTCACGTCCGTACGGCGTGCTGCTGCGGCGTAAGGAGCGCGGGCCGCAGCCGCACCACCGAGGTAGCACGCCCAGGCGGCGCGGTTAGCCGTGTTGTCCCACACCGGATGCCGGAGGGCGTCGAGAGAACGATCGAGAGCGGTGCGGTCGTCGAGCATGGGGCAAAAGAGCCACTGGGCTCGTACGAGCGTTCCCTGGTCGGTAAGACGTTGCACCAGGCAGGCTGCGAGCCCTCCGCCGGCGCTCTGACCACCGATGGCCAGCCTCTCCGGATCGATGCCGATAGCATCCGCCTTCTCTCGCAGCCAGGCGAATGCGGCGGCGCAGTCATCGATGGCTGCTGGGTAGGGATGCCTTGGCGCGAGCCGGTAGTCCACCGAGACAATCGTCACTCCGAGCGACGACGCCGTCTCACCACAGAACCAGTCGTCCTGAGACGCCGCGCCTCCGATCAAGCCGCCGCCGTGAATCCAGAGGAGACCCGCACCGCTTGGTTCAGCCGGGCGGAAGACCCGAACACGCGCGCCCGCTTCCCTGAAAACGCGGCGGTCTACGCCGGGCGTGCGACCTCCCGGCATCACTTTCGATACTCCTGCCGCCAGACGTCGCACCCAGGGCTTTTCCACCGGAACTCTCGGGATCCGACGAAGCAACGGTTGCAGGCTCGGATCGAACTGGCCCAATTCCATGGAACCTCTTCTCTTGATCGCGGAAATCACTCTTCTCGCCGGCCACCGATGACTTGTGCCGCGGTGGAGACTGACCGCTCTGTCGTCGTAGCGGACGACTGAACGTAAAAACGGCTTTGACAATCACGCCGCGGCGCGAGAAGATCGGATCAAATCAGCCAACCGGTTGTCCAATCTTGTCCAATTGTCCATGCATCACCCGTCGCGAGTCAATGGAGATCTCGATGCCACCGACCACAATCGATCCGAACACGTCAGATTCCGAACAGCAGCCAACACCACAACCCCAGGAGGACATTGGGCACCTCCTGACGGTTCGCGAACGCATCTCGTACGGGCTCGGAGACATGGGCGCGAACATCGTTTTCAGTTACGTCGGCTCATTCGTGTTGTTCTATCTGACCGACTACGTCGGCATCGGCGCGGCCATCGCGGGAACCCTCCTGTTGTTCGGGCGCGTTCTTGACGGCACCATGGACATCGTCGTCGGAAGCCTCATCGACAAGACCCGATCGCGCTGGGGAAAAGCTCGTCCTTGGGTTCTCTTCAGCATGCCCGTGCTGCTGATCTCCTTCGTCCTGCTCTTCGCGGTACCGGAGGGGCTGAGCGAGCAAGGGGCAAGCATCTACGTGTTCGTGTTCTACTTCCTCTGCTTGGGAGTGGGCTTCACGGCCTCGAACCTCTCCTACCACACCCTGCTGTCTCTCATGACGACTCACACCAAGATGCGAGTCTCCTCTGAGGTCATCAGAACAGTGTGTTCTGGCCTCGGCGGTATTTTCGTGCTGGTTGCGACCATTCCGCTCATCACAGCTCTCGGGAACCAACGCTCTAGCTGGGCCTTCGTCGCCATCGGCTATGCCCTCCTCGCGGGAGCTACGATCCTGGTTACCTTCTGGGGCACTCGCGAGCGAGTTCTCGACGCTCTCGTCCGAGAGCGGGTCAAGGTTGGCGCGTCAATGCGACACCTCTTTACCAATCGCTATTTCTTCCTTGCCTTCGTGATGTTCTTCCTCTTCTATGCTCAGAACGGTCTCGGCTCCGTGGGCATCTACATCGCGCGCGACGTGATCGGAAACGCGAGCTTCTTCAGCGTCCTCGCCTTGATTGGCCTCCTTCCTGCGATGGCCACCATGTGGTTCATGCCGGGCTTGGTTAACCGCTACGGGAAACGAAACCTGGTTCTGGCAGGCGTCATCCTGTCGCTTCTGGGAACCGGAGTCGTCTACATCGATCCACACAGCGTCGGATTGCTGGTCACCGGCTCCATCGTGCGCGCACTAGCGCTCATGCCACTGTCCATTACCGCATGGACATTCGTGGCCGACGCCGTCGACTACGGAGAGTGGCGAACGGGGAAGCGGCTTGACGGCATGACGTTCGCTGCCGCGACAGCCGGGCAGAACTTCGGTGCGGGGCTTGGGTCAGCGGCCGTCGGGTGGCTATTGGCCGTTGGCGGATACATGCCCAACGCCGCCCAGCAAAGCCCGCAGGCGTTGAACATGCAGATCTTCATTTTCGCAGGCCTCCCGGCGATCCTGTCCGTGGCGATTGGCGCGGTGGTCTTCTTCATGGATCTCGACCGCAGCCTGCCGCAGATCCATCGAGATCTGGCAGCCCGACGCAGCTGATAAAACCGACCGAAAGATACGGAATATGAACTCTGCTCTCACCAGCGCCGATCGTTTCGTCGACGAGATGACATCGGGATTCATCGCGGCACACTACTCAATGGTCCGCCGCACGACTGGCGGAATTCTTCGACGACGTCCTGCGCCTCACGGTGAAGTCGCACTTGTGGTCGGTGGAGGCTCCGGGCATTACCCTGCCTTTGCCGGCCTCGTCGGAGAAGGGCTGGCCCACGGGGCCGCTCTCGGAGACGTCTTCGCATCTCCCTCCGCGCGGCAGGTGGCTGCGGTGGCGCGTGCCGCGCATGTGGACGGTGGGGTTCTGCTGAGCTACGGCAATTACGCCGGAGACGTGCTGAATTTCGAAGCGGCCGCTGACCAGCTCCGTAGCGAGGGGATTCCTTGCATCACCGTGGCCGTTACCGATGACATCTGCAGTGCTCCCCCCGAGCGTCGGCAGGAACGCCGTGGGATTGCCGGCGATCTGCCGGTTTTCCTCCTCGCCGCCGCCGCCGCCGAGCGTGGCGGCTCTCTCGAGGAGGTGGCCCGACTCACGCGTCACGCAAACGACCGGGTTCGCTCGATCGGGGTGGCGTTCAGCGGCTGCAGCCTTCCCGGCGCCACTGAGCCGTTGTTTCATGTGCCCGCCGGGAAGATGGCGCTCGGGCTCGGCATTCACGGCGAGCCGGGGATCGACCTGGTAAACAGCCCGGATGCCAGCGAACTTGCCACCATGCTCGTGGATCGGCTGCTTGCCGAGGCACCCCCGGACAGCGGGATGCGCGCTGTTCCATTCCTGAATGGGCTCGGGGCGTTCAAAGCCGAAGAGCTTTTCGTGGTGTACTCCGCCGTCAGCGCAAAGCTGCGCAACGCGGGGGTTGGGATTGTCGACCCTCAGATCGGCGAGTTCTGCACGAGCTTTGATATGCGCGGGCTCTCCCTCACTCTCCTCTGGTTGGACGACGAACTTGAGGACCTCTGGCAGCATCCGGTGAACGCACCCGCATTCCGGCGAGGTAACCCGTCTAGGCGGGGAGGAGATGCGCTGCCAGAAACTTTCGAGCCTCTTGGTGAGGCCATGACCGAGGCCACAACCCCGGGAGACCAGGAATCCGTTGTCTGCGCGAACATGGTCGCAGCAACGATGGCAGCGATCGCCCGGGTTATCGACGCTAACGCGGATGATCTCGGCCGTATCGATGCGATCGCTGGTGATGGCGACCACGGTATCGGCATGCGTCGCGGCTCCATTGCGGCCAGTGAGGCCGCAACCCGTGCAGTCGCTGAAGGAGCGGGAGCAGGATCGACTTTGACCGCCGCCGCCCACGCATGGTCAGATCGCGCCGGCGGCACCTCCGGGATTCTCTGGGGTGCGATTCTGGAGTCCATCGGAGTCGCCGTCACCGACCACGGGATACCCGACACACGCACGGTTGCGCGCGGCGTCCGCAATGCCTGCGAAAGGGTCATGCGGCAAGGTGGTGCGCGCCCCGGAGACAAGACCATGGTCGATGCGCTGGTTCCTTTCACCGAGGAGCTCAACGCTCGAGTAGAGGCCGGCGACGAGCTCGCTCAAGCCTGGCGTTTGGCGGCCGAGCGGGCAACGCTCGCAGCTGCGGCGACGGCCGAGCTCACGCCGCGGAAGGGACGCGCCCGCACCCACGGTCAGCGCGCTGTCGGGACGCCTGATGCGGGGGCACACTCCTTCGCACTGATCGTCTCGGCGGTGGGGGGCACTCTCGCCGAACATCTGCCGATCTGCCCAGAAGGAGAACCTCGCTGATGAAAAACCCCCTACGTATCGTGATCGGGTGCGACGAGGCCGGATACGACTATAAAGAAGTCCTGAAGCGGGACCTCGAAAGCAACCCGCTGGTCGCAAGCGTCGAAGACGTTGGAGTCGCTGCGGACGGTCAGACCCCCTACCCGGCGGTCGCGATTGCTGCAGCGGAAACCGTCGCGAGCGGAAACGCAGATCGGGCGCTCCTGATCTGTGGAACCGGACTCGGAATGGCCATCAGCGCGAACAAGGTGCCCGGTATCCGGGCCGTCACCGCGCATGACTCTTTCTCAGTAGAACGGTCGATCCTCTCCAACGACGCTCAGATACTCACCATGGGGCAGAGGGTCATCGGAATCGAATTGGCGCGTCGTCTTGTGCGTGAGTGGTTGAGCTGCCGCTTCGACCCCTCGTCAGCCAGCGCGGCAAAAGTCGGCGTCATCACGCGCTACGAGGAGACCGGGTCGTGCTGAATGGGCCCATTACTGTTGGTGTCAGCCTGAAGGCCTATTTCGGATACTCGCGCGCCGTAGAGTGGTGTTCGGCGGTAGCTCGATCGGCCGGGAAGCACCCCGCTGTGCGCTCCGGGGATGTGTCCCTCTTCGTGGCGCCCACATTCGTTCAGATTCCGGCCGCTCTCACCGCTTTTGCCGGCACGCGCGTCCAGATCGCGGCTCAGGATGTTTCCTCAGAAGAAGCGGGAGCGGCAACCGGCGAGGTGACGGCATCCGAGCTTGCAGAGCTGGGAGTTCGCTTCGCAGAGATCGGGCATGCCGAGCGTCGAGCCCGTTACGGAGAGGATGACGAGGTCGTGGCGGCCAAGGTGGCCGCTGCTTTGCGCCACAACCTGACTCCGATCTTGTGCCTTGGGGAGAGTTCTCAGATATCGACCGGGGCGGCCGCTACCGAAGTGTGCCTGCAACTGCAGCAATCCCTTCGTGGTGCGCCACTTGGGCCCGTCGTCGTGGCCTACGAACCGGTTTGGGCGATCGGAGCATCTCTGCCAGCGGAACCGGACCATATCTCAGAAGTCGCCGCCGCGCTCCGGCGTTGCCTCAATGCCGATCCGGCGCGCGCGGGCTCAGCCGTCCTGTACGGCGGCTCAGCAGGTCCAGGGTTGTTGGGGCGTCTTGGGGACTCCGTGAATGGTCTCTTTCTCGGTCGCTTCGCGCACGACCCGACCGCACTCATCCAAGTGGTCGATGAGGCGCTTCGACAGACGCAGGCCAACGCATGATCGGCTTGGGGAGCTACGCCTTCTTTTGGCAGCATTCGAATCTTGCCCCGGAACCGCTGACGCTCCGGGACGAACTGGAGCAGACCCGATCGATGGGAGTGGATCTCTTCCAGATCTGCGACTATCGCCCCCTCGAGACCTTCTCGAAGAGCGAACTTGCCGCTCACGCGCGATTTGCTCGCGACCTCGGCGTACGGATCCAACTGGGGACGAAGGGAATCGAACCGGAAGGGCTGACCCGTTACCTGCGTCTGGCGGAGCTGTTTGACGCGTCCCTGGTCCGTTCGATGCTGCCCAGTTCTGCCGGGAGGCCCGCCATCGAGGCGGCGGCGCGCATCCTGGAAGACATCATGCCCGACTTCGAAGCCGCCGGCATAACGCTGGCTTTGGAGACCTACGAGGAGGTCGCAACTGAAGACCTGGTTGCTCTCGTCGACAGCGTGGGCAGCGAATGGCTCGGCATCTGCCTCGATCCGGCCAACGTCGTGGCTCGTCTGGAGAATCCCCAGGATTGCGTTGAGCAGGCTGCCGGCCACACAAAAAACATCCATGTGAAAGATTTCGCGTTCCGGCGTCGCAACGGTTTCGTCGGGTTCACCTACTCAGGTGCCCGCATGGGTGAAGGCCTCCACGATTATCCTGCGCTACGCGACCGATGCTCGCCCGCTGACCGCGGAATCGACGAGATCGTCGAGCACTGGGTGACGTGGGCCGGCGACCCTCAGACCACCATCGGCATCGAACGCGAATGGACGCGTAGAACCATCGACTACCTAAGGAGACTACCGTGACTGCAACCGCGCACTACAACCAGAAGATCGCCGTCTTCGGCGCCGGGGGAAAGATGGGAATCCGGGTTTCCAACAACCTCGCAAACAGCCAGCACGACGTCTGGTACGTCGAGACATCTCCCGCCGGACAAGCACGCGTCGCGGCAGCCGGTCACGAGCTCTCCTCAGCAAAGGAAGCCATCGCCAACGCGGAGATCTTCGTGCTGGCGGTCCCCGACCTCGCCCTTAAGGAGGTGACCGCCGACCTCGTGCCTCAACTTCGCCCAGGTGCGCTGGTGCTCACCCTCGACCCGGCAGCGGCTTACGCCGGGCTGCTCACAACTCGTCCCGATGTCATCCAGGCAGTCGCCCATCCCTGCCACCCGTCCGTCTTTTTGGAGCGCACTACGAAGGAGGAGTGGGCGGACACTTTCGGCGGGATTGCTGCCCCCCAGGACGCCATCGCCGCTCTGGATCGCGTGGATCCAGCCGCTACCGCGATTGCCGAAGCCACGATCCGAGCGATCTACGCCCCTGTGATCGACGTGCATTGGGTGAGCGTGAAGCAACTCGCCCAACTAGAGCCCACTCTCGTCGAGACTGTCGCATGCATGATCGGTCGCCTCCTGAACGAAGCCCTGCACGAAGCAGTCCACACGATGGGCGTACCAGAGGAAGCAGCACGCAGCATTCTGTACGGGCACACCCAGGTCGCCCTCGCAAACGGGCTGCGGGGAGACAATCCGTTCAGCGACGCCTGCCTGATCGCGATGGACTATGGACGCGAGTCGATCATTAAAGAAGATTGGAAGAAGATCTTCCGAGACGATGAGCTCGATAGGAACCTGGCCAGGATGCTGCATCTGAGCCGGATCGAGCGCTGAGGAGCTGTCATGACGACACTGGTTGGAAAGACCGCTCTCATCACTGGTTCGGCAACGGGAATCGGCCTCGCGGTCGCCCAACGTTTCGCACTCGAGGGTGCCCGAGTGATTATCGCGGATCGCGACGCATCGGCGGCAGAGCGCGCCGCCAGAACGATCGGCGAGCACGCCCGGGCCGAGGCCATGGACATCGCCGCAGAGGAGTCCGTCGCCGCGGCGTACACGAGACTTTCAGCAAGCGGCTGGACCCCGAATGTCGTGGTCGCCAACGCGGGAGTTCAGCTATTCGGGCAGGACGCCCCGATCGCTGAACTCGAGTTGGACATCTGGCAGCACACCCTCTCCGTCAATCTCACCGGCACATTCCTCACCGTCAAGTACGCCGTCCGGGCAATGCTGGCAGAAGGGGGCGGCTCGATCATCGTGACAGGAAGCCCTACCGGTATCAACGGCGAGGGAAAGGACTTCACGGCTTACAGCACTACCAAGGCCGGAATCCACGGTTTGACACGAACCGTGGCAGCCGCCTACGCAAAACACGCTATCCGGGTCAACGCAGTTATACCGGCCTACACGGAGACCTCACTCGTGAATGCAATTGTTACCGATCCGGGGGCGCGTGCCGCGATCATCGGGCGTATTCCGATGGGACGTCCCGGAACCGGCGAAGACGTCGCGGGAATCATGGTTTACCTCGCAGGGGACGACTCTGCGTTCGCAACGGGGGGCCTCTTCCACGTCGACGGCGGCATGACCACGATCTGAAAGTGACCTGTCTCGTGAATACCATTTGGCATCACCTCGAAGACGTGGAGTGCCGTCTCGGCGCGTGGTCGTTCCGGCGACGGGGAGCCGAGATCGCAGACCTCTTCTGGGAGAACGTTCCTGCGCTGCGCGCGATCCGCGTCGTCGTCAGGGACGCAGATTGGCAGACCCTCGAGTGGGAACAGGTGAACGTCTCCGAAAGAGCGGGCGGCGATGCCTCGATCGTACTGACACTGATGGCTCACAGCGACGGCTATTCCCCGGTGTCCGCCCGGCTCGAGCTTCAGGCGATCGGCCCGACGTTTGGTGCGACGCTCGAACTCGAAGCAGGTGCTGGGCTCCGAACCAACCGAAGCGGCCTCGTCGTTCTGCACTCCCCCGCGCTGTCCGGAAACGACCTGACCGTCATACACAGTGACAAGTCCATCACCCGCAGAGTATTCCCGACCAGGATCGAGCCGCATCAGCCCGCGACGGACGTCTCAGGGTACCGGTGGAGGGGCAGGGCAGCGGACTTCTCTCTCACGTTGCTGGGCGAGGTCTTTGAGATGGAAGATCAGCGCAACTGGACGGACGCGTCGTTCAAAACCTACTCACGTCCGCTTGCCGATCCCTTTCCTTACCGAATCGCCGCCGGCGAGAAGATCCGCCAATGCCTGAGGCTGTCCGTCGAGCCGACCGCTGACGGTTTCGCAGCACCGCCCCGCGCCGACACTTCGTCGCTCAAGTTGCGGCTCTCAGGAGCACCCTTTGCCTCGATATTCGCAACCGCGTCGAACGATCCAGATCCGGCTCCACAATCCGCCGCTGCCTTCTGCCGGCAACTCGTGGAACTGGACCTCCAGAGTATGAACTGGTCGGCTGCGCTCAACCGGGCAGTCGCGGAGGCCACCGTGCTGGATGTTCGATTGGTGGCCAGCGAGAGCGAGTTCGCGGCGATCGATCTCGCAGTCGCCGCGCTCGCTCGTGTTGCCGAGCGAGGAACGACGATCGAGCGCATCGGGGTGTACGACGCCGAATCGCATGTGAGCACAGACGCAGCAGCGACGGCGCTGCGGGATGCTCTCGCCGCCCACCAGCTCGTGACGCGGATCGCCGGTGGGAGCCGCGCTCATTTCACCGAGCTGAACCGCTTCGTCGCTGAGCTCCCCGAGTTCCTGGACGAAGTTTCATTCAGCTCCACGCCCCTTTTCCATGACCAGACGACGGCTCAGCTGGTTGAGGCCGTTGCCATGCAACGGCTATCTGCTCAGCAGGCGACCGAGATCGCCGGACCTTCGCCCGTTGTAGTCGGCCCCGTAACACTGCGCCCGCGATTCAATAGTGTGGCCACCACCGCACCGGCCCGGCCGACTCGAACCGATCTTGTCGAAGGCTACGGCGCGGCTTTTCACGATGCAGGAGACCCGCGCACCCAGTCTCCCGAGCTGGCGGCGTGGCTTATCGCCTCGGCGGCGGCACACCTCGTGCCTGGTGTAGCGTCCCTTGCTTGGTTCGAGAGCTGGGGTGCGCGTGGCTTCATGGATGCGACGGGGCGATCGCATCCAGCCCACGAAGCCTTCCATGCCCTAACAGAGCTGTCAGCTGGCAACGGGACCCTCCTCTGGGCAGACAGCCCCGATGGAAAGGTCTGGGCGGTGGGTGCGGCAAACGCGGGGAGGGCAAATGTCCTCGCGGCCAATATCGACGATTCGGCTCGCCCTATCCGCATCCTGACGTCCGGCCAGGAGCATGAGCTCCACTTGGGACCCTTCAGTTGGGCGCGCTTTGAGACCGCGATCATAGCCGACTCCACCCCCGACGCGCGAAGGGTGCGAAAGGAACAATGAGATGAAGAAGACATTGCTCAAATCGGGCTGGCAGGTGCGGTCCAGAAGCGAATCGTTCGCTGAGTCACTTGCAGTCTCGGAGGAGTATCGTGACGTCGAAGTCCCACACGACGCCGTCATCAGCCTCGAACGTGACCCCGAAGGCGATCCAGCCGTAGGCTATTTCCCCGGCGGCGTCTGGGAGTACCGACGCCCACTCACCCGCAGCGCCGAAGACTCCGTAATCCTCATGGAGTTTGAGGGTGTCTACCGCGATGCCCGTGTGACTCTCGACGGTGCGCTGGTGGCCCAGCACCCCAACGGTTACACCGGTTTCACAGCCGACCTAGGGCGCTTCTGCCCGCCAGGGGTCGAGCATGAGCTGATCGTTGAGGCCCGCTGCGGACGAGACTCGCGTTGGTACTCAGGTGCGGGGATCTACCGGCCGGTTCGCCTCCTCACCGCTGGTGAGGTCTATATAGCGCCAACAGCAGTGAGCGTGCGCACGATGGATGCGAATCCCGTCTCCGCCACGATCGAAACCCGAGTGGACGTCGCGAGCGTCGCCTCAAACATCCGAACGGTGGAGTTGCGTGTCGTCGTTACCGATCCAAACGGATTTGAAGTCGCCCGCAGTTCCACTCCCATCACGGTTCTGCCTGGTGAACCTGCACGCTCGCGAAGCCGGTTCACCATCAATGCACCTCTGCTCTGGCACGAAAACACGCCCGCGCTCTACCGGGTCACCGCCTCCGTGCACGACGGCTCACAGCAGTTAGACACGGAGACCCAGCCGTTCGGAATTCGCACAATCCGCGTCGACGCCAAGAACGGACTTCGGATCAATGGTGAGCCCGTAAACTTGCGAGGTGCGTGCATCCATCACGACAACGGCCTGCTCGGGGCAGCGACCTACGGGGCTGCCGAAGAGCGCAGGGTCATCGGCCTGAAAAACGCCGGGTTCAACGCGATTCGCTCGGCCCACCACCCGATGAGCGTGGCCCTTCTGGACGCATGTGATCGTCACGGAATGTATGTCCTCGACGAAACCTTCGACATGTGGACCACGGGTAAGTCGCCCAACGACTACTCGAAAGATTATCTGCAGTGGTGGGAATCCGATGTGGAGGCGATGATCAGCAAAGACCTCAACCATCCCAGTGTGATCCTCTACGGAATTGGCAATGAGATCGGCGAAACGGGATCACCCTGGGGTGGCATTCTCGGCCGGCGACAAGCCGAGAAAACTCGCGATCTCGACGAATCACGCCCGATCACGAACTCGATCAACGCAATGCTCTCGATCATGGACGAGGTGCGCAAGATGGCCGCGGCGATGGGTATCGGAGCCGCCGGCGAATCCGCCGACATCAACACCATGATGTCGATCATGGGCGAATTGGTGAACATGGTCGGCTCATCGGATACCGCAACGGAACGCACGGCCGAGTCGTTCGCTCTCCTTGATGTCGCAGGGATGAACTACCTCGAAGCGCGCTACGAGACCGATCCCGAGACCTTCCCCCACCGTGTGATCCTCGGTACCGAAACGTTTCCAGCAACCATCGCGAAGAACTGGCAGTTGGTCACAGATCTCCCGCATGTGATCGGCGATTTCACGTGGACAGGATGGGACTACTTGGGCGAGGTCGGCATCGGTCGCGTCCAGCGAATCACCCCGGGCGAGACAGCAGTCCTTGCGGCACCTTATCCGTGGATCGCGGCCTGGTGCGGAGACATCGACCTCATCGGCGACCGCCGACCGCAGTCCTACTATCGCGAGATCGTCTTCGGGCGGCGACGCAGTCCTTACGTCATGGTCCATGCCGAGGCCGACCCGAACGTTACCGAGCTCGCGACTCCGTGGAGTTGGCCCGACGGCCTGCCCAGCTGGACATGGCCGGGTCACTGTGCTCAACAGCTGCGCGTGGAGGTCTACAGCGACGCCGATCAGGTCGAGCTACTGCTCGAGAACGAGCGGGTAGCCGTGGTGGAGACCGGTCCGAACAACGCCTTCCGCGGAACGACCACGCTGGTCTATCGCGAAGGAACGCTCACCGCGCGAGCCGTCCGCGCTGGCGAGTCCGGCGAGGTCTTCACCTTACGTACAGCCTCCGGCGCGCCAGAGTTGCGCGCCAAGCTGACAAGCCACTTCTCGGCCTTCGACGGCAACGAACTGGCCTTCGTCGAGCTCAGCGTCACTGATTCCGCCGGGACGCTCCTCCACGAATCAGCGAGCCACGTACGGGCGCGGCTCGACGGCCCGGGGGAATTGCTCGCCCTCGGCTCTGCGGATCCCTGTCCAGAAACCTTTCTCTCGGCGGGGCACACAAAGTTCTTCCGTGGACGTGCGCTGGCGATCGTCCGCCTGTCCATGGCCGGCACCTCCTCGCTGTATGTCGAGGCCGACGGCAGTGAGCCTATAACCATTGACCTTGGCGTCGACAGCATCGAGCCCTGACCTTCCCCACCTTCCAACCACCCAAGGAGTCTTCCTCATGCCATCATCTGCCCCGCACTTCAGCGGCGAGACCACATTGATCGAATTCACATCAAGCCCTGCTGCCATCGTCACCCTCGGAATGCAACTGCCCAACCTGCTCTCATCGCCTATGGCCGCAGCGATGCTTCACAAACCGCTACGCGTGGTGCTGGCCACCGAGCCCGATCTCAGCGACGAAGATCGAGACCGGATCATCGCATCCATCGAAGGCTTCGGACCTGATGAAGGAGCCGAAAGCTCGCGCCCAGCCCCCTCTCCCGCCATCTACCGCAACGATTACGAAACCGACGATGTCCCCCGCGGATCCGCCGCTACGACAGCAGTCTCTTTCGTTGAGGTCTGGGGGCGATTCGAGATCGAATTCAGCGGACCATCACACGGGAACCCCTACCTGGACGTCGAACTGATCGGAACCTTCCGCCGAGGACATCACTCTGCCGAAGCGCTCGGCTTCTATGATGGGGACGGTCGCTTCCTCCTGCGTTTCATGCCGCCCACACCCGGCGAATGGACCTTCGAAACTCGAAGCAACGCGCGATCGCTGGACGGAATCGTCGGGTCCTTCACCGTCGGCGAGAGCCTCCGTCGCGGGCCGGTTCGCGTTGCGGACCGCTTCCACTTCCGCTACGCCGATGGTAGCCAGTACCTTGCCGTCGGGACCACCGCGTACGCCTGGACACACCAACCCGAAGAACTTCAGCAGGAGACGCTGCGCACGCTCGCTGAGAGCCCCTTTACCAAGGTCCGCATGTGCGTTTTCCCAAAGTCCTACGTCTATAACCACAACGATCCTGATTCCTTCCCGTTCGCGTCCGACGACGAAGGCATCGACTTCAGTCGTTTCGATCCCGCATATTGGTCTCACCTCGAAAAGCGCATCGATGACCTCGCTGCACTCGGCATCGAAGCTGATCTGATTCTCTTCCACAGCTACGACCGCTGGGGTTTCTCCGCGTTGGACGCCGAGATCGACGACCGCTATGTTCGCTACGTCGCCGCACGGCTGTCGTCCTTCGCGAATGTTTGGTGGTCGCTGGCCAACGAGTATGACTTCGTTCTCGCCAAATCCGCTGACGACTGGCGGCGCTGGGCAGGCATTCTTCGGCGCTGGGACCCGAGTGATCACCTCATCTCCATTCACAACGGCCTCCGGTTCTATGACTACTCGGAGAGCTGGGCAACGCACGCCAGCGTGCAGCGGACGGACAATTACAAATCCACCGAACTCGTGACCGAATGGCGTGCACAATGGGGGAAGCCTGTGGTCGTCGATGAAGCTGTCTACGAAGGCGATATTGACCTGGGCTGGGGCAATATCACCGGTGAGGAGCTGACACGGAGATTCTGGGAAGCCTTCATCCGCGGGGGGTACGCCACCCATGGCGAAACCTACTATCAGGACGACGAGGTACTGTTCTGGGCCAAGGGCGGCGTTCTCCGCGGGACGAGCCCGGCACGCATTGGTTTCCTCGCCAAACTGGTGCAAGAAAGCCCACGCGGCTTCTGGGAGCCGCTGACGCAGGACTTCGACGCCCAGAGCGCCGGCATCGAGGGCGAATATCTCATCACGTACTACGGCCTGAGCCAGCCGCGGTTCCGACACTTCGTGCATGACCCGGCGTTCACCTGGAGAGCGGATGTGATAGACACCTGGAACATGACGGTCGAAACGCTTCCAGGAACGTATTCTGGTCGATTCACAATCAATCTCCCGGGGCGCCCGTACATGGCGATACGCCTGCGTCGAGCCTGATTTCGACGCTGTCAAATCCAAACGATGGTGAGGACAAGGGCGACAGCTTTAGGATTTTCGCAAGGACGGTGAGGAGCTGTTACTTGGAGCCTGACCCGTTTTCCTAGTCCTGTCACTTCGCTGGCGGAAATGTCACGGCGCGGCAAGGATGTCAGTCGGCCGCTCCCTCGGGTCGTGTCGGACCCGAGGGAGCGGCCTTCCCGGAAGTCGTGGCAGAAGTGAGACCTTCCCCCAGTTTCGCTCCTGCCGCCTTCAGTCGGACTTAGCCGACGCTCGCGCCCGCCCCGGAGATGGTGCCGTTGGTGTGGACGGTTGCCGTCATCGAGAACGACCTGCATCGCCGTGCTCATCGCGCTCAGCCTGGTCACCTTCAACATGTGGGTCGTCCTCGCTCTCACCGCCGTTACCAGCATCACGCTCACCGCGATGGTCATGACGATCGTCAACGGCCTGAGCGTCCTGCTCTCCCCGAAGGAGGCGCCTGGTGTGCTGGCCGGACTCGACGGAGCCTGCTTCGGCATCGGCGCCGGCCTTGGCATTGCCCTCGTCGCCCAGTTCGTCTCGATGGGGACCCATGCCGGATACACCGTGAGCCTGCTCATCTGGGTCGGCGTTTCGATCCTCGCCGGAGTCGCCACCCTGTTCCTTAAGCGGCCCGAGCCGGCCGCCGAAGACACGGTCGTTTGACCGAGAAAGGACTCGCACTCGTGACCTACCCTGTCCCCGTTTTCCTCGACTGCGACACAGGCATCGACGACTCCCTCGCCATCGCCTACCGCCTAGCCGACCCGAGCGTGAATCTCGTGGGGATCTCGA
The DNA here is from genome assembly GCF_000633535.1 of Leifsonia aquatica H1aii. Lineage (GTDB taxonomy): Bacteria > Actinomycetota > Actinomycetes > Actinomycetales > Microbacteriaceae > Leifsonia > Leifsonia aquatica_A. The sequence goes on along the minus strand of NZ_AYMR01000033.1, from coordinate 20,100 downwards.
CGGTCAGCGGGAACATCACCGCCACGCAGGGTGCACGCAACACCCTCGATTTGTTGGAGCTAGCCGGTCGCAGCGACATCCCGGTCGCGGTCGGCGAACCCGGCCCGTTAGTCGGCGGCTACACCGGGGCCGTGCCGCACATCCACGGTGAGAACGGGATCGGAGACGTCACCCTTCCGCGGTCAGGGGCTGTTCCGAGTCTGCTCAGCGGGCCCGAGCTGCTCCTGACCATGGCACAGAAGTACCACGGCGAGCTCCGCGTGATCGCGATCGGCCCACTCACGAACCTGGCCATCGCGATCACGTCGGCGCCGGAACTCCCGCAGCTGGTGCATTCTCTCACCGTCATGGGCGGAGCGTTCCTGGTGCCCGGCAACGTCACGGAGAGCGCGGAGGCGAACATCTGGAACGACCCGCGCGCCGCAGCGCTGGTGGCCCAGGCCGCGTGGCCGCTGACCTTCGTGCCACTCGACGTCACGATGGAGAACGCGCTGACCGAAGCGGACCGTCAGGAACTTCTCGGCTCTCCCGACGGATTGATCAGAGCACTGGGCGAGATCCTGGACGTGTACTTCCGCTTCTACGAGACGCGCTACGGCGATCGACGATGCGCCCTTCACGACCCGCTCGCAGCGATGATCGCCGTGGAAGCGATCGCGACCGGACACGAACTCGTCGGCGGCTCCATCACCGTCGAGGTCGCAGGAGCATGCCGAGGTCGCACGCAGCACAGCATCGACAGCAGCGGCCCGCCAAGACGCGTGGTCCTCGAGACGATCGAACCGGCCGGACCCAGACTGATGGAGCGGCTCATGTCGTGCCGCTCGGACGCACCCGGCCGCCGCCAGCACACGGCGGCGATTCGATGACCGCCGGTCGGGCCGCCGCGTTCTCACATGTTCGACTGACCGTCGTCGGAAGCCTCAACGTCGACCTTACGGCCCGAGTCGAGACCCTTCCCCGGCCGGGCGAGACGATCGGCGGCGGGGTCCTCAGCAGAGAAGCCGGAGGCAAGGGCGCCAACCAGGCCGCAGCCGCGGCACGACTAGGAGCATCCGTGCGGATGATCGGGGCAGTCGGTCGAGACGACGCGGGGTCGTTCCTGGTCAAGACGCTCACGGACGCGGGCGTAGACACGACAGGCATCAGAACGACGGACGCCTCGCCCACCGGGACCGCCCTCATCACTGTCGCTCGCGACGGCGAGAACCAGATCGCCGTCTGCGCCGGAGCGAACGACGAAGTCACCGTCACCCGCGAAGACCTCCAAGACACCACCTGTGTCCTCCTGCAGTTCGAGATCCCCCAGCACGTGGTGCACGCGGCGTGCGCATCGACGAACGGTTTTGTCGCCATCAACGCGGCACCCGCGACTGTCATGTCGGCCGAGCTTCTATCTCGGGCCGACCTCGTGATCGTCAACGACTCCGAAGCGCGCCAGCTCCCCGAAGTGCTCGGCGCGACGATGCTGGCGATCACACACGGTGCAGCCGGAGCCACTCTGTATCGGAACGGTGTCAAGATTGCAGAGGCTCCCGCCCGGCGCGCGATCGCGACGAACACGGTCGGCGCCGGGGACGCGTTCTGCGCAGCCCTGACAGTCGCACTGGCCGGGGGCGTCCATCCCGCCGAGGCCTTGACCGTGGCCACCGAGGCCGGCGCCGCGGCGGCCGAGGATCTGCAGTCACAGCCGCTGCTGGAGCGCTGGGAAGTGTACCGGGCGCGTGCACTGGACCGTGTCCGTCGCTGAGTACGTGACCGCTCCCGCAGAACTCGGCCATAGAACCGATACCGGTGGTATCGTAACTGCAGCAGACAAGTTGGAGGGCCAGTGGAGAACAGCAGCGCGACGGCTCGCGCCCGCCGAGTGGCCCCAGCGGATCGGGTGCGCCCGGTCCACGACTGGGTCAGCGGAGAAGGACCTCGACACCGAAGCGACCGCAGAAGGTGATGAGCTCCGGTCGGCCATCGAGCGGGTCCGAGAAGTTCCACCGGTATCCGGAATCCAGATCGAAGGCGTCCTGGCAGCGGTCGCCGAAGAATGCACAGGCGCGGTCCGAGTTGCACTTGTTGCTCATGTAGACGACGCCGTCGTATCCGGCCTGGTGGGCGGCTTCAGCCCAGAGCACCGTGCGTTCGTACTCCGCGGCCGGGGTGGTCGTGACCTGGTCGGCGGTCACACCGAGCTTGCGCAGCCCCAGGCCCATGAACGAAGCGAGGCGGAGACCGCGGGTCGTTTTCAGGCGCGACATCCGCCGGTTCGTGTAGGCCGATGCGGTGAGTTGGCCACCCGTGACCGGTACGTCGTGCAACAGCGATTCGGCGATCGCGGCCTGCCAGGTCTCGGCCGCGTAGAGGATCGGGACGACCGGGTCGCCGAAGAACGCGAACCGTGTCGGCGTCCCCATCCCCGGGTTGAAGGCGTGCCCCTCACGGTCCTTGCCGTGAACGCGGTACAGCGTCTGTCCAGCGGGCAGCTCGAGCAGCTCAGGGTCGAACGGGTGGGGCGGGTCGGGGACTACCACTCCACGTTCCAAGCGCGCCTGGCCACCTCGAGCACCCGTGCAGGGTCCGCAACGAAGTGGTCGACCGGACGCGAGCCGTCCGCGAAGTACGTGGTCGGCGAGCACAGCCACAACACGACATCCTCGGCCGCCCAGCCACTGTCGACTGCCAGCGCCATCAGGTCGGCCACCAGAGGCGCCACCCGCCCCCGAGCCGTGTCGAACTGGAAGCCCGGGTAGAGGAACTTATTCAGCCGGCGCACATAGAGCAGGCGGCCCTGATCCCGCATGTCCTTCGCAAGAGAACGCTTAGACTCCGCGCTCGAGCTGGACCCGAGAAGGTTCGCCACCTCGACACTCGACAGCAGTCCGAATTCATCCTCAACTGCCTTCACCGCGTTCTCACCAGCCTGCGCTGCACGGGCAGTCGCCGGCGACAAGAAACCAATGCGCGTCATCGCCGCCGACAACGCGTCCAAAGCGCTGCGTTCACGTGCGAGCTCCACCACAACGCTCACCTCGTCAGCCGTCAGATTCACGCCGGCGTCCTGCAGGAGCGCCTCGCGCACGCGCGAGTAGCCCTTCCGTCCCTTACGCCCCGGCTTGTGGTCGAGAGTCGTCATACCATCCTCCAATTCCTACGCCCTAGTGTAACGGAGGATACGTGGCATCGGAAGAGAGCGGGCGATCACTCATACTATTTATTATTTCAGCAACTTGCGGTTCGGCTTCATCGAGCGAGGCGAACACTAGCCGGATGATGCGGTGACGGCCCCAAGGAAGGTGGTCGGGGCCGCCACCACTACGGTTGTGGCGGCGCTCCGATACGTGTCCACGAACCGGTGGGCCGGCAGCTCGCACAAGCCTCCGCCCCACGTCTGGTCAGCTCAGTGTTCGATCGCGGCGAGCTCCTCTGCGCTTGCGAGCGCGAGCCCGTACGGCAGGCTGGGGTTCTCGTCGGCGATCTCCAGGAGCCGGTTGTACTTCGCCACCCGTTCCCCTCGGGCCGGCGCACCCGTCTTGATCTGGCCGACGCCCATACCGACGACGAGGTCGGCGATGAACGTGTCGGTGGTCTCGCCTGAGCGGTGGGAGACCATCGACGCCATCCCGAGCCGGCGCGCCGTCTCGATCGCATCGAGGGTCGCCGACACCGTGCCGATCTGGTTGGGCTTGATCAGCGCGGCGTTGGAGTAATGGTTGCGTGCCCCGTCAGCGATACGGCGCATGTCGGTCACATACAGGTCGTCCCCGACGAGCTGGGTCCGGTCACCGACCGCGTCGTACAGGAGCCTCCAGCCGGCGTGGTCGTCCTCGGCGAATCCGTCTTCGATGCTGCGCAGCGGGTACTCGTCGAGCAGCTTGACGTAGTAGTCGACGAGCTGGTCGCGTCCGATCAGGCGACCGGCGATCTTGTACTGGCCCTCGCGCTCGTAGAAGCCGTTCGCGGCCGGGTCGATTGCGATCGCGACTTCGTCGACGCCGGGCGTGTACCCGGCGTCCTGAATAGCTTGGACGAGCAGGTCCATCGCGTCCTCCGGGCTGGCGATGTCGGGCGCGAACCCTCCCTCGTCGCCGAGTCCCGCGGTGTGGAAGCGGGCCTTCACCCGGGCAGCGAGCGCGTGGTAGATCTCGGCTCCTTCCTCGACTGCTGCGGCCTCGTCAGCCGCGCCGACGGGGGCGATCATGAACTCCTGGAACTCCAGCGGGTTCGCGGCGTGCGCGCCGCCGTTGAGCACGTTGAAGTGCGGGACGGGCATCCGTTCGGCGCTGTCGGTGACTCGGGCCAGCCAGACGTGCAGCGGCACTTCGGCGGCGTGGGCGAAGGCGCGGGAGGCCGCGATGGAAACCGCGACGACCGCGTTCGCGCCGAGGCGGGCGAGGTTGTCGGTGCCGTCGAGCTCCCGCATGGCGGTGTCGAGGTCGCGGATGGTGCGCCAGTGCTTGCCGACAAGGGCGTGCGAGATCTCGTCCGTGACGGACGAGACGGCCTTGTGGACGCTGCGGCCGGAGTACGACGGACCGTCATCACGCAGCTCGACCGCTTCGAACACCCCAGTGGATGCGCCAGCGGGTGCCGAGGCTTCGACGGTGGTGCCGTCATCGAGGTGCAGGGCGACAGCGACGGTCGGGTAACCGCGAGAGTCGAGGATTTGGCGGGCGGTCACCTTGTCGATGACGACAGGGTGGCCTTCGGGGTGGCTCACATAGTGGCCCTGGTGGGCGTTGTCGATGTGACCGGTGTAGCCGTGGGCGTGCATCGGTTTCTCCTATCTCAGGGCATGCCCACGGGCATGCGTTATCACGTGAGATAGGGACCGTTGTCGGCATCGAGGTTGGTGTCGGCGAGCCCCACCGCCGAAGCGCCGAAGCGCTGATTAGGAGTGTGCCAGAGAAATCTCCACAGCGAAAGTGTTTCGCGTGGTGATTCTCAGTGACCTGTCAGAACAGGCCGCCGAGCCACAACCCGAGCCCGGCAGCGAGTAGAGCTCCGGCGAGCATCCCGAATCCGTTGGAGACAGCGGCGCCGTAGCGGCCTTCTTGGGCGAGTCGGACTGTCTCGAAGCTGGCGGTGCTGAAGGTGGTGTAACCGCCGATGAAGCCGACTCCGATGATCGCCCGCCACTCCGGTGGGAGCAGGTGGGTGACCGCGAGGCCGGTCACCAGGCCGAGCAGGAAAGAGCCGGTGATGTTGATCACCGTGGTGCCGAGCGGGTACGCGACACGGACCCACGCCTTCAGGATCCCGTCGACGATGAGCCGGCAGCTGGCGCCGAGCCCGCCGGCTAGGGCGACGCCGAGTACCAGGAGGGCGATCATCGGGTCTGCCCTTTGCGTGCGCGGGACCGGTGGATTGCTGCGCCGAGCGCGATCCCGCCGACCGATGCGGCCGCGCCCACGAGCACGGTGGCCAGGGCGTAGAGGACGCTGTCGCCCAGGTGAGCGGTGGCAATGAGCCCATCGGTGTCGACGGCGAAGGAGCTGTAGGTGGTGTAGCCGCCCATGATCCCGGTCCCGGCGAACAGCCGGATCGCTCGACGCTTGCCCTCGTCGGGTCCGCCACGGGAGAGGCTCTCCAGCAGCAAGCCGAGCACGAATGCACCCGTCACATTGATCCCGAAGGTGGCCACTGGCAGGCCGTTCCAGGCGGCGATGCCCAGCGAAATCAGGTACCGCGCGGCGGTGCCGATCGCGCCGCCGACGAAGACGAGCGCAATGTATCGCCATCGCAAGTGAACCGGCCGGGGGACGCGGGTGCGGATGTTATCGACTTCGATGTCCGGGTCGATGGGGAGGATGTCGTTGGAGTCTGGGTTCATGGTCGGTTCTGTTCGCGCGGGTGACACCTAGGTGCCCCCTTGCCGGTTGAGGAGTTCGGTGGCTTCGACAGCGGCGTCGGGGTCGAGGTAGTCGCGCGCTATTAGGGTGGGCGTTCCCGACCGGAGAACGAAACGATACCGCAACGGTTGCCCGGTCGGAATCGCCAGCTCTTCAACCTGCCGAGGTGTCAGCCCTTCGATGACCATGCTCAGTGCTCGCAGCGAGTTCCCATGACCGACCACGAGGACGGGGGGCTCATCGACCAGCGCGGGGAAGAGCTGCTCGGTGACGAACGGCAGGATCCGGCGGACCACGTCGTGCAGTGACTCGGTTGGTGTCAGCGCGCCCGAGGGCAGGGATCGGAACGGTTCCTGGCGGCGGAAAGCTGCGAGCTGTTCGTCGCTCATCGGCGGCGGAGCGGTCAGGAACGAACGCCGCCAGGCGAGAAACTGGCTGACACCGTAACGGTGGGCGACCGCAATTTTCGACTGACCGGTCAGCGCACCGTAGTTGCGTTCGTTCAGCCGCCGATCGGTCCGGATTTCCGCAGGATTGTGCAGAAGATCCTTCACCTCAAGCGCGGTGGTGATTGTCCGTTCCAGCACCGAAGCGAAGATCGCAGCGGGCTGGATTCTCTCCTCGCGCAAGAGGCGGCCGGCCCCTTGGGCTTCAGCGCGGACGCGTTCGGTCAGCGGCGGGTTGAGCAATCCGGTGAAGAGGCCCTGTGCGTTGGCAGTGCTTTCCCCGTGTCGGAGTAGGTACAGATTGTGGCTGGGCGTCATTCCCACGGCAGCGCCCGACCGTCCGTCACCGGCGACAAAGGCACGACAAGCACCGGGCGGTGCTGTCGGTGCGCCAAGTGGACGGCAACGGAGGACCGGAAGAACTCGCGCAGACCGGCGCGAAGGCCGGCTTCGTGCGTGCCGACGACGATCATGCGAGCGTCGAGCGTCTCAGCGAGGTCACCAAGCGCATGGGCCGGGTCTCCGGCGAGTTCCCGCTTACTCCAGCTGACCCCGGTCTTCGCGAGGGTCTTCTCGATGTGAGCGGCCAGGTCGGCGTCGAAGACGTCCTCGTCAAGCTCAGGCAGGTCCGGATCGAACGGAAGCGAGTGGACGGACCCGTCGGGATTCTCATCGACTGTGTAGCGGCCAAGGTCCACATGGGCGCAGATCAGTTCGCAGCCCAGATCGCGGGCGATGTGGGCAGCTTCCAGCAGGACGGCGTCGGCGAGTCCGTGCTCGACACCCACGAGGATGACGGAACGATTGTGGTCCGGGGTCTGCGGATCGGACATTGAACGTCTCCTATCTCGGCGGCGGGCGCGCGCTTCTGGCGAGATAGGGACTGTTGTCGGCGGCGCCGAGGTTGTTCACGGTGAGCCCCACCACCGCGACGAGTTCATCGTCACCTCACAGTGTGCCAGAAGGTTCGATGAGTTCAACCACACCGGCCACGGGTGTATCGTGGTGCTCTCAACACGGTGATGAAGCTCACCGAAACCGCGGGGTCCCCGCTGATGGCTTCTACCTGAACACCCTTGCTTTGCATCGCGTCCAGGTAGGAGGACCACGTGGAAGAGAACCGCGCACAACTGACGAGCATCCTGTTCCCCGCCGCAGACGCGGCGACAGTCGAACTAGCGACGACGCAACCGGACTGTTTCCCCGATCTCGCCCTCGACCAGGTGGTCGACCGTGTCCTCGGCACCGACGAGTACGAACTCGGGCCCGTTTTCTGGACTCCGCTGTCCACGTTGGAACAGGTTGAGTTCCGTCACGCCGTCCTGGCCGACCTGGCGCATGAGCGGGTGCAACAGTCCGGGCGCGCCTTCGCTGAAGGGATGCGGGGTCTGCGCGCTCAGCTCGCTCTCGTCGACAAACTCCGTTACGTGCTGCAGCGGCAACGAGTGTTCCTGGACGCCGTCAGCCACTATGTCACCATTACCGGCAACCTCGCCCGCGGCCTCATGGATGCTCCACTCGAGTCGGCGGGAATGCTGGCGTTCCAGGATCATCTGGACCGCTACGTCGCCTCCGAAGGGTTCACCCGGTTGGCCGAAGACGCCGAACGTGTCACCGAGCAGCTGGATGACATCGAGTACGAGTTCCACATCGAAGGCAACAGCGTGACCGTGATTCCTTTCGGAGGGGAGACGGACTTCAGCGCCGACGTCGCAGCGACGTTCGCGAAGTTCCGCCAGTCCGACGCCGGCTCGCATCGGACCAAGTTCATCGACTCGGTCGATATGAACCATGTCGAGGCAGGCATCCTCGGCCTCGTCGCTGACGTGTTTCCCGAGCCGTTCGCAGCGTTGGCGGAGTTCTGCACTGAGCACGCCACGTTCCAATCCGCTTCCCTCGCCCGATTCGATCACGAGCTGCAGTTCTATTTCACCTACCAGGACTACCTCGCCCGCGCCTCAGGCACTCGCCTACCGGTGTGCGTTCCGCGAGTTACGGACGAACGTCTGATTGAAGCTGTCGAAGGCTATGACCTGGCGCTGGCGTACAAGCGGCAGACCGACGCGAAGCCGCTGGTGGCCAACGGCTTCCAGCTGCGCCGCGGTGAACAGTTCCTCGTCATCACCGGCGCCAACCAAGGCGGAAAGACCACGTTCGCGCGGTCTTTCGGACAGTTGCACTATCTTGCCGCGTTGGGGCTGCCCGTCCCCGCTCGCCAAGCAGCCCTTCCGTTGTTCGACCGGCTCTACACCCATTTCGAACGGCAGGAGGACCTCACCAACCTGGCCGGCAAACTCGAAGACGACCTGATTCGCGCGCACGCGATCATCGCCGCCGCAGACGATCGCAGCATCGTGATCATGAACGAGACGTTTACCTCCACCACCGCCCAGGACGCGCTGGAGCTGGGGGAACGGATCCTGCGCACGCTGATCGACGAGGGCGCGATGGGTGTCTACGTGACGTTCATCGACGAGCTGACCGACCTCGGCCCGGAGACGGTCAGCATGGTCGCCGAAGTCGACCCGGACGACGTGACCAGACGCACGTTCCACATCGAACGTCGCCCCGCCGACGGGCTGGCGCACGCGACCGCGCTGGCCGACCGGTACGGGCTCTCCACCACTCGCATCACCGAACGGATCGGATCATGAGAGCACACCTGCTGTTCACCAACGCCGATTTCGCACTCCTCGACCACCCCGACGACAACCAGCACGACCGGTTCGCCGACCTCGAACTCGGCGCCCTCGTGCACGCAATGGCAGCCGATGACGCGTTCCTCGCGGAAACGGCGACCGCAGCCCTCCACCAGCCGTTGACCGACGCGGAGCAGATCCGGCACCGTCAGCAGGCGCTCACCGACGCGCTTTCGAACCCGGACGCGATCCGCGCGTTCTACGCCCTGCCCGTCCAGGCGCTAGCCGAGGCGAAGCGGATCTACAGCTGGGGACTGTCTTCCCCCACTGGGATGGTCCATCACGGCACGCAGCTGATGGAGGTCTACATCCGCTACCTGCGCAGTCTTCGGCTGCTCGCCGACGAGAACGCGCCCACGTTCCAGTCGCCGGCGTTCACGACTCTGTTCCAGATGCTGCAAGCCGAGCTGACGGACGAGTACTTCGAGGAGATCGACGAGCACCTCGCCCAGCTGCGATTCCGGCACGGCGTGCTCAGCAGCGCGCACCTCGGGGAGGCGAACACGGCGACCAAGATCACCCTCCGCCGCCCTTCCGGCAAGCGCATCCCGCTGCTGCAGCGGCTCGGCTTCACCCATCCCGCCCACACGATGACCATCCCGGACCGGGACGAGGCGGGCTTCAGCGCCCTCCACGAGCTGCAGGACCGCGGTGTCGACCTGGTCGCGAACGCGCTGATCCAGTCCACGGACCACATCAAGAGTTTCCTGACCATGCTGCAACGCGAGCTCGCGTTCTACCTCGGCGCCATCAACCTGCACGATGCTCTGACCGCGCACGGTGAACCGACAGCGATTCCGACGTTGACCGAGACGCACGGGTTCACAAGCGACGAACTCTACGATGTCGCGCTCGTGCTCATCAGCGGACGCCCTGCGGTCGGCTACACGATCGACGCCCCACAGACCCCGCTGGTAGTCATCACCGGTGCGAACCGTGGAGGCAAGTCGACCTTCCTGCGCAGCCTCGGCCAGGCGCAGCTGCTCACCCAGTGCGGGCTCTTCGCCCCGGCCGCGGCGTTCAGCACCGGCGTCCGCACCGGCATCCTCACCCATTTCAAGCGGGAGGAGGACAAACAGCTCGTCAGCGGCAAGCTGGATGAGGAGCTCAGCCGGATGAGCCGGGTCGTCGACGCTGTCGCACCCGGCGCAATGGTCCTCTTCAACGAGTCGTTCGCCTCCACGAACGAACGCGAGGGGTCGGAGATCGCCCGCCACGTCGTCCATGCGTTCCGAGACTGTGACGTGACCGTCGCCTTCGTCACGCACCTGTTCGACTTCGCCCACCGGTTGCGTGAAGAGAACCGCGACGACATCCTGTTCCTCCGTGCCCACCGGGGCGAGCACGGCGGCCGCGACTTCACCTTGGCCGAAGGCGAGCCGCTCTCCACCAGCTTCGGCTGGGACGTCTACCGACGCGTATTCGGCGAGCAGGAGGATCCGCAACCCGCCGAACGGATGTCCTTGACCGCATTCGAAGAGCCGTGATTCACTGAGCATCCGGCGATGGAGCTCGCCGGGACGACCCTCGTCCGAACCGCCTACGCGCTGATAGCCCCTGTGACCAGAGATGGGAACAGGCATGCACGCGCACTGGGACGAGGACGAGAGCACCGGGCAGAGCCCCCGCTCCGATCCACCTCCGACCGTGGCTGCGACGACCGCGGCGGAGGCACCGTGATCGCGCTTTCCGCACCCGTCATCCAGTTCCTCCAAGTCCTCACGATCGCCGGCGCCGCGCCGGGCGTGAGCGGGATCATCGCGCGCGTCGAAGCCCGGATGCAGGGCCGGCGCGGCCCGAAGATCCTGCAGCCCTACTACGATCTCGCGAAGCTGTTCGGCAAAGAGGCGCTCGCCCCCTCCGGGGCGGGCTGGTTCTTCCTCGCCGGACCGGTGATCGCCTTCGCCTGCTACCTGACCGTCCCGTTGCTGATCCCCGTGCTGACCACCTTCGGGCTGCCGCTGGGTAACATGGGCGACATCCTCGGCGGCGGCTTCATCCTCGCGCTCGCGAGCTTCGTGGTCGCCGTCGCCGCAGCCTCCACGGGGGACCCGTACGCGCAGCTCGGCTCCAGCCGCGCGAAGACCTTCGGGGCGATCACCGAGCCGGTCGTGCTGCTGGTCGTCTTCACGGTCGCGATCCTCACGACCACGGATCTGCCGTACGTGCTGGGCGCGACCGTCACCAGCGGGCCGGAGCAGATCGTGCGGCCGGCGCACCTGCTCGCCTCGGCGGCGCTGTTCATGGTGATCCTGTTCGAGACCGCGCGCATCCCCGTCGAAACTCACACCGGCACCATCGAGTTCGGGATGATCGAGGAGGCCCGGTCCTTCGAGCACTCGGGCCCGTACCTCGCTCTGCTGAAGTTGGGTTCGGCGGCGAAGCAGCTGATCTTCTACACGATCCTGCTCAACGTCTTCGTCGCCCCGTGGGGTCTCGCCCCGAGCGGACGCCTCGACCTGGTGGTGCTCGCAATCATCGCGCTGCTCGCGAAGGCCACTGCCCTCGGTGTCGTCGTCGCGGTGATCGACAACACCTTCGCCAAGCTCCGGCTGTTCAAGATCACCGAGTTCGTCGCGGCCGCCTTCCTGCTCGCCGTGCTCGCCATCCTCACCCTCTACCTCGGAGGTGGCTGATGCCCCCTGTGTCTGCGATCGTGAGAGGCGTCGCGACCGCGACCCAGAACGTGCTGACCGTCTACGAGGGCACCGCGAACACGGTCGCCGTGATCGTCCTGCTGCTCGAGTTCGGGATGCTGCGTGCGGCGATGCTGCGCTCCCAGGTGGGGCTGTACGCGATGCAATCCGCGGCGGTCAGTGTTCTCGCCTTCGTGGTGGGCGCCGGCCGTGGCATCCCCGAGCTCTACGCATTGGCTGCGATCTCCTTCGCCCTCAAGGTGGTGATCGTCCCGCTGGTCATACTGCGACAGTTGCGCCGCTCCGGAACCGAGATCGCCGGCAGCGGCGCGGTCGGCGTGGCCAGCGAGGTCGTGATCGCCCTGATCGTCGCCGCGTTCGGGTTCTTCGCCGTCGGCGCCCTGCACATCGACTCCCCTGTCCTCCCTTCGACCGCACTGAGCCTGTCGATGGCGGTGGTCCTGGTCTCGTTCGTGCTGATGATCCTGCGCCGCGACGTGGTCAGTCAGGCGATCGGGTTCTTCTCGCTGGAGAACGGTGTCTCGATGGCGAGCCTGGTCGTGGCCGCCGGGCTTCCGCTCATCCTCGAGGTCGCGTTCCTGTTCGACCTGCTGGTCGCCGTCGTGGTCTTCGGTGTGCTCATCCGCATCCACCACGGCCGCTCCAACACGCTCTCCACCGTCCCGCTCGACCGGTTGCGAGGCTGAGATGTCGACACTGCTGATCCTCCTCATCACCCTGCCGCTCGTCGCCGCGATCATCTCCTTCGTCACTCCGTACCGGGTCGCCCGCGCCCTGACAGTGGTCGTCTCCATCGCCTGCGTCGCCTTCTCGATCGTGCTCATCCCGGCAGCCACCACCGGCACCGTGGAGGTGACCGGCTATCTCCGTCTGGATGCGGTCGGCTGCGTGTTCCTCCTGGCGACGACGTCCCTGTTTGCGCTGACCAGCATCTACGCCGTCGGCTACTTCGGTGACCGTGCCCGCGCGGCAGCCGGTTCGAGCGTCAGCGTCGATCGCAGCTTCCGGTGTTACTCCGCCCGGTTCTACGCAGGCTTCAACATCTTCGCCTGGTCGATGATCTGCGCACCTCTGGTCAACGGGCTCGCGCTGCTCTGGATCGCCGTGGAGATCACGACCGTCGTCTCCGCCCTCCTCGTCGCCCTCGACAACACGGACGAAGCGGCGGAAGCCGCCTGGAAGTACGTCCTCATCGCCTCCTCAGGGCTCGGCATCGCACTGTTAGCCACGATCATGCTCTACTACGCCGGAGCCACGGCGCTCGGCTCCTCCTACGACCTGGCTTTCGCGCCGCTGCTGGATGCTGCGAAGCACCTTCCGTCGACGCCGGTGCAGCTCGCGTTCGCTCTTGCAGTTGTCGGATACGGGACGAAGGTCGGTCTCTTCCCCGTGCACACCTGGTTGCCTGACGCGCACTCCGAGGCGCCGACCCCGGTTTCGGCGCTGCTGTCCGGGGCTTTGCTGGCGACCAGCTTCTACGCCATCGTCCGCTATTTCCAGGTCGCCGTCGCCGCGCTCGGCCCGACCTTCCCGCAGACCATGCTGCTGATCTTCGGCGTGCTTTCCCTGCTGCTGGCGGCGCTCTACCTGTTCGACCAGAAGAACCTCAAACGGATGCTCGCGTACTCCAGCATCGAGCACATGGGCATCCTCGCGATCGGTGTCAGCTTCGGAACCCCCCTCGCCTTCGCCGGTGTCCTTCTCCACGTGCTCGGCCACGCGCTCGGCAAGGGCGCCGCGTTCATGGGCGCGGGTGTGTTCGTCCACAACTACCGGACGAAAGAGCTCCGACGGATACGCGACGGGCTCGACGTGCTGCCGTGGTCGGCGACGCTGTTCCTGCTGGCGATCTTCGCGCTGTGCGCGCTGCCACCGTTCAGCATCTTCCGCAGCGAGTTCCAGATCGTCATCGGCGGCCTCCAAGGGGCGAAGACCGCCGGGGCCGCCGCCCTGGTCGTACTGGTGACCTTCGCGTTCTTCGGCCTGTCGATGGCGGTCACCCCGGATGCTGTTCCGGCCGGCAGACGATGGGGAACCCCTTCCGACCCGCGGCGAGCCGAGCGTGTGGATGGTGGTCCCTGTCGTCGTAGCGATCGCCGCACTGTTCTGGCTCGGGGTGCATCCACCGGACGCGCTGACCGCCCTGCTGAACGCAGGCGCCCAACAGCTGGGGGTGGGGCGATGAGCGAGATCCAGCTGGCGGAGCAGTGGCGGGAGACGATCCGCGACAGCGTCGCGGACGGGGCACGGTTCGCCGGACTCTACGGCACCGCGACGGCCGCAGGCTGCCGGCTGACGGCACTGCTCGCCGTCAACGGAGGCTTCGAACTGCTGGCGACGGACGTCGCCGACGACGGTGACGGGCTGCGTTATCCGTCGCTGACGCCGTTGATCCCGAGTGCGTTCTGGTACGAACGCGCTGCCGCGGATCTGTCCGGCGTCGTGCCGGTCGGGCATCCCCGCCTCGACCCGCTCCTGCTGCCGGTCGTCGACGGTTCCGTTCGCCCCCGACCCGGTCAGAACGGCACCGGGTCGGCGTCGTCTGCAGTGCGCACCGCAACACCGCCAGGACCGATCGACGTGGAGGGCCGCGGGCTGTTCACGATCGCCTACGGGCCGGTACGTTCCGGCGTCGCCGAATCGATCGAGTACCTCGTCGAGACCCCTGGCGAGGACATCCCCCGGCTGAACATCCGCCCGCACTACAAACACCGCGGCATCGCCAAAGCGTTCGAAGGCCGCAGCGTCGAGGACGGCGCGCTGGTCGCCGAACGGGTCGAAGGAATCGCTTCGGTCTCCCACGCGACGGCGTACGCCCACTCCATCGAAGCGCTCACCGGCACCGTCCCGCCGCTGCGGGCGCAGCTGTCGCGGGTCGTCGTCGCCGAGGTCGAACGAATCGCCAACCACCTCGACGTGGCCATGAAGCTCACGGAGGCTGCCGGTCTGGCAGTGGCGAACACCCGGTTCTCCTGGCACAAGGAGTCCACGCTGCGGCTGATGAGCGCCCTGACCGGAAGCCGGTTCGGTCGCTCCTTCGTCGCCCCCGGCGGAATCACACGACCGCTGCGGCTCAGCCCGGACGAGGTCAGGGACGCTGTCCACGACCTGGCCGACCGGATCCGGCCGGATGCGGTGTTGGCGATGAAGACCCCGTCGTTCCTCGACCGGCTTCGCGGGACGGGCAGGCTCGATCCGGCCCATGCCGCCGAGTGGGGCGCGCTCGGCCCCGTCGGCCGCGGCAGCGGGACGGTCGACGACAACCGGTGGTCCCGACCGACCGATGCGTACCCGCTGCTGGTGGACGGGTTGGAGCCCGCCGTCGAGGAGACCGCTGACGTTCTGGCCCGCACCCGGGTTCGCTGGACGGAGGTCGAGACCTCGATGCTGCTCATCGAACGCGCGTGTGCCGCGCTGCGGGACACAGCCGGCGAGAGCTCCCGCGCGCATGTCTCCGCCGCATCGGGGAGCGCGATCGGCTGGGCGGAAGGGCCGCATGGCGAGATCGTCTACGTCACCGAGGTGGAGGACGGCCGGATCGTGCGCTGCTTCGCTCGGACGCCGTCCCTGCACAACCTCGTCCTCTTCCACGACGTGTTCATCGGCGACGTCCTCACCGACTTCGCCTTCATCGAGTTCAGCTTCGGACTCAGCGCAGCAGGGGTGGCGATGTAGATGCCGTGGGCGACACGAGGACTCCGCGACGGGGTGATCACCACCCAGTGGCCCAAACGACCCGACGAGTACGGCGACGCGTTCCCGGGCAGCATCGACGTCACCGCGCCAGGGGCAGCCGACCGAGACACCGAGCACGCCATCGACGCTTGCCCCACGCAGGCGATCTATCGCGGAGACGACGGACGACTGCGGCTCGACCGCGGCCGGTGCGTCCTCTGTGGACGCTGCCCGCTGATCGCTCCGCACACCTTCACGTGGCGCGACGGATCCGACATCGCCGGGCTGACCCGCCGCAGCATCGTGGTCGGCGAACCCGTCGAGACCGACGAGACGCTTCGCGCCCTCCGCGCCGAACTCGGTGCCCGCGTCCGGCGTTTGCGGCGATCCGTCCACCTGCGGCACATCGACACCGGCTCGGACGGATCCGACGAGTGGGAGGTGCAGGCGCTGACCAACCCCGTCTACGACCTCCACCGCCTCGGCCTGTTCTTCACCGCCAGCCCACGGCACGCCGACATCCTGCTCGTCACCGGGGTGGGTGCGCACGGCATGACGGCGGCGCTTCGAGCAACCCTCGACGCGATGCCCGAACCGACCGTCGTGATCGCCACCGGAGTGGATGCGATCAGCGGAGGCATCGTCGGCGCCGGCTATGCCGTCTCCGGCGGCATCGGCGGCCTTCTCGACGTCGACGTGTGGGTGCCCGGCTCACCGGCCACCCCGTTCGCGATCCTGCAAGGGATCCTGCTGGCGCTCGACCGGCTGCCTGACCGGAAGGAGACGAATTGATGACCGTGGTCGGGCTCCTCCTCTTCGTTGCGGCCGGCGGCATCGGCTGGGCAGCGCTGCGGGCGGATGCGTCAGCACAGCGTTGGTCGAGGGTCGCGGCAGCGACATCGTGGACGCTCTCCGTGCTCGCATCGGTCCTCCTCGTCTTCGTCGGCGCTCGCGCACTCGCCGGTGCCGGCGAGCTCGTGACGCTGGAGTCCTCCTCGCCCCTCGGCGCGATCGGGCTGCGCGTGGACGCGTTGACCGGGCTCTTCCTGGTCATCACCTTCGGTGTCGCCGTCCCGGCGTTCCTGGCCGGGCTGACCCGGGGCAGGTCGACCCGCCCACGGCTCGGCTCGGCCGCCGCGCTCGTCGGCCTCGCCGTCGGGATGGTGCTGACCGCGAACGACCTGTTCCTGCTGCTTGCCGGTTGGGAGTTGCTCGGCTTCTCCTTTTACCTGGCCGTTGGCTACGACCGGGCTCGAGCAGGACGGGGGCGAGCAGCGGTTCTCGCCGCCGGGTTCAGCAAGACCAGCGGCGCTCTGCTGCTGCTCGGCGGCGGCGTCCTCGCAGCACAGTCCGGTTCGATAGCCCTCTCCGACCTCGGCAGGCATCCTGGCCCGTGGACGGCGCTCGGCTACACACTCCTCCTCGCCGGGTTCGCGGTGAAGGTCGGCCTCGTGCCTGCCCATGTCTGGCTGCCGCCCAGCTACTCGGCCGCTCCCGGACCGGTCCGCGCCCTCCTGGCCGGCATGGCCGTCAACGCCGGCTTCTACGGATTGTGGCGAACCCTGGAGGTCCTCGGCGCACGACCGATCTGGCTCACCTGCGTCGTCCTCCTGCTCGCCGGGGCGTCGGCCATCCTCGGGATCGCCCATGCTGCCGTCCACGCCGATCTGCGCGGCCTGATCGCCTGGTCGAGCGTGGAGAACGCCGGCGTGATCGGAGCCGGATTCGCGGTCGCGATGGTCGGCGAGGCGGTCGGCTCGAAACGGCTCGTCGCCGTCGGCCTGTTGGCGGGAACCCTCCAGGTGATCACCCACGCCGCAGCGAAGTCGCTGCTGTTCATCAGTGCGAATGCGGTCGAGGCCGGGCTCGGGACCACCGACCTCGGTCAGCTTCGCGGGGTCGCCCGAACCTTGCCGTTCGCCGGTGTCGGCCTCGTTATCGGCGGGCTCACACTTGCCGGCATGCCGTTGACGGCAGGGTTCGCCTCCGAGTGGATGACGTTGGAGGCGCTGATGCAGCAGTTCCGGGTCGACGAGCTGCCGCTGCAACTGTGCATGGCGGTGTGCGGCATCCTCGTCGCGCTCACGATCGGCGTCTCCGGGATCGCGTTCGTCCGCCTCGTCGGGCTCACCGCGTTCGGCAAGCCGGCGAATTCGCATCCCGCCCGCGACGCGATCGAACGGTCATGGAGTCACCGGGTGGCGACGATCCTCCTGGCCGCCGTCTGCCTCGGGGTCGCCGCACTCGCACCGTTGGTGGTCGCGATGATCGCTGCCGGCGTCCGGCCGCTCGTCGGGACGGCGACCGAGGGGGCTCTGGTCGGCGGGTGGATCCTCCAACCGGTGTTCTCGGACTTCTCCGCCCTGTCGCCGACCTGGCTGTGGATCGTGATCCCCGCCTACGCTGTGCTCACCATCATCTTGGCGGTGCTGTTCTCCGGTCGCCGGTTCTGGCGGGTGCGACGCACGACCGCCTGGACCTCCGGTTCGGAAGGCGCGCCAGGGCGCACCGGGTACACGTCCTACGGGTTCGCCAACCCGATCCGCAAGGTGCTCGCCGCGCTGCTGATGACACGGCATGAGCTCCGTGAGCTGAACCCGGATCCCGAGACATCGACGGGACGACCCGCCGCGGCATCGGCCCGGCTCGGCTACGTCGTAGACGTCACCGACGTGGTGCAGCGCTACCTGTACCGCCCGCTGCTTCCGATCGTGCGTGCCGTTGTCGCCGCTGCCCGGAGGCTGCAGTCCGGTCGGCTGGACGCGTACATGGCATACATGCTGATCGCGCTGCTGGCGGTCATCGTCGTGGTGACCGCTCTGGCATGACGGTACGAGTAATCAGTGGCCGCCGCGACCTCGTTCGCGAGCCAATGCGTCGCCGACGATCCGTTCGGCCTCAACCCTGTCACCCCATCCCGCGAGCTCCGCATGCTTTCCGGGCTCCAACTCCTTGTACTGAGCGAAGAAGTGCTCGATCTTCGCAAGGAGTCCCTGAGGGACGTCCGAAACATCCTGAATGCTGACCCAGCGGGGATCACCGTCGGGTACACAGATGATCTTCCAGTCGATGCCCGCCTCGTCGGTCATCCGCAGCACACCGACAGGACGCGACGCGACATCGACGTTCGGAACTACCGGCGCTTCGAGGAGGACGAACGCGTCCAGCGGGTCACCGTCCTCACCAAGGGTGTCGGGGATGAAGCCGTAGTCGACGGGGTACACCATCGAGGAGAAGAGCGTCCGATCCAGCCGTAACCGGCCGGTGTTGTGGTCGATCTCGTACTTGTTGCTGCTGCCGGCCGGGATTTCGATAGTGACGTCAAACTGCATCAGGATGTCCTTTCCGAACTGGGATGGGTGAAGAAGACCGAGGCGGCCAGCGACAGCAGCATCCACGCGGCCGCGTAGACGAATGCTGCGGTCGGCGACAGAGTCGTGTAGAGGATTCCCGCGACGACGGTTCCGACGATGTTGCGGACCGCTTGAATGCCGCCGAGAACTCCGAAGCCGCTGCCTCGCACACGGTCAGGAAGGGTACGCGCAACAAGCGCAGACTCCGCCGTCTCTGCGAGACCGATGCCTGCCCCGGCCAGAACGAACCCGACTAGCAGAAGAACCCACCCGACGCTGGGGACGGAGAACGCTGCGTACCCGAGCACGTAGGCGGCGGCGCCGGCGGCGAACACGATGCGTGGCCCGGCGCGATCGAGCCAGACCCCACCGATGAAGGAGATCGCGGCTGCGATGGCGTTGTGGCCGGCGTAGAACAGGATCGCCAGCGACGCGGCGGACGCGAACCCGAGCGCGGTGAGCTGGTCGGTCGCGCGGAGGATCAGCATCGTGGTGGCCAAATTGCCGCACTCGAACAGCAGGATAGGCACCAGCGGCCGTCCGAGCCCCGCCGACCGCAGTCCTGCAATGTTGAGTCGGACACGCTCCTTCGCCTGGTCGCCGAAGCGACGTTTCGCTTCCCTGGCCGCGACGATGATCGCAACCGCAGCGAGGATGCCGGGGATGAACGAAAACCAGATCGCGGGACGAATACCAACCCAGGCGACCAAACCGGCAGCCAGCAGCGGGCCGACGACAGCGCCAAGATTATCCCCGACCCGCTCGATACCAAACGATCTGCCGTACGCGTTCGGGTTCGCTAGCGAACCGAGAACAGAGTCGCGGGCCGGTGAGCGCACTCCGCGTGCCGCCCACGCGAATGCTCGGAGGACGCCGACCTGCCACACCGTGGTCGCCAGCCCGATCGCCGCCGTCGCGACGGCGGTGAAGATGTACCCGCCGGTCGCGAGCGAGCGACGGCGGCCCGGGTCGTTCGCGAGCGGGCCTCCCACCACTTTCGTCACACCCGTGAGAGCATCGCTGATCCCTTCGATGACACCGAGCGGCGCCGCGGAACCTCCGAGCACACTGGTCAGGAACGCTGGCATCAAACTGGTGGCGATCTCGTGCCCGGAATCGGAGAAGAAGCTCGCCGCCCCGATCGAGACGACGCCGGGTGTGATCCAGGGCTCGTTCGGGTCTTTGCCCGTTCCACGTGGTTCGCTCATCGGCGTATCCTCCGAAAGTGTCAGGTCGAGGGGGAACGCCTCGGCGAAGGACGTTCCCCCTCTGGCTCCCGCACCGGGCCCGTGGACGAACCCATGACGGCGCGGGAGCGTTCGTGTTCTGCCGGCGCTGCGGCAGAAGTCGTGGCGGCGGCCGACATCTCAGACGCCGTAATAGAGCTCGTACTCGAACGGGTGCGGGCGCTGCGCGAGGGGCTTGAT
>NZ_AYMR01000032.1 GCF_000633535.1 Leifsonia aquatica H1aii | reverse complement strand
GGGGTGGTGACCTCGAGCTTCTCCGTGTCGTCGGCGATGATCAGTCTGTCGAGGATGACGGTCTGGTCGCCGGCGGTGACGGTGATGGGGGCGGAGCCCTCGGGGACCTTCACGCTGGTGGTCCATTCGCCGTTGTCGCCGATGGTGGTCATGCCGAGGACGTTGCCGTCCTTGTCGGCGATGACGACCTTCTCGCCGGGCTGGCCGGTGCCGGTGAACTCGGTGCCGATGGTGCCGATGGTGGCGTCCGGGGTCGGGGTGGTGACCTCGAGTTTGGCGATGACGTTCAGGTCCTCGATGGTGACGGTCTGGTCGCCGGACTCGACGGTGACGGTGCCGCCTCCGGGAAGCGGGACGGTGGCGTTCCAGCTGCCATCGGGGTTGACCGTGGTCTCGCCGATGGTCTTGCCGTCGGCGTCCTTGATGGCGACGGTGTCGCCGGGCTGGCCGGTGCCGTCGAAGGTGACGTCCGGTCCGACGATGGTGGCGCCGCCCTGCGGGGTGGTGACCACCAGTGCAGCGGTGTCGTCGACGACGGTGAGTTTGTCGAGGATGACGGTCTGGTCGCCGGCGGTGACGGTGATGGGGGCGGAGCCCTCGGGGACCTTCACGGTGGTGGTCCATTCGCCGTTGTCGTCGATGGTGGTCTGACCGAGGACGGTGCCGTCCTTGTCGGTGATGACGACCTTCTCGCCGGGCTGGCCGGTGCCGGTGAACTCGGTGCCGTTGGTGCCGATGGTGGCGTCCGGGGTCGGGGTGGTGACCTCGAGCTTGGCGATGACGTTCAGGTCCTCGACCTTCACGCTACGGGAACCGGCCTCTACCGTCGCGGACGTGGAACCCTCGGGAAGGGTGACGGTGACCTTGTATGCCCCGTCGACGCCGGCAACCGTCGATCCGACCGTCTTACCGTCGGCATCCTTGATCGTGACCGTGGCGCCGGGCTCCGCGGTCCCCGTGAATTCGACCTGCGAGCTGACCAAAGTCGACCCGGCCTTCGGCGTGGTGACGATCAGCGGTGCACTGTCATCGATCACGAGACCCGACCAGGTGGCCGACTTCGTGCCCGAGGTGAACGTGAAATTCGCTGGGCCATCGGGAAGCGTGAGCGTCGTCGACCAATTGCCGGTCGCGTCGGTGGTCGCGGTGCCGACAACCTTGCCAGTGGAGTCCGTGATCTCCACTGTCGAGTTCGGAGTCGCCGTGCCCGTGAACGTCGCACCCTTCATCCCTACCGTCGTTCCGGTGGCTGGGGCCGAGATCACGACATCAGCGGAGGCGGGCGCGACGAGGCCGGATGCGTTGATCCAACCGTAGTTGCCGGCGGCCGTCGAAGTAGCGAATTTCCCGTTGGCGGAGTCCGTGCTGAGGTAGTAGTTGGTGCTGGAGTTGCGGAGATTGATTGTGGTGTCGTTGCCCCGCGTGCCGCTGGAGCTTCCCACCCAGAGCTGGTCGATGCTCGAGGGCGAGCACGTCGCGAAGGCCGTATTGCTCGTGAGGCATTTTCCGTTGTACGCCGAGCCCGGTGTGACGTTCTTGACGAAGCCTGTTGAGCCACTGCGGGGGAACTCGAAGCGTGCTGCCCCGCTGACCGCGGCCGCCGCTTCGGCGGTGCTCTTGGCGCTGGTTCCGGTGGCGATGTTGTTGCCCGAAATCGTGTAGTACAGACCGGAGTTCGTCAGCTGGATCATCGGGCCGGTGAGTTGAGTTCCACTCGGTCCCGCTGCCTGGGCCGGCGCGGCGGCCAGCATTCCGCCGACTGCGAGTGCGGTGATTGTGCCGGCCGCAGCGAGCGTGCGACCGACTTTTCGTGACTTCTTCATTGTTACCTTTCATCGGGAGTGCCGGTGTTCCGGCTGAGGGCACCGCAATCCTGCGGCGGATCGGATCGCCGGTCAGGCGCGTGGGCGCGCGGGTCCGCGGGCGAACAAGATGACGAGGAGAACACCGAGCGTCGAGGCGACCATCGCCGCAACGCCGATCGGGTGGTCGAGGGTGTGAGCGCCCGGTTGTGCGGACATTCCCATCGCGAGGGCCGCGAGCATCAGTCGCAACTGGCCCACGATGACCAGGACGAGGGCTCCCGTACCGCCGAATGCCAGCGCGCGCGCCCACGATGTGCGGCCGACCAGGACCGATGCGCCGGCGACGAGCAAGACGCCTCCGACGAAGTACGCCGACCCGCACCACGCCGTGGTCTGCGCGGCGAACCAGCCATGGCCCATCGTGAAGCCCACGACCGGATCGAGGCCGATCGTCGCGTACACCGTGTCGGTCGCGTATGTCGCGCCGGCGACGGATGTGGCGAGCTGTGTCTCGACCACGCGCAGGGCGTGCTCCGACACCAGTATCGTGAAGCCCGCCGCAACGAGCAGGGCGCCCACGATCCATCGGAGCGCGGAGATCTCGCCTCCGGCTCGGCGTCGTGCACGCACGGTGGTGGATTGTTCGGGGACGGACCGTGGTCCGGTGAGTACGTTCGTCACGCGCGTCTTCCTTCGGGTTCAGACAGGTTGCGAAATTGGGATCCAGAGCGCACGGGATCGCGCTCACGGGACACGGCGCTCGGAGCCGGAACTGTTCTCACACCGGTTCGACGCGCCGGCATCGATACCAATCGGTCGAAGTGGGGGTCGATCGCTGGTCGCAGAGCCATCGGGGTGTAGATCCACGAGGTGCCGAGAACCAAGCTAGGCGCGTGACTTCTCCCCACCGTCGGCCCAAGAGCACATCGAGTGCCTCAGTCGACCAACATGCTGGGTCGCGCGCACGTACTTCAGTAGTTGACCTATCGTTTCTCAGCAGCGGCATCGTCGTTGTGCGGCCGCGCTTGAAGCACGAATCGCTGCAGGACCTCGAAAATCCGCGGGTCTAGGGTCGAACGGCCGCGAATCGTACCTATACCATGTGGTTGCTCCGGCCTAAGTAGTCCATCCAGCCACACCAGCGCAACCGGTCCACTGAAATGTCGTATCAGTTGCGGTCCGCGAAGCCCCGTGTGTCGACGGGCACCCAACCCGCGAACAGCTCTTCCGTCGCACTGCGGGTGGCATGGACGTCGCGCGCGGCCAGTGCATCGCGGAGCACCACGAACACGTCCGCGGATCTCGAGAACTGGCGTTGGCCGCCGAGTGTGTGGAAGGCGGTCTCGATCTGTGCCACGAAGCGGAGCCCGTCGATCGTGTCGGTGAGGCGATCGCGGTACATCCTGCCGGAGCGGGCGAGGAGTTCATCGAACACGGGGTAGAACGTGGCGCGCACCTCGTCGAAGTCGCCGCCGCGGAGTGCCTCGCTCGCGATGCTGCAGTGCGTCTGCAGGGTCTCGCCGGCGTCGTCTGGAAGAGCAGGCATGGCGAACCGCACCGCACCCGAATACAGCGTGCCCAGCATATGGAGGGCGGTGAGGACGTCTGTAGCGTTCGGGGTCGCGACGCGCGTGTAGCGGTTGGGGGCCATTTCGATGAGGCCTTCCCGTGCGAGATCGTCCATCGCGGCACGGATCGGAGCGCGGGAGACCCCGAGCCACTCCGAGAGTTCGGCGTCGCGCAGCGCCTCCCCGTGGTGGAGGGCGCCGGAGCGTATGGCTTCGCGAAGTCGATCGCGCACCACATCTTTGAGCAGCGTGCGCTGCGCGACGACTGGTTCGATGCGATCGGGGATGGGCATGCGTCCTCCTGCTGAGGGTGACGGCACGGGCGACGGGGTCACGCAGGCGGCGCATCCGACGCGACGACCGGTTGCGCCCATTGAAACACGGCCCGACGCGGTGTCGAAGAGGCGAAATCGACGACCGATACCCCGGCGCTCTTGACGCGCCTGCTCAGCGCGGCTACGTTGTATTCAACCGAAGGGTTGATCAAGCTGATGATTGATAACAGTCCCGACACCGCGCTGGACGCGGCGTTCGCCGCCCTGGCCGACCCCGTCCGCCGGGCCATCGTCGCCCGACTGAGTCGTGGGCCGGCGACGGTGGGCGAGCTGGCCGAGCCGTTCGACATCACCCTGCAGGCGGTGTCGAAGCACATCGGCGTCCTCGAAGCGGCCGGGCTCGTCTGGCGCACCCGTGAGGCGCAGCGCCGCCCGGTGCACCTCGACGCGGCCGCGCTCGAACGGCTCACATCGTGGATCGATCGCTACCGGCTGGAGGCCGAGGCCCGCTACCGCCGCCTCGACGCCGTGCTCCGGCCCTCCTCCGGCGCCGATCGCAGGAGGACAAACACGAGCACGAGCACAAGCACCACCGACACAACGAAGGAGAAGGAGTCATGAGCAATCCCGTCGTCATCGACGTCGTCCCGGGCACGTCGTACGCCGATCTCACCCGCGAGTTCGACGCGCCTGTCGAGGTCGTCTTCGAGGCCCACGCCGACCCCGAGCTGTACCGGCGCTGGATCGGGCCGCGCGCTCTCGAGACCGTCATCACCCACTGGGACTTCCGCACGGGCGGAGGCTACGGCTTCGAACAGACCGACGCCGAGGGCACCTACGGGTTCCGCGGCGTCATCCACACCGTGGTCGAGAACGAGCTGCTCATCCAGACGTTCGAGTTCCTGGGTGCGCCGGGCGAGGTGAGCCTCGACCGGCTCCGGTTCGAGGCACTCCCCGGCGGGCGCACGCGCCTCGTCGGCCGCTCCGTGATGACCTCGAAGGAGGCGTTGGAGGCGATGATCGCCTCCGGCATGGAGTACGGCGTGCGCGAGGGCTACGAGAAGCTCGACGAACTGCTGGCGGAGCGTGCGTCATGACGCGCGTCGTCGCCGACATCACCGTCTCGCTCGACGGCTTCGTGACCGGCCCGGACGCCGGCCCCGGCAACGGCCTCGGCACCGGCGGCGAGCCGCTGCACACCTGGGCGTTCTCGGACGACCCGGACGATCAGCTGATCCTCCGGCGGTCCACCGAGCGCTCCGGTGCTGTCGTCATGGGGCGCCACCTGTTCGACATCATCGACGGCCCGGGAGGCTGGAACGACGAGGTCGGCTACGGCGCCGCCGAGGTCGGGAAGCCCGCGTTCGTGGTGGTGACGAGTGCGCCGCCGGCCGAGGTCCGGCTGACGGGCCTCGACTGGACCTTCGTCACCACCGGCCTCGCCGACGCCGTCGCGTCCGCCCGCGCGCGTGCCGAAGCCGCCTCCGCTGCTCGCGGTGCCGATCTCGACATCGTCCTCATGGGTGGCGGTGCCCTCATCGGCTCGGCGATCGCCGCCGGGCTCGTGGACACGGTGAGCCTCCATCTCTCGCCGCTGATCCTCGGCGCGGGGACGCCGCTGTTCGTCGCGGGGCCGCCCCGAAGCCTGCGGCAGCGGGAGGTGATCGTCAGCTCGACAGCGACGCACCTGACCTACGACGTGGTCTGAGAGCCGGAGGGCGACACCGTGCGCTCGGGCTGTCAACCCCGCGCGGGCGGAGATCGGTCTGCCGTACCCTCGGCCTCGGTGTGAAAGCGCCACCTAGCAGCGGGAGCCCGGCCTCGTGCCGGGCTTCCGTGTGTCGGGCGGGCGGGCGTCCGATCCGTCGAACTCCCTCAGCGAGTCCGAGGCGTGTCACAGCCCGCCCGCGTAGCGTCGACGGCACGGTTCAGGGCGAACCGCGGTTCAGCGACGACCGACCCCGGAGGCGATCATGAGCGCACCATCGTCCGCAGCGCGCGCCGTCCCCCTCGACGCCCCCTACTACGGCGCCACCTTCCCGATCGCATTCGGCCGCTTCTGGCGCAAATACGCCACGTTCACCGGGCGGGCCAGCCGGAGCGAGTACTGGTGGTGGGCGCTCGTGGGCCTCGTGATCGCGGTGCTGCTGGAGGCGGTATACATCCCGTCCCTCCTCTCGCGCCCGCGTGGCGGCGGCTTCCACGTCGACGCGGGCATCGTGCTCGTTCTCGTCGTCGGCGGTCTGGTGTTCGTCGCGACGATCGTCCCGACGCTGGCCCTCGCGTGGCGACGGCTGCACGACGCCAACCTCAGCGGCGGCTTCTGGTTCCTGGGACTGATCCCGGGGGTGGGCGGGATCATCGTCCTGGTGCTCATGCTCCTTCCGTCGAATCCGTCCGGCGCGCGGTTCGACCGACAGGATGGGGGGATGCATCCGCAGACTCCCACCGACGTCATCTTCATCGGAGGCCGATCGGGCGTCGGCAAGTCGTCCGTCGCCGCCGAGGCCTCGCGCATCCTCGCGCACGCCGACATCCGGCACGCCGTCATCGAAGGCGACAACCTGGATCAAGCGCACCCCGAGCCGTGGCGGGAGGGCATCGATCTGGCCGAGCGCAATCTCGCCGCCCTGTGGAGCAACTACCGGGCCATCGGCTACTCGCGGCTGATCTTCACGAACACCGTCAGCGTGCTGCAGATGCCATCGCTGGTGGCTGCCCTCGGCCCGGACGTGCGGCCGTTCGGGGTGCTGCTGACGGCCTCCGACGCGGCGGCGGCCGAGCGGCTCGGCCGCCGTGAGATCGGGTCGGGGCTGGCCGAGCACATCGAGCGCAGCCGCAGCGCGGCGGCGCGACTGGACGAGGCGCGATCGGTTCACCGGGTCGCGACCGATGGACGCACCGTCGCGGACATCGCGGCCGAGATCCTCGCCGCGGCGGGCTGGACGGAGGGCCGGACGCCCGGTACCACCGAGTCGGCGCGTTCGGCGGGCTAGGTCGGGACATCCGGCCCACGCCGCATCCCGTGCCATCGCCCGCTTCCCGTCACGACCTAGGCTGGACGCATGGCGACGACGGCATACTTCCTGCAGACGGGCGAGCACACGTACGCCCCGACCTCCGAGTCCGGCGGGGCCTGGGCCGATGACGAGATCCATTTCAGCCCGCTGGGCGGTCTGATCGCCCACGAGATCCTGCAGCACGCGGCGGCCCGGCCCGGCCCTCGGCTGCAGCTGGGCAGGATCAGCTTCGACATCCTCGGCTTCCTCGCCCTCGAGCCGGTGGAGATCCGGGTCGAGACCATCCGGCCCGGCCGCACGATCGAGTTGGTCGAGGCGACCGCCGTCATCCGCGGCCGTGCCGCCGTCAAGGCGCGAGCCTGGGTGCTCGCCTCGTTCGACACCGCGGAGGTGGCCGGAGGCGCGCCCCACGCTCTCCCCGACCCGGAGTCCGCGCCGCACTGGCCGATGAGCGCGGTGTGGCGCGGAGGCTATGTCGCCTCCCTCGACGCGCGGGCGATCCGGCCGCCCGAGCCCGGCCGGGCGACCGTCTGGCTCTCCACCGATCGCGCGCTCGTCGCGGGCGTCGAGGTCGAGCCCGTGGCCTCCTGGCTGATGCTCGTCGACACCGCGAACGGCGTGGCCGTGCGGCGGCACCCGACCGAGTGGATGTTCCCCAACGTCGACCTCACCGTGCACCTGCACCGCGAACCGGCGGGCGCCTGGCTCGGGCTCGACACCGAGGTCGTCTTCGGTGCGAGCGGACTGGGCGTCACCCGTTCCGTGCTCCACGACACCGGCGGTGCGGTCGGCTTCGCCGAGCAGTCACTGACCATCCGACGGCTCTGATCCGTGCCGTGCGCTCCCGCTCAGGCCGTCCGTGTATGCTGAACCCGTCCGCACAGCGATGTGCCCCGCTCGCAGTACTCCGGCCGGACCACGGCCGTTCGACTCGCGGTGACGGCGATCGCCGAATCCCGCTCTCCTCGCGCTGACTCTCCTCGAAGCAGCCCCTCATTCCTCCTCCCGACGTGACGCAGCCCCTTCGCCGGCCGTCACCCCCACCAGACATCGCGCCCCTCCCGTGGCGCCGAAGGACGATCATCACAAGCATTCTCGAACACGCGACACCGTTCGCGACCACCTGGCGCCAGGCAGACGACGACGTCTGGGTGGCCTCCCGTGCTGGCGAGTACGCCGGCATGGCGCACCGGACCCCTGAGGGGTTCGCCGTCCTCGACGAACTGTCGAGGCCCTGCGGCATCGCCGCGACCATCGAGGCCGCGCAGGATCTCCTGCGCGCCGCCACCATCCCGTGCCCGACGTCGGGCACGCACAGACGCCCGCGCCACATTCGGCGCGGGGGACGGAACCGCTCCCACGGTTCCCCATCACGAAAGAGAGAGACGATGGCTACAGGCACCGTCAAATGGTTCAAC
Organism: Leifsonia aquatica H1aii; assembly: GCF_000633535.1. GTDB lineage: Bacteria > Actinomycetota > Actinomycetes > Actinomycetales > Microbacteriaceae > Leifsonia > Leifsonia aquatica_A. The sequence goes on along the minus strand of NZ_AYMR01000032.1, from coordinate 29,887 downwards.
TCGGAGAAGGGGTACGGCTTCATCGCTCCGGATGACGGCAGCGCCGACGTCTTCGCCCACTACAGCGCGATCGCCGCCACCGGCGGCTACCGCAACCTCGACGAGAACCAGAAGGTCGAGTACGACGTCGAGCAGGGCGCCAAGGGCCCGCAGGCGTCGAACATCCGACCCGCGTGAACGGTCGAAGGCGTCCCGTCGAACACGGGGCGCCTTCGCCGCCAACGCACAGCATCACCCCGTACTCTCAAGAGATCTAGGACGGTCTCGTCCACACCTCGGCTGGGAAGTCGCATCGACAGCAGCGGAGGAACACGATGACCGTATCCACTCTCGGGCCCGTGCAACGCACCCGTACCCGGCCCGAGGGCCGCCAGCCGGTGACCAGCACGTACAACGAGCTGCTCGGCCAGGTGCGCGATCAGGGTCTGCTCGAACGCCGCCGAGGGTTCTACATCACGGTCTTCTCGCTGCTCACGGTCGGCCTCGGCGGGGCGGTCGCCGGCTTCGTGCTGCTGGGCGACTCCTGGTTCCAGCTGTTGATCGCGGCCGCCCTCGGCATCATCTTCACGCAGTTCGCCTTCCTGGCGCACGAGGCGTCGCACCGTCAGATCTTCGCGTCCGGCCCGGTCAACGACCGGGTGGGGCGGTTCCTCGCCACCTGGCTGGTCGGCATGAGCTACCAGTGGTGGATGACCAAGCACACCCGGCACCACGCGAACCCGAACACGGTGGGCAAGGACCCCGACATCGAGTTCGACACCATCTCGTTCACCGAGACCGACGCCGCACGGCAGAAGGGCCTCATGGCGGCGATGACCCGGCGCCAGGGCTACTTCTTCTTCCCCCTGCTGATGCTCGAGGGCGTCAACCTGCACGTCACCTCCTTCCGCTCGCTGCTGGAGCGCCGGCCCACCGTCGGTCGCTCGCAGGAGCTCACCGCCATCGCCGTGCGTCTCAGCGTGTACATCGGACTGGTGTTCCTCTTCCTCCCGCTCGGGATGGCGTTCGCGTTCCTCGGCGTCCAGCTCGCCGTCTTCGGCGTCTACATGGGCGCGTCGTTCGCCCCGAACCACAAGGGCATGCCGCTGCTGCCCGCCGGATCCCGCGTCGACTTCCTCAACAAGCAGGTGCTGACCTCCCGCAACATCAGGGGCGGCTGGTGGATGAACGCCCTGATGGGCGGCCTCAACCACCAGGTCGAGCACCACCTGTTCCCCTCCATGCCGCGCCCCTCGCTCGCACGGGCACGGGAGCTGACCCGGGCGCACTGCGCCACCCACGGCATCCCGTACACCGAGACCACCCTGGTCCGCTCCTACGCCATCGTCATCGAGTACCTGAACCGGGTGGGCCTCGCCGCCCGCGATCCGTTCGACTGCCCGCCAGCGGCAGCGTTCCGGCGCCGCTGACCCGGGGTCGGACGGCCTGTTCCGCGCACCCCCTTGTATGTGCGGCCGGAGCGGGGGACATTCAAGGCATGCGCAGGATCATCTACGGCGGGACCTCGCTCTTCACCGGCGACCGGATCGCGGACGCCATCCTGGACTACGGTGCGGCGCTCGCCGGCGCCAGCCAGGCCGCGGTGATCGCGTTCCCGGGACGGGATGAGGGCGGGGAGCTGCGCGAGCTGCGTCTGCTGCTCGGCCCGGCGAGCCAGATGGTCTCCGAAGGGATCGACGTCGAGTGGCCGGAGATCCTGAGCCCCGAGACGGTCGATCGCCTCGAGGGGCTGACCTCCGGGCTGACGTCGCCGGAGTTCGCCCTGCCCACCTTCGGCGACGACGACGGGGCGGACACGGACCGGTAGCCGGCGCGTCATCGCCGTCGATGCTTCCACCCGCGGCCCCGCTTCTCGAGGGTGACGGCAGAGGGAGGCTCGCATGACGCAGCGTGACGCAGCGCCGATCCGAGAGCGCTCGCGACTGGGCGGCCCGGAGGCCTGGCTGATCTGGGTGCTGGCGACGGTCTTCGTGGTCTGGCTCTTCACGATCCAGACCGGGTACGCGGTGGTGTCGCCCGAGATCCAGAAGTCGGCCGACCTCGACCTCGGGCAGATCGGGCTGGCCGCTTCGATCTACACGTGGGTGTTCGCGCTGATGCAGTTCTTCTCCGGCGCTCTGCTCGACCGATTCGGGTCACGGCCCCTGCTCGCCATCGCGGTCGGGTTCGTCACAGTGGGCGCCTTCCTGTACTCCGGCACGACGGACTTCCTCGTGCTCGCGCTGGCCCAGGTCGTGCTCGCCCTCGGAGCGTCCTTCGGATTCGTCGGGGCCGGCTACATCGGCGGCCGTTGGTTCGTGGCCGCACGGTACGGGTTGATGTTCGGGCTGGTCCAGGCCTTCGCCTCGCTCGGGTCGGCGGTGGGCCAGCCGGCCATCCTCGCCCTGCTCCAGGTGTTCTCCTGGCAGCAGTTGCTCGTCGCGTTCGGGTGCGTCGGCATCCTGCTGGTCGTCCTGTTCCTGGTCTTCGTGCGCGACCCGGCACCGGTCCCCGTGCCCGTGTCCGCACCGAAGGTCGGGGTCGCGACCGCGCGAGGGCGCGGCGTGCTCGCCCAGATCTTCGTGGAACTGGGGCGCTGCTTCGCGAACCGGCAGGTCGTGCTGGCGGCGGTGCTGTCGGCCGCGTCGTTCGGCACGATGCTCGCGGTCGGCACCCTGTGGGGTCCGCGGATCATGGAGGCCCGCGGCATGACGACCGCCTTCGCGACCGTGCTCACCGCCGTGGCGTGGCTGGGGCTCGCCGTCGGGGCGCCGCTGGCGAACATCGTCTCCAACCGCTGGGGGAGCCGGAAGTGGCCGGCGGCGATCTCCCTCGCGGTGCAGGGCGTCGCGATCGCGCTCGTGGTCTACCTGCCGACCGAAGCGCCGGGCGCTGCCGTCGCGCTCATGTTCGCGGTGGGTCTCTTCTCCGGTGCGCAGATGCTCGGATTCACCGTGGCGGGGGAGTCCGTCCCGCCCTCCCTCATCGGCAGCGCTTCGGCGATCGTGAACGGCTGCTGCTTCATCGTCAGCGGGCTGCTCACCTCCATCCCGAGCGCGCTCCTGCCCGACTCCCCCGGCATCGCCGACTATCGCGGCGTGCTGTGGCTGATGCCGGCCGTGCTCGCGGTCGGTGTGGTGGCCGCGCTCCTCCTCCGCGACCCGCGTCCGGGTGCCGCGGCCTAGCAGCGAGACCGGCCGGGAGTGCCGGTACTAGCCAGGGGTGGAAGGAGGGGTCTAGCCTGCCGGTGAACGCAGCGTCGCACGACTTCTGGCTCGGGGAGGTCCGGTGGTCTTCTATTCGGCACAGCACGGCGGTGCGGGAACGCACGCCGTCCGCGGACACGTCGTCACGGTGAAGGGCGACCCGTTCATCGAAGGCGACGACAGTGTCCTGATCGACATCGCCGACGGCCTGGTGCTCGTGGAGAACGGCATCATCACGGCGGTCGGGCCGTACAGCCAGGTGAAGGATCGGCTCGGGCCCGACGTGCACGTCGACCACTACCCCGACCGCCTCATCACGTCCGGGTTCGTCGACTCCCACGTCCACTACGTGCAGACCGGCATCATCGGAGCGTTCGGCGCCCAGCTCATCGACTGGCTGAACGAGTACACGTTCGTCGCCGAGCAGAAGTTCGCCGACCCCGCCTACTCGGCGGCCGTCGCCTCCGTGTTCTTCGACGAGCTGCTGCGCAACGGCACCACGACGGCGCTCGCCTTCGCCGCGGTCTACCCGGGCTCGGTCGACGCGTTCTTCGAGGAGTCGATGCGCCGGGGCACCCGCATGGCGGGCGGCAAGGTGCTGATGGACCGCAACGCCCCCGAGGCGCTCCTCGACACCCCGCAGAGCGCGTACGACGACTCCACAGCGCTCATCGAGCGCTGGCACGGCACCGGTCGCAACCTCTACGCCGTCACCCCGCGGTTCGCGCCCACCAGCACGCAGGAGGAGCTCGATGTCGCCGCGACCCTCCGCCGCGAGACCCCCGGTGCGCTGATGCACACGCACGTCTCCGAGAACCTCGGCGAGATCGCCTGGGTGCGCTCACTGTTCCCGACGAGCGCCGGGTATCTCGACGTCTACGACCGCTCCGGGCTCCTCGGGCCCGGAGCCGTGCTCGCGCACGGCGTGCACCTCACGGCGCAGGAGCGGATCCGCGTCGCCGAGACGCACTCCGCGGTGGCCCATTGCCCCACGTCGAACCTCTTCCTGGGCAGCGGGCTCTTCCACGTCCACCAGGCCAAGAGCCTCCGGCACAACATGACGGTCGGGCTCGGCACCGACATCGGGGCCGGGACCAGTTTCTCGATCCTGTCGACGATGAACGAGGCCTACAAGGTCGCGCAGCTGACCCAGTACCCCCTCGACGCGATCAAGATGCTCTACCTCGGCACTCTGGGTGGGGCGCAGGCCCTCGGCATCGAGGACAGGATCGGTTCTCTCGAGGTCGGCAAGGAGGGGGACCTCATCGTCCTCGACCCGCAGGCCACCGACCTGCTCGCCTTCCGCAGCGCCCGTGTCGAGTCGCTCGAGGAGCAGCTCTTCGTGCTGGCGACCATGGGGGACGACCGCACGATCGCCGCGACCTACGTCGGCGGCGAGATCGCGTACGCGCGCGACGGGCATACCGCCTGAGCGTCGGCTCTGGCGTAGGCGAGACGGAGGGACGGACATGTCATCGAGTGGGCACGCGGCGTATTATCACGGCTCGCATCGCTGGTTCGAGGGCCACCGCGCGATCGGTGGGCCGGAGGCGTGGCTCATCTGGGTGCTCGCCACGATCTTCGTCGTGTGGCTGTTCGCGATCCAGACCGGATACGCGGTCGTGTCGCCGGACATCCAGAAGACCGCCGGGCTCACCATCGCGCAGGTCGGCCTCGCCGCCTCCACGTACACCTGGGTGTTCGCGATCGTGCAGTTCTTCTCCGGCGCCCTGCTCGATCGGTTCGGCACGCGGCCCCTGATGGCGATCGCCGTCGCGCTCGTGACCGTCGGCGCGTTCCTGTACGCCGGGACCACCAACTTCGGCACCCTGGTGATCGCCCAGGCCGTCCTCGCGGTCGGATCCTCGTTCGGCTTCGTCGGCGCCGGCTACATCGGCGGCAAGTGGTTCGACGCGGCGAAGTACGGCCTGATGTTCGGGCTGGTGCAGACGGTCGCCTCGCTCGGCTCGGCCATCGGGCAGCCGCTCATCCAGGCGTCGCTGTCCGCGCTGACCTGGCAGCAGCTGCTCGTCGCGTTCGGCTGCTTCGGAGTCCTGCTGGTGGTGCTGTTCATCGCGTTCGTCCGCAACCCCGCCCCCGATCCGGCCCTCCCCGTCGCGAAGCCGTCCGGCAGCGTCTTCGGTGAGATCTTCCGCGACCTGGGGCATTCGTTCGCGAACTACCGCGTCATCCTCTCGTCCATCCTGGCCGGAGCCTCCTTCGGCGCCATGCTGGCGGTCGGCACCCTCTGGGGTCCGCGGATCATGGAGGCGCACGGCGCCGACACGGGGTTCGCCACCGTGCTGACGGCCTTGGCCTGGCTCGGTCTCGCCGTGGGGGCGCCGATCGTCAACGTCGTCTCCGACCGCTGGCACAGCCGCAAGTGGCCGGCGTTCTGGGCGCTCCTGCTCCAGGCGGCGGCGATCGCGCTGGTGATCTACCTGCCGAACGTCGCCACCGGCGCCGCGCTGGCCTTCATGTTCGCGATCGGGTTCTTCGCCGGCGGGCACATGCTCGGCTTCACCGTCGCCGGCGAGGCGGTCGACGGCGCCCTGATCGGCAGCGCGTCCGCGATCGTGAACGGCGTCTGCTTCATCGTCGGCGGACTGCTCACCTCCATTCCGTCCGCACTGCTGCCGCAGAGCCCGACCATCGCCGACTTCCAAGCCGCCCTCTGGCTGCTGCCGGTGGTCGTCGTGATCGGCTGCGTCGCCGCGCTGCTGCTGCCCGAGCGTCGACGCGAAGGGACCGCGCCGGCAGCGTGACCGTGTGATCGGCGGGGTGGATCAGCGGCCGACGCCCTCCACGCCGTCCCACTCGTCGTCCGGGTACGGTCGGTCGAAGGTCGGCGCCGGCGGGGCGAGCGCGGTCGCCGATCGTTCCAGCTCGGCCACCGCGTCGTCGTCCTCGATCTCGGGCCACCCGGTGTCGCCCACCGGCTCGCTCGCCAACTGGCTCGCGGGGCCGATCAGCACCTCGATGCGGGTCAGCTCGCCGCCGGACGTGCGGGCCGGGACCGTGAACGCCACGGCGCTGCCGGCACGCGCGAGAGCCGCGGCGTACTCCAGCAGGGCGGTGGCGATGCGATCTCCGGTGTAGAAGATGGTGCCGGCGTACGCGATCTTGTGCATGAGACGCACTGTGCACCCCTCGGACGCGTTGCACCAGAGGGGTGTCGCGGGGAACCCCGCCTCAGCGACAGATATCGTTTCGATGTTCGATTTTTTCGATTCGGGTGTCTAGGATGTGTGTCATGAGCACCTCGACCGACACGCCGCGCGGCGCGCGCCGGGCACACACCTACCTCCCCGAGGCGGGTGCTCGGGACGAGCTTCTCGACTTCGCCGAGGTGATGCGCGGACTCGAAGGGCATCTCGCAGGGAGTTCATCGCACGCGGCGCTCGTCGACCCGCAGGGGGTCTCCCGTCCGATCCCGACGGAGATCTTCCGCATCCTCGAGCAGGTCACAACGGCTCTCGCCGCCGGGGACGGAATCACCGTCGTCCCGCAGGGCATGACCATGACGACGCAACAAGCAGCAGACTTCCTCGGGGTCAGCCGCCCGACTCTGGTGCGCCTCCTCGAGGCCGGCGACATCGCCTACGAGAAGCCGGGCCGGCATCGTCGTGTCCGGTTGGATGACCTGCTCGACTATCAAGCGCACTTCCGGTCGGAGCGGCGCGCGGCGCTGCGCGATCTCCAACGGGCGAGTCTGGATTCGGCGGTCAGGGTCGGCGACCCGTCCGACGTCCGGCGTCGCGCGGAGCTCGGCCTGGAGTGAGTTTTCCGGCCTTCTTCGACACGAACGTCCTGTACGGGGCTCTGCTGAACGACCTCATTCTCGAACTGGCCGATCGCGGGCTGTTCAGGCCGTTGTGGTCAGAGGACGTGCTGTTCGAACTCGGCAAGAATCTGGTGCGGAACGGTGAGGACCGCGCTCTCGTCGACAAGCGGATTGGAGCGATGAAGCAGTACTTCACCGACGCGATGGTCACGGGGTACGAACTCCTCGTGCCGAGGATGACGAACCACGAGAAGGACCGACACGTGTTGGCGGCGGCAGTGCGCGGAGGCGCGGAGGTGCTGGTGACCTTCAACATGAGGGACTTCCCGGCGGAATCGCTCGCGCCGTTCGATCTCGATGTCGTCCACCCGGACGACTTCCTCCTGGACCAGCTCGACCTCTTCTACGCTCCCACGCTGCGGGCGCTGGTGGAGCTCGTCGACGCGTATGACTCTCCGGCGATGACCGTGGACGACCTCCTCCTCGCGCTCACCCGGGCAGGCGTTCCCCGGTTCGCCGAGGCGGCGCGGGCAAGGCTCTACTGAGCTCCAGGTGTAGGCGCGAACCCCGCCTCAGCCCGCCCAGTCGACCGGGGTGGTCGTCCCGCTCTCCCAGTCGCGGCGGAGGATCGCGTAGCCGATCGAGTCCATCGGCGTGCCCTCGGCGACCGGCCACGCCTCCCGGTAGTGCGACTCCTTGACATACCCTGCCCGGTCGAAGACCAGACGCATGGCGGTGTTGTCGCTGCGCGTGTTCCCCTCGATCCGGTTCAGGTCGGGATGCGCGGCGAAGATCGCCGTCGTGGCCGCGCGCAGCGCCGCCACTCCGATGCCGCGCCCCCGATGCCGCTCCGCGATCCGCAGGTCGATCAGCGGGGTGCCGTGCGCGATCTCCTCGAACACGATCACCCCGACCCGGTCGATGTCGTCCTCGTCGATCCAGAGCGCGATGTTGTCCGGCGGCCCGAAATCGCCGCGATCGACCCGGGCCGCGGCCTCGGCGGCGGTCGGGGCGGGGGACCCGTGGAAGGGGAAGCGGTTCGAGCTGAGGAAGGCGATCAGGGCGTCGCGCTGGGTGCGGGTGTCGACCGGGCGCAGTGAGACGTTCACTCCAGCAGGCTATCGGGCGAGCACGCGGGGCTTCGGGCGCGCAGACCTGGGCATCGGGGCGGAGGCGGTGCTAGGGTGCCCTATCACGGATCGTATACAGTGCCGTCACGAGCCGAGTGAGGTGTCCCCATGCTCAGCAGATCTCTCCCGCACACCCCCGGCGGGCGCGTCTCCACGTCGGTGGCCCGGACCTTCGACGAGTTCCGCACGGCGGTGTCGGAGTCGTTCGTCCCGCTCCAGGTCACGAGCGCGCGCCCGGACCCGTTCTGGGGGCGGATCCGATCCGCGGAGGCCGACGAGGTGCATGTCTCGGAGGTGAGCGCCGCCGAGCACGTCGTCGAGCGCACCCCGGAGCTCATCGCCCGGGGCGATCGGCAGTACTTCAAGCTGAGCCTGCAGCTGGCGGGAACCGGCCTCCTGATCCAGGACGACCGGGAGGCGGTGCTGCACCCGGGCGACCTGGCCGTCTACGACACCCAACGGCCGTACACTCTCGTCTTCGATGACGACTTCCGGACGATGGTGGTGATGTTCCCGAAGCGACTGATCGACCTCCCCGCCGACGTCGTGGCCCAGCTCACGGCGGTCCGGATGAGCGGCACGAGCGGAGTCGGCGGCATCATCGTGCCGTTCCTCGCGCAATTGGTCGGCAACCTGGAGCAGCTCTCCGGGGCGACCGGAGCGCGACTGGCGCACAGCGCGCTCGACCTGGTCACCACGATGTTCGCCAACGAACTCGACGTGAACGCCGGGCCGGGAACGCCGCATCAGGTGCTCCTGCAGCGCATCCGGGCGTACATCGACCGCAACCTGGCCTCCACCGATCTCGGCCCCGCGCAGATCGCCGCCGCGCACTTCATCTCCACGCGGCACCTGCACGGCATCTTCCGCGAGCAGGGGACGACGGTGTCGGCATGGATCCGCACCCGGCGTCTGGAGCGCTGCCGCCGCGATCTGCTCAGCCCCCTCTACGCGGACCGGCCGGTGGCGGCGATCGCCGCCCGGTGGGGGTTCGTCGACGCGGCGCATTTCAGCCGGGTGTTCAAAGCCGCCTACGCCGAGTCGCCGAGCGAGTTGCGGGCGGCCGCCCGGGCCTGACCCGGCGTTGTCGTCCAGCGAAGGCGGATTGACGACCCGCGTACGAACCGGTGGCGGAGATTGAGGGGCCGCGTCCCCGCGGCGACGATGGTGCTGAACGGTGCGATGCGGCACCGACGCGAGCAGGAAGCCGCCGATGCCCAACGCCACAGACCTCCCGCGCACCACCCGACAGATCGTCTTCACATCGCCCGGCGTGATCGAGACCGCCGAGTCGCCTCTGCCCGCTCCGGGCGCCGACGACCTGCTGGTGCGCATCGCCCTGGTCGGCGTCTGCGCCACCGACCTGCACCTGCTCGCCGGACACATCGGCGACCCGTTCCCGCTCGTCCCCGGCCACGAGTTCGTCGGCGAGGTCGCCGCCATCGGAGAGGCCGCGGCCCGGCGGCGCGGTCTCGCCGTCGGGGACCACATCGCGGTCGAGATGCTGCTGCCGTGCCAGACCTGCGCCCGCTGCCGGGAGGGCCGCTACAACCTCTGCGAGGCGGACGACCCCGCCGGCGGCGCCTCGCACGGGCGGCAGCTCGGGGTGAACATCCCGCGCACGGTCGCCCCGGGCCTCTGGGGCGGCTACGCGGAGCACCTCCTGGCGCCGCGCGAGGCCATCGTCCACCGGCTGCCGACGGACCTGCCGTGGTCGCGGGCCGTGCTCGTCGAGCCCCTCGCGGTCGCCCACCGCGCGCTCGCGCGGGCCCGCGTCGCCCCGGGCGAGGACGTCGTCGTGGTCGGCCCCGGTCCCGTCGGATTGCTCGCGGCGGCGGCGGCCCGCAGCGCGGGGGCCGGCCGTGTGGTCGTGGTCGGAACCCGGCCGTCCCGGCTGGCGCTCGCGGAGCGTTTCGGCGCGGACGCCACCGTCGACGCACGCGGAAGCGACCCGGTGGCCGCGGTGCGCGCCGCCCTCGGCGGCGGCCTCGCCGACGCGGTCATCGAGATCGCCGGGGTCGCCTCGGCACAGCAGCAGGCCGTCCGCCTGGTCCGCCGCGGTGGCCGGGTCGTGCTCGCCGGCGCGTGCGGCGCGGACGTCCACGTCGGCTTCCGTGCCGACGAGGATCTGCTCACCCGTGAGATCGACCTGCTGCCCTCCTTCCTCTCCGCCAGCGGCTTCGAGCCGGCGATCCGGATGCTGGAGCGCGGCGCGTTCCCGTTCGACGACCTGGTCACCCACCGCTTCGGGCTCGACGAGGTCGAGACGGCCTTCCGCGTGATCGGCGGCCGCGAGGACGACGTCATCAAGGCCGTGATCGACCCGCAGCAGCGCCGCGTCTCCGGCGCCGCCTCCCACTGAACCGCCCACCGAAAGGACGACCCATGACCGACACGAGCACCTCAGCGCCCGACCTCCCCGCCGACCCGGCGACCGACGAATGGCGCACGTACGACGAGTTCGCCGCCGGGATCGACACCTTCCGACTGCCGAACACCGATCTCACCGGCCGATCGCTCGCACTCACCCTCGACGACGGGTCGACCCTGTCGCTGGCGTTCGAGTCCGACACCGTCCGATGGAGTGCGACCGGCTCGCTCCGCTCCCCGGCCGGTGCGCGGGACCCCTACGACGCGGTGGCCGTGCGGGACGACGTCGTGTTCGTCAACCTGCCGCTCACGTCGGTCGAACGCGAAGCGATCACGGTCGTCTTCTCGACCACGACGCATCGCGCGCTCGTAACCCGCTCCGTGATCGGGGAGACGGAGATCGAGGGCACCCCGCGGGTCACCCAGACGTTCTGGGCGGCGGTGACCGACGGCGGCGAGCCCACCGGGGAGGTCCCCGCCCCCTCCCGCGACCTCATCGGCAAGCGCAACGTCTACCGCTACAGCCCGCACCACCTCTACGAGCACGTCTACGTCTCGTCGCAGCGGTACGCCTGGCAGTGCCTCGAAGGGGTGCAGCGCGGGCACGGCGACATGGATCTCTCGACCGTCTGGAAGTTCGCCGACGGGCTCTACCTGTTCTGCTTCCGCGAGTTCCGCATCGCCGTGGCCAGCGTCTGGCTGCACGATCTCGGGTACGACCTCATGACCACGGGCGTCTTCCTCGGACTCAACGGCGCGGGCGAGTCCGAGCACTCCCGCGCCGGCGGCCACATCTACCCGCTCGGCGCCGTCGTCTACCCGGACGCGCAGCCCGTCTGACGCACCGGCAGCCCCGACCGGCCCGGCCCGGCCCGACCGAACCAGCGGCATCCGCCGCATCGCAGCATCGACCCGCCCCCTGACCCTGAGGACCGACATGACCAGCAACCGCGACATCATCGCAGCGCACTACGCCGCCTCCGACCGCGGCGACCTCGAGGGGATGCTCGCCCCCCTCGCAGCCGACGTCCAATGGACCGAGATGGCCGGCTTCCCCTACGCCGGGACGTACATCGGCCCGGCCGCCGTCCGCGAGAACGTCTTCGAGCGCATCGCCGCCGACTGGGACGGCTACGTGGCCGCCGTCACCGAGCTGATCGACGGCGGCGACACCATCGTCGGGCTCGGCACCTACAGCGGCACCGCGCGGTCCACCGGGCGGCACTTCTCGGCGCGGGTCGCCCACGTCTGGCGCCTCGAGGGCGGCGAGGTCGTCCGGTTCGAGCAGTTCACCGACACCGCGCTCGTCCGCGACGCGCTCGCCTGAGCGAGCCTTCCCGGAGAAACAACCAGCGTGCGGCGACAGACAACAGCCGTCGACGCACGCCGCATAGCGTCGGCAGTAGCAATCACGAGAACCACCCGTTCGCCGTCGGGCACCGCGGCGGAGCAACGCCACGACGAAGTGGTCGTGGCGCAACCCGAGAGGCAGGGAAGCGCATGAAGAAGAACGTCCTCTACGCGGCCGCAGCGGTCGCGGCATCCGCGGCACTCGTGCTGAGCGGCTGCAGCGGCGGCAGCGGCGGCAACGGATCGAGCCCGATCGTCGTCGGCTCGGTCAACACCAAGAGCGGGGCGGCGACGTTCCCGGAGGCGTCGCAGGCCGCGGCGGCCGTGTTCGCCGAGCAGAACGCCAAGGGCGGGATCAACGGCCACACGATCGACTACAAGAGCCTGGACGACAAGGGCGACCCGGCCACGGCCTCCGCCAACGCCCGCGAGATCGTCGGCAGCGACGAAGCCGTCGCGATGGTCGGCTCGGCGAGCCTCATCGAGTGCGAGATCAACGCGAAGTACTACGCGCAGCAGAAGATCCTCTCGATCCCCGGCATCGGCGTCGACACCGGCTGCTTCGACAGCCCCAACATCTCGCCGGCGAACGTCGGCCCCTTCAACGACCTGACCCTCACGCTGTACTACGGCTCCGAGGTGGCGAAGCTGGACAACATCTGCGTGCTGCTGGAGATCGCGGGGAGCACCCGCCCTGCGTACCAGAAGGCCATCGACAAGTGGACGGCGATCACCGGCAAGAAGCCGCTGTACATCGACGACACCGTGCCCTACGGCGCCAGTGACTACACGCCGTACATCGTGAAGGCCAAGGACGCCGGATGCAAGGCGCTCGCCATCAACCCGGTCGAGCCCGATGCCATCGCCCAGGTCAAGGCGGCCAACGCGCAGGGCTGGAACGACGTGAAGTGGCTGTACCTGACCAGCGTCTACAGCGACAACTTCGCCAAGGCCGTCAGCGACGCCGGAGGCGGGATCTACGTGCCGGCCGAGTTCTACCCGTTCACCGACGCCTCCAGCGACATCAACAAGGACTGGCGGGCGCTGATGGAGAAGAACAAGATCCCGCTGACCTCGTTCTCGCAGGGCGGCTACCTGGCGGCGAAGTACTTCATCCAGGTGGCGGAGTCCATCAAGGGCGACATCACCCGCGAGTCCGTCACCGCGGCCCTCCACGACATGAAGCCCATCGACAATCCGATGGTCGGCACCCCCTACGTGTTCGGCACCGCTAAGGTGCACGACCAGAACACCGCAGGCTGGCCGATCAAGCTCGTCTCGGGCACCAACGCGTGGGAGCTGAACGGCGACGACTGGATCACCATCCCGAAGAGCTGACGGCGCCACCGGGCGGGTCCGCGATCGCGGGCCCGCCCGGCTGGACCCTCCCGACCCGACCCTCCTGTCCCGACCTCCCGGACCTCCACCCCGAAAGGCCCCTCACCGTGAAGAAGCGAAACGGAGCATCCCGATGCTGCAGGGCGCGCTAGCCGGCCTGGCCGCGGGCGGACTGTACGCGGTCCTCGCCGTCTGCCTGACCCTGATGTCGCGCCTGGTTCGGGTCGTCAACTTCTCCCAGGCCGCGACCGGCATGTTCGGCGGCTTCGTCGCGGTCTGGCTGGTCAGCCAGGCGGGCTGGCCGATCTGGGTCGCCTCGATCGTGGGCATCCTGATCGGCGCGGGCCTCAGCGCCCTCATCGGCCTGATCATCGCGACCTGGCTCTCGGAAGCCGACATCACCACCCGCTCCGCCGTCACCGTCGGCCCCCTGCTGCTGCTGATCTCGCTGTCGTTCATCCTCTTCGGCAACAAGCCGCAGCCGTTCAGCCCGATCATCGCCGGGCCCGCCTTCACCGTCGGCGGGGTGGTCATCAGCCAGGTGACGGTGGCGACCGTCTCCCTGGCCGTGGTGGTGGCCGTCGCCTGCCGGCTCGTGCTCACGCGCACGTCCATCGGAACGAAGCTGCGGGCCCTCTCCGAGCGCCCGACCACCGCGGAGCTGATCGGCATCCCGTCGAAGCCGTTGAGCGTCGCGGTCTGGGCCGTCACGGGCGTGATCAGCGCCCTGGTGATCATCATCGTCGCCCCGTCGCAGTCCAACGACGCGACGAGCCTCTCGATGCTCATCGTCCCGGCGTCGGCCGCGGCCCTGCTCGGGGCCTTCCGACGGCTGGACCTCGCCGTCGTCGGCGGTCTCGCCCTCGGCCTGCTCAGCGGTCTGGTTGCGCAGATCGACCAGGTGTCGCTGATCCGCAACTTCCTGCCGTTCCTCTTCATCGTCGGATTCCTGCTGTGGATGCAGCGCAAGGAGGTGTGGGATGCGGCGCGTTAGCAGCACCCCCGCGGCGCGGATCGCGTTCCCGCTGGTCGTCGGCGTCGTCGGCATCCTCGCCGGATACGTTCTCAGCGTCACCCTGTCGGGCTACTTCGTCTTCCTGGCGGTGAGCGCCGTGGTCGCGGCCATCGCCATCCTGGGCCTCGGCATCGTGACCGGCAGCGCCGGGATGATCGCCCTCTGCCAGCTGATCTTCGCGGCGGTGGGGGCCTGGATCGTCTCGCTGCTCAACACCCTGGACGCGCCCGGCGGATTCATCGTCTGGCTGCTGCTCGGCGGCGCCGCCGCGGGCCTCGTCGGTGTGCTGGTCGGCCTGCCGGCACTGCGGCTGCGCGGGGTGAACCTCGCCGTCGTGACCCTCGGCTTCGCCGCGGCGGCCGACGTCACCCTGGTGCAGATCCAGTTCCCCGGCTCGACGGACGGCATCTCGGTGCTGCGGCCCGACCCCTTCAGCGACGACCGGTCGTACTTCTTCTTCAGCGTCGTGGTGCTCGCGATCTGCGGGGTCGTGATCTACTTCCTGCAGAACGGGCGATGGGGCAGCAGCTGGAAGTCCGTGGCCTTCTCGGAGCGCGGCACCGCCTCGGTCGGCGCCAGCGTCCGCAGCTCCAAGCTGACCGCCTTCGCGGTGAGCGCGACCCTCGGCGGCATCAGCGGCGGGTTGATCGCCGGACAGGTGGGGTTGCCGTTCGCGAGCAGCTTCACGCCGATCCAGTCGCTCGCCCTCTACGTGCTGGCGGTGATGTCGGGCGCCTACCTGATCGACATGGCGATCTTCGGCGGAATCGTGTGGGTGGCCGTGCCCGAACTGCTCAAGCGCTGGGGCATCCCGCAGGACTGGGCGTTCGTGATCTTCGGTGTGCTCGGAGTGCAGGCGCTGACCAGCGGATCGAACCTGGGGCAGGGCATCCGGAACGCGTGGTGGAAGCGGCAGGCTGCGCGCACCACTGCCGTCACCACGGCCGCCCCGGACGCTGCGGAAGCCGTGGAGGCCGGCCCGACCGAGGTGGAATCGCCGCGGGAGGCTCCGCCATCGACCGCCGGACCGGCCGCACCGCGCACCCCCGTGCTCGTGGTCGAGGACCTGGGCGTCGCCTTCGGCCAGGTCCGGGCACTGAACGGCGTGAGCCTGGTGGTCCCCGAGAACACCATCCTGGGGCTGATCGGCCCCAACGGCGCAGGCAAGTCGACCTTCGTCGACGCGGTGACGGGCTTCCTGCCGCAGCACACCGGCACGGTCAGCCTGGATGGGCGTGTCCTGAACGGCTTGTCGGCCACCCGCCGCGCGCGGCTCGGACTGCGACGCACCTTCCAGCAGGACCGGGTGCCGCCCACCCTCACCGTCGAGGCGTACGTGCGCTTCGTCGCGCGCCGCCGACTCACCAGAGCCGAGATCGACGACACGCTGGCCTTCTTCGGCTGCCCCACCGCCCGCACACGGTTGCAGAGCGTGGACGTCGGCACCCGGCGCATCGTGGAGGTCGCGGCCAATGTGCTGTCGCGTCCGCGCATCCTCATCCTCGACGAGCCCGCCGCCGGCCTCTCGCACGAGGAGCACGTCGCTCTCGGCCGCCGCCTGCGCGACGCACCGACGCGGTTCGGGATGTCGATCGTGCTGATCGAGCACGACCTCGACCTGGTCCGCTCGGTCTGCTCGGAGCTCACGGTGCTCGACTTCGGCGAGGTGCTGGCGAACGGACCGCAGGCCGACGTGCTCGCCGACCGCGCCGTGATGAAGGCCTACATGGGTGAGACGGAGATGCTGTGAACGCCCTCGAACTGCAGAACGTCACCGTCAGCCGGGGCGCCGGGCCGGTCATCAGCGATGTCAGCCTGCGCGTGGAGCCCGGGCGGATCACCGCTCTGGTCGGCCCGAACGGGGCCGGCAAGACCAGCCTGCTCGAGTCGGTCTCGGGCGTGGTGACGGCCAGCGGCGGCAGCATCCTGGTAGACGGCGAGCCCATCGGCCGGCTGTCCCGCGTGCAGCGCGCTCGCCGTGGGATCGTGCACATCGAGCAGGGCCGGGCCATCTTCCCGTCGTTGACCGTGCAGGAGAACATCCGGTTGACGGCCGGCTCGGCGGACGGCGTGGACGCGGCCCTGGCCCGCTTCCCCGAGCTGGAGAAGCGCCGTAGCAGTGCGTCGGGCCTGCTCTCCGGCGGCGAGCAGCAGATGGTCGTGCTGGCCCGGGCGTTCGCGTCGCAGCCGCGGTTCCTGCTGATCGACGAGATGTCGCTGGGGCTCGCCCCCGTCGTGTTCATGCGGCTGCTGCCGATGATCGCGCAGTTCGCGGAGTCGGGTGTCGGCGTGCTGCTCGTCGAGCAGTTCACCCACCTGGCCCTCGGCGTCGCGACGGACGCGCTCGTCGTGGCCGGAGGCCGGGTGACCTTCCAGGGCGACGCCGCCACACTGCAGTCCTCGCCCGAGGTGCTGCACCGCGCCTACCTCGGCGGCTGAGCGGCCGAGGCGATCGAGAGCGCAGGAGGCCGGGCCTCCCGCGCTCTCGGCGTGCGACCCGCTACAGCCCGGCGCGCGCCAACGGGATGGTCGGCACGTCGACGATGTGCGCGCCGCCATCGACGACGATCGTCGCGCCGGTGATGTAGGACGACTCCGCCGAGCCGAGGAAGCGGATCACCGCTGCGATCTCCTCCGGTTGGGCGGGCCGGCCGAGCGGCACGTCGGCGGTCACCAGATCGTAGCCCTGCTCGGGGCCGTCGAGCCCTGCCTGCCGTGCGAACTCCTCCATCTCGGCATCCGCCATCGGAGTCTGCACCCAGCCGGGGCACACCGCGTTCACCCGCACCCCGGAACGTCCGTAGTCGCGAGCCAGCGAGCGGGTGAGCCCGATGAGGGCGTGCTTGCCGACCGTGTACCCCGCGACGGACGGCCCGGCGAAGAGCCCGGCCAGCGAGGACACGATCACGATCCGGCCGCGGGTCGCGATCAGGTGCGGCAGTGCGGCGCGCGCCAGCACGAACGCGGTGGTCGTATTGGTGCGGAACGACAGCTCCCACGCGTCGTCGTCGGTGTCGGCCACCGTCGCCAGGCCGTGGCCGCCGGCGTTGGCGACGACGACATCGATGCGACCGAACTCGGCGACGACGCGGGAGATCGCGGCCTCCATCTCCTCGCGCACGCTCGCGTCGGCGACCACCGCCAGGGCGCCGGTCTCGGCAGCGAGGGCGTCGAGGGGCTCCTTCCGGCGGCCGACCACCACGACATGCGCGCCCCCCGCGGCGTAGCGGCGGGCGGTCGCGGCTCCGATGCCGGTTCCGCCTCCGGTGATGAGGACGACGTCGCGGTCGGCGGATGATCCGATGGGGGCCATGGGGCCTGCTTTCTGTCGAGGGTGGGGCGCGGCGGGCGGGCTCAGGCGGGGAACGACGAACGGGCGAGATAGCCGAAGTCGGAGACGAGAGCGTGACCGTTGATCGGCCGGGAGGCCGGCGACGCGAGATAGGCGACATGCCGGGCCACATCATCCGGGGACTGCACCGGGAAGCCGAGTGCGGCGAGGCCTCCCGCCTCCACCTGGAGGTCGGCGCGGGCCATCGGGGTGTCCACGACGGACGGGCAGACACAGTTGACGCGGATGCCGTCCTGCGCGAGATCGACGGAGAGAGCGCGGGTGAGCTGCAGCAGCGCCCCCTTGGATGCGTTGTACGGCACCATCCCCGGCGCGGCCACGAAGCTCGAATCGGAGGCGAGGAGCACGATGGCGGGCGTGGCCGCCGCCCTCAGGTGCCGGACCGCGTGCTTGACCGAGAGGAACGCGCCGGTCGCGTTGACGGCCAGCACCGCGTTCCACTCCGCGACCGCGATCTCCTCGATGCCGCGCCCGAACGGTCCGGAGACGCCCGCGCAGCAGACCACCGCGTCCAGGGCGCCGAAGCGCTCGGCCACGGCGTCGATCGCGGTGCGCAGCGCATCCTCGTCGGTGACGTCGGCCTCGACGAACAGCGCGCCGGGGCCGAGCCGGGCCGCCAGCGCCTCGCCGGCCTCCCGATCGCGGTCGAGGAGTCCGACGCGGGCGCCCTCGGCATGCAGCGCTCGCGCGCAGGCGTCGCCGATGCCGGAGGCCGCGCCGGTCACGATCGCGACCGAGGACGTCAACCCGAGGTCCATCAGGCCCGCCCGCTCCCGGCCGTCATTCGCCGGCGAGGATGAACGCGGCGGCTCGCTCGCCGATCAGGACCGCCGGGGCGTTCGTGTTCCCCGTGGTGATGGTCGGCATGATCGACGCGTCGGCGACCCGCACGCCGTCCACGCCGTGCACGCGGAGCCGGGGAGTGACGACCGCACGGTCGTCGACGCCCATCGCGCAGGTGCCGACCTGGTGGTGGTAGGTCACCGCCGTCGACCGGACGTAGTCCTCCAGCCCGTCGTCGCCGATCTCCGCGCCGGGGTGGACCTCGGTCGCGCCCCACGCGGCGAGGGCCGGTCGCGCGCCGATCCGGCGGCACTGGCGCACGGAGGCGACCAGCGAGGCCAGATCGTCCGGGTGGCCGAGGGCGTCCAGGTCGATCAGGATCGGGTCGTGCGCGCCGGGGCCGGAGAGCGTGACGCTCCCGCGGGCCTTCGGCGAGACGATCCCTGCCATCAGGGAGAAGCCGTCATCGGGTCCGGTCATGCCGTCCTGATACATCGGCACGCTGAAGTGGATGGGCTGGGTGTCCGGCCGGTCGAGCGCGGGATCGCTGCGCCAGAAGAGGTGCGACTGCGTCACCGAGACGCCTTCGCGCGGCGCACCGACCTCCCGCTCGGTGCCGAAGATCACGGGGGAGAGCAGGTGGTCGTGCAGGTTCTTGCCCACCCCGGGCAGGTCGATCAGGGGGTCGATGCCGACCGCGGTCAGCTCGTCCGCCGGCCCGATCCCGGAGCGGAGCAGGATGCGCGGCGAGTCCAGGGCCCCGGCGCAGAGCACCACCTCGTCCGCGCGCAGCTGCTCCACCCGCCCGTCCTGCTCGAACTCCACACCGACCACGCGCGGGGTCCCCTCCCCGGTCTCGATCAGGAGGCGGTGCACCCAGCAGCCGACCCGCACGTCCACGCGATCGCGGACCGGCTTGAGGTAGGCGAGGTAGGTGTTCAGCCGGTGACCGTCGCGCACCGTGATCTGCTCCTGCGATACGCCGTCGAGGTGGTCACCGTTGTAGTCGGGGTTGTGCTCGAGTCCTTCCTCGACCGCCGCCGCGACGATGGACTCCTGGATGGGGTCGAGGGGGTAGTCGTCCGTGACGTCCAGCAGACCCTCGACGCCGTGCAGCGCGGAGGCGCCTCCCGCGAAGCGCTCGATCGCCCGGTACATGGGGAGCACGTCGCTCCACGCCCAGCCGTCATTGCCGAGAGCGGCCCAGTCGTCGTAGTCCGCGGGTGCGCAGCGCACCCAGATCATCGCGTTGAGCGCGTGCGACCCGCCGAGCACCTTGCCGCGGGGCAGATGCAGGCGCCGGCCGGCCGCGTGCGGCTGCGGGACGGTGAAGTAGTCCCAGTCGTCCGGGCTGTGCCACAGCTCGCCCATCCGGCTCGGGTCGTGGATGGCCGGGTTGCGGTCCTCGCCGCCGGCCTCGAGCACGGTGACGTCGTGTCCCGCGTCGGCGAGTCTCCGCGCCACGACCGAGCCGGCCGAGCCTGCGCCGATCACGATCGTCCGGGGCGCGTTCGATCCATCCATCGCGGTTCCTCTCCACAGCCCACTCCGTCGGGGTGATCCGAGCGTCGCATGCCGCGTGCCGGCCGGGAACGCTCGCTGCGCGACCCTTCCTGCACGGTCAAGAGACGTGCCGCGGGCGTCAAGGGCGGAGCGGAACCGCGGAGCTCAGCGCCCGACCGCGCTCCGAAGCGCCCGCGCCACCCGCTCCTGTTCCGTCGCGCCCAGCTTCGCGACCGCGAAGCCGACCGGCCAGAGGTCGCCGTCGTCCAGCTCGGCCGCCGGCTGGAACTCGATCGTCGCGTACCGCATCTTGAACTTCGACGCCGGCTTGAAGGCCACGACCGTCTTACCCGCGGCATCCGCGTAGGCAGGGATCCCGTACCAGGTCTTCGCGGACAGGTCCGTGTTCTCGGCGACGAGCCGGTGGAACACCTCCGCGAGCTGCTTGTCCGTCCCGGTGAGCGCCGCGATCGCGTCGTCGCACGCCGCGGCCGCTTCGGCCCCGGCCTCCGCCGCCTTCTTCTCCGCGACGGCCGCCTTCATCGCGGCCTTCTCCTCTGCACTGAATGTGGGTGCCATGGTGAGTCCTTCCTCGTCGATCTCGGGACCAACCTACGACCGCTCTCGAACGGGTACTTCTCCAAAACTGCCCGATCGTCGGGACCGGTCAGCGACGGCTCGGGTCCAGGTTGACCCCGATACCCGTCTTCAGCTGCGGGTCGGGGGAGCCCATCAGCAGTTCCGGGTTCAGCCACACCAATTGCGTCTCGGAGATGCCGAACCGTCGGGAGACCTGGTAGATCGTGTCGTCCGTGCTCGGAACGTAGTAGGCAGGGGTTCCGCCGTCCAGGACGGTCCGGCCGCGCGCGTTCGTCTCGGTCCCCCGGTCGGCGACCTTCAGCGCGGGATAGGCGGACGGAAGCGTCCAGGTGAGTTCCGCCACCGCCAGCAGCCGAGCGTCGCCGGACGGGCTCTCTTCGAGTGAGTGCAGGAACGTCGGGTCACCGGCGGAGGGCGAGTCGAGCGGCATCAGGAAGACCAGCTCACCACCGGTGTCGGCGGCCTTCGGTTTGGGGACGAGACCGAATGCGTCCTCAGCCTGGATGTTCTCCGCGCCGCCGTCGTGCCGCTTGCCGGTCATCACGAGATCGAGCACGGTCAGGTCGACCGTGGCGGGATCGTCCGGGCGGATATGCACCTCGACACCGTGGTCGGCGCCCACGACGACGCGCACGGCGCCGGTGAGCGGGTGCTCCGAGGCGGGTCCGGGGATCGGTTCGTGATCGACGACCCGGAGCTCGCCCGTCCCGATGGTCTGACCGGCGACCAGGAGGTTCGGGAGCTGCTGCTCGATCGAGACCGGATCCGGAGCAGGCGACGTGGGCGTCGGGCGCGCGGGAGGACCGGCCGGAGAGCACCCCGACACCAGCCCCATCACACCCACGACGACCAAGGCCGCAGCGCAGCGACCAACCCCCCAACGGATCATGGCCAGACACTAGCAAGCCGATCGGCCGTGTGGCGGGTTCTGCCCGGCGGATGCTGCTGAAGATCCTCACACGTCCCGGACGACCGGCGGGCAAACGAAGACCCCCGCATCCTCATCGGACCGAGGGTTTCACGTGGGGGCGGCTCCGCCGGCATCGATCCGGCGGTGAGCCACTGGTCGCGCGAGGGGTTGCTCCGGGCGCGGTGAAGCGCAGCGCGCCCATGCGGGTGAGGTTCCTTCTGCTGCACCAGGTGGTCGAATTCGCCGATCGTGCGAGGTTGACTGTCGCCGTGCAGGAGCTGGTACTCGGCGTCCATCAGGCCAGCGCCCCGGTCATCGGGGGTGACGTCGGCGAACGCGCCGAAGAGCGTAGTGTCGCCCCCGAAGTACCGGCAGCCGGAAACGAGCAGCAGTTCGGCGTAGTGAGTGGGTTGGCCAGGTGGGGGCGGTGTACTCGAACGAGCTGCCCGCCAGAGTGCGGCCGCCCATGAAGGAGGCAGGCGGCGAGCCCACGAGTACCGGCGCGCCAGGCCCCTCATCGAGGTAGACATCGAAACAAGCTCCGATGTTGCGCCGCAAGCGGTGTCGGCGCTGAGTTGGTGCTCCGCCGGAACGGCGCGCCGGAAGATTCCAGCGACCGCGCGTCCCGGCTCAGGTTAACACTCAGCACTGCGCTGAACCGGCTGCATCGAACCAGACAATTCTGCGTTAACCCCTGAATAAACGAGCCTGCTTTCACGGTGAGGTGATTAGAAAAAGAAAGCTAGTTCTCAGCTAAGGGGGAAGTGTGGGCTCACGACGCAAAAGTCGCATTGTCACGGTTGTAGTGGCTTGCGCGGTAGTCGGTTCTCTCATGCAGCCGATTGCGGCCATGGCGTCCGAACCACATCAAACGGATTGGACACCAGCGAAGGGTTGGTTCCCTGAGCTCGAGCGGACCCAGGCAGGCGTTCCCAACCCCCTGGAACAGCGCACGCCTCTGCCCCCTGAGGCGCCTCCTACAAGCACTGAGGTCGACGAGGTGGCGGCCCGAGTCAACGCCGAGCGCGCCGCTCTTGGATCTGCTGCAAAACAGGAAGAGCTGCGCTCAATCACCCCACCTGTGTTGGTTCCCTCCAACGAGTCACCTCAACCGGCAGTGGTGTCGGGCTCCAGCGGGAGTGACGCGCCGGAGCCCGCGTCGCCCCTTCGAGGGGATCAACACAGCGCAATGAGCCTGGCCAGCATGGACAGCCTTGTCTCCCCTGATGGGCAATGGGGGGCTCGTATGGCCGCGTTCGCAGATGTCACGCCTGTCCAGAACAACCGGGACGGTTTCTATGACTACCTGCTCGAGAATTTGGGAACCCGGACAATTCCGGCAGGTTCCTCGCTTTCGTACGACCTCTTCACCGGGCAGGCGCAACCGTCGACTCTCCCTGTCGCGACGAGCGCGATCACTTCACCCATCGCGCCGGGAGCTCGAGCACAGGTGCGCGTACGCGTTGCACCTTTGCCACCGGGAACGTGGACCCTCGCCTGGAGTGTCTCGGTCCCCGGCGTGGGGAAGCTCATCAACGTTGGCGTCCGCGCGGAGAATGCCCATCTTGAAGTCGTGAACCGTGCGCCTTCAATCCAGCTCGCGTCTCCCGGCACAGGAGCGACGCTCTCGGGCACCACGCCGACCCTTTTCGTCAATTCGACAGACCCAGATGACTGGCCAGGAGGTGCACTGGTCTACCGTTTCAAGGTTTGCGAAGACCTCGCCTTGACCACAAACTGCATCGAGTCGGGACCGCAATCCGCCTGGTGGCAAGTACCAGCTCCTGGGCTCAGATGGGGCGGCCACTATTACTGGACGGCGAGTGTGTCTGACGGAAACGCGACCACCTACGCAGCGACCGGCCCAAACGCAACACCTGACTTCTTCATCGTTGTCCCCGGTGCCGCAGATTGGCGTGAGGTCGGTGCGGGCCACGGTGAAAGCTCTGTTGGAGGTCTCATCCTCCCCTACGGCATATTCACGAGCCAAGCGCACGACCTCTCGGTCGCTGGTGCGAACACACCCCTCACGATTGACCGCTACTTCTCGACCGGCGCCGACGAAACTGAAGGTGCGTTCGGTCGAGGTTGGATGTCCGTCTTCGATGCCAAGCTCGATCGCATCTCGGGAAACTCAGTCGTCGTGGTGACGCATCCAGACGGGCGCCAAGAGGCTTTCGGCAGAAACCGGGACGGCACGTGGGCCGGCCGCGGTGACCTCGGCTCAACGACTCGCATCTCTGTCGGAGCGGACGGCGCATTCGAGATCTCCGAGTCCACGGGCATCAAAGAACGCTTCAGTTCGAACGGCGAACTCCAACGAATCACCTTCCCTGGCTCAACATGGGAGTTCACTCGCGCCAACGGCGACATTACGAAGATCACTCAGACCCCATCCGGGCGCTCCATCAGTGTTTCCTGGGTTACTGACACCAACACCTGCGCCACCGCACCAAAGAGCACGCGACGACATATCAGAGCGGTCAGTCTAGGCGGCGGAGGAAACACCTGGATCTACGACTACGAATGCTCTCGACTGTCGACAGTGACGAATCCGCAAGGAGACATCACTCACTACTCCACCAGCGGAAGATCGTTTGCTGCCACCAACCACTATGGCGATCCACTCCCAGGTGTCCGCGACATCACGATCGGTTCGTGGGACGGTAACCATCGCACAAGAACCGCAACGCTCACCGAGCCGGGTTCGGTCGACCGTGTTGTCACCATGATCGACGGAGACGGAAGTGCGTCCTATCTCAACGGTTACAACTATTACGGCGGAGACGTCGCCTATTACTGCGAATATCGGACTATAGCCAATGGCCGGGAATCGTGCCTCACAAGCCAAACACGGCTCTTCTTCGACGACCACGATCGATTGAGGATCAAACAGCGGTCGTTGCCGAACACGCCGACCACACCGGCGAACTCGCGATTCTGGGACTACAACGCGTTGGGACAGCTCAACGAATTCGTCGACGAGAACAGCAATGCAACACAGTTCGGATACGACCCCGCAGGCAATCTGGTCAGCACCTGGACTTCACGCGATCCGCAAACCCAGTTGACATCACAATCGAAACTACGCGCACCGACTCAAGCGGATCCGTCGTATCGTTCCGCCGGGCTGACGATCGGCGCATCCACGGGAACGATTTTCGATGCACCGAACATGTACAGCTATGACGACGCCGGCCATCTAACACGCCGACAAGGCTTGCCCACTGCCGGCGCTCCAGCTGGCGAAGTCATCGACTACTTCTATACAAACAGCCAAACCGTCGCTGTCGACCCACTCTCCGGTGCGGCCTCGCCTGGAATCGCCGCTCCACCTGGACTCCTCCGAGCAGTAACTACTTTGGGAGGCGTCTCCGACTATCGCTACGCAAGTAACGGGGACCTCATTACTTTCGACGAAGTGGGCCACGGCAGAATCAAACGAAAATATGACGCTCGTTCGGGAGCCATCCTTGAAGAAACATCTACTGGAACGGGAACCGGCGACGCCACCATCACCTACACGCGCGACAGCCTCGGACGGGTAGTCGGAGAGTTTCACCCGTGCGTAAAGAACACAGTGACCAACCGCACCACCCGCAAACAAGCCGCGCGAACCTACGACCGCGCTGGACACCTCACGCAAGTGCAAGAGCGCGCAATCGACTGCGCAACGCTCGAACAAGCGGAGCCTGACCGGATTAGTCGATTCGAGTACGACAGCGCAGGTAGGGTCACAAAGCAAATTTCGCCCGCAGGTGCCGCAACGGCGTATACCTACAGTGCTGCCAACCCAACACTCGTCAGCAGCGTCCTCGATCCGCGCGGGAAGCGAACCGACTTCACATACTCTCTCTTAACAGGCGAAGTCACCCGCGTGGAGACTGACATCGAGGTGCTCGGCGTAGCTCAACGAATCGTTGAGCACACCTATCAATGGGATCTCGCTGGTCGCATGACAGCTGAGGCCGATGCTAACGGGCGGGTCACCCGATACAGCTACACCAACGACAACCTGCTTCGCCGTGTTGTGCGCGAAGGCGTGACTCAACCTGACGGGCCACAGCGTGATGTCGAAATGTGGAGAGGCTCCTACGACGCGCGCAATCTGCTCACCTCGGAGGTGCGAGGCGGAAGCCGTCGTACCGACTTCACGTACGATGCCGAGGGCCGTCTGGAAACTACGATTGTCGACCCGCAGGGGGTCAATCGGAAGACGACGATCAAGCGCGACGTCGTCGGACGGACCGTTGGATCGGTTGTAGCCGATGGTGTCCGAACAGAATCTCAAGAGATCGAAGTCGACGAGGCCGGGAATCCGATTCGCGTCTCCACTAGTACGGGCACTTCCTCGATCGTCACGGCATACCAGCGAGATCAAAACGAGCTCATCGTGGCGACCCTCGATCCAGTGAGCATCGGCACGCCCAAAGAACTTGCTGGAACCAGCCACATCACTTACGACCTGCTCGGCCGACAAGTCCAGATCGAGGGCGTCGAGGTAACCGTCGACGCACCAGCTGCGCCCGACTACACCGGCCTAACCCAGGCGCCTGCCCGCGACCGCACGGTGTTCGGCTACAACGCGTTCGGTGAGGTCACCGAGACGAAGGATGCCCTGGGCCGGCTCACCAAGATCACCTATGACGTTGCAGGCAACCCGGTCAAGACGTCTCTTCCGACATACGGTCCGCCCGGAGGGGCCGCGATCAACCCGGAGATCACTCGCACGTACTCTGTCAGCGGAGACTTGGTCGAGGAAACAGATGCCCGCGGCGCCACCACGAGTTACACCTACGACATCCAAGGACACCTTGTTCGGACCGACGGACAAGAGCTCGACGGGCGCCATCAATCAGTCGTCCTCGGCTACGCACCTAACGGCGACCTCTGGTCCATCACTGACGACCGTGGTGCAACGGAATCCTTCAACCGAGACGAGCTCGGCCGAGTCTTGCGCGACACCAAAACCCAACTCGAGGACTCGTGCTGCATCGATGGCGCCGTCCACCTGATGACCTATTGGGCCTACGACGACGCAGGAAACATTACTGACGAATGGCTCAACGGCAACAATGGTCGAAACGGGGCCCATTCACGCTTTGAGTACAACAGCGTCGGGGAGATGACTCGCCGTTATCCGGCCGGGATTTCCGGAGCCGAGACCTTTGCATATGACGCGCGCGGCCGAATGATTCGCTCTACTCGACCAAATGGAGAAGCGATCGAGCACATCTTCGACGGCGCCGGCAGGGAGATCGAAACAGACACCATCGGATCCGACAGCACCCGCCACATCACGACCAATTCGTATGACGCCGCGGGCCGCCCACTCAACACCACGTCGCCAAACGGCGGGCAAGTCACCCGAACATACGATCTTGCCGGGAGAGTGACCTCCCTGGCGCAAAAGGCCACGTCGGCATTCACGCATATCACGACCATGGGGTACGACGTCGTCGGTAACCGGGTGCGAATCTCGGATCCGGCAAACTTCGCAACCTGGGCGACGTACAACACTTGGAACAAAGTCGAGCGATTCATCGAGCCAAAAACCACCGGTGCCATCGCCCTAGAGGATCGTACGTGGACAACAATCTACGATCTCGGCGGACTTGCCACGAAAACCGTTGAACCCGGCGGCGTCACCCAGACAAACACGATCAACCTGCTGGGCAGAGTCGTGAAAACGACCGCCGTCGACCCGGCCAACACGGCCGCCAACGTTGAACGACAGTTCAGCTACAGCAATGCAGGCGACCTCACCAAAATCTCGACCCCGCTAGGCGACCAGGCCTACACCTGGGGATCCCGAGCACAGCTACTCACCTCTCGCGGACCTCTGGGCAACACGAATTACTCCTACGACGACAACATGAGGCTCGGCACCGTCACTGACCTCGACCACAGCAACGGCGGCATTCCCAGACGAATCACTCACTCATTTGATGCCACTGGGCGTGAGATCGCGGTAGAGGCGGGTGGCGATCGGCTGGTCAGAGACTACGAGCCCGCCACCGGACGGCTAGCGACCGAGACGTATCGGACCGGATCAACGGTAAATGGATCGGTTGCGCACGCCTATGACGCGTTCGGCCATCTTGCACAAGACACCGTGACCGACGGCGCCGGCAGCCAGAAATCGAAAACCGACTACACCTACGACTCCGTTGGCAACTTGGTCAGCAAGGTCGTCAACGCAGCTGGCACCACTGACGGGGGAACCTATACCTACGACCTAGCTTCCCGTCTCACGTCCTGGCAGCCGAATGCACCTCCCGGACAAGCAGCCCCGGCCCGCACCACCTACACCTGGGGCAGCGTCGGCAACCTGATCAAGTCTTCCGACGGATCGACGACGAAGTCTTGGACCTACGACGCACGAAACCGTTTGACCCAGCTTCAAACAACAAACTCACAAGGCACGACTTCCGAGGCAATCACCTCAAACGCGCGCGGAGACATCACTGCCATCGGCGACAGGACGCTGAAGTACGACGCGCTGGATCAGCTCATCACCGATGGCGGGTCGACCTACAGCTATGACGCCCTTGGACGGCTCATCGGAACCGGCGCAACGTCCTTTCAATTTGACGGACTAGCCAAAGACCCGATCTCTGTCTCGAACGGCAACGTCACAACGGAGCTCCTCACTCGATTCGCGAACGGAGAAGTCGCTCTCTCGGAGAACGTACCCACCAATGCACGCGGCCTTGTCCTAGCCAACAGCCACGACGACACCGTCGGACAGCTCACCAACACTGGCCAACTCAGCGCACGAAACGCCTTCACACCATTCGGTACCCCTACGGACGACAGCGACATCCGCAGCTCACCCCGCACCACCTCCTTCGGATTCCAAGGAGACTGGACCGACCCGACAACCGGTGCTGTGAACATGGGCGCCCGCTGGTACCAGCCCTCGCTTGGAACGTTCCTCACCCGCGACACAGTCGACCTTCCAATACAAGGCTCGACATCGACCAACCGCTATCTCTACGCCAACGCCAACCCTGTCTCCGCGAACGACCCCTCAGGCCACTGCGTGAACGTCCCCCAAACGTGCCCAGCACCGGGGCAGAAGGTTTACACCCTCCCGGGCATCACATCAAATCAATACGACGGTGTCGGCCTCGACATGACGGCGTACAACAACTACCTCGATGCCAGGCAAGCGCTTGCTCCTGGCACGCTGGCCTTGGCTGATGCAGCGACCGAAGGACGACTAGCAAGTCTGAGCGCCCGCCTTGCGGCGCGAGCCGTGGGCTTCGAGATCCCCGGCATCAACGTGCTGCTGACAATTCTCAGTGTTGTCGACATCGTCGCCACCATCAGCGAAGCCGCACGAACCGACGACGGAGGAGGCGGGCCGAGGAACAATGACGCCGAGCCGGGTCCGGCAGCCAAAGGGATAAAGCTCACTCCTTACGACGCGAATCTCTTTTCCTTCCTCAAGCCGACAGGATCATCGCAAACGATCACGATTGCGAACGGCATCAAGACCACCACAACGAGCTATTTCGCTGACCAACTATTCGGCGGAATCTCCGTCCGCGCTGACGGCACGATCAGATTCATCAGCAGCGTCCTCAAGCACATCTTGATCGGCTGGGAGAGCTTCACTGAGCGGCTTGTCGACCCCACCCGCGGCGGAATCAAGATTCAACAGAAGACCCAGAACGGTTCGTACCTGCCCCCGAACCAGCCGACCACGGCGGGCGGATCCTGTGGGATCGGCGGAACCCTCAGCTCATGCCTCTCGCCATCGCGAGGCGATTCACCCTGCACAGGTGTAACAGCGAGGACCGGGTTGTGCCTGCCCGAAGCGCCCACCGGAGGAGCGCCACGAGGAGCGGTCCCTCCTAGTTCGCAGCCTGGCCAACCGCCCGTCAGATTCGACCCGACTCCGCGCGTTGACATTCCAACCGCGCCGTCGAGCGAATCCTCCGGCGGTGGTTCCGGGGGAGGCAAGAAGCCGCCGGTGGGAGGTTTGCCTCCGTGCATGCCCGACGCCCCCGACGGATCGTACTCGGACGGTCCGAACTGGTGGCGCGACATACAAACGCTCCAACGCCATGTGGACGACCACGCTCACCAATTCGGCTTCGTGACGGCTGACCAGTACACCCTTGCAGCGAACCAGTTCCTCATGCGCGCCATTAGCCAGAACCTCCCAGCAAAAGTCGACAGCAGCGGGAACGTACGAATCTACGACTACAACACGAGAGAATTCGGTACATACAGTGACGACGGGAGCACCCGCACATACTTTCCGACAAGCGACGAGAACTACTTGGATGACCAGAAGGGTGAACCCTGCACATGGTGAAGCACGGTGACGACAGCTACGTGTGCTTTGCGTGCGGGTTCGATGACTTCCGCGAGCCGACGCGCATCCAGTTCGCCGGAGGCCTGTACCAAACGTGTCACAGCTGTGGGTACGAGGAGGGCTTCACGGACGACCATGAGATGTTCAGCTTCGCCCATTGGCGTGACCTCTGGGTTCTGGGCGGGTCGCCGTGGAGTGGATCGATACGACAACCCGATGACTGGGACCCGACCCGGCA
>NZ_AYMR01000031.1 GCF_000633535.1 Leifsonia aquatica H1aii | reverse complement strand
CGAATCCCTCGTGGCGCACAGTGCATGTGAACGACGAACTGGTTGAGACAGTAGGAGAAGCCCTGGCGAGAGCCGGGGCTTTCTTCGTTCCCCCTCGCGCGGACCGGGGCTTAGGCTCGGGGCATGACCGATGACTCCGTCGATTCCGTGCACCTGCGCCGTGCGATCGCGGTCGCCGATGCGGCCCGCGCTCACGGCAACCATCCGTTCGGCGCGATCCTCGTCGGTCCCGACGGGTCTGTCGTCCTGGAGGCCGAGAACACGGTCGTGACCGAGCGCGACATCACCGGTCACGCCGAGACGAACCTGGTCCGGCTCGCCGGGCGCACCCTCCCGGCCGATCAGCTGCCCGGCTGCACGCTCTACACGTCGTGCGAGCCGTGCGCCATGTGCTCGGGCGCGATCTACTGGTCCGGAATCGGCCGCGTGGTCTACGCCCTGCCCGAGGAGGCGCTGTACGCGATGACCGGCGACCACGCCGACAACCCGACGCTCGCCCTGCCCGCCCGCACCGTGCTGGCCGCCGGCAGCCGCGCGATCGAGGTCTCCGGTCCGCACCTCGAGACCGAGGCCGCGGCCTCCCACGCGGGCTTCTGGGCCTGACGCGGAAACGCGGGACCTGGTTCCGCGCTCAGCCGACCCGGAGCTGCTGCGTCGGCGGCTTCAGGCCGTAGGCCGCGTCACGATCCACCCGTCCGCGGACGAAGATCAGGGGCACGAGAGCGAAGATCATGATCGCGAAGTTCGCCAGTCCGGCGACACCGGCCAGCGGCCCCGGGTGCATCGCGCTGCTCGACGTGTCGACGCCGCCCGTCAACAGGAAGAGGCTCGGATCGGTGGAGGCGTGCAGCAGGATCGGCCAGATGAGGTTGCCGGTGACCCGCAGGGCCGCGTACATCACGAGCCCGAACGCGAACGTGTAGACGACGGTGAACGCCACCGCCAGCAGGCTCTGGCCGGTGAGCACATTGCCGGAGTGCAGCGCGGCGAAGATGAGGGACGAGAGCAGCATCACGCTGCGCTCGCCGTAGCCCGCCCGCCGGAGCAGGTTCACGGCGAAGCCCCGGGTCAGCACCTCCTCCGCGAAACCGATGAAGAGGCCCGAGACGAGCACGGCGACGACCGCTCCGGCGTCCCACGCGGCATAATCCGCGCTGAGGAAGCGCAGGAGGTTGAAGACGACGACGATCCCGACGCCGATCCACATCCACCACGAGCCGCGGATCGGCTGCCGTCCGAACAGCTGCTTCAACCAGCCGAGGGAGACCGCGAAGACGACGAGCAGGACGCCGCCGACCAGGATCGGGGCGCCGAGCGCGATGAAGGTGCTGATGCCGTCCGCGAAGAAGTCGTGCTTGTCGACCAGGCCACCGAAGGCGAGGTCGATCAGGATGCCGGCCAGCTGGTACAGCCCGTAGTAGACCGCCGCCACCAACAGCGCCTTCCACCAGCCGCCCCGGTTCCAGAACCGCCGCCATGGCGATCCGTCGGCGCGGTCGGGCGTCCGGCCGACCTGGTCCTGGTGCTGCTGCTCCGTGCTCACGGGGCTCCCTTTCCTCGTGTCGTGAGCCGGTCGGCTCAGGACACACTCTAGGGGCGGCCGGTGAATCAGCTGGGCCGGCGGCAGCACCATGCTGTGACGCTCCGTCACATTCGCTGCGAGCCCGCCGTGCGTTCGCTACCGTGACCGTGGGAGCCTCCTCCCGATCGACTCGAGATCACACCCGCCTAGGAGAGCCATGTCCGAAACCGTTCCGCCCGCCACCGTCTCGGCGGCGCCGCCCGCCCCGGTCGCGCCGACCCTCGGCGCCCGTCTCGCCGCGGAGGTCGCCGGTACCTTCGTCCTCGTCTTCGGTGTCATCGGCACCGCCCTCTACGCGGCCGGATTCGCCGGCGGCGAGGGCGGCCTCAACGTCGGGTTCCTCGGTGTGGCGCTCGCTCTCGGTCTGAGCGTCGTCGTCTCTGCGTACGCGTTCGGTCCGATCTCCGGCGGGCACTTCAACCCGGCCGTGACGCTCGGCCTGGCGATCGCCGGCCGCTTCGGCTGGAAGGACGTCGTCTCGTACATCGTCGCCCAGATCGTCGGCGGCATCCTCGCCACCTCCCTTCTTGTCGCCATCGCCGCCGGAGCCCCGGGCGGCTTCCTCGCCGCCGCTCAGAAGGGCGGCTTCGCCTCGACCGGCTGGGGCGAGCTCTCGCCGGGCGGCTTCCCCCTCCTCTCTTCCCTGCTGATCGAGATCATCACCACGGCGGTCTTCGTCTACGTCATCCTCGGCGTCACCAGCACGCGCGCCGCGGACGGCTTCGGCCCGCTCGCGATCGGCCTCACCCTCACCCTGCTCGCGCTCATCGCGATCCCGGTCTCCAACGCCTCGTTCAACCCGGCGCGGTCGATCGCGACGGCGATCTACGGCGGCCCGACGGCGCTCGGCCAGCTGTGGCTGTCGATCGTTGCTCCGATCGTCGGAGCGCTCATCGCGGGGGCCACCTCGAAATTCTTGTTCGAACGAACCCGCGCGTGATCCGGCCGGATCGCGTATCGTAGTTCTCGCGCTTTCCGTAAGCAGCTCCGGAACGGTTCCGGCGGCGTCGGTCATCGCAGATTGAAAGAAGACAAACGATGGCAACTGGCACCGTCAAGTGGTTCAACTCCGAAAAGGGCTTCGGCTTCATCGCCCCGGACGACGGCTCGGCCGACGTGTTCGCTCACTACAGCGAGATCACCGGCAACGGCTTCCGCAACCTGGAAGAGAACCAGAAGGTCGAGTTCGAGGTGACGCAGGGCAACAAGGGCCCGCAGGCCTCCAACATCCGCGCTCTCTGAGCCTCTTCGAAGCGCCCCGCCCGATTCTCGGACGGGGCGCTTCGTGTTTCCCGCGTGCGGGCGCGGCGTCCGTTGCCGTGACTCCCGACCCCCGTTAGCATCGGCCTGGTCAGCTCCCCCATCCCGCCGCCCCGCGGGCCCGTGGGAGCGCGAGGAGGCATGGCCATGGCGCAGGAGCGTTTCGTCCACCAGGGGTCCGACGCCCCGGCGTACACCGGCAGGCTGTCGCGCCAGAGCCCGCCCGACCGGCTGCCCGACGAGCCGACCGCCCCGGGTGACGTCTACCGGCTCATCCACGACGAGCTCCTGCTCGACGGCAGCTCGCGGCTCAACCTGGCGACCTTCGTCACCACGTGGATGGAGCCGCAGGCCGAGGTCCTTCTTGCGGAATCATTCGACAAGAACCTGATCGACAAGGATGAATACCCGTCGACGGCGGCCATCGAGCGCCGCTGCGTCGCGATCGTCTCCGACCTCTTCCACGCCGAACCCGGAGACCCGACGGGCACGTCGACGATCGGCTCCAGCGAGGCCGTCATGCTCGCCGGCCTCGCGCTCAAGTGGCGCTGGCGGGCGCGTCGCGGGCTCACGTCCGGAGACTCGCCCAACCTCGTGCTCGGCTCGAACGTGCAGGTCGTCTGGGAGAAGTTCTGCCGCTACTTCGAGGTGGAGCCGCGGTACCTCCCCGTCGAGAAGGGCCGCTACGTCATCACGCCCGATCAGGTGCGGGCCGCAGTGGACGACGACACGATCGGGGTGGTCGGGATCCTCGGCACGACCTTCACGGGCGAGCTGGAGCCGATCGCGGAGATCTGCGCGACCCTCGACGCCCTGGCCGACGCAGGGGGTCCGGACGTCCCCGTGCACGTGGATGCGGCGAGCGGCGGCTTCGTCGTGCCGTTCCTGCACCCCGAGGTCGAGTGGGACTTCCGCCTCCCGCGGGTGGTGTCGATCAACGTGAGCGGACACAAGTACGGCCTGACCTATCCCGGTATCGGATTCGTGGTGTGGCGTTCGCCGGACCACCTCCCACCCCAGCTGGTGTTCGACGTGAACTATCTGGGCGGTGAGATGCCGACCTTCACTCTCAACTTCTCCCGGCCGGGCAACCAGGTCATCGGTCAGTACTACAACTTCGTGCGGCTGGGCCGGGCCGGGTACACCGCCATCATGTCGACGTTGCGGGACACGGCGATGCGGATCTCCGCAGGCTTGGCGGAGGAGCCGGAGCTGAGCGTGCTGACCGACGGGTCGGCCATCCCGGTGATCGCGTTCGAGGTGGAGGAGGACGCCGCGTTCACGGTGTTCCAGGTCTCCCACGAATTGCGCGCCCGTGGCTGGCAGGTGCCGGCGTACACGATGCCGGCCGACGCCCAGGACGTCGCGGTGCTGCGCATCGTCGTCCGCGACGGCTTCAGCGTCGAGCTCGCCGACGCCCTCGTGGCCGACGTGCGCGCCGTGTGCGCCGAGCTGCGCACCGGAGACCCGGGCCGCATCCCGAAGACGGCGTTCGCGCACTGACGCGCGGTCCGCGGAGGCGGCCTCCCTCACATTGCACTTTCAGCTAAAGGGTGCAAGATTGCACTTCGTGAGCGAGAGTGCAATGTCGACGCGGGAGCGTCGCAAGGAGGAGACCGCACGAGGTCTGCGCGTGGCGGCCCGGCGGCTGACCATCGAACGCGGGCTCGCGGGCTTCACCGTGGAGGAGCTCTGCGACGAGGTCGGCGTCTCCCGCCGCACCCTCTTCAACTACTACGCCTCCAAGGAGAACGCCGTCATCGGCATCCCCGTCGACCTCGACGAGTCCGGAGCCGCCGAGCGGTTCCTCGCCGAAGGCCCGCGCGGCATCGAGCACCTGCTCGACGACCTGATCGCCCTCAATCTCGCGCGCTGGGACTACGGCGGCCTGACCGTCGACGACATCCGCGAGCTCCTGCGGGCGGTGGAGCGGGAGCCGCGGCTCGCCGCCCACATGCTGAAGATGGCCGGGGAGGGCGAGCGCGAGGACATCCTGCTCGTCGAGCGCCGCGAGGGACTGCCCTCGGGCGACCTGCGCGCCGCCGCCGCAGTCCAGCTCGCGGGCGGACTCCTCCGGGCCAGTGCCGAGGAGTTCTTCCGGCCGGAAGGCTCGGACGACCTTCCGGCGATCATCCGGCGGCGCATCGATGCCGTCCGCGAGCTCTTCGCCTGACGCCCGCCCCCGACTCCACCGCC
>NZ_AYMR01000030.1 GCF_000633535.1 Leifsonia aquatica H1aii | reverse complement strand
TCCCGAGCGACCGCAGTCGCGTCACCCCTCGACCGGGGCCGCCCCCACCTGGGTGCGCCACCACGGGGTCTCCACGAAACCGCGCTTGAGGTACAGCAGCTCCATCGCTCCCGTCCAGCCTTCGACGCCCTCCAGCGCCGACAGGGTGTGCGAGATGAAGTCGTTCAGCTCGGCGACCGACGGGGTGATCAGCTCGCAGAACAGCGAGTTGTCGTCCAGGATCGCCGCGAGATACCGCACCGCCGGGTACGCCGAGAGCGCGTTCGCCACGGCCTCCAACTGAGCGGGCGCCACGCGCACGAGCAGCAACGTCTCGGCGCCCATCCCCAGCGCGGCCGCGGGGACGAGCGTCAGGATGTCGACGCAGCCCTTCGCGCGCAGGCGGTCGAACCGGCGCCGCACGCTCGACTCGTTCATGCCGGTCTTGTCGCCGATGGACTGGAACGTGACCCGGCCGTCCTCCCGGAGCTCGGTGAGGATGCGGCGGTCGGCGTCGTCGAAGTGTGCGGGCTCGCAGTACTCCGGGTCGATCAGGGACGTCTTCTCCGACTCGGCGGGCAGCTTCATGGTCTCGGCGTAGAGCTGCCGGCTCCAGTCGTGCCGCACCTTGTAGACGTGCATGATGATGTCGCTGCGCCAGCGCTTGATGCCCGCGATCGACTGCAGCGACTGGATGAGCTTCGGATAGTGCGCAGCTCCTCCGGTCACCACGACCTCGGCCATGATGTCGTACTGGCCGGTCACGAGCGTGAGGAAGCGGACGTCCTCGTGCGCGACCAGCGCGGCTGCGACCTCCAGCTGCGTACCCGGTCGGCAGTTCAGGCGCACGAGGAAGGAGTCCACCTGCCCCGAGCTGCCGAGCGCGGGGACGATCGCGATGCGCACGATGCCGTCGGCGACCAGCTGCTGGCCGCGGCGCGCGACCGTAGCGGTCGAACTGCCGACCATGTCGGCGATGGCGGTCCAGCTGGCGCGCCCGTCGTGCTGCAGCGCGACGATGATCTTGCGGTCGAGTTCGTCGAGGGTGTCGAGCGCCTTCACGCGGCCGTGCCCGACCGCGGCGGCGCGACCTGGTGCAGGAAGCCGCGAACCGTGGCCGTCCATTCCTCCGCCTCCTCGATCTGGGGCGAGTGCCCCGACTTCTCGAAGATCGCCAACCGCGCATCCGGGATGAGCGAGACGATCGTCTCGCTGCACGAGACCGGAGTGATCCAGTCCGTGCGCCCCACCGTGACCAGGGTCGGTGCGCTGATCCCGGGGAGAGCCCCCTTCAGATCATAGTTCGGCAGGTTCTTCGAGAACGCGTAGTTGTGCGCCTCGTAGCGATACGGGGTCGCGGCGACCTTGCGGTCGACGGCATCCGGGTCGTAGACGAAGTCGTAGAGCGGGAGGATCTCGCGCCAGCAGTCGCGCAGGTCGTCGTCGTCGCGCACCCGCCCCTCGTCGATCCGGTCGAACTTGTCCATGTCGACGGTGACGCGATCGGAGGCGAGGGCGTTGGCGCGCGAGAGCTCCGAGTGGGAGTTGTCGGGCGCGGTGTCCCGCAGCACGAGGGCCTGCACGCGCTCGGGGTACCGCATGGCGTACTCCATCGACATGAAGCCGCCGTACGAGCCGCCGGCCATGACGATGCGCTCGGCGCCGATCCACTCGCGGAGCGCGTCGATGTCGGCCGCCCACTGCTCGTGGCTGAACTCTCCGGACCCTTCGCTCTCGCCGGAGCCGCGCGCGTCGAACACGACCACGCGGTACTCGTCGGCGAGCCGGCCGAAGCTGGCACGGGGCTCGGCGCGCGAGCCGAGCCCGGGAGCTCCGTGGTGCGTGATGATGACCGGCGCGCCCTCGGGGCCGAGCACCTCCACGGCGAGGCGGTTGCCGTTGATCTCGACGAACTCGGCGGTGGTGGTCGCGGCGGCGAACTCCGGGGAGACGTCCTGGGTTCCGGTCACGGTGGGTCCTTTCTTCAGAGGGCGTTGGTCTTCAGAGGGCGTTGGTCTTCAGAGGGCGATGGTGCAGGAGTCGAGGTCGCGGGGGAAGGCGGTCAGCGGGCGGGAGCCCTCCGGCGTCACCAGCATGCTGTCCGAGATCCGGTAACCGGCATGGCCGGGGATGTAGATTCCCGGCTCGTTCGAGACGATCATGCCCGCTTCGAGCGGGGTCTCGTCACCGTCTTCGAGCCACGGCGGTTCGTGCATGCCGAGGCCGATGCCGTGGCCCTGCCGGTGGCGTAGGTACTCGCCGAGCCCGGCGTCGCGGATCACGTCCAGGCAGTTGCGGTTGGCATTGCGGCACTCGCGTCCCGGCCGGATCGCCCGGCCGCCGATCTCCTGCGCGAGCCGCACGGCGTCATGGTAGCGGCGCTGCTCGGCGGTGGGCTCGCCCAGCACGAAGGTGCGCTCGCCCTCCACGAAGCGGCCGCCCACGGCGCAGCCCAGCGACAGCATGAACGTGTCGCCCGGTCGCAGCCGATACCCCGACGGGAGGCCGTGCGGATACGCGGAGTTCGCTCCCGAGTAGACGAGCCCGCCGGCCAGCGGGGAGACGACGATCACATCGTCATGCTCCGCGTACATCGTGGCGACGCCGACCCCGCCGACGTGCGAGGCCAGCTCGGCCTCCGTCGGCAGGGTCGCGCCCGCCGTGATGCTCTCGCGCACCAGGGCGACGCCCGCCTCCAGCATGAGGTCGGTGATCCGCGCCGCCTCCGCGTGCAGCGCGACCTCCTCGGGAAGCTTGACGAAACGGGCGACGGTCACGATCGGGGTGGGGACGGCCTCGCCGACGGCGAGCTCGGTGAACGCGGCGTGCTGCCGCTCCCAGGCCATGCCGGTCGAATAGCCGACGCGGCCGGCACGACCGACCCGGGAGGCGAGCGCGCGGAACGGCGGGACGACACCGGGGAACTCGGCGTAGGAGACGATCTCGGCGCGCGCGTGCTGCCGCTCGGCGTTCTCGCGCTCGAGCTCCGGCACGAGCAGCACGGCGCCGCCGTCGGCGCCCAGCCACACGGCGACCGGTCGCTCGCAGGGGTGGTGGAAGAAGCCGGTCAGGTACGCGACGTCCTCGGGCGCGTCGGTCAGCAGGGCGTCGAGGCCCTCCGATCGCATGCGCTCGCGCACGCGGTCCTGCAGCCGGTCGAGAGCGTCGGCGCTCAGGCGGGTGGTGAACACGGTCCTCCTTCGTCGATGCGGACGGGACGGGTCAGCGGCGGCGCGACCGCGGGTTGCGGGCGTCGTTGTAGGCGATCGAGAGCAGCGTCGCCGAGAGCACGAGCAGCAGGATCGCGATGGACGGGAACAAAGTCAGCCACCAGGCGCTCGACATGGCCCCCGACTGCTGCGCCTCGTAGAGGATGCGGCCCCACGACCACACGTTGGGGTCGCCGAGTCCGAGGAACGCGAGGCCGGCGGCGGAGAGCACCGCGCGGGAGGCGGTCACCACGACGGAGACCACGATGACCGGGGTGACCGCCGGGACGACGTGCCGCACGATGATCCACAGCGGCGACGTGGTCATGAGCCGGGCGGCGTCCACATAGGGCAGCCGCACGACCGTGAGGGCCTGCGACCGCACCAGGCGCGTGACCTCCGGCCAGGAGAACGCGGCGACGACGAGGATGATCGTCCCGGTGCTCGGCCCGACCAGCGCAGCGATGAGGATCATGAGCGGCAGCACGGGCAGCGACAGGGTGAGGTCCACGATGACGCTGATGAAACCGTCGAGCCGCTGGAAGTAGGCGCCGACCACGGCGATCAGCGTGCCGACGACGATCGCGATGGCGGAGGCGGCGACGGCCACGAGGATGCTCTGCTGCGAGCCCCAGACCACCTCGCCGAACACGTCGCGTCCGAGGCTGTCGGTGCCGAACCAGTGGGCGAGGCTCGGCGGGGCGAGCACCGGGTCGCCGTAGCTCGGCGGGTACGGGGCGATGAGCGGCGCAGCGATGGCGACGACGGTGAGCAGGATGAGCACGCCGAGCGCCAGCATCCCGAGCGGCTCGCGCCGGAACGCCTTCCACGTCTGCGCGCTCGCGCGGCCGTTCCCGAGGGCGACGGGTTCGAGCCCGACCGCCTCCTCGGTGACCGTCGCCGCGTTCTGGGTGGTCGCGTCGGTCATGCCTTCTTCACTCTCGGGTCGAGGAAACCGTAGACGGTGTCGGTGATCATGTTCGCGACCACCACCGTGATCGCGAGCATCAGGAACGCGCCCTGGAGCACGGGGAAGTCGAGCTGCGTGACGGCCTCGTAGATGCCGCGGCCGATCCCCGGGTAGGCGAACACGGTCTCCGTGAGCACCGCGCCTCCCACGAGGAAGCCGAGCTGCAGACCGATGAGGGTGGTGGTCGGCAGCAGCGCATTGCGCAGAGCGTGCTTCCACAGCACCCGGCGGTAGGGCAGGCCGTTCGCCTTGGCGAGGGTGGTGTAGTCCTCCCCCAGCGCGTCGATCAGCGTCGAGCGCATCGTCAGCACGTAGCTGCCGAGCTGCACCAGCATCAGCGAGAGCGCGGGGAGGACGAGATGGGCGGCGACGCTCCCGTACCAGGCGAGCCCGTACGCGTCCTGGTCGTACGCCCCGCCGATGGGCAGCCACCCGAGCATCAGCCCGAAGACGAACAACAGCAGCACGCCGATGCTCGGCACGAAGATGGACTGCCCGGTCACGCCGATGATCTGCACCAGGCGGTCGAGGAAGCGGCCGCGGTGGGAGGCCGCCAGCACCCCGAGCGGGATGCCGACGACCACCGTGGCCACGAGCGCGGTGCCCGTGAGCAGCAGCGTCCACGGGAGTCGTTGCATGAGCACGTCGAGCACAGGAATCGACTGCGTGAACGACACCCCCAGATTGCCCTGAAGGAGCTGCCACAGATAGATGCCGTACTGCACGATCAGCGGCTGATCGAGCCCGTACTGCTGGAGCAGGGCCGCCCGCGCGTCCTCGGTCATGTTCGGGCTGGCGACGGCCAGCGCCGGGTCTCCGGGCAGCAGGCGCAGCAGGAGGAAGGTCACGGTGACGGCGAACCACACCGTGAGCACACCCCGGCCGAGCCGTGGGAGGAGGAACAGGAACCGGGACACGCGGGCGTACCTCTGCTTTCGGTTACTTGCCGGTCGGGTGCGCGCTGGCCAGCGACACCGGGTTGACGATGGAGAGCAGCTCGCTCGGCTTCGAGACGAAGCCGGTCCACTTGGAGGAGTGCGCGAAGTACAGGTTCTGCGTGTACATGATGTTGTCGTACACGTTGTCCCGCACGATCTTCGCGGCCTCCCGCATCAGCTTCACCTTCTGGTCCTTGTCGGTCGTCGCGGTGCCCTGGGCGATCAGGTCGTTGAGCTTCGCGTCGTCGACGTAGGTGTAGTTGATGGCGCCGCCCGGCAGGTAGGCGAGCGTCATGTTCGTCACCGGGTCGTCCATGATGGCGAAGTTGCCGGCGTAGATGTCGAAGTCGCCCTTGTTCGTCATCGCGAGGTACGTGTTGCGCTCGGTGCCCTGCAACTCGATCGCGATGCCCGCCTTCGCCGCACTGTCCTTCACCAGGGTCGCCCACTGGCTGGTGACGCTGTCCTGCAGCGAGTAGATCAGGCGGAACTTCAGCGGGAACATGCCGTCGGAGCCGGCGGTGTAGCCCGCCTTCTGCATCAGGCTGCGCGACTCGTCGGTGTCGAAGGCGTACTCCGTGATCGACGTGTCGTAGTAGTCCTTCAGCACCGGCATGAGCGGGCTCGACCCCGTGGAGACGGCCTGGCCCTGCAGCACGACCTTGCGGATGGCGTCGTAGTCGACGGCGTGCGCGAGGGCCTGCCGCACCTCGACCTTCGCCAGGTCCGCGTTGTTCATGTTGTAGGTCATGTGCGCGTAGCCGAGTCCGACGGCCTCCTCGACGGCGATGCCGCTCGTGGCCTTGAGCTTCGCGACCTGCGCAGGCGGGAGGGCGTTGGCGATCACGTCGACCTCGCCGCTCTGCAGGGCCAGGATCTCGGTGTTGATGTCCGGGAACACGCGGTAGACCACCGAGGCGGACAGCGGCGTGCCGCCCTCGACCAGCGGGTAGTCCGCGACGCGCTCGAGCGTGTAGCTCTGCCCGGTCTGCACCTTCGTCAGCTTGTAGGGACCGGCGCTGACCCAGCCGCCGTCCTTGCCGTCGTTCGGGAACGTCGCGACCGACTCCGCCTTCTCGAAGACGTGCTTCGGGACGATGTTGCCCCAGAAGCCGATCTCCTCGACGATCGACGAGTCCGGCTTGGTGAGGGTGAACTCGACCCGGGTCTTCGAGACGGCCTTCGCGGTGTCGAGGTTGGTGAGCTGGCCGTAGAACGTGCCGGACGGCTTGTCCTTCTTGACCGCGTTCATCGTCCACGCCACGTCCTCGGCGGTCAACGGCTCGCCGTCGCTCCACTTCAGGTCGTCGCGGATCTCGTAGAAGCCGGTGGTGTCGTCCACGTAGCCCCATTTGGTCGCGACCTGCGGCTCCTTCGAACCGTCGTTCGCGATGCTCAGGAGGTGCGGGTACATGAGGTTCGTGATCCAGTAGTCGCTGCGGCTGTTGCCGACCAGCGGGTTGTAGTTCACGACGTCGGTGGTCGTGGCGACCGTCAGCGTCTGCGAACCGGCGGTCGCCGAGCCGGCGGCCGGCGGCGCGCTGGGGGCGCAGGCGCTGAGCGCCAGCGCTGACGCGGCGAGCAGGGCCGCTGCGAATGCGATCTTCCGTGGGCGCATCAGACCCACACCTCCTTCAGGACCCGCAGAGTGTTGCCACCCACGACGGCGCGGATCTCGTCGTCGGAGTAGTCGTGCTTCACCAGCCAGCCGATGATGTTGTAGAACTCCTCGGCCGGGTTCTCGAGGCCGTCGACGTACTCGACCTTCTCGTAGTCGACGTGCCCGTGCGCTTGGCCGATGGACAGGTTGGACGAGAACGCGTCGTGCAGTCCGACGTGGTCGCCGAAGAGCGTGTCGGGGCCGAAGCTGACGTGCTCGAGGCCGACCAGGTCGACGCAGTACTGGAAGTGGTCCATCACCGACTCCAGCGAGTGGCGCGGGTGCGCCGGCGACAGCGTCGTGTGCGGTGCCGCCTCGATGCCGATGACCCCACCGCGCTTCGCACACTCGATGATCGTCTCGTCGGTCTTCATGCGGTTCGTCGGCCACAGCCCGCGGGCGCCGGCGTGGGTGATGAAGGTCGGCTTGGTGGAGGCCTTGATCGCGTCGACCGCGGTGCGGTCGCCCGAGTGCGAGACGTCGATGGCGATGCCGAGCTTGTTCATCCGCTCGACCGCGCGCTCCCCGAAGTAGGTGAGTCCGCCGTCGCCGCGCTCCTTGAGGCCCGAGCCGAGGGTGTTCGCCTCGGAGTAGGCGATGCCCATCTGGCGCACGCCGAAGCCGTAGAGCACGTCGAGCCGGTCGACCTCGTTCTCGATCATCGTGGACGCCTCGAGCGCGAAGACGTGCGCGATGCGACCCGTCTCGGCGGCGTACTCGATGTCCTTGATCGTCTCGCCCTTGATGACGAAGTCCTGGTGCGCGAGGTCCGCCATGCGCACGCCGAGGTCGAAGAGCACGTCCTGGTACTTCCAGCCGGCGTCGCTCGAGATGCAACAGGTGCCGTCCATCCCGTTGTCGAAGACGGCCGTGATGCCCGAGCGGCTGAGGCCCTCATAGCCGGTTGGTTCGCGACCCTGCCGGATGTGGTCGCGCAGCTGCGTCATGTCCTCCGGGAAGACCTGCACGTGGTCGTGCAGCGAGATGACGGTGGATTCGGCCAGGAGGCGCGTGGTGCGCTCGACCTGGGCGTCGTTCAGTCCGAGACCGGCGTACGCGGGGACGCGGCCGATCTGCTGGGCGTAGCGGAACTCCCGGTAGTCCTTGCCGGCCTCGAGGTAGTCGTAGGCCGTGTAGCCGGTGTAGCGGGGGGACGGGTCGAGCACGCTTTCTCCTTCGTTCCTGGTGAGGTGCGGTCGAGGTGCGCCTGAGGCGCAACAGGACACAATCTCGCGGATATTCGGCATCTGTGTCAACATGAGTTTGAAAATTCGGCAAATTCGTTTCTTGATTGAAACATTCCGGAAATCACTCACATGCGAGGATGTCAGCGTGGACACTACGAATCCCCCCGGCGACGAGGTGTTGCGGGTACGCAACCTCTCCGTCGCGTTCACCGGCTCCGGGCCGGACATCCCGGCCGTGCGCGGCGTCGACGTCAGCGTGGGCCGCGGCGAGTTCGTCGCGCTGCTCGGCGAGTCCGGTTCCGGCAAGTCGGTCACGGC
Organism: Leifsonia aquatica H1aii; assembly: GCF_000633535.1. GTDB lineage: Bacteria > Actinomycetota > Actinomycetes > Actinomycetales > Microbacteriaceae > Leifsonia > Leifsonia aquatica_A. Next base: position 16,238 of record NZ_AYMR01000030.1, on the reverse strand, counting down.
ACGCGCGATCATGGGCCTCGGCGACGAGTTCACGCGGGTGACCGCCGACGAACTGCGGCTCGGCGACGTCGATCTCCTGCACCTGACCGAGGAGAAGCGGCGGCGCCTCCGCGGCGAGCGCATCGCCCTCGTCCTGCAGGACGCGCTCTCGGCGCTCAACCCGGTCATGACGATCGGCGACCAGATCGGAGAGCTCTTCCGGGTCCATCGCGGGGCGAGCCGCAAGCAGGCCCGCGCCCGCGCCGTCGACCTGCTCGGTCTCGTCGGCATCCCGGCGCCGTCGCGGCGAGTCGACGACTATCCGCACCAGTTCTCCGGCGGCATGCGGCAGCGCATCCTGATCGCGATGGCGATCTCCCTCGAGCCCGAGCTGCTCATCGCCGACGAGCCGACCACCGCGCTCGACGTCACGGTGCAGGCGCAGATCCTCGACCTGCTCGGCTCGCTGCGCGATCAGCTCGGGATGGGCATCCTGCTCATCACGCACGACCTCGGCGTCGTGATGGAGGTCGCCGATCATGTCTCCGTCATGTACGCGGGCCGGATCGTCGAGAGCGGCAGTGCCGACGCCGTCTTCGCACACCCCGCGCACCCGTACACCGAGGCGCTGCTGCGCTCCGTGCCGCAGGCGGCCCAGCGCGGCTCCGACCTGCTGACCATCCCCGGCTCGCCCCCCAGCCCGGCCCGTGTGCCGCAGGGCTGCTCGTTCCATCCGCGCTGTCACCTCGCGGTGGACGCGTGCGCCACCACTCGGCCTCCGCTGCTGGAGGTCGCCGCCGGCAGGCGGGCCGCCTGCCTCCGATCCGAGGAGCTCATCGGTGAACTCGTCTGACCCCCGCGCCGGGGCCGTCCTCCCCCGCCCCGCCGACGACGGCACACCCGAGGTCGTGCTGGGTGCGTCCGGCCTGGTGCGTCGCTTCGCCACCGGGTCCCGCCTGCGGCCGGCGACGGTGTCGGCGGTCGACGGCATCAGTCTCGAGCTCCACGCCGGCGAGGTGCTCGGCATCGTCGGCGAGTCCGGGTGCGGCAAGTCCACCCTCGCCCGGATGCTCGTCGGCCTCGAGCGCCCCGACGAGGGAACGCTCACCTACCGCGGCCGCGATGTCGGCCGCGGACGACTCAGCGATCGCAAGCACCTGCGACAGGGCGTCCAGATGATCTTCCAGGACCCCTACGCCTCCCTGGACCCCCGGATGACCGTGCTCGACATCGTCACCGAGCCCATCGCCGCGGCCCGCACGATGAACCGCGCCCAGCGTCGCGCCCGCGCCATCGAGCTGCTGGAGCTGGTCGGTCTCGGCGAGGACATGCTCGGCCGGTTCGCCCACCAGTTCTCCGGCGGCCAGCGTCAGCGCATCGGTATCGCCCGCGCCCTCGCCCTGGACCCCGACGTGCTCGTCTGCGACGAGCCGGTGTCGGCCCTGGACGTCTCGGTGCAGGCTCAGGTCATCAATCTCCTCGGCGACATCCGCCGCCGCCTCGGCGTCTCGATCGTCTTCATCGCCCACGATCTCTCGGTCGTGCGTCACATCGCCGACCGCGTCGCCGTCATGTACCTCGGCCGGATCGCCGAGATCGGCGACACCGAGGCCGTCTACGATCATCCCTCGCACCCGTACACCCAGGCGCTGCTGTCAGCGACACCGACCGCCACCCGCGAGGGCCGCGGCCGCCTCTCGCAGCGCCGCATCCTCGGCGGCGAGCCTCCGTCGCCCGTCGACCCGCCCGCCGGTTGCCGCTTCAACCCGCGGTGCTGGATGGCGACCGACGAGTGCAGGGAGGCCGTGCCGCCCCTGCGCGCCCTGGCCGGCCCGGGGATCCCGCTGCGGGACGTGTCGTGCCACCACGCCGAGGAGGCCGTCCTGACGGGGTAGGTTCCGCTCCTTAACCCGCCAGCCCGAGGAACGAGCATCGCCCGCTCGACCTCGACGAGCTGCATCGCCGTGAGCCGGCCGACACGTTCCTGGACACTGCTGCGACGCACCGTCGTGAGTTTGTCGATCATGCTCAGCGAACTCTCACGACGAAAGGCCCGCGGTTCACCGCGGGCCTTTCGTGTTCTTCCGAGCCGCCCAAGGGAATCGAACCCTTGACCTTCTCATTACGAGTGAGATGCTCTGCCGACTGAGCTAGGGCGGCGTGGGCCGGGCTTCCGCTCGGCGCACAGTCAGATAGCTTACCCGATCCCGAGGGCGCTCTCGACCAGTGCGCTCCCGATCACACAACCGGGAGCCGCCGGTGTCAGTGGACCTGCCTGCCGAGCGCCTGGAGCTCGTCGAACGATGCGCGGAGCCGGTCGGCCAGCGACTCGACGCCGCCGTGGTCGGCCCAGCACGACCACGCGTGGCGCATGCCGGCGAAGGCGACATAGGTGACCAGTCGGGCACGCTGGTGCAGTGCCTCGGGATCCTCGGCGAGGGCCGGGTCGTCATGGGCGAGTCGACGCTGCACGACAGCGCTGAGCGCGTCCTCGAACTTGTGCATGCTGGCCATGCGCTGGGCGAAGAGCTCCGGATTGTCCTTCAGCAGGGCGCGACGGAGGACGTGCATCTCCTGCAGGCTCGTCGCCGCGTCGCCCGGGGCCGCCGTGTCGCCCGGATCGACCGGCCCGGTCTCCCCCAGCTCGCCGCCGTCGATCGCGGCGATCAGCAGCAGGCTCATCCCGTGCAGGATCGGCTCCTCCGGACCGGCCGCGATGAACCGGTCGACGGCCTCCTCGTCCGGCAGCTCCGGGAGCTCGCCGATGATCGCCGTCTCCTTGGAGGGGAAGTAGTTGAAGAAGGTGCGCGGCGACACATTGGCGGCATGGCTGATCTCGTCGACGGTGACCTTGTCGAAGCCGCGCTCGCTGGTGAGGGTGAGCGCGGCGAGCTGGATGGCGCGCCGGGTGGCGATCCGCTTGCGCTCGCGCAGGCCGAGCTCGGGATCCACCGCAGAGTCAGGTGCCACAGTCACAGGAGGATTATTTCATCCTCTGCAAAATTGCACCACTCGATCGATCGCGTGTGACGGCGAGGGTCGCGCTCAGCACGTCTTGCCCTCCGCGGGCAGCGTGCCCTTGACCAGGAACTCGTCCACCGTGTCGTTCACGCACGAGTTCGACTTGTTGTAGGCGGTGTGGCCCTCGCCCTTGTAGGTCAGCAGGTGGCCGTTCTGCAGTTCGCCCGCCAGGTTCTTCGCCCACACGTACGGGGTCGCCGGGTCGTTGGTCGTACCGACCACCAGGATCGGCGCGGAGCCGGCCGCAGCGATCGGCCCGCGCTGCACGGTCGTCTTGAACGGCCAGGACGCGCAGCCGATATCGCCGTACGCCATGTACGGCCCGATGACCGGCGCGTCCGCGGCCAGCTCGGCGGCCTGGGCGCGCATCGTCGCCGGGTCCGCGTCGTACGAGTAGTCGAGGCAGTTGATCGCCATGAACGCCTCGGTGGAGTTGTCCGAGTAGGTGCCGTCGTTGTCGCGGCTGTTGTACGCGTCGGCGAGAGTGAACGCGACCGATGCGCTCCCCCGCATGACGGATTCGAACATCTGGCTGAGATAGGACCAGCCGTTCGCGTCGTAGAGCGGGTAGATGATCGCCGTGACGAGCGTGTTCGCGCCCAGCTCGCGGCCGTCGGAGTTGCGGATCGGGCTCTTCTCGACCGATGCCAGCAGCGCCGAGATGGTCTTCATCCCGTCGTCCACGGTGCCGTTGAAGGGGCAGTCCTTCTGCGTGAGGCAGTCCTTCAGGTAGGCGCGCAGCGCGCTCTCGAAGCCCTGCGCCTGCACCTTGGTCACGTCGAAGTTGCTCGCCGCCGGATCGAGCGCGCCGTCGAGGACCAGGCGCCCGGTCTTGCCCGGGTAGAGGTCGGCGTACACGGCGCCGAGATAGGTGCCGTACGAGTACCCGAGATAGTTGAGCTTCGTGTCGCCGAGCACCGCGCGCAGCAGGTCGAGGTCGCGGGCGGCGCTCACCGTGTCGACATGGTCGAGCATGGCGCCGGTGTTCTTGGCGCAGGCCGCGCCGAACGCGGTCGACGCCGTGGTGTTGGCGGCGATCCACTCGTCCGAGCCGCGGACCCCCGGGGTGATGTCGTAGAGGTAGCCGTCCATCTGCTTCGCGTCGTAGCACTTCACGGCAGTGGACCGGCCCACCCCGCGGGGATCGAAGCCGACCACGTCGAAGTGGTCCTGCAGCGTGCTGTCGGTCGCGTAGCCGACGCTGTCCTTGACGAAGTCGTAGCCGGAGGCGCCCGGACCGCCCGGGTTCACGAGCAGGGAGCCCTGCTTGGTGCCCTTCGCCTTCTGACGGATGAGTGCCAGCTCGATCTCGCCGGCCGCCGGGTCGTCCCACTTCAGGGGCGCCTTCGCGGTGGTGCACTGCATGCCGCCGGAGCAGCTGCTCCACTTCAGCACCTGTCCGTAGAACGGCTTCAGCGCGGCGGAGACGTCCTCCTGGACGGGCGTGGAGGTCGCTGCCGTCTTGGGCGGGATGAACCAGGTCACGCATCCGCTCAGGGTGAGCGCGGCGACCGCGGCGATCGCGACGGCTGCCATCCGAAAAGCGCGACGGCGTGCGGTGGTACGGCCCGGGCGGGAGGTCACAGGTCGATCCCCTTTCGCGCGGCGTCGCCGCGAAGGATGGTGGTCAGCATCGCCTCCAGGGCCAGCGCCGGCGCGACGTTTCCGTCGATCCGCTCGCGAGCCGTCTGCACGGCGTCCATCGCTGCGAGCGTAGCGGCGGGAGTCGTATGGGCGCTGAGAGCCTCGAGCCGGTCCAGCAGCTCGAGGTTCACCAGCTCGCTCTCGCTGCCGAGCTGCAGCATCATCACATCGCGGTACAGCGATTGCAGATCGACCAGGATGCGGTCGATCCCGTCGCGCAGGCTGCGCGTCGCGCGCCGCTTCTGGTCCTCTTCGAGCTGTCGCAGCTGACCGCGCAGTGCGGGCGGGACGGTGCCGCCGGGTTCGACTCCGAGCGAGCGCAGGGCGTGCTCGCGCTCCTCGGCGTCGCGCTCCTCGGTGATCGCCTTCGCATCCGCGCCTGCGATCTCCAGCAGCGAGGCGGCTGCCAGCACGGCGCCCGACACCGACCGGATGCCGAGCGCGAGCGCCAGGGTCTCCGAGCGGCGGCGACGGGCCTCCTCGTTCGTGGCGAGGCGGTGCGCCATGCCGATGTGGCTCTGCGCGTGCCGGGCCGCCCGCTCGGCGGTCGCGGCGTCGACGCCGTCGCGTCGCTCGATCAGGGCGGCCACGTCGGCCACGCTGGGGACCTTCAGTCGCACCGTGCGCACGCGCGAGCGGATGGTCGGGAGCAGGTCGGCGTCGCTCGGCGCGCAGAGGATCCACACAGTGCGCTCCGGCGGCTCCTCCAGCGCTTTCAGCAGGACGTTGGAGGTGCGCTCGCTCATGCGGTCGGCGTCTTCGATCACCATGACGCGGAACCGTCCGACCGAGGGCGAGAACTGGGAGCTCGAGACCAGGGCGCGCACCTCGTCGATGGAGATGATGACGCGCTCCGTGCTGAGCACGGCCAGGTCGGGGTGCGTCCGCGCGTCCACCTGCTGCCGTGTGGCCAGGTCGCCGTCCGGTGTTCCCGGGCTCAGCAGGGCCGTCGCGAAGGCGTAGGCGAGGTTGGAACGACCCGATCCGGGCGGGCCGGTGATCAGCCAGGAGTGGGTCATGCTGCGAGGGTCGGTGCCTGTGGCGGCGGCGCGGACGACCGCGATGGCGTCGTCCTGCCCCGTCAGGTCATCCCACACCGCCATGCGTTCCAGGCTAGCGCCCACGGCGGACACCGGTCCGGTCAGACCCGGTCATCGAGCCGCCGCCGGATGTCGGCCGCGATCTCGTCGATCGGCCGGGCGGCGTCCACGACGAGGAAGCGCTCCGGCTCCTGCGCGGCGAGGTCGAGGTACGCGGCCCGGACCCGGGCGTGGAACTCAGCGCGCTCCGCCTCCAACCGGTCGTACCGGGTGCGTGCGGTGTCGAGGCGCGCCCGTGCCGCGGCCTCGTCGAGGTCGAGCAGGATGGTCAGGTCCGGCTGCAGCCCCTCGGCGGCCCACAGCGAGAGGTCCCGGACCTCGTCGCCCCCGAGCACGCGTCCCGCGCCCTGGTAGGCGACGGAGGAGTCGATGTATCGGTCCTGGACGACGACGTCGCCGCGCTCGAGGGCGGGACGGACCAGCGTCGCCACGTGGTGCGCCCGATCCGCCGCGTAGAGCAGGGCTTCGGCGCGCGGGGCGATGTCGCCGCGATGGTGCAGGACGATCTCGCGGATCTCGACCCCGGCGACCGTTCCACCGGGCTCCCGCGTGCGCACGACCGTGCGCCCGCGGGACTCGAGCCATTCGGTCAAGAGGGCGGCCTGGGTCGATTTGCCCACCCCGTCGCCGCCCTCGAGCGTGATGAAGAGCCCGCTCACTCGTCCGCCGGCTTCGCCGCGGCCTTCTTCGCCGCAGTGGTCTTCGCCGCAGTGGTCTTGGCCACAGTCGTCTTTGCGGCGGTCGCCTTCGTGGTCGTCGCCTTCTTCGCCGCGGCCGTCTTCGCGGGCGCCTTGCGCGTCGTCGTCTTCTTCGCGGCGGGCTTCTTGGCCGGTCCCTTCGCGCGCTTGTCGGCAAGCAGCTGCACGGCGCGCTCGAAGTCGACCTCCTCGACCGTCTCGCCGCGGGGGATGGTCGCGTTCGTCTCCCCGTCGGTGACGTAGGGGCCGAACCGGCCGTCCTTGACCTTGATCGGCTTGCCGCTGACCGGGTCGGCGTCAAACTCCTTGAGAGCGCTGGAGGCACGGCGGTTGCCGTACTTCGGCTGCGCGAAGAGCTCCTGGGCGCCGGCGAGGTCGACGGTGAAGATGTCGTCTTCGCTGGTCAGCGAGCGCGTATCGGTGCCCTTCTTCAGGTAAGGCCCGTAGCGTCCGTTGGCCGCCTGGATCTCGTCGCCGCTCTCGGGGTCGACACCCACGACGCGGGGGAGGTCGAGCAGCTTGAGCGCGGTCTCGAGGTCGAGGGATGCGATATCCATCGACGCGAAGAGGGAGGCGGTGCGCTGCTTGGGGGCCGCGGCCTTCTTCGCCGGCTTCTTGGTCTCGACGACCTCGCCCGTCGTGGCGTCGGCCACCGGGTCCTCCTCCGGGTCCGCCTCCGTGACGTACGGACCGAACCGGCCGTCCTTCGCCAGCACCAGCTTGCCGTTGTCCGGGTTGGAGCCGAGCACGCGGTCGGTCTGGACCGGGGCGTCGATCAGCTCGTGCGCTTTCGCCGGGGTGAGCTCGTCCGGAGCGAGCTCCGGCGGCAGGTTCACCCGCCGGGGGGTCGCGTCCGCGGCGGCCTCGGGGTCGGTGACTTCGAGGTAGGGGCCGTACTTGCCGATGCGCAGCGTCACACCGTCGTCGATCGCGATCGAGTTGATGCTGCGAGCGTCGATCTCGCCGAGGTTGTCGATCACCCGGCGCAGACCCTTGTGCTTGTCGCTGCCGAAATAGAAGCTGTTCAGCCAGTCGACCCGTTCGGCCGCGCCGTCCGCGATCCGGTCGAGGTCGTCTTCCATCTCGGCCGTGAAGTCGTACTGGACGAGGTCGCCGAAGTAGTCCTCCAAGAGCCGCACCACCGAGAAGGCGATCCAGCTCGGGACGAGGGCCTGGCCGCGCTGCGTGACGTAGCCGCGATCGATGATCGTCGAGATGATGCTCGCGAAGGTGGAGGGGCGCCCGATGCCGAGCTCCTCCAGAGACTTCACCAGGCTCGCCTCGGTGTAGCGCGGCGGCGGGGTGGTCTCGTGACCGTCCGCCTCGACCTCGGCGACCGCGAGGGTCTGCTTCGGCTCGAGCGGCGGCAGCTTGGCCTCGGCCGCGTCGGACGAGTTGCGCTCCTCGTCCTTGCTCTCCTCGTAGGCGTTGAGGAAGCCGCGGAACGTGATGACGGTGCCGCTGGCGGTGAACTCGGCGACGGTGCCGTCGAGGGGGCCGTCGGCGACCTTCGCCTCGACGGTGACGGAGGCCGTCTGCCCCTTGGCGTCGGCCATCTGCGAGGCGACGGTGCGCTTCCAGATCAGGTCGTAGAGGCGGAACTCGTTGCCACGGAGAACCTTCTCGAGTTCGGCCGGTGTACGGAACACCTCTCCCGACGGACGGATGGCCTCGTGCGCCTCCTGCGCGTTCTTGCTCTTCGAGGCGTAGGTGCGCGGCTTGTCCGGGACCGTCTCCGGTCCGTAGAGCTTCGCGGCCTGGGTGCGCGCAGCGTTCGTCGCCTGCTGCGACAGCGACGCCGAGTCGGTGCGCATATAGGTGATGTAGCCGTTCTCGTAGAGCGTCTGCGCGACGCTCATCGTCTGGCGGGCCGAGAACCGCAGCTTGCGGGCGGCCTCCTGCTGCATCGTCGAGGTCGTGAACGGCGCGGCCGGCCGGCGGGAGTAGGGCTTGGACTCCACCTTCGAGACCACTACGACGGTGCTCGGCTGGCGGATCGCTGCGGCGAGCGTCTGCGCGGCGTCCTCGTCGAGGGTCCGGGCGTCGGACGTCAGGCGGCCGTGGTCGTCGAAGTCGCGGCCGGTGGCCACGCGGGATCCGTCTACCCGAGCGAGGCGCGCTTGGAAGGAGGAGCCCTCCTCCGGGGCGAGCTGGGCGGTCAGGCCCCAGTACGAGGCGGGGACGAACGCGAGACGCTCGCGCTCGCGGTCGACGACGAGGCGGGTGGCGGCGGACTGGACGCGGCCGGCGGAGAGACCCGGTCCCACCTTGCGCCACAGTACCGGCGAGACCTCATAGCCGTAGAGCCGGTCGAGGATGCGCCGCGTCTCCTGAGCGTCGACGAGGGCCGTGTCGATCTCACGGGTGTTGTCCCGCGCCTTCTCGATGGCCTCCCGGGTGATCTCGTGGAAAACCATCCGCTTGACCGGGACCTTCGGCTTGAGCACCTCGATGAGGTGCCAGGCGATGGCCTCTCCTTCGCGGTCCTCATCCGTAGCGAGCAGGAGCTCGTCGGCGTTCTTGAGCGCTCGCTTGAGGTCGGCGACCGTCTTCTTCTTCTGGTCGGAGACGACGTAGTACGGCTCGAAGTCCTTCTCGACGTCGACCGAGAACTTCCCGAGCGACCCCTTCTTGAGCTCCGGGGGCAGGTTCTTGGGCTCGATCAGGTCGCGGATGTGACCGACGGAGGCCATCACCTCGTATCCGTCGCCCAGGTACTGGGCGATCGACTTCACCTTGTTCGGAGACTCGACGATGACGAGTTTCTTCGTGTCAGGCACCTGACTCCTCTTATATGTACGACGATGTCGCCCCGACCGATGTCGGTAGCACGCCTCCCGCGGATGCGCCGCGGAGCCCGGTCCTCGGCGAAAAGCCGGACGAGCGTGGGCCGGACGGCCCAACAGGCAAACCATACACACCTTGCCCGGCGGTGTGCCTAATCCGCAGTGGTCCGTTCGCCCTGGGCGCAGGAGCTGCGGTCGGATGATCTCTTGTGGCGCCGAGCCCGCCGAGGACAATGGAAGCATGGCAACGACATCACTGACGACGTACACCGCCAAGCTGACGGACGGCCCCCTCGAGGGCAAGACCATCACGACCGAGTTCCTCTCCTCCGGAGACCCGCGCCCCCGCCTGGAGATCCCCGCGCCGGTGGGCGGCAAGCGCTACGTCTACGTCCGGCTTTCCGGGACCGGCACCGAATACACCTCCACCGACACCAGCTCCGGTCGGCCGAGTGCGGTCGGCTACCGCTATCTGGAGACCGTCTTCGACTGAGGTTCCCGGCCGATCGAACCCGCCCGGCCGGTCCCGCGCGGGCCCGGCCCGCTGCGTGCAGGCCACCGGGCAGTCCCACCCCGACGGTGACCCTGACTTCGACGCCGTCGGGCGCGCACTCGTCGAGGCGGGCGCCGTTGGCCGAGGCGACCTCGGCCGCGGTCGTGCACGCCTCCCCTCCCACGCGGCCGATCAGGGTGTCCGCTGCAGCGAGCGCCGCGAGGTCGGCCACCGTCTCCGCCCGCCGTTGACCGATGAAGACCCCGCACAACACCAACGTGGCGGAGATGACCGCCGCCATCGCGCCGATCATCGCGAGGACCAGCACGCTCGCCCCTCCCCTCTCGCTGCCGAGGCAACCGTCCGGAGCAGCGTCCGGCCGACCCCCGGGTACGGCGACCTGCCCCGATTTCACACGTGGTCGCGGCACCTGTCGACGCGCGCCTCCGGCCCGGTGCCCGGACCGGGCGGCAGCCGGCGTCACGGTTCGCCCTCGTCGAGTGCGCACGCCCGCCCGGCGATCCGGAGGCCGAGCGCCCCCAGACCGACCACCGCGCTGCGAGCCGACATCGTGACGCACACCATCCCTCGGCTGCGCTCGATCGTCCGGTCCGCGCCGGCGCCGGACGCCAGGTCCGCCCCGCGTGGCGCTTCCCCTCGTCCGATCAGTCGCGCATCGACCGCGGCCGCGTCGATGAGTCTCAGCTGCTGACCGCCGGCCTGGACGGCCCCGATCCCCACGGCGAGGCAGACCAACGCCGCCGGGAGCGCGGCGGCGAACTCCGCCGTCACACTCCCGCGCTCGCCGTCAGCCCGCCATGCTGAGCGCACGGTGCACCAGCTCGGTGAGCATGCCGCGCACCTCGTCGCTGCGCAGGATGACGGCGAGCAGACCGGCGATTCCGACCGCGGCCACGGTGATGACGGCGTACTCCGCCGTCGCCGCCCCGGTCTCATCGCCCAGAGCGGTATGCACCGCCCGGAGACCCCCGCGCCGCCATCCGCCCCCGCGCCGTCGACCGAGCGACCATCGGCCACCCTCCCGCTCGACCTGATCCCCTGTCATCTGCCCGTCCCCCTTCTCCGTGGTCACGACTGCGTACGGTCGCGAATCCCTGTGATCGTCTCGGTGAGATCCGAGCCGCCGTCTTCGTGCGGCCTGGTTCCATCCTTCGTCGTTCGGTTCCGCACGTCCGCCCCGATTCCGGATCGGTGGAGTTCGCTTCAGAAGCCGACGGCTGTGGAGGAGATCAGGCCCAGAACCACCGGGGCGACGCCGAGAAGGAGGAAGGAGGGGAGGACGCAGAGCGTCAGCGGCAGAAGAAGCCGGACACCGAGCTCGGCGGCGCCCCGACGCCCGGATGCACGTGCCGCGCGCCGACGCTGCGCCGCGGACGACGCCAACAGCTCGGCGGCCGGAGCGCCGCTGCGTGCGGACAGGTCGAGCACGGAGCCGATCTCCCGGCCGTCCGACGACCGCACCCCGAGGTTCCTCTCCGTCTCCGCGACGAGACCTTGCGCCCGCTCGATCGAGAGTCCGGCCCGCAGCGCCGAGACGAGCAGCTCCTCGCCCCAGCCCGGCACCGCTCCGTCGGGCGTCGCGCGGCGCACCATCGCCCCGGTCCAGGCCCGTCCGGCGAGGGCCAGGGCCGCACCGAGCGCCAGCAGGACGAGACCGACCGGCGATCCTGTCAGCACGCCGACCACATCCACGCCGAGCAGGAGCGAGAAGCCGATGCCCACGACCGGGAGCCAGGCCACGAACCGCGCCGTCGAACGCGGACCGCTCAGGGCCACCTCCACCTCGCGCGCGATGTCGGCCCGATCGCGCAGCGCCGACGCCGCGCCGCGGAGGGCCGTGCTCATCGGGGACCCTGCGCTCGACGCGACGAGCCAGGCCGCGGCGAGCGCCGTGAGACCGTCGTCACCCGGCGAAGCGACGGCCTCGGCGACCACGGCGTCCTCGACCGGCCGGCCGGCCTCGACCAGCGAAGCGATCCGGCGGATCCGCGGATGCGAGGTCGTCGCGCCGACGTGCCGCCACGCGGAGGCCGGCGCGATCCCCGCATCGAGGAGCACGGCCAGCGCCTCGGTGGCGGTCGCGAACACATCGGCGTCGGTGTCCATGTCTCGCGTACTCCGGCGCCTCCGCGCACGGCGGGCGCCGCCCGCTCCGCCGTCCGGCCCGGGACCGCACAGCGGTCTCACGACGCCCCCGGCGACTCGGACCGGTCGCCATGGTCATCGGGGGCGCCGGCCGCACGCGCTTCGAGCCGTCCCTCCCGGCCGATGACCAGTCGCCCGAACCCGGCCACCCGACGGACGGCTCCGATGCGCTCGACGTGGACCACCAGCCCGATCGCGCTCACGGCCTGCCGGGCGAGGGCGTGCTCCCCGAGCCCCGCGAGCGCGCCGAGTGCCTCCAGCCGGGCCGGGACGTCCCGCAACGAGTTCGCGTGGAGCGTGCCTGCTCCGCCGTCGTGCCCGGTGTTGAGTGCTCCCAGCAGGTCTCGCACCTCTTCTCCTCGGCACTCCCCCAGCACCAGTCGATCCGGACGCATCCGGAGCGCCTCCCGGACGAGTCGGCGCAGATCGACGCCGCCCGCTCCCTCCAGGTTCGGCTGCCGTGCCTGCAGCCCGATCACGTGCGGGTGCGGGATGCGGAGTTCGGCGACGTCCTCGATCACGACGATCCGCTCCGTCGGCGGCGCGTGTGCGAGCAGCGCGGCCAGCAGCGTCGTCTTGCCCGCTCCTCCCGCGCCCGTCACCAGGAGGTTGGTCCGCGCAGCGATCGCATTGCACAGGACCGCGTACTGCGCCCGGTCGAGGGAGCCGGCAGCGGTGAGGTCGGCCAAGGTCGGTGCCGTGCGGTTCGGGATGCGGATGGAGAGGAGGGTGCCGCCGGTGGACACCGGAGGCAGCACCGCGTGCGCGGTGCTGCGCAAACACCTGTTATTCGTCGTAGGCGGGGACGACAGAAACTCGCTCGCGCCAGACTCCCCTACCGCGTCGCGAAGCTGGATTCACCACGACTCGCTTGATGAGCTTCGCGAGGATTGCGCGCTTGGCCGCAACGCTGTAACGCTCCCAATTGCCCGCCAAGGTTAGAGCAAGTTCACGAACGTCGGTCTCTTGGACGGCGACGCGTCGTTGCGTGGAGGCCTCGCGCGCTGCGAGGCTAGCGCGCTGGTCGTCAAGCTGCTTCACTGTCGCGATGTAGGCAGCCTCGGGGATTCTGCCGTCAAGATGCCGGACGGTCAGCTGCGCCATTTGCTGATCGATATGACTAATGCGCTTCTCGATCGCGGCGACGTCGTTGACGGCCCTGGTCCGGGTTGCAGCAGCTCGTGCTTTCGCGTCCATCAACGCGTCGACATCCTCTGCGAACGTCTGAACCCATTCGGTAACGAACTGTTCAAGGAGCGATTGCTTGATGGAAACGCCGAGGACGTCATGAGTCTCCCTCCATCGGGAGCATACGTAGACCTGATCCTTGGAGTTTCTGCTGTGGTGCATCGGAGAGCCGCAGTCGCCACATCTGACCAGTCCAGCGAGAATGTACTCGGGCTCGGCTACTCGAGGGGCCGGAGCGGTGTCGAGCCGCCGCGAAACGTACGCCTGCCATGTTGCATCGTCGATAACCCCTTCATGTGCGCCCTTGGAGTGGGTGGTAGTCCGAATCGATCTATGGCCCGTACGCGGCCCGTAGACGAGCAAGCCGGCCCCGAACCCGGAGTCAAGCATTCCAGTGAGCGAGACGCGCCCCCAGGGCCTGCCAGCGGTCGTTGTAAATCCGGCATCGTTCAGCCACCTGCATACTCGGGTGAAGCTTTCGCCGCGCACGTAGCGCTGGTATGCCTCTCGCAGTGCGGGGCCCGTCACAGGGTCGATTTCGAAGGTGCGCTCACCGGTGCGGCGGTAGCCAAATCGATCAACCCCGCTGTGGGGTAGCCCGAGGCGCCGGCGGCGCGCGTGTGTTTCTTTCCAGACCGATCCGATGCGATCGGATTCGTAGACCGCAAATGCGATCATCTGGTTGAGCATGAGACGCCCTTCGGGCGTCTCCTCGTCGTTAGGTTCGGTCGCGGACTCGATCCGCCCGCCAGCTGTCCGAGCGATCTTGCGCGCCACTGCCCAGTCGTAATCATCGCGAGAGAGCCGGGACCATTTCCAAAGCACAATGACGTCCGCGGCGCGCTGCTCGATCATCTGCATTACGCGCTGTACGGCGGGCCGGTTCCATGTGCGCCCGGAGATGCCGGGATCCGATTCGACGGCGACTACGTCATAGCCCATTCGTGCCGCGTACTCGCGCGCCGCAGTTTCCTGCATCTCGAGGCTGATCGATTCCTCACGATACGTTGACTGCCGCAGGTAGAGAACGGCGCGAGAACTCGCCGTCCGAGTGGTTGGTACGGCGCGAATCATGCGATCTCCAAGAGCCTGATGCTCCCGTGAATGACGGCCCGCTGATAGACCTCAATCATGTGGAGCGTGACGTCGAGCTCGCGCGCGATGGCCAGCGGGTTCGGATTGACGATCTCGGCGCGGGCGTATGCCTCGGGATCGATGATCAGCCGTGCTGCCTCCCGCAGGGCACGGTGCTCAAGGCGAGGGTCACACGACCGGTCCCGATAGAGTGCGTGCGCGTACTCGTGGTACAGCGCTTCCTCCTCGAACGTGTGAGTGAGATTCGCGCGGATTCGGATCTTTCGCTCGTCGTCGAGGTACTCCCCTAGCCGGTACGGCGGCAAGTCGAGCGTGTACTCAAGGTCAACCCCAAGCTGCTCGATCATCTCGTACACGTCCACTCGATCCCCCAGTCACTTTCCCTGCTCGCTACTCGTGCTCGTGCTCCTGGCGCTGCTGCCAGGTCGGCATGTCAAATGCAGCGAGGGCGTGATCTTTCTTAGCGGCGACCTCCGACGAGCCTTCGCGGACGCCGTCAGCAAGCACGCGCATGGCGCCGTTGACTACTGGCGCTCGCCGCAGCTCCGGAATCGATTCGATGAGGGCTCCCATCATCGAAAGCCAGAGCTCGGTCTGCGGCTCGAACTCGGGCGCGCTCGTCTCGATTCCGAGCGCGCCGAGGATCCTTCCGAGGATTTCCGCTTGCGGAGTGGTGCTTCCGTTCTCGATGTTCGAGATCGTCGCGCGCGAGACTTTAGCCTCCTGCGCAAGCTCGGACTGCTTCATGCCCGCAGCTTGTCGAATGGCCTTGATGCGCTTGCCGTATTCGGCGCGCTCTGCCTCGGACAGCTCCGTCAACTTTTTATTTGACATGCTCCCAGGCTATCCGCCTTGATATGGGGCGCACAAGTGGCCGCTTAATTTGACATGGTGGGCAATTACGCGGCGATTAATTCGTAATCACGAGTTGCCGCCATGTCAAAGAATGCGTAATCTCTTTGACATGACAAGCCAAACCGTATCCGCCGGAGAATCCATCCGGGCGCTGCGGCAGCTCGCGGGAATGACCCTGATCGAAGTGGCGGCCGCTGCCGAGACCTCGATCGCGTACTTGAGCAAGGTCGAGACCGGAAAATTCGTCCCGACGAAACAGTACGTAGCGCAGGTCACGACCGCCATTGCCGATCGACTTCGGAGCGTCGCCTGATGGCCACCCTCGCAGAGTGCCTCGACTTCGTCGCTGAGATCGCTCTCGCAGAGGAGATGCGGATCGCCGAAGAACGCGCCGCCGAATCGTCGCGCGCGGCCTGACAAACAGATTCGCCCCGGGGGCAACCGGGGCGAATCGAGAAAGGAACTGTAGTGCAGTCCACCGACATCATACCTCCCACCCCTGACGGGATCCGGGTCACCATCACCGATCTCAAGACCGGCGAGTCAGCGTCTCGCGAGATCTGGGACGACTTCATGGTCGTCACGGCCGGGAACCGAGAGATCACCAACATCATGGCCTACGGCAACGGCACGCAGGTCGTCACCGTCAAGGCGGTGCACTGATGGACACCATCAAGACCCGCGGCAACTACTCGCCGCCCTCCCCCGACCTTGTCCGCATCGACCTCGGTGCAACCTTCTACGCCCTCGCCGTCGCCCTCGCCGTGGCCGGGGACGAACGGGAGGCGATGTTCCGATGAATCGACTCGACCACGACCCGCAGCGACCGAACGGAGCAGCTGTGGCTGCGGCGGTCATTGCCTTCGGGGTGTTCGCACCGGCGGCACTGTTCGCGGTCGGCGCCATCATCGCGGCCGGCGTCCGGGCGGTGATGGGGCTGTGAGCAGGTTCGTGTTCCGTGTGCTCGTCGTCGCCCTGCTCGTCGGGCTAGCTGTCCTCCTGGGTGCCGTGTTCGTGGCGCAGGGGGTGGTGCAGCGATGAAGACGTTCCTGGTGCTCGCCTTCCTCGCTTCCGTGGTTGTCGCGTTCGGCGGCGCCCTCATCAATCAGGACCTTCTGTACCGCCTCGGCGCGGTGCTGTCCATCCTCACCTTGCTCGGCGCGTACGGCGCCAGCCGACTCAACGATCACATTGAAGGAGATGACCAGTGAGC
>NZ_AYMR01000029.1 GCF_000633535.1 Leifsonia aquatica H1aii | reverse complement strand
GCTCCTTCTGTTTACCGCTCTGTCGGGGTGACAGGATTTGAACCTGCGGCCTCTTCGTCCCGAACGAAGCGCGCTACCAAGCTGCGCCACACCCCGATGGCCCCTGAAGGCCTCATCTAGGATACATGAGCCGGAGGGGTGCTCGTGACCACCGCGGGTTCACGGGGCCGCCGTCAGCGTCACCAGCGTCGCCTCCGGGCGACAGGCGAAGCGCACCGGCGCGTAGATCGACGTGCCGAGACCGGCGGAGACGTTGAGGAAGGCCGAGCGGAAGGCGTGACGCCAGATGCTCAGGCCCTTGACCTGGGCGCGAGGGATGTCGCAGTTCGTCACCAGCGCGCCATAGCCGGGCACGCAGACCTGCCCGCCGTGAGTGTGACCGGCGAAGATCATCGCGGCGCCGTAGGTCACGAACGCGTCCAGCACGCGGCGATACGGCGCGTGCACGACGCCGAGGGTGACCGTGGGGCGGCCCGTCGCGGGCGCATCGTCCGGCCACGTCGCGTCGTCGCTGTACGGGTCGTTCTCGCGCAGCTCGTCGAGGGCGCCGGGGATGGACTCCACCCGGTCGTAGCGGATGTGCGGGTCGTTCACACCGAAGAACTCGAGGTGCGTGCCCCGCACATCCAGCGCACCCGCCGCATTGTTCAGGTCGAGCCAGCCGAGATCCCGCAGATACGCGGTCAGGGAGGCGGTGTCGAGCTGAGGGGCGGTCGAACCGTTCTTCTTCGATGGGCCGGTGAAGTACTTGAGCGGGTTCTTCAGCTGCGGTCCGAAGTAATCGTTCGAACCGTGCACGAACACACCGGGAGTCCCGCGGAACGCGTCGAGCGCGGCACGGATGCCCTCGAGTCCGTTCTCATGGCTGAGGTTGTCCCCGGTGTCGACGACGAGATCCGGCTTGAGCGCGGCCAGAGCGCGCACCCATTCCTGCTTGTCCCGCTGCCACGGCGCCATGTGGAGATCGGACAGATGGAGCACGCGGATCGGCTCCGACCCGGCGGGCAGCACGGGCGCCGAGACCTCGCGCAGGGTGAAGGCCCGGCGTTCGATCAGCGACCCGTACGCGAACGCGGCCGCTCCCGCCGCGCCGAGCACCGCCAGTGCGGTGCCCAGCGGGCGGAGCGCGGACCCGCGGCCCACTAGCCGTTGCCGCCTGGTGTGGGAGCTGTTCCGGGAGCCGCGGCGACGGTCAGGGTGACCTGGGTGCCCTGCTTCGCGGGGGTGCTCGCGGCGGGATCCTGAGACTGCACGATCGCGTCTCCGCCGCCGCCTCCGGAGACCTTCACGCTGAAGCCTGCAGCGGTCAACGCCTTCTGCGCGTCGGACACCTTCTGGCCGACCACGTTCGGCACGGCCGCGAGGGAACCGTTGCTCGTGAAGATCGTCACGACCATGCCCTTGCCCACCGAGCTGCCCGCTGCGGGGTCCGTGGTCGATACGGTGCCGGCGGGCTGGGCCGAGTCCTGCTGGCCGCCGTCGGCGCTGTCCAGTCCGAGGCCCTTCAGGATGTTCTTCGCCTCGTCAGGCGATTTCCCGGCGAGGTCGGGAACGGCGACCTGGACACCGCGCACGAGCTTGTCCGGCGGTGTGGCGAAGTCGTCACCGCCGTACTTGCCGACCGCCGCCGTCATCATGGCCCGCATCACCGCGGTACGCGCCGACGCGGGCGAGGTCCCGTGCGTGGGGTAGACCCGTCGGAAGTCGACGTGTCCCTGCACATTGCCCACCCAATAGGCGCCGGCGACCTTCGTCGTCGCGGCAACGAGCCAGAGCTGATCGTTGTACTCCGTCGTTCCCGTCTTGCCGATCATGTCTTTACCGGTCTGGTTCATGCCGCCCGCCGTTCCCCCGGACTGCAATGGCCCTTTCAAGGCCTTCGCCATGGTGTTGGCGACGGCCGGATCGACAGACTGGGTGCAGGCACTCTGGGGTGGCGTCACCTCCTTGCCACTGGCATCGAGGATCTTGTCGATCGCGATCGGCGAGCAGGTCATGCCGTTGTTGGCGATGCCGGCGAAGGCCGTCGCCATGGTCAGCGGCGCGATGTAGTTCGTGCCGAGAACGGCTGCGGGGTTCGTGTCGAGGGGCTCGCCCTTCGCGGTGTGCACTCCGAACGCCTCGGCGTCCTTCTTGATCTCGCAGAGGTCCAGCTGACTGGCCATCGAGACGAACGCGGTATTGATCGACTGCGTGGTCGCACTCTGGGCGTTGCGGATCCCCGTCTCACCGGTGGAGTCGTTCTGGGGCGTATAGGTGCCGCTCCACCCGCCGGTGCAGGAATCCTTGAACGTCTTGTACGTCCGGATGTTGGCGTTGACGGGTTCGTTCAACGAGTGCCCCTGCTTGAACCATTCGGCGAGGGTGAAGACCTTGTACGTCGATCCGACCTGGAAGCCGCCGGAGCCGCCGTAGTCCTGGTCCGTGGAGTAGTTGACCGACGTGTAGTCCGGGCTGCTGTCGAGCATCTCGGGGTCCTGGCTGTACTTCGTGTTCTGGGCCATGTAGAGCACGCGTCCGGTGCCGGGTTGGATGCCGACGAGGACGCCACCGATGTCGGCCTTGTCGTACGACGGGGGCACGTAGGAATTGATCGTTGCCTCGGCGACCGTCTGCAGATCGAGGTCGAGCGACGTGTAGATCTTGTACCCGCCGCGATTGAAGTTGGACGTGCGGGCGTCCCTGTCGGCGCCGAACGTCGGGTCGTTGAGGATGATCCTCTGGACGTAGTCGCAGAAGTAGGCCGAGCCTCCTGCAGTCTGGCAGCCACGGTCCGACGGGGTGATCACCGGCTCGACGGCCGTCTTGACCGCCTCGTCGTACTGCGTCTTCGTCAGCTTCTTGTACTGGTACATCTTCTCGAGGATGTAGTTGCGGCGCTCTTTGTTCTTGGCGTAGCCGTTGGCTGCGCCGTTCGACTCGGAGTCCGGGTTGTCCAGCTTGAGCGAGGTGGGCTCGTTCACGATCGCCAGCAGGCTCGCCGCCTGCGCCGGGCTGAGGGCGGCCGCGCTCGTGTTGAAGTAGTAGTGGGCCGCAGCCTCGATGCCGTACACGGATCCGCCGAAGCCGGCGATGTTGAGATACCCGACCAGGATCTGGTCCTTGGTGTACTTCTTCTCCAGGCCGATCGCGTACTTCATCTCCTTGACCTTGCGGTCCGGAGTGACGCCGGTCGAATCGTCGACGCAGGTCTCGTACGCCTTCTTCTGCGCGTCGGTCTTGACGGGCATCGCCTCGCACTTCTGCAGCAGCACGTTCTTGACGTACTGCTGAGTGATCGACGAGCCGCCCTGCACACCGCCGCCGGACACGGTCGACAGCACACCGCGCATGGTGCCCTGAATGTCGACGCCGCCGTGGCTGTAGAACCGCGGGTCCTCACCGGCGATGGCCGCGTCCTTGGCCGCCTGCGAGATCTGGTCGAACGCCACGGGGAGCCGGTTCTGGGAGTAGAAGGTGGCGAGCGCTCGGTCGGATTGGTCGCTGTTCTTCGCGTAGATGGTGGTCGGCTGGGCGAGTGCGCCGATCTCGAGGTACTCGGGAAGACCCTCGAACACGCCGATCCCGTTGTTGGCGGCCATGCCGGTCACGGCGATCGCCGGAGTGACGGCGGCGGCGACCAGGAGGCCCGCGACCGCGCTCATACCGAGGAACGCGGCACCGGCGCCGAGCGCACCTCTAGCCCGTGGTTTTTTCGCAGACATAGGATCACAGTAGGTGATCAACCTGAAAAACGCCCCGAATGCAAGGAGCACTATGCTGCGCTGGGAATATCTCACGACGCCCCTGATGATCCACAACACCGCCGCCATCCTCAACAACTGGGGGTCGGAGGGGTGGGAGCTGGTGCAGGTGGTGACCGGCCCAGAGGGCGGTCTGGTCGCTTACCTCAAGCGCCCGGTGCGCGACGAGGCGGACGCCTGATGGGCGCCGTCGAGGCCCGGCTGGCCGAACTCGGGATCGACATCCCCGACGTCGTCCCGCCCGTCGCCGCGTACACCCCCGCCGTCGTCGACGGCGGCCACGTCTACACCTCGGGCCAGTTGCCGATGGTCGCCGGGGCGCTCCCCGCGACCGGCAAGGTCGGCGAGGGGCACGGCCTCGTGCCGGCCGCGGACGCCAAGGAGTACGCCCGCACCAGCGCGCTCAACGCCCTTGCGGCGGTGAAGAGCGTGCTCGGGTCGCTCGATCGCGTCACCCGCATCGTGAAGGTCGTCGGCTTCGTGGCCTCCGACCCCGCATTCACCGGTCAGCCCGGAGTCATCAACGGCGCCTCCGAGGTGCTCGGCGAGATCTTCGGCGAGGCCGGCGTGCACGCCCGTTCGGCGGTCGGCGTCGCGGTGCTCCCGCTCGACGCGCCCGTCGAGGTCGAGATCGTCGTCGCGTTCGAGTAGACCCCACGACTCACGGTACGACGAAGGGGCGGCGCCGCACGGCACCGCCCCTTCGTCGTACCGTCTCAGGACAGCTTGCTCTGGATGGAGCTCATCACGGCGGTGTCGGCGAGCGTCGTCGTGTCGCCGACCTCGCGGCCCTCGGCGACGTCCTTCAGAAGCCGGCGCATGATCTTGCCGGAACGCGTCTTCGGCAGCTCCGTGACGACGAAGATGTCCCGGGGACGTGCGATGGCGCCGATCTGCTCGGCCACGTGCTTGCGCAACTCGGCCGCCACATCGATCGCCTGCGCGGTCTCGAGCTGGTTCTCCTTGATGATCACGAAGGCGACGACGGCCTGGCCGGTCGTCTCGTCCTCGGCGCCGACGACGGCGGCCTCGGCCGTGAGGGGATGCGCGACAAGCGCGGATTCGATCTCCGCCGTCGAGAGGCGGTGACCGGACACGTTCATCACGTCGTCCACACGCCCGAGCAGCCAGATCTCGCCGTCCTTGTCGTAGCGGGCGCCGTCGCCGGCGAAGTACTTGTCCCCGAACTTCGACCAGTACGTCTCCACGAAGCGATCAGGGTCGCCCCAGATGCCGCGGAGCATGCTCGGCCACGGCTCGGTGACGACCAGCAGGCCGCCCTGGTCCTTGCCGACCTCGACACCCGCCTCGTCGAGGATCGCGATGGAGACGCCCGGCAGCGGGACCTGCGCGCTGCCCGGCTTGAGGGTCGTCACGCCCGGCAGGGCGGAGATCATGATGGCACCGGTCTCCGTCTGCCACCAGGTGTCGACGATCGGCGTCGTGTTGCCTCCGATGACCTCCCGGTACCACATCCACGCCTCGGGGTTGATGGGCTCGCCCACCGAGCCGAGAACACGGAGGCTCGACAGGTCGAACTGCTGCGGGTGCTGGCGGCCGAGTTTCATGAACGACCGGATCGCCGTCGGCGCGGTGTAGAAGATCGAGACCTTGTACTTCTCGATGATCTCCCACCAGCGACCCGGATGCGGCGTCTCGGGGGTGCCCTCGTAGAGCACCTGGGTGGCGCCGTTGGCCAGCGGACCGTAGACCACGTAGCTGTGGCCGGTGATCCACCCGACATCGGCGGAGCACCAGTAGACGTCGCTCTCGGCGTGCAGGTCGAACACGTTCTTGTGGGTGAACGCCGCCTGGGTCAGGTAGCCGCCGGACGTGTGCAGGATGCCCTTGGGCTTCCCGGTCGTGCCGGAGGTGTAGAGGATGAACAGCGGCTGCTCGGCAGGGAACGCCTTGGCCACGTGATCTGCATCGACCTGGGCGATCTCGTCGTGCCACCACAGGTCGCGGCCGTCGGTCCAGGCCACGTCGTTGCCGCCGCGCTGGACGACGAGCACGTGCTCCACGGTGCTCTGCGAGCCGGTGAGCGCCGCATCCACGGCGTCCTTGAGTGGGAAGACCCGGCCCTTGCGGTAGCCGCCGTCGGCCGTGATGACGAGCTTCGCCTCGGCGTCGTCGATCCGGGAGCGAAGGCTCTCCGCGCTGAATCCGCCGAAGACGACCGAGTGGACGGCGCCGATGCGGGCCACGGCCAGCATCGCGATCACGGCTTCGGGGATCATCGGCAGGTAGATGGCCACCCGGTCGCCGGCCTGGACGCCCAGGCTGGTGAACAGGTTGGCCGCCTTCTTCACCTCGGCGGTGAGCTGCGCATAGGTCAGCGAGACGGAGTCGCCCGGCTCGCCCTCCCAGTGGATCGCGACCCGGTCCCCGTTGCCGGCCAGCACGTGACGGTCGAGGCAGTTGTAGGCGACGTTGAGCTCGCCGTCGTCGAACCACTTCGCGAACGGCGGGTTGGTCCAGTCCAGGGTGCGGGTGAAGGGTTTGTGCCAGTGCAGGAGGTCGCGGGACTGGTCGGCCCAGAAGCCGAGCCGGTCCTCGGATGCGCGCTCGTAGAGATCGGCTGTCGCCACGGCGTTCGCGGCGAACTCCTCGCTCGGCGAGAACCGTCGGGCTTCATGGAGCAGGTTGTCGATTGTGTTGCTCATGGGGAGGCTGTTCGCTCCTTTGCGATGCTGATTCGTTCTGTCGTGGCGCGACAATGCACGACTCTACAACCTCAGGAAGGCCTCTCCGATGGAGACTTGCGTTTGCATTGATTCCGCGTAAACTTGACCCCGGCCGAATGTAAATTCGTGCGTGCGGCGCAAACGATTCCCCCCAATCATGCGCCGCAGTGGCCGCACCTGTTCCCCCCAATAGGTGCGGCCCCCCTTTTTTAACGGTGATGCGGGTCTCCCGGCGGTGCGGCCGGGACGATCTTCTCCACACCGAACCGGGATGCGGGAGTTCTCCACCCATTCATCCCAAGGCCGCCCGGAGCCGGCTCCATGCGGTGTGCTCGGTGAATGATCGGTGAATCACGGCGGACGAACGCAGGGGAGCCGGGGCTCTGGGAGACCTTCGGCGTTCTGACGCCGTACCTGCAGCGCCCCGGCCTGACCGACCTGTTCGTCACCGCCGACGGCGGGCTGTGGTGCGATGGAGCCCCGGAGGGACTCGCCCGCATCGAGGACTGGAGCGCGGACGAAGCCACGGTGCGTGGGCTCGCGGTCCAGCTGATCGCCCGCGGCGGACGCCACATCGACGAGGCGACGCCCTTCGTCGATGTCCGACTGCGCGACGGGGTCCGCGTTCACGCGGTGCTGCGCAAACATCCGTCACAGCGCGATGACTGTCGCATGCGGAAGCTATGCTCCGGCACATGGCTGCCGAGTGGACTCCGGCCGCGTACGCGCGCCCAATGGAGTGGCTGTTGCGCGTTTCCGAGTCTCAGCCGCCCTACGCTGTCGTCCGCCGCTTCTTGAAGGGCGATCCGAACCGACCAGATGAATGGTTCCGCGTCGTCACCTACGCACCAGCCTCTGAGGGGCGGGAGCTCATTGGATGGGTCCGAGCGCTGGACGCTGCCTGTCAGCTCGGGTGGGACTACAAGTGCGCGTCTGAGTCCTGGCGGCACCACATGGCTGCTCGGCGCGCGAGCGCGACGGAGATGACGGACACCCGACCGTCCGCGGCCGAGCTCGTGCGCTTCTACCGCGAACACGGGCGGCAATCCTGACCATGAGAGCGAGCACTGTGTCACCCGCCATGGGTCTACTCCACCCCGTGCGACGCCTCCTAGGATGAGCGGGAATCACCAGGAAGGGAACCCGCAACATGGCTGAGTCGCCGCTCTATCAGTTCACCTCACACATCCTCGGCAAGAACGCCAAAGTAGCCATCTACGTCGACCGAATCGAGTGGGAAAAGCCGCGCGGCGTCTCCGGCGGAAAGATTACCGCCGCCGCTTTCACGGGCGGTACGTCACTCCTGTTTACCGGCGTCAAGAACGGCAAGCACGGCACCGAAGTGATCCCGGTGAAAGCGATCAGCTCCGTCACCACCAAACGAGACGGCATGCTCAACACGATCGTCTCCGTCATCACGGTCGGGAACACGATCGACATGCGCGTCTCGCACAAGGAGGCTGCCGTCGTGAAGGAGGTCCTCACGGACCTGATGCTCGGCAAGCACGTCACGCAGCAAGAGATCGTTCAGGCCGAGCAGCAGGCCGCCATCTCCGAGCCGGTGCCAGCCCCCGCACCGGCCGTCGACCACACGGATGCTCTCGTGAAGCTCGCGTCGCTACGAGACGCGGGCATTCTCACTGATGAGGAGTTCGCCGCGAAGAAGGCTGAACTGCTCTCTCGAATCTGATCGCGCGCGAACGCCCCCTCGTTTTAATGCCGATCGTTTTTAAAACGCCCTCAAGCTATATTCCATAACGCCTCCTCGGTTAATCTCCCCGCATGGGGAATCTGAGAACGGTCGTGGTCGCAGCTCTGGCGGTCATCATCGTCGGGGCAATGACCGCTTGCACGAACGGCGTCGCCCCGGCCGAATATGGGGCGCCGCAGCCGACGATCGAGTCTGCGGCGGATACGGAGCGGGTGCAGATCTATCTGGTGGCCGCGGACGGGGCGGAGTGGACGGCGACGGCTGTGCACGCAGGAGACCCCGACCCGGACCCGGCGACGTCGCCCAACAGGTTCGCGACCGAGGCGGAGGCGATCACCTGGGCCGCCGGGCAGCCCTCGGAATGGGGTGTGCGCGTCGAGGGGCGATGAGCGTGCCAGTAACGCCGAAGAAGCCCCGACCCACCTTGTTGGTGGGTCGGGGCTTCTTCGGCGTTACTGGCAGCTGTCGCACTGCAGACCGTCCATGGGGTCGACGGGGACGGCGTATCCGCCGACGTCGTCTTTCTCGCCCGTCACAGGTCGACCGAGGGCGGGGTGCCGGCGGCGGGCTGATCGGGATCGGCCGGAGTGACGGTGAGGTAGACGTTTCGGGCCTGGGAGCGCTTCACGGAGCCGAGACCGATGGCCGTGAGCCATCTGTCTACCTCCGGGATGGCCATGACGCGGGTGATCGCACCGGCGACGGCGGTGAGGGCGCCGGCGAATCCAACCAGGGCGAGCTGGAGGGCGGAGTCGACGGGCAGTCCGAGGGCGCGGATGATCTCCGGCAGGACGAACGCGAACGTGAGGAAGGCGGGGATGCCGACCTGGACGAT
>NZ_AYMR01000028.1 GCF_000633535.1 Leifsonia aquatica H1aii | reverse complement strand
AGCCGGCGATCACCGGACCGTCACCGCCGATGCGGGCGTACTCGGCGATCTCGCGCACGGTCCACTCGCGGTCGGGATCGGCAGCGCTGAACGCGCGGACGACCGACTGGATCGCGTTGGAGTCCTGATCGCGCAGCACCGCGTCCGGGTCGAGCCGGGAGAAGTCGATGCCGGTCCATCCGGACATCAGCGTGAGCGCGCCCTCGGCGGACGCGAACGAGAGGTACTCGTCGAGCCGGCGTTGCGCCTCCGCGTCGGTCTCGGCGACGATGACCGTCTGCTGGTTGACCACGGCGACGGCTCCCGGGTCGCGCCCGGCCTCGGCCACGGCCTCCCGCAGCGCCGCGACCTGCGCGGTCAGCACCCGCTTGGACGGCGCCGCCACGAAGACGTTCTCGGCATGGCGGGCGGCGAACGCGACACCGCGCGGCGACGCACCCGCCTGGAACAGGAAGGGCGTGCGCTGCGGGCTCGG
>NZ_AYMR01000027.1 GCF_000633535.1 Leifsonia aquatica H1aii | reverse complement strand
ACCGTCGTCATCACGGACAAGGACGGCAACATCGTCGGCGAAACCACCGTCGACGACAAGGGCAACTGGTCCACCCCGATCACCGGCCTGCCCGAGGGTGACAACAACCTGGAACTCACCTACACCGTCCCCGGCGACGACTCCGTCACCATCGACCTCGGACCGATCGTCGTCGTCACCGACGACGCCGGTATCCCGGTCATGGACCCCGCCCTCGCCGGTGGGTTCGGCATGATCCTCCTCGCAGCAGCAGGCGCCTACACCGGCCTCCGCCGTCGCCGGAGCGCCACCCAGCAGTAACCAGCACCACTCGACCCTGACGGGTCACCCGGTGGGCGGACGCGCACGCGTCCGCCCACCGCCCCACACACTTCACACACCCGCGGGTGCCGTTCAGTTCTTCCGGCACCCGCACCGCCGACGAGTGAGCGGTCACTCGCCGGCACGGAGCCCCTTGTAGGAATGGGCAGGCTCCACCCCGATGGCCGCACCCGCACCACCGCGAGCGCGGCCATCAGGGCCCCACCGCAACATCCCACCCGCTCACACCCCGCCCCAGGAGGACTCGATGGCCGCCGATCGCAAGCTCGCCTCCGTCGCGGTCGAGCGTGAGCTGCTCAAGGATGTCGTGCGCGACCGTCTGCGCGAAGCCATTCTGGATGGCACCTTGGAGCCCGGTGAGATGCTCCGCGACGTGGAGCTCGCCGAGTGGCTCGAGGTGTCCCGGACACCGGTCCGCGACGCCCTCAACGACCTCGAGCGCATCGGCCTGATCGAGACCTATCCCAACCGCTACACCCGCGTCGCGCTGAAGCGGGCGTCCGACCTGGGGCCGGCGTTGGATGCGCTGGCCGTCCTCCACGGCGGTGCCGTGCTGCTGGCCGTCCCCACCCTCTCCGAGCGGGCGGCCGTCGAGCTCCAGCGACTCTGCGACGAACTCGTCGACGTCGTCCGCTCGAAGGAGAGCGCTGCCGTCCGCGATGCCTTCGTTCGCCTGTTCGACGGCGTGCTGGAGCAGACGGAGAACGACATCTACCGCCGACGCACGCTGCGCGACATCGACGGCCTCTACTTCCAGGCCCCGATCGACACCCTCTTCCTCTCCCTCGACGCGCAGCAGCGGGACGTCCTCGCCGACGCGACGGGACGGCTCAGCGAGGCATTCGGAGCGAAGGACGCCCAGCGCGCGCGACACGCCGCCGAGGCGATGCACACCGCCATGCTCCCCGACGAGTGAGCGGCTCCCCCGCTCAGTCCAGCCGCTTGGCGAAGAACACCCGCGCGAACCCGTCCTCGGTGCGCCGATCCGTCTCGACATAGCCACGGCGCGGGTAGTAGGCGAGGTTCTCGGTCATCCTCTCGTGCGTGTAGAGACGCACCTCCGACAGACCCGTTTCGCGTGCCCGATCGTCGGCGATCGCCAGCAGGCGCGCGCCGAGTCCGGTCCCCCGCTCGCTCGCGGCGACGGCCACGTTCTCGACGAGAACGTGGTCGGGACAGACGGAGAGCACGAGCATGCCGACGACGCGTCCGCCGCGGCGGGCGACGAGCGCCCGTCCCGTCGCGACAATCGCCGCATAGTCCTCACGGAGCGGCCCAGGGGATCGCCCGATCCGCGCGACGTACGGCTCGTAGGCCTCCCGCACGAGCGCCTCGATCGCCGGTACGTCGTCCGGGTGCGCCTGCTCGATCGTCACGTCGCTCATGCGGGCGACGATACGCGATGCCGGATCCCCTCTTCGGTTCGGCGTCCCCGGCGCGCCATACTGGCCCCATGAGTCAGACCTCCCCGCGCACCGACAACGCCTTCGTCGCCTTTCTGAAGCGCCGGTGGCTCGCGATCGTGCTGATCGTGCTGCTGGCGATCGTGGCCATCCAGAACGCCGCGGGGGCGGACACGGCGACGATCTTCGTGCTCTGGGGGAAGCTGTCGATGCCCACCTGGGCGTTGGTGCTCATCGTCTTCGTGGTGGGCGGCATCACCGGCTGGGTCCTGGCGCGGAATCGGGCCGCCCGCAAGCGGCGCTAGGTCCGGCCGCCCGCCCGCCCGTCCGCCCGCCCGCCCGAGCGCGGATTGAGATGCGGGACTGCTGAATCGCATCGGATTCCGCTGTTGGACATCGCCCGCCAGAACCGCGAGTCTGGGACCATGGCCTACGAACCCGCCTCGGACCGCTACGACCGCATGCTCTACCGCCGCACCGGGCGCAGCGGGCTCGACCTCCCCGCGCTCTCGCTCGGGCTCTGGCAGAACTTCGGCGACGACCGGCCGATCGAGACCCAGCGCGCGATCGTGCGCCGCGCCTTCGACCTGGGCATCACGCACTTCGACCTGGCCAACAACTACGGGCCGCCGTACGGCGCCGCCGAGGTGAACTTCGGGCGCATCCTGCGGGAGGACCTCGCGCCCTTCCGCGACGAGATCATCGTCTCGTCCAAGGCCGGCTGGGACATGTGGCCCGGTCCGTACGGTCAGGGCGGCGGCAGCCGCAAGTATGTGCTCGCGAGCCTGGACCAGTCCCTCTCCCGACTGGGCCTGGACTACGTGGACATCTTCTACTCGCACCGCCCGGACCCCTCCACCCCGCTGGAGGAGACGATGCAGGCGCTCGACACCGCCGTGCGCAGCGGCAAGGCGCTCTACGTGGGCATCTCCTCGTATAGCGCGGAGGAGACCCGTCGCGCCGCGGAGATCCTCCGCGAACTGGGCACGCCGCTGCTCATCCACCAGCCGTCGTACTCGATGCTGAACCGCTGGATCGAGACCGAGGGGCTGCTCGACGCGACGGGCGAGCTCGGTGTCGGCGTGATCGGCTTCACGGCGCTCGCGCAGGGGATGCTGACGGACAAGTATCTGAACGGCGTCCCGGAGGGATCCCGGGCCGCCGCCGAAGGCTCGTTGGACCGGAGCTGGCTCACGGACGAGACGATCGGCCGGCTCCGCGCCCTCGATGAGATCGCGTCGTCGCGCGGACAGACACTGGCACAACTCGCCCTCGCGTGGGCGCTCCGCGACGGGCGGGTGACCTCCCTCGTGACCGGCGCCAGCAGCGTGCACCAGCTCGAGCAGAACGTCGCCGCCCTCGACCGCCTCGACTTCACGGCCGCCGAACTGGCCGCGATCGACGAGCACGCGGTCGACGCCGGAGTGGACCTGTGGGCGGGAGCGCGACGCGGCGAGCTCTGACCGCGGACCAACCCGTCGGTCGCACCCGCGCGGCCCGGCCACACCGGAACCGTTCAGGCGGCTGTGTGCAGAATGTCACGTGTGAGTACGCGCATCCTGTTCCCTGCCGATACTCGATGTTTCCTGATTGACTGCTCGCAGTTCTCTTCCGCGAGCTAGAGTCCGGGGGATGTGGGCATGACCGCGATCATCGAGACCGAACGGCGTACCGGCGCCGAGCCGCTGGCGGCGATCCGCCCGTGGACGATCGCGATCGCATTCGGCCTGGTCGGCACCGCGGTGAGCGCCGCCGGCAGCTGGATCCCCTCGCTGTGGGGCGACGAAGCCGCCAGCGTGATGTCGGCCGAGCGGCCGGTCGGAAGCCTCCTGACGATGCTCTTCCACGTGGACGCGGTGCACGGGTTCTACTACCTCGGATTGCACGGCTGGATACGGTTGGTCGGCGACAGCGCGTTCGCCATCCGCTTCCCCAGCGCCATCGCGATCGGTTTCGCCGTCGCGGCGATCACCCTCCTCGCCGGACGGCGCGGCGGCCCGACCGCAGCGATCGCCGCGGGCATCGTCGGCAGCGTGCTCCCCCGGATGACGTACGCGGGCGAGGAGGCCCGCTCCTTCGCGTTCAGCGCGGCCGCTGCGGGATGGCTCACCCTGCTGCTCGTCTGGCTGGTCGACGGCCGCGGGCGAACCGTGCCGGCGAACGTCCGCCGCACCTGCTGGGTGCTGTACGGCGCCGGGATGGCCGTCGCGTCCTACCTCTTCCTCTACATGATCGCACTGGCCGCCGGTCATCTGGCCCTGCTGCTGCTCAGCCGCGCCTCGCGCAGGACCCTCACCGCCTGGGGCCTGGCCATGGGCGGCACCGTGGTCGCCATCTCACCGATCGTGCTGCTGGCCTTCTTCGAGCGACGCCAGATCGGATACCTCGGCGCACAGACCCTCGACCCCAGCACGCTGCTCTACGCCCCCTGGTTCAGCACCCCATGGGTCGCCGCGGTCGCGTGGGCCCTCATCCTGGTCGCGGTGGCCGGCAGCATCGTCTCGTGGCGGCGCGCCGGACTGCGGCCGCGCACAGGCGTCCCGATCACCGCGACCTCGGTCGCCGTCTGCTGGCTGATCGTGCCGACCGGGGTCCTGCTGCTGGCCAACCTCGTCTTCCCTCTCTACACCGCGCGCTACTCGACCTTCGCGGCGCCCGCCGCCGCGCTGCTGATCGCGGAGGGGATCCTGGTGCTCGGCCGATGGTTGGCTCGCGGAGACGCGCGGCGGATGGTCGCCGTCAGCGCCCTCGGTGTGCTCGGCTTCGTGGCCGTGTGCGCGCCGGTGTACCTGCTCCAGCGCGGGCCCTACGCCAAGAACAACAGCGACTGGTCCGAGGTGAGCGCCGCGGTCGGTTCGCTCGCCCGGCCCGGGGATGCGGTCGTGTTCGACGAGTCGACCCGGCCCTCCCAGCGTCCGCGGCTGGCGATGCGCACGTACCCGGCGGGCTTCGTGAATGTGCGCGATGTGACCCTGCAGACGCCGTACTACGACAACATCGGCTGGGCCGACCGCGCGTACGGCGTGCAGGATGCGGCCGAGCTCGGTCGTTTCGACGGCGTGCACCGGGTCTGGCTGATCGAGAACGATGTGGACGGCAACCTGAAGGACTACGGCCGTGCGGCGCTGACCGAGCTGGGCTACGAGCCGACCGGACGCATGGTCACCACGCACCGCACGGCGATCATCGAACTGACCCGCTGACCTCCGACCCGCTGACGAGCCCTCCCGGAGTACAGCCCCGAGAGCATACGGCCCCCTATGCTCGGTGGCATGCGGGCACCAGAGAGCACACCCCCCTCCGGCCAGCACCATCCGGCCAAGCATCCGGCCGAGCACCATCCGGCCGAGCACCTGGCCGACGAACGGTCCACCGCCCGGCGGTTGGAGTCGCTGCGCTCCTCGTCCGTGGAGTCGGTCGCCCTCGGAGTGGGCTCGGTCGCCTTCGTCCTGGTGGGGATCGTCGCACTGGTCGTGTTCGCCGGACGCCAGCTCACCATCTCGGGCGCGGGATCGCTCGGTGAGTTCGCCGCGGTCGCCGGTGGTGTCGTCTCCCTGCTCGCCTACGGCGGCGGACGCGCGGCCGTGTGGCGCATCTCCTGGTTCGGTGCCCCCGCTTCCGGCCGTCGCTCGCGGATGAACGTCGCCATCGAGGTCTTCGACACCGTCGCCATCGCGGTCGCCCACGCGATCGTCGTCCTCCTGCTCTGGGCCGTGCTCGGCTACGTCCTGGCCCACAGCTTCCAGGACGCGTTCGTGTTCGCCTTCCCGGGCGCCCTCCTCGTCTCCACCGCCGCCGCGGTCAGCGCCTACTACGTCTTCCTCTCGGCCGTGAAGATGAACCCGCTGCTGCTGTCGACGGTGCTCGCCGTCTTCCTCGTGCTCGGCGCCCTCACCAGCATGATCACGTCGTCCGACCCGCACTGGTGGGAGCAGAACCTCAGCGCGCTCGGGATGACGGACGACCTCTCCGGCATGACCTTCAACCTCACCGTGATCGTGGCGGGCGTGCTGGTCACGGCGATCGCACGCTACGCCACCGCTGCGCCCGGCGGCGACGGCCGCGCTCCGACCCGCGGCGAGCTCCGGGTGCGCACCGCTCTCATCGTCATCGGCATCCTGCTCACCTGCGTCGGGATCTTCCCGGTCAACCGCTTCCTGCTCATCCACAACACGGTCGCGACCGGTATGGCCCTCGTGTTCTGCGCCCTCGTCATCGGCCTGCGCTGGCTGTTGCCCGCGGTCCCGCGCGCGTTCATCGTGCTCGGCTGGGTGTTCCTCGTCGTCATCGCCGGCGTCGCGGTGCTCTTCGCGATCGGCGACTACAACCTGACTGCCGTGGAGCTCGTGGCAGCGGTGCTCATCTTCAGTTGGATCATCGTGTTCCTGCGCATCACCACGGCGACCAACGCCGACGAGGCGGCGCGCGGACGGCACCAGGCGGTGACCGAGCAGCCGTAGTCGGCGGTCACGGGTACGCTGATCCGCATGTGCGGCAGGTTCGCGATGGACGACAGGGTCAACGCCGAGATCACCGAGTTCGTGGAGCGTACCGGGAGGCGGCCGGAGGAGTGGCGCGCCGACTGGGAGGAGGCGTACAACATCGCCCCCACCGAGGACATCCCGGTGCTCATCGACTCGGCGAAGGACCGCGAGCTGCGGTTCGAGCGCGCCCACTGGTCGCTCGTGCCCGGCTGGTCGAAGGAGCTCACGCTGAAGTTCCCGACGTTCAACGCCCGCGCCGAGGGTATCGCCGACAAGTCGACCTGGCGCAAGCCCGTGCAGTCGCACCGCGCCATCGTGCTGGCGCGCGGCTACTACGAGTGGCAGGGCGAGAAGGGGCACAAGACCCCGTACTTCATCCGCTACCCGGACGACCGGCTGATGGGCTTCGCCGGCCTCTACTCATGGTGGCGGGACCACTCCAAGGCCGACGACGACCCGGACCGCTGGGTGCTGACCGCCACCATCCTCACCTCCGACGCCGTGCAGACGCTCGCCGACATCCACGACCGCAACCCGGTCATCCTCCCGGAGGAGAAGTGGCTGGGGTGGATCGACCCGTCGCTCGTCGGCGACCAGGCACTGGTGGACGAGGCCGTCGCCACGGGTGTGGCCGAGGCGCAGAGCCTGCGCTTCGATCAGATCGCGTCGTTCTCGTCGAAGGACGACGGACCGCAGCTCATCGAGCCGATCTGACGCCTCCGGAACTCCGGAGATCCGCCGCGACACGCCGCTCAGTTCGCCGTCGCTCCGGAGATTTCAGAGCGGGACGGGAGGATCTCCGGAATTGCCGGAGGTGGGGCCGGGGCCCGGGACGGGGAGTCGGGAGAGGTGAGACGCGGGCGTCTGCTCAGCGGACCACGGACGGCGACCACGCGTGGGCGAGGAACAGGCTCGGGCCGTGCTGGCCGTCGATGGGGATCGAGTAGACATCGCTGTCGCCGGGCTTGTCCGGGTTGGCGAGGCCGTACAGCAGAGTGCCGTCGTCGAGCCACTCGGCCTGGTCGTCGACGTTCGCATCGATGGGCAGCTGGGTCTCCACCCCGGTCGCGAAGTCCAGCACGGCCAGGGTCCACCGCGGGGTGCTCGTCGTGGAGAGGTTCTTCTTGTAGGCGATCCGGGTGCCGTCGGGCGAGAGGGACGGGCACTCCGCGCCGTCCTTGATCGCGACCAGGCTGCGTCCGCGCAGGTTGCCCCGCACCAGCCAGTGGTGGCCACCGGAGGCAGCGGTGGCGAAGAAGGTGTTGTCGTCGCTCGAGAAGGTCACGCCCCAGAAGTTACGGTCGTCGGCCGTCACCTTCTGACCGTCGACGAGAAGGGTGAAGTCCTCCAGACTCCCGTAGTCGATCCCGTTCACCTGGGCGATGTCCGTCCGGGTCGAGAACGCCTTCACCCCGTACGACGACCCGGTCACGAAGGCCGTCTCCGCCACGAGGGTCGAATCGGCGGAGATCCGGGTGCGGCTCGGGACGCCCGGCAACGCCCAGGAGCTGAGCTGGTCGCCGGCGGCGTCGTACAGGGTCGCGCCGAACGTGGTGAGCACCCCGCGATCCGTGTGCAGGCACATCAGGTTCTCGTGCGTGGCGTACACGCGGTCGCACGGCAGATCCGTGACGGTGCGCTTCGCGCCCGGGTCGGCGAGCGGCACCGATGCGACGAGGCCGTAACCATCGCCGACCGCGGTGTTGCGGAACACCAGGAGCGGACCGGCCGGCAGGGTCGGGCGCGGCGTCGCGGCAGCCGCGGCAGGGGCGGCCTGACGCGCTTGATAGCCGGACCACGCGACGGCGGCGAACGCCATCGCGCCGCCCAGCAGCACCACAGTGGCCGTCGGGAGCAGCCACCTGCGTACGCGCGATGTCATGCCGACAGTCTCCGGCAATCGCGTCCCGCCGTCGCGCCCCCGTCGGGGGTTGGACACGACAGCGGACGACGGGACGCGAAACCACCCGGGCGGCCGGCCAGGTCGCCGGGAACGGCATCGGGAACGGGACGGAGCGCGCCGCACGGCATGATCAGCCCTTCGCCGTGAACGTGCCGAAGAGGACGAACGACGTGCCCGCATCGCTGGGGGTCGCCGTCAGTGTCACCGCATTCCCGTCGCGGGTGTAGGTGACCGCGGTCGCGCCGTCGAGCGCAGGAGCCGCGGTGTCGTACATCCCGAACTTGGCGAGCGCCTGTCGGTAGAAGTCGACGACGTCGGTCACCGACCCGCTGGTGGTCGCGGTGAGGGACACCTGGAGCTTGGGGCTGTC
Source organism: Leifsonia aquatica H1aii (assembly GCF_000633535.1). Lineage (GTDB taxonomy): Bacteria > Actinomycetota > Actinomycetes > Actinomycetales > Microbacteriaceae > Leifsonia > Leifsonia aquatica_A. The sequence goes on along the minus strand of NZ_AYMR01000027.1, from coordinate 63,328 downwards.
GGACGAGATCGAAGTGGTCCTCACCTTCGACCCCGGCAGCGGGGGAAGCACGGTGGAGGGGAACCCCTCGACGATGCCACCGGTCGCACTGGCCGTCTTGGGCAGCGGCGCGGTGACCGGGTACGGGATGGGCGTGCTCGGTGGCAGTGCCGGGGTCGCCTTCGGGTCCGCCGGGATCACCTCGGTCGTGAACCGCTTGCCGGCGGCGGGAGGCGACGATTGCGGGGCCGGGGCCGGCGCCGGCGCCGTGCCCGTGCCACCCGCGGAAGCGCCGGCGCTCGGCGCTGGTGCGCTGGACGTGGTCGAGCCGGCGACCGGAGCCTCCGCGACCGGGCGCCCGCCCGCTCCCGGGAGGAGCGAGAGTGTGAGAGCCCCTCCCGCAACGACGACGGCAGCGGCCAGACCCGCGACGATCCAGGTGCGACGGGTGGGCATCACGACGCCGCCTCGTCCGGTGCGAGCACACCGTCAGACTCCCGGTAGGCCCGACCGGTCTCCGGGCACACCCAGCGCCCGTCACCCTCGTCGCGCAGGGGGAAACCGGCTTCGCCGACCCAGCCGATGCGACGGGCCGGGACCCCGGCCACCAGGGCGTAGTCGGGCACGTCGGAACGGACGACCGAGCCGGCCGCGACGAGCGCCCACCGGCCGATGGTCACCGGGGCGATGCAGACCGCACGGGCCCCGATCGACGCGCCGGCACGCGCGGTCACGCCGACGGCGTGCCAGTCGTCCGCGGACTTGAGAGTGCCGTCCGGGTTGACCGCCCGGGGGAAGACATCGTTCGTGAACACCACGGCGGGACCGACGAACACCCCGTCCTCCAGGACGGCCGGCTCATAGACGAGGGCGTGGTTCTGCAGCTTGCAGTTGTCGCCGATCGTGACGCCGGGGCCGACGTATGAGCCGCGGCCGAGGATGCAGTCGGCGCCGACGGTGGCGTCCTCCCGCACCTGGGCGAGATGCCACACCCGGGTGCGCGGGCCGATGGCGGCCCGCGGGTCGACGTCGGCGCTGCCCGCGACCACGGGTGCGGTCTGCTGTTCTTCGGAGATGGAGATGCTCATCAGCGTCGCCCCCAGGTCGTCGCTAGAAAAAACGTAGTCGGGTGGTGCGCGGCGCCTAGTAGGCGCCGGTGGGTTGCAGCAGCACTTTGGCGGTGCGCCACAGGATCACCAGGTCGCCGGCGAGCGACCAGTTCTCCACGTAGTACAGGTCGAGGCGGACGCTCTCCTCCCAGGAGAGATCGGAGCGGCCGTTGACCTGCCACATCCCCGTGAGACCCGGCTTGATGTACAAGCGGCGGTGGACGTGGCTCTCGTACCCGTCGACCTCGCGCCGCAGCGGCGGGCGGGGACCGACGAGACTCATGTCGCCGACGAGAACGTTCCACAGCTGCGGGAACTCGTCGAGCGAGAACTTGCGGATGATGCGTCCGACCCGGGTGACCCGCGGGTCGTCCTTCATCTTGAAGAGCAGGCCGGAGCCTTCGTTCTTCTCGGCGAGGGCAGCGAGGCGGGCCTCCGCGTCCACCGCCATCGAGCGGAACTTGAGCATCGTAAAGGTGGAGCCGTTGCGGCCGACCCGCTCCTGCCGGAAGAGCGCCGGGCCCGCGCTGTCGAGACGGATGATGATGCCGAGCACCAGCATCGGGATCGCGAGCACCACCAGGGCGGCGGCCGAGACGACGACGTCGAGCAGGCGCTTGAGCACGTGCTTGCCGCCTTCGAACTGCGGGATCTCGACGTGGATGAGCGGCAAGCCCTCGACGGGGCGGAAGTGGATGCGCGGCCCGGCCACATCGGTCAGCCGCGAGGCGAGCACGAGATCGGTGGCGGTGCCCTCGAGGGACCAGCCCAGGTTGCGGATGAACCGGCTGCCCCCGCGGGGCTGGCCGGCGACGATCACCGTGTCGACGCCGAGGCGGTCGGCGGCGGCGGTGATGCCGGCGAGGTCGGCGACGACCGGGAGCAGGTCGGCATCCGCGCCCACCGTGGTGAGACCCGGCTCGTCCGGCACCGCACCCACGACGTTGTAGGCGGCGCCGGACTTGCGCCGGATCTGGCCCGTCACGTACTCGATGTCGTCGGCGCTGCCGACTACGAGGGCGCGGGAGAGGTAGTTGTCGAAGCGGCGCTGGCGCAGCAGCCAGCGGCGCCAGATCCAGCGGCTGAAGATCAGGCCGATGGCACCGATGGGCAGCGCGACGAGGAAGTAGCCGCGGGCGATGTCGACCTGGGCGACCAGGAACAGGATCGCCAGCAGCCCGAAGGCGAGGGCACTCGACTCGGCGACGAGCTTGTACTCGGAGAGCCCCATCCCGACCACGCGGGAGTCGCGGGTGTGGCCGACCCCGAGCGCGAGCAGCCAGCCGGCCGCGATGATGAGGGAGATCGACCCGTACCCGAACGGGAAGGCGAGCAGGTCGGGCACGACGTTCTGGACGCCGAAGCGGATGAGGAACGCGGCGGCGACGGACGCCAGCACGATCACCGTGTCGGTGATCGCGAGCCGCACCCGGTAGTGCGACGCCCAGTGCCGGCCGCCCCCGGCGGGCTGCCCGGCGGACGCGCGCTGCTCGCCGGCGCCGATCTCGACCGGGCGGCGGAGTCGGCGGGTGGGGCCGCCGAGCGGGCGGGGGCGGATGACGGTCATCGTCCGCACCCCCCGCCGGCGTACGAGGAGACCGTCTCGCTGTGGCGTCCTCGGAGGAGGACAGAGCCGGCGACGACTGGGGGAAGGCCGTGGTCTCGAACGGCCTTGCCGTCGCCGGCCCCGATCTGGGGCGCTGCCCGACGGGACGAGGGCGTGCCGTGCTCGGTCGGTCGGGTACCGGTTCCGGTCATGGCGCATCCCCCTTCCATCGTTCGTCGAGTGGCGTTTCGGGCGTGTGATGGTGAGTTCGGGATGTCACAAGTGACGATTTCTCACCTCTTCACAAAAGTGAGAATACATCGTCTTTTGCGGTGGTGGTTACCCCTCTACGGGGGTGGTCGCGCGCGCCGGCACCCCTCGATCGGCCAGGAACGCCGCGTAGGCCGCCTCGTCGTCAAGATCGACGGGCTGGAGCGCCGGATCCGGCCGGGCCGAATCGACCGCGAACGGCCACGCGGCGAGCCGCTCGGCATCGAGCGGCCGGTCGAGCACGCGGTCGAAGACGCTGACATAGGCCTGGGCCTGGGCGCGCCAGTCCAGTTCGACGGAGACGCGCTCCCGGGCGGCGCGGCCGAGCGCGGCGCGACGGTCCGGATCGTCGAGCAGAGCCTCCACCTCGTCGGCGAACGCACCGATGTCGCCGGAGGGCACGTACACCGCGGTGTCTCCGCCGGAGACCCGGGTCTCGACCAGGTCGAACGACACCGACGGCAGCGCGAACGCCATGTACTCCATGGTCTTGTTCATCGTCGAGACGTCGTTCAACGGGGTCTTCTGGTCGGGGCCGAGACCCAGATCCGCCGCACTGAGGTACTCGGCGATCTCCCGCGGGCCGACGCGCCCGGTGAAGGTCACGTGGTCGTCGAGGCCGAGCGCCGTGCACTGGGCGCGGAGATCCTTGTAGCAGTCGCCGAAGCCCATCAGCACGGCGTGCACGTCGGTGCGCCCGCCGCGGTGCACGAGCTCCTCCATCACCTCCAGCGCCCGGTCGACGCCGTCCTGCGGCCCCATGATGCCGAGATACGCCAGGAGGAAGGTGCCCGGCTGCTTGAGGCCCGCCGGAGGGAGCACGGGGCGCATGACGCGGGTGTCCGGCCCGCTGCGCACGATCGTGATGTCGGAGGCGGGCAGCTCGCCCCTGGTCATCGCGACCGAGCGATAGCTTCCGTTCGTCGAGATGACGTGATCCGCGGCGCGATACGTACGTCGCTCCAGCCAGCGCAGGCCGTTGTACTGGATGCGCGCCGGAAGCGATCGGGGCTCGCCGAACCGGGAGAGGAAGAGCTCGGGGTTGAGGTCGTGCTGGTCGAAGACGAACCGCGCCCCGCGCCAGCGCCAGAGGAGCGCGAGGAGCCAGTACGTGTCCGGCGGGTTGCACGCCTGGATGACGTCGAACCCGCGCCGGTGCCGCACCCGGAACGAGAGCCCGGCCGTGCGCGCCCAGGAGTACGCGAACTCCCACACGAAGCCGGCGATGCCCTGCGCTTCGCGGGCGGGGCGGTACTTGTGGATGGCGACACCGTCGAGCTCCTGGTAGGACGGATCCCCCGGACCCTTGGGGCAGATGACGGACACCTGGTACCCCTGAGCGGTCAGGGCCTTGCACTCCAGCCACACCCTCCGGTCGAGCGGGACGGGCAGGTTCTGGACGATGATGAGCACGCGTCTGCGCGTGCCGGGCAGCTTCTTCTTCACGACGGGAGACCTCCGTTCGGGCTTCGGGCAACCCCCTCCATGCACCCTGCATTGGGGGCGGGCAGACCCATCGACAAAAATGAGCATAGCTCGATAAGCTCCGAACATGTGCGGAATCGCTGGAATCCATCGGCTCGACGGGACCGCCGTCGACCCTGCTCTCCTGCACGCGATGGCGGACCGTCTGGGCCATCGCGGGCCGGACGATCGGGGTGTCTGGGCCGCCGGCGCGACCGGCTTCGCGCACACTCGTCTCTCGATCATCGACCTCTCCGGATCGCGCCAGCCGATGACCTCGGCCGGCGGCCGGTACACCCTCGTGTTCAACGGCGAGATCTTCAACTACCGGCGGCTGCGCGAAGACCTGCAGTACCCCTTCACCACCGACGGCGACACCGAGGTCATCCTCGCCGGGATCGCCGAGCGGGGCATCGGCTTCCTCGACCGTCTGGTCGGCCAGTTCGCGTTCGCGCTGCACGACGCGGTGACCGGGATCACCCACCTGGTGCGCGACCGCCTCGGCGTCCTCCCCCTCTACTACACGCACGGCGACGGGGCCGTCGTCTTCGCCTCCGAGGTCAAGGCGATCCTGCCCGCCCTCCCCCGCACCCCGTCGGTCGACCTCGCCAGCCTCGACGCGTACCTCTACGGCCGCAGCGTCCCGGCGCCGGACACCCTGTACCAGGGCATCCACAAGCTACGCCCCGGCCACCGCGCCGAGGTGCACCCCGACGGGCGGCTGGAGGTCATCCGCTACTGGCAGCCGCCAGCGGAGGACAACACCCCGCGCTGGACGGAGCAGAGCGCGGTCGACGCGGTGGATGTCGCCGTCACCCAGGCCGTCGACTCCGCCCTCGTCGCCGATGTGCCGGTCGGCGCCTACCTCTCCGGCGGCGTCGACAGCAGCCTGATCGTCGCCAAGGTCGCCGCCCTGCGCCCCGGCCGCACGGTGCACACCTTCGCGGCGGGTTTCGGTGACAAGCGCACCGACGAGCTCGGCTGGGCCCGCATCGTCGCCGACGCGTTCGAGACGGAGCACCACGAGGTGCACGTCGACGCGAGCGACTTCGAGGACCTCTGGCCGCGACTCACCTATTTCCGCGACGCGCCCCTCTCCGAACCGGCCGACATCGCGGTCTTCCGTCTCGCCGAGGCGGCCCGCACCACGGTCCGGGTCGTGCTGTCGGGCGAGGGAGGCGACGAGCTCTTCGCCGGCTACCCCAAGTACCGGGCCGCCCGCGCCGTCCAGCTCGCCTCCCACCTGCCCGCCGGTCTGCGCGCCGGCCTCGCCGACTCATTGGACCCGCGCCTGCCCGCCCGGCTCGGCCGCGCCCGCATCGCGTTGCGCGTGGCGGCGATGCGCAACGCGGAAGACCGCTACCGCACCTGGTTCGCACCGTTCACCGCGAGCGAGCGCGCCCAGCTGCTGACGGGACTGCCCACCCGCGCGGTCGACGTGCCGGACACCCACGCCGACGATGTGATCCGCGGCATGCTGTTGACCGATCTGTGGAGCTGGCTGCCCGACAACCTCCTCGAGCGCGGCGACCGGATGTCGATGGCCGCCTCCCTCGAACTGCGCCCGCCGCTGCTGGACCACCGCCTCGTCGAACTCGCCTTCCGGATGCCGTCGGCATTCAAGGTGCGCCACGGCTCGACCAAATGGCTGCTCAAGGAGGTCGCGCGCCGGTACGTACCGTCTGAGGTCATCGACCGCCGCAAGGTCGGCTTCCGGGTGCCGCTGGACTCCTGGTTCCGCGGCGGCCTGCGGGAGGCGATGTGGGATCGGCTGACCGGTCCGGGATCCTTCGTGGGAGACACCTTCGACCGCACCGCCGTGCGCAACCTGCTCACGCGGCACGAGAGCGGATCCTTCAACGAGGAGAACCGCATCTTCACGCTGATGAGCCTCGAGGTGTGGCACGAGGCCGCCTTCGGCCGCGCCGCCGCCCCGGCCCACTAGGCGGCGACGATGAGGTCTGCGACGATCGTCGGCGGCGGCATCCTCGGCCTCGCCGTCGCGGAACGCCTGGCTCGCGAGGGACGAACCGTCACGCTGCTCGAGAAGGAGGACCGCTGGGCGGCCCATCAGACGGGGCACAACTCCGGTGTGATCCATGCCGGCCCGTACTACGCACCCGGATCCCTGAAGGCGGAACTGTGCCGGGCGGGCAACCGGTCGATGGCGGCGTTCGCCGCCGAGCACGGCATCCCGCACGAGATCGGCGGCAAGCTGATCGTCGCGGTGTCAGAGAAGGAGCTGCCGGGACTCGACCGGCTGGCCGCGCGTGCGACCGCCAACGGCGTTCCGTCCCGGCTGATCGGGCCCGAAGAGGCCCGCGGGTTCGAGCCGGAGGTGGCCGCCGTGCGCGCCCTGCGGGTCGAGACGACCGGGATCGTCGACTACGCGGCGGTGAGCCGCCGGCTCGCCGAGCTGGCCGGCCGTTCCGGTGCCGAGCTGCTCACCGGCGCCCGGGTACGACGGATCTCCGTGGGCTCCGGCGGCGTCGAGGTCGAGCACGACCACGGCACCACCCGCTCGGACGTGCTGATCAACTGCGCCGGCCTGCAGGCGGACCGCGTCGCGCGCCTGGCGGGCGTCGAGCCGGAGGTGCGGATCGTCCCCTTCCGCGGCGAGTACTACGAGCTGAAGGCCGAGCGGCGCGGGCTGGTGCGCGGCCTGATCTACCCGGTGCCCGACCCCGACCTCCCCTTCCTCGGGGTGCACCTCACCCGCGGGGTCGACGGTGCCGTGCACGCCGGCCCGAACGCGGTGCTCGCGCTGGCCCGCGAGGGCTACCGCTGGACGGACGTCCGGGTCGGCGACGCGTGGGAGGCGGCCACCTACCCCGGCTTCCTCCGCCTCGCCCGGCGCAACATCGGCACGGGCGCCGCCGAGGTCGCACGCTCCTTCTCCCGTTCGCTCTTCGCCCGCAGCCTCGCCCGCCTCGTCCCCGCGATCGAGCGGAACGACATCGTGCGGGCCGGCTCCGGCGTCCGCGCGCAGGCGATGCGTCGCGACGGCACGCTCGCCGACGACTTCGTCATCCAGCCGGCCTCCCGTCAGCTGCACGTGCTGAACGCCCCGTCGCCCGCCGCCACCAGCTCGCTCGAGATCGCCGCGCACATCGTCCGCGCCGCCGACGGGCTGGACTGAGATCGGAGTCGTCGTGCCCCTGACCGCGAACCCGCCGCGGGTGCTGTACAGCTTCCCGCACACGCTCGGCCGTGCCGGCATCGCCGAGACCGCGCTGCAGCAGGTGCGCGGGCTGGCGCGGGCCGGGGTGCCGGTGACGCTGTTCTGCACCTCGGCGCTCGGCGTCGACCTGCCGCCCGGGGTGGAGGTGCACCAGACGCTGGTGCTCGCCGGTCGCCGCATCCCCCATCGCGCGTTCGGCGTGCAGCGCGCCTACGATCTGCACGACCGCCGGGTCGCCGCGTGGCTGCGTCGTCACCCCGCCGAGGTGGATGTCGTCCACGCGTGGCCGCGCGGCTGCCTGCGCACGCTGCTCACCGCTGCGGAGCTCGGCATCCCCGCCCTGCGTGAGTCGCCCAATGCGCACACCGCGAGCACCGTGGAGGCGTCCGCCGCGGCCACGATCGACGCCGGAATCCCGCTCCCGCCCGATCACTCCCACGCCGCCTCTCCGGCGGTGCTGGCGCAGGAGGACCGCGAGTACCGCGCGGCGACCGCCGTGCTGGTGCCGTCCGACTACGCGCGACGCGAGTTCGAGCGGCAGGGGTTCCCGGCCGAGCGGCTCCTGCAGCACCGCTACGGCTGCGACCTGCAGCGGTTCCCGGCGCGCGGCGCACGGCCGCCGCACCCGTTCCGCGCGGTGTTCATCGGTCGGGGCGACCCGACGAAGGGGCTGCACATCGCCCTCGAGGCCTGGCTGCGCGCCGCGATCCCCGGCGGGGAGCTGCTGATCGCGGGCCGCCTCCAGCCCGACTACGAGGCGTCGCTGCTGCCGCTGCTCGCCCAACCGGGGGTGCGGAGGCTCGGCTTCGTCGATGACGTGCCCGCCCTGCTGGGGACGGCGGACGTGCTGTTGCTGCCGAGCTGGACCGAGGGCAGTGCGCTCGTGATCCTGGAGGCTCAGGCGAGCGGCTGCGTCCCCCTGGTCAGCACGGCCGGCGGCGCGCTCGGCGTGGCCGGCGAAGACTACCTGGAGCATCCCGTCGGCGACGCCGGGGTGCTCGCCGACCAGCTGCACGCTGTCGCCGCCGACCCGGTCCGCCTCGCCCGGCTCTCGGCCCACCTGACCGCCGGACGCGACGCGCTCGGCTGGGACGCCGCGGCCGCGGCCCTCGTCGCCTGCTACCGCGACGCCGTCAGCCTGAGCGGCGGCGGCCCGCACCGTTCTGCGACGTCTCAGCGTCGGGAAGGGCGTGTCGTGCCGCCTCGTGCGGCCGCACAGGAGAAGGTCGGTGGAGAGACGGCCTCCCCCCGGGCGCCGGAGACGGAGACGGAGAGATGATGACCGACGTGCACGAACTCCTCCACGCCAACCTGCACCGCGTCTTCGGCGAGCGCGATGCCGCCCGTCGTCGCGCTGCGATCGACGAGGTGTACGCGGACGACGTACGGTTCATCGATCCCGAGGGGACAGCGGTGGGCCGCGACGCGCTCGGCGCCAAGGCGGCGGAACTGCTGGAACGCACCCCGGACGCGTTCGTCTTCGTCGAGGACGGCCCGGCCTATGCCGGCGCCGACACCGGTGCGCTCGCCTGGGCGTTCGGACCGGCCGGGGAGCCGGTCGCGCGCGGGATCGACCTGATCGCCGTGCGCGACGGCGTGATCGTGGAGTTGCGTACGCTGCTCCTCGACGCGCCGACGCCGTAGCGGGCGGATTCAGACCGCGACGCCCGCGACCCGGACCCCGCCGGGCAGGGCGTCCCGCCTCCCGCGCGAGAAGAGCGCGGCCAGCGATGCGCGGGCGCTGGGTTCGTTGATGCGCAGCACGTTGTGCACGACCAGGGTCCCGGCGAAGGCGGCACTCGCCACGGGTCCGTGCCATTTGCGGTAGTAGCGGAGCTTGTTGACGGTCTGCAGCGCGTCGAGCTGTGCGGAGCGTCCCGATCCGCCCTGCGCATGGACGACCACCGCCGAGGGGACATAGACCAGCGGCAGGCCGGCGGCGCGCAGCCTGCGGCAGTAGTCGGTCTCCTCGGAGTAGAGGAAGAACCGGTCGGCATCCCACGGCCCCAGCGTGCGCGCCGCCGGAGTGGGGACCGCCAGCGCGGCGCCGGTGGCCCAGTCGGCCGTCCCTCCGCGCTCGTAGCGGTCGGGTTCCCGGACCAGCTCGGCCAGCGCGCCCGGACGCGACGCCCAGTGGTCGCCGAAGAGGGCTTCGCCGAGGGAGCGGAGCACGGTCGGCTCCCGACGAAGGGAGGGCTGGGTCTCCCCGGCGTCGTCACGGATCCGCGGTGCGGAGGCGGCGCCGTCGGCGGCTTCGACCAGGGCGCGGAGCGCACCCGGCTCGAGCGTGAGATCGGGGTTCAGGAAGACCGTGACCGGGGCGTCCGGTGCGGCCGCCAGGCCGACGTTCAATCCGCCGGAGTAGCCGATGTTCCCCGGCGATACGACCACCGTGACATCGGGCTTGCCGTCGAGCGCAGCGGCGAGACCGTCGCGGCCGTCGTTGTCGACGACCACGAGGTGCCAGCGCAGGCCGTCGGCGGCGTCCGGCAGGGAGGCCACCAGGCGCGGGAGGTCGTCGGCGCTGCGGTAGGCAACGGCGATGATGGCGCAGTCGAGGTCTGGTGCTCGCACACCGGCATGCTACCGACGAAAACGAGGGATGCTCAACTCCCCATGCGGGGCACAGAGCCACGAGGAGCGGCCCTGCGACGACGAAGCGGCCGGATCCCGAAGGATCCGGCCGCACGCATCACTCGGGGAGCGGGTCAGCCACGACCCGGGGTGCCGACGACGGCTCCGCTGGACTCGAGCACATTGCCCGTCCACTGGTTGCCGTTGCCGGTGGAGTACGCGATCGCGGGACCGTAGCCGCCGCACTTCTTGTCGTACTTGTCGCCGAACGTGTTGTCGACGAACCGCGTGTTGCTGGCGCCGTAACTGCCGCCGAGCCCGGCGTAGACGCAGTAGCCGCCGCCGTCGAACAGGTTGCCCTGCACGAGCACATTGTCGAACGCGGCCATCTGGCTGTAGAGCGCCAGGGAGGCGGAGACGTTCGGCGCGTCACCGGCGTCGAGACGGTTGTTGGTCACCGTCAGGTTGGTGCCGCCGAGGCTCAGGATGGCCTCGTTGTGGCTTCCGCCGTTGGCCGGGTCGCCGTACACGACGATGTCGTAGACCCACGAGTTCTTGATCGTGACGTCCTTGACCAGCCCGAAGCCCTTGCCCCAGCCGTGCACGACGCAGCCGTCGCAGGTGAAGCCGGTGTATCCCACGGCGGGAGAACCCGAGTCCTTGGCGCCGTTGTACGGGCCGATGATCTCGACGCGCTTGATCATCGTGTTGGGCGCGGCGCCGCTGTCGCTGGTGTCGATGCGGCCGTGGACCTTCGAGTTCTCGATGGTCACGTTGGCGGCACGCACGACGACGTCACCGTTGATGTCCATCCCGGACACCACGGTGCCCGCCTTGGTGATCGTCATGCCGCCGGTGGGCGTGAGCGTGACGCCGGCGGGGACGCCGGTGTTGGACGCGTCGGGCCAGGCGCCGGTGGTCGGCGTCGGAGCGGTCGTCGGCGGCGTCGTCGGGGTGGACGACGGCGTCGGCGTCGGCGACTTCGTCGGCGACGGGGTGGAGGTCTTGGTGGGCGTCGGCGTCGGCGTGGTCGTCGCCGTGGGGGTCGGCTTCGGCGTCGCGCTGCCACCCGTGCCGGAGCCCGGCTTGGTGGCGCTGTAGCGGTGGTGCTTCTTCCAGTCGGTCCACTGCTTCGACGCCGAGGAGGCGTTCGGACGGTGCTGACTGAAACCGTGTGCGGAGGCGACCGAGACGGTCGTCAGGGTGAGTGCGACGGCGATCGCGGAGGCGATGGCCGTGACCTTGCGCACGCGAGTGCCCATGATCCATTTGAACAACTGCTTCACGAGGGGGATGTTCCTTCCAGTGTCGGCGGGGGTCGACCTGTGAGAGGTGTGTACTGACACGATCCGCGACCACCCCCATTTGGGGGCATGGCCTCGGATCGCCTCCCTGTATAGCACAGATGACGAAACATCATTAATTGTGAGCGGATCTTATCCGTTCTCCCAAACACGCGTCAAACGAAAGGCCGCTTCTTTCCGCCGCGCCGTCGGCGGCGTGGGCCGCTGGCGAGGCACGGCGAGGAGCAGCGCGACCAGGAGGGTGACCGCCGCCGCGAGTCCGGCGCCCCCGACGATCGCGCTCGTGCGGCTCACGGGAACCGCGAACACCTCGATCGACGAGAACGAGTCCTCGAGGTGGATGTGCAGATCCGGGTTGACCTCCGGCCCCTGCAGCCGGTCGAGCTCCTGCTGCACCGCCGTTCGCACCGTGACCAGCTTCGCCGTCGCCTCGTCGACGGTCGCACCCCGCGCCGCCAGCTGCATCAGGTCGCCGTAGCCGAGCACATCCGTGTAGGGCTCGAGACTCCCGGTCCCCACCGCTACGGCGTAGTAGCCGACACCCTGGGCGGCGAGCTCGTCGTGCACCTGCTGGCCGTCCATCCGGTACTTCAGCACCACGGACAGGCCGTCGGTGTCGATCCGCGTGTCGAAGGCGTTGGTCGACTTGGGCGGATCGACCTGCGGGATGACGGACTCCCGCGCCTCGTACACCCCCTGCGCATCCCGCGATGCGAGGAAGCACCCGGCGAACACGGCCATCCCGGCGCCGGTCGCACCCAGCACGATCGCCCAGCGCGGGAGCAGCGCCGGCGGCCTCGGCGTCGCCGCCTTGGGTCGCCCGCCCGGCGCGAGCGCGGACTCCGCCCGCTGCACCCGCCAGGCGCCCCCGGCCGCACCGATCAGCAGGCACAGGGTCCCGAACGCCATTGGGAAGCTGAAGAAGTCGAATGTCCCGGCGAGCACGGCCGCACAGGCGAGACCGGCCGCTATCGCCAGCGCCTGGGTCTGCACGAACCGATCGCGCGCGCCCGCGCCGGCGACGAGCGAGGCCACGAACGGGACTACGAAGAAGGCGACGAGCGCGAGGACGCCGATGATCCCCGCCTCCACCGCCGTCGCGAGGTACTGGTTGTCGAGGGTGCGGTAGATCGTCGGGATAAAGGTGTTGAGCCCGCGCCCGATCCACGGAGACTGTGCGAAGAAGGCCTCCACGGCTTGGAAGTCCTGGGTGCGTCCGCTGATCGAGTTGTCCGTTCCGGCGTCGGCGAAGAGGTTCCCGATGGCGCCGTACAGCCCCGGCACGAACAGTCGGAACACGATCGCCGCCAGCGGGGCGATGAGCAGGAACCGGATGCGCTGCGACTTCGAGGCCACCAGCAGGGCGAACGCGACTCCGAGCAGGAGGGCGATGGCACCCGACCGGGCGACCGTCAGCGGGAGCGCGGCGAGGATCAGGAGGAACTGCAGCCATGGCCACCAGCGGCGTCCGGACGCGTTGAGCGCGAAATGCGCGGCCAGCGGGAGCAGCATCCCGAGCACGGTGGCGAACTCGATGGAGTGGGTCGCGGTGCCGCTGATGCGCCGGAAGCCGGCGCGCACATAGAGGCCGCCGATGTCGCTGTTCGCCTGGAGTCCTGGCAGGTGCAGGATCGACACCACGTCGAGGCCGGTGAAGAACTGCAGGATCCCCATCGCCGCCAGGCACGCACCCATCAGCACCGCGAATCGCAGCAGGGAGGTCAGGGCCGCGCGCGTGCGCATGGTGTCCGCCGCGTACAGGATGATGCCCATCCCGCCGGCGAGGGAGATCAGGCCGCGCAGCGAGGACGACACCTCCTCCGCACTGATGGGGCGCAGCATCCCCCCGACGAAGGACAGGACCATCGCCGCCGCGTAGGCCAGCGCCATCCAGTGGATCGGCGTCATGCCGATGCGCTCGCGGCCCGAGCTCAGCCGGCCGACGATCCAGAGGCCGAGGACCAGGCAGCCGAAGACGGTCGCCGGCGTACCGGCCGCGCCGAGCGGCTTGATGACGTAGATCGCGGGAGAGAAGACCAGGAGGACGAGGTAGATCTGGAAGACGACCAGGGGATCGAGGCGTCGCCGGTCCCTGGACCGCGGCGGGTCCACGACCTGTCCGGTGCGGTCGGACGTGCCGGCGAGGACGGTCACGATGGCCCCGTCAGCCGCCGAGGCCGGAGTTGTGCGAGCTGAGCGCAGTGCGGGCGGAGGCCTTCCCGGCGGCACGCTTGGCGGTCGAGAGCAGCTCCTCCTGCACCGGAAGGGCTGTGAGCTTGTCGTTGCGCTTGCGTACCGGGCTCGCGGACCGCTGGGCGTGGCCCGCGCGGATCCGCTCGGCGATGGAGACCGCGATGCCGACGATGAGCATCACGCCGAGGAAGCCGATCAGGCCGTTCCGGATGGGTGTGCTGTACGAGACGGTCGGCTTGATGTCCGTCGTGAGGTTGGTCGTGGTCACCCACTGCTCCTGCGGCGCCCCGGCCTTCTGCTGCAGCGAGTCGAGCCGCGAGGGCACAAGCTTGCCGAGCGCGGCCAGCGTCGAGCGGGCGTAGGCGAGATTGCTGTCCTCGACCGAGATCGTCATCAGCGGCGCCGCGAGGGAGGTGTCGCGCGTGACGGTGTACTTCAGGTCGGGGTGGTGCTCCGAGAAGGAGCGGACGGTGTCGCCGTCCATCAGCGAGACCGCGACCACGTCCACCGACAGCGGGACGCCGTTGCCCAGGTTCAGCAGGGGGTTGCCGGGCACACCCTTCACGTCCTTCACGGGCGAGAGGAAGAGATAGCTGGACTCGACGGTGTACGTGCGGGGGGTCTTCATGAAGAGGAAGCCTCCGACGCCCAGCGCCACGATCAGGCCCGGCAGGAGGACCCACTTCCAGCGGACCACGACGGCCCAGATGCTGCGCAGTGTCACGATCGCTCCATCCTCACGGGTTCGTTGGCGACGCTGTCGTCGGCTCCGCGTGCACAGGCACGCTCCACCGCGCGGACGACGGCCTGTTTCGCCGGGTCCCAGCTCATCCCGTCGACGGAGGCCCGCAGCGCTCGCGGGCCGACGGCGCGTTGGATGCGCAGGGCATCGGCCAGGGCATCGGCGATGCCCTGGGGCGTGGGACGCGCCCACGCGACGTTCGGGTCGTCCAGATCGGCGCGGGTGCCCGGCCAATCGTTGACGACCGGGACGACCCCGGCCGCGAGCAGTTCGCTGGCGATCAGGGAGATGTTGGTGAACGACAGGGCGAGACCGGCGCCGCAGCGGTTGTAGAGGGCGTTCAGCTCGTCGGGCGTCAGGTGCGCGTGGACCTCGGCCGGGAACGGCAGACGCTTGGCCGGGATGCCGAAGGTGTGGATGGTGACCTCGGGGTGGTCCCGGTGGAACCGCTCCAGTGCCAGCACTCCCAGCTCGTACCCTCGCCGGGCGATGCCGGGCTTGGCGTAGAAGACGACGTCGCCGCGTCCGGTCTCGGCGGTGACGCCGTAGCGGGCGGTGTCGCAGCCGAACTCGGCGACCGTCGACGCCACGTCGAACCGGCGCCGCAGCTCGTCGGCGACCATGTGACCGACGGTGATCGACTCGAAGCCGAACCGGTACGTGTCCTCGGCGAGCTCGTACGCGCTGCCGCGCGGGTAGAAGTACGGCTCGAAGTCCTGAGCCAGGTAGAAGCGACGCCCGGGGACGTCGGCACCACGGCTCGCGAGCACGTGCGCGGTGTTCCAGGCGGTGGCGACATACGCGTCCATCCCGCCCAGGCCGTCGGCGAGATCGCGGATCTCGGCCCGCACGCGCGGCCACCAGGTGCGGATGAGCTGCTCGGAGGCGGCCGCCGGGCCGCCATGCCCGTCGTAGACGTAGAGCACGCAGGTGTGCCCGGCCTGCTCCAGCGCCTCCACGAACCGGAACATCGTGGTGTGTCCGCCGGAGGCGGGACCGGGGGCGCTGACGATCCAGCCGATCCGTAGCGGCTCCCCCTCGGGGACGACGCGTCCCGTGGGGTACGGCGCGAGGCGTGCGGAGTCGGCGACGTCCTCCGGGAGCAGGTTCAGCTCCTCCGCATTGTCCCCCCACCGGCGGTGGGCCTTGCGCACGACGCGCGCCGACAGGCCGCCGACGCCCTCGTCACGGAGGATGCCGGTCGCCCGGCTGATCATCGAGGAGACGCTCACGATCAGACCCCCCTCGCCCGCCAGGCGAACCGGCCGAACTCCCGCGAGGCGCGGAAGAGCCCGGCCCGGGCGACGATCGTCGGGGAGAACCGTGCCCGCGACGGCCCCACGCGCTCGGCGTGGGCCACGGTGCGGGCGTGCGGCAGACGGTCGACGTCGACCCCCCGCGCGGCGGCGAACTCCAGGTAGGCCTCCGTCTCCGGGGTGCCGCCACGACCCTTCGCGTACGCGGACGCCGCGCGGGCCAGCGCCTCGTCGGCGAGGGCGCGCTCGGCGATGGTCAGCAGGCGCTGGTTCTCGGCCTCGTCGCCCATCCCGTCGCTGAAGAGCACCTCGAACGCGAGGGCCCGCTCGTGCAGGTCGGAGAGCACGTCGTTGGAGGCGGAGAGGCTGCCAGGGTGCTCCCGGTGCCAGGCCTGATCCACACCGGCGACCCAGCCGACATCGGAGGCCCGCGCGACCCGGAACCACATCTCCATGTCATGGGTGTGGGCGAGCGGGCGCTGGCCGCCCACCGCGTCCACGACGCTGCGGCGCAGCACGACCTCGGGGGAGGTGATGCAGTTGACGCCGCGACGGCAGCGGTCGGCGAGCCAATCTCCGCCGCGCCAGACGTCCCAGCCCTTGACCCGGTCACGATGAGCGGTGGGGACGACGCCGCTGAAGTGCACCGGGTGGCCGTAGATGAGGCCGACAGCGGGGAACGCCTCGCCCAGCGCCACGGCGCGGGCGAGCGCGCCCGGTGTGAGCAGGTCGTCGGCGTCGAGCCGCACGACGTACTCGCCCCGTGCCTCCGCCAGGCCGTCGTTGAAGGTGGCGACAGCACCCCGGTTCTCGGTGTGGGCGAAGACCCGCACGCGCGGATCGAACCGGGCGAGACCCCGGGCGACGGCGAACGACTCGTCGGTCGAGGCGTCGTCGACGATGACGACGTCCACGCGCACACCGTCCTGGGCGAGCGCGCTCGCGACGGCGTCCGGCAGGTAGACCGCGTAGTTGTAGCAGGGGATGACCACGGTGACCGTGGGCTCCGTGGTCGCGGCGAGCGGCGCGTGCCGGGCGGGGGCGACGCGGTCCGGCGCGATCGGGGCGCTCATCGCACGCTCCCCCGGAAGACGTCGATCACGTGCTGCTGCTGATCGAGGTCGAGTCCGGGATGGATCGGCAGGGAGAGGATCTCGCCGGCGTAGGCCTCCGACCGCGGGTGGGAACCGCCGAGGTGCGCGAACGCCCCGGTGCGGTGCACGGGCGCCGGGTAGTGCACCGCGGCGCCGATCCCCTGATCGTTGAGCTCGGCGACGATGCGATCGCGATCGGCGACGCGGACGACGTAGAGGTGGTGCACGTGCTCGCCGGCCGGTCCGCGTCGCGGCAGGACGACGCCCGGGACCTCGGCCAGCGCGTCGTCGTAGCGCGCGGCCACGGCACGGCGGCGACCGTTCCACTCGTCGAGCAGTGCGAGCTTGGCCGACAGCACGACCGCCTGCAGCCCGTCGAGCCGGGAGGTGGTGCCGATCTCGTGGTGCTCGTACTTGGCGGTGCCGCCATGGTTGCGCAACCGGCGCACCCGCTCGGCGATCTCGGCGTCCGACGTCGTGACCGCCCCGGCGTCGCCGTAGGCACCGAGGTTCTTGCCGGGGTAGAAGCTGGTGGCGGCCGCGTCGCCGAGCGCGCCGGAGCGGAGTCCGCTGACGCTGCTGCGCGCGCCCTGCGACTGCGCGGCGTCCTCGACGATCGCGATCCCGTCGCCGACCGCCTCCCGCAGCCGCTCGATCGGGGCGAGCCGGCCGTAGAGGTGGACGCCGACGACGGCACGGGTCCGCGGAGTGACGGCGGCGGCGGCCTGCTCGACATCGATGAGGTAGTCCTCGTCGCAGTCGACGAGGACGGGCACGCCGCCCGCGCGGGCCACGCCCTCCGCCGTCGCCACGAAGGTGTTGGCGGGGATGATCACCTCGTCGCCCGCTCCGACCCCGACGCCGCGGAGAGCGAGCTCGACGGCATCCGTTCCGCTGCCGACGCCGACGGTGTGGCCGACCCCGCAGTACGCGGAGTAGGCGCGCTCGAACGCGTCGGCCTCGGCGCCGAGGATGAACCCCGTCGTCTCGAGCACGCGGTCGAAGCCGGCGCGGACCTCGTCGGCGACCTGGGCGTGCTGCCACGCCAGGTCGACAGCGGGAACCTTCTGACTGACGATCATGAGACCAGTGATCCTTTCTCGCGTCGGGCACGCGAGCATCCCCAGAAGAGACGGGAAGGTCGGTCGGGTTAAGTGACTCTTCCTCACCTCTTATGGAATGAGAATACCTCGCTTTTTACGGATGGTCTTGCCCCCTAACGGGGCGCACCGCCGAACGCGTTCGCGCCGGTCAGCGGTCACGGCCCGCGGCCATCGCCGCCCGCGCACGGCGCAGGAACCAGCGCAGCACGCACGCCGCGTAGACGATGCCGCCCGCCAGGCCCCCACCGAGCAGAGCGAGAAGCGCCCCGGGGAGCAGGGAGCCGACCAGCAGCCCCGCGGCAGCGGCCGGGAGCATGGCGACGGTCGGCACGACACAGGCACGGAGCAGCCCGACGAGCGAGACATCCGCCCGGCGCAGCGCGATGAAGTACGCAGGCAGCACGAAGACCAGCGAGACACCGAGGTGCACCCAGCCGGCCCCCACGATCCCCCACGACGTGGTCGCGACGATCAGCGCGGGGATCAGGGCGACGAACCAGACGAGCTGGGTCCACAGCACGGCGCGCGAGGCGCCACAGGCGAGCAGGAACGACGCGAACAGGTCGAACAGCGCGCGCAGAGCCCCGAACAGCCCGAGCGCCGCCAGCACGCTCGCCGACGGGAGCCACTTCTCCCCGTAGACGACCACGATGAGCGGCGCGGCGAGCACGGCAAGGAAGCCGCCCGCCGGGAGCGCGATCGCCCAGGTCAACGCGGCCGTCGCGGGGAGCACTCCCCCGCCCTCCGTCCGCGAGAACAGCGGCAGCGCGATCGAGCGCACGATCTGCCCGATGGCACTCATCGGCCAGTTCGAGATGTTGAACGCGAGCACGTAGAAGCCGAGCGCGGTCGCACCGACGACGTGGGCGATGACGACGTTGTCGATGTTGAGCAGCGACCAGGAGAGCACATTGGCACCCGCGACCGGGATGCCGAAGGCGAGCACGGCCCGGGCGACCGAGCGATCGAAGCCGTAGCGCGGACGCTCGCGCGCGAACACGAACTGCAGCACCAGGGTGACGGTCTGGGCCACCACCCGGCCGACGGCGAGCGCCATCACCCCCCAGCCCAGCGCGAGCAGTCCGAGGGTGATGCCGGTGCCGACGACGAAATCGATCAGGGCGATGACGAAGAGCTGACGCTGAGCGAAGCGGCGCTGCAGCGCCGCGTACGGGACGACTCCCGCGCTGCCGAGCACGAGGGTGACCGCCAGGACGGCGATGGCTCCGGACGCGGCGGGACTGCCCATCAGGTCCGCCACCGGTTGCGCCGTGGCGATCATCACGATGGTCAGCGCGCCGCCGACCGTGAGCCCGAGCGAGGCGACGGTCGGGGCGAGACGCCGGTGGTCGGGCGAGCGGATCAGGTCGGCGCTCAGCCCGAGGTCGGCGAGGGTCATCAGCACCGACTGGACCGTGAGCGCCACCGCGTAGACGCCGAATTGCTCCGGCGCCAGGATACGGGCGAGCACGATGCCCGTCGCGAGGCTGCCGACCCGGAGGACCAGGTTGCTGACCGTGCTCCAGGCGAGCCCGCCGCCGACCGCACGGCCGAGCGAACGCTTCGGCGGAACGGGCGGCGCGGTCGACGACCGCGACGACTGGGGCGCCGGTGTGGGAGCGGGAGCCGGAGCGGTCATACGCCGTATCGCCTCCAGCGACGCCAACGCAGGGCGCCGCTCAGGCCGGTGACCCGGGCCTCGATCGCGCGCCGGAGCGTCCCCGCCGGCCGGTGGCGCCGCGATGACGTCTCGCGCCAGAGTCTCGTGCCGGTGATCCCCGGCCAGGTCTCGAGGGCGAACGCCGCGAAGTCGTCGGCGAGCTCGGGCGCGAGTCCGCCCTCCCCGTTGCGGGCGACGCGCTCGAGGCGCACGGCCTCCCGCGCCAGCGTGCGGTGGGCCGCGTCGCACCGCTCCCGCGCACGCGGCAACTCGGCGCCCGGACCCGCGAAGAACGCGGTGAACGTGTCGCGGCGCGCGCGGATCTCGGTCAGCAGCCCTCGATAGTCGGTGAGGTGCATGTTGGTGTCGTGCACGCGGTAGTAGCCCTGGTACGGACCGGCGACCCGACCGACGTCGGAGATCGCGGCGGCACGCATCCACAGCTCCATGTCCGCGGTCTGCGGCAGGTCGGGGTCGTAGCCCACCAGCCGGTCCATCACATCGCGGCGCAGGATCGCCTCCGGGTTGACGATGAGGTTCGTGCCGCGGTCGCAGATGCGCTGCAGCCACCGGTCGCCCGCCCACACCTGCTCGCGGGCACGGGAGCGCAGCTGCGCCGGAGGGGCATCGCTGAAGTCGGGCGCATACCCGTAGACGAGGCCCACGCTCGGATGCCGGCGCATGAGCCCGGTGGAGCGGGCGAGCGACCCGGGAGCCAGCAGGTCGTCGGCGCTGAGCAGCACCACGTACTCGCCGGTCGCCTCGGCGAGCCCGTCGTTGTAGGTGCGGATGTGCCCGCGGTTCTGCTCGTGCTCGATCACGCGCACCCGGGGATCCCGGGCGGCCAGCGCCCGGGCGACGGCGACGCTGCCGTCCGGCGAGGCGTCGTCGACGATGATGACGTCCACGTCCACGCCCGGCTGCTCGAGGGCGCTGCGCACGGCCGCCGGGAGGTAGTGGCCGTAGTTGTAGCACGGGATGACGACGGTCACCCGTGCGAGCGAGCCGCTCATGCCCGTCCCTCCGGGCGCGAGACGCGCAGCGAGCGCGCGGGCACGCCCACCCAGGTCTCGCCGTCCGGGACGTCGGCGAGCACGGCTGCGCCCATCCCGATCACCGCCCCGGCTCCGACCGTGAGCCCTTGCCGCACCGCGGCGTTCATCCCGAGATAGGCGGCCTCCCCCACGTGCACGGAGCCGGCGAGCGAGACCCCGGAGGTCAGGGTGGCGAAGTCGTCGAGGCGCACATCGTGCGTGAGGGTGGAGTTCGGCATCACGACGACGTGGCGCCCGATCGTCACGGCGGCGGTGAGCACCACGCCCGCGAGCAGGATGCTGCCCGCGCCGACCGTGCAGTCGTCGGGGATCCGCACCGAGTCATCGACCAGGGTCGCGTACCGTCCGGCATCGACGCCCAGCGCGTCGAGCCGCGCGACCACCGATCGCCGGCCCGCACCGGAGCCGACGCACACCAGGAGATCGGCGTCGTACTCGGCCGCGTGGGCCATGCCGCCGAGCACCTCGACGCCGGCGACGCGCGTGCCGCGCAGGGCCGGGTCGTCGTCGAGCACCCCGATGATGCGGTGCCCGGCCTGGGCGGCCGCGGCGGCCTCCCGCGCCAGTCCGCTCGCGCCGAGCAACAGCAGGTCTTTCACGGTGCTCCCCCCGTTCGAAGTCCGTCTCCACCGCGGGCGAGACCCCCGCGGACGCGTAACTGATTCATCCTCACTACGCATACTTGAGAATAACTCACTAGCTTGCCTCACGTCGCCCCCTCTCCAGGGGCCGCATCGCCGGAGCACTCGCCGAGACGGCGAATTCTTCGCCGCCTCGGCGTTTTCGCGTGCACTTTTCGCCGCCTCGGCGAAGCGGAAGGAGGGCGGGCGCGGGTCAGGCGAGGGAGGCGATGGGGAGGGCGGCGCGGAGCGCGTCGGCGACACGGTCCTGCTCGGCCTCGGTCAGCTGATGGAACAGCGGCAGGATGAGCGTGCCATCGGTGAGCCGCTCGGTGACGGCGAGCGACGCCGCACCGGTGTCGCGATCACGGTAGGCCGGCTGCCGGTGCGACGCCATGATTCCGCGCCGGGCCGAGACGCCCGCCTCGGCGAGGGAGGCCAGCACGCCTTCACGGTCCGGCACCTCCACCCAGTACGACTGGAAGTTGCCGGTGCCGTACTCGGGGTCGGTCACCGGCCGCACGCCCGGAAGGCCGGTCAGCAGCTCCGCGTACCGGGCGGCCAGCTCTCGGCGACGCTCCACGATGGCCGGGAGCTTGCCCAGCTGCACGATGCCGATGGCGGCCTGCAGGTCGGTCATGCGGAAGTTGTAGCCGACCTCGGTGTACTGCTCGGCGGGCGCCAGGAGGCTGGCCTGCCGGTCGGCGGCGGAGATGCTCATCGCGTGCTCGCGCAGGTGGCGGGCGCGATCGGCCCACTCCGCGTTCGCGGTCGTCAGCATCCCGCCCTCGCCCGTCGTGAGCAGCTTGCGCGGGTGGAACGACCAGGCGGCGACGTCGGCCGTCGCTCCGACCGGGCGGCCGCGGTACGTCGAGCCGGCGCCGCACGCGGCATCCTCGACCACGACGATGCCCCGCGGGTCGACCAGCGCGCGGATGGGAGCGAGGTCGGCGGGCACTCCTCCCTGGTCGACGACGATCACCGCGCGGGTGCGGTCGGTGAGCGCGGCGGCGAGGGTCTCGGCCGTGACGTTGCCGGTGCGCTCGTCCACGTCCGCGAAGACGGGCCGCGCTCCGACGTAGACCACCGCGTTGGCCGTGGCGATGAAGGAGAAGGACGGGACGACCACGTCGTCGCCCGGCCCGACTCCCGCCACGACCAGCGCGAGGTGCAAGGCCGTCGTGCAGCTGGAGGCCGCGACGGCGTGCGGGGCCTGCATGGCCTCCGCGAACTCCTGCTCGAAGCGCGCGACGCGCGGCCCCTGGGCCACCCAGCCGGACTCGATGACCTCCGTGACCGCGGCGATCTCCTCGGCGCCGAGCCAGGGCTTCATGACGTTGATGCGTTCCATCACGCCACCAGCTCCCGGCCGGCCGCGATCTCGTCGCGGAGCGGGCGCCACCAGTCGACGAGGTCGCGCAGCCCCTGTTCCAGCGGCACCTCGGCGGTGAAGCCGAGGTCGCGGGCGGCGGCGGTCGTGTCGGCCAGGCGCCGGGTCACGCCGTTGACGGCGCGCTCGGGGCCGTGCTCGACGGGGAGGTCGGAGTCCATCGCGGCGAGCAGCGCCTCCGCGAGCCCGAGCAGGCTGGTCTCCACGCCGGAGGCGACGTTGTAGACGCCCTCGCGGACGTCGCTCGCCGCCGCGAGGATGTTCGCGCGCGCCACGTCGGAGGCGACCACGAAGTCCATCGTCTGCAGCCCGTCGCCGAAGATCAGCGGCGGCGTGCCGTCGGCGATCCGCTCCATCCAGCGCACCAGGACCTCGGTGTACAGGCCGTGCACGTCCATCCGCGGTCCGTAGACGTTGAAGTAGCGCAGGGCGACGTAGTCGAGACCGTTCATCGCACGGAAGCTGCGGAGCATCCCCTCGTTGAACGACTTCGCGGCGCCGTAGAAGGTGTCGTTGTTGTGATGGTGGTGGCGCTCCCCGGTCGGGAACTCCTCCGCCAGGCCGTAGACGGACGCGCTGGACGCGGTGATGAGCTTGTCGACGCGCTCGGCGACGGCGGCCTCGTAGACGTTGAACGAGCCGTCGACGAGCACCTCCAGCGCCAGACGCGGCTCCTCCGCGCACTGCGTGATGCGGATGGCGGCCTCGTGGAACACGATGTCCTTGCCGCGCGTCACGTCGTGCACCAGGTCGCGGTCGCGCAGATCGCCCTCGACCAGAGTGACGCGGCCCGAGGCCAGGGCGCCCTCCAGGTTGGCGACGCGACCGCGGACCAGGTTGTCCAGGACGTCGATGTGGGAGGCTCCGGCGTCGAGCAGCTGGTCGACGATGGTGGAGCCGATGGTCCCGGCGCCACCTGTGACGAGCACGTTCGCTCCCTGCAGGGCGGTCATCGCGCGCCTCCCGCCAGCTCGAGCTCGGTCGCGAGGTCGATGGGGTCGTCGACGGGCGTGACGGCTCCGCCTCCGGCGAGGCTCCGCGTCGCGGCCTCGAGCACCGAGAGCACGCGGAGTCCGGCGCGACCGTCGGTGCGTGGCGCACGGGCCTCGCGGATGCTGTCCGCGAACTCCTGCGCCATCGCCCCGAGCGCTTCGCGTTCGGGGAGCGCCGGCGACCAGGTGTCGCCGAGGCGGTAGGAGACGGTCGCGTCGCGACGCTCGGCTCCGTCGATCGCCTGCAGGTCGAGGTCGACGCCGCGGTCGTAGACGCTGAGCCGCTGCTGCGGGTTGAGGTCGTCCCAGACCAGGGTCCGCTTGGTGCCGCCGACGATCATCTGACGGATCTTGGTCGGGCTGAGCCAGTTGACGTGCACGTGGGCGATCGCGCCGCCGGCGAGCGGCATCATCAGATAGCCGACGCACGACTTGCCCGCGCCGAGCGGGTCCGCCCCGTGGGCCGAGACCGTGCTGGGCCGCAGGCCGCCCGGGAGGATGAAGTCGATGATGGAGAGGTCGTGGGGCGCGAGGTCCCAGAACACGTCGACGTCCGGCTGCACGAGACCGAGGTTGATGCGGGTGGAGTCGACGTACAGGATCTCGCCGAGCGTCCCCTCCTGGATCAGCTCGCGCATCTTGAGCACGGCGGGCGTGTAGCAGTAGGTGTGGTCGGCCATGAGCACGAGACCGCGTTCACGGGCGGCGGCGACCATGGCCTGTCCGCGCTCGCCGGTGTCGGCGAGCGGCTTCTCGACCATCACGTGCTTGTCGGCCGCGAGGGCGGCGCGGGCGATGTCGTGGTGGGTACGGGCCGGGGTCGCGATGGCGACCGCGTCGATACCCGGATCGGCGAGCACCGTCGCGAGGTCGGTGTCGATACGGTCGAGCCCGACCTGGTCGGCGACGCGGCGGGCGCGCGAGGCGTCCAGATCGCAGATCGTGACGAGCTCCCAGTCCGGGCTGCCGCGGAAGTTCCGGGCGAGGTTCGGGCCCCAGTACCCGGCGCCGATGACGGCGATGCGCAGTCGTGTTGTCATGTCGTGCCCCCAGCACCTTTCTGTCTGCTCCGGCCGCTTCGGGTACGGCCGGATGCGGGATCCGTCGTCAGGACGACGGGGTGAAGCGGATGTCGACCCAGTAGTTGTGGGCGACCACCTGATCCGGGAAGCCGGTCGAGTACGAGTACGCGCCGCCGTTCGCCGGGATCGTCAGCGCCCCGCTCGTGACCGTCGACGCGAGCCCGCCGACGGTCACGGCGTAGGTGGACGCCGTGGTGTGATACGAGGCGCGGTACTCGACACCGGCCTGGATGGTGACCGGGGTCGCGAACGTCACCTCCTGCCAGCCGCTCGCGGTCTCCGCCGTGTAGGCGGCGGTCGCGAGCACCTGACCCGTCGCGCTCCACAGCGTGGCCGTGTGCGTTCCGGTGTCCCCTGCACCCTTGTAGAAGCGGATGCCGGAGATCGTCCCGGCCGTCGACGAGCTGAAGCGCACGCCGAGCTGGACGGGGCTGCCGTCCGGCCACGTGGTCGAGGCCGGCACCGAGGCGTCGGAGAAGAGGGTCGTCGAGGCCGGCGTCGTCGTGCCGCCCGTGCCGGTGCCGCTCCCTGTGCCCGATCCGCTCCCGGTGGACCCGCCCGTCGTGCCGGTGGACCCGCCGGTGGTGCCGGTCGAGCCGCCGGAGCCGCTCGTGCCGCCGGAGGCCGGGGCGAACACCACGTCGACGAAGTAGTTCGTGGCGTTGTAGGTGTAGGTCGGGAAGCCTCCCGCCGAGCCGTAGAAGTACCGGCCGTTCGCGGTGGTGCCCGCTGTCAGCGGACCCGCCGTCTTCGCCGTGGCGAAGTCGTTGGTGGTATACGAGTAGTTGCCCTTGGGCGCGAGGTAGGAGACGACGTAGGTGGTCCCGGCCGTGAGCGCCAGCGGGGTGCTCAGCTGCGCCGTCTGCCAGCCGCTCGCCGTCTCGCCGGTGAAGGTGACGGTGGCGAGGCGGTTGCCGCTCGCGTCCCAGATCGACCCGGTATGCGTACCGGTGTTCGTCGCCCCCTTGTAGAAGCGGATGGCCGTCACGGTCCCCGCCTGCGAGCTGGAGAACGACATCCCGAGCTCCACGGCGGAGGAGTCGTCGGTCGCCGCGGCGGTCGCCGGGGTGCTGCTGCCGAAGAACGAGTAGGTCGTAGGCTGGGCCGCGGATGCGGTGGCGAAGGACCAGTTCTGGGTGGGCAGGGTCGCCCCGTCTGTCGAGACGACACCGGAGACGCTCACCGCGATCGTCGCTCCGGCGGGGAGCGCGGCGGACGGCGTGAAGGTGAGGGTCTTCGCGTCGGCCGACAGGCTCGTCGCGCCCGCGATGGCGGTGGATCCGCTGGTCACGCTGTAGCCGGCGGTGTTCGTGATCGGCGCCGTGAACGTGATCGAGATCGGGGTGTTCGTCGCCACCTCCGTCGCGCCGCCGGCCGGCGTCTGCGAGCTCACCGCGATCGACGGTGCCTGCTTGTTGAACACGACGTCGACCAGGTAGTTCGAGGTGGAACTGCTCGCCGGGAACCCGGTGGGGTAGGTGTATGCACCGGCGTTCGTCCCCGCGCTGAGCGGGCTGCGCGAGATGCCGGAGCCGCTGAAGTCGCCCGGTGTCACCGAGTAGGTGCCGGTCGGCGAGCTGTAGGCGGCGACGTAGGTCGTGCCGGCGGAGATGGCGACCGGGCTCGAGAACGTCACGGTCTGCCAGCCGGAGGTCGACTCGCCGCTGAAGGTCGCGCTCGCCAGCAGCCCTCCGGTCGCCGTGTAGAGGAAGCCGGTGTGCGTGCCGGTGTTGCCCGCGCTCTTGTAGAACTTGACGCCGGAGATGGTGCCGGCGACGGAGCTCTGGAACTTCACGCCGAGGGTCACCGGGCTGTCGGAGAACTGCAGGATGCTCGGCGTCGTCGAGTCGGTGAACAGACCGCACGGGCAGGTCCCGGGCGCCGGGTCCGGCTTGACGGTGGTGAAGCTCCAGGTCCCTCCGCTGGAGAGGGTCGTCCCTCCGGTGTCCTTCGCGGTGAGGGTCACGGAGTACTGCACGAAGCCGTTCAGCGCTGCGGACGGCGTGAAGGTCGCGGTGCGCGTCGCCGAGGCGTACGACACCGTACCGGCGACGGGGTTGCCGAGCTGGTCCTTGACCGTGAAGGCGATCGTGGAGGCGGTGACCGGCTTCGAGAAGACAGCGCCGATGGTGGACGCCGTGGGAACGCTGGAGGAGCCCGGCAGCGGGAACTGACCCGACGCCGTCAGCGGGGAGCTGTCGGTGGTGGTGAAGATCGCGTCCACCCAGTAGTTGGCGGAGTCATAGCTCGACGTCGGGAACTGGCCGGGCGCGGTCGAGTAGACACCCGCGCCGGCGGCCCCGAATCCTCCCGCGACGGTCAGCGGACCTGCCGTGATCCCCCGGTAGTAGAAGGACTCGTTCGTGGCCGAATAATGGCTGCTCGGCGCGGTGTACGACACCACGTACTTGGTGCCGGAGGCGACGGCGACGGCCGGGCTGAAGTTCGCCGTCTGCCATCCGCTCGCCGTCTCGTTCTGGAAGCTGACGGTCGCCAGCCGGTTGCCGTTCGCGTCCCACAGCGAGCCGGTGTGGGTGCCCGTGTTCGTGCTCGCCTTGTAGAAGCGCACGCCGGAGATGAAGCCGTCCTGGTTCGGGGTGAACTGCAGACCGGCCTCGATCGGGGTCGCGTCGCCCGCGTCCGCGGTCGCCGGCGCCGCCGTCCCGAAGACCGTGTACGGCCCGGTGACGGTCACAGAGCGGCTGGTCGGCGTCGCGGCGTAGTTGCCGCTGTCGTCCATCGCCCGGACCATGATGGGCTGCGACCCGGATCCCTGCTGGATGTACGTGTAGGTCCAACTCGTCGTGCCGGTGGCCGCGTGGTAGCTCGTGCCGCCGTCGGTCGAGACCTCGACGCCCGCGACGACCCCGCCCACGTCGCTGGCCGTCCCGGTGACCGTGACGCTCGCGCCGTTGGCGATGGAGGCCCCGGCGGCCGGGGTCGAGACGGTCACGGTCGGCGGGGTGGTGTCGGTCGACTTGGTCGCGGCGACGAGGCCGCTCATCAGGGTGCCCGGCTGGGCGCTCATGTCGGCCAGGAGGTTGACCTGCGCCTGCTGCATCCGCACATCCGCGGGGGCGCCGTCGCCGTCGTGCTCTTGGTCCAGGCCCCACGACCACTGGATCGTTCCGGCCGAGAAGACGAGCGCGCCGCTGGCCGCACGGTAGAGGGTGACGTGGTGCGTCGTCGTTCCGGGCACCACGGTGTTGCCGTAGTCGAGCAGGTATTGGGGCACCGCGCCCGTGGTCGTCGACAGTTGGACGAGTCCGGACGGCCGGAAGCCGTTGTCGACGTCCTCGTCGGATTCGTAGCCGATGGTGTGCGGGGCGAGCGCGGTCGTCGCGCCGGCCGCCATGCCGGACAGCCCGGTGTTGCGCCAGAGCCGGGTCTTTCCCTGAGCCGCGGTGACGGTGATCGCGAGGTCGCTGAAGTTGGACATGTACTGCGTGCCGGTCAGCGCGTTCTCGGGAATCCCCGCCCCGTTGGCCTGGGAGGCGAACCGCGGGTCCCTCCAGGTGCCGGTCCACTCCGGCGTCGGGTCGATCTTGGCGTCGGCCCAGGTCTCCTTGTACGACACCAGCGTCCGATAGGCGGTGGGGGTGCCGGCGACGGAGTTCTCGTACCGGGTGTGCCAGTACATCTCGTTGCCGGAGAGGAACTGCAGGTTGACGCCCGCATCGCGCGCCGCGAGGACGTTGGCGCGCTGGTTCGCGGACCAGTACTCGTCGTGGCCGACGGAGAGGAAGACCTTGTGGTTCTTCAGCAGCGAGCCGTAGCGGTCCGTGTCGACCCCGGCCATGTACGCGACGTTGTAGCCGTTCTTCTCGAGGAACCGGACCTCCGGATACTCGTTGGCGAAGTAGAAGTCGCGTCCGCTGTTGTCGCCGCGGGTGACCACCGGGCGGTTGTAGCTGATCTTGTAGGCGCGCCCGTTCGCGGCGCCCTGGTAGAAGTCGGACCCGCCGTAGGTGTTGTAGGCCTGCCAGGTGGGGTCGGAGGTCTGGAAGAGCACCGGCGCCGTCGAGGCGTCGTTGCGCACGATGAAGGTGATCTGGCTCTTGCCCCCGGTGTCGCTGCGGGTCAGCAGGGCGATGTACACACCCGAGACCACATCCGTCGGTACCGTCCAGGAGGCCGACTGGGCCCAGTTCCCGCAGTCGTAGAGCTCCGTCGTCGCGTCGGTGACGCACTGGGGCTGGGTCTGCGGGAGCGTCGCCGACGGTGTGACATCGGCGATCTTGCGGGCGCCGAGCCCCTGGTAATACCCGGTGCGGAAGATCTGGATGCTGTACGCGCGGGCGTTCGTGTCGATCTTGAAGCCGATGGTGCCGCCCACGTTCACGCTGATGTCGGTGGAGAAGCCCTGGATACTGGGGTCGCCCGCACCGCTGATGTCCCAGACCGAGGGGTCGGTGCCGGCGAGGGCGTTCTCGCAGACGATGGGGTTCGCTGCGGTGCCGCAGCCGTTCGCGGCCCGGGCGGCTTGCCCGGCGGCGATCGCGATCCAGGCCACGAGCACGACCACCATCGCTGCCGCCGCGACGCTGAGCGGCGAGGGACGCCGTCCCGAGCGCGTGTCGCGCAACCACATAGACTGAGCTTTACTCACATGTGAGAGATTGTCACATTTTCGCCGGGACTGCGCACCCCCCAACGGGGGACGATCGGGAACATCCCGACGCGGTACGATGACAGCATAACTGACTAATCCTCGACTCTTGGATGGTCGGTCGGTCTCTGAAAGCCAGGCACGGAAGGGGAACCGTGGACATCCGCACGGTGAGCGGGGCGGTCATCGTCCCGGCGCACGACGAGGAGGCGGTGATCGCACGCACCCTCGAGAAGCTGCGGCCGGTGGCCGCGAGCGGCACGGTGGACGTGCTCGTCGTGTGCAACGGCTGCTCCGACTCCACCGCCGACATCGCCCGGCGCTATCCCGGCGTCACCGTGCTCGAGATCGAGACCGCATCGAAGGTTGCGGCGATGAACGTCGGCGACCGCGCGACCGGACGCTGGCCGCGGCTCTACCTCGACGCGGACATCCAGATCGAGCCGGAGGCCGTCGCCGCCGTACTCCACGAGCTCTCGATCGACGGCGGACCGCTGGCCGCCCGGCCCGCGTCCGTGGAGGACGTGCACGACGCGACCTTCCCCGTCCGCGCCTACTATCGCGCCCGCGCGCGCATCCCCGAGACCGGCGTGCGCCTCTGGGGCGCCGGCGGCTACGCCCTCTCCGAGGCCGGGCACGCCCGTTTCGAGCGCTTCCCGGACATCGTGAACGACGACTCCTGGATCCACCAGCTGTTCGCCGACGAGGAGAAGGCCGTGCTCGACACCCCGCCCATGCTCGTCCGCGTCCCCCGCACGACGAAGGCGCTGCTGGCCGTGATCACGCGCCACCGTCGCGGCCAGCTCGACCTGGGCGTCTCCCTGAGCGAGCAGTCCGCCCAGCGCGCCCAGGCCATCCTGCACAGCGCCAAAGGGCCTCGGTCGGCCGTCGACGCCTTCTGCTACGCCGCGCTCACCCAGATCTCACGTGTGCGGTCGCGCCGCACCGACGCCACCCAGTGGTCGCGCGACCCCAGCACGCGCACTCCCGCCCCCACCCGCTGACCGCCCCGTCCCGACCCCCGCTGGCCACGCGAGCAATTCCGGAGATCTCGTCTCGATCCCCGGGATTCACCGTTGCGACGGCGAACTGAGCGGCGTGTCGCCCGAGAACTCCGGATCCACCCGAGCGGCGGTGCGGGTAGCCGAGGGAGGAGGCGGAGGGGACAGGAGGAGGCGGAGGGGAGGGGGAGGCGACCGACGTCAGGCGACGCGGCGGCCGCCCACAACGACCAGCTCGCGAGCGGGCGCGATCACCAGCGCCTCCGGGACGTTCTGCGCGTCCACCAGCACCACGTCCGCCGGCGCGCCCGCCACGAGGTCGTGCACCGGGCGCCCGACGAAGCCCGCCGCATCGCTCGTCGCGACCCGGACGATGTCGGTCAGCTCCTCGTCGCGTCGCGCGCCCGACAGCTGGGCCAGCCGGGTCGCCAGGCGCAGCATGTCGCCGTCGCCGTAGGGCCCCCAGAGGTCCCGGATGCCATCGGTGCCGAGCCCCACGGGCACTCCTGCGGCCCGCAGGTCGGCGAGCGGCAGCCGTGATGCGTTGATGGGCGCGACGGTCGTGATCGAGACCCCCGCCTCCCGCAACTCCTCGACCAGTGCCCGCTGCCGGGCCGGCGGGAGATCGCCGATCGCGAAGCCGTGGGCCACGTTCACTCGGCCGGCGAGGCCGAGCGCACGCGTCCGCTCCAGGATGAGGTCGTACTCGAACGCGCCCAGCTCGCCACCCTCGTGCAAGTGGATGTCGAGGCCGACACCACGGCGGTCGGCGATCTCGAAGAGCGCGTCCAGCTGACCCACCGGGTCGCGGTCGATCAGCGCCGGGTCGAGGCCGCCCACGTGGTCCGCACCTTCGGCGGCCGCGCGGTCGAGCAGCTCCAGCACGCCGGGCCGGCGCAGCACGCCGTCCTGGGGGAAGGCGACGATCTCCAGCGCGACCGGCACGCCCAGGGCGGCGACGGCGTCCCGCACGACGGAGATGCCGCGGAGCCCGACCCCGAGGTCGACGTCGACGTGCGACCGGAACGCGGTGGTGCCCTGCGCGACCAGCGCGCGCACCAGCTGCAGCGTGCTGTCCGGGCTCGGGATGCCGAGCTCGTCGCGGTGCGCGCGCTCGTGCGCGATGCGACCCTGCGTGGTGGCCTCGCCGCCGTACGGCACCCACTCGCGGCCCCACCAGCTCTTGTCGAGGTGTGCGTGGGCGTTGACCAGCCCGGGCAGGGCCAGCAGCCCGCGGCCGTCGATCGTCTCTCCCTCGTCGGGCGCCGGGCGCGCCGGATCGTGCGGCTCGACCGCCGCGATCGTCCCGTTCTCGATGAGGAGGTCGGAGGCGGCGCCTCCCCACGGCCGGATGTTCGTCAGCAGTACGACGCCGTTCTCCGCGCCGCTCATCGGTCAGCGAACCGATCGGTCGCCTCGATCAGCGCGTCGAGGATGCCCGGCTCGTCGAAGGCGTGCCCGGCATCCGGGATCATGCGCAGCTCGGCCTCCGGCCACGCCCGGTGCAGGTCCCACGCCGTCATCGGCGGCGTGCAGGCGTCGTAGCGCCCTTGCACGATCACCCCCGGGATGCCGGCGAGCGTGGGGGCGTCGCGGATCAACTGGCCGTCCTCGAACCAGCCGCCGTGGGTGAAGTAGTGGTTCTCGATCCGCGCGAACGCGACGGCGTACGCCTGCTCGGTGAAGGTCTCGACCAGCTCCGGCCGCGGAAGCAGCGTGATCGTCGAGGACTCCCAGCGCGACCACGCGATGGCCGCCGGGCCGTGCACGGCGGGATCCGGGTCGGCGAGGAGTCTGCTGTACGCACGGATGAGGTGTCCACGCTCCTCCACCGGCACCGGCTCCAGGAACCCCTCCCACAGGTCCGGGAAGAGAGCGGCGGCACCGCCCTCGTAGAACCAGTCGAGCTCGGCGGCACGCAGCGTGAAGATGCCCCGCAGCACCAGCTCGGTCACGCGATCGGGATGCGTCTGCGCATAGGCGAGGGCGAGCGTGCTCCCCCAGGAGCCGCCGAAGACCTGCCAGGCATCGATGCCCAGGTGCTCGCGCAGTCGTTCCAGGTCGGCCACCAGATGCCAGGTCGTGTTCACCGACAGATCGGCGTGGGGCTCGCTGGCGTGCGGGAGGCTCTTCCCGCATCCGCGCTGGTCGACCAGGACGATGCGGTACTTCGCCGGATCGAAGAGACGCCGGTGGGTCGGTGTCGTGCCGCCGCCCGGGCCGCCGTGGAGGAACACCGCCGGCTTGCCCTCCGGGTTGCCGCTGGCTTCCCAGTAGAGCTGCTGGCCGTCTCCGACGTCCAGCATTCCGGTCTCGTACGGCTCGATCTCGGGGTACAGACTGCGCATGCATTCGAGGCTACCGGTCGCTCACCGCGCCGCCCGGTCGCGGGCGCCGTGTGGCGGAGGCGGGCGTGCGACCGACGGGCCGCTCCTCGCCGGGCTTATCGCCGGGATCCGCCCCTCTCGAGCGGCGGAGTGCGGGCTAGGCTCGCACCATGAGCACCTCCCCCGTCACCGTCACCCTCACCGGAGCCGGCGGCCAGATCGGCTACGCCCTGCTGTTCCGCATCGCCTCCGGGCAGCTGCTCGGGCCCGATGTGCCGGTGCGACTGCGTCTGCTCGAGATCCCGGCCGGACGCCCGGCCGCCGAGGGCACGGCGCTGGAAGTGCAGGACGGCGCGTTCCCGCTGCTGCGGTCCATCGACGTGACCGAAGACGCGAACGCGGCCTTCGACGGTGCCAACGTCGCGCTGCTGGTCGGCGCCCGCCCGCGGGGCGCGGGGATGGAGCGGGCCGACCTGCTGGAGGCCAACGGGGCCATCTTCGGCCCGCAGGGCGCCGCTATCAACGCCGGCGCGGCGGACGACATCCGGGTGCTCGTTGTGGGCAACCCGGCGAACACCAATGCCCTCATCGCGAGCGCGCATGCGCCCGATGTACCGGTCGAGCGCTTCACGGCGATGACGCGT
This sequence comes from Leifsonia aquatica H1aii, assembly GCF_000633535.1. Classification (GTDB taxonomy): domain Bacteria; phylum Actinomycetota; class Actinomycetes; order Actinomycetales; family Microbacteriaceae; genus Leifsonia; species Leifsonia aquatica_A. Next base: position 30,133 of record NZ_AYMR01000027.1, on the reverse strand, counting down.
CTGGACCACAACCGCGCCGTCGCCCAGCTCGCCGCGAAGCTGGAGGTCCCGGTCTCCGCCATCGAGCGCGTCATCATCTGGGGCAACCATTCCGCGAGCCAGTACCCGGATCTCAGCCACGCGACCGTCGACGGCCGTCCCGCCACCGAGCTGGTGGACGAGCGCTGGCTGGCCGACGAGTTCATCCCGCGGGTCGCGAAGCGCGGCGCCGAGATCATCCAGGTGCGCGGTTCCTCGAGCGCGGCCTCGGCGGCGAGCGCCGCCATCGACCACGTGCACGACTGGATGAACGGCACCGGGGACCGCTGGACCTCCGCCGCCCTCGTCTCGGACGGCAGCTACGGCGTCCCGGCCGGCCTGATCTCCTCGTTCCCGGTCCAGGCGGTCGACGGCGCGTGGCGCATCGTCGACGGTCTCTCGATCGACGCGTTCTCTCGTACCCGGATCGATGCGTCCGTCGCCGAGCTCGTCGAGGAGCGGGACGCGGTGCGGTCGCTGGGCCTGCTCTAGCCTGCCGCGTCCGCGCCGACCGCGTCCGCGCCCTGCCTTCCATCGCCGACCGCCCGCGCGGCACGGCGGGGCGACGGTTGCGGCTCGGAGGCCGCCGGCACCCCGCGGTCGTCGGTGACGACCGCGGCTCGTCTGCGGCGCGCCCGCCGGATCATGAGGACGACGAGCCCGAGCAGGAGCATCGCGGCGATCCCCACCCCGATCGCCGTCGGGATCCAGCGCACGAAGAACGGTTCCGGCACGAAGGCCACGGTGAAGCCGACCGTCGCTCTGCTCTCGTACCCCCAGGCGGTCTGGGTCGCGATCGCGGTGGTTCGCCCGTCGCCCATCTCCACGATGGACTCGCAGGACCAGCCGCCGGAGCCCACCCGTGTGGCGCAGAGGACCGTGTCGTCCGTGTCGCGGACGACGACGTTGGCACCCGGCTCCCCGGTGCCGGCGAAGCGGGGCGTTTTCGACGTCACCCGGTCGGCGCTGCCGGGCGTCGTGATGGCGACCGCCCGGTACGGCGAGCGTGCGGATGGCGCCGTGCCGGACGCTGCCGTGGCGGAGGAGATGAGGATCCCGACCGCGACCACGGCCGACACGAGGCGGCCTGCCCAGCGCGTGCGCGTCCTCATCTCACGCCGCCGGGGCGAGGTCGGGCGTCGATTCGACGATGCGCTTGGTCTTGTCCCACCCCGTGCGCCCGCGGATCATCCGGTAGAGCGCGCCCCAGGCGCAGATGAAGGAGAGGTAGTTCATCACGACGAACGCATGGCCCATCGCGATCGCCCAGCCGAGACTGATCCGCTGATCGCGTCGCAGATAGACGATCGTCGTGAAGATGGCCGGTGCGAACGTGATCAGGTACCAGAGCATCAACGCCAGAAGCAGCATGACCGAGCTGTTGACGAACGAGAACATGTCGGGGGCCCGGACGATCGTCAGGAACAGGGTCCAGTGGAACAGGATCGACCACGGCAGGTCGAACAGCCACGGAACGGCGAGGTAGGCGGACACCTCCAGCGCCTTCGCATTGTTCAGCGACGGATTGCGCCAGACGCCGACGATGCGCGACCCCGCGGTCATGTGCCCCTGGTACCACCGGCGGCGCTGGACGATCAAGCGCCGGAGCGACTCGACGCCCTGCTGGTCCACCGAGGCGAACGGGGTCGTCTCGAGCGTCCAGCCCTTCGTCAAGAGGGAGAGCGCCAGGTCCAGGTCCTCGGTCAGTGACGCGGACCAGGGCATGCCGTCGAGCTGTTCCAGGGCCGACATCCTGGTGAACTGGCCGTTGCCGCCCAGGCTCACCGTCCCGGTCTTGCGCCGACCGAACTGGGTGATCGCCGACATCGCCCAGAACTGGAAGTCCTGGAACCGGGTCAGGAAGTTCTTCTCCCGGTTCCGGATCCGGACGGCCAGCTGCGCACCACCGACCTTCGGGTTCTCGAACAGCGGCAGGACGTGCGAGAGCGCACCGTCGGAGAGCCGGCCGTCCGCGTCCATGACGCAGATGAGCACGCGCTCCGGGTCCTGCCCACGTTCCTTCACGAGGCGGCGGACGAGCGCGTAGGCGTCGTTCAGCGCCTCGCCCTTGCCCGTGCGGGCGTTGGGAAGGTGGCGGGAGAGGACGATGACGTTCGCGCCGCCCTCACGCGCGGCGATCTCGGCGGTCGCGTCTTCGGACGCGTCGTCGATGACGATCGTCGTCGAGCGGTCGTTGCCGGCCAGGGCCTTCGCCGTCGGGCCGATCACCGCCTCCTCGTTGAGGCACGGCACCAGGAAGTAGATGTCGAACGAGTCCGGGGAGTCGAGGTAGGGGTCCTCGTACCGGGTGGCGCCTTGAACGCCGAGCCACGCCTTCGCCTTCTTGATCTCGTGGAGGCCGGCTCCCATCGCGCCGAGGAAGTACACCAGCGACAGGCTGATGACCACCGCGGAGACGGTGCTCGTGATCGCGATCGCGAGCTCCATCAGCGCACGGCCTTCCGGCTCCCTCGGACCACGAGGACGAAGAGCAGGGCGAGGCATCCTGTCAGGCCGGCCATCATCAGGAAGCTGCCGCCGATGCTGTGCGCCCAGTCGAAGGCGTCGTGCCCGTAGTGGGAGAGCAGGAAGGCGAGCCCGGCGATCCTGACCTGGTTGAGCAGGACGAGTCCGAGCGCCGAGATTCCCACCGCGAGGAAGATCCTCGACAGGCGGAAGCGCTGCACGAGGGTCAGCGCAGCGCCGAGGAAGACGATCGCGGCGACGTAGAACCCGATCGAGCACTCCGGGGTGATGATGAGCGCGTACCAGTGGCCTCCGGTCTCGAAGGCGACGGAGGGATTGCCCCGGGTACGCGCGGGCACGGCGTCTCCGGCGAAGAGCAGCGGGAGCAGCCAGGTGGACACGATCACCTCGATGCCGCGCGACGCGCGCTCGATGGCGATGAGGGACCCGCCGAGTCCGGCGAGCAGCAGCGCGATGAGGATCCGGATGTATCGGCCCTGCTTGTCGTGCTTGTCCTGCGCGGCGCCTCGGGCGATGTCGCGTCTCGTGGGTGCAGCGGTCGTCATGATGTCGATCTCCTCGGGTCAGATCTCCGGGTGGGCGGTGCGTGACGTCGTCCGGGCAGGGCGTCTCGGTACCACCATCAAGACTGAGGGCGCCCTCCTATCAGGGCCGCAGAGATCGACCCGATTGCGGTGACGAGCGCGCGACATCTCCGTATCCGGTCGCCTCCGTTCCGGTGATCGCTCGCGCGCTGGCCGCATCGCGGCCGCCCGCACGCGACGAAGCTGCGATCGGGCACCGGGCAGCACAGAGGCGGGAGACCCGCTCCTGCCGGGTCTCCCGCCTCCTGGTTCCTCGGGCCGCGAACGGCCCGGCGGCTCAGCGCTTCTTCTGGCTCTTCTCCTGCTGCGGCAGCGTGCCCGCAGCACGGCGCTCGGCGAAGTAGGCGCGGGCCTCGGCCTGCCGCTCGCCCTCCGCGCCGGTGGCGATCTTCGCCCGCACCAGCTCCGGTCCGTAGCCGAACGCATCGACGAGGTCGACGGCGTGGGGACGGATGCGGGCGAGCAGGCGGTCGATGTAGGCCGTGACGGCCTGGGCGCGCTGCGGGGACAGCCGGCCGTTGATCAGGTACCAGGCCAGGTGCTTCTCGATCAGCCCGAACCCGAAGAGGTCGCGCAGCCAGGTGAGCACCTGCTTGGTGCCGGCGTCGGGCGCCTGCTCCAGGGCCTCGGTGAACGCCTCCCACTGCAGCAGCTCGCCGTGCGCCCTGGCGGCCTCGATGAGCTCGTTCTGCTGGGAGTTGAACAGCTCCGCTGCGGCCTTCTTGCTCAGCTTGGACACGGGGCGGAGGCGTCCGGCGATCTCGCCGATCATCGTCTCGACACGATCGGTGAGCAGTTCGCGCTGAGTCGCCGGCTCCTGGAGCCAGTTGACCGAGCGCGCCGTCGAGCCGAAGTCGCGCACGGTCTGGGCCACCGAACGCAGGCCGCTGCCGTGGTAGGCGCGATCGGCGGCGTGCGTCACGACGTAGCGGGCGAGCGCTCCGGCGTCCGCCTTGGCGAACTTCCGGCTGTAGTCGGTCAGCAGGCGCTTCGCGACCAGCTGCAGCAGCACGTTGTTGTCGCCCTCGAAGGTGACCCAGATGTCGAGGTCCTGCCGGAGGGAGGTGATCCGGTTCTCGGTGAGGAAGCCCGAGCCGCCGCACGCCTCCCGTGCCTCCTGCAGGGTGTCGAGCGCGTGCCAGGTGCTGAGCGGCTTGAGCGCCGCGGCGATCGTCTCGAGGTCCTGCCGGTCGTCGTCCGTCGTGGCGCGGCCGCTGAACACGTCGTCGAACTTGTGCAGGAACACCTCGTGCGCGAAACTCGCCGCGTACGTGGTGGCGAGCAACGGGAGCAGCCGGCGCTGATGGCGCTGGTAGTCGAGCAGCACCTCCTCGTCCGCGTCGCTGCCCGCGGTGAACTGGCGGCGCTCGTTCGCGTACGTGAGCGCGATCTTCAGTCCGAGCTTCGCCGCGATCGTCGCGGAGCCGTCGAGCGACACCCGGCCCTGCACGAGGGTCCCGAGCATGGTGAAGAAGCGGCGGCCGGGGCTCTGGATCGGCGAGGTGTACGTGCCGTCCTCGGCGACGTCGCCGTACCGGTTGAGCAGATCGGTGCGCGGGATCCGCACGCCGGTGAAGTGCAGGCGGCCGTTGTCGATGCCGTTGAGCCCGCCCTTCTGACCGTCGTCCTCGCCTCCCACGCCGTCCAGGAAAGCGCCGTCGGCGTCCCTGATCGGCACATAGAAGGCGTGCACTCCGTGGTTGACGTTCCGCGTGATCAACTGCGCGAACACCACGGCGGCGGTCGCGTCCACCGCGGCGTTGCCGAGGTAGTCCTTCCAGGCGCCGCGGAACGGGGTGTCCAGGACGAACTCCTGCGTCTCCGGGTCGTAGGTGGCCGTGGTCGCGATGCTGGCGACGTCGGAGCCGTGGCCCGTCTCGGTCATGGCGAAGGCGCCGGGCACGGCGAGCGACATGATCCCGGGCAGGTACTTCTCGTGGTGCGGTGCGGTGCCGAGGTGCAGCACGGCCGCGCCGAACAGTCCCCATTGGACACCGGACTTGATCTGCAGCGACGGGTCGGCGGTCACCAGCTCCTCGAACGCAGCGATGTTGCCGCCGTGGTCGTCGAGGCCGCCGACGGATGTCGGGAAGGCGCGGTGCACCTGCCCGTTCTCGACCAGCAGGCCCAGCTGCCCGAAGACGCGCTTGCGGTGGTCGGCGACCGAGAGCCCCTCCACCTTCTGCATGTCGGGACGGGCGGACAGCTCGCGCGAGGCCAGACGCGCCTCGGCCCAGTCGCCGAGCAGCTGACGGCCCAGCGCCTCGACGTCGACGCGCGGAGCAGCGCCCGCGGCGGGCGCGGGCGCTGAGACGGTGGCGGGAGTGGCGGTCGGGACGCGCTCGGCAGTGTCAACCATGAGTTCCTCTTCGATTCTCTCGGGGTCGATGCCACCGTACGTCCGTGCCCGGGGAAGTGGAAACGGTCGGTCGGCCGCCTACAAAAGGGAGCGGCGCCTCCCGCCGCCCGGCTGTGGGATCCTCCAAATCCGATGCCCCGCGATTGGAGGATCCGCGACCACTCGGACGCTAGCGGATGCTCACCGAGTTGGCGAGGTCGTTCATCGAGCCGACGCTGGACGCGTTCGTCGCGTACCCGTAGCTGGACCCGTTGTACGACGCCCCCGACCACAGCTTGGTGGTGCAGGACGAGAAGCTCTGGAACGAGCTGACGCGGCCGGACCAGCCCACGGAGCTGAGCGGCCCGAACTGGTAGACGGTGCTCCCGTTGCACGCGGCGGAGTTCGTGATCTGGAAGTACGCGCCGCCGTAGCCGGCATCGTCGTACAGCCGCGACTGCACGTACGTCGCTTGCGCTGCCGCGGGCCGGGCCGCGCGCGAGGCGGTGGCCCCGCCGTCCGCGCTCGGCGCCTCGGCGGGGACCGGGGCGCCCGCGCCGTCCTCGGCGACGGCGAGGTGCTGCTCCGCGAGGACCGCGGCGTTCAGATCCTGACCGGCGTCCACGCAGACGAGCGAGGCCGTGCCGATGTCGTACGAGCACGAGCGCGCCGGTTCGGTGGAGGCGTTCGCGACGCCGGCCATCGCCAACGGGGCCGCCGCGAGCGCGACGGCGGCGAGGCCGGGGAGGAGCAGGCGGCGCGCGCGGGCGCGCGAAAGGGAGTCGGGTCGGGTCATCTCGGGTCCCCCAGGAGGGTGAATGGTGCCGACGGGTTTCGGCACCCGCCCATTCTCCCGACGCCCCACGAGGGCGACAACGGTGCGCGCACTGATCCTGAGAGGATCGGCCCAGGAGGCACATTCCCTAGTCATGAGCGATCTCGCCAACGAGACCGACGCCGAGGGCGCGGTCGCGCCCGACGCGTCGGACGTCGCTCTGCTGCACGACCTCGCCGACGGGAGCAAGAGCGCCTTCTCTGCCCTCTACGACCGGCACAGCCGCATCGTCTACGCCTACACCGCCGCGCGCCTGACGGCCAGGGACGATGTGGAGGAGATCAGCCAGGACGTCTTCGTCACCCTGTGGCGCCGACGCGCGACCCTGGAGATCGTCGGCGAGTCGGCACTCCCCTGGCTGCTGGTGACCTGCCGCAACCTCATCCTGAACAAGCGGCGGTCCAATCAGGCCGCCGCGCGTCGCCGCACGGACACGCCTGTCGACGACACCGTGCCCGACACCGCACCGGGTCCGGACGAGGCGACCGAACGCGCGCAGCTGCTGGCGCTGGTCGAGGCCGCCGCCGCACGCCTCCCCGAACCCGATCGGACCATCTTCGAGCTGTGTATCCGGGGGGATGCCAGCTACGAGGACGCCGCGCTCGCCGCCGGCATCAGCACCGGAGCGGTGCGCAACCGGCTCAGCCGCCTGCGCGCCCGCCTCCGGTCCGAACTCCAGACTCTCAGGGGGACCCATGACTGACCGCAGTCTGCTCCCGGACGCCGCCGGCTTCGAGGAGCTGAAGGGCCGCCTCCTCGACACGATCGCCGCAGACGACCGGCGACGCACCCGACGACACCGCTGGGCCGCGATCGGCATCGCCGGCGCCCTCGTCGCCGGGACGACCGCCGGGGCGGTCGCCGTCGCCCGGGCGAGCCAGGGCCAGATCGACTACACGGCCGACTGCTACGCCGCCGCCGACCTCGGCTCCCAGCACGGCACCTCGCTCTACCTGCCCGGCGACCTCGACGAGAAGACGCCGACGCCCCTCGCCGAACGCGTCGCGCTGGCCGAGGACATGTGCGCCGCGAGCTGGCGCACCGGCGCGTTCCTGGGGAAGGTGGTCACCGAGGACCAGCCGGTGCCCGCGCTGGAGACGTGCCAGCTGCCGGACGGCCGCCTGGCCACATTCCCCTCGGAACTCGCGCTTGCCGAGCTCTGCTCACGGCTGGGGCTCGCGGTCCCGCACGAGTGACCCGCGCCGTGGCCGCCCGCCACGGGAGAACGCCGAAGGGCACGGCCCCGCATCGCGTGTCGCGACGGGGAGTCGTGCCCTTCTGGTCTTGGGTGCCGCCTGCCGGGGTCCCGGCGGCTGTTCAGGCCGCGCGACGGGACGGGCGCGGCGCGGCCCGCAGGGCGGACCGAGCCGGGGCGGCGTCCCGACCGGTGAGCACGCTGCCGGAGGTCAGCTGGGCGTCGCGCTCGATGCGTGCGCCGTTGCCGATCATCGTGTTCTCGCCGATCTTGGCGTTGCTGCCGATCTTGGCGTTGCTGCCGACCACCGTGCCCGCGCCGATGTGGACGTTCGCGCCCACGAAGGTGCGGTCGCCGATGGTGGCACCCCGGTCGATCCAGCTGCCCGCGCCGACATAGGCGTCGAGACCGACGCGAGCATCCGCCTCGATGTAGGCGGTCGGCTCGATGTACGCCGACTCCGCGACTCGCGCGGTGGGAGCCACCAGCCCCCGGCCGTTGGCGTGCCGCCGATACCTGATCACTGCGCCGGTCTCGTCCTCGAGCTCTTCGATCATCCGTGCCATCGTCTCCTCCTTCGAGATCGTCGCGTATCCGAACATCTGTACAACACCAGGGGACGCGAGAAGATTCCCTGATCGTCCCCGAGAACGGCCACCGTACGCCTGCGACCGCGTCGAGACCAGGGGATCAGGTGGGAGACAGCAGGGAGCCGGGTTCCGATCCGCTCGGAACCCGGCACCGGATCGGCGCGGCGGTCACTCCTCGGCTGCGACGACCTCCAGGAGGGCCTGGCCGTAGGCCTCCCGCTTCTTGGCCCCGATGCCGCTGATGCCGTCGAGGTCGCCGAGGCTCGCCGGACGGGCGGAGGCGACCGCGCGCAGGGTGGCGTCCCCGAAGACGATGTACGCGGGGACGCCCTGCGTCTTCGCCTCGCCGGCCCGCCAGGAGCGCAGGGCCTCGAACAACGGCAGGTCGGTGGGCGAGACATCGGCCGGGGCGACGCTGCGGGAGGAGCGGCTCGCGCGCTCGGGTCGCTCGGGCTCCCGGCGCAGGATGACCGGGCGCTCGCCCGCGAGGACGGCGGAACTCTCGGGCGTGAGGACGAGCACGCCGTACTCCCCCTCGGGCGCGAGCAGCTCCTGCGCGATCAGCTGGCGCACCACCCCGCGCCACTGGCTCTCGGAGAGATCGGCACCGATCCCCCAGGTGGCGAGGGCGTCGTGGCCGTACTGGTCGACCCGCGGCGTGCGCTTGCCGCGCAGGATGTCGACGAGATGACCGGCGCCGAAGCGTTGGTTGCGCTCGCGCGACAGGCGGACGACGGTCGAGAGCAGCTTCTGCGCGGGGACCGTCCCGTCCCAGCTCTCCGGCGGGGTGAGGCAGGTGTCGCAGTTGCCGCACGGCTCGGAGCGCTGACCGAAGTAGCCGAGCAGGTTCACCCGCCGGCACTGGACGGTCTCGCAGAGGGCGAGCATGGCGTCCAGGTGCTGGGTCAGGCGGCGCCGATGCGCGAGGTCGCCCGGGGAGTCGTCGATCATGCGGCGCTGCTGCACGACGTCCTGCAGGCCGTAGGCCAGCCAGGCGGTCGAGGGGAGGCCGTCGCGACCGGCACGGCCCGTCTCCTGGTAGTAGCCCTCGACCGACTTGGGCAGGTCGATGTGGGCGACGAACCGGACGTCGGGCTTGTCGATGCCCATGCCGAACGCGATGGTCGCGACGACGATCACGCCCTCCTCGCGCAGGAAGCGTGCCTGCGTGCGGGCCCGCAGCCCCGCGTCGAGACCGGCGTGGTAGGGCAGCGCGGTGAGGCCGCGGGCCGCGAGGAACTCGGCCGTGCGCTCGACCGAGTTGCGCGAGAGGGCGTAGACGATGCCGGCCTCGCCGGGGTGCTCGACCGTGATGAAGTCGAGCAGCTGCTTGCGCGCCTCCACCTTCGGCACGATGCGGTACTGGATGTTCGGCCGGTCGAAGTCGGCGACGAAGTGCTGGGCCTGCTCGAGCCGCAGCCGCGAGGTGATCTCGCGGTGGGTCGCATCGGTCGCGGTGGCCGTCAGAGCGATGCGCGGCACGTCGGGCCACCGGTCGGCCAGCTCGGACAACGCCAGGTAGTCGGGGCGGAAGTCGTGCCCCCACTGCGAGACGCAGTGGGCCTCGTCGATCGCGAAGAGCGCGATGCGCCCGCGCTCCAGGAACCGCTTGGTCGCCTCCGACGAGAGCCGCTCGGGAGCGACGTAGAGGATGTCGAGCGCTCCGGCGAGGTAGTCGCGCTCCACGGCCGCACGCTGCTGCGGATCCTGGGTGGAGTTGAGGAAGGCGGCCCGCACGCCGACGGCGATGAGGGCGTCGACCTGGTCCTGCATCAGGGCGATGAGCGGCGAGACGACGACACCGGTCCCCTCCCGCACCAGCGACGGGATCTGGTAGCAGAGGCTCTTGCCGCCACCGGTCGGCATCAGCACGACGGCGTCGCCGCCGGCGACCACCTGATCGATGATCTGCGCCTGCTGCCCGCGGAAGCTGTCGTACCCGAACACCGTGCGCAGAGCCTCGGCCGGAGTGTCGAACCGCGACGCGGTGACGGCCGGCGGTCGCGTCGGGGCGACCGAAGCGGTGCCGGGTGCGCGGCCGGTGGCCGGGACGCCGTCGGACGGCGCCGCGTCGAACGGCACGTCCGCATACGGGTCGTCGCCGAAGTCGGGCAGCGGCGGCTCCTCCTCCAGCGGAGGCGCGTCGCGATCGTCCGGCTCCCAGGCGTTCCAACTCATCCCCCGATCGTAACGACGACTCCTGACCGTCAGCCCGCCGGGCGGCGATCTGTGGACACTCGCCGCCCTCCACAGCCCTCCGGTACGATCGCGGCATGCGTCGGCTCATCGTCACCGAGTTCATGTCGCTCGACGGCGTCGTCGAGGCCCCCGGCGGCGAGCCGACCCACCCGCACAGCGGCTGGACCTTCCCCTTCGCCACCGATGCGTTGCAGGCGGCCAAGCTGCAGGAGGTGCGCGACGCCGGCTCCCTCCTGCTCGGTCGCCGCACCTACGAGCAGTTCGCCGAAGCCTGGCCACCGCGCGACGGCGAGTTCGCCGACCGCATGAACGGCCTGTCCAAGACCGTGGTCACCTCCCGCACCGACCCGCTGGAGTGGAACGCCACCCGGCTCGACGTCGGCGATACGGGAAGCGTGCGCGCCGCGGTCGCCGCTCTGAAGGACGACGCCGGGACGGGCGACATCCTCGTGGCGGGCAGCGCCTCCCTCGTCCGCGCGCTCGTGGTCTGGGGACTCGTCGACGAGCTGCGGCTGCTGACCTACCCGGTGCTCCTCGGCGGTGGCCGGCGGATCTTCCCCGACGACCGCGAGAAGTGGACGTTCGAGCTGGCAGAACTCGAACGGTTCGACAGCGGCGCCGTCCTCCACGTCTACCGTCTGGCCGGGAGCTGATGCCGGCCGTCGTCCTCGGCCTGCTCAGCGCTGTGGTCTACGGGTCCGCCGACTTCGTCGGCGGTGTGGCCGCCCGACGCATCGGAGCGCTCCGGGTGACCGCGGTCGGAGCCGTCAGCGGACTCGCCCTGCTGCTCATCGCGCTGCCCCTGGTCGGCGGCGGATGGACATCCCCAGCGCTCGGCTGGGGAGCGCTGTCCGGCGTCGTCGGGTCCGTCGCCGTCTTCCTCCTCTATGCGTGCCTCGCGATCGGGCCGATGAGCATCCTGTCGCCGCTGACCGCCGTCGTCTCGGCGATCGTGCCCCTCACCTGGGGCCTGGTCGGCGGGGACCGGTTCGCCCCGATCGGGTATGCGGCGCTCGCGGTGGCGCTGGTCGCGGTCGTGCTGGTCGGCTTCGTGCCGGAGCGCGGTGCCGTCCGTCCCAGCGGCCGGGCGCTGCTGATGGCGGTCGGCGCGGGCGTCTTCATCGGCGCGTTCCTCATCCTGCTCGACCAGACACCCGCCGACTCGGGAGTGGTGCCCCTGATCGCCAACCGCGCGGTCAACGGCGCGATCATGTGGACGCTGGTCGGCATCGTCCTGCTGCGGGCCCGGACGGGCGGCGGAGCCGGCCGCGACCGCTTCACCGCGTCGGGCACCGGACTGGCGGCGGTCGGCGGCGCGCTGGACGCGTCGGCCAACGTGCTCATCCTGATCGGACTCCGCGCGGGAGACCTCTCGACCATGTCGGTGCTCGTCGCCCTCTACCCGGCGGGGACGATCCTGCTCGCGGCCATCGTGCTGCGGGAGCGCATCGCCCCGGTCCAGTGGATCGGTCTGGCTCTCGCCGTGGGCGCGGCCGGCATGCTCGCCGCCGCCTGACCTGAGCGGCGTGCCGCCGCACATTCGGCACGAATGTCGACTCTCGCGTCGCCTTTCCCCACATTCGTGCCGAGTCTCGACGGGCGGCGGCGCGGGATACGGTGGAGGGATGGATCCCGAGACGCGCAGGCGCACGACCGAGCGGCTCCGTCTTCTGCACGCCCAGCGGGCGGCGCGTGATCGCCTCGACGAGGTGGCGGCCGTGATCCGGGATGCGGAGAGCGACGAGGAGGCGGCGGACGCGGTCGCCGCGCTGCTCGACTGCGATCCGATGTCGAGCTGGGGCGTCCTCACGATGCAGCTGCGCCGGCTCCGGACGCAGCCCGCCGATGTGCTCGCGCTCGAGGTCGCGGAGCTGGAGCAGAAGCTCCGCGACGCCGACGACGCGTCCCCGCTGCGGCCCCGCGACACCCTCGTGTCCCCGGAACACCGCTACTCCCTCGGCATCGACGACGCGTCCGGCGCGCCCTACGCCTCGTTCCCCGTCACCACCGGTGTCGCCGACTACGAGGAGTTCTACCTGCTCACCCGGGAGCAGCACGCGCGCTTCACGGCCGACCCCGCCGCCGCCCTCGCCTTCGTCGAGGAGGCCCGCCGCCGCGAGCACGACGACCTCCTGCTCCAGAAACCCGGACGGAACCGCGGCACCCCGATCTGACCCCAGGCGGACGACCGCCGACGACCGGCCGACGGCCCGCCGCCCGGTTCAGCGCAGCGGCACGACGCAGCCGGAGCTGGCCGATGAGTTCGCCGCCTCGACCACGCGCGTCAGCTCGAGAGCGTGACGCAGGTTGTCCTCGGCGACCGTGCCGTCGTGGATCCGGCCGACCCACTCGGCGAAGGCTCCGGGGAGGCCGTCGGGGACGGGGAGTTCCGTCCAGCCGGTCGCGGCGCCGTCGACGCCGTCCGCATCCCCCGCCGTCGACAGCAGCAGCCGCTCGCCGTCGTAGACGGCGCTCGCCGCCGTGCCGCGCAGCTCGATGGTGAAGGCGTGCGGCGTGGCCACGACGCTGGTCTCGAGCACGCCGATCGCGCCGCCCGGGAACCCCTCGACGACCACCGCGTGGTCCTCGACCGCGCGCCCCGTGATGCGCCCGTAGGTCGCGCTCACGGTGAGCGGATCCGCACGGTGGAACAGCCGGGTCAGATAGACGGGATGGCAGCCGAGGTCGATGAAGGCGCCGCCGAGCGCGGCCTCCGGATCCCCGAAGCGTTCGGGCAGCCACCCCGCCGCCCAACCGTCGTGCGCCAGACGGACGCGAGTCGAGGCCAGGGTGCCGAGCGTCCCGGCGTCGATCAGCCGCTCGATCGCGCGGGTGTAGCCGTCGTACAGCCGCGGCAGCGAGACCACGAGCGCGACCTGCGCCGCGGCCGCTGCGGAGATCAGCTCCTCCGCCTCGGCGACGGTCGCGGCCAGCACCTTCTCGGTGAAGACGTGCTTGCCCGCGGCGATCGCACGCAGGATCACGTCCCGGTGCCGGTTCGTCGCGGTGGTGATCGTCACTCCGTCGAGCTCCGGCCGGGCCAGCAGCTCGTCCAGGTCGGCGGCGAACTCGACGCCGTACGCGGCGGCGGCCTCCCGACCGCGGTCGCGGTCGTCGTCCCACACCGCGACGAGCCGGGTGCCGGGATGCTCCTGCGCCGCCGTGGCGTAGTCGCTCGCGTGCACATGCCAGAAGCCGATCGCTGCGATCGAGAGCGGGTCGGTCATGGGGCCTCCTTGCCGGTCGCGGTGGACACCCGGCCCACAGTACGCGAAAGCGCACCGGCCGCCCCGGGAGCCCCCGTCCGAGCGGATCCGGGCGCCGGGCCGGAAGACGGCACGGTCGGCCCCCGTCCGCGGGTATCGTGGGTCGCCGAGCAGGGAGGGCGCCGATGAGCACACCGCACGATCCGGCCGACGATCTGGAGAACCGCCGCGAGCATCTCGGCGACGTCAGCCAGGCGGTCCAGGACTTCGCGAGCGAGCAGGAGGGCTACCACAAGGGACTGTCCGCCCGGCAGCTGCAGATGATCGCCATCGGCGGCGCCATCGGCACGGGGCTGTTCCTCGGCGCGGGAGGCCGGCTCGAGCAGGGCGGACCGCTGCTGGTCTTCGTCTACGCGATCTGCGGGTTCTTCGCCTTCCTGGTTCTTCGCGCGCTCGGCGAGCTGGTGCTGCACCGGCCGTCGTCGGGCTCGTTCGTGTCGTACGCGCGCGAGTTCTTCGGCGAGAAGATGGCCTACGTCGCCGGCTGGATGTACTTCCTCAACTGGGCGATGACCGCGATCGTCGACTCCACGGCGATTGCGCTCTACGTGAAGTACTGGAGCCTGTTCACGGTGGTGCCGCAGTGGCTGCTCGCCCTCATCGCCCTGGTCGTCGTGGTCAGTCTGAATCTGATCTCGGTGAAGGTGTTCGGCGAGATGGAGTTCTGGTTCGCTCTGATCAAGGTCGGCGCCCTGGTGGCGTTCCTGGTCGTCGGGATCGTGGTGCTGGCCGCGGGCTGGCCGACCGATCTCGGTCCGACGGGGGTCGCGATGCTCGCTGAGAACGGCGGGTTCCTCCCCCACGGCGTGGCGACGATCGCGATGGCGATCGTGCTGGTGCAGGGCGTGGTCTTCGCCTACGCCGGCGTGGAGCTCGTCGGCATCGCGGCGGGCGAGACGGCGAATCCCGAGAAGATCATGCCGCGCGCCATCAACAGCGTCGTCTTCCGCATCGCCGTCTTCTACTGCGGCTCCGTGCTGCTGCTGGCCCTGCTCCTGCCCTCGAGCGCGTACAGCGCGAGCGAGAGCCCGTTCGTCACGTTCTTCAGCCACCTCGGCGGCCCGCAGCTGAGCGCGGTGATCGGCTCGGTGATGAACTTCGTCGTGCTGACCGCTGCGCTCTCCAGCCTGAACGCGGGCATGTACTCGACCGGCCGCATCCTGCACTCGATGGCGCAGACGGGTGCTGCCCCGGCGTTCACCGCGCGGATGAACGCGCGTGGCGTCCCCTACGGCGGCATCCTCCTCACCGCCGCGATCGGCGTGCTGGGCGTCTTCCTCAACCTGGTGGTGCCCAAGCAGGCGTTCGACATCGTGCTGAACGTCGCCGCCCTGGGCATCATCACGAGCTGGGCGATGATCATCCTGTGCCAGATGCAGCTGCGCCGCTGGTCGCTGCAGGGGCGCGTGGCCCGGCCGTCCTTCCGGCTCTTCGGCGCCCCGTTCACCGCGTACCTGACACTGGCGTTCCTCGCCGTCGTGCTCGTGCTGATGGCGTTCGACTACCCGACCGGCACCTGGACGGTCGCCTCGCTGGTCGTGATCATCCCGCTGCTGATCCTCGGGTGGTACCTGCAGCGCGGCCGGATCCTGGAGATCGCGCAGCAGCGGGAGGGCTACACGGGCGCCCACCCCGTGATCGCCGCCCGGCGGCGCCCGAAGCCCCCGCGCGACCGACGGTAGACCGTCTCGTCGCTCTCCCGCTCGGCTTGTAAGGCAAGGCTTGCCTCTCTAGGCTGAAGGCGACATGAAGAACATCAGCACCCGACTGCTCCTCACCTGCGCCGCCATCGGCGTGGCCGGCGGCATCGTCTTCTCGGTCTCCGCCTACGTCTCGGGGACGCTGGCCGCCGCGGCGCCGATGTTCTACGGAGCCGTGATCGGGGTGTACTTCCTGCCCGGTGTGATCGCGCAGGCGCTGCTGCGTCGCGGCGGCGTCGCGCTGATCACGTCGGTGATCGCCGGGCTCGTGTCCGTGCCGTTCCAGCCCATCGGCTTCGCCGCGGTCATGGCGGCCGGATCGATCGGTCTGCTGCAGGAGGTGCCGTTCGCGATCACCCTGTACCGGTACTGGAGGGCGTGGCTGTTCTACACGGCCGTCACCATCGCCGGTCTCATCTTCGGTGTCGGGGTCTTCATCGCGCAGGGAGCCGACCTCGCCCAGCCGTGGGTCCAGGTCGTCCACATCGGGTTGTTCGTCGTCAGCCCCATCCTCTTCACCTGGCTCGGCCGACTGGTCGCCGCCGGGCTCGACCGCACCGGCGCCGGGCGCGGACTCCAGCTGCCGATCGTGCGCCCGCGACGCGGCGACGCCGGGCCGCTGCCGATGATGGCCGCCTGAGCGCCGTGGCGGAGGGGCCGGCGCCCCTGCGGGCGCACGCGGTGCGCATCCGGCACGAGGGCGCCGCGGCGTGGACACCGGACGGGGTCGGGTTCTCGGTCGCCGCCGGGGAGGTCCTGCTGGTGCTGGGGCCGAGCGGCTGCGGCAAGTCGACACTGGCTCTCGCCCTCAACGGGCTCGTCCCGCACGCCGTCCCGGCCACCCTGGAGGGCACCGTGACCGTCGGCGGCGTGGACACCGCGGAGGCCCGGGTGGCGGAGCTCAGCGAGCACGTGGGCATGGTGTTCCAGGATCCAGACGCCCAGCTGGTGACCGCCACGGTGCTGGACGAGGTGTGCTTCGGGCCCGAGAACCGCCTGGTCCCCGCCGCGGAGGTGCTCGAGCGCGCCGAACGGGCGCTGCGCGCCGTCGGCCTCTGGGAGCGCCGGGCGGACGATCCGGACACGCTCTCGGGCGGCGGCAAGCAGCGGCTGGCGATCGCCTGCGCACTGGCCCTCGACTCCGGGCTGCTCGTCCTGGACGAGCCCACCGCCAACCTCGCCCCGGCAGGGGCCGAGGAGGTGTACCGGCTGCTGGGCGAGCTGATCGCGGCCGACTCCAGCCGGTCGGTCGTGCTGGTCGAGCACAACCTCGACACGGCGATGGGCATCGTCGACACCGTCCTGGTGCTCGACGGTGCGGGCCGGCCGGTCGCCCACGGCCCGGCGCGGGAGGTGCTCCGCACCCGGGCGGAGGAACTCGCGACGCTCGGCGTCTGGCTGCCGACCGCCACGCTCGCCGCGCTCCGGTTGCGACGGGCCGGGATCGCGATCGACCCGCTCCCGCTCGCCCCGGAGGAGCTCACGGCGGGGCTGGGCGCGATCGACCCCGCGGCAGTGGCGACGGCAGTCGGGACAGTGGTCGCGACGGCGGTCGACCGCACACCGGAACGCGCGGCGGCGGAGCCGGCGGATGGCCCATCCGGCGCACCCGCTGTCGCCGTCTCGCACCTGTCCCTGCGGCGTGGCCGGCGGCAGGTGCTGCACGACGTGTCGCTTCGGATCGCGCCCGGCGACTTCGTCGCGATCGTCGGGCCGAACGGCGCCGGCAAGAGCACGCTGGTCCAGGCGATCGCCGGTGTGCTGCGCCCACCTCGTGGCACGGTCTCGCTCGGCGGCCTCGATCCGGCCCGCGCCTCGGTCGCCGAGCTCGCGGCGACGGTCGGCTTCGTCTTCCAGAATCCCGAGCACCAGTTCGTCGTGCACACGGTGGCCGACGAACTCGCGTACGGACTTCGCCAGCGCCGCCGCCCCGAGAGGGAGATCGACGACAGGGTCGACCGGATGCTCGCGACGCTCGGCCTCGACGGCCAGCGCGACGCCCACCCCTTCCTCCTCTCGGGCGGACAGAAGCGGCGCCTCTCCGTCGGCACCGCGCTGATCGCCGGCGCCCCGCTGCTCGTGCTCGACGAGCCCACGTTCGGGCAGGACCGTGCCCGTGCCGCCGAACTCCTGGAACTGCTCTCGGCACTCAATGCCGCCGGCACGACCGTGGTGGTCGTCACCCACGACCTGGGCCTCGCCGCCGAGTACGCCTCGCATGTCGCGGTGATCGACGACGGCAGGGTGGCCGCCGTCGGCCCCACCACGGCCGTGCTCCGTGACGCCGGGCTCCTGGAGCGATCCGGCCTGCGTCAGCCGCCGCTCGTGCGAGCGCTGGCCGATCCGCGGATCCCGGCGGCGTTGCGCGGCACGACCCGGCTGCGGGACCTGCCGGGAGGCGCGCCGTGACCTTCCTCTCCGCCGACCCCTACGGCACCGGGACCCCGCCCGCGTGGCGCTTCCTGCATCATCTCAATCCGCTCGCGAAGGTGGCGGCCGTCGTGCCCGCCTGGGTCGCGCTGCTGTTCACCCGCGACGCGCTCACCCCCCTGGCGATGCTGCTGGTCGGCGTCGTCCTGCTCGTCCTCGGCGCCCGGTTGCGGCCCGCCGTGCTCGTCGGCCTGCTCGTGGGGATTCCCGTCGTCGTGCTGGTGATGGCCGTTAGCTTCGGCTTCTGGACCGACCCGTCGCGCGTCGTCGACCGCTCCGTGCTGTTCTCGATCGGCGCGTTCGACTACACGGCCGGCGCTCTGGCGGTGGGGCTCGCGACGTCCCTTCGGCTCACTGCGCTGGTCGTACTGGCGTTGGTCGGCGGCCTCACGACCACCGGTCCCGACCTCGCCCGTGCCCTCGTGGCCCAGCTGCGCGTCCCGTACCGGATCGGCTACACCGCGGTCGCCGCCTACCGGTTCGTGCCCCGCTTCGGAGCCGAGTTGACGCTGATCCGGCAGGCGCAGCGCGTGCGGGGGGTCGCGCCCGGCCGCGGACCGGTCGCGGGCTTCCGCCGGGCGTTCGCCGCGGTCGTGCCGCTGCTCGCGTCCAGCATCCGCCATGCCGACCGGATGGCGTTGGCGATGGAGTCGCGCGCGTTCGGCGCCCATCCCACGCGCACCGAGCGCACGCCGTCGCGGTGGCGCGTGCGCGACACCGTCTTCACGCTCGCCGGCTGGGCCGTGACGGCGGCGGTGTTCGTCCTCATTCCGCGCTGATCGCCGCCGGGCCGAGCGTCAGCGGGCACCGGCCGGTGTCGGCGGGACCGGCGCGCGTCAGCGACGCGAGGGCATCGTCACGGGGCGGACGGCGCCTCGTTGCCCGCCGACTCGTCCGTGATCACCAGGCCGGACGCCCGGCCTGCGGCCACGATCATGGACTCGATCCAGTCGCGATTGATGCTGATCGCGCGCGAGCCGCTGTAGTAGATGTGGATCGGCACCCCGTTGTCCACCCAGATCGCGTGCCGGCCGCTGCCGCGCTCGACCGGGAGCGGCCAGGAGAGGAAGAAGTTCTCCCCGCGCCGCAGCTTGGTGCTGATGACGATCTGGAGGTGGGTCAGGACCCGGTCGTCGATCTCGAAGCTCTCACCGTTGTACGAGAGGGTTCCCACTGTCAGCCTTTCACGGGCGCCGGGACGGGTGGGGGCGCCATCAGGAAGGATACCTCCCCCGGCGACGGCCCCCGGTCGGCGCGGTACAGTCGGAGGTGCGTTCCCCGCTCCCAGCCCCGGAGGTTACCCGCACCATGATCGTCAACCGGCTCACCGTCGATGGCAAAGACTACTTCCTGCCCGAGCCGGTGACCGAACTGCGGGCGAAGATCCTGGAGGCGGTGAAGGCCGGCGGCGGCTACGTCAACATCCCGCCGCTGCGCTCGGGGCCTGGTGTGGACATCCTGTTCTCCCCCGGAATGCCCGTGGTCTGGACGCAGCTCGACGTCGGCGGCGACGGCACCGAGGACGCGCCCATCGGGCAGACCGACGCCGATCTCGACAGTCTGTAGCGTTCCCAACCGCCTCAGGCGCGCGCGGCCTCGCGCAGCCACACGCCGAACCGCTCCTCGTCCACCGGCTCGGCGATGAGGTAGCCCTGCGCCCGATCGCAGCCGAGGCTCCGCAGCCGATCGAGCTGCCCGCGGGTCTCGACGCCCTCGCCGACCGTGCGCATCCCGCGCTCGCGGGCGAAGTCGATGACGGCCGCGAGGGAGACGTCGCCGTCGTCCGGGGCCACGAGCCGCCGGTCGAGCTTCAGCTCCGACGCGCGCAGGTCGACGACGCGCCGCGCCGACGAGTGCCCGGCGCCGAAGTCGTCGATCGACACCACGACTCCGATGGCACGCAGGCGGTCGAGACGCAGCGCGACCGTCTCGGGGTCGGCGATGACGGTCTCCTCCGTCACCTCCAGGGTGAGCCGCTGCGGGTCCAGGCCGGTGTCCCCCAGCTCCTCCTGCACCCCGCTGTAGAACTCCTCCGTCGCCAGCTGCGAGGGGGCGACGTTCACCGCGACGTCGAGCGACTGCCCCCGTCGCTGCCACGACATCGCCGCCCGGCAACCCGCGCGCAGCATCTGCCGGCCGAGGGAGTGGATGGCGCGCGTGCGCTCGGCGAGCGGGATGAACACCGCGGGCGGCACGAAGCCGAGCTCCGGGTGCCACCAGCGGCCGAGCAGCTCGGCCGCGACCACCCGGCCGGAGGCCACGGAGATCTGGGGCTGGAAGAACGGGACGATCTGCTCCGCCCCCACCGCCGCGTCCAGGTCGTCGACGAGGCGATCGAGCTCGCTGGTCCCATGGCTGTCCGGCATGACTGCGATGCTGGCCGATCCTGCGGCGCGAGTCAACGGGGGTTGCGTTCGGCGGGTTCGGGTGTATACACCGGATCGCGCCGCCCCTCTATCCCTCCCGCCCGCCATTCCGGCACGGGATAATGGGATCACCGACAGGACCACCCGGGCGTCGGGTCCACCCGAGGAGCTCCATGACCTTCGTCGCCTCCGACGGCGCAGCCACGACGAACGTGCTGCACCGCAACAACGTACGAGTGAGCGGCGCCACCACCGGCCGCCCCCTCGTCTTCGCGCACGGATTCGGGTGCAGCCAGGAGATGTGGCGCCTCGTCGCGCCGGCCTTCGAGGCCGACCACCCCGTCGTGCTCTTCGATCTCGTCGGCTCGGGCGGCTCCGATCTCTCCGCCTACGATCCCGGCAAGTACGATTCCCTGCACGGCTACGCCGACGACGTGATCGAGATCGCGGACGCCCTCGATCTGACCGATGCGGTCTTCGTCGGGCACTCGGTGAGCTCGATGATCGGCGTGCTCGCCGCGATCCGCCGACCCGACCTGTTCGGCGCGCTCGCCCTGGTGTCGCCGTCGCCGCGCTACGTCGACGACGACGGCTACCGCGGCGGCTTCACCCAGGAGGACATCGACGGGCTGCTCGACGCCCTCGACCGCAACTACCTGAACTGGTCGGAGACCCTCGCGCCGCAGATCATGGGCAATCCCGACCTGCCGGAGCTGGGCGTCGAGCTGACCGAGAGCTTCTGCCGGACCGACCCCGAGATCGCGCGGCAGTTCGCGCAGGTCACCTTCCTCTCGGACAACCGCCGAGATCTGGCCAAGGTCGCCGTGCCCGCGCTCGTCCTGCAGTGCTCGCAGGACATCATCGCGCCCATCGAGGTGGGCCGTCACGTGCACGAGAGCATCGCCGGGAGCACCTTCGTGCAGCTCGACGCCACCGGCCACTGCCCCCACCTGTCGTCCCCGCAGGAGGTCGTCGACGCCCTGCGGGCCTTCCTGCGATGACGGCGGACGACCCCGCCGCCCTCTACGACGCGGCGCCCTGCGGTCTGCTCACGACCGACGCCGACGGGCGGATCACCCACTCCAACGCAGCGCTGTCGGCGTGGACGGGGTACAGCCAGGACGCTCTCACCGGCCGCCTGTTCGCCGAACTGCTCGACCCGGGGAGCCGGATCTTCTACGAGACACGCCAGCTTCCGACGCTGCGGCTCGAGGGCGCCGTGCACGAGGTGGCGCTCACCGTGGTCACCGCCGATGGCACCCGGATGCCGGCCCTGATGAACTCCACGACCGTGACCGATGCCGGCGGCGCGATCGAGCGCATCGACATCGCCGTCTTCGACGCCTCGCGCCGCGAGGACTGGGAGCGCCAGCTCCTCACCGCCCGCCGGGCCGCGGAGGAGTCGGAGGAGCGCACCCGGATGCTGCAGGAGGCGTCGGCCGCGTTCGTCGGCTGCGAGACCGAACAGCAGCTGGCGGAGACGCTGGCCGAGAGCGTCCGCCGTGCCTTCTCCGCTGCGAGCGCCGCCGTGCACCTGGCGGGAGGCGATGGCTTCCTCCTAGCGGGGGGCACCGAGCCGATCGACCTGCACGCGCTGCTCGCGACCCGCACCCTGGACGAACGCCTCCTGCTGCTGCGCACCGACGAGGAGGAGGACGCCGCCCTCGCCGTGGCGCTCGACGAGGCCCGGGTGGCCGAGCTGACGATCATCCCCCTCATGGACGGCGACGCCGTCATCGGCGCGGTCACCTGCAGCTTCGGCCGGGCGCGCGGGGTGGACGGCATCCAGGCCGACCTCTCCTACGCTCTGGTCCGGCAGGCCGCGCAGGTGCTCCGCCGCATCCGGCTGCAGGCGCAGCTGGAGGCGTACGCCCTGCACGACCCGCTCACCGGGCTCGCGAACCGCACGCTTCTGCGGTCACGTCTGGCCGAGGCGCTCGCGACCGCGACCGCGGAGCGCACGCCGATCGCGATGATCTTCGTCGACCTCGACGGGTTCAAGGAGATCAACGACCTCTTCGACCACAGCACGGGGGACGCCGTGCTGCGCGAGGTCGCCTCGCGGCTGAACGGGACCATCCGTCAGGCCGACCTGGTGGGCCGGTTCGGCGGCGACGAGTTCCTGATCGTCTGCGAGGGCATCGACGAGGAGGCGGCGACCGTGATCGCGGAGCGGGCGAGGGAGGCGGTCCGGCGGCCACTGGCCGGTATCGCGGACGAGCGCTCGATCAGTGCCAGCATCGGCGTCGCGGTGTATCGTCCTGCCGGCCGGGAGCCGCTGTCGACCGCCGAGATCTTCCGGTTCGCCGACACGGCGATGTACCAGTCCAAGGACTCCGGCAAGGACCGGATCAGCGTCCTGACGATCTGACGCACGGAACCGTTCCACCCCCTTGACAGACCGCTCTGCTCCCGTACGTTGGTTAGTGCACTAACCGGACGGCAGGCCGGACCGGTCGAGCCGGGCGGCAGTACTGCATCCCCGGTTACGGCGGCGGCCCGGAGGCGGGGGTCTCACCGGGTCGCCGCCTCGCTCCCCCGGCCCCGTCCCTGGTCGGGGCGCGGCCGCACGCACCCGTGCTCGTCGCGGAGCAGCATGTGCACCGCCGCGCAGGTCGCAGAGGGCATGCGGCGCGCACGGCGACCGGGCTCGCCGAGCCGGGCGAGGATCCCCTCGGCAGCCGCGGGCGGCACGCGGACGAAGCGCAGGCCGACCGGGTCGAGCCCGGTGATCGTGATGGTGGAGAGACGCCAGGCCGCCCGGGCCGGGCCCTCCGGGTGCGGCAGGGCCGTGTCCGTCACGCGCACGGCGGCGTACCGGATCGGTCCGGCGCCGTCCACCGCCAGCAGCTCGACCGCCAGGCTCCGAGGTGCTCCGACACCCGGCGACGGCGCGGCGAGCGCCTGCCGCAAACGGTCGAGTTGCGCGTCGAGGCGCCGGATCGCGGAATCATCGGCCGCCTCCCCGGGCGCGCCGCGCTGCGCGTCGAGGTGGTGGTCGTCGTCGGTGGTGTCGATGCTCATGCGCGTCTCCTCGGCGGGGGTGCGAGGCGCCCTCGCGAGGGGCGAGCCGGAGCAGTACCGGCGCCTCATGCTTGAGAGACGCGGACCGCGCCCCGCGGTGACGGGGAAACGGCGGATCGGTCAGCGCGCGGGCGACGCGGGGTCGGGCCGGGCGATGCTCGCCGCCTGCTCCAGAGCGGGAAGGGCGGCGCGGAGGGCATCCACCTGCTCCGGGTCGAGCCCGTCGAGGATGCGCGCGACGGCGCGCGCCCGGTCGGACCGGGCCTCCAGCAGCAGCTCGATCCCCGCGTCGGTGCCGGAGACGAAGAAGGAGCGGCCGTCGTCCGGGTCCGGGGTGCGCTCCACCAGTCCGCGTGCCTCCAGCTCGGAGACCAGGCGGGTCACCGTCGGGGCGGCGACGCTCTCGACCGTGGCGACCTCGCTGGGGCGCAGCGGCCCGGTGCGGACGATCGTCGACAGGGCGGACAGCTGGCCGTGGCTGAGGCCGCCGGTCGCCGAGCGGATGCGGCGGTTGAGCCGTCCTGCGGCGAGCGCGAGCCGCCCGGCCACATCGTCGCGGCCGGGTTCGTGCGTCTCGTCACGCTCGGGCTGCACTCACATCCTCGCCTTCGTCGCTAGTGGATCGCTCGGACGCGATCCCCTCCCCATGAACATACTTGGCTCCGCCCGCGAACGAGGCGATGGCGCCGATGACGCTCATGATCGCCGCGGCGATGAAGACGATGACGAGGCCGTCGTGGAACGGTCCGGAGATCAGCTGGGGGAAGAACTCCTTGCCCGTCAGCGTGGCCGCATCCACGTGCGGACTGCTGAGCAGCCCGGTCGGTGCGAGGAGGCTCTGGATCGGGTTGTAGCCCAGGAAGGCGGCGAACAGGCTGCCGACCGGCGGGGTGTTGCCGATCTGCGCCGCCACGGTCTGCGGCACGCCGTGCGTCGTCAGCCCCTGGGTCAGCGCGGTCGGCAGTGCCACCGAGAGGCCGGCGATCATCAGGGAGAAGAAGATGCCGATCGAGAGGGAGCTGCCCGCGTTGAGCGCGGCTCCGGCCATGCCCGAGGCGGCGCCGCGCTCGTTCGGCGGCACGCTGTTCATGATCGCCGTGCGGTTCGGCGACGAGAAGAGTCCAGAGCCGATGCCGTTGAGACCGGTGAGCAGGGCGAACTGCCAGTACTCGAAGTTCACCGGGATCAGCAGCATCCCGACGAATGTGGCCGCGACGAGCAGCAGACCGACGGTGGCGAAACCGCGCGAACCGAACCGGTCCGAGAGGGCGCCCGAGATCGGCCCGGCGATGAGGAAGCCGATCGTGATCGGAAGCATGTAGATGCCGGCCCAGAGCGGCGTGGACTCGTAGCTGTACCCGTGCAGCGGCAACCAGATCCCCTGCAGCCAGATGATCAGCATGAACTGGAGGCCGCCGCGCCCGATGGCCGCCAGGAACCCGGCGAAGATCCCCGCCGAGAACGGCCGGATCCGGAACAGCCGCATGTCGAACATCGGCGCGGGCACCTTTAGCTCTACGAAGACGAACGCCGCCAGGAGCACGAGGCCGCCGATGATCGAGCCGAGCACCCACGGGTTGCCCCAGCCCTGGCTGCTGCCGCCGTAGGGCTGGATGCCGTAGGTGATGCCGGTCAGCAGGGCGATGAGTCCGACGCCGAAGGTCGCGTTGCCGAGCCAGTCGATCCTGCCCGGATTCTTCTGACCCACCTCGTGGAGCGACTTGATCGACCAGATCGTCCCGATGATGCCGAACGGCACCGACACGAAGAACACCATGCGCCAGTCGATCTCGGCGAGCACGCCGCCCAGGATGAGGCCGATGAACGATCCCGCGATGGCGGCCACCTGGTTGAGGCCCAGCGCGAAGCCGCGCTTGTTCGCCGGGAAGGCGTCGGTCAGGATGGCCGTCGAGTTGGCGAACAGCATCGCACCGCCGATGCCCTGCACGAAACGCCACGCGATCAGCCACATGGCCCCCGGCCCGCCGGTGAAGGGGTCGAGGCAGAGGGCGATGGCGGCGATCGTGAAGATCACGAAGCCCAGGTTGTAGATGCGCACGCGCCCGTACTGGTCGCCCATCCGGCCGAACATCACGACGAGCACCGCGGTGACGAGCATGTAGCCCATCAGCATCCAGAGGAGGTAGGAGACGTTGCCCGGCTCGAGCGGGTTCAGCTTGATGCCGGTGAAGATCGCGGGCAGCGAGATGATGACGATCGACGAATTGATCGTCGCCATGAGCATGCCGAGCGTGGTGTTCGAGAGCGCCACCCACTTGTAGTGCGGGTGGTCTTTGGTGAAGATGCCGGTGCGGGCCACGGGGTTTTCCTGACGAGACGATAGTTGATTTATATGCATTAACTATATATCCGCCCGACTCTCACACCGCCGAAGTTCACGAAGTGGTCACCATTCGGCGCGAATGGGCGCAACGACGTGAACCTCGACGGTCGTCAGGGGGTGGTCGGCGCCTCGGGTTGGGGGCTGCCGACGACGGCGGCGATCGTCCACGACCGGTGGCGCTGGTCCCAGTACATCCACCAGCTGCACGAGCCGGCGCGGGGCACGGTGTACGCGGGCTGACCGCTGGCGACGACGAGGACCGCCTGCGGTCCGTCGCCGTCGCTCAGGTGCGCGGGATGGCCCGCTCCCTGCTGCCCGAGGCACTCGGCCATGATCTCGTCGACGTCCACCGACGGCGATCCCGGCACCAGCCGGTCCACGGCCTGTCGATCGCCGGCCTCGAGGGCCCGCAGCAGCGCGGGGACCGCCCGCGCCGCGCTCCCCGACGGAGGCGCTCCGCCGCTCTCGACCACGCCATCGTCACCCGCGCTGAAGCCGAGGTGGATGAGATAGCCGGCCCCGGACAGGGCGACCACGGCGAGGCCGATCGAGACGGCGATCGGAAACCGGCGCGCACCGTCCGGCCGCGGCCGCCGGCTCACGGGCGCTTCCCCCTGTCGTGCATACCAGCACCCTAAGCATCGAGGCCGGGAGTCCCCTCCCGATTCCGGATGCCTGGCATTCCGATCCGTCGAGGTTCACGTTGTGGTCGTCATTCCGGCGGAATGAGCGCAACGACGTGAACCTCGACGGAGGGGGCGCCGGGACGGCGGGCGGTCAGACGAAGGCGGGCTCGTCCGCGGCGTCGGCCGCGTTCTCGGCGGCGATCGCCGCAGCGCGCTTCGGGGCGGCGAACCGCTTGAGGGCCACGACGACCAGTGCGGTGACGACCGTCCCCGCGGCGAGCGCCAGGAGGAATCCCCAGATCGGGTCGATGGCGAAGAAGACGAACACTCCGCCGTGCGGGGCGCGGGACTCGACGCCGAACGCCATCGCCAGACCGCCGGCGACCGCGCCGCCCACCAGGTTCGCCGGGATCACGCGCAGCGGGTCGGCGGCCGCGAAGGGGATGGCGCCCTCGGAGATGAAGGAGGCCCCGAGCAGCCAGGCAGCCGCGCCGTTCTCCCGCTCGACCTGGGTGAAGCCGCGCCGGTAGAGCACGGTGGAGGCGAGCGCCATGCCGAGCGGCGGCACCATCCCGGCGATCATGACGGCCGCCATGATCTGGAAACTGGCATCCGTCTGCTGCGCGAGCCCGGCGACCGCGAAGGCATAGGCGACCTTGTTGACCGGACCGCCGAGGTCGAAGCACATCATCAGGCCGAGGATCACGCCGAGCACGATGGCTCCCGCACCGCTCAGGCCGTTCAGGAACCCGGTGAGCTGCGTCATGAGCCAGGCGATCGGCGCCCCGAGGATCAGGAGCATCAACCCGGAGGCGATGATCGAAGCGCCGAGCGGGATGATCACGACCGGCATCAGGCCGCGCAGCCAGCGCGGCACCGCGGGCCGACCGATGAGCCACGCGGCGAATCCGGCGAGGAGACCGCCGATCAGGCCACCGAGGAAGCCGGCGTTCATGAAGACTGCGATCGCACCGGCGACGAAACCGGGCGCGATGCCGGGGCGGTCGGCGATGGCGAACGCGATGTAGCCGGCGAGCGCGGGCACCAGGAAGCCGAGGCTCACACTCCCGATCTCGAACGCGATCGCGCCCAGGTAGTAGCCGAGACCCTCGGGCGGCAGGTTCCAGATGGCGTAGTGCTGCAGCGTGTACACCGCGTTGTTCACGCCGTCGGTGCCATGCGCGAGCGCGATGCCGTACCCGCCCAGGAAGGGCAGGAAGCTGATGGCGATGAGGAGGCCGCCGCCGGCGACGAACGGGATCATGTAGCTGACGCCGGTGAGCAGGATGCGCTGGATCTTGCGCCCCCACGACGCGTCCTGCGGCGCGGCTGCCTGCGCGGATCCGGTGCTCGCGGAGACGCGCGCGCCGTTCGGGTCCGCCGCGACGGCGACCGCCTCCGCGATCAGCTCGCGCGGCTTCTCGATGCCGCTCTTCACGCCGGTGCGCACGACGGGCTTTCCGGCGAACCGGGCCTCCTCGCGCACGTCCACGTCGTTGGCGAAGATGACCGCGTCTGCCGCGTCGATGACGCTCTGCGGCAGGGCCTGGTAGCCGCTCGATCCCTGCGGCTCGACGACGAGGTCGATGCCGGCGCTCTTCCCGGCCGCGGTCAGGGCGTCCGCCGCCATGAAGGTGTGGGCGATGCCGGTGGCGCAGGAGGTGACGGCGACGATGCGGGCGGGGCGGCCGTCGACGAGGAGGCCCGGCGGGGTGGCCGCTCCGGACGTCGGGGCCTCGGAGTCGGCCGGTGCGGGCTCAGCTGCGGCCCCGGCCTCGGACTCGCCGATCGCCTCGTCCACGAGCGCGACGACCTCCTCCGCCGACGTCGCCGCGCGCAGGCCCGCGGTGAACTCGTCGAGCATCAGGCTCCTGGCGAGCTTCGAGAGCACGGCCAGGTGCGCCTCGGCAGCGTCCGCGGGGGCGGCGATGAGGAAGACGAGGTCGGCAGGCCCGTCGGTCGCACCGAAGTCGACGCCCGGCTTCAGCCGCGCGAACGCGAGCGAGGGCACGGTCACCGCGGCGCTCTTCGCGTGCGGGATGGCGATGCCGCCGGGCAGGCCGGTCTCGTCCTTCTGCTCGCGCGCCCAGGCGTCCTCGAACAGGGCGTCGGCGTCGGTCGCGCGGCCCTCGGCGACGACGCGGCCGGCGAGCTCGCGGATGACGGCGCTCTTGTCGGCGCCGACCGCGAGGTCGAGCCCGACGAGCCGGGGAGTGATGGTCTTCGATGACACAGGTGCCTCCAGGGTGGATCGGATGTCGTGGTTCAGGGCTGGAGCGCGGCGACGCGGATGTCGTCGCCGGGCAGATCGGTGGGGCGGGGCGGCTGGGTGCCCGGCAGGGTCGCGGCGGCGGAGCCGTAGCGGATCGCGCTCACCAGCCGGTCCGCCGGGGGCGCGCCCGCGACATCGGCGAGCAGGTAGCCCGCCAGCGCGCTGTCGCCTGCGCCGACCGTGCTCCGTACGTGGATGCGGGGCGCCTCCGCCGCGTACGCGCCGTCGGCGGTGACGAGCACCGAGCCACGGGCGCCCAGCGTGACGAGCGCCGCGCCGACGCGGTCCGGGACGAGCGTGCGCGCGACCTCGGACACCGCCTGCGGCAGATCATCGTCGTCGAAGGCGACCCCCGCCAGGTCGGCGAGCTCGTCCTCGTTGGGCTTGATGAGGTCGGGATGCGCCTGGAGCGCGGCGGCCCGCAGCGCCTCCCCCGAGCTGTCGACGGCGACCTTCGGCGCCGCCTCCCGCCACCGCTCGCGCACGGCGTGGACGACGGTGACGTAGAAGTCGTCCGGCGCGCCCGGCGGCAGCGACCCGGCGAGGACCAGCCAGCGCGCGCCGGCACAGGCCTCGACGACGGCCGCGACCAGCGCAGCGGCATCCGCCGGCTCGAGCACGGCGCCGGGCAGGTTCAGCTTGGTGGTGACCCCGGACGGGTCGGTGATGGTGAGGTTTGCGCGGGCGTGCCCACGGATCGGGACGCGGCGCGTCGGCACGCCGGTGGCCTGCAGCGCCACTCCGAAGGGATCGTCCGCCGCGAGCGGGAGCACCGCGAGCGCCGGGATGCCCGCGGTCGCCACGACTCGC
Organism: Leifsonia aquatica H1aii; assembly: GCF_000633535.1. Taxonomy (GTDB): domain Bacteria; phylum Actinomycetota; class Actinomycetes; order Actinomycetales; family Microbacteriaceae; genus Leifsonia; species Leifsonia aquatica_A. The sequence continues at coordinate 1,049 of NZ_AYMR01000027.1, read as the reverse complement.
GCGACGTTTATGCCCTTCCCGCCCGCATCCTCCCGCGCGGCGACGGCTCCCTGCACCGCGCCGGGCTGGAGCGGTGCGCCGAGGGTGACCGCCCGGTCGAGGGACGGGTTGGCCGTGAGCGTGACGATCATGCCGTCCACACCTCGACGTCGGCATCGGCGAGCGCCGCAGCGAGCTCCCCCTCCGGTGCCCGGTCCGTGACCAGGAGGTCGACGGCGGTCAGCCCGGCGAACGAGACCAGCGACTCCTGCTGGAACTTGCTGGAGTCGGCGACGACGACCACGCGTCGGGCCGCCCGCACGATGGCCTCCTTGACCGCGGCCTCCTCGGGGTCGGGCGTGCTCAGGCCGAACCCGGCCGAGACGCCGTTGGTCCCGACGAAGACGATGTCCGGGCGGAGGGACTGGATCGAGCGCACGGTGGCGGCTCCCACCGCCGCGGCGGTGACCCCGCGGATGCGCCCGCCGACGACAGTGAGCGCCACGCCGTCCGCTCCAGCGAGCGCCGGGGCGAGCGTCAGGGAGTGGGTCACCACCTCGGTCTCGCCGCGGGTCTCGGACAGGCGCGCGGGGAGGAGGCCCGCGACGGCGGCCGTCGTGGTGCCGGCGTCGAAGTAGAGGGATCCGCGGAACCGGTCGCCCAGCACGTCGAGGGCGCGGGCGGCGATCCGCTGCTTGGTGTCGGCGTGGAGCGTCGCGCGCTCGCCGACGCTGGCCTCCGCGGTGCTCCCCCGCCCGACCGCGACGGCGCCGCCGTGCACCCGCCGCAGCGCGCCGGCCAGCTCGAGCGCGTCCAGGTCGCGGCGCACGGTCTCGGTGGTGACGCCGAAACGCACCGAGAGGTCGACGACCGCGACGCGGCCCTCATCGAGCAGAAGACGCTCGATCAGTCCCTGACGCTCCGTTGCATACACGTGGTGACCCCTCCGTTGGTTTCCCACAATTTACAACAGGAACCAACAGAGAGCAACATTCGATTGTGTTGCTTTCAGGGCGCCGCCCTCCGAACCCACGAGTCTGCCCGCCCGAGGTTCACGTCGTTGCCCCCAT
>NZ_AYMR01000026.1 GCF_000633535.1 Leifsonia aquatica H1aii | reverse complement strand
ATGGGGGCAACGACGTGAACTTCGACGGGCTGCGAGGGGGCGTGAGGCGGCGCGAGCGGGATGCGAGGCGGCGCGAGCGGGATGCGAGGCGGCGCGAGCGGGAGCGGGCGCTAGCCGAGCCACTCCAGGTAGAAGGCGCCGACGCCGACCGCGACGAGGATGCCGGCGACGATCCACAGCCGCACGACGATGGTCACCTCGTGCCAGTTCATCAGCTCGAACGTGTGATGGATGGGTGTCATCAGGAACAGCCGCTTGCCCCGCGTCGCCTTGAAGTACGCCCGCTGGATGATCACGGAGCCGGCCTCGATCACGAAGAGGCCGCCGATCACGATCAGCAGGAGCTCGGTGCGGGTCTCGATGGCGAGGGCGCAGAGCGCACCGCCCAGCCCGAGCGCGCCGGTGTCGCCCATGATGATCTTGGCGGGATTGGTGTTCCACCAGAGGAAGCCGATGAGCCCGCCGCAGATCGCGGCCGCGACGATGGCGAGGGAGAGCGGATCCGACGTGGTGTAGCACACGCTCACGTTGTCGGGGTGGAGCGTCGGATTGGTGCAGGACTGGCTGAACTGCCAGAAGCCGATGAAGACGTAGGCCCCGATGGAGAGGATCGATGCGCCCGTCGCGAGCCCGTCCAGCCCGTCGGCGAGGTTCACGCCGTTGGTCGTCGCCGCCGCGAGGACGTTGACCCACAGGATGTAGAGGACGATCCCGACGATCGGGACCGCCGTGGCGATCCGGGCGAAGTCGAGTGCGGGGATGTCGCGGATGGCGGAGATCGCGGTCGAAGCGGGGGTGACCCCGTCGGAGCCCGGCAGGGAGATCGCGAGGATCGCGTAGACGGTTCCGACCACCACCTGGCCGAGCACCTTCGACCATCCGCCGAGCCCGAGGCTGCGCTGGTTGCGCACCTTGAGGAAGTCGTCGACGAAGCCGACGGCGGCCATCCCGACCAGCATCAGCAGCACCAGCAGCGCAGACGGGGTGATGCCCTCGCCGCCGTTGACGAGAGCGGCGGTGAAGAAGCCGAAGAGCGTCGCCAGGATGAAGACGATCCCGCCCATCGTCGGCGTGCCGCGCTTGGTGTGATGCGACTGGGGGCCGTCCTCTCGGATGTACTGGCCCAGCTCCAGCTTCGTGAACAGTCGGATGAAGGCCGGGGTGAGCGCGAGCGAGAAGACGAGCGCGAGACTGCCGGCGAGTAGAAGGGTCCCCACCTAGGCATCCTGGCAGGCCGCCGCGGGGAATCCCGAATCCGCCACGGCCGGCGGCGCGGCCGGCGGGACGCTCAGCGCGCCCGGGCGAGCGGGGTGCAGCCGAGGATGTGCTCCCGGGTCCGGCGGGCGACTCCGAGCGGAACGTCGATGTCGATGCCGGGCATGTCCTGTTCGACGATCGCGAAGATGTCCGGATCGATGGCGGCCACGGCCTCGATGACGGGCGCGAACTCCGGGATGCCGGCCGGCGGTTCGACCATCACCTCGATGGCGGCGTCGGCGAACGGCACGTCGTTCTTGAGCACCTCGAATCGCAGTCCGGGGTCGATCTGCTTGAGATGCAGGTATCCGATCCGGTCGGGATGCTCCCGGATCAACGCCACGCTGTCCCCGCCGTAGTACGCGAAGTGCCCGGTGTCGAGGCACAGGTTGAGCAGGTGCGGGTCCGTCAGCTCCAGCAGTCGCTCGACCTCCCGGTGGGTGCCGACATGCGAGTCGGCGTGCGAATGGAACTGCTGCTTCAGGCCGTACTCCTCCAGAAGCAGCCGGCCCAGCCGATCGTGGCCGGTGGCGAGCCGCCCCCACTGGTCGGCGGTGAGGCTGCGCTCCTCCAGCGGCGCACCGGAGGTCTCAGAGCGCCAGAGGTCCGGGATGACGATGATGTGCCGACCGCCGACCGCCCGCGTGAGCTCCGCCACCCGATGGACCTGCTCGAGCGCCGCCTCCTCGTTCGCCGCCCTGCGGTGGAAGCCCGTGAACACGGTGCCCCCGCTGATCCGCAGGTCGCGCGCGGCGAGCTCGTCGAGCAGTCGCCCGGGATCGGTCGGCAAATAGCCGTAGGGGCCGAGCTCGATCCAGTGGTAGCCGGCAGCCTGCACCTCGTCGAGGAACCGCTGCCACGGGATCTGGCGCGGGTGGTCGGCGAACCAGACCCCCCAGGAGTCGGGAGCCGTCCCGATGCGCAATCCGGTGCCGGCGGTGTCGGTGCGGGCGAGGGCGGTGTCGGTCATGGTCGTCTCCCTGTCATCGGGGTGCGGGCGGTCATCGGGGTGCGGGCGGTCATCGGGGTGCGGGCGCCCCCGGTCGATGGGTGCCTCGTCGGGTGGGGGCGGGCATCGGTCAGGCGGTGTTGTAGCGCTTCACGAACTGCTCCTCCAGCTCCTCCAGGGTGCGGCCCCGCGTCTCGGGCACCGCGACGGCGATGAACAGCAGCGCGAGGGCCGCGACGAACGCGAAGAGCAGGAAGGTGCCGAAGCCGAGCGAGGCGACGAGCGAGGGGAAGGACAGCGAGATGATCGCGTTGGTGACCCAGAGCACGAGGACGGCGAGTCCCATCGCGAGCCCCCGCAGGCGCAGCGGGAAGATCTCGGAGAGCATCAATCAGGCCAGCGGCCCGAGGGTGCCCTGCATCAGCCCGACGAAGAGCAGGATGCACACCAGCAGCACCCACGCCCGTGCCGGGTCGCCCTCGGGGAGCGCGAGTCCGAAGTATCCGACCAGCACATGCGACACGAGGATGCCCGTGAAGCCGAACAGCATCATCCCGCGCCGGCTGAAGCGGTTGAGCAGGGGGAGGGCGATGAGCATGGCGACGATCGAGATCACGCCGATGAGGACGTTGAAGGTGAGCGCCGAGTCCCGCTCGAATCCGGCCTGCTCGAGCACCTGGGTCCCGTAGTACTGCATCGAGTTGATGCCGGTGAGCTGCTGGAAGGCGGCGATGCCCATGCCGATGAGGATGAGCCGCCTGATCCACGGCTGGGAGCGGATCTCCGCCCACGCGCTGTAGCCCGCCGTGAGCTCCCGCTCCTCCTCGATGAGCGCAGCGACCTCGGCGTGCTCGGCCTCCGCGCGCTCAGGCGAGCGCACGCTCCGGAGCACCGCCAGGGCCTCGTCGGAGCGCCCCTTCAGGAGGAGCCAGCGCGGGCTCTCGGGCAGCCGCAGCATCCCGATGAAGAGCACGATGGCCGGGACCGCGGCGATCGTGAGCATGTAGCGCCAGACGTCGGCGTGAGCACTCCAGATGTTCCCGATGATCGCGTTGAAGAGGAACGCGAGGAACTGACCGCTGACGATCATCAGCTCGTTGCGACTGACGACGCCGCCGCGCTTCTCGAAGGGCGCGATCTCGCCGAGGTAGACGGGCACCGTCACGGAGGCGCCGCCGACCGCGAGCCCGAGGACGAACCGCGACGCGAGGAACACACCGTACGTCGGCGAGACCGCGCTCGCGACCGCTCCGATGAAGAAGACGACGGCCAGCACCACGATCGTCCGGCGGCGGCCGAAGCGGTCGGCGACGCGACCGCCGACCAGTGCCCCGATGGCGGCGCCGATCAGCAGGCTGAAGGTGATCAGCCCCTCTTCGACCGGGTTCAGCCCGAAGTAGTCGACGATGAAACCGAGCGCCCCGTTGAGCACCCCGGTGTCATAACCGAAGAGCAGTCCGCCGAAGGTCGCGATCACCGCGACGGTGCCGACGCGCCGGTTGTATCTGCTCGGACCACCGAGGGGAGGGAGGGCGCGGGACGAGACCGTCTCCGTGCTGGGGATGTGGGACATGCTCGGACCTTTCGTATCTCACCTTTGAGCTACACACTCGGACATCTGAGATATGGCATCTTTGATAGGACAAACTATCAACCTGACGAATGCCGCGCAACTCCGCCTGGCGGCCACCGCCCCGTACGCTGACAGAAGCATCCACTGCCGTCGAAGGAGGACCGAGTGAGCGAGCGACGCCGAGACGCGACTCCCCCGCGCCGGATGGGCATCCTCCGCCGGCCGTCGGCGACCGAGGCGGCCCCACGACCGACGCCGACACCGCACCTCACCCGATACGTGAGCGACGGCCGCGCCGAGAACGCTCCCGTCGACGCCACGGTGGCCGACGGGCTGCGCTTCGCCGAGGCCGCTCCTGATCGCATGGCCATGTTCCTGTACCCGACGCCGACACCGGCCGACATCCACGACCTGGAGGCCGCCTGGGGCCTGCATCCCCTGCTCGTGGAGGATCTGATCCACGCGCACCAGCGGCCGAAGCTCGACCGCTACGGCGAAGTGCTCTTCCTCGTGGTGCGGTCGGCCCGCTACCTCGATGCGACGGAGGAGGTCGACTTCGCCGAGTTCCATCTGCTCGTCCGCCCCGGCGCGGTGGCCGTCCTCTGCCAGGACGGGCGCTGGCTCGACGGCACCGACGGCGCGGACTTCGACGAGGACGAGATCCTGCGGTCCGACCGCCCGGAGCGCACCCTCCTGGCGGACGAGCGGCTCCTGCGCCTCGGCCCCGAGGCCGTCGTCTACCGGCTCCTCGACGCCATCGTGGACGGCTACGTGCCGGTGCTCACCGGGATCGCCGTCGACAAGGAGCAGATCGAACGCCAGGTGTTCAGCGGCGACGCCGCCGCGGCCGAGCGCATCTACCGCCTCAGTCAGGAGGTCATCGACCTGCAGCACGCCACCTCCGCCCTGGCCGAAGTGCTCGACGCACTGACCAGGGGTTTCGGCGCCTACGACATCCCCGAGGCGCTGCAGGCGTATCTGCGCGACGTCTCCGATCACCTCACGCGCGTGAACACCCGGGTCGCCGAGTACCGGGCGGCGCTCTCCCAGATCCTCGAGGTGAACTCGACCCTCGTGGCCCAGCGGCAGAACGAGGACATGAAGAAGATCTCGGGATGGGCGGCGATCCTGTTCGCCCCCACCTTGATCGCCGCGGTGTACGGGATGAACTTCGACAACATGCCGGAACTCCACTGGGCGTTCGGCTACCCGCTGGCGGTGGTCGGGATGGTCGCGTTCGCCGCTCTGCTCTACTGGATCTTCAAGCGGAGCCGGTGGATGTAGGCACCGCCGGCCCTCCGCCCGCTCGCCCTTCCGAGGTTCACGTCGTTGCTCTCATTCGAGCGGAATGAGCGCAACGACGTGAACGTCGGCAGGGGCCGGCGGCAGACGTCGGCGGCGGGAGCGGAGGGGCAGGGGCGTCAGCCGACGAGCGAGGCCGCCTCCGCGGCGGTCTCCCCCGTCACGATCGACGTGAGATCGACCTCCCGTCCGCTGACCCGGAAGGCATAGCGACCGGTCTGCTCGATGGGCGCGGTCTCCTGCATGTAGTCCCGCAGTTCCTGGCGCTCCGGCGCCGTGAGCCATTCGAGCGGGTCGGAGGTGGAGCGGAACTCGAGCACGGCGGCCGTGTCGCGCAACGCCCGACGCTCGCCGTCGGAGAGCAGGCTGCGCACGCTGCGGAAGTAGACGGCGTCAGGGTCGACCTCGTAGAGGCGCTTCATCCAGGCGCGGTTGATGGAGGAGACGATCGAATTGCGTGCTCCGACGCCGGACGGGTCGCCCACCCGCTCCGCGTTGTCCCAGAACGCGCCGACGTCCGGTCCGACCCGGGCCCCGTCGAACACCCCGACCGAGGGGATCATCGGCACTCCGCAGCCGAGCAGGTAGACGTCGTCCCCGACGACCGAGCGGATGTGCTGCACGGCCTCCCGGTACGCGGTCTCGCGGTGGACTGCGGTGCTGCGGGTGCCGGCGATGGCACCCGCGTACATGAAGTCGAGCTTCAGGTAGCGGAATCCCCAGCCGGTGACGCGTTCGAACACCTCGCGCAGGTGGTCCTTCACCTCGGCCTGCGTCGTATCGAGGGAGTAGTAGTGGGAGTCCCAGTTGTACCCGCTGACCAGCGGGCGGCCGTCGTCATCCTGCACCAGCAGATCGGGACGGGTGCGGGCGATGTCGGAGTCGGGCAGGGCGATCAGCGGCGCGAGCCAGAGACCGGGGCGGAACCCGGCGTCGGCGATCGTCCCTGCCGTCGCCGCCATGCCCGACGGGAACTTCGCGTTCGCGGTCCAGTCGCCGACGATGGGCTCCCAGCCGTCGTCGAGCTGGAAGACGTCGAATGGGTAGCCGGCGAGATCGGTGACCGTGCGCCGGATGAGGTCCTCGTCGATGTCCTCGAAGAAGGAGTACCAGCTGCTCCACACGGCCCCGGCCCGCAGCGAGCGCCTCCCGAGCCGCTCCGCCACGAGGTCGGCGTAGGCGGCGAACACCTCGATCTCGGGTCCGTATCCGACGAACCACTCCGCCGAACTCTCCTCGGCACGACCCCAGAGCACGTTGCCGTCGGCCCCGACCCGCGGGGTCCCGAGTCCGAGGCCACCGAGCAGCAGCACGTCGCCGGTGTCGCCGACGACCGCACCGACCGCGCTTCCCGAGTGGAGCTGCGGCGTCTCGTTCGCCGCATCGTCGGCGGTGAGCAGGCGCCGCGGGCTGTCCTTGATGCCGATGGTCTCGCCGTCGGTGCGCGCCCAGCCGGACGGGCTCCACGAGTTCCAGCCGTGGCGGTAGAACTCGGTGTCGCCGAAGGGGTGCAGGAGGGCGACGGGCCCGGCGGGAACCAGGTGGCCTCCCGGCACCGCGGTCGGCGATCCGGTGACGTTGGCGGGGATCCGCACGGATCCGAAGTCGAAGGTGTGCAGCATGGTGGGCTTTCTGTGTGGTGCGCGGGGGCGGCGGGTCGCCGCCCCCGCGCGGATCGTCACTACTTGAAGAGGGCGTTGACCTGCTTGTTCGCCTCGGTCAGCGACGCCTTCGCGTCCTTCTGACCGAGCGCGACGCTCTGGATGGCGTCCTGCACGATCTGGCTGATCTCGGTGCCGTGGTAGCTGATCGGGAGGATGAACGTGCCGTCCTTCGCCTGCTGCTCGTCCAGGAACACCTGGGCGTTCAGGCCCTCGCCCTCGCGTACCTGGGCCGACTTCTCCGAGGCCTCCTTGATCGCGGGGAAGACGACGCCGGTCGCGGCGACGGTGTTCTGGCAGTCGGCGGAGGCGAGGTACTTGACCCACTCCCACGCCTGGTCCTTGTGCTTGGAGCCGGCGTAGATCGCGTCGGACAGGCCGTTGATCGCGGTCTTGCGCCCCTCCGGGCCGATCGGCAGCGGGGCGAAGCCGAACTGGTCGGTCTTGCCCGTGTAGGAGGCCAGGTTGAACGAGCCGAGGGTCGTCAGCGCGCCGCCGCCGTTGTCGAGCACCTCGGACCGGGCGAGGGTGGACTGCACGTCGAGCTTGGGCGCATAGCCCTTCTTCGACAGGTCGGCGAGCCACTGCACGGTGTCGGTCAGCTTCGACTGGTCGTAGTTGAAGGTCGTCCCGAACGGGTTCTTGTCGGAGTAGTACCAGCCGTTGGAGACCGCCAGGTTGCCCCAGCCGTTCTGCCCCTGCGAGCCGTCCGCCCACTCGGGGAGGAAGCCGAAGGTCTTCACGTTGTTCTTGTCGAACGCGGGGTCGAGTCCGTTGTGGCCGTTCTTGTCGACCGTCAGCTTCGCGATCAGCTGCTCGAAGGTCCCGCCGTCCTTCGCGTTCCAGGTGAGGTCGGAGAGCGACTTCTCGTCGACGCCCGCCGCGGCGAGATCGGCCTTGTTGTAGACCAGGCCCATCGTGTCCCAGTCCTTCGGTAGGCCGTAGCGCGCATCGTCGACCTTCCACAGGTCGGCGAGGCCGTCCACGTACTGCGAGAGGTCGATCTTGTCCTTCTTGACGTAGGGCTCGATGTCTACGATCTGCTTGTCCTGCACGAACTGGGGGTAGTACGACACCTGGTCGACCCAGACGTCGGGCGCGCTGCCCGCGGCGATCTGCGTGGAGAGGTTGGTCCAGTACTGGCCCCACGCGCTCTGGCTGATCTTGATCGTGATGTTCGGGTTGGCCTTCTCGAAGTCGGTGGCGCACTGCTGGTAGGCGGGCACCTGGGTGTCGTCCCACATCCAGTAGTTCAGGGTCACCTTCTCGTCGGATCCCGAGCCCGAGGAGGAGCAGGCCGAGACGCCGACCAGGAGTGCGGCGGCGGCGGCGATGGCGGCGACGCGACGTACCTTTGTCATTGATTTCTCTCTCTGTGTTGGATGGTGCGATGGGGGAGGTCCAGGGTGGTTCCTGGTCACTTGATGCCGGTGAAGTTGAGGGATTCGACGATCCGGCGGCCCAGGAAGATGAGCAGTACGAGCACCGGGACGACCGAGAGGGTCGAACCGGCCATCAGACCGGTCCAGTCGGGCTGGGTGTTCGGCGACTGCTGGAGGTAGACGCCGAGGGCGACGGTCATGGTGCGCACCCCTTCGTCGCGGCCGATCAGGAGTGGCCAGAGGTAGTCCTTCCACGCCCAGACCACGGTGATCAGACCGATCGTGATGAGCGGACCCCGGCTCATCGGCAGGGCGATGCGCCAGAACACGCGCGCCTTGCCTGCGCCGTCGAGCATGGCGGCCTCCTCGACGTCCGTGGGGATGTTGAGGAAGAACTGCCGCAGGAAGAACAGGGCGAACGGCGTCATCAGCAGGCTGGGGGCGACCATGCCCCAGATCGTGTTGAGCAGGCCCAGGTCGCGCACCAGGACGAAGTTCGGCAGCAGCGTGAAGATGCCGGGAACCATCAGGGCGGCGATCAGGATGGCGAACAGTGCGTTGCGGCCGGGGAAGCGCAGGCGGGCGAAGGCATAGCCGGCCATGGAGCAGAACAGCGTCTGGAAGAACCCGATCAGGGCGCAGTACACGATCGAGTTCCACAGGTACAGCAGGAAGTTGATCGAGGCGCCCGAGCCTCCCGCCGCCTGGTCCTCGGCGGGACTCAGGAAGCCGAGCACCCGGGCGAAGTTGATCAGCGTCGGGCTGCCGGGGAAGAACGAGCCGGAGTCCCTGATCACGTCCGCGGCGGGCGTGAGGGCGGTCTTCAGCATCCAGTAGAAGGGGAAGAGCGTCAGGATCAACGAGACGATCAGGACGATCCAGCCCAGCGTGCGTCCGATCGAGAAGGGGCGCCGTTCGCGGCGGGCGGCGAGCGGCGGGGCGGGAGGCCGTGCGGCGGCGTCGAGGGTCGGCACGGTCGGCTGCGTTGTCGTCATGGCGGTGTCCTAGGCGAGCTGGGATTCGGAGGCGCGGAGGAGGCGGAGCTGCACGGCCGTCAGCACGCCGAGGATGACCACGAGGACGATGGCCATCGTCGCCGCGTAGCCCATGTGGAAGAACGTGAACGCCTGTTGGTAGATGTAGTAGTAGATGACCCTCGTGGCGTTGACCGGTCCGCCCTTGGTCGTCACCGCCACCGTGTCGAAGATCTGGAACGACCCGATCAGCGAGACCACGAGCACCAGGGCCATCACCGGCCGCAGCAGCGGGAGGGTGATGCGGGTGAACAGCCGCCACTCCCCCGCCCCGTCGAGCGACGCGCTCTCGTAGAGGTCTCCCGGGATCTGCAGCATCCCCGCGTAGAAGAGGGCGGTGTAGCCCGTGAACGCCCAGGTGTTCACGATCGAGATGGTGGGGATGGCGAGGGCCGGGTTGGTGAAGAATCCGACGGCCGGCAGCCCCATCGACGTGATGAGGTGGTTCACGAAGCCGAGGTTCGTGTCGAGCAGCCACAGCCAGACCAGGCCCACCGTCACGTTCGGGACGAGCCAGGGCAGGAGCAGGGTGGTGCGCAGCATGACCGAGCGGGTCAGCCGGTGCATCAGCGCCGCGAGGAGGAGCGCGAGCGCCGTCTGCGTGGTGACGTTGACGATCACGTAGGAGAGCGTGACGCCCATGGAGTTCCAGAACTCCTTGTCCTGCAGCACGGCGACGTAGTTGTCGATGCCGACGAACGAGGGGTCGGTCAGGAGGCTGTAGTCGGTGAACGACCACCAGAACCCGCGGATGGTCGGATACAGGTAGAACACCGCGAAGCCGATGAGCACCGGTGCGATGAAGAGCCAGGCGACGCGACGGTCGTCCCGCAGCCGTCGCCGCGGGAGTCGCGGGGAGCGGCCGCGGGTCGCGGCTCTCGGGAGGAGGGCTGTCATAGGTACCTCTCCGCGACCGGGACGAGCTGCTCGCCGTCGGCGCAGGGTCGAATTCGCCGGATCCGCGAGCGATTCGCCGATCCGCAGGGTGCTCATCCGCGGTAAAGTCGGGGTGAGCGAGTTAATTATGCAACTTGGCGTTAATAATGGCAAGAGCGAGGAGCGACATGGCGCGTGAGGCCGTGGTTCAGACGATCGAGGGGTCCGTGGGAAGCCGTTCCCTGCTGCGCCGGATGAACTCCTGGGGGATCCTGCGCGCCGTGATGGACCATCCCCAGACCATGCGCGACCTCGCCGCGGACTCCGGGCTGTCGCGCACGGCGGTCGACGCGATCGTGACCGATCTCGTCGAGCTCGGCTGGCTCGTGCCGTGGGACGGCTCCCCCGCCGGACGGCTCGGCCGGCCGGCCGCCTCGTATCGGATGGCCGCGGGGCTCGGGCGGTTCCTCTCGCTCGACATCGGCGCGAACCACATCTACGCGGTCGTCACGGACCTCACCGGTCAGGTGTGCGGTCATCTCACCGTGCCCACCGAGGAGGAGGTCCCTGCGGAGGAGCGCGTCGTCTCCGCGCTCGCGGTGGCGGACGAGCTGCTGGCGAGCCTCGGCCTCGATCGGAGCGCGGCCTGGGCGGTCGCCATCGGGTCGCCCGGTGCGATCAGCACGGCGGGCGAGGTGCTCCACTTCGGCGGCACCGGCATGCCCGGCTGGATCGGCCTCGACCTGCGCGAGCGGTTCCGGCGCGAGTTCGACGCGGCGGTGCTGGTGGAGGGCGACGTCGCCCTCGGAGCGCACGCCGAACTGGCCATCGGTGCGGCGCGCGACCGCACCGACGTCGTCTACATCCTCTGCGGGGCCCGGACCAGCGGTGCCTCCATCGTCGGCGGGAAGGTGCACCGCGGGGTCCACGGGGCCGCGGGCATCGTCGGCGAGATGCCGGAGCTGCGCTGGCAGGAGCTGAACGAGCAGTACGGCAGCTCGGTGCTCGCCACCCCGCGCCCCAGTCGGCAGGAGATCTTCGAGGCCGCACGAGCAGGGGACCCCGCCGCCGTCGCCGCGGTGGACGAGTTCGCCGACGACCTCGCCACCGGCGCCGCCGCGCTCACGCTCGCCATCGACCCGGAGCTCCTCGTGATCGGCGGCGGCAGCTCCCCGAGCGCCGACGTCTTCCTCCCCCGGTTCGAGCGGACGTTGCGCGGGATCGTCCCGCTGCCTCCCGCGGTCATCGCCTCCACACTGGGCTCGGAGGCCGTCGCCATGGGCGGCATCAGCCTCGCCGAGAACCACCTGCGCGCGGTGCTCGAGGGCGCCGTCGTCGCCCGCGACGCCTTCCCCAGCCCGGCGGAGTCGATGGAGCTGCTCCGCTCGGCCGGCTGACCCCGAGGTTCACGTCGTTGCCCTCATTCCGGCCGAATGAGCGCAACGACGTGAACCTCGGCGGGCGGCGGCGGGCGGCGTCGGCGGGTGGCGGCGGATCCGAATCTCGCCCTCGCGGATGAAGCACGTCAACCGTTCGGATGACGATCCGGCGGCCGGAACCCGGGACGCTGGGACGCATGGGGATCACGACACTGCGGCCGTCCGCCGAGCTCGAGCCGGCGCGTTGATGGCCTGGACATCCGAGCTGATCGTCCACGACGAGGCCATTCGGGCGAATACGGAGCACTTCGCGGCGGTCACCGGCGACCGGCTGATGGCGGTGCTCAAAGCCGACGCCTTCGGGCACGGGGCGATCGCGCACGCGGTCCTGGAGGCCGGAGCCCGGTCCGTCGGCGTCACGTCCATCGACGAGGCCCTCGCTCTGCGGGCCGCCGGGGTCCGCGCTCCGATCCTGAGCTGGCTCAACCCGGTCGACGCCGACTTCGGCGCCGCCGTGCTCGCCGACGTCGACCTCGCCGTGTCCAGTCCGGCGCTGTTGCACGCGGTCGCCCGGTCGGCAGCGCTGCTCCGGCGCCGTGCGCGTGTCCACCTGCACGTCGACGTGGGCATGGCGCGGGACGGATCCCCGATCACGGCGTGGCCGGCGCTGTGCACGATCGCACGGGAGCTGGAGCATCTCGGCAGCATCCACGTCGTCGGGGTGATGGGTCACATGTCGTGCGCCGACCAGCCGGACCATCCGCAGAACCTCCGCGAACGCCTGGTCTTCGCGAACGCCGTGCGCACCGCACGCCGCCGGGGTCTCGCCCCCGCGGTCACGCACCTCGCCGCGACGGCCGCCACGGTCACCGGGGTCGGCGACGGGTTCGGGCTGCACCGGATCGGGGCGGGGCTCTTCGGCATCGACCCGTCGGGCACCTCCCACGCCCTCCGCCCGGCGCTCTCACTCGTCACGCACGTCGTCACGTCCCGGGAGGTGGAGACGGGGACGGGCATCGGCTACGGCCTGGACCACATCGCGGAGCGGCGCACGCACCTCGCCCTGCTCCCGCTCGGGTACGGCGACGGGCTGCCCCGCGCGGCGTCCGAGCGGGCCGCCGTGCTCATCCGCGGCCGTCGCCGTCCCCTCGTCGGGCGGTTCTCGATGGACATGGTGGTCGTGGACACCGGGGACGACGAGGTCGCGCCCGGCGAGCAGGTCACCGTGTTCGGCCCGGGTGGGCACGGCGAACCCACCGTCGCCGAGTGGGCCGGCTGGGCCGGGACGATCGAGCACGAGATCGTCACCCGCGTCGGCAGCAGGGTGGCGCGGGTCCACCGCACCTCGACCGGCGAGGCGCAGCGTCAGGAGGCGGTCGATGCGTGAGGCGGAGACGACCCGAGAGGCAGACATCGCGCGAGAGGCGGAAGCGACCCGAGAGGCAGACCTGATGCGAGAGGCAGAGACGCGGCCGAGGGCGGATGCGGTGCGCGCAGCGGACGCGGCTCCGGAGAGGGGCGTCCTGCGGGTCGCTATCATCGGCGGCGGAGCGAACGACGAGCACGAAGTCTCGCTCGCCTCGGCCGCGGCCGTCGCGCGGGCCGTCCGCGACCTCGGCCACGACGCCGTGCCGGTGACGATCGACCGCTCCGGCGGCTGGCACGTCGCCGGCCGGTTGACCCTCTCCGCCGCGCAGGCGGTGGCCCTCCTCGGCTCCTGCGACCTCGCCTTCCCCGTGCTGCACGGTGTGAACGGCGAAGACGGCTCGATCGCGGGGCTCCTGAGCCTGGCCGGCGTCCCCTTCGCCGGCTCCCCGGTGCGCGCCGGGGCGATCGGGATGGACAAATGGGTCACGAAGCTCGTGGCGGAGGCCCTGGGCATCCGGACCGCGCCCGCGCTGCTGGTGCGCCCGGGCGCCGATCCCGCCTCGATCCGGCTCGACCCTCCCGTGGTCGTGAAGCCGACGACGGGCGGGTCCAGCAACGGGGTCTCCGTGGTCCGGGAGGCCGCCGAGCTCGGTCCGGCGATCGACCACGCCCTCTCCGCCGGGAGCACCGCGCTCGTCGAGGCGTTCGTCGTCGGCCGCGAGGTCGACATCGCGGTCTTCCGCGACAGCCGTGGCGCGCTGCGGGCCGGTGCCGCGCTCGAGATCGGCGTGGCCGACGGCGGTGTGTTCGGCCGCGACCAGAAGTACGACGGCACCGCATCGTTCACCGTGCCCGCGCCCATCACGGCCGGCGAGCAGGCGGAGATCGAGGCGGCGGCCACCGCCCTCTACGACGCCCTCGGCTGCGCGGGAGTCGCACGCTTCGACTTCTTCCTCACCCCGGCGGGCGTGCTACTCAACGAGGTGAACACCACTCCGGGCTTCACCGAGGCGTCGCAGGTGCCCCGGATGTACGCCGCCCTCGGCCTGGACTACGCCAGCCTGGTCGCCGAGCTCCTGGAGGTGGCGCTGAGCGCCGCGGTGACGGCCGCGACGACAGCGACGCCTGCGACCACTGCGTCGACGTCCGGCAGCGGGCCGGCTCGATGACGGACGCCGCCGCCCCGACCGCGCGCGAAGGCTGGGGTGACGCGCTCAAGGGCGCGCTCATCCTGCTCGTGGTGCTCTGGCACGTCGTCATGAAGAGCTACCTGAACATCGATTGGCAGCTCGGCGTGCCGATCCCCGGCATCTGGGGCCTGTTCGGCGATGTCATCTGGCCGTTCCTGATGCCCCTGTTCCTGCTGGTCTCTGGATACTTCGCCGCGAACGCCCTCACCCGGCCGTGGGCGGTGGTCGCCCGCACCCGCGTCGCACGGTTCCTCTACCTCTACCTGCTGTGGTCGCTCATCCACATGGCCGCCATGTGGGCCTTCCCCGACTTCCCGACCCTGGTCCCGCGCGGCGTCGCGGAATTCGTGGAGTCGGTCACGATCAGCCCGCCCAACACCTGGTACCTCTACGCGCTGGCGGTGTACTTCGTGGTCGCGAAGGCGTTCGCGCGCCTCCCGGCCTGGCCGCTCATCGGGGCGGCGGCGGTGCTGTCGGTCGTGGTCTCCGCCGGCTGGGTGGAGGTGGTGAGCAATCGCGGGTCGCTGCTCTACAACCTCACCTTCTTCCTGCTGGGGCTGCATCTCGCCCCGCAGCTGCGTCGTCTGCTCGCCCGCGTGCGCCTGCCGATCGCACTCCTGCTCGTCGGCGGCTACGCGGCGGCGTTCGCGGCCATGCGGCTCACCGGCTCCGAACAGGTGCCGGGCGTGTGGTTCGCGGTGTCGGTGATCGGGGTGTCGGCCGGCCTGGGCATCGCGCCCGCACTGTCGCGGCTCCGCGTCGTCGGTGCGGGACTGGGCCGGCTCGGGCAGCTCAGCCTGCCGATCTATCTGATCCACATGCCCCTGCTCGCTTTGGCGGACTTCCTCCTCGCCGGCTGGCTGTCGGGCTCCCGGGTCGCCGTCCAGCTGGCGGCGGCCGTGGTGCTGCCGGTGATCCTCACCGCCGCCCTCGTCGCCGGCAGCCTGGGGCTCCACCGCCTGCTGCTGCGCGACGGGGCGTCCTGGCTGTTCGATCTGCCGCGCTGGACGGCGCCGGGCGCGCTCGCTCGCCGCGGACGCGGCGTGCCCTGGCGGACCTCCATCGCGGTCGTGGTGCTGGTCGCCGCCGGTCTCGTCACCGCAGGCGCGACCGCGATCCCCGGCTGCGGACCCACACCGCCCGCGCAGGCCGCGTCCCGCAGCGGGGAGGTGCGCATCGGCGCCACCGGCGACCTGCTCATCCACGATGTCGGCCACCGGGTGCCCGCGGACGGCGGGGAGCACCATTTCGACGCCGTGCGCCCGTGGCTCACCGGCGACATCGTGACGGGGAACCTGGAGCAGGTGATCTCGGACGACACCGGGTACGACAAGTGCGGCGCCGATGCGGATTGCCTCGCCTTCCGCAGCGCACCGGGGACCGCCGCGTACTTCACCGGGTTCGACCTCCTGAACCTGGCGAACAACCACAGCAAGGACTTCGGCGACGAAGGCTACGCGAACACCCGGGCCGGGCTCGCCGCACACGGCATCCGCGCCGTCGGAGACCGCGACGAGATCGTGTGCACGCGGATCGGCGACACGACCGTGGCGATGATCGGCTTCGCCCCGTACCAGGGCTTCAACCGGGTGACCGATCTGCGGCACGTCCGGCGGGTGGTCGCCGCGGCGGCGGCATCCGCGGATGTCGTGGTGGTGCAGGCGCACCTGGGAGCCGAGGGTCCCGACGCGAACGTCGTCGCCCCGGGCGTGGAGCGGATGTACGGCGAGAATCGCGGCGACGTCGTGGCGTTCGCGCACGCCGCCGTCGATGCCGGGGCCGACCTCGTCCTCGGCCACGGACCGCACACATTGCGGGGCGCGGAGTTCTATCGCGGGCGCCTCATCGCCTACAGCCTCGGCAATTTCGGGGGCGGGGGCGTCTTCGGCGCCGAGCAGGCCACGCGCTACGGCGTCTACCTCGACGTGAGCCTCCACGCCGACGGCAGCTTCGCCCGCGGCCGGATGCGCTCCGTCCACTTCGCCTTCGACGACGGCGCGCCCGTACCGGACCCGGATGGTCGCGCGGCCGCCCTCGTGGACGCGTTCGGCCGCCGCGACTTCCCCGCGACGGCGCCACGGATCGCCGCGGACGGCATGCTCACCCGGCCCCGCCCCGCCGGCTGACCGCCGAGGTTCACGTCGTTGCGCTCATTCCGCCCGAATGAGCGCGACGACGTGAACCTCGAGCGGGTGGAGAGGAGGAGGTGGGACGGTCAGGCGAAGAGGAGGGGCGCGTCGAAGACCGCCGCGCCGGGCACCTGTGCGTTCGCGGCGCCGATCTCGGCCGCCACAGCCAGCGCACGGGCGAGCTCGGCACCCCCGTCCAGCGATCCGACGAGCCCGGCGAGGTAGCAGTCCCCGCTCCCCACCGGGAAGAGCCCGGGGCGGTCGACCGGCGGTGCCGTGATGAGGTCGCCGGACGCGGTCGCGGCGACCGAGCCCGCCTCGCCGTCGGTCACGACCGCGATCCCGGCGCCGCGCTCGACGAGGCGCCGGGCCGAGAGCTCCCGGTCGGGAGCCCCGGTCAGGTCGGCGGCCTCGCCGCGGTTCACCTTGACGAGCCGCGGACGCGCACGATCGATGATCTCGCCGAGCGCCGGGCCGTGCACGTCGATCGCGAGCAGGACCCCCCGGTCGGCTTCGGCCGCCAGGATCGCGGCGAACTCCGCTGCATCCGTCCCGACCGGCATCGCGCCGGAGACGGTCAGCCACTCGCCGGGGGCGACGGAACGCAGGCGCTCGGCGACGGCCTCGAGCGGCACGTCGAACTCGGTGACGGGCTCGTAGAACTCGGTCAGGGCGCGGGAGCCGGTGTCGCAGGCCGTGATGCACAGCCGTGTCTCGACGGCGGTCGGGATGCGGTCGACCTCGACATCGCTGCCGGCCAGCAGATCGGCGACGAGGTCGCCGATCCTCCCGCCCAGAGGGACGACGGCGCGCGTCTGGGCGCCGAGCAGGGCGAGTGCGCGCGCGACGTTCAGCGACTTGCCGCCGGCCGACCGGAGGACGACGGGCGGGCGGTGGATGCCGCCCAACCGCACCTCGTCGAGCACGTAGACGACGTCGAGGGCCGGGGTGAGCCCGAGGGTGTGGACGGTCATACCCGCGCCTCCCGGAGCTCGTCGCGGGTGGCCTGCGCCCCCGTCCCGCCGGTGCCGCGGACGGAGAGGGAACCGGCGACCGCGGCCCAGCGCAGCCGGTCCTCCTCGCCCTCGACTCCCTCCAGCAGCGCAGCGAGGTAACCGGCATCGA
Organism: Leifsonia aquatica H1aii; assembly: GCF_000633535.1. GTDB lineage: Bacteria > Actinomycetota > Actinomycetes > Actinomycetales > Microbacteriaceae > Leifsonia > Leifsonia aquatica_A. The sequence goes on along the minus strand of NZ_AYMR01000026.1, from coordinate 27,358 downwards.
AGCTGTCGCCCGCGCCGGTCGTGTCGACGACGTCGAGCACCAGGCCGGGGGCGGATGCCGTGCGCCGGCCGCCCTCGAAGGCGAGTCCGCCCTCCGCGCCGGCCTTGACGACGACGCGGCAACCGAGCGCGGAGAGCGCCGCCGCCGCATCGTCGAGGTGGTCGTGCGCCCGGCCGTCCACCGCCGCGGCGATGGCCAGTGCCTCCTCGCGGTTCGGCAGGAAGACGTCGACGCGCGGGAGCACCGCGTCCAGTCCGGTCCACCGCTCCGCCGGGTCCCAGTTGGTGTCGAGGCTGATGGTCGCACCGGTGGCCGCGATCTCGTCGAGCAGCACCGGCAGCTCGGCGGCGAGGCCGGGGAGCAAGAAGTAGGAGGCGACGTGCACGTGCCGCGGCCGCAGCCGCGCGACCGCCGCGCGCACGGCATCCGGGGTCAGTGCGGGGATGGTGCCGGGCAGCGTGAGGATGGCGCGGTCCCCGGGCTCGGAGAGCACCACCGAGAGCCCCGTCGGCCGCGCGGCGTCGATCTCGATCGCGGAGTCGTCCACGCCCCCGTCGCGCAGCCGGTCGAGCACGACGGCGCCGAACTGGTCGGCCCCGACCACGGCCGCGAGGGCGGTGCGCAGGCCGAGCCGGGCCAGGCCGCAGGCGACGATCGCCGCGCTTCCGCCCAGCAGCAGCTCCGCCGAGTCGAGCAGCTGCTCCGCCTGGCCGAACCGGGGGACGGTGTCGCCGGTGAGCAGGAGGTCGGGGTTGGCGTCGCCGACGACCAGGACGTCCACGCCGCTCATCCCTTGAGCCCCGAGAACGTCATAGTGGCGATGAACTGCCGCTGCGCGAAGAGGAAGAACAGGATGAGGGGAAGCGTGGCGATCACGTTGCCCGCCATGATCAGGCTCCAATCGGTCTGGTGCGCGCCCTGGAAGTTCGCGATGCCCAGCTGGAGCGTGAACGCCGACTGGCTGTTGATCGCGATCAGGGGCCAGACCAGGTCGTTCCATGCACCCAGCAGGGTGAAGATCGCCAGGGTGGCGAGGGCCGGGCGGGCGAGCGGCAGCACGATCCGGAAGAAGACCTGCCAGCGGTTGCAGCCGTCGATCGCGCCGGCCTCCTCCAGCTCCGCAGGCAGCGACAGGAAGAACTGGCGCATCAGGAAGATGCCGAAGGCCGTCGCGAGCCACGGGACAATGGCCGCGCCGAGCCCGTTCAGCAGGCCGAGCTTGGCGAACAGGATGTAGGTCGGGATCATCAGCAGCTGCGTCGGGATCATGATGGTCGCGAGGATCATCAGGAACCCGAAGTCGCGACCGGCGAACTTCAGCCGCGCGAAGCCGTATCCGGCCAGCGAGCAGAGCACGATGTTCGAGACGATCGCGGTGGCCGACACGATGACCGTGTTGCCGAGCCAGAGCAGGATGTCGGTCTGGCCGAACAGTTTGACGTAGCCGTCGAGGGTGAAGTGCGAGGGGATGAACGGCGGCGGGAAGGCCACCAGCTCCTTCGCCGGCGAGAACGACGCCAGCGCCATCTGCGCGAACGGGACCAGGAAGAGGATCGCGATCGGGAAGAGCACGAAGTGCCACCCGCTCAGGCGCCGCTTGCGGGAACGCTGCTGCGGCTCGGCGGCGACCGTGCGGGCGGCGTCCGAGACCTCGGAGAGAAGGGCTGTCATCAGAACGCCTCCGAACCGCGGCGACGCTGGATGACGACGACGCCGATGGTGATGAGCAGCGTCACGGCGAAGAGCACGTAGGCGGCGGCGGAACCGTAGCCGAACTCCAGCGCGTGGAACGCCTTGTCGTACAGGAAGTAGACGATCGTCTTCGTCGCGTCGAGCGGGCCGCCGCGCGTGGTCGTGTAGACGAGGTCGAACAGCTGGATGGCCTGGATCGTCTGCCAGATCGCGACGAACGCGGTGACCGGCGCGAGCTGGGGCCACACGATCCGCCAGAACGTCTGCCAGGGGTTGGCGCCGTCGATGCGCGCCGCCTCGATGAGGTCGCCGGGCACATCCTGCAGCGCGGCCAGGTAGATCACGGTCGTGAACGCGGCCGAGCCCCAGAGCGACATGATCGCGATCACGATCATCGCCTGATTCGGGTCGTCCAGCCAGCCCTGCTGCGGCAGGTGCAGCACCCGGAGCACGTTGTTCACGAGGCCGAACTGCGGGCTGAACAGGTAGGTCGACAGGATGCCGGTGGAGGCCGCCGACGCGACGAAGGGGACGAAGATCGCGGTGCGGTAGAAGCCCATCCACCGGATGCGCCGGTTGAGCGCGACGGCGAGGAAGAGCCCGAGGAGCACCGACGCCGGCACGAACAGCAGCGTGAACCCGACGGTGTTGAGCACGGCGTTGCCGAACTCCGCGTCGCTCATCAACTGGGAGTAGTTGTCGCCCCCGACCCAGGTGGCGTCGCTGAAGCCGTCCCAGCTCTGGAACGACAGCACGAACGCCCACAGCGCGGGGAAGATCGAGAGGCCGAGGATGATCAGGGTGGCCGGGGCGACGAATCCCCAGCCGGTCAGCGCCGAGGTGAGCCCGCGGCGCCGGCGCGCCCGCCGCGCCCCGGCCGCGTCCGAGGACGCGCCGGGCCGCGGGAGCGCATGGGCGGTGGTGTCTGCCATTCGGGTGTCCTCGCCGCTCCTACTTCTTGTCCTTGGCCAGGGCGGCGTCGGCGGTCGCGGCGGCCTGCTCCAGCGCCGCCTTCGGCTCGCCGTCGCCCTGGAGGACCTGCGAGATCGACTTGCCGACGGCGACCGACAGGGCGGCGTAGCCCTTGGTGGTCGGGCGCGTCTGCTTCACGTTCGCGGAGTTCGCGACGAACACCTCGTAGCCGGGGTACTCGGCCGCCTCCTTGGCCACGGCGTCGGACGACGCCTCCGACGAGCGCAGCGGGAGGTTGCCGATCGCCACATTGAACCGCTCGTCCTGCTCGGCGGACGTCAGCCACTGCGCGAACTGGGTGGCCCAGTAGGCGCGGTTCTTGTCGTGGTGGTCGAAGAGCGCCCAGATGTCGGGGCCGGACACCGTCTGGTGATCCCCGTCCGTGCCCGGGAGCTGCACGACGCCGTACTTCGTGCCGCCGGTCTTCAGGTCCGACAGCTGCCACGGACCGGAGGTGATCATCCCGATGCGGTCGTTGACGAACAGCTGGCCGAACTTCACATCCGTCTGGTCGAGGTAGACGCTCTTGTCGTCCACGGCCATCGACCGCAGGAACGAGAGGGCGTCGTCGCCGGCCTTCGAGGCGAACTCCGCCTTGGTCGCGTCGTCGTTCAGGATGGCGCCGCCGGCCTGCCACAGGTGCGGCCAGAACTGCCAGGTGGTCTCCTCGCTGCCGGACACCGAGTAGCCGTAGCCGTAGATGTGGTTGGCCGGGTCGGTCAGCTTCTTCGCCGCCTCCCGGAAGTCGTCCCACGTCCAGTCCGGGGTCGGGTAGGCCAGGCCGGCCTTGTCGAAAAGGGTCTTGTTGTAGAGCAGTCCGATGTTGTCGACGACGGCCGGGAAGCCGATCACCTTGGAGCCGGTGGGCTGGGCGGTCCCGCGGGCGGCGGCGGTGAACTCGTCCCACTTCACCTCGGGCTTCTTCACCTCGTCCGAGATGTCGAGGGTGCGTCCCGAGGCCTCCAGCTGGCCGGCCCACGAGCCGAACGCGTACGACATGTCCGGGTACTGGTCTCCCGCGAATCCGGCGGAGAGCTTCTGCAGCAGCTGATCGGTCGAGGAGGCACCGGGAGAGAGGTTGATCGACACGTTCGGGTGGGCCTGCTCGAACTCCTTCGCGAGGCCCTCGATCACCTTCTGCGCCGCGTCGGCCTGTCCGGACCAGACTTCGATCTGCACCTTCGCCTTGGTGTCCAGCGTGGTCGCACCCTGCGAGCCGCTGCAGCCGGCGAGGGCGACGATCCCGGCCGTCGCGGCCAGGACGGCGGTGGCGCGGAGCGCCCGCCTGCGGAATGGAGTCAACATCTTCGGTTCTCCCTTGTGGGTTCTGCTGTGTGGATTCTGTCGTGCCCGACTGCGGGACGGCCGGGCACGACGGAGCGGGCTGCGGGGTCAGCCCAGCACGATGGAGCGGGTCAGGTGACGCGGGGCGTCCGGGTTCAGGCCGGCGCGCTCGGCGACGGCGACGGCGAGACGCTGCGCCTGGGCGAGCTCGATCAGCGGGTCGGACGTGCTGGTGCGCACGGTCGCGCCGGTGCGCTCGATGTCCTCGACCAGGCTCTGCTCGGAGGGCCCGATGATCCAGACCAGCGAGCGGGCGTCGGCGACCGCGAGCGGGCCGTGGCGGTAGTCCAGCGCCGGGTACGACTCGGCCCAGGCCTGCGCGGCCTCGCGGATCTTGAGGGCGGCCTCCTGGGCGAGACCGTAGGTCCAGCCGCTGCCGAGGTAGACGAAGTGGCTGCGGCCGTCGAGGTCGACGTCGAGCGGGCGGCCGAGTACCGCGGCGGCCTCGGCGGGGAGGGTGCTCACGTCCTGGCCGACGGCGTGCCGGGCGAGCAGGAGGAAGGTGGTCGGGAAGCGGGTCTGCACGACCGACTGCTCGTCGGCGAAGTCGAGCAGCAGCACGTCGTCGGCGCGCTGGGCGACCGGCGAGTCGGCGACGCCGGTGACGGCGATGGTGCGGACGCCGTCCGGGATGACGTCCAGTGCGTCGAGCACCTCGGTGGTGGTGCCCGAGCGGCTCAGCAGGAGCACGGCGTCGTAGTCGCGCCACGTCCACGGCTCCGAGGCGTAGGCCGCGTCGGTGACGCCCAGGCCGGCTCCCTCGCGCAGGTACGCGAACGATTCGGCGACGAACGCCGAGGTGCCGCAACCGAGCACGAGCATGCTCTCGCCCGGGCGGGCGAGGAGCGAGGTCGCCTGGTCGGCGTGGGTCGCGAGCGCGTCGCGCCAGATGTCCGGCTGGCTGGCGATTTCGCTGGAGGTGAGTGTCACGAGGTGCTCCTGTGGGTCGGTGGCGGTGCTGCGCACTCCGTTGCGCGTTGGACTTATCATTGGCGGACATTGAGCGTTTGACAACGAAACTGTGCAGATCGCTCACTCTGCCTGATTGTTTGTTACAGAGAGGTTTCGCATGCCCCTGACCGACACGACTCCGGAGGGCCGGCTCCCCCTCACCGAGCTGCGCCTCGCGGACTGGGCACCGCGCAGCCAGCTGCGCGCGCGCACGACCGCCGTGCCCCGGCCGGCACACCCCGTGATCGACGTGCACAACCACCTCGGCCGCTGGCTGACCGACGGCGGGTGGATGATCGACGACGTCCCCGCGCTGCTCGCCCTGATGGACGAGTGCGGTGTGGAGACGATCGTCAATCTCGACGGCCTGTGGGGCGCGGAGGTGACGGCCAACGTCGAGCGCTACGACGCCGCGCATCCCGGCCGGTTCGTCACGTTCTGCCAACTGGAGTGGGAGCTGCTGGCGCAGCCGGACGGCGTCGCCCGGCTGATCGCGTCGCTCGACGACAGCGCGGCCCGCGGCGCGCGCGGCGTCAAAGTCTGGAAGAGCCTCGGTCTCACCGTGCGCGATGCCGACGGAGCGCTCATCCTGCCCGACGACGCGCGGGTGGTGGAGGTGCTCGCGCACGCGGGCGCTCTCGGCCTGCCCGTGCTCATCCACACCGCCGACCCGATCGCCTTCTTCGAACCGCTCGACCGCCACAACGAACGGCTGGACGAGCTCGCGGGCGTTCCCGACTGGTGGTTCGGCGACCGGGAGAAGCACCCGACCTTCGACCGCCTGCTCTCGGCGCACGAAACGCTCGTGCTCTCCTGCCCGGGGACGACCTTCATCGGCGCACACGCCGGATGCGCCGCAGAGGACCTCGACCGGGTCGAGCGGCTGCTGGACGCGGCGCCGAACTACACGATCGACACCGCCGGACGGATGGCCGAGCTCGGTCGCCAGCCGCGGAGGTTCGCCCGGCTCGTCGCCGAGCATCCCGACCGCGTGCTCTTCGGCACCGACATCTACCCCGTCACGGCGGACCAGTACCGCCTGCACTACCGGTTCTTCGAGACCGCCGACGAGGGCTTCGGCTACGACCCCGACAGCGAGGTCCCGGGACAGGGTCGCTGGGACGTCTCCGCCCTCGCCCTCGACCCGGCCCTCCTGGAGGCCGTGTACCGCGGCAACGCCCGCCGCATCCTCGCCCTCTAGCCCGCGCCCTCATCCCTACGGCCTGGCCGATTTGGACCAAATGTCGCGAAAGCGGTGCGCTTTCGCGACATTTGGTCCAAATCGGCGGGGTGAGGTCAGGGGGTGGGGAGGCGCGCGTCGACGACGCGGCAGAAGCGCGCGACGAGCTCCGCCATGGCGGCTCGCGCGTCGCGCGTGTACTTCCGCGGGTCGACCGCGTCGGGCTGGGCGGCCAGCGCCTCCCGCAGCGACGCGGTGAAGGCGAGATTGAGCGCCGTGCCCACGTTGACCTTGCGGATCCCGGCGGCGACCGCGTCGGCGATGACCGCGTCGGCGACGCCGGACGACCCGTGCAGCACCAGCGGCACCGGGACGGCGGCGGTGAGCCGCGCGATCAGCTCGAGATCGAGCTGCGCCGAGCGGTCGCGCATGGCGTGCGAGCTGCCGACCGCGACGGCCAGGCCGTCGACGCCGGTCGCCGCGACGAAGGCCGCGGCCTCCTCCGGATCCGTGCGGACGCCGGGGGCGTGCGCGCCGTCCTTCCCGCCGATCTCGCCGAGCTCCGCCTCCACCCAGACGCCGACGTCGTGCGCGCGGGCGACGACCTCCCGGGTCGCTGCGAGGTTGTCGGCGTACGGGAGGGTGGAGGCGTCGAACATGATCGAGCCGATGCCGAAGTCCTGCGCCCGGGCGAGCACGCGGGCGACGAGCGACACGTCCTCGATGTGGTCGAGGTGGACGCCGAGCGGCACCTCCGCCAGCTCCGCGGCCTCGCGGCACGCGGCGAGCAACGGCTCGGGCGCTCCACGGAAGGCGATCGCGTTCTCGCTGAGCTGCAGCAGCGCGGGTGTGCCGGCCTCGGCCGCCCCCGCGGCCACCGCCTCGACGTGGTCGAGCGAGAGGACGTTGAACGCGGGCACCGCGCCCCCGGCCGCGACCGCCGCGTCGACGAGCTCCCGGGTCGGTGCGAGACTCACGGGGTCGTCTCCAGAGTGCCGCCCAGGGCGACCGGCAGCAGCGGGGCGTGGCGGGCGGTCAGCTCGTCGCACAGCGCCCAGATCTGCTCCGGGGTCAGCGACGACGAGGCGTTCGGGTCGGTCAGCACGGCTCGCCGCACCAGCTCGGGGTCACCCGTCCGGGCGGCCTCGATGGTCAGCTCGGCGACCGAGAGGTAGGTGCGGTTGAGCGCGGCGCCCTGCACCGGGATCGCCCCGAAGGGCAGCGGGTGGACGCCGTCCGCGTCGACGCGGCTCGGCACCTCCACCACGGCGCCCTCGGGCAGGTTGTCGATCAGTCCGCGGTTGACCACGTTGGCGTGGATGATCCGCTCCGTTCCGGTCAGCACCGAGTGGATGACCTGGGGCGCGTACTCGGCGGCCCCCTCCTCCAGCTCGAGGGGTTCGCCGGCCGCCAGGGCTGCCCGTGCGTGCTCGAACTCGGCGACGTTCTCCTCCGAGATGCCGATGTACTCGAGCGGGTTCAGGCGGAAGCGCTCGATCTGCTCGGGCGAGCGGAGGAACCAGTCCAGGTATTCGGACGAGTGCTCGCTGGTCTCGGTCGGGTAGAAGCCGATGCGGCGGAAGATCTCGACCCGAACACGGCGGCGCAGCTCGGGGTCGCGCTCGATCGCCTCCCGCAGCTTCGGGTAGAGGTCCTCCCCGTCGTGCGACCACTCCACCAGCCAGGCCTGGTGGTTCACACCCGCGGCGCGGTAGTGCGTCCCCTCCATCGGCACGCCGATCAGCGCGCAGAGGTCGTGCACCGTCCAGTAGACGCTGTGGCAGAGGCCGACGGTCTTGATGGAGGGCGCCACGACCGACATCCACCACACGTTCATCGCCATCGGGTTCGTGTAGTTCAAGAACCAGGCGTCGGGGCAGAGGTCGAGCATGTCGGCGGCGATGCCGGAGAGCACGGGAAAGGTTCGGAGGGCGCGGAACACGCCGCCGACACCGGTCGTGTCGCCGATCGTCTGCAGCAGGCCGGCCGCGGCGGGCACCTCCAGGTCGACCCGGGTGGCGTCGATGCCGCCGACCTGGATCATGTTGATCACGAAGTCGGCGCCGGTCAGCGCCTCCCGGCGGTCGAGCGTCGCCACGATCTCCGCCGTGCGGCCGAAGCGCGCGGCCACCTGCTCCGCCGTCCCCTGCGCGACGTGGAGGCGCTCGGCGTCGATGTCGTGCAGCACGATGCGCAGCGGGGGCAGGTCGTCGAAACGGAACAGGTCGGCGAGGAGCTGACGGGTGAAGACCACGCTCCCGGCTCCGAGGAAAACAATCTGAGGCATGCTGCGATCCTGCGGTAGTGTGTCTTCTCCGCGCAACAGAATGAGCGATTCGCAGCTAAAGTGATCATATTGAGTGATCGATTGGTTCGGCTCGCCGGTGCGCGCCGTCTCACCGACACGCAGCGCAGACCCCTCGAAAGGATGGGCCCATGGTCGCTCCCGCCGCCGAATCCCTGATCGCCCGCGTCACCTCGGGGCGTCGTGCCCAGCGGATGGTCGCGATCCTCGAGCTGATCTCGGAGCGCGGGAGCATCAGTCTCGCCGAGCTCTCCGAGACGCTCGACATCTCGGCGGCCACCGCACGCCGCGACCTGTCCGACCTCGCCGATCAGAACCTCATCCTGCGCACCCACGGCGGCGCCTCCGCTCTCGAGCGCGGGCGCGAGATCCCCGTCGCTCTGCGCGACACGCGGTTCCAGGATGCGAAACGCGCCATCGCGAAGGCCATGGTCCGGAGGCTGCCCGCCGAGCGGCACGTGGTCGCCCTGAGCGGCGGCACCACGACGGCGGGCGTCGCGCGGGCGCTCGCGAACCACCGCGACATCGCCGTGGTGACCAATTCGCTCAGCATCGCCGGGCTGCTCTCCGGCTACCCCGGCGTCCGCGTCGTGATGACCGGCGGATTCCTCCGCCCGCAGTCGCTCGAGCTCGTCGGCGCGCTCGCCGAGAGCACCTTCAACGCCGTCAACGTCGGCACCGCCATCCTCGGCGCCGACGGCATCAGCGCGACCAGCGGCGTGACCACCCACGACGAGACCGAGGCGCGCACGAACCGCGCCATGGTCGCCAAGGCCCAGCGCACGGTGGTCGTGGCCGACGGGTCGAAGATCGGCGGCGTCGCCCTGGCGCAGATGGCCGAGATCGAGCAGGTCGAGATGCTCATCACCGACAGGTCCGCCGACCCCGTCGAGCTCGAGAAGCTGCGCGCCGCCGGCGTGCAGGTGGTGCTGGCCGACGAGGAGTGACGCGACCGCGCCGGCGCGAGACGGCCGCGGCGGTTCGCGCGGGCGCAAACGTACGGCGCCACGGTCACGTTGGGGCAGCACTAGCGGGTTGGCTCAGGCCGAAAGCGACCTGTCCATTTCAGTCACATGCAACGCGAAGGCCACATGACTGTTTCCGAAAATGGACGGAAACAACCACGCATACGCTAAACGAGTAGTCGGACGCGGTGCGCTCGCGGTCCTTTTGCATTGGTGTCGTCCGGCTCGAAGCCAACCAGGACGTTGGAGTCCACGTATTGCCAATGGCTTCGGTAGACCAACTCGTTCCGGTGAAAGAAGAAGTCAAGACCGCCGGATTGAACGAAGGCATACATCTTCTCGCTGTCGAATCTAACCACCAGCCCGGTCCTGCGGTCCAGGAGCTCTGGCTCGATTACCCTCACCTTGTCCCTAAACGCGGGCGCAAAGGCCGCGACCTTCGAGGCGATGAAGGGGTCGCCTTCTGACTCTGCCGCTATCGTGCTGGCGAGATGCGCGAGGCGAAGAATCCAATCGCATAGGCCCGCCCGAACGTACTCAATCCGCGTCTCGCTCAATACCTGCAAGCTCGATTCGAGTAGGTCGGCAGAATGTGCAAGCTCGCCGTCCCAAAGCGCCCTTTCGACACCAAAGACCGCTGCGCGGAGCGCCAACTCGACGTTCTCCGCGTGAGATGAGGCGTTCTGCTGAAGGGAGGCAAGTGCTCTGCACGAATCGACCGACTCTAGGTATGCCTCCCGATAAAAGTGTGTGCGTGAAATCTGCATGATAATAGGCGGGGTTGCGGGCTCGTCACGCGCCGCCTTCTGTAGGACAGCCAAAGCGCGCTCATGATCGCCGACGACTTCGGTCAGATAAACGCCGAAATGATACCCAGCGATCGGCGATTCTTCTGCAAGCTCATATGCCCGCTCAAATGCAGAGATGGTTGCAAATCGATCCTGGCGCTGGTCTTGGACAAAGGCCTCGATGCGCCAAGCCTCATAGTATGTCGGAGACAACGTCTGCGCCTCGTGGCACAAGTTGACTGCGTCGTCAAATCGCCCATCACTCGCGCGTTTTTGAGCATCGAACAATAGTCGGGCCGCGGGAACGTCATGCGGCCCACGGATGTCGATTGACGCGGAGTCAAATCGGTCCGAGCGCCCGTGCGATCTGAGTTGCTGGCCGAGCTCAGTCAGTGATTGTGCCCTGGCGGATACTGTCGAGCGGAACTTGGCGCTAACCGGCTGATGACGTGCGAGGTACTGGCTTGCGAAATCGCCCGTCTCATAACTCCCGTCGAGCGACTCATCCCCCGAGTGTCGCATCGATACGAAGTTGGTGGTCATCAGTTCAAGCAACGATGCCTGGATTTGCTGTGCCGTCATGTCGTTTAGATAGGCAAGTTCACCCTGTCCGCGTGGTCCGCGTACAACCTGCATGGATTGCAGCACCCGGCGCGCTCCTTCTCCGAGCTTGTCGTAAACATTGGACATGCAGAAATCCAGGAGAAGACTGTTGTCATTGATGAGCTCAAATGGTCGTCGCCCTGTCTGTACGCCGGCGACAAGCCACTTGATGTAGAGCGGATGCCCCTTGAGCTTCGAGACCAATCGATCGAGGTTACGCTCGTCAAGGGACTTTATCTCCTGCACATTTCGTATCGAGGACAAGGACCGCAACAAGCCTCGAGATTCTTCCGTGCTGAGAGGCTCAAGTTTGATCGGATTCTCGATTCCAAGCCCGATCCGACTGGTGACCAAGACCTTGCTGCCATTCGGCAGATCAAGAAGGAAATTCCTAAGGCGCTGGTCGGTGACGGTCTCAAGGTTGTCCAGAATGAGGAGAATTCGAAAAGCGCCCAGGTAGGACAACACTTCCGTGGCAACGTCGTTTGCGTCCAGGTCCGCGCCCAACCCTGCGGCTGCAGCCTCAAACATTCCTAGAGAATCCTGAATCGCGCCTCCGATGTTCTTGATCTCTCCGGAAGTCAGCGTCGTCGCCTTGGCTGACACCCAAACGACGGCGTCGAAGTTTGCGGACTTGTCGTCGAGTAACTCGTATGCCGCCTTTACCGCGATCGCCGTTTTGCCGATTCCTCCGTCACCTAGGATCGACACAACCGGCCAAGGCCCAAGCAGCGCGCGCTTGATCGCACGGAGTTCCTTAGAACGGCCAAAGAAGCCCGTTTCATCAAAATCCGGAACGGGCAAGTTATGTAGCGGCGTGTCAAGCGGATCACTTGGAAGTTGGACAGTTAGGCCAAGGACGAACGCAGGGTCGTTTTCGAGATGGTCCAACGTGGTTTGGAGGGTCGGCCACCCGGCTGGATTCGAGTGCGACAGATTGCGCGCGATGTCGTGGACCGTCGCCAAATCGTCAATTTCCATCGGCCGAGAGTGAGCCACGCGATTTCTCACGGCGGTCAGCTTTCCTAGATACGGCGAAACGTCGCTCAAGGACGTGAGAGCGCTCGCGTCAAGATGTTGTTTGTTCGCTAGAAGGATCTGATAGCTGTCAGCAAAGTCGAGATACTCAACAAGTAGCTCTCTCGTGGGTGCAGCCTTGCTACGCGCGCGCTTCAGGCGCGCCGTTGCGGCATCTGTTACCGCACCGGGCCACTTTGCGTCTGAATCAAGTTCGGAAACCAGTTCTCGGCAGTCGCCTTCAAACGACGAAATCAGCGCAAAACAAGTCAGTCTTGTTGCGTTAAAGCTCACGAAACCCCCCTTGGGTGTCCAACGAAACATAGACGCCGTCACGGGCAACCCTGCCATCCCCTAACCGTCCTGTTGCATCCCCCGTGCGGGTGCCGACTGCGGCGCCGCGGCTCAGGCGGAAGCGAGGCGCGTGTTGACCACGTCGGTGTACGAGTCGATGTAGGAGTGCACGCTCTCGTGGATGTGGAACTGCGTGTGCGCGAGGCGCGCCTCCCGCGAGTCGAGCAGCGCGCGGGCGGCGACCCGCCGGGCGCGCAGGCGCGCGAGGGAGATCGCGGCGCCGGTGAGGACACCGGCCGCCGCGATCCCCGCTGCGATCCCGACGACGAGCGACCACGGCTCGGTCAGCGCCGCGGCCGCCGCGGCCCAGAGGCCGACGCCGATCGCGACGAGCAGCACGACGTCCACGACGACCGTCCGGCGGACGAGCGCGAACCGGCTCGTCTCCAGCAGCGCCACCGCCTCGGCGATGTCGCGCTCCTGCTGCCGGCGACGCTCCTTCGCCCAGTGGAGGTCGCGCTCGTGGCGACGGTTGAGACGCTGGGCGGCGTCGTGGGCGCGGTCGTAGGCGTGCATGTTCACAGTGTGTCCTTCGGGTAGACGTGACTGCTATCGGGTCGGGGTGGTGCGGGTGTGCGTGGTGCAGGATGCGGTGCACGCGGTTCGGGTCCGCGTGGTGGCGCCGCGCTCGATCCGGGTTTCGGGTCCGGTGCCGCTCGCGCCAGACCGAGCATAGCTAGACGGACAGGTCTGTGGGCTGTTTGGAGGACACGAGTTTGTCCCCCAAATCGGGCGACACGGGTCGGGCCGTGTCATCCCCTGGGCTGACCTCCCGCGCCCGGGTTTCGTCCTGCCGGTCGATGCGCCGGACACCGCCGACGCGATGGACTGGGACCATGAAGTCAGCCATCACCGCCGGTCAGGTCGTCCGCATCGTCGCACTCGCCGTGCCTCTGCTCGCCCTCGCGGGACTCGCCGCCGTGAACAGCGGCAGCACCGTCGCGTCGGTGGCCTTCCTCGCGGCCGGAGCAGCGGCTCCGATCGCCCTGCACCTGCTGGCGCGCGTGGCGACCCGCCGCATCGGCTCGGGCGCCCTCCCCCGCCGGGTGTGGATCGCTCTGACCACCGCGCTGTGGTTCGGCATCGCCGGCGCCCTCGCGATGGGGCAGCACTTCGCCAGCGTGGAGGCCGGCCCGGGCGAGCTGCTGTTCCTCCGCCTCGCCGGCGCCGCCTGGCTCGGCGCCACGGTGGCGATCCTGCTCTCGCTCGTCTTCGCGGTGGCCATGACGGTGCGGCTGATCGCGGGGCCGCGCGCTCTTCCGGCGTGAGGCCGCCGACCTCGGCGTCGCAATTCGCCTCGGCCCGCCGGAGGCGACCGCCGTCGGCGACCGCCGGTCAGCGGCGCAGCACCGACGGCCGCGGAAGCCCGAGGTCCTCGAGCAGGTCGCCCAGCAGCCGGTCGAGCTCGAACGCGGCCTGGGTGATCTTGTTGTTGCCGAAGGCCGTCAGGGCGGAGCTGGGCTGGTCGAACGCGAGGACGGTGGCCGCGCCGCGACCATGGAGTTCCAGCCGCACCGGCGTGTACAGCGCCGTGCCCGGGTCGTGCCGGAACATCCGGGCCGCCGTGACATAGTCGCCGAGGAGGTAGCCGGCCGCGGGCAGGTCGGCGCCGCCGACGCGCATCACCGGGGTGGGGTCGGACGTCCAGAACCGGACGAGGCCGCCGCCTCCCGACACCTCGCGCGTGAGCTGCGCCCAGGATGCGCCCAAGCGGAGCAGCTCGGCCAGCCGGGCTTCGTCGAGCGCCGGGACCGCGCGCTCCAGCTCCGAGCGCAGTGCGGCGAACGGCGCCTCCGCCACCAGTTCGACGCGGTTCACGGTCACGGGGACGATGCGTTCGGTCGCGGAGAGGGTCACCCCTCCATCCTCGGCCATCGCCGAGGCGGCGCACAGTGCACGCGGATCCGTCGAGAGGGCGGACCGTTCGACCGCTCGACGCCGGAGCGGGAGGTCAGGAGTGCTTCACGTTGTCGGGTTCGGGGATCTCTCCGGGGCGGTACTTCGGCAGTCGCGACGCGGGGACGATCGCGAGCGCGGAGATGCCGGCCAGGATGAGCAGGCCGAGCTTGAGCGCGCTCAGGCGGGCCTCCTCGTTGACCGCGACGGCCGCATCCACCTGGGCGGGGGTCGCGTCGGTGCGCGACAGCGCCTCGCGCAGATCGTCGTTGTTGGTGAAGTTGACGTTGTCGAGGTCGACCTGGGCCACCAGCGAGGGCGGCAGCTCGGGATGATCGGTGACCGCCTGCCCGACGTTGAGTCCGAGGATGGTGACCAGCATCGCCCCGGCGAGCGCCGTCCCGACGGCGGAGGCGAGGTTCTGGGTGGTGCCGCGCACCGAGCCGACGTCACCCGCCAGCTTCTTCGGCGCCGCGGTGACGAGCACGTTGAACACCAGCGTGACGAGGGCGCCCTGTCCGACGCCGAAGACGATCAGGCCCAGGATGGTCGGCAGTGTCTCCCAGTTGTTGGTCACGACGAACGCCAGCCAGGCGAGAGCGACCGTGGTGAGCAGGAACCCGAAGACGCCGATCGTGCGCGGGGCGAACCGGCCGTAGAACCGCACGATGAGGGTGGCGACCACGAAGACGGTGAGGTTGAACGGCATCATCGCGAGCGACGTGTCGAACGGGGTGCGGCCCTGGACGATCTGGATGTACAGCGGCACGGAGAAGTTCAGCGCGGCCTCCAGCGCCACCACGATGAACATCGCGTAGACCGCGGCGCGCTCGCGCGACGAGCCGAGCACGCTGAGGCTGACGAGCGGCACGCGCCCGAGCCGGGTGCGCCGTCTGGTCCAGAAGAAGAACGCCTGGCCGAGGATGAGCCCGACCACGATGAAGACCGGCGCCGGGGACAGCCCCAGGATGTCGAACGGTGCGCTCTCCCGGGCGACCAGGACGCCCCAGGCGTTGAGGTTGTTGAAGCCGAGCGTCAGCAGCACGATCGCGGCGCCGATGAAGAGGGCGGCGACGATGTCGATCTTCACGCTGCGGTCGGCGCCGTCGCTGCGCAGCCGCACGCTGAAGATCAGCACCAGCACGGCGAGCACCAGCACGATGCCGAAGACCGGGCGCCACCCGACGAAGGTCCCGAGCGCGCCGCCGATGAGGAAGGCGCTGACGCCGGAGAGGGCGCGCGCCGAGCCGAGCGACCCGACCGCCGTCGCCTGCTGGGCACCGTGGTAGTTCTCCGCGATCAGGGCGACGAGGGAGGGGACGATGATCGCGGCGGACGCCCCGGCGAGCGCCTGAGCCGCGATCGCCCAGCCGACCGTCGGGGACAGGATCATCATGAGGGCCGAGACGGCGAAGATCCCCACGACGATGCGGAAGATCAGCACCCACCCGACGCGCTGGCCCAGCTTCGCGCCGACCATGACGAGGGCGGCCACCGAGAGCCCGTAGGTCACGATGGCCGTGCTGACCGACGTCGGGGGCACACCGAAGTCCTGCACCATCCCGCCCAGCGAGACGGGCAGCGCTGCGACGTTGAACGACATCAGCACCTGGGCGAGGAACAGCCCCACCATCGGCGCCCAGGAGGCTTTGGCTGCGGTCTGCTCACCGGTGGTCGCGGTCATCGTGCACTCCTGGAGTCGAGGGCGGTGGAGGTGGAGGCCCGGGCGGCCGGAGCCGGCTCGGCGGACGCGAACAGGTTGAGCCCGAGCGTCTTCGACAGGTACGCCGTCGACCGCTCCCCGCGCACGCTGTTGCCGGCCGCGTCGAGGGGAGGCGCGAACGTTCCGATCGCCCCCTTGCCGGGCGCGATGGAGACGATGCCGCCGGAGACACCGGACTTGCCCGGCAGCCCGATCTGGAACAGCCATTCCCCGGATCGTTCGTAGAGCCCGTTCGCGGCGAGGACGGCGAGGGTGTCGCGGCTCACCTCGGCGGAAACGACGCGTTCACCGGTCACCGGGTTGACGCCCCCGTCGGCCAGGGTGGCGCCCATGACCGCGATGTCGCGGGCGGTGACGAGCAGCGAGCACTGGCGGGTGTAGACGTCGACGGTCTCGCCCGGATCGGCGTCGAGCCGTCCGTAGCTCTGCAGCAGCCGCGCGATGGCCTGGTTGCGCGAGTTCGTCTCCGCTTCGGAGGTGTAGACGCGCTCGTCCACGACGAGATCCCGCCCGGCGAACCGCGAGAGGCCGTCGTGCACCGACCGCCACTTCTCGTCCGCCGTCGCCCCGGCCAGCAGCGCGGTCGAGGCGATCGCGCCGGCATTGACCATCGGGTTCATCGGGTGGCCGCCGTTCAGCTCGAGGGCGATCACCGAGTTGAAGGGCAGCCCGGTGTTGTCGACGCCGACGAGCTCTCCGATCCGCTCGTGCCCGAACTCCTCGCACACCAGCGCGTAGACGAAGGCCTTCGAGATCGACTGGATCGAGAACGGCACGGCGGAGTCGCCGACCTCATGCAGGCCGCCGGCGACGTCGGCGACGCAGATCCCGAACCAGTCCGGGTCCGCCTCGGCAAGCGCCGGGATGTAGTCGGCCACCGTCCCGTCGTCGGTACCGCGATAGCGGTCGTGCGCGGCCTGCACCAGCTGCTCCACGCGGTCCCAGCCGGGAAGCGCGCCCGTGGCCGCCTCCTGGTGGATCCCGTCGGTGTCGGTCTCGAACATCGTCGCCTCCCGGCACGACGCTAGTGACCCGCAGGCCTCCTCCACCAGCCCCACGTCACGTCGCGACACGGCGAGACGTGCACGCGAATCACGCGAGACGGCGAACCATCCGCCCTCTCGGCGGTCACGAGAGGGCGGTGGCCTTCGCCTCGAGGACGGCGCGCTCGGCGGCGTTGGCGCAGAGGGAGGCGGCACGGAGGTACTCCGCGGCGGCCTCGCTCGGTCGCCCCATCCGGGCGAGCAGCTCGGCGCGCACGGCCGGCACCAGGTGGGAGCCGGGCAGCTCACCGCGGGCGACGAGCTCGTCGACGGCGACGAGCCCGTCGGCGGGCCCCGTCGCCATCGCGACGGCGACGGCCCGGTTCAGGTCGACGACCGGCGACGGCGCCAGCCGGCCGAGCGCCTCGTACAGCAGGACGATGCGCTCCCAGTCCGTCTCCGGCACGGACGGCGCCACCGCGTGGCATTCGGCGATCGCGGCCTGCAGCCCGTAGGAGCCCAGTCCCCGGCCGGCGGCCGCCGCCATCGCCAGCGCCGCCCGCCCGCGCCGGATCGCGGAGTGATCCCAGCGGCGCCGATCCTGATCCTCCAGAAGGACGGGCCGGCCTGCGGCGTCGACCCGGGCGGGGAACCGCGCGGACGTCAGCTCCAGCAGCGCCAGGAGGCCGTAGACCTCCGGTTCGGGCGCGAGCCGGGTGAGCACGCGGGCCAGGCGGAGCGCCTCGGCCGCGAGGTCCGTGCGCATCCACGAGTCGCCCCCGGTCGCCGACGACCCCTCGGTGAAGATCAGGTAGATCACGCTCAGCACGGAGCCGAGGCGTTCGCCGCGCTCCTGCACCTCGGGCACCGCGAACGGGATGTGCGCGGCCGCGATGGTCTTCTTGGCGCGGGTGATGCGCGCCTGCACCGTGGCGACCGGCACGAAGAACGCCTTCGCGATCTCGTCGGTCGTGAGGCCGCCGACCACCCGCAGGGTGAGCGCGACGCGCGCCTCCTTCGACACGACGGGGTGGCACGCGGTGAACATCAGCGCGAGCACGTCGTCGTCGATGGCGTCGGGATCGAACAGGGCGTCGGCGCCGGGCGTCTCCTCGTCCAGCTCCCGGGCGAGGAGCGCGTAGCGCTCGTCGCGACCGGACCGGCGGCGGAACGCGTCGATCGCGCGCCGGCGGCCGACGGCCAGCAGCCAGTTCACCGGCTGGTGCGGCACCCCGCCGGTCTCCCACCCCACGAGCGCCTCGGCCAGGGCCTCCTGCGCCACGTCCTCGGCCAGCGCGAAGTCGCCGGTGTACCGCGCGAGGGCGCCGACGATGCGGGCGGACTCCATCCGCCACACCGCCTCGACGGCACGCCTCGCCTCGGTCACCGACGGGTCCCCGGGCTCAGAGCTGCCCGGTGGACTCGCGCCAGGCGCGCTCCTTGGCGACCCACTCGTTGTCCTGCGGGAACTCGTCGATCGTGGTCACCCGGCGGATCTCGGCCTTCGAGCCGGTCATGTACGGCATGCGCTTCGCCCATTCGGCGGCCTCCTCGGCCGAGGCGACGTCGAGGATGTAGTAGCCGTTGAACAGCTCCTTGGTCTCGCCGTAGGGGCCGTCGGTGACGACCGGCTCCTCTCCGGTGAAGTCGACGACGATCCCGGGCGCGGGATCGAGGCCCTCCGCGGCGAGCAGCACGCCCGCGCGGATGAGCTCGTCGTTGAACCGGCCCATCGCGTCCAGGATGTCGGCGAACTCCAGGTTCGCGAACGCGGCGAACGCCTCGTCGGTCGATCGCATGATCAGCATGTACTTGGCCATCGTGTGCTCCTTGTGTCGGGGAAGACCTCTTCGCGCCTTCCACACCGAGGTCGAACGGCGGGCCAGCGGATCGACACGGCCCCGGCACGAGTTTAGGCAGCGCCGATACGATGACGGCGCAGACCTGAGAACCGCGAGAGGAACACGATGACGACCTGGGGAATCCTCGGCACCGGCGGTATCGCCGCCGCCATGACGTCCGATCTGAAGCTGCACGGCCACGAAGTGGTCGCGGTCGGGTCGCGCACGTCCGCGTCGGCGGCACGCTTCGCCGCGGCGCACGGCATCCCGCGCTCGCACGGCAGCTACGAGGAGCTGGTCGCCGATCCCCAGGTCGACGTCGTCTACGTCGCCACCCCGCACCCGCAGCACGCGCCGAACGCGCTGCTCGCGCTCGAGGCGGGCAAGCACGTGCTCGTCGAGAAGCCGTTCACGATGGACCGCGCCGAGGCGGAGGCGATCGCCGACGCCGCCCGCACCCGTGGCCTCGTCGCGCTCGAGGCCATGTGGACCCGCTGGCTCCCGCACATGGAGCGCATGCACGAGGTCATCGCGGACGGCACGATCGGCGAGGTGCGCTCCGTCATCGCCCACCACTCGCAGAAGGCCGACGCCGACCCGGTCGGCCGCATGCTGAACCCGGCCCTCGGCGGCGGCGCCCTGCTCGACCTGGGGATCTACCCGGTCTCGTTCGCCTGGGACGTCCTCGGCGCCCCCTCGGGCGTGCAGGCCATCTCGACACCGACCACGACCGGCGTCGACCGGCAGACGGCGATCCTGTTCTCGTACGAGAGCGGATCCCAGGCCGTCCTCACCACCGAGCTGGACGCGCGCGGCAGCAACACCGCGACCGTCATCGGCACGGACGGCCGCATCGAGTTCGACGAATTCTTCTTCGCCCCCGGCGCGTTCCGCGTGCTCGATTCGGAGAGCGTGCTCATCGAGCGGTTCGAGGCGACGATCACGGGGCGCGGGATGCAGTACCAGGCGCAGGCGATCGAGCGGCTGATCGCGGCGGGCGGCGGCGAGGATCCGCGTCTGCCGCTGTCGCAGTCGGTCGCGATCATGGGCAGCATGGACGACATCCGGGAGCGCATCGGCCTGCGCTACCCGTAACCCCGCGCGCTGTCGATCCATTGGTCACGACACGCCGTCTCCGCGCCGCGCGGCGCGGCGTGTCGCGACCAATGGATGCGGCTGACGGCGCATCGCGACGGTGACGATCGCCGCGAGGCCGGCCAACAGGAGGAGCGCGGCGGCGGCGACCCCCGTTCCTGCGTCGCTGCCCGTGGCGGCCAGGGCATCCGGCCGTACGAAGGGGCCGGCGGCGCGCGACGCGGGAACGGGCGCGGCCGGCGCTGCGACCTCCGACGCTGCACCTTCCGGCGCTGCGATGTCCGGCGCTGCGATCTCCGGCTCCGTGCCGATGGGAGCCTCCGCGCCGGGTCCGGGCTTCGACTCGCCGCCATCCTCGGGAACGGCCTCTCCCCCGTCACCGCCCGCGGGAGCGCGGACGACGAAGTCGGCGGTGACGACCTTGGCATCCTGCGTGAACACGACCGTCAGCGGACCGGCGACGAGACCGGTGAGCGGCATCGTCCACGCCCCGTCCGCGTCGACCGTGCTCGAGCCGAGCACCGATCCGGACGCGTCGCGCGCGTCGACCGTCGAACCGGGGCTGCCGACACCGGAGGAGATCGCCTCTCCCGGGGCGAGGGTGCTGCCCGCCGCCGGAGCGACCAGTTCGAACGGGTTGTCCATGGTCACGACGGCGGTGGTGGCCAGCGGGCCCGCGCAGACACCGAAGACGTACGTACCGTCCGGGAGCGGTGCGTCCAGCTCCACGTGGAACATGTTGTCGGGGTCGAGCGCGCCGCTCCCGACGACCGTTCCCGCGCACGGGTGCTCGTCGTCCGCGTCGGGGAGGAGGAGCGCCGTGATCTGGACCTCGGTCCCCTCAGGAAGGAGCACGTCGAGGTCACCGCCGACGAAGTGCGTGCCGGGACCGATCGTGGATCCGCTCGTCGGGCTGATGAGGGTCAGCGTCGATTCGCCGCGAGGGGCGGCGAGCGCAGGGGTCGGGACGGCGAGCGCGACGCCCACGGCGACAGCGGCGCCGACGACGACGGTCCGGAGAACGGCACGGGGGAGCATTCGGGTCATGACGGGTCCAAGTCGGGTTCGGACGGGCGACGGATGGGGTCCTGCTGCCGTGACGGGACACAGGCAGGACTTCAAGAATGAATGCATGCATTTCGGGTCTCCGCGGTCTCGGAGATCAATCCCGTAGTCCAGACCCCGAATTCCGTAGGCGCGGATCGGCTCTTCGACTCGTCGCCGACGGACGACGCGACGTGCGACCGCATCGCCGCGCGCACGCGCCCTTCCGTTCGCGCCGCCCGCGGCGTTAGAGTGCGGCCAGGGCCGTGCGCGCCCGCCGGGAGGAGCACCGTCGTGACCGATCTCTCGGGCCGAAGGGCCCTCGTCACCGGCGGTGCCAGCGGCATCGGCCTGGCCTGCGCGGAGGCGTTCGCCGCGGCCGGCGCGCACGTCACCATCGCCGATCTGAACGGCGACGCCGCCCGCGCGGTCGCCGATCGCATCGGCGGCGAGGCGTGGGAGGTCGACCTCGCGCAGACGGGTCCGCTCGGCGATCTGCGCCTCGACGTCGACATCCTGGTCAACAACGCGGGCATCCAGCATGTGCGCCCGATCGAGGAGTTCGAACCGGAGCGGTTCCGGCTGCTGCTGACGATCATGCTGGAGGCGCCGTTCCTCCTCGTGCGTGCGGCGCTGCCCGGAATGTACGAACGCGGCTTCGGCCGCATCGTCAACATCTCGAGCGTGCACGGATTGCGCGCCTCCGAGTACAAGTCGGCCTACGTCGCCGCCAAGCACGGCCTCGAGGGACTGTCGAAGGTGACGGCGCTGGAGGGCGGACCGCACGGCGTCACCTCGAACTGCATCAACCCCGGCTACGTCCGCACACCCCTGGTGGAGAAGCAGATCGCCGACCAGGCGCGGCTCCATGGCATCCCAGAGGCCGAGGTGGTGGAGAAGGTCATGCTCACGGAGTCCGCGATCAAGGAGCTGGTCGAGCCCACCGAGGTGGCGAGTCTCGCCCTCTGGCTGGCCGGCCCGGACTCACGGATGGTCACCGGGGCGAGCTACACGATGGACGGCGGGTGGAGCGCGCGATGAGCGGGTACCGCGCGTTCGACGTACCCGTGCCCGGCGGCGAGCTCGCCGGCGGCATCTGGAACCCCGACCTCCCCGCCGACGGTCCGACGCTCGTCGCCGTCCACGGGATCACGGCCAGCCACCTCGCGTGGGAGCTGGTCGCCGCGGCCCTGCCGGGCACCCGGGTGGTCGCGCCCGACCTGCGGGGGCGCGGCCGCAGCTCCGCGCTGCCCGGACCATACGGCCTCACCGCCCATGCCGACGACCTCGCCCGGACGATGGATGCGCTCGGCATCGACCGTGCGCCGGTGGCCGGCCATTCGATGGGAGCGTTCGTGGCGGTGCGGCTCGCCGAACGGCACCCCGACCGGGTCGAGCGGCTCGTCCTGATCGACGGCGGCCTCCCCCTCGCCCCTCCCGCGGGCATCCCGCCGGAGGACCTCCCCGCCGTCGTGCTCGGTCCCGCGCTGCAGCGGCTGCGGATGCGGTTCGCCACCGCGGACGACTACCGGGCCTTCTGGCGCGCGCATCCCGCGATCGGACCGTGGTGGAACGACGCGATCGAACGGTACGTCGACTACGACCTGGTCGGCGTCCCTCCCGAGCTGCGCTCGAGCGCGAGCGAGGACGCGGTCGCGGTCAACGCCCTGGAGCTTGACGGCAGCGCCGGATACGCCGACGCCCTGGCCGTGCTCACCCTCCCGATCTCGTTCCTCCGCGCGCCGCGCGGCCTGCTCGACGCCGACCCGCTCTACGACCCCGCCGTCGTCGCGGACTGGGCCGGCCGGCTCCCGCAGCTGCGGACGCACGAGGCCGTCGACGTCAACCATTACACGATCGTGATGACCGAGGACGGCGTGCGCCAGGTGCTTCCCCTGCTCGCGCCGGCCGGCTGAACCGCCCGACCGCCCTCTCCGCCCGAACCGCTCCGTCCACCCCGATCCGCCCACTCGACCCGAGGAGACCCCATGACCGGAACCCTGCTCGCGGGCATCGCCGCCCGCCGCGTCCCCACCGACCGTCTCGCCGCGAACGTGCTCGAACGTCCGTCGTCGGGCGCCGCCGCAGCGACCGTGCTCTTCATGCACGGCAACGTCTCCTCCTCGCTCTTCTGGCAGCCGCTGATGCTCGCCCTGCCGCACACCGTGCGGGCGCTCGCGGTCGATCTGCGCGGCTTCGGCGATTCGGAGACCCTGCCGGTGGATGCCACGCGCGGCGTCCGCGACTTCTCGGACGACGTCGCCGCGGTGGCGGACGCGTTGGCACTCGGGCCGGTCCACCTGGTGGGTTGGAGTATGGGCGGCGGTGTCGCCATGCAGCTGCTGCTCGACCGCCCCGACCTCGTGCGATCGCTGACCCTCGTCTCCACGGTCTCCCCCTACGGGTTCGGCGGCACGGGCACCGACGGGAGCCTGCTGAACGCCGACGCGTCCGGCACGGGCGGCGGCGGCGCCAACCCGGACTTCGTCGCCCGACTCGCCGCCGGCGACACGGGCGAGGACTCCCCGACCTCGCCCCGGGCCGTCTACCGCTCGTCGTACGTGGCGCCCGGGTTCGTCTCCGACCTCGAGGACCTCTGGGTGGAGTCCATGCTCAGCACCGCGACCGGCGAGGACAACTATCCCGGCGACGCATCCGGCTCCGAGAACTGGCCCGGGTTCGCACCCGGCGGCCGCGGGGTGCTCAACACGATGGCGCCCACGTACTTCGACACCTCGGGGATCGTCGACCTGGCCGCGAAACCGCCGGTGCTGTGGATCCACGGCGCCCTCGACGCGATCGTCGGCGACGCCTCCTTCTTCGACCTCAACCAGCTCGGGGCGGCGGGGATCATCCCCGGCTGGCCGGGCGACGCGGTGGCGCCGCCGCAGTCGATGCTCGCCCAGACCCGCGCCGTGCTCGACCGCTACGCCGCGGCGGGAGGAACCTCCCGCGAGGTCGTCTTCGACGGCTGCGGACACTCCCCGCACCTGGAGAAGCCGGAGGCGTTCCTCGCCGAGCTGCTCGCGCACCTGGGCTGACCACCCCGCGAGACGTGAGTCGTTGCGGGTCCGAGGAGCCTGTCACCCGCAACGACTCACGTCTCGAGGACGCGCCGCTCGGCCAGCTGACCGCGGGCGAGGCCGAGCATGCCCTCGACCGCGTGCGCGAGCAGGGGGTAGCGGTCGCCGCCCGCTCCCCAGCGCACGAGGCCCTGGGCGTTCAACCCGTCGATCGTGCCCAGCAGCTGCCACGCGACCGCCGCGGGGTCGGCGACGGCG
Organism: Leifsonia aquatica H1aii; assembly: GCF_000633535.1. Taxonomy (GTDB): domain Bacteria; phylum Actinomycetota; class Actinomycetes; order Actinomycetales; family Microbacteriaceae; genus Leifsonia; species Leifsonia aquatica_A. The sequence continues at coordinate 3,324 of NZ_AYMR01000026.1, read as the reverse complement.
AACGCACCGGTGCCGACGCCGTCTTCGACGACCTCCTGGATGAGCCGCTGCCAGGTGTCCATCTGCTCGCGCACCGCCTCTGCCAGGCGGTCGCTGCGCCGGCCGAGGGCGAACGCCTCCACCCACACCGTGGTGACGTCGTCGCGCGTGCCGTCGAGGAGTGTGCGCAGCAGGGTCGCGACGCGCTCGACCGGCTCGTCCTCGGCCGCCAGCAGGTCGCCCACTTCGGCGATCTCGGGCGAGACCGCGGCCGCGAACGTCGCCGCGACCAGCTCGTCCATCGCCGGGTGGTAGTGGGCCACCAGCGCCGGTGTGACTCCGACCCGGGAGGCGACCCCGCGCAGCGTCACGGCGGCGAGGCCGTCGGCGAGCGCCAGGTCGCGGGCCGCGTCGGCGATCTCGGCGCGGCGTTCGGCGGGCGGTCTGCGGGGCGCTCTTGACATGGTGGGTTCAGTATAGGTACCGTCGAGGACAACTATTGATCGTTTGATCAACAAGCTTCGTCACGACGACCCATGGAGGTTCGCATGAGCTGGCGCATGCCCGCAGAGACCGCCCCGCACGAGCGCACGTGGATGGCCTTCCCGCGCGCCGGCATCACCCTCGGCGAGGATGCCGCGTCGGCGGAGGAGGCGTATGCCGCCTGGACGGCCGTCGCGCACGCGACGGCCGAGTTCGAGCCCGTCACCATGGTGGTCGACCCGACCGAGCGCGAGCGCGCGGCCCGCATGCTCGGCTCGCACATCGAGCAGGTGGAGGCGCCGCTCGACGAGTTCTGGATGCGCGACTTCGGCCCGACGTTCGTCCTCGACGACGAGCGACCCGGCGTGCTCGGCGCGGTCGACTGGGTCTTCAACGGCTGGGGCGACCCGGCCTGGTCGGAGTGGGAGAAGTCCGCCGGGATCGCACGCTTCGTCGCCGAGCGGACCGGCGCCGAGCTGGTCAGCTCGCTGCTGGTCAACGAGGGCGGTGGCATCCACGTCGACGGCGACGGCACCGTGCTCGTCACGGAGACCGTGCAGCTCGACCCGCGCCGCAACCGCTATGCCGACAAGGCCCGCGTGGAGGCCGAACTCGCCCGCACGATCGGCGCGACCCACGTGGTCTGGCTGCCTCGTGGGCTCACCCGCGACTACGACGACTTCGGCACGAACGGGCACGTGGACATCGTGGCGACCATCCCGTCGCCCGGACGCCTCCTGCTGCACACCCAGCGCGACCAGGAGCACCCCGACTTCGCCGTCTCGCGCGAGCTGCGCGCCGTGCTCGCCGACACGACCGACGCCGCCGGACGCCCGTGGGAGATCGTGGAGCTGCCGGCCCCCGCGACGCTGCGCGACGCCGAGGGCTTCGTCGACTGGAGCTATGTGAACCACCTCGTGGTCAACGGCGGCGTCGTCGCGTGCGGTTTCGGGGAGGAGCGCGCGGATGCGGAGGCGACCGAGATCCTGCAGGCGGCCTACCCGGGTCGTCGCGTGAGCATGGTCGACTCGCGTCCGATCTTCGAGCGCGGCGGCGGCATCCACTGCATCACCCAGCAGCAGCCCGCCCTGCCCGGCGCATCCGCGGCGGCGGCACGATGAGCGGCGACGCGGCGAGGTTCGACGTCGTCGAGGCCGACATCGCCCGGCTCCGGGAGGCACTGCAGACCGGGGAGACCACCGCGGTCGAGCTGGTGGAGGCGTACCTCGCCCGGATGGACGCCTACGACACGACCGGCCCGCGCCTCAACGCGGTCGTCGTCCGCGACCCCGCGGCCCTCGCGGCCGCGCGCGCCTCGGACGACCGCCGCGCCCGCGGCGAGACGCTCGGACCACTGGACGGCATCCCGTACACCGCCAAGGACAGCTACCTGGCGCGCGGTCTGACCGCGGCCGCCGGCTCACCCGCGTTCGAGCGGCTGGTCGCCCAGCGGGACGCGTTCACGATCGAGCGGCTGCGCGCGGGAGGGGCCGTCCTGCTCGGGCTCACCAACATGCCGCCGATGGCGAACGGCGGCATGCAGCGGGGCGTCTACGGCCGGGCCGAGAGTCCCTACAACGCGGACTTCCTTCCCGCGGCGTTCGGCTCCGGCTCGTCCAACGGGTCGGGAGCGGCGACCGCCGCGAGCTTCGCCGCGTTCGGCCTGGGCGAGGAGACCTGGTCGTCGGGCCGCGCTCCCGCCTCCAACAACGCCCTCTGCGCGTACACCCCGTCGCGCGGCGTGATCTCCACCCGTGGCAACTGGCCCCTCGTGCCCACGATGGACGTCGTCGTGCCGCACACCCGCACCATGGCCGACCTGCTGGAGGTCCTGGAGGTGATCGTCGCCGACGACGCCGAGACCCGGGGTGACTTCTGGCGTGTGCAGCCGTGGGTGGCGATCCCGCGGGCGTCGGACCTGCGTCCCGCGTCGTATTCCGCCCTCGCCGCGGAGGCCTCCCTCGCCGGCAAGCGCCTCGGCGTCCCGCGGATGTACATCGGCGCCGACCCCGACGCCGGCACCGGGACGGGCGGCCCGTCGGGCCGCGGCGGCATCGGCGGCTCCACGGGTCAGCGCATCGAGACCCGCGGCTCCGTGCTCGCCCTGTGGGATGAGGCCCGCCGGGCGCTGGAGGCCACCGGGGCCGAGGTGGTCGAGGTCGACTTCCCGGTCGTCTCGAACTACGAGGGCGACCGCGCCGGGGCGCCGACCGTCTTCACCCGCGGGCTCGTCACCCCCGAATACCTGCACAGCGAGATCGTGGATCTGTCGGCGTGGGGGTGGGAGGACTTCCTCCAGGCCAACGGCGACCCGGCCCTGAGCACTCTGGCCGATGTCGACGGCGCCACGATCTTCCCGCAGCCGCCCGGAGCACTGCCCGACCGCTACGACGGCTTCGACGACGACATCGCCGAGTACCCCGACTGGGTGCGCGCCCACCCCGGCGCGAGACTCGCGAGCATCCCGCACCTGGCCGACGGCGTGCGCGGTCTCGAGGAGACCCGTCGGGTCGATCTCGAGGAGTGGATGGACGGACTCGGCCTCGACGCCATCGTCTTCCCCGCGGTCGCGGATGTCGGGCCGGCCGACATGGACGTGAATCCCGCCTCCGCCGACCTCGGGTGGCGCAACGGGGTCTGGGTCGCCAACGGCAACCTCGTGCCGCGGCACCTCGGCATCCCGACCGTCACCGTCCCGATGGGCACGATGTCCGACATCGGGATGCCCGTGGGGCTGACGTTCGCGGGCCGCGCCTGGGACGACACGGCGCTGCTCGCCCTGGGCGCCGCCTTCGAGGCGGCCCATCCGCGCCGGACGCCGCCGCCCCGCACCCCGGCCCTCTGACGATTCGGACCGAATGT
>NZ_AYMR01000025.1 GCF_000633535.1 Leifsonia aquatica H1aii | reverse complement strand
TGTCAGACACGCCCTAACCGAAAACGCCATAGACACCGATAGCGAGATAGTCCCGGGACGACCCAAGCAGAGCCGATGCTTCGACGTCACGGCAGAGGAGAAACCAGGCTTCAGCGACGTCATATCCGGATCCTTTGGAGCGTTTCGGCGAGATGCTACCGGCTCTCTTTCAACTCAAATCGAGGGGGAGCGCCTCGGTGTAAGGGCGCTCCCCCTCTCACTCCCGCGCCGGGTCACGTGGATAACCCGATGTGGGCGGAAGTGTTCTCAGGGCTCCAACGCCACTTCGGGTGCGTGGGTCGGAGCCAGCTCGAGCCCGTAGGGCAAAGACTTGTTGTCCAGCTCGATGTCGAGCAGGCGGTTGTACTTGACGACCCGCTCTCCTCGGGTGGGCGCGCCGGATTTGATCTGCCCGGTTCCTGTTCCGACGACGAGGTCGGCGATGAAGGAGTCGGTGGTTTCGCCGGAGCGGTGGGAGACCATCGACTGCATGCCGAATCGTCGGGCGGTTGCGATGGCGTCCAGCGTGGAGCTGACGGTGCCGATCTGGTTTGGCTTGATCAGTGCCGCATTGGAGTAGTGGTTCCGGGCGCCGTCGGAGATTCGCCGGGGGTCGGTCACGTAGAGGTCGTCGCCGACGAGTTGTGTGCGGTCGCCGACGGCGTCGTAGAGCAGCTTCCATCCGGCGTGATCGTCTTCGGCGAAGCCGTCTTCGATGGAGCGCAGCGGGTACTCGTCGAGGAGCTTCACGTAGTAGTCGACGAGCTCATCGCGACCCAAGAGCCTCCCCGCGATCTTGTACTTCCCCTCCCGCTCGTAGAACCCGTTCGCTGCGGGGTCGATGGCGATTGCGACGTCGTTGAGGCCGGGGGTGTACCCAGCGTCCTGGATGGCTTGTACCAGGAGTTCCATCGCTGCTTCCGGGCTGGCGATCTCGGGGGCGAAGCCGCCTTCGTCGCCGAGGCCGGCGGTGTGGAAGCGCGCCTTCACCCGGGCGGCCAGGGCGTGATAGATCTCCACTCCGGCCTCGACTGCGGCGGCCTCATCCGCGGCGCCCACGGGGGCGATCATGAACTCTTGGAACTCCAACGGGTTGGCCGCATGGGCGCCCCCGTTGAGCACGTTGAAGTGAGGGACGGGAAGTCTCTGAGCGCTGTCGGTGACGCGGGCGAGCCACACATGCAGCGGGATTTCGGAGGCGTGGGCGAACGCCCGGGCGGCGGCGATGGATACCGCCACCACCGCGTTGGCGCCGAGACGAGCAAGATTCTCGGTTCCGTCGAGTGTCCGAAGCGCGTCGTCCACTTCGCGCAGCGTCGTCCACTGGCGGCCCGCGAGCACGGGCGAGACCTCCGTCTCGACGCCGGCGACCGCGCGGTGGACGCTTCGACCGGAGTAGGACGGGCCGTCATCTCGGAGCTCGACCGCCTCGTAAGCCCCGGTCGATGCGCCAGCGGGTGCGGAGGCCGAGACCCGGATGCCGTCGTGCAGGTGAAGGGTGACCGAGACCGTTGGGTAGCCCCGAGAGTCGAGGATCTGGCGGGCGGTGACTCGCTCGATCGCCACTGGATGCGTCTCCGGGTGGCTGATGTAGTGGCCCTCGTGGGCCGGGTCGATGTGGCCGGTGTAGCCGTGCTCGTGCACGGTGTCTCCTATCTCCAGGCGTGTGTGATCGCGTGAGATAGGGACTGTTGTCGGCATCGAAGTTGGTGTCGGCGAGCCCCACCGCCGAAGCGCCGAAGCGCTGGTTGGGAGTGTGGCACACAATCGAGGGAAACGGAACACCGCCCGGGTGGCTTTCTCATACCAGCCAGCCGATCCACAGGCCGAGCCCCGCGGCGAGCAGCGCACCGGCGAGCATCCCGACGCTGTTGACGGCCGCTGCACGATACCGCCCCTCCTGCGCAAGGCGGACGGTCTCGAAGCTGGCGGTGCTGAATGTGGTGTAACCGCCGAGCAGCCCCACTCCGATCACGGCCCGCCACTCCGGCGCCACAAGCGCGGCGGTGGCGAGACCGGTCACGAGTCCGAGCATGAACGACCCGGAGACGTTGATGATGGTCGTCCCGAGCGGGAAAGAAATGGTCACCCGTGACCTCACGAAGCCGTCCACGACAAGGCGGCCGGCAGCGCCCGCTCCACCGGCAGCAGCGACCGCGAGCGCGAGCAGGAATCCGGTCACCGGATCCCTCCGAACGTGCGGCGGTTGATGGCGGTGCCGAGAGCAATACCGGCCAGCGAAGCGAACGCCCCGATGAGCAGAGTCGCGACGGCGCACGCGATGCTCCCCCCGACGTTGGAGGCGACGATGAGTCCATCGGTGTCGACAGCGAAGGAGCTGTAGGTCGTGAACCCGCCGAGTATCCCTGTTCCGACGAAGAGTCGTACGACTCGTCTCATGCCTTGGTCCGGGCCGCGGGAGAGCCCGGCGAGAAGCCAGCCAAGGGCAAACGCACCCACCACATTGATCGCGAAGGTGATCACGGGGATCCCGTCAACGGTCGGAACGGAGAGCGACAGGAGATACCGCATGGTGGTGCCGATGGCGCCGCCGGCGAAAACGAGGCCGATGTATCTCCAGTGAAGGTGGACAGAGCGCGTCCGCCTCGCCGGCGCATCGTCAGCGAAGACGTCAGGATCGACGGGCATGGTCGGGCTCTCGGTGCGCAGGAGCCGGCTCCTTTCACGACGGGACACCATTCAGGTGCCCCCTTGGCTTCGAAGGACTTCTGCGGCGACGGCTGCCGCCTCGGGGTCGAGGTAGGTCGAGCACTGCAACCGGAAGCGGCCGCCGCTTCGCTCGAACCGGCAGCGCAACGGGTGTCCGGTGGGGATGTTGAGCTGCTCCACCTTGCTCGCGCGTCAGCTGCTGCACCACGAACAGCAATGCGCGCAGGGAGTTGCCATGCGCGATCACCAGAATCGGGCGCCCTGCACCGACTGCAGGGAGGAGTACGTCGTCGAGAAACGGTGTGATTCGTCGCACAACATCAGCGAGGGATTCCGTGGCTGTGAGCGCCCTCGCAGGCAACCGATTGAACGGTGGCCTGCCACGGAGTCGAGTCATCTCGGCCGCCGACATGGGCGGTGGCGCGACGTCGTAGGAGCGACGCCACTGCCGGTAACGTGCCTGGCCTGCACGTCGCGCGACCTCGGTCTTCGAGAAGCCGGTGAGCGCACCGTAGTTGCGCTCACCGAGTCGCCAGTCGATTTCAAGGTTCGAGGGCAGGTCCATCACCGCGCTCATCTCCTGAGCGGTCTGGGTGGTGCGCTGCAGCGCTGAGCAGAACACGCGAGCGGGATGAACGCCGGCTTCCAGCAGGAGCATCGCGGCGCGGTGCGCTTCTTCCCGCCCGAGCTCGGTCAACTCCGGGTCCAGGACGCCCGTGAATAGTCCTCGCGCGTTGGCCGTGCTCTCACCGTGGCGGAGCAGATAGACCTCGGCGAACTGTTCCGTCACTCCCACGGCAAGGCTCGGCCATCGTCGACCGGGGACAGCGGTACGACGAGGACGGGTCGATGTTGCCGGTGAGCGAGATGGACAGCGACGGAGGACCGGAAGAACTCACGCATGCTGGTGCGCAGCCCAGCCTCGTGAGTTCCCACAACAATCATCCGGGCGTCGAGCTTCTCCGCGAGGTGACCGAGAGCACGCGCGGGATCGCCGGTAAGGGTGCGTGGACTCCGGGAGACGCCCGTTTCCGAGAGCAGCTTCTCGATCCGTTGGGTCAGCGCAGGGTCGGAGACGTCTTCGTCGAACTCCGGAAGATCGGGATCGATCGGGACGGAGTGGACGGTGCCCGTCGTTGTCTTCAGCGACGGCATAGCGGTTCGGGTCGACCGTTGCGCAGACCAGGTCACACCCCAGGTCCGCCGCCAGGCGCGATGCGACGACGAGGACGGCGTCCGCGAGATCCTTCGCCATTCCGACGAGGATGACACCGGGCGGGGGTGGCTCGGGCCTGTGATCGGTCATCGTGCTCCTATCTCCGGGCGCACAGGCGTGCGCGTCTCATGAGATAGGGACCGTTGTCGGCGAAGCCGAGGTTGGTTGCGGCGAGCCCCACCACCGCGACGGTGAACCGTCAGTTCCCATCATGCCAGAAGCCGTCGAAGGTACAAGTCCACTGGTCGCGGTGTTATGGTTACGGCACGCACCACGGTGATGAGGCTCACCGGCAACCGCGGGTCCCCGCTGATGGCTTCTACCTGAATGTGACGCTGCACGCGTCCAGGTAGAGGAGCGCCGATGAACGACCGCGAGGTAACGCCCACCAGCCTGCTGTTCCCACCCGGGCAGTCGAAGCAACTGGCGGAAGAACAACCAGGATGCTTCCCTGATCTCGGCCTGGATCACATCGTCACCGATGTCCTCGGCGACGACCCGCTGGAGTTGGCCCCGGTGTTCTGGACCGTGGCCGATGCTGCCACGGTCGAGTACCGCCACGGGGTGTTCGCCGACCTCGACACTCCAGAGGTGATCGCTGCCTGTCGCACGTTCGTCACAGGAATGGCGGCGGTGCGGGAATCTCTCGGCTTAGCCCGGCGATTGCGGTATCCGCGGCAGGCCCAGCGGGTTCTGTTGGATGCCGCCCGTCGATACGCCGGTGTCGTGAGCAGCGCCGCCGACGATCTGAATACGTGCTCGCTCCGTTCCGAAGCGTTGCGAACCGCCGCGCAGGTACTGGCTGAGTATGTCGACTCTGAACCATTCACACGCCTGAGCATGGATACCATGTCCATCACTGCACAGCTGGACGCGGTGAAGTACGACTTCCATATTCAAGGCGGAAGCGTCACCGTTCTAGCAGACGCAAGCGGCACGGATCAGAGTGCCGCGGTCACCGCCGGCTTCGCCCGCTTTAAGCAGACGGACGCGGGTTCGCATCGCACACGGTTCGTCGACACACTGGAGATGAACCGCGTAGAAGCGGGAGTCCCCGACCTCGTTGCGGAGGTCTTCCCCTCCGCATTCCAAGCGCTCGAACGCTTCGTCGACGAGCATGCCGGATTCCTACCCACGACTGTCGCGCGATATGAACGCGGACTGCACCTGTACCTCTCCGTCCTGGATCACCTGAAGGCGGCGGCCGGGACGACCCTATCCACCTGCTTGCCCGAGCTCACCACGGACCGAAGTGTGCAGGTCGTCGACGGCTACGACCTGCAACTCGCCGCCCAGCCGAAAACCCGCGCGTCCATCGTCCCGAACGAAATCCGTCTCGCGCCGGGCGAGCAGTTCCTTGTCGTCACCGGGGCCAACCAGGGCGGCAAGTCGACCTTCGCCCGCGTGTTCGGGCAGCTGCACTGGATGGCCGCGCTCGGATTCCCGGTCGCCGCACGCACCGCACGGCTGGCTCGTTTCGATCTCCTGCTGACGCATTTTGAGCGCCAGGAGGACCTCGCTCTGCTGCGAGGCCGCCTCGAAGACGACCTCATCCGGGTACGAGACATCCTCGAGCGCGTGACCTCAGACTCCATCGTCATCGCGAACGAGCTCTTCAGCTCGATCACCGCCCAGGACGCGCTCTCCCTGAACGAACGCGTCCTCCACGCGTTGCTGGAAGCCAGGGCCATCGGGGTCACGGTCACCTTCCTGGACGAGCTGGCATGATGGCACCGCCAATGGTGAGCGTCGTGGCAGAGGTCTCTGCGGACGACCCCACGCACCGCACATTCCGTGTCGTCCGCCGGCCACCGGATGGGCTCGCGCACGCAACCGCGATCGCCGAGAAGTACGGATTATCGCCGCAGCGCATCCGGGAACGGGTCCTCTCATGAGGCCGCGACTGCTGTATAGCGACCGTGACGCCACGGTCGAATACCAACCTGATGAGCGTGCGCGCGACCGATTCGTCGACCTTGAGCTTGGCGCTCTCGTGCGGTCGATGGCCCACGACGATACGACCGTCGAGACCGTCGCGACGGCGATGCTGCACCAACCGCTCAACGACCCAGCCGCCATCGCCTACCGACAGGCGGCGGTGCGGGACGCCCTAGCGAATTCCGAGACGATCCTGGAGCTCTATCAGGCGCCGAAGCGCGCCCTTGACGAGGTCAAGAAGGCGTACGGCTGGGGGCTGTTCATGCCCGCCGGGGTGGTCCATCACTCCATCGAGGTGCTCCGTATCCACGTTGGGCACCTTCGAGCGTTGCGCGAACTCGCACGCGCGAACGCCGCGACGTTCCAGTCGCAGGCGTTCACCGATTTCTTCGCTGCACTCGAACAGGACGTGTCGGACGGGTGGCTTGAACACGTCACCGTGCTACTCACTGAGTTGACCTTCCCCCACGGCGTCAATGCAGCCGCCACGCTCGGCACCGCGAACAAGGCCACCGGTATCACCCTGACTCGGCCACCGCTGACCCGACCCCCGCTCCTGGTGCGCCTGGGGTTCCGACGACCCGACCACACCTTCACCCTTCCCGACCGCGCCCCCATACCCGTGTTC
>NZ_AYMR01000024.1 GCF_000633535.1 Leifsonia aquatica H1aii | reverse complement strand
ACATTCGGTCCGAATCGTCACGGCAGCGGCGCGACCAGAGCGGCGGGTGCAGGCGACGCCGTGCGCTCACGCATCCCGACCAACAGCAGGTAGCCGGCGAGCGACAACTCCCACGCGAACATCGGTGCCGCCGCCACGCCGCCCGCCGTCGACACCTGGGGGAAGACGCCGTAGAGGATCGCGACGGCGGACGCCAGCAGCGAGCAACAGCCGACGAGTCCGAGGACGGGGATCCAGCGCGGGACCAGCCGAGACCGGAGCAGCAGGGTCGCGAGCAGCGCGGTGCTGACCGTCAGGACGAGGTTCGGGCCGAGCCAGAAGGTGGCGTCGTGGAGGCCGACCAGTGCCGTGTAGACCGAGGCGGCCTCGCCATCCGCCCGCACCGCGTCGAGGGCCAGCACACTGGCCGCACCGGTCAGGATGATCGCGCCCTCGAGCACCCGGAGCCCGACGTGCCCCAGCGCGAACGCCGGCCCCCATCGCCTCACCACCGGGTAGAGCCCGACGGCGGTGCCGACGACCGCGATCGCGAGGGCCGCTTCGAGCAGCACGCCGGTGCGAGCCGCGCCGCGCGCCGCCTCGCTGGAATCACCGCCGAGGAGCGGAGCGTAGAGGACGGTCGCCACCAGCGAGGTGACGTGCGTCACCAGATAGAGCGCACCGACCGCGAGCGAGGTGCGTCGGAGCGGAAGACGGCGGGACGAGTCGCGTCGGGGCGAGGACATGTGATCTCTCCTTCTCAAAAGGTGTACACCGTACACCATCGCAGATTAGGTGTACGCCGTACGCTTGTCAACGGGAGGTCCGCATGACGACGACACAAGGCTCCGGCGAACGCCGCACCCGCCTGAACCGGGACGCAGTGCTCCAGCGCGCGGTCGATCTCGCCGACGCCGCGTCGCTCGATGCGGTGAGCATGCGCCGCCTGGCGGGCGAGCTCGACGTGGTGCCGATGGCGCTCTACAAGCACGTGACCGGAAAGGACGACCTCGCCGCCGGCATGCTCGATGTGGTCGTCCGCGAGATCGCACCGATCGCTTCGCCGCCCGCCGGATCCGGCGATCCCGCGAACTGGCGGCGCATCCTGCGTGCGCGCATCCTCTCCGCGCGGGCGTCGCTGCTACGACACCCCTGGGCGCTGGACGTCATCGAGTCGAGCACGGCGCCGACTCCGGCGGTGCTCGATTACATCGAGGGGACGATCGGGGTGTTCCTCCACGGCGGATTCTCCGCCGGCCTCACCCACCAACTCATGCACACGCTCGGCTCGCGGATGTGGGGGTTCACCCACGAACTCTTCCCCGCCCCGCCGCCCGCCTCGGCGGAGGAGGCCGCCGCAATGGCCGCGCGGCTCGCCGAACACTATCCCGGCGTGCTCCGCATCGCGGCCGCCGCGCAGCACGGACGAGAGACCATCCTCGGCCCCGGATGCGATGACCAGTACGAGTTCGAGTTCGCCCTCGACCTGCTGCTCGACGGATTCGCGACGCGGCGCGATGCGGAGGCGGGCATCGCCGCACCGTGAGGACCGAGGGGATCCCTCTCTCGACGGATCGGGATGCACCTGGCGGCGGACGACCGGCCGCTCCCCCGGTGCGACGGTGGAGTCATGCCCTTCCCTCGTCGCCGCCTGCCCGGCACCACCCCGTCGCTCTCCGCCACCCCGTCCCTCTCCGCCGCCCTGAGCCTGTCCGCCGTCCTGGGCCTGTCCGTCACCCTGGCGCTGGCGGGATGCGCCCCCTCCGACGCTCCCGCCGTCGCTCCCGCCGGCGCCCCCGCCGCTGACGGCACCGCGGGTGCGGCCCAGCGGGGAGCGCTGGGCGACGACGACGGCTACATCCCCGAGGGTTCGTCCCTGCCGCTGGACAGCGGCAAGCCGGCCGTGCAGCGACTCGACCCGGCGCTCCTCGACGCGCTCCGCTCGGCGCAGGCCGTCGCGACCGAGCGCGGGACACCGATCACCATCGCCGACGGATGGCGCTCGGAACGCTACCAGGAGACGCTCTTCGCGAAGGCCGTGCAGCAGTACGGGAGCGAGGAGGAGGCCGAGCGCTGGGTGAAGCGCGGCGCCGACTCCGCCCACGTCCGCGGCGACGCGGTCGACATCGCGACGGCGGACGCGATGGACTTCCTCAATCGCTTCGGTGCCGAGTGGGGGCTGTGCCAGACCTTCGCGAACGAGATGTGGCACTTCGAGCGGTCGACCGAACCGGGCGGCACCTGCCCGATGCCCGCGGCGGACGGGCGGGGATAGCGCGGAGCCCGCGGCTCACCCGGCGATGCCGACCGCCTGCCTGACCGTCTCCGGACGGTCGAGGCAGGCCAGCATCCCGGCCGCCAGATCGGCGCGGGACACGGTGAATCCGCGCGGCACGCTCCCGCCGATCCGGGTGCGGGCGCGCCCGGTCGCGGGACCGTTCGTGAGCATCGGCGGCCGCAGGGCGGTCCACTCGGCGGGCGAGGCGCGCAAGGCGTCCTCCATATCCCGCAGGTCGTCGTAGACGGGGCGCAGGATGCGGCCGATCAGGGGCAGGGCGATGCGTCGGCTGACGAAACCGTCGTCCGGCGGAGGCGGTTCGACCGGTGCGGCGCTGATGACGACGATGCGCCGGGGCTCCGCGGCGAGGATCAGGCGCGTGGCGGGCGCGGCCACCGGCGCTTCCGCGCGTGAACGTGGACCGATCGCCGACAGCACGGCGTCGCCGCCGGACATCGTCGTGCGCAGAGCATCGGTGTCGGCGAAGTCCGGGACGACCCGCACGGTCGCCCGGGCATCCACCTGCTGGGACGGCCGGCGCAGCACGGCCGTGACGTCATCGCCGCGCTCGAGGGCCTGCGATACGAGGAGGCGGCCGGTGCGCCCTCCGGCGCCGAAGATGGTCAGCTGCATATCGTCATAGTAAGTGATGATCACATCACCGTGCAATCACTGATTGGTACGATATCGGGATGCCCTCCGCCGACGTCCCCGCCCTCGAGACCCGAGCCAGCTTCCTGCTCTCGCAGCTCGGCCTGCAGAGCGCGCAGCGTTTCACGGCCGCACTCGCCCCGCTCGGCATCACCCCCAACCGGTTCGGCGTCCTCGTGCACCTCGCGCACCAAGAGGGCCGCACGCAGCAGGAGCTCGCGACCGCGCTCGGCCTGCACCGCAATTCGATGGTGGGGATGATCGACGACCTGGAGGAGCGCGGCCTCGTCGAACGCCGCCGCCACCCGGAGGACCGCCGCGCCTACGCCATCCACCTCACGCCGGCCGCCCGCGACGTGCTCTCCGCGGGCGACGGGCTGGCCGACGAGCTGGAGCGCACGATGCTCGCACCGCTCGACGAGGCCGAGCGCGCCGCCCTGATCGCGACGCTCACCACCCTGGTCGCGGCGGCCGGCTACCGCGCCGGAGTCCACCCCGGCCTCGGCTCGGCGCACTGAGCGCACCCCCACTAAACTGGAGCGCGTGTCCAAAGTCTTGAGCAGTCTCCCGGTCGGTGAACGAGTCGGCATCGCGTTCTCGGGGGGTCTCGACACCTCCTGCGCGGTCGCCTGGATGCGCGAGAAGGGTGCGATCCCCTGCACCTACACCGCCGACATCGGGCAGTACGACGAGCCGAACATCGGCGAGGTCCCCGGTCGCGCGCACGAGTACGGCGCCGAGATCGCGCGCCTCGTGGACGCGAAGGCCTCCCTCGTGGAGGAGGGTCTGATCGCCCTGCAGTGCGGAGCGTTCCACATCCGCTCCGGCGGCAAGACGTACTTCAACACCACCCCCCTCGGGCGCGCGGTCACCGGCATCATGCTGGTGCGCGCGATGATGGAGGACGGCGTCGAGATCTGGGGCGACGGCTCCACCTACAAGGGAAACGACATCGAGCGGTTCTACCGCTACGGTCTCGTCGCCAACCCGCGTCTGCGCATCTACAAGCCGTGGCTCGACTCGGCGTTCGTGGAGGAGCTCGGCGGCCGCACGGAGATGAGCGAGTGGCTCGTCGCCCGCGGCTTCCCGTACCGCGACGCGACCGAGAAGGCGTACTCGACCGACGCGAACATCTGGGGAGCGACCCACGAGGCGAAGCGGCTCGAGGAACTCGACGCCGGTCTCGACATCGTCGACCCGATCATGGGCGTCGCCGCCTGGCGCGAAGACGTCGAGGTCGTGCCGGAGACGGTGTCCGTGCGCTTCGAGGCGGGCCGTCCGGTCGCCCTCAACGGCGTCGAGTTCCCGGATGCCGTCGCGCTCGTCCTCGAGGCGAACACGATCGGCGGCCGTCACGGCCTCGGCGCGTCCGACCAGATCGAGAACCGCATCATCGAGGCCAAGAGCCGCGGCATCTACGAGGCGCCGGGCATGGCCCTGCTGCACATCGCCTACGAGCGCCTCCTCAACGCCATCCACAACGAGGACACGGTCGCCAACTACCACAACGAGGGCCGCCGCCTCGGCCGCCTGATGTACGAGGGCCGCTGGCTCGACCCGCAGTCGCTCATGCTGCGCGAGTCGCTGCAGCGCTGGGTCGGCTCCGCGATCACCGGCGAGGTCACCCTCCGCCTGCGCCGCGGCGACGACTACACGATCCTCGACACGACGGGCCCCGCGCTCAGCTACCACCCGGACAAGCTGTCGATGGAGCGCGTCGGCAACGCCGCGTTCGGCCCGGCCGACCGCATCGGCCAGCTGACCATGCGCAACCTCGACATCGCCGACTCCCGCTCGCGCCTCGAGCAGTACGCAGCCTCCGGCCTCATCGGCGGCCCGACCGCCGAACTCGTCGGCACCCTGGAGGCCGGCAGCGCCCGCGCCATCCTGGAACTCGACGTCAACGAGACGGACGACGCCCTGTCCCGCGAGATCGACGCCAGCTCCGAAGGCGCCGCCTTCGACGCCGGCACCGACTAACCCCCGCTCCTCCCCTCTCCCTTCCGCGAGACGTGAGTCGTTGCGGGTGCGGAACACCCGACACCCGCAACGACTCACGTCTCGCGCGCAATGACGGCCCGGATAGTCAGCCGGCTGATGAGTTGGCGTAGGGTGGAGGGCATGGGTAGGCGGATCGGGATCGTCGCGGGATGGGTCGCGGGCGTGCTCGTGCTGGTGGTCGTCGGGTTCCTGGGCTGGGCGAACACGCCCATGATGGGTGAGCGGCCGGCCGCGATCGAGGCGTGGACGGATTCCGCCGTGCAGATCCGGGATGCCGGGGACGCCGTCGTGATGGCGCCGACCGGACACACCTCCGGCGAGGGACTGGTCTTCATCCCCGGAGCGCGCGTCGACCCGTACGCCTATCTCTACAAGCTTTCGGGGGCCGTGGCGGAGACGGGGCTGACCGTGGTCATCACCAAACCCACCCTCAACCTGGCCTTCTTCGACACCCGCCCCCTCAGCACCTTCACGAGCCTCGCTCCGGACGTCGACGAGTGGGCGGTCGGCGGCCACTCCCTCGGCGGCGTGCGCGCCTGCCAGCTCGCGGACGACCCTGTGGTCAAGCGCCTCATCCTGTTCGGCAGCTACTGCGCGAACGACCTGTCGCAGTCCGGTCTCGCCGTGCTGTCCATCGGCGGCGAGCACGACGGGTTGAGCACCCCCGCGAAGATCGAGGGCGCCGCGCACCTGCTGCCGTCGGACGCCACGTTCGTGGAGGTGCCGGGCATGACGCACGCGCAGTTCGGCGACTACGGCCTGCAGCCCGGCGACGGCACGGCCACGATCAGCGACGACCAGGCGCGCGACGCGATCACCGCCGCGCTCGTCTCTGTACTCTGAGGCGATGGACCAGCGCGCCGAGGAGGATCAGCACCGGCCGGAGAACTGGCCGCTCGGCCGGCTGCTCGGCGCGGCCTCCCGTGCGGTCGAACGCGCCTGGGCCGACGCCCTCGACGCCCGTGGCCTCACTCACGCCGGGCTGATCGTGCTGCACCTGCTGGAACTCGGCGTCGCCTCGCAGGCCGACCTCGCCCGCATCGCCCAGGTGGAGGCGCAGACGATGTCCCGCACGGTCGACCGCCTCGAGCGCGAAGGCCTCCTCACCCGGGAGCCCGACGCGTCGGACCGCCGACGCCACGTGCTCGCGATCACCCCCACCGGCCGCACGGCGTTCGAGGCCGTGCGCGGGCTGGAGGATGAGGTCTTCCCGGAGGTCGCCGACCCGGCGGGGCTGCGCGCCGCCCTCGTCCAGATCGTCAGCGCGTGTCCGCGTCCGGGGCCGCCGGCACCTTGACGACCAGGCTCAGCGGGTCGACGCGGGTGCGCATGGCGAGCACCTCTCCGAACAGGTCGCCGTCGAGGTCGACCGGCTGCGGCTCGGTGAGCCGCAGGACGAGCTCCCGTCCCTTGAAGTAGTTCATCGCGTGGATCTCGTGGCCGGAGCCCATGAGTCGGCGGCCGGCGCCGGTGCGGCGGAGGATGCCGTTCTCCCAGAAGACCTTCGCGACGATCTGCACCCAGCCGAAGAAGCCCTCCGGGCGCAGCACCACGATGTCGAACTCCCCGTCGTCGACGGCGGCATCCGGCAGCAGGAGGATATTGGCGGGCAGGGATCCGCAGTTGCCCACGATGACGGTGTGCGCGCGCATCGAGTGCACCTTGCCGCCGTCGAGCCGGTAGCGCAGGTGCAGTTCGTTCTTGTCGCGCAGCACGGTCCCGATCGCCTTGACGTACGCCAGCCAGCCCGCCTTCGCCTTGAGGTCGTCGTCGGTGGCGGCGATCATCTGCGCGTCGATCCCGAACCCGGCCATCACCAGGTAGGCGTGCTCGGTCGTCGCGCCCTGGGCGTCCCGCAGCTCCGCGACGCCGACGTCGATCGGGCGGTCGCCGCCGCCGAACGCGGTGTCGAGCGCGTTCTCCACGTCGTCGAGCGTGAGGCCGAGGTTGCGGGCCAGGAGGTTGCCGGTGCCCGACGGCAGGAGCCCGAGCGGCGTCCCGCTCCCGCGGAGCGCTTCGGCGACGGTGCGAACCGTCCCGTCGCCGCCCGCGGCGATCACCACGTCGACGCCGCGCTTCAGCGCCTCACGCGCCTGACCGGCGCCCGGGTCGTCCTCCGTCGTCTCCAGCCACAGGGTCGGTTCCCACCCCCAGCGCTCCTCGGCGGCGGACAGGGCGGCCCGGAGGGCGGGTTCGTCGACCTTCACGGGGTTGACGACGATCGCGGCGATGCTCAATTCGGGTCCTCTCGTCCCCTCGACCGTACCGGTCCCTCGTGACGAACGGGTCGATCAGCGGTCGGCGACATCCCGCAACACGGCCTCGACCAGCACGACGAGGCCGACGGCCACGACGGCCCAGGCGAGGAGAGTGAGAACCAGCACCCTCTCTTCCTACCCGAGGAGGGTCGGCCGCGGGCGGAAAGGCGGCAACTCGTAACACGGGGGCGGCAAACGTCACACGCCCGAAACCCGGGAGGGGTGCAGCGGCGGGCGGGTCAGCCCTTCCCCTTGCCCTTGTTCCCGTTCCCGTTCCCGTTGTTCCCGTTCCCGTTGCCGTTGTTGCCGTTGCCGTTGTTCCCCTTGCCGTTGTTCCCCTCGCCTCCGGGTCCCTGGGGGTCCTGCGTCGGCGCAGGAGTCGGGACGACGGCGGGCGCGACCGTCTGCGGCGGGGCCTGGACGCTCGGTGTGGGCCGCGGAGTCGGCCCGGTGTCGGCGGGCCCGCCGAGCGGATTCAGGAGGGCCGCCAGCGCGATGACCCCCGCCACGACGGCGACGGTGCCCACGGCGGCGAGCGCCACCACCAGGCGGCGCCGCCGCACGGTCGCGGGAAGCGCGCGCGTCGGAGCCGGGGGCTCCGGCTCGGCGACCGGCACGGTGGCGACCGCGGACTCCGTCGCCGCCGGCATCCACCCGTCGAGCTCGGGCGCCATCACCGCGGCCATCGTCGCGACCTCCGCGGCCGTCGGCCGTACGGCCGGGTCCGCGCTCGTCATCGCCAGCAGCAGCCCCCGCCAGCCGTCGGGGAGATCGGACGGGACCCGCGGATCGTGCGCGGCCCGCGCGGCGACGGCCTCCACCGCCGTCCCCGGATACTGCCGCACACCGGTGAGGCTCTCCAGCACCACGAGGCCGAGGGCGTAGACGTCGGCGGCCGGCCCCGGGTCGGCGCCGTGCAGCTGCTCGGGGCTGAGATAGCCCGCTGTGCCGATCACGGTCCCCGCCGTGGTCAGCCGTTCGGACCCGAGCAGGTGGGCGATCCCGAAGTCGGCCAGCTTCGCGATCGGTGCGCGGCCGGGGATGCTCGAGGAGGCCAGCAGGATGTTGGCGGGCTTGAGGTCGCGGTGCACCATCCCGGCGCTGTGCACGACGGCCAGCGCCTCGGCGATGTCAGACGCCACCGCCGCGGCCAGCTCGACGGGCAGCGGGCCGTCGTCGAGCCGCGATCGGAGGTCGTCCCCGTCGACGAGCTCCATCACCAGGAAGCTCGGGGTCTCGTCGCCGTCTCCCGCGAGGTGGGCGTCGAAGAGGGCGACGAGATGCGGATGCGAGAGCCGGGCCAGCGCAGTCGCCTCCCCACGCCGCCGCGCATCGTCGGCGGCCGTCCCCGGCGGGAAGAGCTTGATGGCGACGAACCGGCCGAGCTGCCGGTCGTAGGCGCGGTGCACCGTCGCCATGCCGCCGCGACCGAGGCGGTCGCGCAGCTCGTACCGGTCGAGTAGCAGATCCACCGTGCGAGCATACGCGCACGATCGGGAGGCGCGGAGCGCGGCGCCCAGGAGCAGGGCCCGGCGCATTCTCCACCGTGAATACGCTCAGAATCGCGGAGCGGGGCCTTGCATGAGCCGTCGTCCCGGGCCTGGCTGGGAGGCGTGGGAGATCGCGAGGATCAGGCGGCAGGCATCGGGGGCGACGTGCCCCGGCCCGACACCGGCGTGCTCGAGGCCCTCCAGGTCTACCGCGCCGCCGAGGCGGCGATGCGCCGTCGGACCGGTGCGGCGATGGGCATGGGCGACAACGATCTCCTGGCGCTGCGCCTCATCCTCGACAACACGGCGGCGGGACGGCACACGGCCGCCAAGGATCTCAGTCGGTACCTCGGCATCTCCAGCGCCTCCACCACCGCGCTCATCGACCGGCTGGAGGGCGGCGGCTTCGTCGAGAGGCGCCGCAGCGCGACCGACGGCCGGTCGATCACGCTCCTGCCCACCCGCGCCGCGCTCGGGGAGACCGGACCCCTGCTCGCCGCCGCGGACGCCCGGCTCGCCGCCGCCTCCGCGGAGCTCAGCCCCGACGAGGCGGAGACCGTGACCCGCTTCCTCACGCGCATGCGCGAGACCGTGGACCGGATCGCCTCCGATCGCGCGCGGGCTAGACCCCAAAGGGGGTCGAGTCAAGGGGATTGCTAGGCAACCGAAACAGTTGTTCGGTGGTCTGGTCAAGGAAAGGACACTCTCCATGAACATCCTGCTCATCATCATCGCGATCATCGCGATCGTCCTGCTGCTCACCGGAGGCTTCGTCCAGTCGCTGAACTTCCTGCTGTGGGTCGGCATCATCCTGCTCGTGCTGGCGGTGATCGTCTGGCTCGTGCGCATGCTGACCGGCAGCCGCCGGGTCTGATCGGAGGAACCGCATGAGTCTCGGCACAGGCATCGTCCTCGTCGTGATCGGCGCGATCCTGGCCTTCGCCCTCAACGTGCAGGTCGACTGGATCGATCTGCATCTCGTGGGGTACATCCTGATGATCGCCGGCGCCGTCGGCATCATCCTGGGGATCGTGCTCATATCGCGCCGCCGCCGCAGCGTGGCGACCACCCGTACGGCCGTGGATCCCGCGACCGGAGAGCGGGTGACCCGCCGCACCGGCGAGTCGGACGACGTGCTCTGACGGCACTCCGTACGACCGAAGCCCCGCACCGTCCTGGTGCGGGGCTTCGTCGCGTCCCGGGCGGCGTCTCACCGCGGGCGGCGCGTCACATCGTGTCGAGGATCGCCACGAGGTCGTCGAAGGTGGTGAGCGGGTTCAGGATGGCGAAGCGGGTGTTCGGCCGACCGGCGTGGGAGCTCGGCGTCACGAACGCGCGCTGCTCCTCCAACAGACGAGCCGACCAGAGGGCGTAGTCCTCGCGGCTCCAGCCGTCGCGTTCGAAGACCACCACCGAGAGCTGCGGCCGGCGCACCAGGCGGAACCCGTCGCGGCCCTCGATCTCGGCCGCGATGCGCTCGGCCAGTCGCAGGGAGGCCGTGACCGCGTCCCGGTAGGCGGCAGCGCCGTGGCTCGCCAGGGAGAACCAGAACGGCAGCCCGCGCGCACGGCGCGTGAGGTGCACGGCGTAGTCGGACGGGCTCCACTCGGCCGCGTCGGTCAGCGTGTCCAGGTATTCGGCGTGCTGCGTGTGAGCGCGCCGCCCCGCCTCGGGGTCGCGGTAGATCAAGGCGCAGGCGTCGAAGGGCGCGAACAGCCACTTGTGCGGATCCACGATGACCGAGTCGGCGCGCTCGACGCCGGCGAAGCGCGGCCGCGCGAGCGGCGACAGCATCCCCGCCAGACCGTAGGCACCGTCGACGTGGAGCCAGAACGGGAACTCGTCCTTCAGCGCAGCGATGGACGCGATGTCATCGACGATGCCGAAGTTGGTAGAACCGCCGGTGGCGACGACTGCGAACACCGCCTCGCCGTACTGCTCGAGCGCGGGCCGCACGGCGTCGCCGGTGAGGACGCCGGACTCACCGGGAGAGACGGGCACGACCTCCACGTCCATCACCCGGGCCGCGGAGGCGACCGAGGAGTGCGCCTCAGCACTGCAGACGATCACCCAGGGCCCGGAGGGGGTGCGCCCCTGCGCGCGGGCGTGATCGCGCGCGGCGACCAGCGCGGAGAGGTTGCCGAGCGTCCCGCCCTGAACGAAGACGCCGCCGGCACTCGCCGGCAGGCCGAACTCGGACGCGAGCCAGGCGAGCACCTGATTCTCCGCGTAGACCGCGCCGGATCCCTCCAGCCACGACCCGCCGTACACGGCGCTGGCCGAGACGACGAGGTCGAACGCCGTCGCCGCCTTGGTCGGTGCGGTCGGGATGAAGGAGAGGTACTGCGGGTGATCGGTCGTGATGCAGGCCGGCGCGAGCACGTGCTCGAAGACGGCGAGGGCGCGCTCGGCACCCATCCCGCCTTCCGAGACGGTCTGACCGGCGAGGCGGCGCAGCTCGTGCTCGGGCAGCGGCTTGTCGAGCGGGGTGTCGGTGCTCAGGATGCGACGGCGCGAGTAGTCGAGCACCAGGTCGACGAGCTCGCGCGTCTCGGGAGTGACGGCGTGCATCCGGTCGGCGGACTGCGGGGACTGGGTGTTCATGGGGACCTCCGCGGTCCATGCTTTCACACGGAATGAGCAGGCGTGCGGCGCCAAGTGCACGATTCTTGCGCACTTTCCGCCGCAGGCGCAGCATTCGAACGAGATCTCGCAGGACGGTGGCCGAACAGCGCCGCGATCGGCTCAGCCGGCGACGGTCTGACCGACGCCCTCCTCCTCGGCACTCCCGGCCCCCGTGACGCGCACGGGCGTCCCGTCGGTCGGCCCGAGGGGGTCCTGTCGATCGCGGAGGAAGAGGGACGCGACGAACGCGGCGGCGAGCACCCCCGCGATCACCGCGAAGACGACGCCGATCGTCGAGCCGTCCGCGATCGCTCCGAGAACCGGCGCGAGGAAGCCGCCCACGGTCGTCGAGAGCCCGAGCGTCACACCGCTCGCCGTGCCGATGTGACGCGGCAGGTACGCGTGCGACAGGGTCACGTGCAGGGCGAACGGCACGAACACGGCCACCCCGAGAAGGGCGGTCGCCCCGATCGCGACGACCGGATCCGGCGCGAACACGATCGCGAGCGCGGCGACCGTCGCGACCGCGTAGCCGAGCGGGATGACCAGCCGCCGGCCGAACCGATCGGCGAGCACACCGCCGAGGAGTGTCCCGACCGCACCGGCCGCGGGGAAGACGGCCAGGGCCACCGCCCCCACGCCGGCACCGGCTCCGAACCGGTCGGCGACATCGAGCGCGATGAAGGAGGTCGTGCCGATGTAGGCGACGGACCAGAGTGCGACGACCACGAGCAGCCAGGAGAACCGGCCCCACGCGTCCGTCGCTCCCGCGGAGGCGGCGTAAGCGGCGGAGGCGGAGCCCGCGTCGGAAGCGGCACCCGTGTCGGAGGCGGCACCCGTGTCGGAGGCGGCACCCGTGTCGGAGTCGGTCGGGCCCGCGGCGATCGCGCTCGCGTCCTGCGGGGCCGCGGTCGCCGCCGAACGCGCCACGTTCCTGCGGACCGCGAGGTAGACGACGATGACCGCCGCCGTCGGCACGAGGAGCAGCGGGGTCGAGGCCAGCCCGATCGTGCCCGCGGTCAGTCCGACCAGCAGGGGGGACAGCGCGACCCCGACATTGCCCCCGACCGAGAAGACGCTCATCGAGCGGTTCGTGCCTCCTCCGGTTGCGCGGGCCTCGACCGTCGCGGGCGGATGGTAGGCGGCGACGCCGACGCCGGAGAGCGCCACGACGACCCAGGTGAGCCAGTAGGAGCCCGACGTGAGACCCGCCGCGGCGACGCAGAGCGCGGCGAATGCGAGGCCGGCCGGCACCATCCAGCGCAGATCCATCCGATCGCTCAGCCAGCCGAAGACGGGCTGCGTGATGCTGGACAGCGCGGTGGACGCCAGCACGATCCCCGCGGCGGCCGCGTAGTCGTAGTGCTGCTGGGCGACGAGGGCGGGCAGCATCGCCGCGATGGCTCCGGTCTGGAAGTCGTTCATGGTGTGCGTCGAGACCAGCGACCAGAAGCGGGCACGGCGACGAGGGGCGGGGGTCGGGCTGGGCACGGGCATCCTCCACGGGTCGAACGGGCAGGATGCGACTGTATTGCGATGGCGACTCCTCAGACAAGCTGAGTAGTGTGCGCGCGACACAGGATGGCGGATCCGCGTTATCGCCCGCCGGTCACGACGCGGGGTCTCCGCGACCCTCCGCGCCGGTCAGGAGACGACGAGCCGCACGAAGCGCGCCGTCTCGTCTCCCACGGCCGCGTAGGAGTAGCGCTGGGCGCTCGAGTAGATCGCCTGCTCGCCGACGCGGAGCTCGGAGGTGCCATCCTCGCGGTCGATGCGCACGCGTCCGGCCGTGACGAAGACGATCTCGTGCCAGCCTGCCGGGTCGGGTTCGGCGTCGTACCGGTCGCCGGCGGCGAGCGCCCACGTCCACAGCTGGGCGTCGACCCGGGCGGGCACGGCTCCGACGAGCGCGGCCACACTCTCCGTCGACGCCCCCCGCCAGGCCACGGCGTTCACCGCGGTCGGAAGCGCGGACGACTCGGCGACCAGGGTCACGAAGTCCGTCTCCAGCGCCTCGGCCACCCGGTCGAGCCCGGAGAGGCTGATGTTCGCCTCCCCCGCCTCCAGGTTGATGATGGTGCGGCGGCTGATCCCCGACCGCTCCGCCAGCGCGGCCTGACTGAGGCCGCGCTCCTGACGCAGGCGTCGGAGGTTCCCGGCGACGTGGGCGAGGACATCCGAGCCGTGCTCTGGCATGTGCACCATTCTGCACCATAGAATGTGCAGGATGCTGCACACTTCCGATCGCACCCGAGAACCCGCACGGCGGCGCTTCGCCGTCAGCCGGCAGGAGGGCGCGCTCCTCGCGATCACCGCGCTCTGGGGTTCGACGTTCCTCATCGTGCACCTGGCGATGGAGCACAGCGGGCCGTGGTTCTTCGTGGGCGTACGCTTCGCGGTCGCCGGCCTGCTCGGCCTGATCGTCTTCCACCGTTCGCTGCGCGGCATGCGCTGGCGCGACGTGGCGGCGGGCGCAGCCATCGGCGTCTCCATCGGTCTCGGCTACGGCCTGCAGACGATGGGGCTGCAGACCATCAGCAGCAGCACCTCCGCCTTCATCACGGCGCTGTACGTGCCGCTCGTCCCCCTGCTGCAGTGGCTGGTCTTCCGCCGGGCACCGCGTCCGCTCACGCTCGTCGGCGTCGCACTCGCCTTCGTCGGGCTGCTCCTCCTCGCCGGGCCGGAGGCCCTCACCATCGGGCTGGGTCGCGGCGAGATCGCCACCCTGGTGAGCACCCTCCCGATCGCGGCCGAGATCCTCCTCATCGGGCTGTTCGCGAAATCGGTCGACGTGGGCCGGGTGACGATCGTGCAGCTGCTGGTCGCGGGAGGCGTCGGGTTCCTGGCCATGCCGATCGCGGGAGAGGTCGCACCCGCGTTCTCGTGGGCCTGGCTGCTCCCGGGCGTCGGACTCGGCGTCGCGAGCTGCATCATCCAGCTCACGATGAACTGGGCCCAGCGTTCGGTCTCCCCCACTCGCGCCACGATCATCTACGCGGGGGAGCCGGTCTGGGCGGGCATCATCGGACGCATCGCGGGCGACCGGCTGCCGCCGATCGCGATCGCGGGCGCCGCACTCATCGTCGCCGGCGTGATCGTCAGCGAGCTGCGGCCGCCGAAGCGCGGCACCCGGGAGGCGCCGCCGCCGGATGACCGGGGTGCGGCGCCACCGCCCGTGAGCCCGGCCGCGTCGCGGGTACCGGAGGAGTCCGGTGAGCGGCTCGGCTAGACTCCGGCGCGCGGGCGTCTGCAGCGGCCCGCGGAAGGAGCCCCGATGACCAGCCGCGACCACCGCGTCGCCGTCCTCGTGCTCGAGGGGGCGAAACCGCTCGACGTCGGCATCCCGTCGCAGGTCTTCGCGCATCGCTCGAGCATGCCCTACGAGGTGCGGGTCTGCGGGGCCGAGCCCGGGCTCGTCACCGGCGGGGACGGGCTGTCGTACCACGTGGCCGAGGGTCTCGACGCCCTCGAGCGCGCCGACACCGTCTTCGTGCCCGGCTACCGGGAGCCGGCCGGCACCGAACCTCCCGCCGCCGTCGTCGCCGCACTGCGCGCCGCGCACGACCGCGGGGCCCGGCTGGCCGCGATCTCGACCGGCGCGTTCGCCCTCGCCGCCACCGGGCTGCTCGACGGGCGCCGCGCGACAACGCACTGGCACTACACCCGCGCCCTCGCCCAGCGGCATCCCCTGATCCGGGTGGACGAGAACGTGCTGTTCGTCGACGAGGGCGACGTCCTGACCTCAGCCGGCGCCGCGTCCGGGATCGACCTCTGCCTGCACCTCGTGCGGCGCGATCACGGCGTCTCCCTGTCCAACCACGTGGCGCGACGGCTCGTGGCAGCCCCGTACCGCAGCGGCGGACAGGCGCAGTACGTGCCGCGCAGCGTACCCGAACCGCTCGGCGACCTCTTCGCCGAGACCCGCGAATGGGCGCTCGGACGCCTGGGCGGCCCGCTCACCCTCGCAGAACTCGCCCGCAACGCCAACGTCTCGGAGCGCACCTTCTCGCGCCGTTTCGTGGAAGACACCGGCTACACCCCGATGCAGTGGGTGCTCCGGGCCCGGGTCGATCTGGCGCGCGAGCTCCTGGAGCGCTCGGATCTCGGCGTCGAGCAGATCGCCCACCGCGTGGGCCTGGGCACCGGGGCGAACCTGCGGCTGCACTTCCACCGCATCCTCGGCACCTCCCCGACGGAGTACCGTCACACGTTCTCCGCCTGACCCGCCCCGCTTCGCAGCCTGGCTGCGCGGTGTGGCGAGATTCTTGTGGCGTCTGGCCACGCCTCTGGCGGATTGCTTGCGGATGCTGTCTTGGGAGCCACTTTCGACGGCGGGAGCCGCGACCGACGATGGAAGGCGGACCGGGAATGAAAGGAACCACCATGACCCGCATCGCCGTCAACGGCTTCGGCCGCATCGGACGCAACACGCTCCGCGCCCTCCTCGAGCGCGACACCGACCTCGAGGTCGTCGCCGTCAACGACCTGACCGCACCGGACACGCTCGCCCAGCTCCTGCGCTTCGACAGCTCCCTCGGCCGTCTCGGCCGCCCCGTCGAGGTCGACGGCGACACCCTCGTCGTCGACGGCCGCCGCATCCGGGTGCTCGCCGAGCGCGACCCCGAGAACCTGCCCTGGGCCGAACTCGGCGTCGAGATCGTGCTGGAGGCCACCGGTCGCTTCACCTCCGCCGAGGCCGCCCGCGCCCACCTGCGCGCCGGCGCCAAGCGCGTGCTCGTGAGCGCCCCCTCGGACGGGGCCGACGTGACCCTCGCCTACGGCGTCAACACCGACGAGTACGACCCCGCGAACCACACCATCGTCTCCAACGCCTCCTGCACGACGAACGCGCTCGCGCCGCTGGCGAAGGTGCTGGACGATCTGGCCGGCATCGAGCACGGCTTCATGACGACCGTGCACGCGTACACGCAGGAGCAGAACCTGCAGGACGGCCCGCACCGCGACCCGCGCCGGGCCCGCGCCGCCGGCGTGAACATCGTCCCCACCACGACCGGCGCCGCGAAGGCGATCGGCCTCGTGCTGCCGGGCCTCGACGGCAAGCTGTCCGGTGACTCCATCCGCGTGCCGGTTCCGGTCGGCTCGATCGTCGAGCTCAACACGACCGTGGCACGCGAGGTCACCCGCGACGAGGTGCTCGCCGCCTACCGCGCCGCCGCCGAGGGTCCGCTCGCCGGCATCCTCGAGTACTCGGAGGACCCGCTCGTCTCCAGCGACATCACCGGCCAGCCGGCGTCGTCGATCTTCGACTCCGCGCTCACGCGCGTGGACGGCAAGCACGTGAAGGTCGTCGCCTGGTACGACAACGAGTGGGGCTTCTCCAACCGCGTCGTGGACACCCTCACCCTCCTCGCCGCTTCCTGAGCCGACTCCGCCCGCGAGACGTGAGTGGTTGCGGGTCCGGATACGCCTGGACCCACAACCACTCACGTCTCGGGGGCGTGTCTGTTAGCGTCGAGCGGTGATCCCCGGTTCGACCCCCGCCTCCGACATCTCCGCCGACGCCGACCTCGTCGCGCGGATGATCGCCGAGCAGCACCCTGACCTCGCCGGGCCGCTGCGGCTGGTCTCCGACGGCTGGGACAACCGCATCTTCCGGCTCGGCGACGCGTTCGCGGTCCGCGTGCCGCGACGGGAGGTCGCCGCTCACCTGATCGAGCACGAGCAGCAGGTGCTCAGCGGGATCGCCGCGCGGGTCGCGGTGCCCGTCCCTGCGCCGGTCCGGGTGGGGGTGCCGAGCGCGACCTTCCCCTGGCCGTGGAGCATCGTCCGCTGGTTGGACGGGGTCGACGGTGCCGCGGTCGACGGGTCCGCCCGCGCGCCGATCGCCGCCGCGCTGGCCGCCTTCGTGCGGGCGCTGCACCTCCCCGCACCGCACGACGCACCGGCCAATCCCGTCCGCGGCGTCGCCCTCGCGACGCGCGACGGTGCCGTCCGCGAGCGCCTCGCGCTGCTCTCGGCCCGCACCGACACGTCCGCGCTCACGGCGGCATGGGACGACGGCCTGGCCGCACCGGTCTGGGACGGGCCCGCCCTCTGGCTGCACGGCGACCTCCACCCGGGCAATCTCCTGCTGCGCACGGGAGCCGACGGAAGTGTCGAGGGACTCGCCGCCGTCATCGACTTCGGCGATGTGACCGCGGGAGACCCGGCGACCGACCTGGCGACGGCCTGGCTCACCTTCGACGGGCCGGCCCGCGACACGTTCCGCGCCGCACTCGGGTCATCGGTCGATGAGGCGACCTGGCGCCGTGCCCGTGGCTGGGCCGTGGCGATGGGATCCGCTCTGGCGGCCCATTCCGACGACAACGCCCGGATGGCCGCGCTGGGGAGGCACGCTCTCGCGCAGCTCGCCGGCTGAGGCGCCCCCTCGCACGGAGGACCCACCCGACGCGCAAGCCCCCGCCCGCTGTGCAGCGGACGGGGGCTTCGTGGTGCGAGCGGTCGCTTACGCCTCGGCGAGCGCGGCGGCCTGCGCGAGGTCGGTGAGCAGCTGGTCGCCCGGGATGGCCGGGACGAACTCGGCCTCGATCTCGGCGCGGTCCAGCAGCTCGTTCATGCGCCGCTGACGCTGGCGCGGGATGAGCGTGACGACCGTGCCCTGCTTGCCGGCGCGGCCGGTGCGGCCCGAACGGTGCAGGTAGGTCTTGTACTCGTCCGGGGCGTCGGCCTGGATGACCAGGTCGATGTCGTCGACGTGGATGCCGCGGGCGGCGACGTCGGTCGCGACCAGCACGTTCACGCGGCCGCTGGTGAGCTGCGCGAGGTTACGGGTGCGGCGGGACTGGTTGAGGTCGCCGTGCAGGCTGACCGCGGGGATGCCCGCGTCGTCCAGCTGGTCCGCGAGCATCTCGGCGAATGCACGGGTACGGGCGAAGATCAGGGTCTTGCCCTCGCGGTCGGCGAGCTGCTCGATGATGGCGGGCTTGTCACGGTGCTCGATGACGAGCACGCGGTGGTCGATGGTCGAGGACGCCTGGTCCTCGCCCGCGACCTCGTGCACGGCCGGCTCGACGAGGAACTCGTCGACGAGCTGGGCGACGCCCTTGTCCAGGGTGGCCGAGAAGAGCAGCTTCTGGCCGCCCTCCGACGTCTCGCGCAGGATGCGCTGCACCGGCTCGAGGAAGCCGAGGTCGCACATGTGGTCAGCCTCGTCCAGGACGGTGATGGCGACCTGGCTGAGGTCGAGACGCCCCTGCTCCACGAGGTCCTCGATGCGGCCCGGGGTGCCGATCACGATGTCGACGCCGCGCTGCAGCGCACCGACCTGGCGGCCCTGGGGCACGCCGCCGTAGATCTGCGTCGTGAAGAGGCCGACGCTGCGGGCGATCGGCTGCACCGTCCGGTCGATCTGGAGGGCCAGCTCGCGGGTCGGGGCGAGGATCAGCGCACGCGGGGCGCGGCCGATCTGACGCTTGCCGCCCGACTTGCCGGACTCGGCCCAGATCTGCATGAGCCGCTCGACCATGGGGGCACCGAAGGCGATGGTCTTGCCGGAGCCGGTGCGGCCTCGGCCGAGCACGTCCTTGCCGGAGAGCACGTCCGGGGCCGTGGCGGCCTGGATCGGGAACGGCTTCTCGGCGCCGAGCTCGGCCAGGGCGCGCACGACGTTGCCGCCGAAGCCCAGGTCGGCGAAGGTCACGCCGTCGACGTCCTCGGCCTGAATGGCCTCGGCCTCGAGCCGCTCGAGCACGACGTCGTCCTGCGGGGTGAACGCGGGCTTGTCGTCGCGCGACGGGTAGAAGGAGGAATCGCGGCGAGGACGCTCGGAGCGGTCGTCGACCGACCGGCGCGGACGCTCGGCACGGTCGGGACGGTCGCCGCGGTCGTCGAAGGAGCGACGCGGACGGTCGGAGACGTCGCGGCGCGGACGGTCGTCGTACTCACGACGGGGAGCGCGGTCGCCGCGGTCGTCGAACGACCGGCGCGGACGCTCATCGGCATCGCGACGCGGACGCTCGGGACGGCCGCCACGGTCGTCGAAGGAGCGACGCGGACGGTCGTCGTACTCGCGACGCGGAGCGCGGTCGCCACGGTCGTCGAACGACCGGCGCGGACGGTCGGTGGTGTCGCGACGCGGGGCCCTGTCGCCACGGTCGTCGAAGGTGCGACGCGGACGGTCGTCATCACGACGCGGACGGTCGCTGCGGTCGTCGAACCGGCGCGGACGGTCGTCGTACTCGCGACGCGGAGCGCGATCGCCACGGTCGTCGAACGAGCGACGCGGACGGTCGTCATCACGACGCGGACGGTCGGCCCGGTCGTCGAACCGGCGCGGACGGTCATCGCCGTCCCGACGCGGACGGTCGTCCCGACCGGCACGGCCGCGGTTGTCCCACTCGCGCTCGGTGCGGCGCGCATCCTTGCCTCGGGGCTCCCAGTTCGGCCGCTCGGTGCGGCCGCGGCCGGTGTCGCCGTCGCGGGTGCCGTAGACGGCACGCCCGCGCTCGGCGCTCGCTCCGCGCTTGGCGCGGTCGTCGGCGGTCCAGCGGGCCTTCTTACCCTCGGTCGACTCCTCGGGGCGGTAGCCGCGATGGCCGGGGCTGCGGCTGCCCGCTCCGGTCTTCTGCTGCGGTCGTCGGTCGTTCTTCTTGAAGGGGGGCATGCGTGATTCTTCCTGGGTTGTTTCAGGTGCGCGGCGGCGCGCAGAAACGCACCGGGGAATCCCCGACGAACATCGTCCGGGGCCGTTCACATCGTGATTGTCCGCACCACCGATCGGGTGCGGAACCGGCCCGCTTGACTTACAAACCCATCCGCGCGACATGCGCGGTGCCAAGAGCCGACCTCACAACGATACAGGATGGAGGCTGTGAAGGGGCTGCCGATCCCCCCGTCCGGCGACGCACCCCGGGGTATACAGGAGTCATGCCTTCCGCATCTCCGCTCGACGCCGTCGTGATCGGCTCCGGCCCCAACGGGCTCTCCGCCGCCGTGACGCTCGCCCGGGCCGGTCTGGCGGTGCGGGTCTACGAGCGCAACGCCACCGTCGGCGGCGGGATGCGCACCGAGGAGATCACCCTCCCCGGCTTCCGGCACGACCTCTGTTCCGCGGTGCATCCGCTGGCGTTCGCCTCCGGGTTCTTCCGCCGGTTCGGTCTGGCGGAGCGGGTGCGGTTCGTCACGCCGACCGCCTCGTACGCGCAACCGCTCGACGGCGGCCGTGCCGCGGTCGCCTACCGCGACATCGAACGGACCGCTGACGCGCTCGGCCCCGACGGCCCCGCCTGGCGCGCGCTGATCGGGCCGCTCGCCCGCCATGCCGACGAGGTCGCACAGTTCACCGGTTCGAACGTCGTCGGCCTCCCGCGCCATCCCCTCGTCGCCGCCCGGCTCGGCGCGACCGCTCTGCTGCAGGGCGGCCCCTGGTGGGATCTGCCCTTCCGCACCGAGGAGCCGGGGGCGCTGCTGACCGGCGCGTTCGCTCACACGACGCTGTCCCTCCCGAGCGTCGCCGGTGCAGCGGCCGGGCTGACGCTCGCCGCCTACGGCCACGCGCGCGGCTGGCCCGTGCCGCTCGGGGGATCGCAGAGCATCGCGAACGCCCTGGTCGCCGATCTGGAGGCCCACGGCGGCGAGGTCGTCACGGGAACCGAGGTCACCAGTCTGGGCGACCTCCCTGCGTCGCGCATCGTCGTGTTCGACACGCATGTGCGTGCTGCGGCACGCCTCGGCGAGGACCGCCTGGCCGCGGGCTACCTGCGCCGGATCTCGCGTTTCCGCGACGGCAACGGCGTGTGCAAGGTGGACTTCGCGCTCTCGGGTCCGGTGCCGTGGACGAACCCGGAGCTGAACGAGACCGCGACCGTGCACCTGGGCGGGACGCGGTCGGCCGTCGCCCGCTCCGAGCGCGAGGTGGCCGACGGCCGGGTGGGCGACGACCCGTACGTCCTGGTCTCGCAGCCCTCACTGTTCGACTCCTCACGTGCGCCCGCCGGTCGACACGTCCTCTGGGCGTACACCCACGTCCCCCGCGGTTCGGAGGCGGACCGGACCGAGGCGGTGATCCGGCAGATCGAGCGCTTCGCTCCCGGCTTCCGCGATCTGATCCTCGCGAGCACGTCTCGGACCGCCGTGCAGCTGGGCCAGTACAACCCCAACTACCGCGGCGGCGACATCTCCACCGGGCTGCCGGACTTCCGCCAGCTGATCGCCCGACCGGTCCTCGCCGTCGACCCGTGGCGGATGCCCGGGCGTGGACTGTATCTCGCCTCCGCCTCCGCCGCCCCCGGACCGGGCGTGCACGGCCTGGGCGGCTACTACGCCGCGCGGAGCGCGCTGCACCACGAATTCGGCGTGACCCGGATGCCGTCGCTCGCCCCCGAGGAATGACATCGTGTCCGTGACCGTCCGCCGGCTCGGCTGCACGCCCGCCCAGGTCTTCGCCGTGCTCGCCGACCCGTGGGTGTACCCGAGCTGGGTGGTGGGTGCCTCGCGGATGCGGGCGGCCGACGGGACCTATCCCGCCGTCGGCTCCCGGCTGCACCACTCCATCGGAGTCTGGCCGTTCGTCCTGAACGACGAGACGCGCGTGGACGTGTGGGAGCCGCCGCGGCGGATGGTCCTCCTGGCGAAGACACGCCCGTTCGGCGAAGAGCGGGTGGCGATCGACGTGCGACCGCAGGGCGACGGCTGCCTGGTGCGGATGGAGGAGTACGCCGTCGCGGGGCCGGCCCGGCTGATCCCGCGGCCCCTGGCCGACCTCGTGCTGCTCATCCGCAACCGGGAGTCGTTGCGCCGGCTCGAGTGGGCCGCGCACGGCCGCACGTGAGGCCGCATCCTGTGGATGACGCTCCCTCACCCGTCGAGACACGCCCTCGGCCCGGGCGGTTCCGGATGAAAAGGGGCGTGTCGCGACCGACCACCGCCGACCTGCACCCGTCGGCGGCAGGCGCTAGCGTGGGGTTCGCCTGACCGAGGGAGACATCGATGAGCACGCCCGACCGCCACGTCGCCGACACGCACGACCTGCTGCGGGTCCAAGGAGCTCGCGAGAACAACCTCAAGGACATCAGCGTCGAACTGCCGAAGCGGCGCCTGACCGTGTTCACCGGAGTCTCCGGCTCCGGGAAGAGCTCGCTGGTGTTCGGGACGATCGCCGCCGAATCGCAGCGGATGATCAACGAGACCTACAGCGCCTTCGTGCAGGGCTTCATGCCCTCGCTCGCCCGCCCGGACGTCGACGTGCTCGACGGGCTGACGACGGCGATCATCGTCGACCAGGAGCGCCTCGGCGCCAACTCGCGCTCGACGGTCGGCACCGTGACCGACGTCAACGCGATGCTGCGCATCCTGTTCAGCCGCCTCGGGCAGCCGCACGTCGGCTCCCCGCAGGCGTTCTCGTTCAACGTGGCGTCGGTGCACGGCGACCGGGCCGTGACGATCGAGCGCGGCTCCGGCAAGGCCGAGGCCGGCAGCTTCGCCATCACCGGCGGGATGTGCCCGCGCTGCGAGGGGATGGGGACCGTCAACGAGATCGATCTCGCCCAGCTGTTCGACGAGACGAAGTCGCTCTCCGGCGGCGCGATCACGGTGCCCGGCTACACGGCCGACGGCTGGGCTGTGCGGCAGTACGCCGAGTCGGGGTTCTTCGACGCGGCGAAGCCGATCAAGGACTACACCGAGACCGAGCGGAACGACTTCCTCTACAAGGAGCCGACGAAGGTCAAGATCTCGGGCATCAACATGACCTTCGAGGGGCTGGTGCCGAAGATCCAGAAGTCGTTCCTGTCGAAGGACCGCGACGCGCTCCAGCCGCACATCCGCGCCTTCGTCGACCGCGCGGTCGCGTTCGCGACCTGTCCGGACTGCGGCGGGACGCGTCTCAACGCGGGCGCACGCTCCTCCCGCATCGACGGCGTGAACATCGCAGACGCCTGTGCGATGCAGATCAGCGACCTGGCGCAGTGGGTGCGCGGCATCCAGGAGCCGTCCGTGGCCCCGCTGCTGGCCACCCTCCGGGACACCCTCGACTCGTTCGTCGAGATCGGCCTCGGCTACCTCTCCCTCGACCGGCCGTCGGGCACGCTCTCGGGCGGGGAGGCGCAGCGCACCAAGATGATCCGGCACCTCGGGTCGTCGCTCACCGACGTCACCTACGTCTTCGATGAGCCGACGATCGGCCTGCACCCGCACGACATCCAGAAGATGAATGAGCTGCTGCTGCGCCTGCGCGACAAGGGCAACACGGTGCTCGTCGTCGAGCACAAGCCCGAGGCCATCGCGATCGCCGACCACGTCGTCGACCTCGGGCCGCGTGCCGGGACCGCGGGCGGCACGATCTGCTTCGAGGGCACCGTGGAGGGGCTGCGCGCGAGCGGGACCCTCACCGGCCGTCATCTCGACGACCGCGCGGCCGTCAAGGACGCGGTGCGCCGTCCCTCGGGCAGCCTGCCCGTGCGCGGCGCGACCGCGAACAACCTGCACGACGTCGACGTCGACATCCCGCTGGGCGTGCTCGTCGTGGTCACCGGGGTGGCCGGCTCGGGCAAGAGCTCCCTCATCCACGGCTCGGTGTCGTCGCAGGACGACGTCGTCTCGATCGACCAGGGCGCGATCCGCGGCTCGCGCCGCAGCAACCCGGCGACGTACACCGGGCTGCTCGAGCCCATCCGCAAGGCCTTCGCCAAGGCCAACGGCGTGAAGCCGGCCCTGTTCAGCGCCAACTCCGAAGGCGCCTGTCCGACCTGCAACGGCAACGGCATGATCTACACCGACCTCGGCGTCATGGCCAGTGTCGCCACCGTCTGCGAGGAGTGCGGCGGCAAACGGTTCCAGGCCTCCGTGCTGGAGTACACGCTCGGCGGCAAGGACATCAGCGAGGTGCTGGCCATGCCGGTGACCGAGGCTCGGGAGTACTTCCGCGACGGCGAGGCGCGCACCCCCGCGGCCAGCGCCATCCTGGACCGGCTCGAGGACGTCGGCCTCGGCTACCTCGCCCTCGGCCAGCCGCTGACCACGCTCTCCGGCGGCGAGCGCCAGCGGCTGAAGCTGGCCACCCACCTCGGGGAGAAGGGCGGCGTGTATGTGCTCGACGAGCCGACCACCGGCCTGCACCTGGCCGACGTCGAGCAGCTGCTCGGCTTGCTGGACCGGCTCGTCGACTCCGGCAAGTCGGTCATCGTGATCGAGCACCACCAGGCCGTCATGGCGCACGCCGACTGGATCGTCGACCTCGGTCCCGGCGCCGGGCACGACGGCGGTCGCATCGTCTTCGAGGGCACCCCGGCCGACTTGATCGCCGCCCGCTCGACCCTGACCGGGGAGCACCTCGCGCGCTACGTACAAGCCTGACGCACGCGAGTGGTCACGACGCGCCGTGCGTGCGCCGCTCATCGCGGCGTGTCGTGACCACTCGATGAACGAGGGTCAGGCGCGGGCGGCGGCGACCTTCTTCTTCAGGAAGATCATCGGCAGGAGCCAGCCACCCAGGGCCGTCACGAACCACACGATCAGCGCCGCGAGCGCCCACGTCACGAAGTCGTCGACCCGGATGCCGCCCGGGAACAGGGACGCGATGATCAGGGCGACGAGCGTCGAGACCAGTCCGATGCCTCCCAGGACCGCCGACGCGTACTTGCGGGCCAGGTTGAAGATGAACGGCGCCAGCACGCTCTGCGCGATCGCGAACACCACGATGGCGATGAGCGCCCCGCTCCAGTCCAGGTGGAAGCCCGGCAGCAGCCATGCGGCGACGAGCAGACCCAGCGCGGCGGTGACGACGAAGATCGCCGCGCGGATGAGGAACCTGACCATGTCTGGACAGTAGCGTCCCGCGCATCCCGGCCGCTAGCCTGGCGCAACACTCACCAGGAGGCGCCATGACGGACCAGGACCCGACTCCCGCATCGCCTTCGGGCGACGAGCGCTCGGCCCAGCCGGTCCCGCAGGTCCCACCTGCCCCTCCGACAGCGACCCCGGCTCCCTCCATCGGGCAGCCGACGGAGGCCCGCGCGTCCCGCGCCACCTGGGCGACCGCCCTTCTCGTCACAGGCTCCGCCCTCGCGTTGATCGCGGGAGGCTTCATCGCCGGGACGATCACGACGACCGCCGTGACCGCGGGCAGCAGCGGTTCGTGCGACGCCTCCACGGTCGCGAACGCCGTGCTCCCCACCATCGTCACCATCTCCGTCACCTCGGCGTCGGGAGGTCGCAGCAACGGCAGCGGGGAGATCATCACCGACGACGGCTACATCCTCACCAACAACCACGTCATCTCGCCCGCCGCATCGGGCGGATCCCTCTCGGTGCGGTTCAGCGACGGCCACGACCTGGCCGCGAAGCTGGTCGGCCGCGACCCGAAGACCGACCTGGCCGTCGTCAAAGTCGACGACGACGAGCCGTTGCCGGTGATCTCCATCGGCGACTCCGGCGGCCTGTCCGTCGGCCAGCCCGTGGTCGCACTCGGTGCTCCGCTCGGTCTCTCCAGCACGGTCACGGCGGGCATCGTGAGCGCGCTCGGCCGCACCGTCCCCGTCCCGAGCGACGACGACCGCAACGCCGTGCTCGTCGGCGCGATCCAGACCGACGCGTCCATCAACCCGGGCAACTCGGGAGGCGCGCTCGTCGACTGCCGCGGCCGGCTGATCGGGGTCAACACGGCGATCGCGACGGTCCCGGGCAGCGCGGGCCAGAGCAGCACCGGCAGCGTCGGCATCGGGTTCGCGGTGCCGGAGTCGTCGGCGATGCGCATCGCGCACGAGCTGATCGAGAACGGCCAGGTCTCCTACCCGACGGCGGGCCTCGACGTCCTGCCCATCCCGCCGGGCGTCGCCGCGGCCTACGGGATCACCGACGGCCTCTTCGTGTCGGCGGTCGACGCGGGCGGCCCCGCGGCGAGCGCCGGCCTGCGTGCAGGAGACGTGCTCACCCGGCTGAACGGCACTCCGGCGAGCAGCGTCGACGTGCTCACCGCCCTGCAGATCACCTCGAAGGCCGGCGACGAGGTGCACGTCACCTTCGTCCGCGGCGGCCGCGAACAGGAGGCGACCCTCACGCTCGCCGAGGGATGAGCGCGAATCGCTCCGCCCCGCTTCTTCTCGTCGTCAGCTACTCATGCAAGGGGCCCGACGGATCGCCGCTGCGCGCCCACGATGCGAACTCGTCGGGGAACACGGTCCGCGGCACGCTCGACCCAGCGGCGGGTGAGCAGTCCGGACAGCGAGGGACCCGGAGCGTTCGGTGCCACCGGAGGGAGACGCCCGACCTCTCCACGCTGATCGTGGTCACTGCTCCCGGCGCCGCCGATGGGGCGTGCTGACGCAACGCCGCCCATTCGCTCACGATGGTGACGGCCACCCCCGCCGCGATGAGGTCGATCGGGTGTTCCGTCGCGGTCGCGCGACCGGAACCGAGGCCCCGGAGCTCGGGGAGCTCGTCGCGGATGACCTCGTCCGGAAAGTCCGCGGACCGCCGCAGGTGGAAGCAGGTGTAGCACGCCGACCGCATCGGAATGTGGAGAGGACCCACCCAGGCGTTCCCCCCGTCGAACGGGGTCACCGCGAGCCACGGTGGCCCCTCCGTTTCCAGGGCGCGCCGATTGAACTCGAACAGCGCCGGATCGATCGGTGAGTCGCCGACGACGACCACGAGATCCGCGTGGGCCGGCTCTCCGACGGAGAGCCCGAGTCCGAGGAGCGCGGTGGTGATCGTGCGGGAGAGCACCGATCCTTCCGGCGCCGCGATTCCGATCCGGCACGCGTCGATGTTCGCCTGTATCTGCTGAGCCGTCAGCAGCCCGCCGGCACTCGCCTCGGCGAGCTTCGCGAATGCCGAGGTGGCGGCCGTGTGGCGGACCAGCATCTTCACTGTGACCAGGCGGTCGAGCAGCGGTGCCAGTTCATCCGCGGATAGGCCGAAGCGTTCGGCGATCTCATGAACGTCGAATCCGTCGGATGACGCCCCGAGCGTCTCATTCAGGCGCGACACGAACGGAACCAGCCCGGGAGCGCTCATCCGAGTCGCGGACTCCGCGTCGAACACGAAGACCGCGTCGCGCGCGGTCCCGAGATGAACCTGTGGCGATATCGAATACCGCATCTGTGCAGTCACGTTGCAGCCTCCGTGGGCTCTCGGTCAGGGACGACGGGCTTCACGTGGCGCACGAGGACGCTCTCGGCGAGGACCATCGTCCCACCGCGCGCATGTCTCGACAGGTCGTGCCGACCAGCTCGAAACTCGCACCCGTCTCCATGACGCCTCCCGCTGACCGCCCTGGCGGTTCGTTCGAATCCGGAGCGTGACTCGCCTTCGAGATCGGGCTCCATCATCGGATATGCACAGAATGTAGACGACTGTCGTGTGAAATGCCAAATCTATGCATGCCCGCCTCCCTCACTGCACGTGCACCCTCAGCCCTCCCGCAATCCATTCGTCACGACACGCCGCCTCCGCCCCGGGCGGGGCGGCGTGTCGTGACAAGCGGGTTGCGCGTCGCGGGCGCTCAGCTGCCGCGGATGCGCCGGGACAGCTCGGCGGCGGCGTCCCGGACCCGTCCGGCGAGTGCGTCCCACTCGTCGGGACGCACGTTCTCGCGCGGGAAGGTCACGGCGATCCCGGCCGCCGGCCACCCGGCATGATCGCGCACCGAGACCGCGACCGACGCGAAGCCCGGCGTGACCTCGCCGTCCTCCGTCGCGTAGCCGCGCTCGCGCACCTCGGCCAGCACGCGGCGCAGCTCCGCGTAGCTGTGCGGGCCGGCCCCGGTCCGCTCCTCGAAGGCGTCGCGGTCGGGGTAGAGCGCGCGCAGCTGACCGGCGGGCAGGGTCGCGAGCAGGGCCCGGCCGCTCGCGGTCAGGTGCGCGGGCAGCCGGACGCCGACGTCGGTGACCAGCCGAGGACGTCGGGGCGCGCGCTCCTCCACGATGTAGACGACATCGCGACCGTGGAGCACCGCGACGTGCCCGGACTCGCCGATCGCATCGACCAGCCCGGCGACGATCGGCCGGCCCAGCCGGCTGAGCGGTTCCTGCCGGGAGAAGGCGCTCGAGAGCTCGTATGCGGCGACGCCCAGACCGAAGCGGCCGGCCTCGGGGAAGTGCAGGACGAAACCGTGATCCCCCAGCACCGCGAGGAGGTGGTAGACCGTGGAGCGTGGCAGCCCGAGGGCGCCCGCGATGCTCGCGGCGGGGATGGGACCGCGCTGCGCGGCCAGATGGCCCAGGATGCGCAGCGTGTTCTCGGCGGCGGGCACTTTGCTCATCGGGCCTCCTCGCTCGACTCGTGTCTGGGATCCCGGACACCGAAGAGTGTACAGCCGACGCGGCGGGAGGCGACCGCGACGAGGATCGGAGCATGCCCACCACCACCGTCTCCATCACCGTCGGCGCGGCCCCGCTCACCGTCGCGGACGTCGTCGCCGTCGCCCGCCATGACGCGCGCATCGAGCTCGACCCGGGCGCGCTCGACGCCGTGAGCGCCTCCCGCGCCATCGTCGAAGCCCTCGCCGACGACGTGGCGCCGCACTACGGCATCTCGACCGGGTTCGGTGCGCTCGCGACCACGTTCATCCCCGCCGAGCGCCGCGCCCAGCTGCAGGCGAGCCTCGTGCGCTCGCACGCGGCCGGGAGCGGGCCGGAGGTCGAGCGGGAGGTCGTGCGCGCCCTCATGCTGCTGCGGCTGGCCACACTCGCGACGGGGCGCGCCGGCGCCACCCGCCGCACCGTGGAGACGTACGCCGCCGTCCTGAACGCCGGGATCACCCCGATCGTCCGGGAGTACGGCTCGCTCGGCTGCTCCGGGGACCTCGCCCCACTCGCCCATTGCGCCCTCGCGGCCATGGGCGAGGGCCAGGTGCGCGTCGACGGCGACCTGGTCGACGCCGCTGACGCGCTGGCCGCGGCCGGGATCGAGCCGCTGGTGCTCGCCGAGAAGGAGGGCCTGGCGCTCATCAACGGCACCGACGGGATGCTGGGGATGCTCTCCCTCGCCCTGCACGACCTCCAGCGCCTGCTGACCACCGCCGACATCGCGGCCGCCCTCAGCGTCGAGGCGCTGCTCGGCACCGATGCGGTCTTCGCCGACGACCTGCAGCGGCTGCGCCCCCAGGCCGGCCAGGCGATCTCGGCCGGCAACCTGCGCGCGCTGCTCGCCGGCTCCCCGCTCGTCGCCAGTCACAAGGGGCCGGAGTGCACCCGGGTTCAGGACGCCTACTCGTTGCGCTGCGCTCCCCAGGTGCACGGCGGAGCACGAGACACCGTCGCCCACGCGACCACCGTCGCCGATCGCGAGCTGGCCGCGGCGATCGACAACCCGGTGCTGACCCTCGACGGCCGGGTCGAGTCGAACGGCAACTTCCACGGCGCGCCCGTCGCGTACGTGCTCGACTTCCTGGCGATCGTGGTGGCGGACGTGGCGAGCATGTCCGAGCGCCGCACCGACCGCTTCCTCGACCCGGCCCGCAACCAGGGGCTGCCGCCGTTCCTCGCCCACGAGGTGGGGGTCGACTCCGGACTGATGATCGCGCAGTACACCGCGGCGGGCATCGTCTCGGAGCTGAAGCGGCTCGCGACTCCGGCATCGGCAGACTCCATCCCGTCCTCCGCCATGCAGGAGGATCACGTGTCGATGGGCTGGGCCGCCGGCCGCAAGCTCCGCCGTGCCGTCGATGGGCTGACCCGGGTGCTCGCGATCGAGGTGCTCACCGCCTCGCGCGGCGCCGATCTGCGCGCACCTCTCGTGCAGGGCCCTGCCACCGGTGCCGTGACCGCTGCGCTGCGAGAGTCGGTGGCCGGGCCCGGCCCGGACCGCTACCTCTCCCCCGAGATCGAGGCCGCCGTCGCGCTCGTCGCCTCCGGCACCCTGCTCGACGCCGCCGACGCCGCCCTCCCCACACCCCTCACCTGACCACCATCCCTCCACCTCCTGCTCACCGAGTGGGCAGAAAATGCACAGAAATCAGCCGAGAGGGCGAAGAGTTCGCCTTCTCGGCGGGACCCCGAAGGAGTCGAGACCCATGGACGGAGCGAGAGCGGTGCGCGCCGCGCACGGAACGCAGCTGACCGCGAAGAGCTGGCAGACGGAGGCCCCGCTGCGCATGCTGATGAACAACCTCGACCCGGAGGTGGCCGAGCGCCCCGACGACCTCGTCGTCTACGGCGGCACCGGCCGCGCGGCCCGCAGCTGGGAGGCCTTCGACGCCATCGTCGAGACCCTCCGGGACCTCGAAGCGGACGAGACCCTTCTCGTCCAGTCCGGCAAGCCGGTCGGGGTGTTCCGCACCCACGAGTGGGCGCCGCGGGTGCTCATCGCCAACTCGAACCTCGTCGGCGACTGGGCCACCTGGCCCGAGTTCCGCCGGCTGGAGGCGCTCGGCCTGACCATGTATGGCCAGATGACCGCCGGGTCGTGGATCTACATCGGCTCGCAGGGCATCCTGCAGGGCACCTACGAGACGTTCGGCGCCGTCGCCCGCACGCTCGCCGCCCGGCGGGGCGGGCGCGACGGGCAGAGTGACGCCTCCCTCGCCGGCACACTGACCCTGACCGGCGGGTGCGGCGGGATGGGCGGGGCGCAGCCGCTCGCGGTCACCCTCAACGGGGGTGCCGTCCTGATCGTCGATGTCGACCGCGCGCGCCTGCAGCGCCGGGTCGACCACGGCTACCTCGACGAGCTGGCCGACGACATCGACGACGCCGTCACCCGCGCCGTCACAGCGAAGGACGAGGGGCGCGCCCTCTCGGTCGGCCTCGTGGGCAATGCCGCCGAGGTCTTCCCCGAGCTCCTGCGCCGCGGCGTCCCGATCGACATCGTGACAGACCAGACCAGCGCCCACGATCCGCTCAGCTACCTGCCGATCGGGGTCTCCGTCGAGGAGTGGCACGACCGCGCGGCCGCAGACCCGGAGTGGTTCACCGACGCGGCACGATCGTCGATGGCCGCCCAGGTGGAGGCGATGGTCGGCTTCCTCGACGCGGGCGCGGAAGTCTTCGACTACGGCAACTCGATCCGCATCGAAGCCCAGCTCGGCGGGTACGACCGGGCCTTCGCGTTCCCCGGGTTCGTCCCCGCCTACATCCGCCCGCTCTTCGCCGAGGGCAAGGGGCCGTTCCGGTGGGCGGCGCTCTCCGGCGACCCGGCCGACATCGCCGCGACCGACCGCGCGATCCTCGAGCTCTTCCCCGAGAACGAGCACCTCCGCCGCTGGATCACGCAGGCCGGCGAGAAGGTGCCGTTCGAAGGCCTCCCGGCGCGGATCTGCTGGCTGGGCTACCAGGAGCGGCACCGTGCCGGACTGAAGTTCAACGAGATGGTCGCGAACGGCGAGTTGAGCGCCCCGATCGTCATCGGCCGCGACCACCTCGACTCCGGCTCCGTCGCGTCCCCGTACCGGGAGACGGAGGCGATGGCCGACGGCTCCGACGCGATCGCCGACTGGCCGCTGCTGAACGCG
This sequence comes from Leifsonia aquatica H1aii, assembly GCF_000633535.1. GTDB lineage: Bacteria > Actinomycetota > Actinomycetes > Actinomycetales > Microbacteriaceae > Leifsonia > Leifsonia aquatica_A. The sequence goes on along the minus strand of NZ_AYMR01000024.1, from coordinate 58,148 downwards.
CTGCTCAACACGGCCTCGGGAGCGACCTGGGTGTCGCTGCACCACGGCGGCGGGGTGGGTATCGGCCGCAGCATCCACGCGGGCCAGGTCGTGGTGGCCGACGGCACGCCGCTCGCCGCAGAGAAGATCGAGCGCGTACTGGTGAACGACCCGGGGACGGGCGTCATGCGGCACGTCGACGCAGGCTACGAGCGGGCGGTGGAGGTCGCCGCCGAGCGCGGTCTGCGCGTGCCGATGCGCGAGCACGCCGACCGCGCCTCCCGCACCGGCGGATCCACCGGCCCGGAGTCCGAGGGCGCCTGATGACGCGCGCGTCCCTGCTCACCGGGATCGGCGAGCTGGTCACCTTCGATCCCGTGCACGACGGCCCGCTCGGCATCGTGCACGACGCCGCGCTGCTGAGCGTGGACGGGCGGATCGCGTGGACCGGTCCCGCCGGCGACGCACCGCACGCCGATGCGGACGAGGTGCGGGACGCGGGCGGGGCCGCCGTGCTGCCGGGCTTCGTGGACAGCCATACACACCTCGTCTTCGCCGGGGACCGTTCGGGGGAGTTCGAGGCGCGGATGGCCGGGCGCCCGTATTCTGCGGGCGGCATACGCAGCACCGTGGCTGCCACACGCGCCGCGAGCGACGACCGACTGCGTAACCACATCGACAGGTTCTCGGCCGAGTTGCGCGCGCAGGGCACGACGACGTTCGAAGTGAAGAGCGGCTACGGGCTGACCGTCAACGACGAGGAGCGCTCGCTCCGGCTGGCGCGGGAGGTCACGGCCGAGACCACATTCCTCGGCGCGCATGTGATCCCGCCGGAGTTCGCCGACGACCCCGACGGCTACGTGGACCTGGTGACCGGCCCGATGCTCGACGCGTGCGCTCCGCACGCGCGGTGGATCGACGTGTTCTGCGAGACCGGGGCGTTCGATCCGGACCAGTCGCGGCGCATCCTCACCGCCGGCGCCGCGCGCGGTCTCGGGCTCCGGCTGCACGCCAGCCAGCTCGGCCCGGGCGACGGGATCGCTCTCGCGGTCGAGCTCGGCGCCGCCGCCGTGGACCACTGCACGTATCCGACCGAGCGGGACATCGAGCTGCTCGCCGGCTCCGACACCGTCGCCGGCCTGCTGCCGGGCGTCGAGTTCTCGACGCGTCACCCGTATCCCGACGCGCGGCGCCTGATCGACGCCGGCGTGCGCGTCGCCCTCGCGAGCGATTGCAACCCCGGATCGTCGTTCACATCGTCGATGGCGTTCTGCATCGCGGTCGCGGTGCGTGACATGGGCATGACCGTGGGCGAGGCGCTGCGAGCCGCGACCCTCGGCGGCGCCGAATCGCTGCGCCGGGACGACGTGGGGCACCTGCGCGTGGGGGCGCGCGCCGACTACGTCGTGCTCGACGCGCCGTCGTCCGTGCACCTCGCCTACCGCCCCGGCGTTCCCCTGGTCTCCCGCACCGTCGTCGGCGGCGTCTGATCCCGCACGCCCTCGGGGTCCGGTCGGCGGGACCCGCCGCGCGGTGGGCGCCGTCCGCGGCGTGCCGTGACCATTAGCTGTCGTTCCCCGGGACGCTGCGCGCGGCGACCCCGGCGGCGGCCTCCAGCACGAGGAGCGCGGCGAGACGCACCGTGCGCTCGTCGGGGGCGTCGGCGGTCGCGTCCACCTCGGCGATGTCGATCGATCGCACCAGCGGGGACGCCGCCGCCCGTCGCGCCAGACGTCGCAGCTCCCACGCGGCGAGGCCTCCCGGCACCGACGCCGGGCAGCCCGGTGCGACGGAGCGGTCGCAGACGTCCACGTCGAGATCGACGTGGATCGGGCCGCCCGCGGCCCCGGCGATCTCGAGGGCCTCGGCCATCACGTCGTCCAGGGGTCGCCGATGCAGGGCGTCCCGGGCGACCACCGTGATCCCGAGGTCGGCCGCGCGGCGGGTGTAGGCCGCCGAGTTGGCGAAGTCGGCGATGCCGATCTGCACGATGCGCGTTCCGGACAGCCCCGCGTCGACCAGTCGCCGCACCGGGGAGCCGTTCGAGACCCCGTCCCGCAGGTCGTGATGCGCGTCCAGCGTGATCAGTCCGGCGGTGGGGAGGTCGTCCCCGTACGACCCCAGCGCGGCCGGCACGGTGAGCGCGTTGTCGCCGCCGACGGCCACGGTCAGGGTGGAACGCGCGACGGCGGCACGCATCGCGGCGATGGCGCGCGCTTCGCCATCCGCACCGTCGGGCTCCGTCACGTCGCCCGCGTCGGCGAACCGCAACCGGTCGAGGTCCGGTCCGTCCGCGTGCGCGGCGTAGCGTCGGAGCGCTCCGCGGACCGCCGCAGGCGTCGCGTGCGCTCCGGTCGGCGAGAGCGACGTGCGCCAGGTCGGGATGCCGAGCACGGTCAGGTCGGCGCGCTGCTCTGCTGGGAGTGCCGCGAGCCCGGGCCAGTCCCCCGCACGGGGCCACAGCGGATCGACGGACAGCGCGCGCGTGCTCATAGCGCGACGGTACCAAGCGGGGGATGCCCGAGCCGCTGCGGCCGCGCATCCCCCGTCTGGGATCCCGGACGACGTGTCGATCGCCCGGGACGCTCTCAGAGCTGCTGTCCGCCCGCCGGAGCCGTGAACACCGGAGGCTGCGGGTCGGTCGTCGGCGCGTCTCCCGCGGCTCCCGGACCGCCGTCGCCGTCTCCACCGCCGGACGCCGCCGCCTTCTTCGCCTGCCGACGCTCGCGGGCGCCCTCGACGAGGTTGAACAGGGTCGGCAGCACCACGAGCGTGAGCACCGTGGACGACACCAGGCCGCCGATCACGACGATCGCCAGCGGCTGCGAGATGAAGCCGCCGTGCCCGGTCAGACCGATGGCCATCGGGAAGAGCGCCGCGATGGTCGCGACCGCCGTCATCAGGATCGGGCGCAGACGGCGGGAGGCGCCGTGCACGACGGCCTCGGCAACCGAGAGCCCGCGTCGGCGGTACTGGTTCACCAGGTCGATGAGCACGATCGCGTTCGTCACCACGATGCCGATCAGCATCAGCACACCGATCAGGGAGGCGACGCCGAGGGGGATGCCGGAGGCCAGCTGCAGCAGGATGGCGCCGGTCGCGGCGAACGGCACCGAGACCAGCAGCAGCAGCGGCTGGCGCAGCGAGCGGAACGTCGCCACCATCACGATGTAGACGATCAGGATGGCCGCCAGCAGCGCGAGCCCCAGCTGGGCGAAGGCGTCGGTCTGGCTCGACGAGACGCCGCCGACCTTGGCCGTCGCGCCCTGCGGCAGGTCCGCCTTCGCGAGGGCCTTGGTCACGTCCGCGCTCGCGACCGACAGGTTGTCCGTCGCGGGCGTCGCGGTGACGGTGGAGGTGCGCAGCCCGCGCTCCGTGGTCACCGTCGACGGCCCCTTCGACTCCTCGACCGTGGCGAGCGAGTCGAGCGGCACCAGGCCGGTCGCCGTCGGGATCTGCAGGTCGGCGAGGCCGGCCACCGTGGTGGGCGCGTCCGCGTTCTGGATGTAGATCGTCAGCGTGGTGTTGTCGATCGCGACTGTGCCGGCCTGGGTCGGCTGCATCGCCTGGGAGACGATCGTTCCGACGGCGACCTCGCTGAGGCCCGCCTCCGCGGCCTTCGTACGGTCGACGGTCACGGCGATGTACGGCAGCGACGCGCTGAGGTTGTCGGTGACCTGCTTGAGCGACGAGTGCTTCTTCAGCTCGGCGACGACCGAGTCGGTGGCCTTCTGCAGGTCGGCGCTCGTGCTGGCCGTGATGTCGACCTCGATGTCGCTCGAGCCGCCGAAGCCGCTCTGCGAGGACACCTGGATGGTGCCCTGGCCGTTCAGCGATCCGAGCTCGCTCTCGATGGTGTTCTGCAGCTTCTCCTGGTCGACATCGGGGTCGGTGGTGATCGAGAACGTCGAGCTGCCTCCGCCGCCGCCCGCGAAGGCGTCGCGCAGGGAGGAGCCGCTGGACCCGATCGACACCTGCACGGTCTCGACGCCCTTGGTGTCGAGGAGCTTCTGCTCGACCGCCTTGGCGGCGTCGTCCTTCGCCTGCAGGCTCGCGCCCGGCTCGAGGGTCTGGGTGATCGTGAGCGAGTTCTGGCCGCTCGCGCCGAGGAAGTTCGTCTTCATCAGAGGAGCCAGCGCGACCGTCCCGACGAGCACCAGGATCGAGAGGATCACCGTGATCGCCGAATGCTTCAGCGTCCAGCGGATGATCGGCAGGTAGCCCTTCTGCAGGCGCGACGGGTGCTCGAGCTCGTCGTGGCCCGAGGCGGCGGCCTCCTCGACGGTCAGGTGCGCCGCCTCGTCGTCGTGCTCGCCGCCCTCGTGCTTGCGGGCCTTCGGGGCGCGCAGGAACCAGTAGGCGAGCACGGGGACGATGGTCAGCGCGACGAGCAGGGACGACAGCAGCGCGATCGTCACGGTGAGCGCGAACGGCCGGAACAGCTCGCCGGTCACGTCCCCGACGAAGGCCAGCGGAAGGAACACCGCCACGGTCGTGATCGTGGAGGCGGTGATCGCACCCGCGACCTCCCGGACCGCGCGCACGATCGTGACCGCCCGGTCGGCGCCGGGCACCAGCTGTCTCTTGATGTTCTCGATGACGACGATGGAGTCGTCCACCACGCGCCCGATCGCGATCGTCAGCGCGCCGAGAGTGATGATGTTGAGGGTGTAGCCGGTCGCCCACATCACGACGAACGTGATGAGCACGCTGGTCGGGATGGAGATCGCCGTCACCAGCGTCGAGCGCACCGACAGCAGGAACACCAGGATGACGATGACCGCCATCACGAGGCCGAGCAGGCCCTCCTCGGTGAGCGAGTTGATCGACTGGGTGATGAACGGCGCCTGGTCGAAGACGACCGTGATCTTCGCGTCGGAGCCGAGCTTCTTCTCGAGCTCCGGGATGAGCGTGGTGGTTCCGTGCGAGACCTCGACGGTGTTGGCCGAGGGGAGCTTGGTGACCGCGATCGTCAGCGCCGGCTTGCCGTCCACCCGCGAGATGGAGGTGATCGGGTCGTCGGTCTCGGCGACCGTGGCCACATCGCCGATCGTCGGCGGCGTGGCCGACGCGGCAGCGGCGGCCTCCGCGGCGGCGGATCCGGACGTGCCGGTCGCACCGGCGGCACCAGAGGCGCCCGTGGCACCGGTCGCGCCCGAGGCGCCCGCGCCGGCAGACGCTCCGGAGCCCGTCGCACCCGACGAGCCCGCACCGGCGGTCGCACTGCGCACGAGCGGCAGGGCCGCGATGTCGTCGACCGATGCGAGCTGCTTGCCCGACTGGATGGAGAGGGTCTTGCCGTCTTCGGTGATCGAGCCGCCCGGGAGCAGCACGCCGTTCTGCTGCAGCGCGTCCTTCACGGCCGAGCTGCTGACGCCGGCCGCGGCCAGCTTCGCGGGGTCGGGGGTGATGGTGATGCGGCGGCCGACCTCGCCGACCAGCTGCGCGTCGTTGACGCCGGTGACGTCCTTGATGTCCGGCAGGGCGAGCTTGGTGATGTCGTCCGCGAGGGTCCGCTGGTCGCCGTTGCTGGTGACCGCCAGCTGGATGACGGGCAGGTCGTCGATGCTGCCCGAGACGACCTGGGGCTCCACGCCCGACGGCAGAGTGGACTTGATCTGGTTGATCGCGCGGTCGATCTTCTGCTCCGCGGTGGCGAGGTCCGTGCCGTAGGTGAACTTCGCCGTGATGATCGACGTGTTCGTGCTGCTGACGGCGGAGGTGCTCTCGAGGTCGGGCACCCCCTGGATGGCCGCCTCGACCGGCGTGCTGACGTCGTTGTTCACGACCTCCGGCGACGCGCCGGGATAGGTCGACACGACCGCGAGCTGCGGGAACGAGATCGAGGGGATCAGCTCCTGCTTCAGGTTGGTGAGCGCGAGACCGCCGAACACGGCCGCCACGATGGTGACGAGCGCGATCAGCGCGCGGTTCTTCATGCTGAGCACAGCGAGAAAGTGCACGGATGTTCCCCTCAGCGGGTGTGGTTGCAGGACGCGCGGCAGCGATGACGCAGGTCCAGCATCTCATTGCAGACGGTGCAACTTCCTCATGCCGTGGTACTACTTCGGGGTGGGGACTCCACCCGGCGTCTCCACCCGGCCGGCGCGCAGGCCTCTGATCACGACCGCGACCCCCGTCCGGAGGCTCGTCGCGAAGTCGAGCCGGTAGCGCGCGAGGTCGGGATCGAGCGCATACGCCTCTGCCATGCCGGGCGAGACCCGACAGCTCGACCAGACTCCCCCGATGGCGAGCGTGACCGCTCCGACGAACACGAGGGCGTCGGATTCGTCGGTGCCGATCCAGGGCGCGGCCAAGGCTGCGAGCCGTGCCGCCGACGCGAGCATGCCCCGTTTGTAGGCGCGCGCGACCTCGCCCGAGATGTTGTGCTCGAGGATCCCCGGTGCGCTCGCGCAGAGCTCGGCGAGGACCGGCCGCGCGGCGACCGTCGCGGACACCGCTGCCGCGAGGGATCCGGTCGTGCGCTCCGGCGTCGCCGCGAGCCGCGCTTCGAGCGCGTCGAGCCAGTCGCGGAACTCGCGGTCGTAGAGCTCGAGCAGCACGGCCTCGCGCGACTCGAAGTAGCGCAGCACGTTCGACTTGGCGAGTCCGACCTCCCTCGCCAGCCCGTTGAGGCTCAGCTCGGCGACGCGGGTGTCGGCCAGCATCGTGCGTGCCGCCGTCAGGATGTCCTCGCGGCGTTGCGCGCGCTGCTCCGTGCTGCGCGCTCGGCTGAACGTCGCCTGAGACATCGGGTACCCCCTTGCTAACAGACCATCGGTCTATTACTGTCCGTAACAGACCACCGGTTCATTATTTCACGACCGGACCGATCCCCGACCCATCCGGACACCCGCTGCCCGACGGAGGAGCCCATGTACACCGTTCCCGACCAGACCGGACGCACCATCATCGTGACCGGTGCCAACAGCGGCACCGGCAAGGAGGCCACGGCCCGGCTCGCCGGCGCCGGCGCGCGCGTCATCATGGCCGTGCGCTCACCGGAGAAGGGGGAGGCGGCGCGCCGCGACCTCCTGAACCGCGTGCCCGGCGCGCAGCTCGAGCTCCGCCGCATCGACCTGGCCGACTTCGCCAGCGTGCGCGCTTTCGCCGACGGCGTGCTGACGGACGGCGAGCGCATCGACACCCTGGTGAACAACGCGGGCGTCATGGTCCCGCCGAAGCGCACGGTCACGGTGGACGGGCACGAGCTGCAGTGGCAGAGCAACTTCCTCGGCCCGTTCCTCCTGACGAACCTGCTGCTTCCGCGTCTCCTCGAATCGCCCGCGCCCCGAGTCGCGACGATGTCGAGCGGCACGGCGAACTTCGGCGGCATCCACTTCGCCGACCTCGACTCCGAGCGCCGCTACCGCGCCGGTCGCGCGTACGCGCAGTCCAAACTGGCCGACCTCCTGATGACCCTGCGTCTCGCTGCGCTGTCGGACGCGCGCGGCTGGGGGCTCCTCAGCACCGCGGCGCACCCCGGCTACACCCGGACGAACCTGCAGACGGCGGGCCGCAACCTCGCCCGGAGCGACGACAAGGCGCTGCAGCCCTCACGCCGCACCCTTCTGCCCTCCCAGGGCGTCGAACAGGGTGCCGAGCCGCTGCTCTTCGCGGCCGTCGACCCCGCCGCCGAGCAGGGGGCGTACTACGGCCCCGACCGCTGGGCCCTGGTCGGCCCCACCCACCGGGCCACGCTCCCCCGCAGCGCCCGCGGGCACGATTTCCCCACCTCTCTGTGGGCTGTCGCCGCCGGCATCGTCGGAGTCGACGCTCAGACCACGTTGGGCAGCGCCGCAGCCTCGAAGTAGGGCGCGGGCTCGTTCACGGCGACCGCCCACGCGCGCTCCAGCGCGACGAACGCCCGCTCCGTCTCCTCCACCGAGTAGGTGATCGGGATGCGCAGGAAGCGCTCGAAGGCGCCGTCCAGCCCGAACCGCGGGCCGGCGGCGATCAGCAGCCCGTGGTTGCGGGCCGCGAGGGCGAGGGCCGAGCTCACCGGCGCGCCGATCCCGATCCATGCCGCGAGGCCGCCGTGGAGCGGAGGCATCGTCCAGTCGGGGAACGTGGACGCGATCAGCCGCTGCACCGTGGCGCGCCCCTCGCGTAGCTGGACGCGCCGCTCCTCCACGATCTCGGGGATCTGAGGCAGCATCCGTGCGACGACCAGCTGCTCGATCATCGGTGTGCCCAGATCGGTCGACGGCTTGGCCGCGATCAGGCGCTGCACGAGCGGCCTGTCGGCGCGGATCCAGCCGATCCGCAGGCCGCCCCACAGGCTCTTGCTCGCCGACCCGATGAGGAGCACCGGAGCACCGCCGGCCGCCCGCTCGGCGTAGACCGGCAGCGGGAGGTGCTCACCGGCACGGTCGATGTCGAGCTCGCCGGTGGTCTCGTCGCCGACGACGATCGTGCCGTGATCCGCGGCCGCGGCCAGGACGCGCTCGCGCGTGGCCGGGGACATCGAGGCGCCGGTCGGGTTGTGGAAGTCGGGGATGAGATAGGCCAGCGCGGGACTCGCACGACGGATCGTCTGCTCGATCGCGTCCACGTCCCAGCCGTCCGGTTCGGCCCCGAGGGGATGCGGCCCCTCCGCCGGTGGCGTCACGGTGATGGGGACGAGCCGCGCCCCCGCCAGCCGCAGCGCCTCCGTCGCATGCGGATAGGTCGGCATCTCCACCAGGGCGCGGTCCCCTCGACCGAGGAAGGTGCGCGCGATGAGCGCGATGGCCTGCTGCGCGCCGACGGTCACCAGCACCTGGTCGGGATCGGTCGGCAGACCGCGCGCCGTGTAGCGCGCCGCGATGGCCTCGCGCAGATGCGGCAGTCCGACCGGGTCGTACCCCGAGTCCGGGAGGAAGTGCGGCAGCTCCTCGGCGGCGGCGCGCGCCGCAGCGGGGAGGGCGAGAGCCGCGGGCAGCGCGGCCTTGGTGAAGTCGAGCATCCCCTCGCCGCCGCCGACCGGGAGGGCGAGAGCCGGACCGGGAAGGCGGGCGACGCTTCCCGAGCCGCGCACACTGTCGACGTAGCCGCCCTCACGCAGCTGCCGATAGGCGGCGGCGACCGTCGTGCGGCTGAGCCCGAGCCGGCCGGCGAGGTCGCGCTCGGCGGGCAGACGGGTGCCGATCGGGACTCGCCCGTCGAGGATCAGGAGCCGGACGCGGTCGGCGAGCTCCTGGTACTGGGAGCCGGCTCCCCGCCACTGGCCGAGCAGCCCTTCGAGGGCGCGGGCGGTGAGCTGAGGGTCCGACATGCATGCCACTTTAACTGAATTGGCATCTTGATGGAAGGCCAATCGGGCGATTGGATTGTCATCGTGACCCCGCGACTCCTCCTCACCCGGCGCCTCATCCAGCTGCTGATCGGCCTATTCCTCTACGGGATGGCCATCGCGCTGATGATCCGCGCCGCGATCGGGGTGTCGCCGTGGGATGTGCTCGCCCAAGGGCTGTCGATCCACTCGGGATGGGCGTTCGGGCTGATCACGAATGTCGTCGGCCTCGCGGTGCTGCTGCTCTGGATCCCGCTGCGGCAGCGCCCGGGCCTCGGAACCGTGCTCAACGTGCTGCTGGTCGGGCCGAGCGCCCAGTTCGGATTGTGGGTCATCCCGCAGCAGACGCAGCTCTGGGCCCAGGTCCTGGTCTTCGTCGCCGGACTCGCGCTGCTCGCCGTCGCCACCGGCCTCTACATCGGCGCCCAGCTCGGGCCGGGCCCGCGCGATGGCCTGATGACCGGGCTGCACGCCCGAACCGGCTGGCCGATCTGGGCGGTGCGGACCGGCATCGAGGTCGTGGTGCTGATCATCGGCTGGTTCCTCGGCGGCAACGTCGGCATCGGCACGCTGGCCGAGGCCCTGCTGATCGGGCCGCTGTGCGCCCTCACCATCCCGTTCTTCGCCATCCGGCTCCCGCACGTTGCAAGGGCTGCGGAGCTGGAGGGCGAACTCGAAGGCACGGCCGAGCAGTCGGTCGGCCTTCGCGACGAGCAGGATGCCGCGCGTGTCGACGTGCGCGACGGCATCCTGCTCGAATCGGACGCGGCCGCCCGCGGCCGCTTCGCCGATCACGCCGACGGCCCCTTCGTGCGCCGCACGCAGCCCGACCGGGCTCCGGCCGAGACGGCCACGACACCGGAGCGGGAGTCGCGCCCGTCGCGCCTGATCGCCGCGCACTGGCTCGACGACCGTCTCAGCGGCCGCACCCGCGCCCGCCGCGCCTGACCCGCGCGCGCTCCCGGCCCGTCGCCGAGACGGCTCGATCTCGCACGCACGGCGTCGAGACGGCGGAGGGTCCGCCGTCTCGACGCCGTGGCCTACCCGAGGTGGGCGGCGGCGTAGACGCGGAGCGCGTCGCGCACGAACGTCGCGCCCTCGACGCCGCCGTAGGTGGCGCCGAACCGCGGGTCGGCGACGTACATGTCGCCCAGGCCGGTCAGGTAGGCGGCCGGAGGACCGCCCGCGCCGTGGCCGGGAGTGCCCGGGATGTCCGCCAGCCACTCGGCGTGCCGGCGGGCGAGGTCCTGCGCCTCGGCGGAGTCGGCGGCGACGCCGCTGCCCGCCGCGGCGATCCAGTCGGCGGCGAGCTGCTCCTGCCGCTCCTTCCACCCCTGGCGCTGGGTCGGCGTCATCCCACGCCACCATCGGTCGGAGGCCGCGTAGGCCTCCCGCCCCCAGCGCTCCTCGACCTCGTCCTTGTACTTCGTGTGATCGAACCCGTCGAACATGTCCTCTGGCATGATCTGCTCTCCTTCCTCCACCGCGTGGATCGTGGTCTCGACCGACGCGATCTGCCGCGCCAGCCGCTCCTGCTCGCCGCGCAACCACCCCAGATGGTCGCGCAGCGCCGGCACCGCATCCTCCCGATCGGCGAGGACCCGGGCGATGGCCGGCAGGCCGAGCCCGAGGTCGCGCAGCAGCAGGATGCGCTGCAGCCGCACGAGCGCGTCCCGGTCGTAGTAGCGGTACCCGTTGCCTCCGACCCGGCTCGGCGGCAGCAGACCGATGCCGTCGTAGTGCCGCAGGGTGCGGCTCGTCGTGCCGGCCATGCGGGCGATGTCCTGGATCGACCAGTCCATGCGCTCCTCCTCCCGTCTCCGTCGTGCGGTGCGATCACCACGCTAGATCTTGACGTTACGTCAAGGTCAAGCGGTCGGATACCCCGGTCCCGCCGCGCGGGCGGCGGCTGCCGTCCTCCGCGTGGTCCGACCGCGCCGGCAGGCGTGGCCGACCCGGATCAGAATGTCGGTGCCCGCCCGGATGCGGCTCCGCACCGTTCTGTTAGCGTGACTGGCGGGGGCGATCGCGCCCCCGCAACCCGTGGAAAGGCGTGCGACGTGACGACACCTGGCATCCGGAACAGTGCGATCGGCGGGTGGGCCCCGCGCGTGCTCATCGGGGCGGTGATCATCGCAGCCCTGCTCTCCATCGGATTCGTGCTGTTCGGCGTCAGCGGCGCGACCCTGGGACGTGTGATCGCGACGAACATCACCCTGGTCGTCTTCGCCCTCCTGGTCTGGCTGGACTCCCTCATCGGCCGGTTCCGACCCTCCTGGTTCGAGCTGTCCTCGCTCGGTGCCGACGCCTATCTGCTCCTGCTCTGGATCGGGATCATCTGGCTCAGCCCGTTCTCGGTCGGCGACCAGTTCGCCGCCTTCTTCCTCGGCATCGCCACCCTGCTCTGGGTGCGTGCGATGCTCGGCCTCGGCGACCTGCTGCGCCTGATCTGGAACCGCTGGCGCAGCCGTCCCACCGACATCTTCGCCGTCGTCGCACTCGTCGCCCTGGCCCTCATCGCGGTGCTCGTGACCCTGCCGGCGCCGTACTCGCTGAACACGCTGTGGGACTACGAGTTCTACGGGCGCGTCATCGGGGCGATCAGCATCGTCGCGGGTGTCTGCTTCGTCCTGGTACCGCTGTGGGGCCTGCTCGGATCGCGCGAGCAGCGCGCCGCGACGCACGCCACACCCGGCTACGCGGCGGCGGGCTATGCTCCCTCCGGGAACCCGCAGCCCGGGTACGGGCAGCCGTTCCCGGCTGCTCCGTCCTTCACGGCCCCGGCCCCCGCCCCCGCGGCCTTCCCCGCTGCCCCCGCGCCCGCGCCGGTTCCGGCGCCGGCGCCGGAACCGCCCGTGCAGGCCGCGGCTCCTGCGGCGCCCGCTGCGCCGGCCTCGTCCGCGGCTCCCGCGCCCGGGGCGCCCGCGGTGCCGCAGCGCGCACTCGCCTGGCCGCACCTCACGGACGGCTCGCCCCTGGCGGGCGGCCCCGACGGACGCCCGGACTTCGGTGCCGTCCCGGCCGGAAAGCAGCTCGCCTGGCCGCTCCACGTGGACGGCACCCCCGTCCCCGCCGCCCCCGACGGCACCCCCCTCTACCGCTAGCGACGCCGAGACGTGAGTCGTTGCGGGTGAGCGGCCTCGTTCACCCGCAACGACTCACGTCTCGCGAGCGAGTGGAGGGAAGAGAGGGAGGCGCGCGGCTGTTGGAGCTCTTGTCGGCGGTGGGAGCGTGATCCGCGCGACACGGCACGAGAAGGACGCGAGGGCACCGATGAGCACGACCGAGACCACGGGATCACCGACGACAGCACCGGATGACGGCCTCGTCATCCGATTGGCCGACCCGACGGAGTACGCGGCGATCGGCGAGCTCAGCTTCGCCGCGTACCAGCACGACTACACGATCAGCGACGGATACCGGGCTCAGCTTCTCGACACCGCAGGCCGCACCGACGAGTACGAGGTGTGGGTCGCGGCCGATTCCGACGGCACGCTCGTCGGCACGGTCTCCATCCTCCGCGCCGGATTCGATCTGGGTGGCGCGCTCCGCGAGGGCGAGCTCTACTTCCGCCTGCTGGCGGTCAGCCCGGACGCCCGCCGGCGCGGCATCGGAGCGCGCCTCACCGCGTTCACCCTCGACGAGGCGCGGAGCCGCGGCTACGGGGTCGTGGCCCTCAACAGCGGCGAGCACATGACCGGGGCCCACGCCCTGTACCGCAGTCTCGGCTTCGTCGCCGACCCCGAGCGCGACATCCACATCCACGACGGCGACCAGCCGATCACCGTCCACCTGTTCACCCGGGCGGTCTGAACACCCGGCCTGTCTGAACACCCGGGCGCTCTGAACACCCGGGCGTTCCGACCCTCCGACGGGCTGGACGCCCGATCCGGCGGCCTACGGGTACAGCCCGCGCAGCCGGTGCGCTTCGGCGACGCGCTCTACAGCCAGTGCCGTCGCGGCGGCGCGCAGCGTGAGGTCGCGGGAACGAGCGGACTCGAGCACGTCCCGCCAAGTGGCGAGCATGCGCTCCTCCAGCCGCGCCTCCACCTCGTCGACGCGCCACCAGTACGCCTGGTTGGCCTGCACCCACTCGAAGTACGAGACGATCACGCCCCCGGAGTTGGCGAGGATGTCGGGGACGACGAGCTGGCCGTTGGCGGCGAACACGGCGTCGGCGGCGGCGGTCGTCGGACCGTTCGCGCCCTCGACGATCACGCGCGCGGTCACCCGGTGCGCGTTCTCCTCGTTGAGCACGCCCTCGACGGCGGCGGGGACGAGCAGGTCGACGTCCAGCTCCAGCACGTCTCCGCTGTCCGCGGCGTCCGCTCCGATGTAGCCGACCACGGAGCCGGTGGCGTCGACGTGGGCGGCCAGCCTCTCCGGGTCGATGCCGGCGGGGTTGTGCACCGCGCCGTACTGGTCCGCGATGGCGACGACGCGCACGCCTGCCTCGTGCAGGAAGAAGACCGCGTCGCGGCCGACCTTGCCGAAGCCCTGCACGACCGCGGTCGCACCGGCCGGGGTGATCCCGCGGTGGCGGAGCGCGGCGAGCGCGATGTGCACGACCCCGCGGGAGGTGGCGCTGGCGCGTCCGAGGGAGCCGCCGAGGCTGAGCGGCTTGCCGGTGACGACGCCCGGGACGGTGTAGCCCGAGACGACGGAGTAGGTGTCCATGATCCAGGCCATGGTCTTCTCGGACGTGCCGATGTCGGGCGCCGGGATGTCGCGCTCCGGGCCGAGGATGGGCAGGATCTCACTGGTGTAGCGGCGGGTCACCCGCTCGAGCTCCGCCTCGCTGTGCAGGCGCGGGTCGATCCGCACACCGCCCTTGGCGCCGCCGTAGGGGATGTCGACGAGCGCGCACTTCCAGGTCATCCACATCGCCAGTGCCCGCACCTCTTCCAGGGTGACGTTCGGGCTGAACCGCAGTCCGCCCTTGGCCGGCCCGCGCGAGAAGTTGTGCTGCACCCGGTGACCGGTGAACACCGTCACCGTGCCGTCGTCCGCCCGCAGGGGCACGGCGACCGTCATCTCGCGGCGCGGGGTGGCGAGCATGTCGCGGATCCCCCGGTCGTAGCCGAGCGTCGCGATCGCGCTGTCCAATTGGGCGATCGCCTCATCCAGCGGGTTCGCTTCCGTCCGATCCAACGTCAGGGCCACGGCTCCTCCTCAAGCACTTGTGTGGAAGCCACGGTACGGAGGAGCGGAGACTTTCGCGGTCGACGTGGTGTCGAATCCGAGGGGCCTGATTAGACACGGTGGCGAGCAGCGGGCGAATGCCGACGAATGCCCGACGGATGCCCGACGGAGACGCGGAAGGCCCCGCGCACGATTGCGTGCGCGGGGCCTTCTGCTGCCGTCTGACGGATCAGCCGATGCGGATGAGCTTCTTGTTGACGAACTCGTCGGCGCCGAAGCGGCCGAGCTCGCGGCCCGAGCCGGAGCGCTTGACGCCGCCGAAGGGCAGCTCGGCGCCGTCGGCGAGGACCAGGTTGACGAAGACCATGCCGGCCTCGATCTGGTCGGCGACGCGGTGCGCCTGCTCCTCATCGGTGGTGAACAGGTAGGAGCCGAGGCCGAACGGAGTGTCGTTGGCGATGCGGACCGCGTCCGCCTCGTCCTTCGCGCGGAACACCTGTGCGACCGGGCCGAAGAACTCCTCCTGCGAGGCCGGGTTCTCCGGTGTGACGTCGGTGAGCACCGTGGTCTGGAAGAAGGCGCCGTCGCGACCGCCGCCGCGCACCAGGGTGGCGCCGTGCTCGACCGCGCGCTTCACCTGGTCCTCGAGGTTCTCGGCCGCACGAAGAGACGAGAGCGGCCCGAGGGCCGAATCCTCGCTGGTGGGGTCCGTGGCCTCCACCTCGGCGAGCTTGGCGGTGAACTTCTCCAGGAACGACTCGTACAGGTCGTCCGCGATCACGAACCGCTTGGCCGCGTTGCACGACTGCCCGCTGTTGTCGAGACGGGCGTCGACGGCATTCTGCACCGTGGCGTCGAGGTCGTCGGTCGAGAGCAGGATGAAGGGGTCCGAGCCGCCGAGCTCCAGCACGACCTTCTTCAGGTTGCGGCCGGCGATCTCGGCGACGGCGGCTCCGGCGCGCTCCGACCCGGTGAGGGAGACGCCCTGCACGCGGCGGTCGGCGATGACCTTCTCGATCTGGTCGTGGCCTGCGTAGATGTTCACGTACGCGCCGACGGGGAAGCCCGCGTCGAGGAAGATCTTCTCGATCGCCGCGGCCGACTCCGGGCACTGCTCGGCGTGCTTGAGCAGGATGGTGTTGCCGATCACCAGGTTCGGGCCGGCGAAGCGGGCCACCTGGTAGTACGGGAAGTTCCACGGCATGATGCCGAGCAGCACGCCGAGCGCCGACCGGCGCACGACCGCGGATCCCTCGCCGTCGAGCAGTGCGATCGGCTCGTCCTGCAGGAACTCGGAGGCGTGGTCGGCGTAGTACTCGTAGATCGCTCCGGCGAAGTCGACCTCGCCGAGCGCCTGCTCGACCGGCTTGCCCATCTCGCGGACGATGATGTCGGCCAGCTCCTGGCGGCGCTCGACATGCAGTTCGCCGACGCGGCGGACGAGGGCGGCGCGCTCCTCGACGGTGGACGACTTCGACCAGCCGCGGTAGGCGTCGCTGGCGGCGGTGATGGCGGCCTCGAGCTCGGCGTCGCCGATGGGCTCGAAGGTCTTCACGGTCTCGCCGGTGGCGGGATTGGTCACGGCGTAGCTCATGGCACTCCTCTTCTGCGATGAATGGCGTCAGGCCCTCTTGCGACCCTACGCGTCATCCGCGCGGATCGCCTCGACACGACGTCCGAGTTCTCAGACCGGGACCGACACAGTGTACAGAGCGCGACGGGCTCAGCGCTTGGTGGGCGCCGGTTCCTTCGGGGCGGCCGGGGCCTCTCCGGCCGGCGCGGCGGGCGCCTCCGGAGCCGTGGCGACCGTGGGAGCCTCCGGCACGGAGTCCGGCTGTCCGACGGCGAGCGGCGTGGAGTGGATGTGGATGCGGGCGTGCGGCTTCGACGCGGGCACCAGCGGTCGCCGGGCGATCGCGCGCACGGGCTCTCCGCGACGATCCTGGCCGGGCAGCGGGCGCGAACGTCGACCGTAGATGAGCGACGAGGAGTCGAGCAGCCAAGGCACGAGAGCGACGGTGACGCCGTGGCACAGCATCAGCATCTTGGCGAGCCGCCGTGCCCGATGGTTGTGCAGGATGCCCTCCCACCAATGGCCGACGATGTACTGCGGCAGGTAGACGGTCGTCACTTCGGAGCCGTGTTCCTCACGCCGGTGCTTGAGGTACTTCACCAGCGGCACGCCGAACTCGCGATACGGCGACTCGATGATGGTCAGCGGCACATGGATGTTCTGCTCGATCCACTGCTTCTGCAGCTCCTCGGTCGCCTCCTCCTCGATGGAGACGTGGATCGCCTCGATCGAGTCGTGGCGAGCCGCGATGGCGTAGTCGAGCGCCTTGAGCGCCGGCTTCTGCATCTTGCCGACCAGCACGATCGCGTGGTCGCCGACCGAGCCGAACGTCGTGATCGGGTCGACCTCGATCTCCTTCTCGACGTCCCGGTAGTACCGGTTCACGCCGAGCATGAGGAACCACAGGATCGGCATGAAGATGAAGACGAGGTAGGCGCCGTGGGTGAACTTCGTGATCGTGACGACGATGAGCACGATCGCGGTCAGGCAGGCGCCGAAGGCGTTGATGCACAGGGACCGGATGATGCTGCTGCGCTCGCGACCGGTCTGGCCGCCCTCGCGCAGCAGCGTGATCCAGTGCTTCACCATCCCGGACTGGCCGAGGGTGAACGAGACGAAGACGCCGATGATGTAGAGCTGGATGAGCTGGGTCAGGTTCGCCTGGTAGACGAGCAGCAGGGCGGTCGCGGCCAGTGCCAGGACGATCATGCCGTTGGAGTAGACGAGGCGGTCGCCGCGGGTGTTGAGCGCCTTGGGGGCGTAGGAGTCGCGGGCGAGCACCGATCCGAGCAGCGGGAAGCCGTTGAAGGCGGTGTTCGCCGCGAGCAGCAGGACGATCGCGGTGGCGGCCTGGATGAGGAAGAAGAAGAACGTGTTGTTGCCGAACGTCGCGGAGGCGATCTGGGCGATGAGGCTGCGCTGCGGGGAGGTCGCGCACTGCGCCCAGCCCTGGAGGTCGCACGGATTCTCGGCGTAGTGCACGCCGCTGATCAGCGCGGTCGCGGTCAGTCCGGCGAACAGCACGATCGCGATGCCGCCCATGAGCCCGAGCGTCACGCGGGCGTTGCGGATCTTCGGGGTGCGGAAGGCGGGGACGCCGTTGGCGACCGCCTCGACCCCGGTCAGAGCGGAGCAGCCGGAGGAGAAGGCGCGCAGCAGCAGCAGGACCATCGCCGCCTGGGTGAGGCTGCCGGCGTGCACCTGGTAGCCGGCGGACTCCGCGACCGGGGCGTTGCCGAACACGGTGCGGATCAGCGCGGTCACGATCATCAGGAAGACGCTGCCGATGAAGATGTAGGTCGGCAGCGCGAAGGCCTTGCTCGACTCGCGGACCCCGCGGAGGTTGACGGCGGCGATGAGCACGACGCAGACCACGGCCAGCTCCACCCGCCAGGGAGCCAGGAACGGGAGGGCGGAGATCACGTTGTCGACGCCGGAGGCGACCGACACGGCCACGGTGAGCACGTAGTCCACCAGGAGCGCCGACGCCACGATGAGCCCGGCCTTCTCGCCGAGGTTCTTGTGGGCGACCTCGTAGTCGCCGCCTCCCGAGGGGTACGCCTTGACGAGCTGGCGGTAGCTGAGGACGACGGTGACGAGAAGAACGACCACGGCCGCGGCGACCCACGGGGCGAAGGTGAGGAACGAGAGCCCGCCGAGCAGCAGGATCATCAGGAGCTCCTGCGGCGCATAGGCCACGCTCGACAGCGCGTCGGAGGCGAAGATGGGTAGGGCGAGGTGCTTCGGGAGCAGCTGTCCTTCGAGCTTTTCGCTCGGAAGCGGGTCGCCGATCAACCAGCGCTTCGGGGATCTCCCCTCATTTGTCACGAGGGATGAGACTACTCGCTGCCAATACCCTGTCAAGTCGGCGCGTCGAGGGGGTGGGCTGTTGCGATTCCGCAAGGCTCGTGCCTCGGCCCTCCCACACCGCCGGATCCGCGGTAGGACGCGGCGGAACGGGGGTCGGCCGCTCTCTCTGAGATCTCTCAGAACGTTCGCCGGGAGTTGCTGTGCATTCCGCTCCCACCGTCCGACCCGCCGGCGGCACCGAGCGCAGATAGAAGCGCAACGACGACATCGACCCTCCCGTCAGCGCCGGCCGAGCGCCTCCAGGACGGCACGGCGCACACGCACGAGTTCGTCCTTCAGCAGCGTCACCGCCCCGTCCGGGAGGGTGCCGCGCGAGGCCTGCAGCCGCAGCTCGGTGCGCACCTGCTGGCGGAAGTCGTTGATCGCCACATCGGCGTCGCGGATCGCGGCGGAGGCGGCGGACCGCGCGTCGCGCGACGCCTCGCGGGCCGCATCGCGCGCCTCCCGACGCGGATCGACCCGGGTCGCGTCGCGCCGGTTCTCCCGGGCGGCCGAGGCGAGTTCGGCACGGAGGGTGCGCATCGCATCGTCCACCCCGGCGCGCACCTCGTCGGCGAGGCGGCGCACGGAGTCGGTCACCTCGTCCTCGATCGCGCCGAGCTCGTGCTCGCGCTCGGCGAGTTCGCGACGTCCCGCGTCGGTGATCGCGTAGACCGTCTTGCGGCCGTCGGCCTGCTTGGTGACCAGGCCCTCCTCCTCGAGCTTGGCCAGCCGCGGGTAGATGGTGCCGGCGCTCGGGGTGTAGGTGCCGCCGAAGCGGTCGGACAGCGCCTGGATCAGCTCGTACCCGTGGCGCGGCGACTCGTCGAGCAGGCTCAGCAGGTAGAGGCGGAGGCTGCCGTGGGCGAAGACGGGGGTCACGCCGACGCCCCCTCGCCGCCCTGCCGCGCATCCTCCGTGGTGGTGCGCGTGCTGCGCAGCACCGAGACGGCTCCGGAGACCGAGTTCACGTTGATGTCGACCCACGATCCGTCGAGGGAGCCGGTGGTGCCGCTGTACCCCTTGCCGACCGAACCGACGACCACGACGTTGTCGAGCTGAACGCGTCCGGAGACGGTGTTGGCGCGGTACCGGGCGCCGATCGCCTCCGGGATCCGGATCGTCGAGTCGCCCGAGACCGTGTTGATGGCGATCTCGTCCGGAGTGCCGGAGATGTCGGCCATCACGTCGCCCGAGACGCCGTCGACCGACAGCTTCGGGATGGTACCGCTGACGGTCACATCGCCGGACACGGTGTGCGCGTTGATGCGACCGGTGTGGCCGCGCACCGAGAGCTCGCCGCTGACCGAGTTCAGCTCGATGTCCCCCACCAGCCCGTCGGCGACGACGTCGCCGGAGACGGTGCTGAGTCGTGCGTCGCTGCGCAGGCCCGAGATGAGGGCCGTCGCCGAGACGACGCCGAACTTGAGCGCGACATCGCGGGGCACGAGGACGCTGACGTCGGCCTTCGCGTTGGAGCGCATCGACTTGAACACCTCGATGAAGTTGTCCCAGCGCAGCTGCGGGTGATCGATCTCCAGCCGGTCGCCGTCGATGGTGACCTTGAGGTCGCGCCCCTGGACCGTGTGGACCTCGATCCGTGCGCCGGGCTCGTCGTGCCCGATGATGTCGATCTGCCCGCCGATGAAGCCCACCTTGAGCGTGCGGACCAGCTCCACGTCGATCGTGCGGCTCTCGCCCGGCTGGATCAGCCACTTCTCCTGTGCCATCGTCCTGACCTCTCCTGTTCCGCCGCTGCCGTGCGGCGCTGATTCCGAGGAGGGTCCGGGCCGGATGCCCGGACCCTCGGTGACTCGCGATATATCGCGATGTTGACGAGAGTCACGATATATCGCGAGTTGCGGTCATCGCAACCCCCTCGGCCCGGAATCAGGGTCGGCTCAGGGTCCGGTCAGGGTCGGACGGGGACCCGGCCCGGACGCGCAGAAGGGGCGGTGCGTGTGTCGACGCACCGCCCCTGATCTAGCCCGCCGTGCGGGCCGCGAGGCGCTCCCGGGTCGCCCTCTTGAGGGCGGCCCAGCGGTCGCGGGTGACGCGGCGGCGTCTTTCGGATCGACGCTGAACCGCCCCCGCCGGCACCTACTCCGCGACGGCGGGGCTCGCACCCCGGCGCTTCGGAGCGACCATCCAGACGGCCCAGCCCAGCAGTGCGACGATCAGGCCGGCGCCCATGGCGAAGGCCGCCACGCCGAACGAGACCACCGACGTGAACAGCGAGGCCCGCAGGAACGATGCATTCATGACCATCGGGCGCAGCGGATCGTCCTGCTCGAGCTCGGCGTAGGTCTTGCCGCCCGAGAGTTTCTCCGCGTGGGTGTTGATGATGTCGGCCTGCGCCAGCGCGGTGAACGGCCCCGCGACCGTCTGGCCGCCGAACGCGGCGGCGTCCTCGCTGACGGTGATCTTCTGATCCTGGAGCTGGCTGCTCACCACGCCCCAGACGACGCCGCCGGCGATGATCATGACGAGTCCGGCCACGATGGCCAGGATGCCGACGGGGCGTACCAACCGGTTCGCCCAGGTGGAGGTTGCGGGTCGCGCTTCGGTTGCAACGGTCACGATGAGTCCTTCCGGCAGCGGACGTTCCGCCGCTTCGCATTCGTGCGGCGGGTGCCGCACGCTCAAATTCTACAAGCTGTAGAAGTTCGATATGCGAGATTCCTCGCCAAACGTCGCAAGGATCCGGTCAGAGCCTGCTGATCACCGTGCCGGGCCGCCGAGGATCATCGGCGCAGCCACGGCTGCAGGAGTCTCGTGACGAACGGGAGCAGCAGATACGTCATGGTCGGCGTGAGGCAGAGCGTGCTGATCAGCACGGTCGCCAGCGGCCAGAGCGCGTGCCAGCCCGGCACGAAGGTGACCGTCGCCCAGGTGAACAACAGCGACAGCGGGAAGAAGCCGAGCCAGATCGTGACGGCCTGCTTCCATCGCGGCGGCGCGACGGGCAGCCCCGGCTGCGGCGCGTCGAACCAGCCCTCGATGCCGGTGCGGCGCTCCACACGCGACACCTCGACGAGCTCGCGCCCGTCGTACAGCCAGGTCGCGCGGTCGTCCGACCCCTCCCATGCCTCGAGCGTCTCGGAGTCCGCGAAGCGGTAGAGCATGTGCCACTCGTCGGAGTCGGCGCGGGCGCGCACCCAGCCCGAACCGAGGAAGCCCTCGTACGTGTTCGCGAGATTCACGCCGGACTGGACCCAACGGGTCACTTCGGGCAGACGGCTGCCGTCGACGCGGCGGGTGATGGACACGGTGATCGGGAGGCGGTGCGCTTGTGGCGCATCCTGCAACGACTCTTGTGGAGACATGCCTCCATTGTCGCGGCCGCGCGTTACACCGGTGTTTCGTCCGCCTCAGCGCTGGGCGAAGATCGCGGGACCGTCGCGCACGACGAGCCGCGGGGCGACCAGTCGGTGCCGTGGATCGGTGAGGTCGTCGTCCGCACGCACCCGGCCGCCGTGCGCGCCGGTGAGCAGTTCGAGCACGCCCGCCGCGACGGCATCGAGCGGCTGCTCGACGCTCGAGTAGCCGAGGGAGGCCGCGACCGGGGTGTTGTCGTAGCCGATCACCGGCACCCGGCTGCCGACCACCGTCAGCGCGCCGAGGGCGAGCGAGTCGGAGGTGCAGACGACCGCGTCGACGCCCTCGGGGCCGGCCGTGGCCTCCAGCCGCCGCATGCCCTCGGCACCGAACGTGACACCGTCCTCGGCGGTGGCCTGCAGGGCAGCGAGGTCGGCCTCGGGGACGGCGCCCACCGCCCGCATGGCCTCCAGCCAGCCCTCTCGGCGGTCGTCGCCGGTCCCGGATCCGCTGGGCCAGCCGAGGAAGCCAATGCGTCGCGCACCCTGCGCCAGCAGATGAGCGGTGGCGTCACGGAGGCCCGAGCGTCCGTCGACGTCGACCCAGAGGTGCTCGGGGTCGGTCATGTCGTCGATCCCCCACGGGCGGCCGAAGGTCACGAACGACTGGCCGTGCTCGATCAGCCACTCCGTCCGGGGGTCGCCGTGGAAGGTGGACGTGAGCACGAAGCCGTCCACGTCCGCCGCGTCGGACAGGCGCTGGAACTGCGCGATCTCGTCGTCCGGGTCGTCCGCGGTGAAGAGCAGGACGCGCAGGCCCTGTCGGTCGGCCTGCTCGGTGAGGGCGTGCAGGAAGCGGTCGAGGATGCTTCCCGAGATGCCGTCCCGGGTGATCGGATCGAGCCGGATGCCGATCGTGGAGCTCTTCTGCGTGCGCAACCGGCGGGCGGAGGCGTGCGGGCGGTAGCCGAGGCGCACGATCGCGTCCTGCACGCGCTCGCGGGTCGCCGGGCGCACCAGCTCGGGGGCGTTGAGCACGTTGGAGACCGTCTGCCGGGAGACGCCGGCGGCGTCGGCGACATCACTGACGGTGGGCTGTGCACCCATGGCGGACTCCTCTCGGCTCGGTGCGGACTGACCTAGACCCTACCGTCTGCCTGCTTGACAGGCCGGGAGGGCCATGGTTATGGTGACTGCATTCCCATTTGATCGTTCAAATGCGACGCTAGCACGTTGCGATTTGATCGTTCAAGACGATTGATCGTTCAAGACGATTGATCGTTCAAGACGATGGGCGAACGAGAACTGATCGCACGACGGACCAGAGGAGGTCGGATGCCCGCACCGATGCGCAGCGTCCCTCCCCTGGACCGTCGCTCCCCGGCGGCCTCCTCGCAGGTTCGCTGGTCTACTGTCGGCGGCGCGGAGACACCGCGCCCGGCGCGCACCACAGCCTCCCCGCCGACCTGACCCGTCCACACTTTCCCGACCCCACCCTCAGCGTGTCCACCCGTTGGACACGCACACACCAAGGAGAGAAACACATGCGCAAGAACACCAACAGGTGGATCGCGAGCGGCGCCGTCGCCGTCGCGACCGCCCTGGCGCTGTCGGCCTGCGGCTCCGGCTTCAGCGGCAGCAGCAGCACCGACTCGGGCAAGCTCACGTCGTCCGACAAGGCCCTCACGGTCATGATCGGCTCGTCGGGCGACGCGGAGACCACCGCCGTCAAGTCGGCCGTCGCCGACTGGTCGAAGAGCTCGGGCACCAAGGCCTCCGTCGTCGCGGCCACCGACCTCAACCAGCAGCTCTCGCAGGGCTTCGCGGCGAAGAAGCCGGCCGACGTGTTCTACCTGTCGACCGACGCCCTCGCCGGCTACGCGTCCAACGGCTCGCTCCTCGCCTACGGCGACCAGCTGAGCAACAAGGACGACTTCTACCCGAGCCTGGTCAAGTCCTTCACCTACGACGGCAAGTTCTACTGCGCGCCGAAGGACTTCTCGACCCTGCAGCTCATCATCAACAACGACATGTGGAGCGCGGCCGGTCTGACCGACGCCGACATCCCGAAGACCTGGGACCAGCTCGAGTCGGTCAGCAAGAAGCTGACCACCGCCGACCACGTCGGCCTCGGCATCTCCGGTGAGTACGCCCGCATCGGCTCCTTCATGGTCCAGGCCGGCGGCAACCTCATGAACGACGACTCCACCAAGGCCACCGCGAACAGCGACGCCAACGTGAAGGCGCTCGACTACGTCAAGACGCTCCTCAACGGCGGCGAGCTGAAGTACGCCAAGGACGTCGGCGCGGGCTGGGGCGGCGAGGCGTTCGGCAAGGGCCTGGCCGCGATGACCATCGAGGGCAACTGGATCACCGGCGCGATGAAGTCCGACTACCCGGGCATCAAGTACACCGTCGCCGAGCTCCCCGCCGGCCCGGCCGGCCAGGGCACGCTGCAGTTCACCAACTGCTGGGGCATCGCCGCGGACAGCCCCAACCAGGCCGCCGCGCTCAAGCTCGTCGAGCAGCTGACCAGCAAGGACGACCAGCTCGCCTTCTCGGAGGCCTTCGGCCCGATGCCGTCGATCAAGTCGGCCGCCGCCGACTGGAAGAAGGCCAACCCGACCCTCGTCCCGTTCCTCTCCGCCGCGGACTACGCCAAGGGCGTCCCGACCGCGAAGGGCTCGGCCGACGTCGTCACCGACCTCAACAGCAAGCTGGAGTCGCTGGCCACGGGTGACCCGAAGGCCATCCTCGACGCGACCCAGAAGAACCTCGAAGCGCTGCTGAAGTAGGAACGAACCCTCCCATGTCGCAAACCACGAGTCGGTCTCGCCGTTCCGGAATCCGGCGCGGCGAGGCCGCCTCGGGGTGGTTGTTCACCGCCCCGGTCATCATTCTGCTCGGCGTGTTCCTCGTCGTCCCGGTGCTCATGGCACTGTGGGTGAGTTTCTCGGACTGGGGCGGCCGTGGCAGCCCCTTCTCCTCCGACGTCAACTTCATCGGCCTCAAGAACTACAGCTCCATCCTCGCCGGCGGCGGGCTGGCCGAGCAGGACTTCGGCATCTCCCTCAAGAACAACGCCTGGTACGTCGTCCTCGTCGTGCCGATCCAGACCGCCGTCGCCCTCGGCCTCGCGGTCCTCGTCAACCGGGCGGTGCTGCGCGGGCGCGGCTTCTTCCGCACCGCGTTCTACTTCCCCTCCGTGACCAGCTCGGTGGCCATCACCGTGCTGTGGCTCTTCCTCTTCAGCACCACCGGCGCCGTCAACCAGATGCTGTCCTGGATCGGGATCAACGGCCCGAACTGGTTCAACGACCCCGACGGCCTCGTCCACAACCTGCTGCGGGTCTTCGGCGTCACGCAGGGCCCGAGCGCGCTCACGCAGAACACCCTGCTCGGCGTCTCCTGGTGGGACTGGCTGGGCGGTCCCTCCGTCGCCATGACGGCCTACATCATCATGGCCGTCTTCACCACCAGCGGCACCTTCATGCTGCTCTTCATCGCCGCCCTGCAGAACCTCGGCGGCGACATCACCGAGGCCGCGATGATGGACGGCGCCAACGGCTGG
This sequence comes from Leifsonia aquatica H1aii, assembly GCF_000633535.1. Lineage (GTDB taxonomy): Bacteria > Actinomycetota > Actinomycetes > Actinomycetales > Microbacteriaceae > Leifsonia > Leifsonia aquatica_A. The sequence goes on along the minus strand of NZ_AYMR01000024.1, from coordinate 32,943 downwards.
CAGCGCTTCTGGCGCATCACCCTCCCCCAGCTGCGCCCCACCCTCTTCACGGTGCTCACCCTCGGCCTCATCGGCTGCTGGCAGGTCTTCGACGCCATCTACACGGGCACCAAGGGTGCACCGGGCAAGACAACGCTGACGCCGGCCTACCAGTCCTACAAGACCTCGTTCGTCGATCAGAACTGGGGACAGGGCGCGGCGATCGCGTTCATCCTGTTCGTCATCATCGTCCTGTTCACGATCTTCCAGCGCTGGGTGCTGCGTGAGCGCGCGGTGTCCAAGCGGCGGATGCGCCTCTACCAGCCCGCCGTCACGGCGAGCACCGCGGTGCCCGACGGCGTCGCCGCCGCGGCAGAGAAGGAGCCGAAGCGATGACCGCGACCCTGCCTGCAGCGCCGTCCGGCGCCGAGAACACGGCCACGACCGCACCCGCGCGGCCGCCGCGCCGTCGTTCCAACGGCACCATCGCCGCGACCTCGGTCAGCTACGCCATCCTGGTGGTCCTGGCGGTCGTCTACATCCTGCCGTTCCTCATCCAGCTGGCGACCTCGTTCAAGACGGACGCGGACGCCACCGCCCACCCGGTCTCCCTGATCCCCCAGGTGTGGACGACGGCCGCGTACACGAAGCTCTTCCTGAACTCCGACTTCCCCACCTGGTTCGCGAACTCGGCGATCGTGACGATCTTCGTGACCCTCGGGCGCGTCTTCTTCAACTCCCTGGCCGGCTACGCCCTCGCCCGCCTGCACTTCCGCGGCCGCGGCGTCATCTTCGCCGCCCTCGTCGCCGTGATGTCGGTGCCGATGGTCGTGCTGCTCATCCCGAAGTTCCTCGTGATCAACCAGCTGGGCATCTACGACTCCTACGCCGGCATGATCCTGCCGCTGCTGACCGACGCGGCCGGCGTGTTCATCATGAAGAACTTCTTCGAGTCGATCCCCGCCAGCGTGGAGGAGCAGGCGCGGATCGACGGCGCCAGCACCTTCCGGGTGTTCTGGTCGATCGTGCTGCCGATGGCGCGGCCGGCGCTCATCACCATCGTGATCCTGTCGTTCCAGGGGTCGTGGAACGAGCTCGCGCACTTCATCGTCTCGACGCAGGATCCCGCCCTCACCACTCTCACCAAGGGCGTCGCCGGCCTCGCCAGCGGCCAGCTGAGCCAGGGCAACCAGTTCCCGCTCAAGCTCGCGGCTGCGGCCCTCATGACCATCCCGGTGGCCGTGATGTTCTTCATCTTCCAGCGGCGCATCATGAACTCGAGCGAGGGCGCGGTGAAGGAGTGACCGCCACCGCCCCGACCATCGTCGCGACCTGCGGCGGCCTGAACGGCGGCGAGTGGACCGACTCCGTGTACGGCCCGCTCCTGCTCCACGCGATCGAGCTCGCCGAGGTGAGCGGACGCGCACCGCGCGTCACGCACATCAACACGGCGGGCGGCGACCAGCGGCACGTCGAAGGCGGCGAGCTCGAAGCCGCGCGCGCCGCCGGGGTCGATGCCAGCCATGTGCGGTTCTTCCCGCATCCGAACGTCGCCGACCTGCGCGAGCACCTGCTGCGCCAGGACGTCGTGTGGGTGAGCGGCGGGAGCCTCGTCAACCTGCTCGCGGTCTGGCGCGCCCACGGCCTCGACCGGCTGCTCACCGAGGCGTGGGAGGCCGGCGTCGTCCTGGCCGGCGGCTCCGCCGGTGCGCTGTGCTGGCACGAGGGCGGCACCACCGCCTCGTACGGCCCCGGGATCAGCGCGGTCCCGGACGGTCTCGGGCTGCTTGCCGGCTCGCTCGGCGTGCACTGGGACTCCGACCCGAACCGGCGGCCCGCGCACCTCGCGGCGATCGCCGACGGCACCCTCGGCGACGGCTACGCGCTCGAGGAGGGCGTCGGCCTCGTCTACCGCGGCCGTGACCTCGTCGACGTGATCGCCGAGCGCGAGGACGCCTCCGCCTGGCGACTGCACCGCGACGGGACGACCGTCGCGGAGTCGCGGCTGAACCCTCGCGTCCTGCCCCACCGATCCCCCGATCCTTCCCACCGAACCACACTCACACGCCCTATCGAGGAGGCGCGACAGCCACGATGACCCACCCGCTCCAACCCCTGCTGCACGACAGCGTCGTGGTCCTGACCGCGCCCAGCCAGGCGTGGTCGACCGCCGACGGCGACATCGACGGCGCCGGCATCCACGGGTTCTTCCACTCCGATCTGCGCGTGCTCGACCGCGTCGGCCTCACGGTCTCCGCCTCGAGCCTCGAGCACATCGCGACCGCCGGTCCCGACGCGGCCACCGCGGTCTTCACCTCCCTCGCCCGCGGGCTCGACGACTCCACCGCGGACCCGCGCGTCCGGGTCGAGCGCACCCGTGAGGTGCGTGCCGGGGTGCTGCGCGAGACCATCGTGGTCCGCAACGCGTTGCGCGAGCCGATCGCGACGACGGTCTCCGTCGCCGCCCGCGGAGACTTCAGCCCGATGCAGGTCGTGAAGGCCGGGCTCACGGGCGCCGAGCACCCGGTCCTGGCGACCGTGGAGGGCTCCACCGTCACGTACACGTCCGGACCGGTCACCGCCGTGCTGTCCGCCGACGGGGCGCAGGTCTCGGCCGAGGGCACCGCAGCGACGCTCGCGTGGGACGTCGAGATCGCCGCGCACAGCGCCGTCTCCGTCGCGTGGGAGATCGCCGTCGACGACCCGACCGCCGTGGTCGCCGGGGCCGGACCGTCCGCGGAGTGGGCGGCCTTCACCGCGTCCACGGGAGATTCGCGCCTGGCCTCGTGGCTGGACCGCGCGCTGGCCGACCTGCAGTCGCTGCGCATGACCACCACCGCGCGCCCCGACGACGTCTTCCTCGCCGCGGGCGCCCCGTGGTTCTTCACGCTCTTCGGCCGCGACTCGATCTGGGCGGCGCGGATGCTGCTCCCCCTGGGCACCGACATCGCCGGCTCCACCCTCCGCGTGCTCGCCTCGCTGCAGGGCACGGAGACGGTGGGCGAGACCGCCGAGCAGCCCGGCAAGATCATGCACGAGCTGCGCCCGTCGGCGCTCACCATCCCGGGCGAGGGCGTCGTGCTGCCTCCGCTCTACTTCGGCACCGTCGACGCGACCGCCCTCTGGATCGGGCTGCTGCACGACGCGTGGCGCTGGGGCCTGCCGGCCGACGAGGTCGAGGCCCTCCTGCCCGCGCTGGAGGCCGCCCTCCTCTGGATGCGCGATCACGGCGACAGCGACGGCGACGGCTTCCTGGAGTACCGCGACACCACCGGTCACGGGCTCGCGAACCAGGGCTGGAAGGACTCCGGCGACTCGATCCAGTGGAACGACGGCACCCTCGCCGACGGCCCGATCGCGCTGTGCGAGGTGCAGGGATACGCCTACGAGGCCGCGATCGGCGGCGCCGCCCTGCTGGAGGCCTTCGGACGCGAGGGCGCGGCGGAGTGGCGCGACTGGGCGGCTGCGCTCAAGGCGCGCTTCGCCGAGTCGTTCTGGATCGACGACCCGGCCGGCGCCTACCCGGCGATCGCCCTGGACGCCTCCAAGCGTGCGGTCGACACGGTGACCAGCAACATCGGGCACCTGCTCGGCACCGGGATCCTCCAGCCCGGCCAGGCCGAGCTGATCGCCCGCCGGCTCGCGTCGTCGGAGCTCTCCTCCGGCTACGGCCTGCGCACCATGTCGAGTGCGGCGGGCGGCTACTGGCCGCTCAGCTACCACGGCGGCAGCGTGTGGGCACACGACACGGCCATCGTCATCACCGGCCTGGCGCGCGAGGGCTTCGCCGACGAGGCGGAGCAGCTCTCGGACGGCCTGCTCGCCGCCGCGGACGGCTTCGGCTACCGGATGCCCGAGCTGCACTCCGGCGACAGTGCGGCCGAGACCGCCGCGCCCATCCCCTACCCGGCCGCCTGCCGCCCGCAGGCATGGTCGGCGGCCGCGGCCGTCGCCGTGCTGAGCGCTCGTCTGGGCCTGAGCGCGGACGCGCCCGCCGGCCGCTTCGATGTGGCTCCCGGGGCCGCCGCCGCGAACACCCACGTGCGCGGCGTGCGCTTCGCCGGCGAGCCGCGCGACATCGACGTGCCGTAGAGCACACCCCCTCGGAAGGGCCCGGCGCGCACTCCGCGCCGGGCCCTTCCGTCGTTCTCGACCGCCGAGGTTCACGTCGTTGCGCTCATTCCCGCGAAATGGGAGCAACGACGTGAACTTCGAAGGCCCGAGGAGCTGCGGGCGAGGGGGAAGGGGGAGAGTTAGAGCTGGGCCATGATCTGGCGGGCGATGACGCGGCCTGCGCGGTTCGCGCCGATGGTGCTCGCCTGCGGTCCGTACCCGGCCAGGAAGATGCGGCCGTCCTGCCAGGACGCTCCGGAGGCGACCGTCAGTCCCCCCTCCTTCTCGCGCAGCTTGAGCGGCGCGAGGTGGCGGAGCTCGGGGCGGAAGCCGGTCGCCCAGACGATCGCGTCGGCCCGGGTGAACGAGCCGTCGCTCCAGCGCACGCCATCGGGCTCGACGGCGGCGAACATCGGGCGCTCGACGAGCACACCGCGTTCGATCCCGGCCGCGATGCGGCGCGTGCGCGGAACGCCGGTCCCGCTGACAATGCTCGGCAGGGCCGCGCCCGCCCGCGCCGCCGCATCCTGCTGCTGGACCGCCGCGACGCCACCCTCGATGGTGAGCTCGGACTCGTCGCGGAAGTCGACCGGACGGCGGGTCGCCCATGCGAGTTCGGCGGCGACGCCCTCCAGTTCGAGCAGGAAGCCGATCGCGCTCGTCCCGCCGCCGACCACGACGACCGACTGGCCGGCGAACTCGGCGGCCGAGACGTAGTTCGACGTGTGCACATGCCGCCCGGAGAATGTGTTCATGCCCGGGTACCACGGCACGAACGGCGCTCCCCAGGTCCCGGACGCGTTCACCACGACCCGGGTGGCGGTCTCCCCGGCGGAATGACGCACGACGAGATCGGCGCCGCGGTCGAAGACGCTGGACACGGCGATCGGGCGCTGGACCTGCAGCCCGAAGTGGTCCTCGTAGCGGCGGTAGTAACCGGCGACGATGTCCTTCGCCGGGAGGGACCGGTCGGCGGTCTCGAAACTGAGCCCGACCTCGGCCATCCCCGGCAGATCATTGACGTGATGGGCACTGCCCAGCTTGAGCGCATCCCACCGGTGCTGCCACGCGCCTCCGGTCACCGGACCCCGGTCGAAGAGGACGAAATCCTCGCCAGGAGTAAGCTCGAAACGTCGCAGATAGTAGGCGACCGCGAGCCCGGCTTGGCCCGCACCGATGACGACCACCTGGGTCTCGGTCCTGGTCGTGGTCACGGTGTCATCCCATCATGTCCGGCTGTGCGCATACTCGGGGTCCATGGGGGCCCGCATGCTAAACTCGATGCTAGTTTTGATTGTTTCTGTTCGGATCCCCGGGAGCCTCGCCCCCGGGCTGGGACCAAAAGGGGGTCACGCATGGGGCGCGGCCGTCAGAAGGCAAAGCACACCAAGATCGCGCGTGAGTTGAAGTCGTTCAGCCCGACTGTCAACTACGACGCTCTCGAGCGCGAGCTGACCGGACATTCACACCACGAGGACGACCAGTACGCCGCGTGGGCCGACTACGAGCCCGAGGACTCCGGCGACGGGTACGAGGACGAAGAGACCGAGACGCCGAAGCGCGCCTGACCGGTCCGGTTCCTCGCTGTGCGTGACGGCCTCGCCATCGTGCGAGCCGACCAGCCCCGCCGTGCGGAGCTGGAGGCGGCCGGGTGGATCGTCGTCGCGCGCTCGTTCGGCGCCGGTCTCGACCACGATCGTCTCGATCGGGATCGGCTCGGCGCGCTGATCGCGCACGCACGCGAACACGTCGCACTCCATGAGCTCACGTCGGCCGACGTCGATGCGATGCTGGCCCTCGACGCGGCGACCGGAGCGGACTATCCGGGAGGGGTCGCGACCCGTCACGCCCCGCTGGACCGCACGACCGCGACACCGGGCCCCGCGCGGCGCGCGTTCGGCGCGGTCGCACCGGACGGCGACCTCGTCGCGATGACCGTCGTCGACCTCAACGGCGAGACGGCGGAGACGGACTTCACCGTCGTCCATGCGGAATGGCGCCGGCGTGGCATCGGCGTCGCCGTGAAGGCCGCCTCGCTCCTCGCGCTCGACGCGGACGGGGTGCGCCGCTTCCGCACGGGAGGGTCTGCCGAGAACGCAGCGATCCTCGCCGCGAACACCGCTCTCGGGTATGTGCGCGACGAGGAATGGCTGACCCTGGCCGCGCCGACGGCGTAGCGAGGGCCGGGCTTCCGTGGCCGGCCGACCGGCTACAGCCAGCCCTGCCGTGTGGCGATCAGCACGGCGTCCGAACGGTTGCGCGCCGCGGTCTTGCCGATCGCGCTCGACAGGTGGTTCCGCACCGTTCCCTCGCTGAGGTGCAGTCGGCGGGCGATGTCCGCGATCGTCCCGCCATCGCCCGCGAGCGCCAGCACCTCCGCTTCGCGTGCGGTCAGCGGCGAGACCCCGGAGGCGAGCGACTCGGCGGCGAGCGTGGGGTCCACCACGCGCAGCCCCGACGCGACCCGGCGCACCGCGTCGGCGAGCTGACCGGACGGCGTGTCCTTGACGATGAACCCGGACGCGCCCGCCTCCATCGCCCGTCGCAGATATCCGGGCCGCCCGAAGGTCGTCACGATGAGCGACCGGCAGCGCGGGAGCTCTGCGCGGAGCGCCGCCGCGGCCTGGATGCCGTCGAGGCCGGGCATCTCGACATCGAGCAGAGCGACGTCGGCCGCGGAGGCGCGCGCGGCTTCGACGACCTCGTCGCCGCGCCCGATCTGAGCGACGACGTCGAGGTCGGGCTCGAGATCGAGCAGCGCGGCGAGCGCACCGCGCACGAGCGCCTGGTCGTCGGCGAGCAGCAGGCGGATGGTCATGCGGTCCTCCGGACGGTCAGCAGGGTGCCCCCGCGGGCGCCCGCGGAGACCTCGACAACGGCGCCGGCGTCGCGCGCGCGCTCGGACAGACCGGCGAGACCGGAGCCGCGAACCTCGGCGGCCGCGGTCGTCGATCCGACGGGCGCGGGGCCCTGACCGTCGTCCTCGATGGTGAGCGTCTCGGGTCCGACGGTGACCCAGCAGTTGCGGGAGCCGGAATGCCGGATGACGTTGGTCACACCCTCGCGCAGCACCCAGCCGAAGAGCTCGCGGAGGTCGGGCGCCACCTCCTCCCCGCTGCGCGGCAGATGGGCGGTGATGTCGGCGGCCGCGAGGCTCGCCTGCACGGCGGCGAGCTCGGTCGAGATGCTCATCTCGCGGTAGCCGGCGACGGCCGCGCGGAGGTCGGCGAGGGCCGACCGGGTGAGGCGCTCGATGTCCGCCAGCTCCGCTTCCGCGCGCGCCGGGTCCACCGCGACGAGCCGACGGGCGAGCTCCGATTTGACGGTCACGACCGTCAGCGAGTGGCCGAGCACGTCGTGCATGTCCCGGGAGAAACGGGACCGTTCCTCGATGACGGCCAACCGGGCGATCTCGCCCTGGGCGGCGCGCAGACGGCGCAGCGCATCGATCTGGCGGGCGAACGCGCTCATCATTATGCCGATGGAGACGGTGACGAGGGCGATGTACCAGTAGTCGTCGAAGCCGCCCGCGATCAGGAAGACCACGAGCTGGGTGACGCCGAGCCCCACGATCAGCACAGTGGGGAGCACCGGGCGCGCGATGACCATCCCGATGACGCAGGCGACGTAGACCCACGTCCAGCAGGTGATGATGCCGAGGAATGGGACGAGCAGCAGGGTCAGCGCGAAGTATGCGGCGATCGCGACGAACCGGGTGCGCTCGGGTTCCCACCACAGCAGGGGCGGGAGGGCGAGGAAGCCCGCGTAGACGAGGACGAGGAGGAGGGTGGCGACGGTCTTCGACGCGATCGAGCCGTCGGAGGACCAGAGCCCGTACACGACCGACACCTGGTACACCAGGCCGATCACGGCGCCCGGGTACCACCGCAGTGCCGCCTTGTGCGTCAGCCGGCTGCCGAAGCCGGCCGGCCGCCGCACGTCGACCTCGTTGCTGAGCACGTCCCTACCCTAATCAGCGCGTCGGTCAGCCGCGCGCCGCGTCGCGACGGTAGCGCCAGACGATGAGTGCGCCGAGAGCGACGGTCCAGGCGGTGAGCACCAGCGCGGGCGTGAGCGCGTCGCCGCTCTGCAGGGCGCCGAGCTGTCCGACCCGGTTGAGCCAGTACGACGGCACGGCCTGCGCGACGTTCGCGACCCACGCGGGGAAGATCTGCAGCGGGATCCACAGGCCGCCGAGCACGGCCATCCCCATGAAGACCGCCATGAAGAGCGGCTGGGCGAACTCGGGCTTCGCGAACTGGCCGATCAGGATGCCGAGCAATGCGAACGGGATGACGCCGCACCAGATCCCGAGCGCGGCGAGCATCCAGCTGCCCGCCGAGAGCGTCGGGTGGTAGAGCGCCAGGGACACGCCGATGATGACCACCACGCTGACCAAGGCGAGCGCCAGGGCGGCGACCAGCTTGGACACGAGATAGCCGGTGCCGGAGAGCGGGGTGACCCGGAGCTGGCGGTTCCAGCCGATCGACCGCTCGGTGACGATCCCGAACGCCTGCGAGAGGGCCGCCATCATGCCGCCGTAGGCCGCCACCTGGATGGTGGTGACGACGATCCACGGCAGATGCGTCACCGCGTCCACCTGGCCGCGGCCTCCGAACGTGCCGCCGAACGCGATCAGCATGACGAGCGGAACAGCGAGGGTGAACACCATCGAGCGCATGTTCTTCAGCTGGCGGAGCGACTCGCGCCCCAGGTAGGCGATGCTCATCGCGTCGCTCCTTCCGTCTCGCGCGCCTCGGTGAGGGCGAGGAAGGCCTCGTCCATCGTGTGCGCGGTCACTTCGATGTCGTGGATGTCGTCGTGCGCCGCGAGCAGCGCGCGGAGGGTGGCGTCGGAGTCGTCGCTCACGAGGGCGACGCTTCCCGCGCGGTGCTCGACGCTGCGCACGCCGGGGAGCGCGGCGAGCGCGGCCTCGGCGGCAGGACTCCAGGCGAAGCCGACGTTCGCCCGGATGCGGCGGCCGGACACCACCGCCTTGACCTCGGCGGGCGTCCCGTCGGCGACGACCCGGCCACGGGCGAGCATCACGATGCGGTCGGCGTAGGTATCCGCTTCGTCGAGGTAGTGGGTGGCGAAGACGACCGTGCGGCCCTCCTCCGTGAACTCCCGCATCGACTGCCAGAAGGTGCGCCGCGCCTCCACGTCCATCGCGGCCGTCGGCTCGTCGAGGAAGAGGAGGTCCGGGTCGGAGACGACGGCGACGGCGAACCGTGCCCGCTGCATCTGGCCGCCGGACAGCTTGGCGACCCGCTGCTTCGCGATCTCGGTGCAGCGGGCGCGCTCGAGGGCCTCGGCGACGCTGAGGGGATGCCGATGTGCGGCGGCGACGAGCGCGACGCACTCGCCGACGGTCAGGGTGGGCAGCAGTGCCCCGCCCTGCAGCATGGCGCCGACGCGCCCGTCGCGGATGGCGCGGATCGGTTCGGCGCCGAACAGCTCTGCGGTGCCTGCGCTGGGGCGCGCGAGGCCGAGGGCGAGGTCGATGGTCGTGGACTTGCCGGCCCCGTTCGGGCCGAGCAGGGCGACCACCTCGCCGGGGCGGATGGTGAGGTCGACGCCGTCGACGGCGGTGAGCGGGCCGAAGGACTTGCGCAGGCCGTCGAGGCGGATGGCAGGTGTCTGATTCACCCTCTCAGCGTGCCGCGGTGCCGATGCGCGGACGCAGTGCGGGTGTCAGGAGCCGAGGGTGAGGAATGTCATGGGTGGGGATGGGCGTGCGCACGGAGGAACGCGTCGACCGTCGCCTGGAGGTGCGCCTCGACCTCCCCGTCCGGGACGGCCTGGCCGGGGTCGAGAAGGGCGCGGTCCTGCAGGGGACCCACGAGCACGTAGGCGAACTGCGCCGCCGCCTCCGTCGCGTCGTCGACGACGAGGGCGCCCGCGTGGGCCAGTGCACCGAAGCGGTCGGCGAGCAGGTCGATGGTGGCACCCGGCCCGGCGCGCCAGTACCGCGCGGACGCCTCCGGGAACCGCACGGCCTGGGAGATGGCGAGGCGGCGGAGGCTGACGACCTCCGGCCGGAGCACTCCTCGCACGAGGGTGCGGGCGACGGCGACGAAGCGGTCGCGCAGAGGTCCGTCACCCTCCAGACCCGCGGTCGCCGAGCGCAGGATGTCGCCGGCCTCGGCGGTGACGACGTCGAGCAGTTCGACGAACAGGGCGTCCTTGTCGGCGAAGTTGCTGTAGACGGTCGCCTTGGAGACACCCGCGGAGGAGGCGATGGCGTCGATGGTGGTGCCCGCGTACCCGTCGCGGAGGAACAGCTCGCGCGCCGCCGCCATGATCTCCGCCGTCTTGCGTTCGCGCATCCGATCCTCCCTTGACCCGCCCGTCCCGGCCAGCCTATCCTGATTGAAACTAAACGGTTCAGTTCAGATTGGATGATCATGTCGCGCACCGTGCCGGGCGAGTCGTCCGCCTCCCGTATCGACTGCACCCCCGAGGCCCGGGTGACCAAATCCCTCCTCGGCTACGGCATCGTGGCAGGACCCTTCTACGTCCTCTGCTCCGTCGTTCAGGGCCTCGTGACGCCGGGATTCTCCTTCGCGACCGACAGCTGGAGCCTGCTCTCCCTCGGAGTGGCCGGCTGGGTACACGTCGTGGTCTTCATCCTGACCGGCCTGATGACGGCGGCGGCGGCGATCGGGTACCGTCGTCACCTCCGGAGCGGAACGGGTCGCCGCGCCTGGCTCTTCCTGCTGCTCTACGGGATCCTGCTGATCGCGGCGGGGATCGCCCTCCCCGACGCCGCCGGGGCGGGCTTCAGCGTGCACGGGATGCTGCACCTGCTGGCGGGTGGCCTCGGCTTCATCGCCTTCGCCGTCTGGTCGTTCGCGATGGCCCGACGGCTGCGTGCGGGCGCGTCGGGATCCGCCGCCGCCGTGAGCGTGGCCGTGGGAGTCCTCCTGATCCTGGGCTTCGTGGCGATCGCGGCCTCCGGAGGCTCGGCCGTCGCCACCATCGGGCTGACGGTCGTCGTCGTGCTCGCGTGGGCCTGGCTGACGGTCGTCTCGGTGCGGATGTACCGCGAAGCGGCCCTCGCGGGACGCATCATCGTTCCGGTGGACGACTGACGATCCGCCTCAGATCCAGCCACGCTCCTCCGCGATGAGGACGGCCTGCTGCCGGGTACCGACGGCGAGCTTGCCGAGGACGGCCGAGACGTGGTTGCGCACCGTCCCCGGGGCCAACGACAGCGTGCGCGCGATCTGACCGGTCGTCTCCCCCCGCCGCCCCGCCCGCAGGACGTCGAGTTCGCGATCGGTGAGCGGGGACCGCTCGTCGCTCAGGGCATCGGCAGCCACCTCCGGGTCGACGTAGCGGCGGCCTGCGGCGACGCTGCGGATGACGGCCGCGACCTCCGCGGCGTCGCGGGACTTGGGGAGGAAGCCGGAGACGCCCGCGGCCAAGGCCCGCCGCAGCACCCCGGGTCGGGCGTGCCGGGTGATCACGACACAGCGCGTGGGGATGGCGCGCGTCAGCCGCACCGCGACCTCCACCCCGTCGAGTCCGGGCATCTCGAGGTCGAGGAGACACACGTCCGGCGCCAGGCGCAGGGCTTCCGTGACGGCCTGCGCGCCGTCCGAGCACTCGGCGACGACCTCGATGTCCACCTCCAGGCGCAGCAGGGCGGCGAGCGCGGACCGGATCATCGCCTCGTCATCGGCGATCAGGACGCGGATCATGACCGACCCGTCCGTTCCGGGACGGTCACGACGATGACGAAGGAGTCGTCGCGTGGCCGCACCTCGACCGCCCCGCCCGCGTCCGCCGCTCGGCGGGCGATCCCGTCCAGACCTGCCCCGCCGCCGGCCCCGCTCTCCGTGGCCGCGTCGAGGTCGGCGTCGTTCGCGACCTCCAGTCGCCACGACCCCGCCTCCCGGGTGAGCACCAGCCGCGCCCATCGCCCGCCGCCGTGGCGCAGGGCATTGGTGGTCGCCTCCCGGATCACCGGACCGAGAACCGCCGCGGGGGCGTGATCGGCGGCCGGGTCGACTGTCGCGTCGGCCACCACGCCGGCCGCGCGGAGCAGGTCGACGGCGTTCGCGAGCTCGTCGCGCAGCGGTACCGAGCGGAACCGCAGCGCCAGATCCCGCGTCCCCTGTCGCGCCTCGTCGACGCTGGAGCGCGCGGCACGCACCTGCTCGAGTGCCTGAGCGGGGTCATGCTCCATCAGCCGTTCGGCGAGCTCGAGCTGCAAGGCGATGACCTGCAGGTGATGCCCCTGGAGGTCGTGCACGTCCGTCGCCACGCGCAACCGCTCCTGGGTGGCCGCCAGCCTGGCCTCCGAGGCGCGGGCACGGTCGAGGGCGACGACGATGTCCCACCACCACAGCGTCAGGACGGTGAGGGCGGGGAGGGATGCCGAGTAGAAGCCGATCAGGAACCAGGTGGAGAAGCCGTCGACCGGGAACGTGAATCGCACGTCGATCGCCCAGAGCGCTCCGAGCAGCACCGTCGCACCGAGCACCACCCGGCGCCGGATGCCCGGCCCCCAGTTGAGCAGCACCAGCGCCTCGAGCACCGGGACGGCGGCGGCGACCCAGATCCCGGACGCGAGCGCCACCACCACCGAGTACCCGGCCGACAGCGCGAGCGGGACAAGCATCCGCCGACGCCGCAGCAGCGGGGCGTCCTCGTCGCGCGTGCGGTAGTCGAGCAGCAGAACGACCGTCGCCGCCACCCACGCCGTGCCGCCGACACCGATCGCGATCGCCGGCCCGTCGCCACGCCCCACCACGAGTGCAGTCACCGCCCACAACGGCACGAGCATGACGATGAAGAAGAGGACGGTCGAGAACGTGTACCACCAGGTGACCGTGACATCGCGCGCCAGCCGGAGGGCGACCCGCTCGGTCACCGCTTCCTCAGCCGTCGGATCGGCCGCGGCGGTCGGCTCGGCCTCGGTCGGGTATCCCACCCGTTCATCGTAGGGCCGTGACGAATGTCACGTCTGGGACGGGCGGAACACCCGGCGGCCGATGACGCCCGCACACTTCCCCGTCGTGGCGCGACCCGATGGACTCGATGCAGACATCGGTTCACCACCGGACAGGAGCAGGACATGACACTGATCGACACCCTCCAGGACCTCGTGGCGCAGGTGCCGGACGTCGTGCAGCCGCTCATCGTGGCCGCGGCGGGGGCCATTCCGTTCGTCGAAGGCGAGGGCGCCGCGACCATCGGGATCATCGGCGGCATCGCTCCGGCGATCGCGATCATCGCCGCGATCGTGGGCAACTTCGCCTGTGTCGCGGTGCTGGTGCTCCTCGGCTCCGGCGCCCGCCGGGCCGTCGTCTCGGCGCGGCGGGCGCGGACGCAGGAGGCCGCCGTCGCGGCGGGCGCCGACCCGGCCGCCCTGACGACCGCGACGGTGTCGCCGCGCAGGGCCAAGTTCCAGCGGGCCTTCGAGCGCTACGGCGTCCCCGGCGTGAGCCTGCTCGGACCACTGCTGCTGCCGACCCAGATCACGGCGACGATGCTCGCCGCCGCCGGGGTGGGGCGGGCACGCATCCTCGTCTGGCAGGGCATCGCGATCGTGGGCTGGACGGTGGCCGTCGCCCTGCTGGTGGGCGGGGTGGTCTCCACGTTCCGCTAGCGCGTCAGCTGCTCGCGTGGCTGAGGGTCACCCCGCGCACGACGCTGATCACGCCGGCGATGCCGCCCACGGTGAGGATGGCCCCCACGATCAGCAGCAGCAGGTCCTGACCTGTGCCGCGCTCGCCTGCGGCGGTCGGGTCGGCGAGTGGAAGCGCGGACGCCGGGCCCGCCGTGTCGTGCCGCGACCCCGCCGCCGTGAGCGCACCGGTCGGGCCGATGCCGTCCCCGGCCGAGGCGGGGGTCGTCACGGGCACCGGCGGGAGCAGCACCGCCGCGGAGGCGGAGCCGACCGAGGTGGAGGCTCGCTGCAGCAGGACGAAGAAGGTCGCTGCGGAGGCACCGGGCGCCCGCGCAGGGATCGGGATGCGGATGGTCGCCTGCCGCACTCCGTCCGCGAGCACGACGGTCCCGGAGGTCGCGGTGTAGTCGATGCCGGCCGTGGCCGTTCCGTCGGCGGTCGCGTAGTCGACCGTGGCCTCGCCTGTGCCCGCCGCGCGCGTCACCACGAGGACGGCCGAGGTGCTGCCGGCGACCACGCTGTTCGCGGCGACCGAGAGCGGTCCGCTCACCGCCACCGTCGAGAGCGCGGTGGAGGCCGAGGCCGGCCTCACCGTCGCGCCGTCGGCCGGAAGATAACGCGCCACCAGGGTGTGGGATCCTGCGGCAGGGGCGGTCAGCTCGGCGCGGGCCGAACCGGCCGCGATCGGGACGACGGTCTCGGCACCGCCGTCGACCGAGAATCCGACGGCACCCGCATCGACGGTCCCCAGCAGCAGGCGGGTGACGGCGGCGGTCACGACGAACGACCGCCCGGCCTCCGTGCTGGTGGGCGCGCTGACCGTCACCGCTGTGGCATCGGTGCACGACGGCGCGGACGGAGCGATCGTCGCGATCGCGTCCCGCACCCGCCATCCCAGGGAGGGCTCGGCCTGCGCGTCGACGGTGAGCAGGGTGACGCCGTGGTGCTCGCCGGGCAGGAACGTGCTCGGCTGGCCGCGGTCGGCCGGACCGGAGGTCAGGTCGTTGTCGCCGGCGCCCGCCGGGAGGGTGAGGGGCGCGGCGGCCGTCGAGCGGTAGCCGAGCACGACAGTGCGCGCCGTGACCGCGCCGAGCGGCGCGTCCTGCACGCAGTCGACGAAGGGGGTGACGACTCCGGAGTCGACCGGCACCGGGGTCGGTTGCGCCAGAGCGGCCGGCGCCGCACCGAGGAGCCCCGCCAGGGCGGCGATACCCACCGCGCACGCCACGCGAAGGTGGGCAGACGAGCGGGTCACCCCGCCACTCTATCCACCGATGCGCGGCCGTCGCTCCGACCAGAACAGGGCACGCCGCGGGCACAGGAGGTGGACCGCTCGCCCGTTGCATGTAAAATTGCTCATACTGTCGATGTTGATGGGAAGGATCGCATGCTCGGCCTCCGCAAAGCCCTGGCCATCGTCTCGCTCTGGGTGCCCGCCGTCCTGATCCTGCTGACCTGGAGGCAGTGGCAGGCCCGCCTCCCGCCCAGTCTTCCGACGCATTGGGGTGCCGGAGGTCCGGCGGACGCGGTCACCAGCGCACCGGTCTTCCTCGGCTGGCTCGTCGGTGTGAGCACCGTGTCCGCTCTCGTCGGGACGATCGTCGTCCTCGTCGGCGCCTCCGGGGAGTGGGGGCCGCGCGCCACCGCCGCGTTCACCGGCGCGGCCTCCGCGCTCGTGCTGGGCATGTGGCTCGGCAGCACCGTCCCGTCGCTGGATGCGGCCGACCCGTTCACCGTGGAGATCGGCGGATGGGTCCTGCCGACGCTCGCCGCCCCGGCCTATGCCCTGGTGCAGCTCGCACTCCTCCCCCGTGGGTCGGCCGCGCCGATCGAGATGCCGGGCACGACCGAGGAGGTGCGGGCGGCGGCCGCGATCGATCACGCCGGCACCTGGAACCGCACGGTATCGTCCCCGCTGCTCCTCGTCGCCTCCGGGGTCATGGTCGCCCTCGGGGTCGCCCTCTTCGCGCCTGCCGTCGTCCAGGACGGGATCGCATCGGTCGGCATCTCCGCGATCGTGTACCTCGCCGCCGTGGTACTGGTGCTGATGTTCTGCGCGTTCCGGGTGACAGTCGACCATCGGGGATTCCGGGTCACGTCGGCCATCGCAGGCATCCCGCTCAAACGGATCCCACCCGCGATGATCGCCGCCGTCGACGTCGTCGTCCTGGAACCACGGCAGTGGGGCGGCTGGGGATACCGGATCATGCCAGGGCGGTCGGCGATCATCCTGCGCAGAGGGCCGGGCCTCGTGATCACGCTGGCCGATCAGCGGCAGTTCGCGATCACACTCGACGAACCCGACACCCCGGCCCGCGTCCTCCTGGGTGTCGCCGCGGCAGACGCGCCTCCCGCCTGAGACCGAGCACGACGGAACGCCCGTCTCCCGAGCCGCACGGGCCGGGAGACGGGCGTTCCGAGGAAACGTGGCTCGTTACTTCGCCGCGCGCTGCAGGGCGATGAGGGCGGCCGGGTAGCGGTCGCGTGCCGAGACGTACACGACGCCCTTCGACGCGTCGACTGAGACGCCGTAGACCTTGTTGCCGTAGGCGTGTGCCGAGAAGTTCGCGATCTCGGTGAGATCGGCGGCCTTCAGGACGCGCACCCCGCTCGCCTCGAACGTGTCGGTCGAGTGACCGATGTAGAGGCGACCGGCGGCCGGGTCCACCGCGATGGAGCGGTAGTCCGGCTTCGCCACGGACACGGTCTGCAGCAGTGCGTAGGTCGTCGCGTCGTAGACGCGCACGCCCTCCGTGCCCGCCGCATTGTCGTTCGTGACGTAGAGACGGTTCGCCACGGTGTCGACGGCGATGCCGTGCGACGTCCAGTTGGCGGCGCCCGCGGTGTCGACGGTCGTGATGGCCGCGCCCGTGTACGCGTCCATCACCTGGAAGCCGGTCTGGCGGGTGGCGCCGAACACGCGGCCGGTGGCGAGGTCGACGTCAAGCCCGCGCACGTTCGCCGCGAAGGTGAAGGGCCCGCGCTTGACCGTGTCCGTCTTGGTGTCGAGCACGGCCCAGGCCGCGCCATAGGCCACGTAGAGCTCGCCCTTCGCGCTGTCGATCGCGACGTCGCGGACGCCCTCCGCTTCACCGCCGGGAACGGCGTGGGTGGCGACGAGCTTGTCGGTGACGGGATCGATCTCGAGCACCCGTGCCGGGCGCATCTCGTTGCCGACGAACAGGTGGCCCGAGACGGGATCGACGACCGAGCCGACCGGCTTGACGTCGAGGTCCGCGTTGTCCGTCGCCGACGGCACGGCCTTCAGCGCGGTCGGCGTGTAGCCGGTCCCGGCCGGCGGGGTGCCGGTTCCGGGATTCGTGCCGGGGTCCGTTCCCGGGTCGGTGCCCGGATTCGTCGGGGCCACGCCGTTGCGCTGGCTGATGGTCACCGCCACTGCTTTCGACTCGGACCCGGGCGGGTTGAGCCGGAAGTCGCGGTTGGAGACGAACACCCGCTGGCGCTCCTCATCGACCGAGATGCCGTAGCCGTCCTTGCCGAACTTCGGATCCGCCAGGTCGGCCACCTTATCGCCGGTCGCGATGCGGTGCACCGAGAATCCGCCCGTTCCGGCCGCCGTGCCCGTGTAGCCGACGTAGACGAGCCCGTGGGCGGAGTCGATGTCGAGCTGGCGGGCGTTCGGCCGGGTGACCTTCTCCCAGACCTGGGCGTAGTCCTTCTTCGGGTCGAACGCGGCGATGTTGATCGCGCCGTCCGCGTCCTCGAAGTACGCCGTGGCGATGATGCCGGACTTCGGGTCTGCGGCGACGTAGTAGGAGTCCACCGTCCCGTTGATGACGCCGAGGGACTTCCCGTCGAGCGCGTTGAGCACCTCGACACCGCGCGACGGGATGGCGCCGTAGACGAGGCCGGCGACCGGGTCCACATCGATCGAACGATTGGACTCGATGAACGCGTACGGCCCACGCACGACCTGACCGAAGTTCGCATCCGCGATGGAGACGACCACCCAGTTGCGGTTCTGCTGCCCGACGTAGAGCAACTGCTTCTCGTCATCGATGCCCAGGTCGCGGATGTTCTCCGGCAGGGTCATCGACCGGGTCACCGTGTCGGTGTCCGGGTCGAGCTCGAAGATGCTCCGGCTGTTCTGGTCACCCAGGTACAGACGCTTCTTCGACTGCGAATAGGCCGAGCCGGCCGGCAGCTGCGCGTTCGACTTGTTCACCGAGACGATGGAGGCCGACGGGGTGTACTCGAACGTGTCGTCCAGCACGCGCTCGCTCATGGTGACCGCGACCGCGGTGGACTCGGACCCGGGCGGGTTGAGGCGGAAGTCACGGTTGGAGACGAACACCCGCTGGCGCTCCTCGTCGACCGAGATGCCGTAGCCGTCCTTGCCGTACTTCGGGTCGGCGAAATCGCCAAGCTGCTTGCCGGTGGCGATGTCCAGGACGGAGAAGCCGCCGCTGCCGGTCGCCGTGCCCGTGTAGCCGACGTAGACCAGACCGTGGGCCGAGTCGACGTCGAGCTGGCGGGCGTTCGGCCGGGTGACCTTCTCCCACACCTGCGCGTAGTCCTTCTTCGGGTCGAACGCGGCGACGTTCACCGCGCCGTCCGCGTCGCGGAAGTACGCCGTGGTGACGATGCCGGTCTTCGGGTCGGCGGCGACGTAGTACGCGTCCGCGGTCCCGTTGATGACGCCGAGGGACTTCCCGTCGGATGCGTTGAGCACCTCGACACCGCGCGACGGGATGGCGCCGTACACGAGGCCGGCGACCGGGTCCACATCGATCGAACGGTTCGACTCGATGAACGTGTACGGGCCGCGGACGACCTGGCCGAAGTTCGCGTCCGCGATGGAGACGACCACCCAGTTGCGGTTCTGCTGACCCACGTAGAGCAACTGCTTCTCGTCATCGATGCCCAGGTCGCGGATGTTCTCCGGCAGGGTCATCGACCGGGTCACGGCATCGGTGTCGGGGTCCAGCTCGAAGATGCTCCGGCCGTTCTGGTCGCCCAGGTACAGACGCTTCTTCGACTGCGAGTAGGCGGAGCCGGCCGGCAGCTGGGCGTTCGACTTGTTGACGCTCGAGAGCTGCTTCACGACGCGGTAGTCGACGGTCTGGTCCGGGTTCTCCGTCCCCGGGTTCTCGCCGCCCGGATCCGGGTTCGGCGTGCAGCCGAGGCAGGGCGACGTGTTGCCGTCGATCTTGTCCGGCTTGCTGTCGTCGGTCACAGCCTTGCCGGCCGCGTTCTTCACGATGGTGAGGCCGTCGTAGTACTGGCCGTCGGCCGTGCGTGCCTCGTAGCGGAGCGTGCCGCCGGAGACGTCGATCAGCTGGTACAGCTCCGTGTCGCCCTTGAGCTTGCGGAGATGCGCGTCGTTCGAGGTCCAGAGGCGCGGACCGGCGTTGGAGTACATCTTGCTGCCGACGACCGAGACCGCGTAGACGGGACCGTCGTAATTCAGCTCGTTGTTCCAGCCGGCCGGGAGATCCTTCTCGGCGGCGTTGCTGTTGCCGCGACCGTAGTTGTGGTCGTGGCCCTGCAGCACGAGGTCGACGTTGTACTTCTCGAACAGCGGCACCCACGCCTGACGGATGGCCGTGTTGTTGCGGCCCTCGTCGAGCGAGAAGACCGGGTGGTGGAAGTACACCACGGTCCACTGGTTCGGGTTGTCCTTCAGCACCGACTCGAGCCACGCGGTCTGCACCGCGAGCGCCTTCGACTCCGTGATGTTGCTGTTCAGCGAGACGAACCGTACGCCCTGGTAGTCGTTGTAGTGCACGGTGCCATCCAGGACGGAGGCCGCCGCGGCGTCCTTCGGGCCGTTGGCGGGGTAGTCGAACTGCGCCTGCCACTGACGGGAGAGGGTGTCGCCCTCGTACTCGTGGTTGCCCGCCGCGGCGAGGTAGTTCTGCTCGCCGAACTGGTAGCCGGCCGCCTTGAAGACCTCGCCCCACTGGGAGTCGTCGTTCGCCGAGTCGATCAGGTCGCCCGCCTGCAGCACCATCTTGGCGTCGGGTCGGTCACGGAACGCGTTGCGGATCACGCGGGAGGCGTCGGACTTGATGCCGTTCTGCACGTCGCCGAGGTAGATGAACGAGAACGGCTCGGCGGTCTTCGCCGCGGTCGAGAAGTGCTGCCACTCGCTCCACGTCGTGCCGTCTCCGACGCGGTACTGGTACTTCGTCTTCGGCGACAGCCCGGTGAACCGGACCGTGTGATAGCTCGTCTGGTAGCCGAAGCCCGAGTCGATCGTCGTGTTCTCGGCCGCCGGAACGGTCGTGACGTCCGTGCGGTACGCCTGCGAGACGGCGACGCGGATCTCCGCCCGCGCCTGGCCGGAGGTGACGGCCGTGGAGGTGCGCCAGGTCACCGACTGCGCAGTGGCGGCGTCGGCGGCCGGGGTGAGCACGACGCGGTCGGGCACGCGGGTGGGGACGTATTGCTGTGCGGCCGGGACGGTGGCGGCGGATGCGGTCTGCGCGACCCCGGCGACGGGGGCGAGCATTCCGCAGGCCACCGCGACCGCGGCGAGGGCGCCGAGCAGTCTCGGCTTCGTGCGGCGGTGCCGCGACGAGTTCGTCATCGTGTGACGGCCTTTCGGGTCAGGGGTACTCGGGTGGGTGGGTGTGACACGCATCAGGCCTCGGCTCCGTCCTGCTTGCGTCGGGTGCGGAGCACCACGATGACGCCGCCGGCGAGGAGCGCCGCACCGCCGAGGGCGAGTGGGATGCCGATGGCGAGGGCATTCGAGCCGGTGGCCGCGAGGTCACGGACACCGGTGCTCGGCGAGCCGGCCGCGAGGACCGTGAGCGGCACGCTGACGACGGCACCGGACTCCAGCCCGCGCACCTCGATCCGGTGCTGGCCCGGGGCCGTGTCGGCGGGGATGCGGAGCGTGGCGAAGTAGCTGCCGTCGGCCTCCGCCGCGAAGTTGCCGAGGGTGACCGGGTCGCTGTGCAGCGTGACCTCGAGGTCCTCGTTCGCCGCGAACCCGCCGCCCTTGATCTGCAGGGCGCCGCCCGCCGCCACTCCGGTCACCGAGAGCTCAGGAGTCGAGGGGCTGGCCGACGGGGTCGGCTGCGGTGTGGGCTGGCCGGTCGGCGTGGAGGTCGGGGTCGACGTGGGCTGCGGCGTGGACGTCGGGGTCGACGTGGGCTGCGGCGTGGACGTCGGCTCCGGCGTCGAGGTCGGTTCCGGGGTCGAGGTCGGCTGCGGCGTCGCGCCCGGGGTGGCCGGGATCGGCAGCTGCGGCGCGGTGTACGCGGCGCGGTCCGAGCCCGGTCCCGACGCGCGCGCCTTCGTGTCGTCCGTGACGAGCTTCGCGCCATCCTTCTTGGTGATCGTGAAGCCGTCGAACAGCTCACCGGTCACCAAGTGGCTCTCGACGTGCATCTCGCCGTCCGTGACGTCGACCGTCTGGTACATCTGCGCGTCGTGGTTCATGCTGCGCATGTTGGCGCCGTTGGTGATCCAGTTGTTCGACGCCACCGGGTCCGGGACGTACGCCTTCGGACCGGCGACCGTCACCAGGTAGACCGGGCCGGTCTGGCTGGACTTCGCGTCGGCGCCCGCGGGCAGGTCCTTCTCGTTGGCGAAGAGGTTGCCGCGGCCGTAGGCGTGATCGTGACCGGCGAGCACCAGGTCGGTGTCGTACTTCTCGAAGAGGGGAAGCCAGGCGTCGCGCTCGGTCTTGTTGTCGCGGCCGCTGGTGACCGAGAACAGCGGCTGGTGCATGTAGGCGACCGTCCACTGGTTGGGGTTGCCGGCGAGCACCCGGTCGAGCCATGCGGTTTCGGCGTCGAGCATGGCGCCGGGAGCGGCGTTCGCGTTGAGGGAGATGAACCGCACACCCTGGTAGTCGACGTAGTACGTGTTCTCGTCGAAGTAGCTGGTGACCTCGGTCGAGCCGGTCGGCCCGTTCCGCGGGTACTCGAACTGCGCGCCCCAGTACTTGGTGAGCTGCGGGCCCGGGTAGTACTCGTGGTTGCCGGGGGCGGCGAGCACGTTCAGGTAGCCGTTCTGGAAGCCGGCCGCCTCGTTCCACCCGCCCCATTCGGCGTCGGAGACGTCGGTGTCGATCAGGTCGCCGAGGTGCACCACGGCCTTCGCGTACGGGCGCGCCTCGAACGCGGCGCGGAAGGCACGGGAGGCGTAGGCCTTGATGTCGTTCTGCGCATCGCCCTGGATGAGGAACGAGAAGTCCTGCGCGCCGTCGGCTGCGGTCTGGAACTCGAACCACTCGCTCCACGTGTCGCCGTCGCCCACGCGGTAGAGGTAGCCCGTGGCGGGCGACAGCCCGGTCATCGTCGCCGTGTGGTAGGCGATGTCGTAGCCCAGGTCGGTCGAGAACTGGACGGTGGTGGTCGCGTCGAATGTCCCGGCGGGGGTGACCGGGCCCTTCCTCAGCGGCGAGAGCTGCACCTTCGCGGCGACGCCCTTCGCGGTGCGCCACGAGACGTTCTGGGTGACGGCGGGGGTCGAGCTCGGCGTGAGGATGACGCGATCCGGGATGGCGTTGGGCGCGTAGATCACAGCGGGGTTCTCGGCGGGCGGGTTGAGCCCGCCTGCAGCGAAGGCCAGGCCGCCCGCGAAGGTGGCCGCGCCCACGACGGCGGCCACCCCCGCTGCGGCCAGGACCGTTCGGGTCTTCGACTTCGTGAGGGCGCGTGAGAGCGCGGGAGATCTCATCCTGGGGAGGTCCTTCGGGCGGTCGGGTAGGCGGCCGCGCGAGGGCGTGGCCGCGTGCTGCGAGCGCAGCGATCGTCAGCCTAAGGAGCGTCTGAGAGAACGTTCAGCCCGTTCCGGAACCGTTCAGGAAAGGTTCACACGTCCGGAAATCGATGTTGACATGGCCGGGTGCTAAAGCGCTACACTTTCGCGCGCACCAGCCCGAGAACCCGCTGGGCCGCGGTTATCCGGCGTAGGAGCCGACCAGTCGCACCGCGCCGCCGTCCACACCCTTGGCACCCTGCTCGAAACCCGAGAGGTCGCGCGCAGAGGTCGAGATGACCCCGACGGGCCAGGTCGGGATCCCGTCCGCCGCCAGCGCTGCTGCGACGGCGTCCGCCGCGTCAGGTGCGACGACGGCGAACATCCCGATGCCGAGGTTCCAGGTGCCCTCGGACGACTCGAGCGTGCTGCCGGCGAGGTCGCTCAGGATGCGGAACACCGGGCTCGGCGACCACGTCGACCGCTCCACCTCGACCCAGGAGCCGACCGGGAGCACGCGCGCCAGGTTCGCCGCGATGCCGCCGCCCGTCACATGACTGAGCGAGTGCACGGACCCGCGCAGCGACGGCTCCTGCAGCACGCGCAGCAGGGGGGACGTGTAGAGCCGCGTCGGCTCGAGGAGCGCCTCTCCCACCAGCCCGCCGAAGTCGTCCGAGTGGTCGGTGAAGCCGATGCCCCGCTGCGCGAGGATGTGCCGCACGAGCGAATAGCCGTTGGAGTGCAGCCCCGAGGAGGCCAGCGCCAGCACCACGTCGCCGTCGCGCACGCGCTCGGCGCCGAGCAGGTCGTCCGCCTCCACGGCGCCCACCGCGGCACCGGCCACGTCGTAGTCGTCCGGTCCCAGCAGACCGGGGTGCTCGGCGGTCTCGCCACCGACCAGAGCCGTGCCGGTCGCCTCGCACGCCCCCGCGATGCCCGCGACGATGGCCGCGATCCGCTCGGGAACGACTTTGCCGCAGGCGATGTAGTCGGTCATGAACAGCGGGCGGGCGCCCACCACGACGATGTCGTCCACCACCATGCCGACGAGGTCCTGGCCGATGGTGTCGTGCTTGTCGATCGCCTGCGCGATCGCGACCTTGGTGCCGACGCCGTCGGTCGAGGTCGCCAGCAGCGGGCGGCGGAAGTCCTTCAGGACCGAGACGTCGAAGAGCCCGGCGAACCCACCCACTCCGCCGAAGACCTCGGGGCCCTGGGTGCGGGCGACGGCGGCCTTCATGAGCTCGACCGCGCGGTCCCCGGCGGCCGTGTCGACGCCGGCGGCGGCGTAGGAGGAGGACGAGGATGCGGTGGAGTCGTTCACCCGCCAATCGTACCCGGGCGGGCGGCTACTCCTGGCGGCCGGGGTCGCCGAACGAGAGCAGGCGCTCGTATTCGGCGTCCGGGCCGGGCTCGCAGCCGTCCGACGCGGCATCCGCGCCCGTGTCGGACTCGGCGACCACGACGGCGCCCTCGGGACGCTCCAGGAGGTTCTTGCCCAGGTGGTGCGCATCCGGCAGCTCGATCGGGTACGTCCCCGTGAAGCAGGCCGTGCAGAGCAGCTCGCGCGGCTGCTCGGTCGCGCCGATCATGCCGTCCTCCGACAGGTAGCCGAGGCTGTCAGCGCCGATGGACTGGCGCACCTCCTCGACGCCGAGGCCGGTCGCGATGAGCTCCGCGCGCGACGCGAAGTCGATGCCGTAGAAGCACGGCCACGTGATCGGCGGGCTGGAGATCCGCACGTGCACCTCGGCCGCGCCGGCCTCCCGCAGCATCGAGACGAGCGCGCGCTGGGTGTTGCCGCGCACGATCGAGTCGTCGACCACCACGAGACGTTTGCCCTTGATGACCTCCTTGAGCGGGTTCAGCTTGAGCTTGATGCCACGCTGGCGGATGGTCTGCGAGGGCTGGATGAACGTGCGGCCCACGTACGAGTTCTTGACCAGGCCCTGCCCGAACGGGATGCCGGAGGCCTGCGCGTAGCCGATCGCCGCGGGAGTGCCGGACTCGGGGGTCGGGATGACGAGGTCGGCCTCGACCGCGTGCTCACGGGCCAGCTGACGACCCATCTCGACCCGGGCCTCGTAGACGCCGCGGCCGGCGATCGTCGTGTCGGGGCGCGCGAGGTAGACGTACTCGAAGACGCAGCCGGCGCGCTTCTCGGGGGCGAAACGGGTGGTGCGCAGACCGTTCTCGTCGACGGCGATGAGCTCGCCCGGCTCCACCTCGCGCACGAAGCTCGCGCCGACGATGTCGAGCGCCGCGGTCTCGGATGCGACGACCCAGCCGCGTTCCAGCCGGCCGAGCACCAGCGGGCGCACCCCCTGCGGGTCGCGAGCGGCGTAGAGGGTGTGCTCATCCATGAAGACGAGGCAGAAGGCGCCGCGCAGCCGCGGGAGCACCTCCAGCGCCGTCGCCTCGAGCGTGTGGTCGAGGTCGCCGGTGAGCAGCGCCGTGACGACGGCCGTGTCGGTCGTGTTGCCGCGGGTCAGCTCGCCGTCGAGCTCCGGGTAGCGATCGTGCACGAGCTGCATGAGCTGGGCGGTGTTGGTCAGGTTGCCGTTGTGGCCGAGGGCGACCGTGCCGCTGGAGGTGCGGCCCAGCGTCGGCTGCGCGTTCTGCCAGCTGGAGGCGCCGGTGGTGGAGTAGCGCGTGTGGCCGACGGCGATGTGCCCGGTCAGCGAGTTGAGCGCGTTCTCGTTGAACACCTGCGAGACGAGGCCCATGTCCTTGTAGATGAGGATCTTGTCGCCGTCGCTGGTCGCGATGCCCGCCGACTCCTGCCCGCGGTGCTGCAGCGCGTAGAGGCCGAAGTAGCTGAGCTTGGCGACCTCCTCACCGGGAGCCCAGACGCCGAAGACGCCGCATGCGTCCTGGGGTCCTTTCTCACCGGGCAGCAGATCATGGCTGAGAAGACCGTCGCCTCCGGCCACAGCGGACCCCTTTCTCGAGGTGTGTCGTGTGTTCAGCTCTCGGGGTGGGAGGCGGGCCGTTCGCCGTCCGGCTCGGCACCGGTGCGCTGGGTGTCGCCGGGGGTGGCGGCGCCGTGCTCGACAGCGCCGTGCTCGGCGTCCTCGGGCTCCTCCGCGGGGATGTGCACGTCGATTCTATCCGCCTGCACCCGGCGCGCGCGCCGCGTGGTCGCACGGTCGATCAGCAGTGCGACGAGCGAGCCGAGGGCGACGCCGACCACCACGCAGATCGCGAGCAGGAAGCCGAAGACGGTGCCCCGGTCGTAGGTGGGGTTCTCCGGGAAGGAGAACGTCAGCACCAGCGCGACGATCGCGAACAGGATGGCGCCGGTGAGCATGAACCGGAAGTACCGCGGCGAACGGTGCACGCGCACCTCCGCCTCGGTGACGGACGCCTGCTCCTCCGGATCATCGCTCATCCCCCCATTCTCCCCTACCGCGCCTGGGCGAACGCCCATCCGGCATCCCGCCGCCGGGTACACGAATTCTGTGTACTCGACCGCTTCGACCCGACTGTCCGTGTACTCGGCAGCCGGGGACGGGATGCGGGATGGGGCTGCGATCAGAAGCGGAGGGGGAGGAGCCCGTCGAGGGAGGCGCGCTGGCCGGAGGCGTGCACGGAGCCCGAGGCGAGGCCGTCCTCCCAGCTCAACGCGCCGGACGCGAGGGCGAGCCACGTCGCCGGATCGGTCTCGATGACGTTGGGCGGGGTCCCCCGAGTGTGGCGGGGGCCCGGGATGCACTGGGTCGCACCGAACGGCGGGACGCGCACCTCGACGGTGTTGCCCGGCGCGCGCTCGGCGAGCAATTGCAGGAGGTAACGCACGGCCATCGCGGTGGTGGGGCGGTCGGCGCCGTCGGCCAGCGCGGCGCGGACGGCGGGACCGCCCTCGGAGTCGGGGATCTTCGCTCGGGCCATGCCTCCATCCTCCCACCGGGGCGGCGGGCACTCGCCGTGGCCCTCTAGCATGGTCGCGTGAAGATTCTCGTCCTCGGTTCCGGTGCCCGCGAGCACGCCATCACCACTGCGCTCCTCGCGGAGGAGGCGGAGCACGAGATCGTGGTCGCGCCCGGGAACGCGGGGATCGCGGCCGACGTGGCCGTCGAGACCGGCCTCGATCCCCTCGACGGGGCGGCCGTCGCCGAGTACGTCATCGAGAACGGCATCGAGCTCGTCGTGATCGGCCCGGAGGCCCCGCTCGTCGCCGGTGTCGCCGACCCGGTGCGCACCCGCGGCATCCCGGTCTTCGGCCCGGGCAAGGCGGCCGCGCAGCTGGAGGGCTCCAAGACGTTCGCCAAGCGCATCATGGAGGCCGCGGGCGTGCCGACGGGCCGAGCGGTGCGCGCGGCGACGCTCGCCGACGTCGAGAAGGCGCTCGACGACCTCGGCGCCCCGTACGTTGTCAAGGCCGACGGGCTCGCCGCCGGCAAGGGCGTGCTCGTGACGGAGGACCGTGCCGCCGCGCTCTCCCACGCCGAGCACTACCTCACCCAGGGCGGCGTGCTGCTCGAGGAGTTCCTGGACGGCCAGGAGGTCTCCCTCTTCCTCGTCAGCGACGGCCACACCGTGCTCCCGCTCAGCCCGGCGCAGGACTACAAGCGGCTGCTCGACGGCGACGCCGGTCCCAACACCGGCGGCATGGGCGCCTACTCCCCGCTGCCCTGGCTGCCGGAGACCTTCGTCGACGAGGTCATCGACACCGTGGCGCTGCCGACCGTGCGCCAGCTGGCCGTCGAGCAGACGCCCTTCATCGGCCTCCTCTACTGCGGGCTCATCGTCACCGAGCGCGGTATCCGCGTCATCGAGTTCAACGCCCGCTTCGGCGACCCGGAGACGCAGGTCGTGCTCCCGCGCCTGGTCACCCCGCTGTCGACCCTGCTGTTCGCCGCTGCGACCGGCGCCCTGTCCGGGATGCCGCGCCCCGAGTTCGCGCTCGACACGGCCGTGACCGTCGTCGTTGCGAGCGAGGGCTACCCGGAGGCGCCGCTGACCGGCCGACCGATCACCGGACTGGAGGCCGCGGCCGAGGTGCCCGAAGTCACCATCGCCCACGCCGCGACCGCACGCGACGCGTCCGGTACCCTGCTGGCGACCGGAGGCCGCGTGCTCTCGGTGGTCGCCCGCGGCACCACCTTCGCCGAGGCGCGCGAGCGCGCGTACGAGGCCGTCGGCCGCATCCACCTCGAGGGCTCGCAGCACCGCACCGACATCGCCGCCCGCGTGTCCTGACCGTCCCCAGCCATCGCTTCCGGACTTTTGTACGCCAACACGCGCGTGTCGGCGTACAAAAGTCCGGAACGGATGGCTACCTGCGGGCGAGGAGGCGGGTGAGGAAGGGGTTGCGGAAGCGGCCCGTGGGGTCGAAGCGATCGGCGAGGGCCCGGAAGTCGTCCAGGCGCGGGTAGAGCGACGGGACGACGCCGGCCCGGTCGAGGTAGAGCTTGCCCCAGTGCGGGCGGGCGCCGAGGGGCAGCAGCGCATCCTCGAGCGCCGGGAGCACCGCCTCCACCCCGTCCTGGTCGCGCAGCCAGGTGAAGTGCAGGCCGACCACGTCGGTTCCGTAGGCGCTCGAGAGCCAGAGCGCATCGGCGGCGGCGGTGCGGATCTCGCTGATCTGCAGGAGCGGGGCGATCAGCGGCGCGATCGACCGAACCGCCTCGATCGCGGCGACGGCGTTGGCGCGTGGGACGAGGTACTCCGACTGGATCTCGGCCCCGTTCGACGGCGTGAACTCGAACCGGAAGTGCGCGAGCCGCTCGCTCCACGGGCCGGGGACGCCCAGCTGTTCGGTGGTGTTGCGCACGTCCATCGTCGCGATCATGTGCCGCGCCTCCGTCAGGGCCGGCGCGCCGAAGAAGTCGTCGCCGATCGCGGACGGCTCGTCGGCGAGCTCCTTGATCCAGCCCAGACTCACGGCCTCCTCGTCCCAGGTGGTGAAGAGGGAGACGCTGTACGCCGCCGAGGTGACCTCGTCGAACCGGGTGGTCACGGCCTCCCACGGCACTCCGCCGAAGAGCCGCTGGCGCACGGCGAAGGTGGGCCGGATGTCGAGGGCGACCTCCAGCACGACCCCGAGTGCGCCGAGCGACACCACCGCACCGTCGAAGTCGTCGTCGCCGCGGCGCAGTTCGACGACGTCGCCGTCGGCGCGCAGGATGGTCAGCCCCGCCACGGCGGTCGCGAGCGTGCCGTTGCGGTCTCCCGAACCGTGGGTGGAGGTCGCGATCGCGCCGGCCACCGAGATGTGCGGGAGCGAGGCGAGGTTGTGCAGCGCCCAGCCCGCCGCCTCCAGCTCGCGGGCGAGGTCGCCATAGCGCACGCCCCCGCCCACGGACACCAGACGCGCATCCGGGTCGATGCGGATCGGTGCCGGGAGGTCGGCCGTGCTGACGAGGAGGTCGTCGGTGTCGGCGAGGTCGTTGAACGAATGCCTGCTCCCCAGCGCGCGCACCGAACGCGCGTCGGCGATCAGGGCGCGCAGCTCGTCCACGCTCCGCGGCGCCGCGATACGGCTCGCGGCGTACCGGTGATTGCCTGCCCAGTTCCATTCGTCCACGCGGTCCTCCTTCGCACCGGGCGCGGCTCCCGCGCCACCTCGACCGCACTCAGTCTAGGGATGTGAACGTGCGCATCACCCCGGTCGGGACCACGGATCGGGCGGAACCGCCGCGCGATCGGTCATTGTGCGGGCCTCGTCGCCGCGAGTAGCGTCAGGCGCAGGAGCGGCGTCCGCCGCAGGAGGAGGACCACGGTGGCCGATTTCGAGTACGGACCCGCGGAGTTCATCGTCGCCCAGTTCGACACCGACCTGCCGTCGCCCGCCGTCGTGGAGGCCATCCTGGACCTCGTGGCGAGCGGGACCGTGCGACTGCTCGATCTGCTGATCGTCCGCCGCGGTCTCGACGGGAGCGTCGAACTGCTCGAGCTGGAGGAGATCGGCGACCAGATCGGGATGGCCGATGTGCAGCTCGAGGCGAGCGGGCTCGCCGGCGACGAAGACGTGGCCGCGATCGCGGACCTCATCGAGCCCGGGCGGGCCGGCGCCGTGCTGGTGATCGAGCACCGCTGGGCCACCGAGCTCGCCAGCCGGTTCTTCGCGGCAGGGGGAAGTGTCGTGCACACCGAGCGCATCCCCGCCCCGGTCGTCAACGCGATCGTCGCGGGCGACTATGACGACGAGACGCCCGCGGGCGCGGAAGGCTGAGGAGGACATCATGCCGTTCATCGGACGGGTCGGACGCCCGGGACTGATCGGGCTCGCCGCGCGCACGGCGGTCGTCGCCGGCACCGCCACCGCGGTCAGCGGAGGCATGGCACGCCGCCAGCAGCAGCGCGCACAGGACAGCTACGAGCAGCAGCAGTACGAGGCGCAGCAGCAGCAGGCTCAGATGCAGGCCGCCGCCCAGCAGGCGGTGGCGCAGCAGCAGCAGCAGCCGCAGGCCGTCGCGGCCCCCGCATCCGGAGCCGACGACCTCATGGCGCAGTTGCAGCAACTGGCGAGCATGCACACCCAGGGCCTGCTCTCCGACGACGAGTTCGCCGCGGCGAAGGCGAAACTGCTGGGCTGAGGCCGCGCGTCAGGCCCGGTAGCCGGGGTGACCGTCGGGCGTGAGGCCCGTGCCCGTCGAGAGCTTCTGCAGGAGTGCGGCGAGGGCGACGCGCTCGTCCGGTGCGAGCACGTCGAGCACCTCGGCCTGATGTTCCTCGGCGACCGTGCGCAACCGACCGAGCATCGCTCGCCCCTCGCCGGTGAGCGAGAGCGCATTGTTGCGCCGATCGGTCTCGTTGCGCTCGCGATCGACCAGGCCGGCGGACGCGAGCTCGTCCAGCAGGGACACGATGCGGCTCGGCGGGGCGCCCAGCGCGTGCGCGACCTCCCGCTGGCTGATCCCCGGACGCTGGCCGATGATGCGGATCGCACCCGCCGCGCGGGCGGTGAGTCCGAGCGCGGCCACCCGCTCCTGGAAGCGGTCGGCGGCGGAGGCGCCCACCTGCGCCAGCAGGAAGGCGGTGCGCGGGGGCACGGCGGCGTCGGGACGGGTCACGAGTCCAGAATAGCTGTTGCGCGTAACGATTACACTATGTAACGATTACAGCCATGAACGATTCACTCGATACGGGTGCGACCGCCGGGCCGCAGCCAGGCGCGCGGCGCGGATCCGGCGGACCCCCGCTCGGCGGCCTCGCCGTCGTCCACGGCGCGCTCGTGCTCCTCGCCCTGATCGTCGGGTTCGCCGCTGCCGGGCCGGACGCCTTCGTCTCTCCATACGCGGGGGCGACCGCCGTCGCCCAGCACGCGCAACAGGACGCGACCGCGCTCCGCGTCGTCGCCCTCCTCCAGTTCGGCTCCGCCGTCCCGCTCGGCATCCTGGCCGCCACCGCCTTCGCGCGCCTCCAGCGCCTCGGCGTGCGCGTGCCCGGCCCCTCGATCGGCTTCGCGGGCGGACTCACCGCGTCGATCCTGCTCATGGTCTCGGCCTTCGGGACCTTCCTGCTCTCCCGTCCCGAGCTGACCTCCGATCCGCGATTGGCGCTGACGTTCTCGTTCGCCGCGTTCGTGACCGGAGGCGTGGGATACGTCACCGGCCTCGGCCTGCTCCTCGCGGGCATGGCCGTCCCGGCGCTCATCCTCGGCCTGCTCCCGCGCTGGCTGGCGTGGGCGGGTCTCGTCGTCGCCGCTCTGGCCGAGCTCAGCTTCCTCTCCCTGGCGATCGAGCCGCTGCAGTTCCTGCTGCCGATCGGCCGCTTCGGCGGCATCGCCTGGCTGATCGCCGCCGGCTTCCTGTTCCCGCTCGACCGGCGCGAGGTCCGCGAGCACGACCGGCTCCGTCGCAGGGGCCGGGATCGAGCGGCCGCGTGAGTGCCGCACTGGTGGTGGGTGCGAACGGCCGGATCGGCGAGGCGATCTGCCGTCGGCTCGGCGCGGACGGGCACACGATCCTCCCGCTCGCGCGCGACGCGGCGGCCCTGCGCCGGCTGGTCGATGCCCTCCGCGCCGAGGGCATCGACTGCGCCGAGCCGGTGGCCGTCGACGCGACGGACGACGCCGGGCTGACCGCCGGAATCGAAGGCCTGGCGGCGGAGCATCCGCTCGCCGTCTGCGTGAACAACGTCGGCCGCGGCCACCGGCCCGCGCCCCTGGCAGACCTGGACCCCGACGAGTTCGACGCGGTCGTCGCGGTGACGTTCCGCAGCGTGGCCGTGGCGATGCGGGCCGAGCTGCGCGCCCTCCACCGCGCCGACGGCCCGCGCGCGATCGTCAACGTGGCGTCGAGCGCCGGCACCTCCGCCGCGCCGGGGATGTCGGCCTACGTCGCCGCCAAGCACGCGGTCGTCGGGTTGACCCGCACCGCGGCCCTCGATGAGGCGGCGGGCGACATCCGCGTCAACGCCGTCGCGCCGGGCCCGATCGCGTCCGGCCCGATCCTCACGCAGAGCGAGGAGACCCGCGCCCACGTCGGCAGTCTGATGCCGCTCGGGCGGATGGGCAGTGCGGAGGAGGTCGCCTCGGCCGTCGGCTGGCTCGCCTCGCCCGCCGCCTCCTACGTGACCGGCGTCGTGTTGCCGGTCGACGGCGGCAAGGCGGCGTGACGCCGCCTACGATGGACGGGTGAGCGAACTGCCGGGATGGGTCCACAGCTACTCGGGCAAGGTCCGAGACCTCTACGTGCCGGAGGGCGCGACCGGCCTCGACGACGCCGAGGCAGTGCTGGTGGTCGCCAGCGACCGCGTCAGCGCCTTCGACCATGTGCTCTCGCCGGGCATCCCCGGCAAGGGCGAGCTACTCACCGCGCTCAGCCTGTGGTGGTTCGACCAGCTGGCCGACGGGCCGAACCACCTGGTGCCCGACCACGAGCTGCGCCACGAGGGCGCCGACGACCGGGTGGTGGAGCGCATCCCCGCCGCCGTCTCGGGACGCTCGATGCTGGTGAAGCCGCTGGACATGTTCCCGATCGAGTGCGTCGTTCGCGGTTACCTGACGGGCAGCGGCTGGGCCGAGTACCAGGCGAGCCGCAGCGTCTGCGGCATCCCGCTGCCCGACGGCCTGAGCAACGGCGACCGTCTGCCCGAGCCGCTCTACACGCCCGCGTGGAAGGCGCCGCTCGGCGAGCACGACGAGAACATCAGCTTCGAGCGCACCGTCGAGCTCGTCGGGCCCGAGATCGCGGAGGAGCTGCGCCGCCTCTCGCTCGAGGTCTACTCCCGCGCCTCCGCCATCGCCGAGCAGCGCGGTGTCATCATCGCCGACACGAAGTTCGAGTTCGGCGCCGACCGCGCCACCGGTGAGATCACCCTCGCGGACGAGGTGCTCACCAGCGATTCCAGCCGGTACTGGGACGCCCAGGTCTACGCGACCGCACCCACGGCGGAGACCCGGATGGCGAGCTTCGACAAGCAGATCGTCCGCGACTGGCTCGCGGCGAACTGGGACAAGACCGGCACCCCTCCCGAGCTGCCCGCCGAGATCGTCGAGCGCACGACCGCACGCTATCGCGAACTGCTGGAGCGGCTGACCGGAGCCTGACCCGTTCCGCCACGCGTCACGCACGACGAAGCCC
>NZ_AYMR01000023.1 GCF_000633535.1 Leifsonia aquatica H1aii | reverse complement strand
CTTCCCTCACCTGGGCGAATACGGCGAAGAGGCTGGCGCCGAACGCCGCGAACACGGATTGGTTGGCGCCAACCGCGTCGGTGCCGTTCTTGAACCCGTCGAACACGCCGGTGATGGCCTCACGGACCGAGAGCAGGAACCCGATCACCTTCGAGTCTTCTTCCAGCCCGAGGGAGCGCAGCAACCCGCCGGTCACGTCGCCCTTGCTGAACAGAGCGAACAGTCCGGAGATGGCACCGCCGACGCGGTCAGCGAATGCCTGCGCCCCGTCAGCGACTTTGAGGAACGCGTCCCGGTTGTTCATCAGGAACCCGGTGACGGCTTGCAGGACGGGGATCATCGCCTGCCGGAAGATGTTCTGCACGGCGGTGATGACGGGCACCAAGTTCTGCCCGAGCTGGACCTGCAACCCCTGGATCGAGGTCTGGTATTCGCGGGTGGATGCGCGCGCTTTGGCGAAGATCTTGCCCGAGACGTCGTCGAGGACGAGGCCCATTTTCCCGGCCTGGGCGGTGAGCTCGGCGATGCCCTCGGACCCCTTGTTGAGGAACGGGAGCATCTGTGTGCCGGAACGGCCGAACAGCTGCGTAGCAAGGGCGGTCTTCTCGGCGCCGTCGGGCATCGCCTTGAACTTGTCGGCCAGCCCCGGGAGGATGTCCGACATCGGCTTGACCTTGCCGGCGGCGTCGAGGAACGAGGTGCCGAGCTTGGTCTGCATCGCGGCGGCCTTGTCCGCGTCGCCGGTCGCGTTGCCGAGGTTCTTCGAGAAGATCGTCAGCGACCCCATCACCTGATCGCTGTTGACACCGGCGAGCTTCATCGCCCCCGCGAGACCAGACACCTCGGTCTTGGTGCCGCCGGCGATGCGCTGCAGGGCGTTGGTCGACCCGGCGAGCGCGTTGAACTCCTTCGTGGAGTCGGAGATGACCTTCTTGATGCTGAGTCCGGCGGCAACCGCGGCGATGGGCCCGGCGAACCGCTTGAGCCCACCCAGCAGGGACGAACCGAGCGAGTTGCCTGCGATTTGACCGGACTTGGTCGCGGTCGATCCGATCTCATCGACGATGGATTTCTGAGCGCCCTTGGTGGAGACCACCAGTTCCAGCCAGGCGGTGGCGAGCTTCGCACCCTCTGCTGCCATGGTCGGACTCCCTCGCGTGTAGTTAGGGGGGTGGCCAGCCGAGGCGCTCGTGCAGCTCTTCGATGGTCATCGAGTCGCCAGGGACGTGAGCGTCCGCGTCGAGTTGCGGGTCGACGCCGGGCGGGAGGAGGGGATCCGGTCGCGGCACTTTGTCGTCGGCGCCGAGCTGCCACGACATGGTGCGGAGCACGTTCAGGACCGCGGTGAGGAGGTACTCGTTCACCTCGTAGGCGGCGGCGTCGCCGCGACGGGCGCGGCTCAACGCAGAGGTCAGGGGTGCGTGGCGCACGATCGCCCTCAGGTCCACCCAGGACAGGTCGGGGGTGCCGAGCTGGTCCAGGCGGAGCCCGAGGGCGAGAAGGTCGTAGCGGACGGCCTCTCCGTGCTCCGTTAGGAGTCGGTGGAGGCTTCGGATTCCCCCAGGTCGATCCCGGACTCTTCCTTCCACTGCTCCATGAACACTTCGAACTGGGTCGAGTCCTCGAACTGGTCGAACACGTCGGGCAGGTAAGCGTCAACGATGGACGCGAACGCGGCGATCTCGCTGAGCTGGTCGAACTTGAGCAGCAGCGCCGGCTTGATGAACTTCAGCAGCGGGACCGAGTACTCGCGGTCGTTGCCGGGCATGGTGAAGATGAAACGGTTCTGGTCCTTGGACGCCTTGGATTTCGGCACCTGGAATGCAGACATTGGGCTGACCCTTCGTCGTGGTTGTGGTGGGTGTGCTGACCCGAGAGATGGAGGGGCGACGAGGGCGGGGTCAGCACACGACCCTCGCCGCCCCGGTCTTCATCAGGAACTGGCCAGACGCTTCTGGCCGTCGTCCCAGTACTCGTAGAAGTAGGCGCCGGTGGCGTCGGGGAACAGGGTGAGGGTGACACCGCGGGCGGCGATGTCCTCGTCCTTGTACTCGACGTCTTCCCGGTCGGTGATCTGCGCGTCCGGGTAGACGATGCGGCCGCGGGCGTCACCGGAGAACATCTCCACCACCCACGTGTTGTGCGGGGACGGGGTGCCGGTGCCCTTGATGGCGAGCTTGTTGCCGGCCGTGGTGGTGGCGGCCTTGGTGGTCACGTTGGCGGCGCCGTAGATGACGGACTGCACGAGCGGGTTCAGGTACTCGGCCATGCCGAACTTCGAGGTGAACTCGCTGGACTTCTGGATGGTGATCAGCGGGTCACCGCCCCAGGCGTTCTTCGTCTCGGAGTCGGTCTTCTCGCCACGCTTGAGACCGGAGTCGGTGAGGTAGCCGACAGCCCCGAACGCGGGGTCCAGTGCGGCGACTTCGTCGGTCGGGGTGACGGTACCGACCGGGGCGACGAGCAGACCGCCGGACACCTTCGGCTTGCCGACGACGGCGTTGCGGTTGTTGTTTGTCATCTGTGTGCCCTTTCCTGGCAGCGGTGCTGACCCCTGCGGATGGGTTACGCGCGTGAGGCGCGCAGTCTGGTGGTGACGGTGGCGGTGTAGCGTTCCTGCTTCGACACCGGATCGGGCAGATTGGCCGGCGTACCGGGCTCGTCGGTGCCGAACAGGTCGGAATCGGCGGCGTAGATCGCCGCGCACGCGAGATCGCAGAGCCGACGGGCGCGTGTCTCGGTGGCAGCCCAGCCCTCGAGCAGGAGCGTGACGCGGCGGGTGACGAGCGTCTCGCGGATCCCGCCGGCGGCGATCACGCGGACGAACTCGCGCGGGCGCACAGACGGGACGCGGCCGAGCGCCGAAACGTCCTGTTCGCCTGCTGTGGCGAGTGCCTGGTCGATGAGGGTGCAGGCGATGTCGATCTCGTCGGGGAACAGGATCAGGTCAGCGGTGGGCATTGATGGCCCTTGAGAGCGCCCGGTCGATGGCTTCGGCGCGACGCCCCTCGACGGTGGCGGTCTTCACCACAACGCGGGCACGGGTTGCGCTGGGCGAGTCGATGACCTCGAAGTCGGGTGCCCCGCCTGCGGCGGCGGCGATCTGCGCACCCATCCGGTGCAGTTCGGCCTGGATCGCCGGGTCTCTGCGTGCTTCGTTGAACCCGGCGATGTCGATCTCGACTCGTCCTTTGGCCATCATCCGTTCCAAACTGTGATCGTGGCTTGCGTGCGGGCCAGTCGCCCGGTCGGGGATCCGATGTGTTGCGGGTCGCCGTCGTTGAGCCCGTATTCGATGCCGACGTACTCGATGTGGTCGCCGGCGATGATGTCGCTGCCGGGCGGGGCGGCGAGCGTCCATCCGTTGCTGATGGCGGTGCGGCCGCCGTCGACCTGGACGCTCGGGAGCGGCTCGAGGTAGCAGCCGTCGATGGGGTGGCGGTACGGTGTCGCGGTGTAGTCGATGCGTTCGACCCCGTGATCCCGGATCGTGGGGTAACGCAATCGGATGACGGTGTCCGTGGCGAAGCCGGGGAGCGTCATCGGCTCTGCCCGATCCGGTACTTGTCGAGCACGGCGAGCTCGTGGGGGAGGAACGCGCTGGTGGCGGCGGCGTTGCCGTTGGAGGCGTACTTGACACTGGCGGAGAGGGTGGACTCGGACACCACCCCGGAGGCGGGGGCGAAGACGCCACGGCCGACGGCGGCGGCGATGGCCTGCGCGACGTCATCGGGGCAACGGTCGTATCCGTGGGTGATGGTGGCGGTGACGGCTCGGCGCCGTCTCGGCCACCGCCGGCCGATGCGCTCGAGGGCACCGGTGTCGTCCCAGTCGAAGTCGATGCGCTCGGTCATGGGCTGATCCAGTTCACGCACGTCCGTGATGGCGGTGACGTGGAGGCTGGGGAGGAAGATGGTGCCCTCGCCACGGGTGGTGAGAGTGACGGTCTGCGTGGCGGGACCGGCGAGACGCCATCGGCAGTAGTCGCGGACGGCGCCGGAGGCGGCGGCGGCGATCGGTCCGGCCGTCTCGACGGGGATCGGATCAGCCAGCAGGGTGACGAGCTCGGTCACCGTGATCAGAAGGTCCGTGGTGGCGCCAGCCGGGTCAGTCATGGTCGCCTCCGCGCAGTCGAGGGATGGGCAGCGGCCGGATGGGCAGGGTGCGTCGTGTGCGCCCTGCCCATCCGTGTGGGTGCTGGGTCAGCTGGCCTTGGTGGCGAGCAGCTTGATCGCCTGCGGGCGGACGACGTCGCCGCCGACACGCTTGCGGAACTTGTAGCCGACCATGCCGTCCTCGGCGTACAGCTCGGTCAGGCGCTGGACGGTGATG
The DNA here is from genome assembly GCF_000633535.1 of Leifsonia aquatica H1aii. GTDB lineage: Bacteria > Actinomycetota > Actinomycetes > Actinomycetales > Microbacteriaceae > Leifsonia > Leifsonia aquatica_A. Next base: position 16,177 of record NZ_AYMR01000023.1, on the reverse strand, counting down.
CCGAGCCGGTCGTAGACCCGGTATCCGGCGGAGTAGTCACCGAACGCGGCGATCAGCTTCCCGGCAGCGGCGGAGGCGATATCCTCCTGGTTGCCGATCGCGTAGCCGAGGAAGGTGTTCGGCCGTCCGGCCTGGGTGGAGGGCTGCCAGAGGTACTGCCCGTTGCTGTCCTTGACCGTGGACAGGAACAGCTCGGTGATCGAGGACAGCAGGAAGCTGCCGTTCTGGCGGTACTGCTTCGGCACCCCGTAGATCAGCGCCTTGAGGTCGTCGATCAGCTTGCCGGGCGCGTTCGCACCGGTGCCGCTGTAGTCCGTGGCAGCGGAGACGATCTTGCTCACCTCTCCGGCGGCGGAGAAGATCCCGACCGGGATCTTGCCGGTGTGGCCGGTGCCGACGGTGAACGCGGTGTCCTCCGCCTCCGCGGCGGCCCGGGCGAAGGAGTCCGTGACGAACGCTTCGAGGTTCTGGTCGCTGTCGTCGAGCTCGTCCTCGCCGATCTTGGCGAGCCCGTAGAGGTCCTCAATGTAGGTCCACTCCTCGGTGGGGGTGCCCGGCATCGAGTCGGTGAGGGTCTGACCGCCGGTCTCCAGCTTCCCCCATCCGACGGTGACCTCGTCGAGGGAGCGACGGCGGACCCGGTTGCGGGTGGTGTCGCGCTGTCCGGCGAGGCCGCGGATGATGCTCAGCTTCGGCACCGAGCGGATGATCTCGGCCTCCAGGTCTTCGGGGACCAGGATCTCGCCCGCCGGGTTCTGGACGAGCGCCCGCTGTTCGGGGGCGAGGGCCGAGGCGCCGCCGCGGACGAAGCGGAGGAAGGCGCTGCGCCGGTCGCGGACCGCCTGCTCGGTGTCGCCGCCGGCCTGGGTATCGCCGCCGCGGTCGGGGCTGTTGACCTCGACGCCGAGCTCCGCGTTGCGGCGCTCGAGCGTCTCCTGACGGTTGATCCGCTCGGTGAGGGACTGGAAGTCGGTCTCGCCGCGGTCGAAGCTCTGACGCTCCTCGGCGGTGAGGTCCCGGTTCTCGCTCTCGGCGGTCTCGGTGATGGTCCGCATCGCCTCGACGGTGCGGGCACGCTCCTGGCGGAGCTCGACAGATGAAGCCATGGGTGGCTGCCTCTTTCTTTGTTGGTGGTGACCCGCACCGTTCGGACGGGTACGTGGGTGGCTGGGTTAGTTCTTGACGAGCAGGTCGATCACGGTCAGTCGCCGCTGGGCGCGCTCACGCGGGTAGCCGCGCAGCTCGGCCAGGTGCGTCTGCGCCCGGGTGCGCAGCTCGGCGGAGGTCTGGGTGTAGGCGGGGAAGGTGACCACGGAGACGTCTCCGCCTTCGAAGTCGAACTCGCGGACCTCGTGCAGGGTCCCGGACCAGGAGTCGGAGGTGATCCAGAAGCCGAACGACATCTGGTTGATGTCGCCACGCTCCAGCGACACAGCGAGGTCGCGGGCGTAGCTGACGTCGGCCATGTCGGCGTCGACCAGGACGCCGTCGGCGTCCTCGGACAGCCGGAGCGTGCTTGCTGCGGTGCGAGCCAGGAGGAGGTTCGCGTCGTGGTTGATCAGGAACCGGACGTCCGGGTTGGCGGCGAGGGTGCGGGTGGCCGCGCCCGGCTTGGTCACCTCCTGCCAGCCGCCGAGGTCTTCCGACAGCTGGTCGTACACGACGGCACGGCCGGTGAAGTGCAGCTGTCCGGCGTCCTCGTTCACGGAGCGGATCTGGATGTCGTGCAGCGGGAACGTGCGCCGCTCGAAGGTGCGGGTCATCTGGGTGGGTCCTTTCAGAATTCGAACTCGACGCCGCAACTGCAGCCGGCTACTTCATCGACACCGCCGGACGGGTCGCCCGGCCACATGCAGCCGTTGGAGAACGGCTGATCCATCGGCACGGTCTCGCCGTGCATGGACGCATGTGACGGTCGTGGGTTGGCGCTGTTGACCAGCCACGTCTTGCTGTTGGCACCGGATTGCCGGGCGCCTTCGTTGCGGCCGAACCCGCCGATGGAGTTGACCGCCGACGCGGCTACTTCCGCCATCCGGGTCAGGGCGGCATCGAACACGGCGCCGACGGCGTCCAGGAGACTCGCCTCCGGGTCGAGGTCGGCCAGCGCCGCCCAGATGGTGTCGTTGATGTTCCGTGCCTGCCGGGCGGAGGCTGCCTGTACCCAGTTGACGGTCTGGGCGAGAGCGAACGCCCCGCCGAGGGCGAGGGCTGCCCTGCTGCCGAACTCGTCCACGATTCCCGCGAACGCGGGGGCGAGCTCGTCGGTGAGGACGTCGTCCCAGTCGCCCTGATCGAGACCGGCCAGGGTGCGGGTGGCCCGCTGGTTGGCCTGTGCTGCGGAGAGTGCGTCGTCGCGGAGCGTCTCGACGTGGGTGTTCAGGATGTCGGTCAGCCGGGTCACCCAGGCGGGTGCCGCTTCGGCCGGCGCCACCGTGTTGCGCTTGGAGCGCAGCGCCCGGTAGCCGGTGGGCTGCAGCTGGGGGATGGTGAGCGGCGTCGCTCCGTCGCGGGTGACGGTCTCTGCCGGGGCCGGGACCATGTTCAACGGCGTCAGGTAGGTGTCGCCGCCGTCAATCGGTTCCTCGTCCTCCAACCGGAGGATGTCGTTGACGGAGAGCCACCCCCACTGACGGCCCGCCGTGTAGCGGGCGGTCTGTGCAGCGGTGTCGCCACGCAGCAACCCCTTGGGGTCGAACTTGAGCCGCATGTCCGGGTCGGTGAACAGCTGCCGGGTGACCCGCTCGAGGCGGGCGATCGGTGGCAGAAGCGCATCCTGCACGAACTCGATCGAGAGGTGCTCGATGTTGGAGAACGTGGCCTTGTCGAGGTCACCGATCTTGTGCGGCGGAACCCCGTACAGGTTCGCGATCTCACCCTTGGTGAGCTTGTAGATCGCGAGGAACTGGGCGTCCGCCGGGGAGAGGCTGAACCGCTCCAGCTTCGCGCCGCCCTCGAACACGGCGATCTGGTGCGCGTTGTCGAACCCCTTGTGACGGTCCTCCATCTGATCCAGGAGCCGGTTGTACTGCACGTCGGTGAGGTTCCCGGCCACCGTCATCACGGTCTCCGGGGTGGCGTCGCGCTCGAAGAACCCGCCGATGTAGCCCGTCGCGGCGACCGCGATCCCGACCTGCTCGCGTGCGACACCGATCGGGGAGAGCCCTTCCGGGCCGGTGCCGAACCACCGGTAGTGCAGGACCTCCGTGTGGGTGGCGACGTAGCCGGGCTCCACCGGCAGCCAGGTGTTCTTCTGGTCGTGGCCAAGGCGGTACGCGAACATGCCCAACGAGGTGCGCAGCACCTGCACCATCGACGGCGGGACCGGCCACAGCCCGGTCACAGCACCGGCGCCGTTGCGCTGGACGTACACGTACGAGTTGCCGCGGATCAGCATCCACGCCACGACGGTGCGCCAGAACTCCCCGGAGTCCATCGTCGGGTTCGGCCGATCAGTCAGGAGCGGGACGAGCGGGTCGGTCGCGGGGGCGGGGACCCGGGCGGCGCCCTTGCGGATGACGACCGACACCGGCAGACCGGAGATCGATTCGGATACCAGCCGTACCGGTGCGAGAACGGCGCTGACCTGCAGTGCGTTCTCGGGTACCACCGTCACCCCGGAGGAGGTGCGCTGCCCCCACAGCGAGGGGAGGCGGCGCGAGCGGCGCTCGGACCCGCGCCCGGTGAGGGCGCGCAACGCGTCACGAACTCTGCCCACGACGTCTCCTCTGAATGGTTCTCACGCGCGGAACGATCTGCTCCGGCGGGGTCCTCAGCAGCCAATAGGCGCCGGTGATGGCGGACAGTGGGGAGGCGTCGCCGGGGGATCCGGCACGGTCGAGGACGTAGGCGTCGCCCAGCTTCTTCATGACCGCTTGCCCGGCGGCGACGTCGAGGACCGGCTGGGCGCGGTGGAACACCTTGCCCAGGTTGACGCCGTCCAGGATGAGACCGGTTGCCCGGCCCAGGTCAGGACCACCCCACTCGGTCACGGTCAGTCCGGCGTCCGCGAACTCCTGTGCGAGCGAGGACACGGGGGCACCCTTGGTCTGGAAGGTGATCGCCTCTGGTGTGAACCGTCGCTCGGGGGACGTCAGCCAGGGGACGACCCAGTCGGTTCCGGCACGGGAGGCCATGATCCCCACATGCGCGGACCCGTCTTCCCGTTCGGCGGCGAACCCGATGTGCGCCATCGTGCGGTCGTGGGAGACCTCGATGCAGATGTACACGGGGGCGCCGTCGCGGCGCTTGGAGAGACGGTCGCTTCCGGCTGCCCACCGGCCGGGTTGGAATGGGCCACCGGTCCCGGCCTCGGTGAAGAGGTTCCCCACCTCGGAGGCGAAGATCGGTGCCGGGTCGGTCGCCCAGTCGCCGCGGACGGTGGCGACGGTGATCGTGTACCCGAGGGAGGGGTTCGAGAACGCCCACGCCTCCGGTGTGTCCAGCGGCATGCCCGGCGGCGGCGACCACCAGAACAGCCCGATCGTGGTCTCCCGGTCATCGGCCTCGATGGCTTTCATCGCCATCGCGTGCAGGTGCCGTTGCACGATCGCGTCCAGGTCTCCGGCGTTGGACGCGGCGATGATCTGTGCCCGCGGTCTGGCGTTGGTCGTCTTCGACAGCGCCGACCACGCCTTGAACGTCTTGTGCTTGAGGATCTCGTCGATGAAGACCAGATCGAACGTCAGCCCACGACCGCCGTTGTCGGCCGAGTCGACCCAGTACCGCTGCCGCCCGGTGAGGGCGAACCACAGTTCACCGTTGGTGTTCGACTGTCCGGCACGCTCCTGCCGGAGCCGGGGGACCGCGTCGATGATGGCCTGCGCGTGCTCCCACGTCTTCTTCGCCGTGGCGAGCTTCTGCGCCACACCGATGACTTGAGCATCCCCGTCCACGAACATGCGGAACAGGATCAGGAGAGCGGCAATGAACGTCTTGCCGTTCTGCCTGGCGACCCACAGCAGCACCAGCTTGAACCGGTAGGAGTTGTCGGGAAGCAGCTCGAGCGCGTGGATCAGGAACCAGCACTGCCAGGGAATCAACGCCGGCGCCAGGTCGGCGTACTGCGTGCCACGCACCTGCTCGTGCAGCCACCCAGCGAACCGGATCGCGGCGAACCCGGCACTGGTCTTCGGCGTCAACGGCCGAAGCGGCGGGGTGAATACGCGAGGCACCTCGTGCCCTCGAACCGGTGTCGGCTTCCGGGTGGCTGGCTTACGCGTTCCGCCGCTTCGGCTTCGAGTCGCTGTCGGCGTCATCCGGCACAGCTCCCTCGTAGAACGAACGGCGCAGCTCGTTCAGCTCGTCACGTTCGACCGGCGCCGCCTCGGACCGCAACCGGTCCATCGCCTCGAGGTAGCGGGTCGCGATCGACGACCGCTGCGGCACGTTCATGAACCCGTCAAGGTCCCGGGCGAGCGTCAACACGAGGGCGACCAATGCCCGGGAACCGACCGGAACGTCCAACCCGCCAATGACCTCCACGGCGGCGGCGTAGTTCGTCAGCTTGGACAGGTCCGTGTCCGCAGATGTCCCACTTTCGAGTCCGTCGGTGTCCGCGGAATCGGATGGTGGTTTCGGCAGCGCGACGAGCTTGGGCGCGTTCTTGGATTCGGCTCGCTGCCTGCGCTTTCGCTCTCGGTCGCGCTTCCGACGGTCCTCGTCGGAGAGCGCCATCAGGGCCACCTCCTGGAGGGTGGGACAGGGTGGACGTGGGACAACACAAGGGCGGAGGGGGACGATTCACTACCGGTGGACTGCCGTCCGACACGCGCTAGCTATTTGACCGCCCCTCCCCGCGAGCGGGGATCAGTCGCGCTGCGCGTCGGCATCGATCGCGGCCGCGAGCTCACGCAGCGCATCAGCAAGGTCCGCCTTCGACAGCTCCAGTTGCACCCGCACGGCCGGTGCGGGATCGAGGGAGGGCACCTTGGTCAACCGGATGGGAAGCTCGCACGTGCCCAGGTGGCCCTGCGTCTCGACGCCCTCGACCTGGGCGAACAGCTCAAGCCGAACAGTGCCGACGATGGTCGAGCCGGTTACTGCTGCCATGGTGCTGTTCCTCTCACCAGATCTCTGACGGGTCTCCTAGACCGGGGCGTCCGTCGCCCTGCCCCTTGCTGCCGTTGCAGCGCTTGTGGCTCGGCTGACCGTTGCTCGGGTCGTCCGCGAGCTCGGGGTACGCGGTGATCGATTTGGCGTGGTCGTACTCGAACGCGTCGGGATCGCCACGCGGGATGTCGCAGTCGATGGGCTGCCCGCACAGTGCACACGGGAGGTTGTGGTCACGGGTCAGCTGCTTGAGCGCGGCCCGGTTCTTCCGATGCTGCGCTGTGGTCCGTCCCGGGATGCCCGCTGCCACGATCACCCCGCCGACGAGATTGGCTGACGAACTGGCGCTGCGCCGACCTAGTGTTGCTCCGGGCAAGGACGCTCTTCTACGCGGCCGTCCTTCGCGATCACCCGAACGTCGTAGAACTCCTCGTGGGCATACTCGGTGATGTCGTCGACATCGTTTGCATCATCGGTCCACAACTCGTCGATGACGTGACCCCAGAGGAGCTCGACCATGAACGCGAACGACTCGGGCGTGCGGTCCGCGGGGATCTCGTAGCTTCGAAAGATCGTCCGCGTGAAGGTCGGCGGCTCGGCAGGCTGAACCCGCTTCTTTCTGAACAAGGACATCTCTCGTTCCTCCGACCCGTTGACACGCTATAGGTGCCCCAGACATGCAGAAGCCGGGCGGAGTTCGAGTATCGATCTCGCCCGGCGTGCACGCTTGCGTAGCGCCATGCTAACAGGGAAAAGTACGTTACCGCATCATTCGCGGTCCAATTGTCAGATCGGTGACTGAGCGGGTTGTATAGAGCTATACACTCGCTGTATAGTGATGTACATGACGAACGAACTCGATGATCTCATCGCCCGCGCCCACCGACGCGCCCCAATCGGGGCAAAGGCCGAGGAGCGACTCCGCGAACTCGTCATGGAATGGTCCGCCATCCCGACGACCGGAGACCTCACCAAAACGGCGTTCGACGCGCTGCTCGCGGTCGCCGAGGAGGGCGACAAACCCGCTCGCGAGGATGTGGCCTCCATCGGCCACTCCATCGCAGAACTTGAGGCGAAGCTTTCCGCTGCACGATCCAACCTGCGCATGGCAATCCAAGTCGCCAGCGTCGCGGACATCCCCGAGACCACCATCGCGGTTCTCGCGGACATCAACCGCGGCACCGTCCGTTCGGCGCTCGGCAAGTAGTTTGACGGAGGGGTGGGGGAGTCCGGCACTACAGCCCGGCACCACCCCACCCCATCGCTAGCATCCGCGATCGAAGCGTGTTTCCCTCTGCTGCTTGCGCCGTGCCCTGAATACAGCGAGTGCGTCGGTTCGTCGGATCAGTTTGGTGTTGCCGTACACGGTGAGGTCGCCGGCGCGGATCCAGTCCATGACTGTTCGGCGCTTGATGTCGAAGTGGTCGGCGGTCTGGTCGATCGTCCACCATGTGTCGTTCGGGTCGGCGAGGTTGCGCGTCATCAGTCCGGTCGCTGCCCCTCGCCCTCAACGAGTTCCCGCAGGGATGCGGCGAGCGCGCGGATTGCGTCACAGTCGTCGCATCCTTCGCCCTCAGCATGAGGGTCAGGGAAGAACGATTCGATCCTGGCGGCCGCGGTCAGGAGTGCTTCGTTCCGGACCACGGCGTCGTGATCTGCGAGCCAGCGATCGAACACTCCTCCCGCATGCAGGCGCGGCGTCGGGTGGTCGCCTACTGCGTCTACCCATATCTCCCGAACCTGCTCAGTTGTGGGCGTGTACTCAGGCACTAGCTTCTCCTTCCACGAGCGCACGAATCACCGCGATCTTGACGAGCGGATCCGAGAAGTCTTCCTCGATGTAGTCTCTGCGGACCGTTCGAAGGAAGACCCTGTTCTGCTCGCACGTGCTCAGCACCTCGGCGAGTGCTTCCTTCCGTGCCCACTCAGCGATCGGTTGGCAAGCGGCTTCCACCTGGGTCATCAGCGACGCACGGAATGACGGGGCCAGGTCATTCCACACTGAATCGGGGCCAACTGAATCGATGTCCCACATGCCCTGGGCTGCGAGGTTCAACACTTCGTCTGGGATGTTCACCATATGCTTGCCTTCCTCTGGCGCTGCCACCAGCGTTTCGGTTCATAGAGGCCGCATCCGCAGGCGCCGCGCGTCTCGCTAAGCCATCCGAAGCCTCTGACCCAGCCATCTGCGCATCCGCGGTGGAAGAACCGTCCGATCGAATTCGGTCCTGTGGTGCGGGTGTGTTCGGTGCCCGGGTGACCGCAGTGGCGGCAGGGACGCGGGTCATCGCTCGCTGGAATGCGGCGGCTCATGGCTGTTCCCCCTCAACCGGATCGATGACCGCTCCCGTGCGTGTGAGCACCTCGTCCATGTGGGAAAGGGTTGGCTTGTGCGGTGCCTCGGCTGCGATGTAGTTCCGGGCCTCCCCGAAGTCATCCGCGAGCGTCTTCAACTCCGCCCGCAACGCGTCACGCTCCGCCACGAGTGTCCGAATGTCATCTCGCAGGCTCGCATCCTGCTCCCGCCACAGCTCGTCTCTTGCCGCCAGAGCCGCAACAGTTGCCGCCCCGCGGTCCATCATCCGAGCCGCACCCAAGAACGCGAACAGTTGCCGCCCCTTCAGACCCTCAGCAGACGCACGCCACCCGGCCGCGTCCTCGCGAAGCTCCACGATCAGCTTGTTGTAGTCGTCACTCATGTCTCTAGTTCTCCTTGTCGTGTCCGTAGTCGTGTCGGAGATCGACGGTGCACCCGCACCGCTCCTGGACCTCATGACCGGTCTCGCGAAGCTCCGGGTCGTCGGGGTCGCCGGTCTCGACCTCGATGAGGAGCGGGTAGTGGGCTGTCACGCGGGTGCCCCCAGGCCGCTCACCGTGCGATTCACAGTTCGGGTCGTCGCACGCGTGCACGAGGTCGGCGTCGCGCATCATGCCCTCGTTGAAGCTGACATCGGCGCCCGCGTCGTAGCACGAGTACTGGTGCATCGGATCCTCTGTGCAGTGGGCGTTGTACGGTCCTGGTGCACCGCAGGTGCCCTTCCTGATCGCGCTCATTCGTCCCTCCCGGGATCGACCGAACTACGGTTCGTGTGGTCTGAGGTCCCGAACGGCGATTCGATTTCCCACTCGGCGGGGGTGATCTGCGTGGGCATCGAGCCGTGCAGCGCCAACCACTGCTCGACCGTTCGCCCTCGAAGCGCGATCTGCTCCTCGGGCGGCAGGTTGTGGATGCACGAGCGGTGGTGGAGGTGCCGGCCTCCGTTGCGCATTCGAAGCGTCAGAGCCGTCACCATGTCGGCCTTGATCTGTTCGCGGTCCATCATCGGCTCCTGTTCGTGTGGTCTGGGGTCCGGCCGAATGCGCGGTCCGCCATGCAGTGCCCGCACGAGTGTCCGCGCGAGACTCGATCGAGCCGGCTACCCGGACGCGGCGCACGGTAGCGTGCGCACGCGGGGTCGGTGGTGAGGTGGTGATCGACCGTGCGCCCCAGCAGCTCGCCGCCGAGCGTGTCGAGCAGGATCACCCAGCGGTCACGCAGACGCAGCACGCTCATCGGTGGACCCCGACGACCTTGACGTATCCGCGTCCAGGTCGTGCGTCGATCGCACAGGGCCACGAGTAGCCGGTGTCGTACGACTCGCGATGGAGGTGCGCGGACGGGATGATGAAGGGCTCGACGCTCAACGTGTCGAGTTCCTCCACTATGGACTCGACCGTCGCCGGTGAATCGAACAGCTCCGCGACCTCGCCGTCCTGGAGGACGAGAGCGGCCAGCTCCTCGAGTGTGTCTACGCCAGTCGATCCGATGAAGTCGTGGTCAGGGTTGTACCAAATGCTCTTGCTCATCACTCGCTCCTGTTCTCGTGGTCTGGGGCGCTTTCCGCCTTCCGCTGCTCCCACGTCTTGCCGCAGTCAATGCAGCGCCCGTAGCGGTCCTCGTAGTGCGCGCACTCAGTTCCGCCGTTCATTGCTGGTCTCCTGTCTCAGAATCCGAAGTTGTACGGTCTGCGGCACTCACAGGTCGACCCTCACTCCACGGAACAGCGCCGGCGGCAGGTCCACCCCGACGGAGACGAGCTCTGAGTCGTGGGAGCAGTGCTCCCGCCACCACCACGTGCCGACCGTCGTTCGGGCGACGGGGAGGAGACGGTGCACGTCCTCGAACTCGTCAGAGCGTGCCCCATACGAGATGAGAGCGTGAGCGTCGACCGCGGCGAGCGCGATGTGCACGTCTTGGGTGCCTTCGACGATGAAGGAGTCTCCGTCTTCGCCGAGGTCGTGGACGGTGGTGCCGGTGATGTCGACGAGTGGGGGTGTTTCGTTGGTGGGCATTGGTGTCTCCGTTTCGGCCGCATGTAGCGCGGTATGGCTGATTTCGTTTCCTGGGTTCTGGCGGTCTTCACCGTTTGGGGTGCTGCCCCTGTGGTCGTTTCCCACGTCCGGGCGGGGGTGAGGTTCGTTCGTCGGTGGTTCGGTCGTGGGAGGGGCAGGCACCGGGCGTGGGTGCTCGACGCTGCGCAGACCGACGGAGTCAAACGCCGGGCGTAGGTGCCTGAACCGTGCTCTACATCGACCGCACTCTCGACCGCGGGAATGGCGGTCGAGCCAACTCCCGGACCGGGCAGGGCGATACCGGACACATGCCGGGTCGGTCGTCAGGTGCGGGTCGACGAATAGGTCGAACGCGTCGTAGAGGACGCCGAGGAGGACGATCGCGCGCGCCGTGAACCTCATTCCGCACCCCCAGCAGTCCGGGTCGGGTGCTCGTCGTCGTGCTCGCACGATGCCGCATCGGTGTCCGCGTAGCAGCCGTGGATGTGCACGGGAGCGCTGCAGTCGGCCGAGCCGGTGCACCGGCGCGGATACACCTTGAGCGAGTCCACCCAGGTGGTCCGCTCCGCCTGAGGCAGGATCCACTCCAGAATCCGCTTGTAGTCGGCCGGGTCGATCGTGAACCCGCAGATCATGCAAGACACCTCGACGTCGGCATTGTTCTGCGACCACCACTCCGCCTGCACACCCGGGATCCCGCACTCTGGGCACGTGCGCGGGAGAACGTCGCGCTCGCGGCCTCTGTCCAGTGGGTACTTGCTGCGCAGCCGCCACAGCAGAGACGTGACGTCCTCCCGGTAGGTGGGGTGGGCGTCGTGGGTGGCGATCCTCGTCGAATGGATCGCCAGCCACGAGGTAAGCAGGTTCACCAAGAGCCCGGCGCCCTCCGGTGTCACCCCAGCCCGGAATCCCTGCATGTCGCCCCGCTGGATACGCTGCGCGGCGATGTGCGAGACCGGGGGAGCGATGTTCAACCACATCGCGAAGTTCTCCACCCACTCGCCCAGGCGGGCATAGGCGTCCGAGGCGTCGTCCTCGACCGTGATCCGCATCGGAGCGTTCCACTCGGACAACGTCTCGCCGGCCTCCGCCCGAGACAGCGTCAGAGCGCGTGCGTGGGTGAACAGCTCAGGCGCCTCGCGGAGTGCTCGAGTGAGCCTCCATGTCGCGACCTCCTCCGCCCTCTGCTCGTCGGTCAAGAAGTCGTGCGGGTCGATCAGCTGAGTCATCGACTCTCCTCCAGTTCGGGTGCGTTCAGCGCGGCCTCTCGTGCGGCGAGCGCGTCGTGTTCGGTGCGGACGTCGAATCCGCGGGCGGCGAGGTTGTCGAGGATTCGGAACTCGCGTGCGATCTCCATCCGCTCGGCTGCAGTGTTGAATGCGGCGACCAGGTGCGTTGCGCTTCGAGCCGCATCCAGGGCGCCGTCTGTCAGCGCATGGAAAGCGGCAGCGATTGTGGGGATGCGCGGGGCCGCAATGGGTGTGCGGTGCTTCCGCTTCCGTTCGGCGACGAGACGGTTGTGATTCACCGGCCACCGCTCGGGAGGCAGGTTGAGGTTGATGCGGCGGGTCAGCCGTCGGGTCTTCGTGCTCACCAGCCACCCCCGACGACGACCGGGAGCACGACCAACGCGACGACACCGACAGCGATGCCGATGAGGAAGCTGGAGACGGGGATCGGTGGGTCGAACTTCGGGCGGGCAGTGCGGTCTTTCGTTTTCATGGTTGGTCCTCTCTGGGACGTGTCAGGTGAAGATCAGTGGGGGTCGGTGTCGGGGGCGGTTCGCCGGCGTCGGGTCTCCTCGCGGCGGTGGCGGAGGACCATCTGGTGAGCGAGGCGGGCGTCCTGGCAATCGATGCAGGGAACCCCGCCGCTTCCGGCAGGCATGTGGGTCGGGCAGAACGGGTTGGGAATGGACGTCTCGTTCTCGAGGGACTCGCGAGTGGTTCGCGAGTGGGGCGCACTCTCGCCCTCGCTCTCGCGCTCTCCCTCGCTCGCGCTCTCCCACTCGCCCGCACGCTCCCTCTCCTCTGCCGCGAACGATTCGCGAGTGACTCGCGAACCGTTCGCGAGAGGTGGGGGCGGCAGCAATTCCTTGCCGGGACGGTCGACGTACGGCCAGTCGACGAACTGGAACATGCTCGACCCGTTCCCATCGACGTACAGGTCGATCGCTCCCGCCTCGTCCAGGAGCAACAGATGATCGGTCAGCGTCTCCTCGGTCACCGCGTACGTCCGCGGGTACAAGGTCGCGAGCATCGTCCGCAGATTCACCCGACCGCGGCCATGGTCGTCGGCGATCATTGCCCTCATCCCCAGCTCGGTCAGCCGTGGACCATCCGGCAGCGATGCGAGGGCGTCGAAGATCTCCGGAGTGATCGTCCGGCCGCGCCGGTTCGGTCTCTTGCTCGATGTCATGGGTGACGATCCCCTCCAGGATCAAATCGATTGCGTCGGCGAGCTGTCGGCGTGCGACGCGGAAACACTCGGTGAACCCACGAGTGCGGTGGACGATGTGCTCGGACTCGGCAGCTGTCGCGAACGCGCGCTCGAACCGTCCCGCGACCGAGGCCAGGGCGGCGGGCTCATGTCCGGCGAGCATGTCGCGCATGAGCATCACCACCAGCCCACCGGTCGCCGTGAGCTCCGCGAACCGTCGATCCTCGCTGTTCGTGCGACCGACTTTCAGGACCTGGTGCTCCGGCCAGTAGACGGCGTACAGCGTCGCAGTGATGGGGATCGGCATCAGACGGCCCACCCGTCTGCGGTGAGCATGCGCAGTCGCCCTCGGTACAGGACCGGCCGGAGGGCCGGATCGTTGCCGGTTCGGACCGCCCACCCGTTGTCGTAGCGATCGGAGCGCGAGTGCGCGTCGCCGTGGCAGCCGGTGTGGTTGCCCCATCCGCACACGTGCAGCAGGTTCTGGATGATGTCGAGGCCGCCGTGCGAGCGGTGCAGGCGGTGGTGGGTCTCGGTCGCTCGCGCCTTGCCGCAGATCTCGCACATCCCGAGCGATCGGAACTTCACCATCGCGTACGCCTCGGCCGACTCCGCCGTGGTCGGCTTCGGCTGCTGCTCGTACTTGGGGGTGATCATGCGACGTACTCCAGGTGCTGCTTCTCGAACTCGGCGAACGTGAGTCGCGGGTGCCGCCCCCAGTGGTCGACGAGCTCCTCCGACGCGTAGGCCAGCGCCCGGGTCTCGTTGCCCATGAAGAGGCTGTACGGGTCGATGCCGGCCTTCTTGCCGCGCGCGTTGAGTAGGACTCCGTTGCAGTCCGTCTCGGCGCGCTCGTACGCGCCCTCCCGGTAGATCTCGTACTCGGCACGCAGCGACCGCCAGTGGGACGCGGCGAGCGCGAAGATGCGGCTCATGCGTCCCTCCTCTGGCGTTGCCGTTCGGCGACGTGTGGGGGTGTGCTCTTGGAGCAGAGGCCGAACCGGTCGGGCTTGGCCGTGCGTTGGCCGCAGATCCAGCACTGAGGTGCGTTGGACTGCAGCGCGTCGATGCGGGCGAGCGCAGCTGCTGTTCGGGCTGCGGCTCCTCTTGTTGCTTCAAGGTGTGCGCCGGTCTCGGCCCCGGCGATCTCGATGTCAGCCCTCATGCCGTCACGTCCCAGTCACCGAAGTCGAGGGCGGCGTCGCTGTGCATGGTGAGGTCGTAGTTAGCCCAGAGGACCTCCGTCCGTGCGGAGTCGAAGCGGCCGTTCGATTGCCCGGTGGAGGCGCCGATCTCTTCCCTCCACCAGCCCGCCAGGGCTCTGTCGTAGAGGTCGCTTGGATAGCCGGAGAGGACGACGTTCGCCCTGACGGTTCGGAGCGCCTCGAGGAGTTCCGTGTGGAGGGCTGCCGTCTTCATCTCGTGCCGATAGGGGTTCGAGGATCCGCGTGTTGCACCGAGGTACGGGGGATCGACGTAGATGAGGACGTCCTCGAATCCGCCGTATGCGTCGATAATCTCGAGTGCGGGACGGCTCTCGAGTGCCACCGTGCGCAACCTGTCGGCTGCTGGCGCGATCCTGCTGACATAGGCGTTCAGATACTTCGCGACGGAGAGGGTCGATGCGGTGGAAGGGTCGATGTTGTACCGCCATCCGGTCGCCTGGAGCTGTCCGCCCCTCCGCTGAGTGAGTGCAACCCACACACGCCGGGCCCGCTCGAGATCCGTCAGTTCCCGGCGATCTCTTGCGAGAAGCGATTCCTCCCGTGAGTGCGGGGTGAGTGCGCACAGACGCTCGAGATCCTCGGGCTGGTCGCGAAGGACTCGCCAGAACGTCATCACGTCGCCGTCGAGGTCGTTCACCGTCTCGAACTTGGACGGTGCTTTCGCCAGCAGAACGGAGAGCCCACCGCAGTACGGCTCGACGTAGTGATCGTGCTTGGGGAACCGCGCGACGATCTGCTCAGCGATACGCTGCTTTCCGCCGAAGTAGGGGAACGGGGGCTTGAGTCCGGTCATGCTGCCCTCGACTTCCGGTCGCGGTCCCACCGTTTGCGGGCACCCTCACCGGTCATGCCAACCGCTCGACCGATCGCCGCCCAGGACACGTCACGGTCGCGGAGCTGGTCGACGGTGAGCTGCAGTGCGTCCTCGACGTCACCGAGGAGGCCGAATAGTTCGGCCAGTTCGGGCTCGTCGCCCTCGTCCTCGAAGCGGCGTCCATACGCTCGGACGATTCGGCGCACCATGCCCCCGAAACGTTGGATATCGACCCGATGCCGTGCCATCACAGCAACCTCATTTCGGTCGCAACAGAAGTTGCGGGCGTTTCGCAGACGAAAGCGCTCATGCTGCGCTCCTGTCGATGAGGTCGTTCTGGTCCCATGCCGCGAGGCCGAGGTCTTGGCGGTCGCGGAGGATCGTGCGAGGGTCGGCGGACACCACGTCGGCGATGCGACCGTCGGACCAGCGGAGGGCGTGGAAGTGCTTCACGACTTCATGCCGCTCGGCCGTGTTGAGACGGACACGCTCTCCGGCGATCGCGAGTTCGATGGCGATCTCGTCGATGGCGCCGTCGCGTTCGGGTTTGGGTGGGGTCGGGTCGTTGTCGATGTCGTCCCAGGTGAGTGCGGGGAGCCATCCGCGGTCGGTGGCGAAGTTGCGCATCTTGGTGGCGGAGCCGCGCTGCTCAGGTGTGTCCTGTGGAGGTTCGATGTTCCAGAGCTCGTCGTACATGCTGGCGATTCGCCAGAAGGTGTCTGCGTAGACGGTGTCGTTGAAGAGGGAGCGTCGGGCGGCTTCGGCTGACATGCCGATGTGGAGGCCGAGCGCTTGGAGGCTCCATCCGTTGCAGACGAGAGCTTGCAGCCGTCGATGTGCGCCTCGTGAGGGGATGCGGGTGGAGGGGGCGAGTGACCAGGGGTCGGCCTTGACGGCGAGGATCGCGGCCTCGGTGTTGCGGTGGACCTTGGATGCGGGGATGCGGGGGCGGAATCGCGTGGGCGTCTTGACGGCGTGACCCCAGAGGATGTTCTCCACGCTCGCGTAACTGACGTCGGCGAGGGTGGCGACCTGGCGGGCTCCGATACCGAATGACTGCAGGAGCTGGATGTGCTCCCGACTGTTCTGCGCGTCGACCATGCGGGTGAATCCCGCCTTCTTCTCCGCAGCGTAGGTTGCCTGCCGGGCAGCGTTCTCGAGTCGGCAGGGCAAGCAGCGGCAGCCGTGGTGGCTGTAGCAGGAGTTGGCCGCCTCGTGCCGGTGGTCGGGAGGGCAAATGGGTCGCGGGGTCGTCATGAGGTGAGTCCTTCTGCGGCGACTCGGCGCTTCTCGGCACGCGCAGCCATGACGCGCAGGA
>NZ_AYMR01000022.1 GCF_000633535.1 Leifsonia aquatica H1aii | reverse complement strand
TCCCGAGCGACCGCAGTCGCTTCTTGATCCCTCAGCCGACGGACTCGACGCGGTTGCCGGCCGCCCCTACGAGGTAGCCGCCGGCGAACATCCAGCGCTCGCGGTCCTGAGGCTTCGACCAGAGGACGTCACCCGTGGCGGCGTCGTACGCGGTCCCGGAGCCGGAACCGTACGGGTTGATGTAGATGTTGTGCTCGCCGACGAGGGCGAAGCCGTCGCCGGGAATCGAGGCGTGCGCGAGCAGGCGCCCACTCGTCGCGTCGAACGTGCACGCTCGATCCTGCGGGAAGCGGATCGTGATCCCGTCCCTGACCACCCCCGTGTATGCGGTCGGGACACCCAGGAAGTCGACCGGATCGCATCCCGCGAGCGGCGCGGTCCACACGCTGTCGCCGGTGGTCTGGTCGACCAGGGTGACGGAGGATCGGTCGATGACGGCGAGCCTGTCCGTCCCCACCCCGAGCGTGAAGGAACCACCCGCTCGCGATCCCGGCGACGTCACCGCGACGAGATACGAGCGTGCCACGGTCGTCCGCGACCAGACTGTTCGGCCGACGTCGTCCACCGCGATGATGCTCCGGGTGCCGTCAGCCGCCGGTGCGCGCCAGAGGGTCATCGCCCCGAGGGTGGAGTCGAACTCCCACCCTTCGGGGAGGTGGGTGAGGTCACCCGTCTCGAGATCGATCAGCGCCGACGGATACGTTGTCCCACCCGGTGCCCAGGAGGTGACGATGGCCGAACTGCTGTCACGTGCGCCGCCTCCGACGGAGACATTCTCGGTCTCCACCGTGGTCGTCCAGCGCGGATGCGCCGGATCCCGGGGATCGATACGGGAGATCGTCCCGGTGCGATCAGTCCGCGTGTCGACGGGATTCGTCGCCACGAGGAGGTCGCCGGAGTCGCCGGGCACGGGGACGCCGTAGATCAGCGCCGGCTCGATGGTGGCGACGGTGCTGCCGTCGGTCAGATCGATGACGTCGTGAACTCCGTTGATGTCGTCGGACGAGACGAGCATCGCGCGACCGGAGGTGCCGAGGAAGTGGAGCTGAGTGATCTGCGTGTCGTGGGACGGGTCGGAGACGTAGTCCCAGGTCCGTTGCCAGACGATCCGGCCATCGGTCGTATCGACCAGGGTGAGACCGATCCGCTCCTCCGGGCTGCTCTCGACGCACGGGCCGCCTTCGTACTCCTTCGGGCGCATGCCGGAGAGGAAGACGGCGAGACCGTCGTTCAGGTCGTACGACTGCGGGGACATGCGGCAGCCGTCGTCGATGCCGGGAAGATCCAGCGACCACCGTGCGGTCGCGGGGATCGAATCCACGTCGTGCGGCCGGATCACACCGGACGTCACCTGGACCCGCGGCGTCGTCGGAGTCGGTGTGGGCGTGGGAGTCGGCGTCGGCGTGACGCTCGGGGTGGGCGTCGTCGGCACGGGAGCCGGCGCCGGCCCACCGAAGTGCAGGGCTCCGGTGAGGGCGAGCGCGGCGGTTCCTCCGGCGAGGAGCACGGCGGCGCCGATGAGTCCGCCGAGGATGGCGAAACGGGTGCGCGAGGCGCGGGCGGGCGCGGTTGCGACGGTCTCGTGGAGGATGTCGCGGAGGGCGGCGCTGCGCGCCGGGTCGAAGACGGGGCCTGCGGTGGTCATTCTGCACCTCCTTCGAGGACGGGCTGGGCCGGTTCGGCCAGGGATTCGAGGGCGAGGTCGCCGAGACGGCGCTTCGCGCGGGAGAGGCGGGACTTCACGGTTCCGACGGGGACACCGAGCGTCAGCGCGGCTTCGGCGAGCGGGAGCTCCTCCAGCACGCAGAGCGTGATCACGTTCTGATCGGCGGTGGACAGGTTTCCGAACGCGTCCCGGATGCGGCGGTCGCGCTCCTGGTTGTCGAGTCCGTCGGCGACGTCGTCGGCGTGGTCCGGCTGGTGCGCGGGTTCGGGCATCCGGGCGAGCGCCTCGCGGTGGCGGCGCTTGCTCCGATCGAGGTTGTGGACGGTGTTGTTCGCCGTGACCAGCAGCCAGGCGATGATCGAGCCGTCCACCACCCGCACGGCGTCGCGGCGTCGCCAGGCCTCCAGGAAGACCATGGCGGTGACATCCTCGGCGTCGTGCGGCTGCCGCACGAGGCGCAGTGCGTGGCCGAAGACGCGGTCGCGATGCGCGTCGAAGAGTGACGTGAACGCGTCCGGATCCCCGTTCCGCGCCCGAGACCAGGCGTCGGCCTCGTCCGTTCCAGCGTTGTTCATATCTCCTAGTGTCCGATCGGCCGAAAAGGTTCCATCCGGTCGGTCGGCCCCTGCGACAGGCTAGGCCAGCAGCTGCTCCAGGACGAGCGAGCGCGGTGTCGGCAGGCCGCCGACCGTCGAGCGGCCGGTGACGAGCGTGCACTCGACGGCGGGGACGATGGCGGACGCGTCCTGGTCGTCCTCCAGCTGGGCCACGAGCCATTCGACGGCGCGCGACCCGACGGCGGCGAGCTGCGGGTCGATGGACGTCAGGAAGAGTTCGCGCTCGCCCGCCTGGCCGGCGGTGTTGTCGAAGCCGACGATCGCGAGGTCGTCGGGGACGCTCCTCCCGGCCGCTTGCAACTCGGCCGCCAGACCCACGGCGATGGCGTCGTTGCCCGCGAAGATGCCGTCGAACTCCGCGCCCGCGTCGATCAGCCGGCGTGCGGCGTAGAAGCCGGACTCGCGCGAGAAGGTGCCGTAGATCGGCTCGTGGGCCGCCTCGAGGCCGTGCGCTTCGAGTGCGGAGGCGAAGCCGTGGGCGCGTCCGGCGACGGTGGCGAGCTCGGCCTCCGCGGTGACGTGGACGAGCCGGCGCCGGCCGAGGCCGATGAGGTGCTCGGCGGCGAGGCGGCCGGCCTGCTCGTCGTCGGGGAGGAAGACCGCGTCGGCGGGGTCGCTCGACTTGCCGAAGGCGTACGCGACCGGCCCGGCGAACTCCTGGGTGATCGACTGGCTGACGCCGTCGGCGCCGTCGCCGATGACGACGATGCCGTCGACCTGGCGGGCCTGCAGCTCGCGGAAGTGCGCGTGCCGCAGGTCGACGCTGTGCGCCGCGTCGTAGAGCACGCTGGCGAGGTTGAACCGGCTGAGCGTGCGGTTGGTGCCGACCAGGACCGGCATACAGAAGGCGCCCGAGGCGTTCTCGGCCAGGATGCCGATCGTGCGGCTGCGACCGGAGGCGGTGGCCCTGGCCAGCGCGTTGGGCCGGTAGTCGAGGCGCTCGGCGGCGTCGTGCACCCGCTGACGGGTGGCGTCGGCGATCCGGCCGGAGTTATTCATGACCTGGGAGGCGGTCGCCAGCGAGACGCCGGCGGCCCGGGCGATGTCGACGAGTCTGACCGGTTTGGACTCCACGGATCGGCCCCCTTTCCTGCACTGGATCTCAGCGCATCCTATCCAGGCGCGGGTTGCGCCACCACTCGATGATAAAGCGCTTTGGCGATTTCTTGTAGAGTGACCGCATGGTCGATGGATTCGTAGCGCCCGGGTGGCGCGAAGTGCGGGACGCGTTCGCCGAGTCGTTCGGCGGTGAGCCGGACGAGGGCGGGAGCCTGAGCATCCGCCGGCACGGCGAGGTCGTCGTCGACCTCTGGGGCGGCACCGACCCGCTGTCGGGGCGGCCATGGCAGCGGGATTCCGTGACGATCGGCTTCTCGATCACCAAGGGCGCCGTGACGATCCTCCTGCTGCAGCTCGTCGACCGGGGGCTCGTCGACCTCGACGCACCGGTCGCGACCTACTGGCCGGAGTTCGCCGCCGCGGGCAAGGAGTCTCTGACGGTGCGGGACGTGCTGACGCACCGCGTCGGACTCCCCGCGATCGACCTCGACCCGATCACGCGGGCGACCGACTGGGAGGCCGTGACCTCCGCGCTGGCCGCCCAGCCGAGCCAGTACGCGCCGCGCGAGTTCGTGGTCTATCACGCGCTGAGCTTCGGGTTCCTGGTGGGGGAGATCGTCCGTCGCGTCTCCGGAATTCCGGTGGGGGAATACTTCGACCGCCAGGTCGCCGGCCCGCTCGGCGTCGACTTCTGGATGGGGCAGCCGGAGTCCGCGGACCCCCGCTTCCTGCCCGGTCTGACCCGTCTCGTGGAGGCGCCGCCGCGACCTCCCGCGCCGGTGAGCGACGTCTGCGAGGCGGCGTGGCGTTCCGCGGCGCAGCTCACCCCGATCTTCGCGCGGGTCGACGACCGTCTGGGGACCGAGCCGTTCAACCAGACCGGGTTCCGGCGGGCGACGATCCCCGCCGGCAACGGGGTCACCAACGGGCGCGGGCTCGCGGCGATGTACGCCGCGACCATCGGCGAGGTGGAGGGCGTGCGCCTGCTGTCGGAGGGCATCGTGCGGGAGGCGTCGCTCAACCAGGCCGCCGACGCGTTCCTGCCCGACTGCGTCGGCGGCAAGCCGCAGCGGGCGGTCTGGGGCCTCGGCTTCGAGATCAGCAACCCGCTCAACCCGATGATCGGGCCCGGTTCGTTCGGACACTCCGGCATGGGAGGGCGCCTCGGCTTCGCGCATCCCGAGACCGGCATCGCCTTCGGGTTCGCCAGCCAGCGGATGCTCTACCCGGAGGGCGAGCTCGACCCGCGCTGGGTCCCGATCCTCGCCGCCGTCACCGCCGTCGCCGGCCTCTGACCGCCGAGGATTTGGACCGAATGTCGTGAAAGGCGGCGCCTTTCGCGACATTCGGTCCAAATCGGCAGGGCTCAGTGGGGAGACTCAGCGGGGCGAGGCGGTGGGGGTGAGGAGTTCGAGCTGGGTGGCGGGGAGTGCGGTGAGCGCGGTGAGGCGCCACCAGGGGGCCGGAGGGGCGGACGTGCCCGGCGCCGACGCGGCCGTCGGGGAGAAGACGCGCAGCTGGTGGGCCCAGCGGTACTCCTCGTCGCGCTCGTCGGCGATGGCCCACTCCCGTCCGTCGGTCGACTTCTCGAGACGCCAGGCGTAGCGGCCGGGCTCGGAGAGGGTGAGCGTCACGAGTTCGGGAGCGACCGGAGCGCGCAGCTCCCACGTCACGGCGTCCCCGGCCGCGAGCGCCACCACGGTCGCACCGAGATCGTCGGTGAGCGCCCGCGCCCCGGCGACGGTCGAGGACGCGACGCGGGCGTCGAGCAGCGCATCGTCCAGAAGCGGCAGATCGAGGTCGCTCAGGGACGACGGCCGCGCCTGCGGCGAGGCGCCCCACGAGGACGGCTCCGGACCCATCGTGAACACGAGCCGTGCATCCCGGGCCACGACGGCGTGCGGGATCGCCAGGCGTTCCCACGGCTCGCCGTCGACGGTGAGGGACTGCACGTAGACGTTCTCGGGGGAGTGGTTCTCTGCCACGATGTCGAGCGTCCCGGCCCCCGGGATGTCGATCGTCATGCGCGGGAAGAGGGGCGAGCCGATGACGTACTCCCCGGAGCCCGGCGAGAGCGGGTACAACCCCATCGCCGAGAACAGCCACCAGGCCGACAGCTCGCCGTTGTCCTCGTCGCCGGGGTAGCCCTGGCCGATCTCGGACCCGGTGAAGAGGCGGGCGAGCGACTCCCGCACCACGGCCTGCAACCGGTGCGGCGCCCCTGCGAACGCGTACATCCAGGGGACGTGGTGAGCCGGCTGGTTCGACAGCCCGAACATGCCCATACGGATGTCCCGGGCCTCCGTCATCTCGTGGATGACGGACGGGTAGGTCCCGCGCAGCTCCTCCCGGGCGGTCTCGGGGGTCGAGAAGTAGCGGTCGAGCAGGCGGGCCAGACCGTGCGGGCCGCCGTGCAGGTGTGCGAGGCCGGCGCCGTCGTGCGGCGCGCTCACGGCCATGCCCCACGCGTTCGTCTCGGTGTATCCGCCGCCCCAGGCGGCCGGGTCGAAGGGCTCCTCCCACGCTCCGTCTGGCGTGCGGGAGCGGAGGAACCCCGTCGCCGGGTCGAACATCCTGCGGTAGGCGAGCGCCCGGGAGTGGAAGTAGCGGGCCTCGGCCTCCACGCGCGCGCGCTGCGCTCCACCCGCCGGCGCGGTCCGGGCGAGCGCTGTCGCCTGAACGTGCAGCCCGAAGTCGTTGATCGCCCCCTCGATCGTCCAGGACAGGCCTTCCTCGAGGTCGTTCGCGACGTAGCCGCGGTAGAGCGCCGACCGCAGGCCTTTCCGGCCGGTCGCGCGATCGGCCGAGTGCGCTGTGGCGTTACGCAGTGCGGCGTCGTAGGCGGTCGCCGCGTCGAATCCGGCGGCGTGCGTGGCGACG
Source organism: Leifsonia aquatica H1aii (assembly GCF_000633535.1). Taxonomy (GTDB): domain Bacteria; phylum Actinomycetota; class Actinomycetes; order Actinomycetales; family Microbacteriaceae; genus Leifsonia; species Leifsonia aquatica_A. Next base: position 51,756 of record NZ_AYMR01000022.1, on the reverse strand, counting down.
GCGGCGGCCGAGACGATGTCGAAGCTGGTGCCGACCATCGCATCGAGATAACCGGGGGCACTCCAGCGCGCCGTCCACCCTCCGTCGCGATAGTGCTGGAGGAAGCCGTCGAGCAGGTCGCCCACGCGGTCCGGCGCGAGCAGGAGATAGGCCGGCCACGAGGTGCGGTAGGTGTCCCAGAACCCGTTGTTCGCGTACATCCGGCCGGGGAGGACCGCGGACCGGCTGCGCAGCGGGCCGTCCTCCTCGGTGACGTCGACGAACGGGCTCGCGTAGCGCTCGTCGGCTCCTGCACCCTCGGTGAGGGATGTCGGGTAGAGGAACAACCGGTACAGGTTGGAGGTGAGCGTGATGAGCTGCTCGTCCGTCGCCCCCTCGACACGCACGCGCGAGAGGAGGGCGTTCCAGGCGCGCTTCGCGCTCGTCGCCACGTCGTCGAGACTGCGCGACGGCGGGAGCTCGGACTCCCGCGCGGCGCGGGCCTCCTCCGCGCCGATCCAGGAGGTGCCGACGCGCACCACGACCGTGCCCTCGGCGTCCGGTCGCACCCGCAGCTCGGCGCGATCGGGCACGCCGTCAGCGCCCCGGAGCACGGCGGCCGCCTCGACGCGCGCGTCCACGACGGCGTCGAAGTACATCCGGGGCACGCGGTCGGTGTGCGTGCTGCGGCCGTCGACGAAGCCGCGGACCGTCTGCGGCGCGGCCGGGTCGAGCACGTATGCTCCGCCGTCGAGTCGTTCGAGCAGCAGGCGCGCCTCGCTCCGCCCGGACCCGAGGCGGAACCGGAAGATCGCGGCGTGCTCGGTCGCGGCGACCTCGGCCTCGGTGCCGTCGGCCAGGCGCACGCCGTAGCGGTGCGGATGTGCCCGCTCGTCGTCGTGGTCGAAAGCGGCGCCGTGCGGGTCGGGCCCGTCCGCCCCGGCGGAGGCGGAGAGCAGCAGGACGCCGCGGTCGCCGACCCAGAGGCTCGGCGTGTGCGAGATGGCGAGTCCGCGCAACCGGGGCAGCCTCCCCTGCTCGGAATGCTGGTTCCACGCGTAGTTCCAGTGCACATTCGCGGTGTCGGTCATCGGGGTCACCAGGGTGAAGCCGTGCGGGAGGCCGGCGAAGGGCATCGTGTTGCCGCGGGAGGCGAGGGGGGAGGAGTGCGTTCCCCGGCTGGTGAGGACCAGATCGGCGGGGGTCGCGTCCGCGGCCGGGCGCACCGCCGGCCGGATCGCGATGCCGTCGAGCCAGGCGTTCAGCTCCGCCGATGCCGATGCCGAGGCCGATGCCCTGGGCGCGGGGGTGTCGACCACGACCTCGACGGCGACCACGCGGCGACCCGCGTGCGGGGCGAGCCGGACGCGGCGGACGTTCCACTGGTCGGGAGTGAGCGCGGCGCGGTCGAGTGACGGGCGCGCGGCGGCCGGGAGGCCGTACTGGTCGACAGGCGCGGCATCCAGCAGCCGGGTGCCGTCGTCGAACAGCAGATCGACGGCGATCGCGCCGGCCCGGAAGGCGTCCGTGATCCCCGCCGCGGGGTCGAAAGCGGGGAAGACCGCGTAGCGCAGCTCGTCGTCGTCGCCGAGCAGGCTGTCCTCCGCACGCAGCAGGATGCGTTCGGCGACGGCGCCGTCTGCGGGCCAGGACGCGCGCAGCGGGGCATCCGTGAACAGCCCGGCGCGGGAGGCCGCCGCGGGCGCGTGATCGGGGCCGGGCGTCGGCGAGAGGGTCACACGGGTCATCGGCGGCTGCTCCTTCGGGGCTTTTCGATCCGCCACTTGACTTGGCGGGTCGAAATCGTCATGCTTCATCTTGTCGATGATAAAGCGCTTTGGCAACACGCTCTCCGAAACACAGCCCCCGAACACCCGAACACCTATGAAAGGTTTCAATGATGAGACTGACCCGGATCGCCGCGACCGTCGCCGGCATCGCCGCCGTCGCGCTCACCGCGTCCCTCGCAGGCTGCTCCGCCAGCCCGAGCGCTGAGGACAGCGCGGTCGAGCTCGTGATCGGCAATCAGCCCGCAGCATCGCAGACCGCCGAGCTCGCCCTCTTCACGGAGCAGGTCGCCGCGTTCAAGAAGCTGCACCCGAAGTGGAAGATCACCACGAGCGAGACCGGCTGGGACTCGCAGACCTTCCAGGCCAAGCTCGCAGGCGGCGACCTCCCGACGGTGATCGGCGTTCCGTTCACCGAGATGGCCGGCCTGATCAAGCGCGGCCAGGTCGCCGACATCACCTCGTCGCTCGACAAGGCCGGGGTCAAAGACGAACTCAACGCGACGATGGTCGACCTCGCCGGTGCGAACGGCAAGACCTACGGCATCCCGACCTCGGCCTACGCGCTCGGTCTGGCCTACAACCGCGACCTCTTCACACAGGCCGGGCTCGACCCCGAGAACCCGCCGGCGACGTGGGACGAGGTGCGCGCCGCGGCCAAGACCATCGCCGAGAAGACGGGCCAGACCGGATTCTCTCAGCTGACCAAGGACAACATGGGCGGCTGGATCCTCACGGCCGAGACGTACACGCGGGGCGGGGAGATGGAGAACGCCGCGGGCACGAAGGCCACCTTCGACTCCGCACCCACGAAGGACGCCCTCGCCTACCTCAAGGACCTCCGCTGGACCGACGATTCGATGGGGGCGAACGCCCTCGTCGGCATTTCGGACATCGCGCAGGACTTCGCTGCGGGCCACGTCGGCATGTTCGTGATCCAGTCCGACGCGTTCGGGACGCTCACGCAGCAGCTGAAGATGGCGCCGGAGGCGTTCGGCTTCTCCACTCTCCCCACCGAGAAGTCCGGCGACGACCCGATCACCCTCTCCGGCGGCAACATCGAGATCGTGAACCCCAAGGCCACGGATGCCCAGAAGGAGGCCGCGGTCGACTGGATCAAGTACGTCTACCTCGACAAGTACACCGATAAGGCGAGCGCGGTGAAGGCCGCAGAGGCCGCCGCCGCGCAGGGCGCCCCGGTCGCGATCCCCGGCCTCTCCGCCGTCAGCGACGCGAAGTACACGCAGTACCTGGACTGGGTGTCCGGCGTGAACAACGTGCCGGTGGAGAACTTCACGCCGTACCTCGACCGCGCCGCGAAGCAGACGGTCAAGGCGGAGCCCGTGGCGAACGCGCAGGACGTGTACGCCGCCCTCGACCCGGTCGTCCAGGCCGTCCTCACCGACAAGAACGCCGACATCGACGCGCTCCTGAAGAGCGCCGCGACCACGGTCCAGAGCAAGCTGGGCCGCTGAGAGACGGGCTCCGGCGGCGACGCGACCGGGCTCGCCGCCGGAGCCTCCCCCATCCCATCCCGCCGCATCGCAGCGGCTCGAGAGACGAAGACGACATGGCACGAACGATCGAAGAGCGGCCTCCTCGGCAACGGCCGGCCGCCACCCCCTTCTCTGCGGGGCCCGCGCCGTCGCGCGTGCCCAGACCGGGCCGGTTCCGGCGCTGGCGCACCCGTGGCGGCCTGAGCACCCTGCTCCTCGCGCTGCCGGTCATCCTGATCTTCTTCTACTTCTCCTGGCTCCCGATCGTGCGCGGCGTCGTGATGAGCTTCCAGCGCAACAACTACGTCGCCGCCCCCGATTGGGTCGGGATCGACAACTTCACCTACGTGCTGCACGATCCGCTGCTCGGCACCGCGATCCTCAACACCCTGTACTTCGCCCTGCTGGCCATCCTGTTCGGATTCCCGCTGCCGCTGCTGATGGCCGTGATCTTCTCGACGGTGACCATGCGCCGTCGCTGGCTGTACTCGCTGCTGGCCTACCTGCCCGTCATCGTGCCGCCGGTCGTGGCGATCCTGCTCTGGAAGGTCTTCTACGATCCGTCGTCCGCAGGCATGTTCAACAGCCTGCTCGGGATGGTCGGCATCCCGCCGCAGCCCTGGCTCAACGCGGTCTCGTCGGCGATGCCGTCGATCGTCCTGGAGGCCACCTGGGCGGGCGCGGGAACGTCGATCCTCATCTACCTCGCGGCGATCGCCTCGGTGCGGCCCGAACTCTACGAGGCGGCCGAGCTCGACGGCGCCGGGATCGGCTCGCGCATCTGGCACATCACCATCCCGTCGATCCGCGGGATCGTCATGATCATGCTGCTGCTGCAGATCATCGGGGCGGCGCAGATCTTCACCGAGCCGTTCCTCTTCACCGGCGGCGGACCGCAGAACGCGACCACCACGATCCTGCTGCTGCTCTACAAGTACGCGTTCCTCGACGGCGACTACGGCGCCGCGACCGCCCTCAGTGTGATGCTCGCCGTCGTGCTCGGCCTGCTCTCCGTGGGCTATTTCCGACTGACCAGAAGGTGGGCGGACTGATGGCCGTCATCGAAACCGCACCCGGTGCCCGCCGTCGGCGCCGGGAGGCCGTGGCCGACGGATCCTTCGTCTCCCGCCACGACATGGGCCGGGCGCGCACCCGCGTCACGGTCCGGATCGTGCAGGTGATCGTCTTCGCGGGCGTGCTGATCGCCGGCGCCGGCCCTCTGCTCTGGCTGCTCTTCGCCTCGCTCAACAGCACGCAGGACGTCCTCCGCGACCCGCTCGGCGTGTGGCTGCACGCGGACCAGTGGGGCAACTACCTCGAGGCGTGGACCCAGGTGGACGTCAGCCGCTACCTCGGCAACACCGTCATCGTCGCCGTCGGGGCGTGGATCGCCAACCTCGCCGTCTCCGTCCTGGGCGGCTACGTCATCGCCGTGCTGCGGCCGAAGTGGGGCACCCTCCTGAGCGGAGCCATCCTCGCCACGCTGTTCCTGCCGAGCGTCGTCTCGCTCGTCCCGCTCTACCTCACGGTGATCGACCTGCCGCCGTTCGGCATCAGCCTCCAGAACACCTATTGGGCGGTGTGGCTGCCGGCCGCCGCGAACGCGTTCGGCGTGCTCATCGTCAGCAGCTTCTTCCGGGCGCTGCCCCGTGACCTGATGGAGGCGGCGCAGCTCGACGGCGCGGGGACGCTGCGGGTGCTCTGGTACGTCGTGCTGCCGCTGTCGAAGCCCATCCTCGGCGTGGTCTCGTTGCTGGCGATCGTCGCCGCCTGGAAGGACTACCTCTGGCCGTCCCTCGTGCTGACGGACACCTCCCTCCAGCCGATCTCGGTGGCGCTGCCCATCGTGCAGAAGACCTCCGAGCTCTCCGTCTTCCTCGCCGCGCTCTTCCTCGCCACGATCGTGCCGGTCGTGCTCTTCCTGATCTTCCAGCGCCAGTTCCTCGCCAGCGTGAGCCTCTCGTCCGGGATGAAGGACTGACGCCGCCACGCCCCACCAGCCCGGTCGCACCACGGTGCACGGCGACGATGCCGTGCGCTGACGCAGACAAGAAGGGAATCACCATGTTCCGAATGAGAGCCCTCGCGATCGCCGCGGCGGTCGGGATCGGCGCGGCGGCCGCCGTCGTCGCCGTCCCGGCGCCGGCGCTGGCCGCGGGGACCACGTACTACGTGGACGCGGCCGCCGGATCCGACACCGCCGCCGGCACCATGCAGGCGACCGCCTGGAAGTCGCTCGCGAAGGTGGACGCCACGACGTTCGCCGCGGGCGACAGCATCCTGTTCAAGCGCGGGCAGAGCTGGGCAGGGCAGCTGCACCCCCTCGGCTCCGGCACCGCCACGAGCCCGATCACGATCGACGCGTACGGCACCGGATCCGCCCCGAAGATCGACGGCGGCTCGCTGGCCGGCGGGGGAGCGGTCCTGCTGAAGAACCAGCACGACTGGACCATCCGCTCGCTGGAGGTCGTCAACGACTCGGGGACGAACAACTTCGGCACTCTCGCCGCGCCGGGACTCACCCGCAGCGGCATCCTCGTCGACAATGCGGGCGGCGGGGTGCTGAACGGCATCACCATCCAGAACACGAACGTGCACGACGTCAACGGCTGCTTCAACTGCTCCGACGTCGACGCTCACCTCAACGGCGGCATCGTCGTGTTCGCCGAGGGGGCGTCGGACAGCTTCAGCAACGTGCACATCGTCGGCAACACCGTCCACGACCTCGGTCGCACCGGAATCGTCTTCTGGGACGCCAGCTACTACACGACCACCCCGTACGCTCTGACGCAGTCCGCGCTCAGCACCGGCGTCGTGGTCGAGCAGAACGCCGTGCAGAACGTCGACAGCGACGGCATCCTGACCTTCGGCACCGACGGAGCGCTCCTGCAGAACAACGTCGTGGGCAACCCCGGTCAGAAGACGATCGTCGGTTCGACGGAGGCCGCGTCCGCCGGGCTCTGGCCGACCCGGTCGATGAACACGACCGTGCAGTACAACGAGGTCTACGGCACGCTGACCCACGACACCGACGGCCAGGGCTTCGACTCCGACCTGCTGAACGTCAACACCGTGTTCCAGTACAACTACAGCCACGACAACCAGGGCGGTTTCCTGCTCATGATGGGCGGCTACTCGTCGACCCTCGTCGTGCGCTACAACCTCAGTGTCAACGACGGCTGGGGCGGGGTGAAGGGCGTCTTCACCTTCTCCTACGGCGTGCCGACCAACACGGACATCTACAACAACACCGTCTACATCCCGTCCGGCGCCACGGCGAAGCCGATCTTCTGCGACGGCTGCGACGGGACGACGACCGGCGCCTGGAGCTTCCGCGACAACATCGTGGAGAACCACGGGAGCGGGGACTACCTGTACCCGAACGTCGCGGGCGCGGTCATCGACAGCAATGTGTTCTACGGCAGCCACCCTGCGGGCGAGCCGGCGGACGCGCACAAGCTGACGACCGATCCGAAGCTCGTCTCGCCGCCGGCGGCTGCGCCGACCGGTCTCGCCTCCGTCACGGGATACCAGCTGCAGTCGACCTCGCCTGCGATCGGCAGCGGAGCGGTGATCGCCGCGAACGGCGGTCACGACTACTTCGGTCGCACCGTCTCGGCGACGGCCACGCCGAGCCGCGGCTTCCACGAAGCGCAGAGCATCACCGAGACACCGTCGCTCGTCGACGACGCGAGCGGCTGGCTCGTCAGCGCGTCGCACACGTCGAACATGATCCTCGACACGACGACGCCGCTGAGCAACATGAACGGGGACGCATCGCGGTTCTCCCGTTCGAACGGCTCGGCGGGATCGGTGACCTGGCTCTTCGAGGGCATGAAGACGTTCTCGGCCACCGCGTACGAGTTCAGCGCCGACCTGACGAAGCTCGCGTTCGCGACGTCGCCGGACGGCACCACCTGGACCACGGTGGCGACGACGCACACCACTCCCGCCGCGACCACCAATGGGTGGGCGTCGACGACGGTGACTCCCACGGCGACCCTGCCTTCGGGCACCCGCTATCTGAAGATGACCGTCAGCGCGACCACCTCGTGGGCGATCGAGCTCGGCTCGATCACGATCACGAAGTGACCGGCGGCGCCGTGGCCGCCCGACGCGCGGCGGCCACGGCGCCCTTCCGACGTGACCGCCCCGAACTGCCCGCCCACCGAGAGGACGACGTGACCACCATCGCGACGACGGCGACCGCCGACGCCGATCTGCCCGCCGGGCTCGACACGCTCGCCGCGAGCGTCCGCGGCGCCGTCGAGCTCGAGACCCGCGAGGGCGGCTTCGCCCCGCGTCGCCTGCCGGGCTGGACGCGGGCGCATCAGGCGGGACCGGCCATCCACCTCATGGCCGACCAGACCCTCGGGGTGCGGCTGGTGCTCGTCACCGCTGCGACCCGGCTGGAGGTGCAGGTCGCCGTCGCGCGGATCGCCGCGCCCGCCGGCTACGAGCAGCGCCCCGCCTCGTTCGAGCTCGACCACGACGGCGTGACGGATCGCATCGATCTGACCGAGGGGACGCTGATCCACGGCGACCCGTCCGGCGAGGTCCGCCGCGACGAAGGAGGGGTCTCGACCCTGCGCTGGACGCTGGGCGGCGACGGCCGCACCGAGCGGCCCGTCACGCTGTGGCTCCCGCACACGGCGGAGGTCGTCGTGCGTGCCGCCCACGCCGATGCCCCGCTCCGTGCGGCGCCCGCCTCCACCGCGCCGCTCTGGCTGCACCACGGCAGCTCGATCAGCCACGGCGGCGAGGCCGACGGGCCGCGCGGGCCCTGGGCGCAGCGTGCGGCGACCGAGCTCGGGCTCGACCTGACCGACCTCGGCTTCTCCGGCAACGCGCTGCTGGACCCGTTCGTGGCGCGCACCATCGCCACCCAGCCGGCCGACGTCATCACCCTCAAGCTCGGTATCAACATCGTCAACGTGGACGGGATGCGCCGCCGCACGCTGCTCCCCGCGCTGCACAACTACCTCGACGTCATCCGCGACGCGCATCCCGAGACACCCCTGCTGGTGATCACGCCCATCACCTCGCCGTCGCACGAGGACCTGCCCGGCCCCACCCGCGAGGTCGCGCCGGGCAAGGTCGCCGGCACACCCCGCGCCTGGACCCCGGAGGACGGCACGCTCACCCTCGCCCGCATCCGCGACCTGATCGCCGCCGGCGTCTCGTCACGGCAGCCGCAGGACCCGCACCTGCACCTGCTCGACGGGAGGCTGCTGCTCGGCCCGCAGGATGTCGCGCGCCTGCCCGACGACCTCCACCCCGACGACAGCGGCCACCGGCTGATGGCCGAGCGGTTCGCCCGCCTCGCCCAGGACGTCGCATCGCCCGTCGGCACCGCCTTCGCAGGCCTCACGACCCCCGCAACCGACACCCCGAACTGAGGAGAACCGTGTCACCATCACCCCTGTCCGTCCAGCTGTACTCCATCCGGGAGGCGCTGGCCGACGACCTCGCCGGCGCGCTCGCCCGGGTGCGCGCGATCGGCTTCGAGCTGGTCGAGGCCTACGACTTCGCCACCTGGCCGGGCCTCGGCGACGCCATCGCGGCTGCGGGCCTCGCGGTCCCGACCGCCCACAACCTCGTGCTCGGACGCGACCAGGAGCAGATCTTCCGCGTCGCCGCCGAGATCGGCGTCGCGACGGTGATCGACCCCTACGTGCCGGAAGAGCGCTGGACCTCGGAGGAGGAGGTCGCCCGTGTCGCCGCGGAGTTCCGCGCGGCCGCGGCCGTGGCCCGCGAGCACGGCGTCGCGCTGGCGTACCACAACCACGCCCACGAGATCCGCAGCCGCATCGGCGGGCGGACGGCGCTCGAGGTGTTCGCCGACCAGGTCGGCGACGAGGTCTCGATCGAGCTCGACACCTACTGGGCGGCCGTCGGAGGCGTCGACCCCGTCGCCCTCCTGAACACGCTCGGAGACCGCGTCACCGCCATCCACGTCAAGGACGGCCCCGCGACGGACGCCGAGATCGACCAGGTCGCGGTCGGCTCGGGCTCCCTGCCGATCGCCGACATCCTGGCGGCTGCGCCGAACGCGCTGCACGTGGTGGAGGTCGACGACTCGCGCTCCGACCGCTTCGAGGTCATCGCCGACAGCTACGCCTTCCTCACCCAGCGGGTCCCCGCGTGATCGCCCACCGTCCCGTCGGCGTCGGCCTGATCGGCGCCGGCGTCATCAGCGCGGAGTACCTCGGAAATCTGACGCGGTTCCCGGGCGTCGACGTACGCTTCGTCGCCGACCTCGACGAGAGCCGCGCCGCAGCGCAGGCCGCCGCCTACGGCGTCCCCGCGTCCGGCTCGGTCGACCGCCTGCTCGCCGACGACGACGTGGAGATCGTCGTCAACCTCACCCTGCCGAAGGTGCACGTGGAGGTCGGCCTCCAGGCGCTCGCCGCGGGCAAGCATGTGTGGAGCGAGAAGCCGCTCGGGCTCGACCGCGCCAGTGCGCGCCTCCTGCTGGATGCCGCCGCCGCTGCCGGGCTGCGCGTCGCGGCCGCGCCGGACACCTTCCTCGGGGCCGGTGTGCAGACCGCGCGCCGCCTCATCGAGTCGGGAGCGATCGGGGTGCCGCAGTCAGCGCTCACCCTCCTGCAGTCCCCGGGGCCGGAGAGCTGGCACCCGAACCCGGACTTCCTGTTCCAAGACGGGGCGGGACCACTGTTCGACGTCGGCCCGTACTACCTGACCGCGCTCGTGCAGCTGCTCGGGCCGATCGCGTCGGTCGACGCCGCGCTCGGCACCGCGCACGCGACGCGCACCATCGGCTCCGGCCCGCGCGCGGGCGAGAGCTTCCCCGTCACCGTGCCGACCCATGTCGGCGCCGGCTACCGCTTCGCCGGCGGTGCGAGCGCGCAGAGCGTGTTCAGCTTCGACTCGAAGCTGCCGCGCACGCGGTTCGAGGTCGCGGGCAGCGAGGGCACGCTGGTCGTGCCCGACGTCAACGGTTTCGACGGCGAGCTCCTGCTCTACACCGACGGGGACGAGCCGCAGCGCATCGCCGCCGTCGGATCGACGACCACACGCGGAACCGGCGTCGCCGAGCTCGCCGAGGCTCTCCGCGCGGGGCGCCCCGAGCGCGCCACCGGCGAACTCGCCTACCACGTGCTCGACGCCATGGTCTCGACCATCGAGGCGGGGGAGGCCGGGCGCACCGTCGTCGTCGAGAGCCGCCCCGAGGTGCAGCCCGCCCTGTCGCCGGACTGGTCGGCGCTCGCCGCGGAGCCCGTCGCCGGGTGAGAACGACCCGGGCGGGAGGGAGCGCGACCCTCCCGCCCGGCGTCCTCGCCTGATACCCCCGGACGGGTGACACGTTCAGAAAAGGCAGGTACTATGCCCGGATGCACGAATCGGACCAGCCCGACTCCGGTGTGCCCGCCGACACCGAGTCAGACCCGTCGATCCCGTCGACACCCCCCGTCACCCCTGTGGAACAGGATGCTGCTGCGCACGACGCCGGCGTCCCGGTCGTCGCGCCCGCGACCCGTTCGGAGCGTCGCGCCGCCGAGCGCGAGGCCGAGGCGAGCACCGGATCGACCCCGGCCGCAGACGCCGCGACGGCCCGCAGCGGCGTCGCCGCCGGACTCGCCGGAATGACCGCGGGGATCCTGACGGCCATCCGCCGGCACCCTCGCGCGTGGATCGTGGCCGGAGGCGCCGCCGCGCTCATCGTGCTCGGCACCGGCAGCGTCGCGCTCGGTGCGACGGTCGGGTCGCCGGCCTCGGCCGCTGTGGCACCGACCCCGAGTGCGTCTGCCACGAAGACCCCCACCCCGACGCCCACTCCGACCGTCGATCCGGCCCGACCGGTCCCCGCCGCGGCGCCCGCGGCGAGTCGCATCCGCACGTGCTCGGTCGCCGGCCTCGCCCAGGACGGCCGGCTCGGGAACCTCGAGGCGCAGGTGGTCAACGCCAAGACCGGCGAGGTGCTCTTCGACCGCAACGGCGGAAAGCCCGGCCCGACCGCCTCGGTGCTGAAGACCATCACCTCGGCGGCCGCCTTGGCGACACTCGGCCCCGACTACCGGGTCTCGACAACCGTGGTCGCCGGCAGCACTCCCGGCCAGATCGTGATCGTGGGCGGCGGTGACGTGACGCTGTCCCGGCTTCCCGGAGGCCAGGGCGCGTTCTACACCGGCGCCCCGTCGATCCAGGACTTGGCCGACCAGGCGAAGCAGGCGATGGGCGGCCAGCCGATCACCTCCATCGTCGTGGACTCCTCCCTCTTCGGCGGCCCGGCCTGGCAGCCCAGCTGGGACGAGAACGAGGAGCGCGTGGTCGAGGGCTCGACCCCGTACATGACGGCGCTCATGGTCGACGGCGACCGTGACAACCCCGGCGCCGTCGAGTCGCCGCGGAGCACGGATCCGATCGGCCGCGCCGTGCAGTACTTCCAGCAGTACCTCGGGACCAGCGTCCCGGTGACCCAGGGCACGGCCCCGGCCGGCGCGCGGCAGCTGGCCGCCGTGCAGTCGCAACCGGTGACCACACTCATCCAGCAGGCGATGAAGTACTCGGACAACACGATCATGGAGGAGCTGGCGCGCCTGGTCTCGATCAAGAACGGCGCGGGCAACACCTTCGATTCCGAGAACGCCGGCGTGCTCGCCGGGCTGAAGGGCTACGGGATCGACACCGCCGGCCTGCACATCGCGGACGGGTCGGGCCTCAGTGCCGACAACGCCGTGCCGCCGTCGTACATGACCCGGCTGTTCGTGAAGGTGCTCAACCGTGAGAACGGGCTCGGCGTGATCTACGACGGGCTCCCCGTCTCCGGCCAGTCCGGAACGCTCGGCCCGGGCTACAACCGCTTCACCGGCGCGAACTCCGCCGCCCGCGGTGCTGTGCACGCCAAGACGGGCTGGATCGACAACGGCTACACCCTCTCGGGCATCGTCGACTCCGCGGACGGCACCCCGCTCACCTTCGCCGTGTACGCTCTCGGCAACGTGGGCGACAATGCCAAGCAGGCGATCGACACGCTCGTCACCGGCATCTACAAGTGCGGGGACAACCTGTCGAACACCTGACCGGCCGGTGCTGAGCCCGACCCGGTCGTCGCCGGCCGATCAGTCGAAGGAGGTCCGGATGGGCAAGGCGTTGTTCATCATCGACGTGCAGAACGACTTCACCGAGGGCGGCGCTCTCGGGGTCGACGGGGGAGCGGCGGTCGCCGCCGGCCTGACCCGCTATCTCGCCGAGCACGGCGACGACTACGCGGTCGTGCTCGCCAGCCGGGACTGGCACGACGGCGACAACGACAACGGGGGCCATTTCGCGACCGGCACCGCCCCCGACTATGTCGACACCTGGCCGGTGCACTGCGTCGCCGGGACGGCGGGGGCGGAGTACCACCCAGCGCTCGACACCGGCCGGGTCGACTACCACGTGCTCAAGGGGCAGGGTGTGCCCGCCTACTCGATCTTCGAGGGGCGCACCGAAGCGGGGTCGAGTGTCCACAACCTGCTCGACGAGCACGGGATCGACACCATCGACGTCGCCGGCATCGCGACCGACTACTGCGTGCGGGCGTCCGCGCTCGACGCGGTCGCGCACGGTCAGCACGTACGTGTCCTGACCGGACTGGTCGCCGGGGTCGCTCCGGAGTCCTCGGCAGCCGCCCTCTCCGAGCTCGCCCATGCCGGTGTGGAGCTCGTCCCCGCCTGAGGAAGCGTCACCCCGGCTCGTGCGCCGGGGCGGTCTGGCGACGGTCGCGACTCGGCGCTAAGCTGATTACTACCTTGGCTAGCTAAACGGGAGATGAAGTGACCGAGCCCGCACCGCGATCGCAGACGACGACCCGTTCGGCGGCGACCGCCCGTCCGCCCCTCTGGTTGCGGATCGTCCTCCCCACGGTCCTCATCGCCGTCTGGCTGGTGCTGGCCGGAATCGGCGGCCCCACGTTCGGCAAGCTCTCCGGCGTCTCCAGCAACGACCAGGCCGCGTTCCTCCCCGCCAGCGCCGAATCGACGGCGGTGCAGGACTGGCAGCAGAAGTTCACCGACTCGAACGCGATCCCGGCGATCGTCGTCATCCGCTCCGACACGGCCATCCCGCCCTCGGCCCTGGCCGACTACGCCGCCCTCGGAGTGAAGCTCGGGGCGGTCAGCGGCGTGCAGGCGCCGGAGTCGGGCCAGACCACCAGCGTCGCCGGGCCGATCACGTCGAAGGACGGCCTCGCTGTCGAGTTCATCGTCCCGATCGCCGACTCCGGCACGGTGAAGGCCGTCGTCGCCGACCTGCGCACCACGCTCCACGACAACCTGCCCGCGGGCGCGCAGGGCTGGGTGACCGGCCCCGCCGGGCTCACCGCCGACCTGGTCAACGCGTTCGGCGGCATCGATGGGATCCTCCTGCTTGTGGCGGTCTCGGCGGTGTTCGTCATCCTGCTCCTGGTCTACCGCGCGCTGCTGCTGCCCTTCCTGGTGCTGCTGACCTCGGTCTTCGCCCTGTGCGCCGCGATCCTGGTCGTCTACCTCTTCGCGCTGTGGGGCTGGATCAAGCTGAGCGGGCAGAGCCAGGGCATCCTCTCCATCCTGGTCATCGGGGCCGCCACCGACTACTCGCTGCTGATGGTCGCCCGGTACCGGGAGGCGCTGGAGCACGTCGACTCGCGGTGGACCGCCATCCTCCGGGCCTGGAAAGCCGCCTTCGAGCCGATCGCCGCCTCGGGCGCCACGGTCATCCTGGCGCTGCTCTGCCTGCTCTTCTCGGACCTCAACTCGAACAAGAGCCTCGGACCGATCGCCGCCATCGGCATCGTGTTCTCGCTGCTGGCGGCACTCACGCTGCTGCCGACCCTGCTCGCCGTCTTCGGGCGGGCGTCGTTCTGGCCGTTCCGGCCGAAGGTCGTCGGCGAGCACGACAGCCGGCACGAGCACGAGGCCGGGCCACGGATCGCCGGGCTCGAAGGGGTGCGCGGGATCTGGCTACGGGTCGGGCGGCTCATCGCGCGGCGTCCGCGGGTCACCTGGCTGATCTCGTTCGTCGTCCTCGCCGCGTGCGCCGTCGGGCTGACCCAGCTCAAGGCGAACGGCGTCGAGCAGACCGACCTCGTGCTGACCCAGTCGGACGCCGCCGACGGGCAGAAGGTGCTCGCCGAGCACTTCGACGCGGGCTCCGGATCTCCCGTGCTGATCGTGACGAAGGAGGCCGACGCCGACGCCGTCGTCGCCGCGGCCGAGCGGACGGACGGGATCGCGACGGCGACGCTCTTCGCCGGCAACACCCGCCCCGCGCAGACCGGAGCCCCCGCCGCGCCGGTCGTCAAGGACGGCCGCGTGCTCGTGCAGGCGACCCTCTCCGACGAGCCCGACTCCGCCGCCGCCGAACAGGTCGTGCGCACGCTGCGCAGCACGCTGACCGCCCACGACCCCGACGTGCTCGTGGGCGGCGTCACCGCGATCGCACTGGACACCAACGACACGGCGCAGAGCGACCTGGCCAAGATCATCCCGATCGTGCTCGGCGTGATCCTCCTCATCCTCATGCTCCTGCTGCGGTCGATCCTCGCGCCGGTCCTCCTCATCGGAAGCGTCGTGCTCTCCTACGCCGCCGCGCTCGGCGTCTCCGCGCTGGTCTTCAACCATGTCTTCGGCTTCCCGGGAGCGGACGCGACCGTGCCGCTGTTCGGCTTCGTGTTCCTCGTCGCCCTGGGGGTGGACTACAACATCTTCCTGATGACGCGGGTGCGCGAGGAGTCGCTGCGCATCGGCACGCGACCGGGGATCCTCCGCGGACTCGGCGTCACCGGCAGCGTCATCACGTCCGCCGGGATCGTGCTCGCCGCGACGTTCGCGGCGCTCGCCGTCATCCCGATCCTCTTCCTGGTCCAGATCGCGTTCATCGTCGCCTTCGGAGTGCTGCTGGACACGGTGGTCGTGCGCTCGCTGCTCGTGGCTGCGCTGTCCTACGACATCGGACGCGCGATCTGGTGGCCCTCCCGCCTCGCGAAGGGCACATTGCACACCGAACGAGCAGGATCCGCCGACTAGCTGGACAATCTGATCGGCCGTGTGCACCCGCGTTGCCCGGTCTCCCGTCGTGGGCGAGAGTGGTCGCCATGCCTTCGACCACGCTCGACACGGTGACCGTCGCGCCCGCGGGGCCGCCGGCACTGCTGCGCCGCCTGTACCGCACCATGGCGACCGTCCGCCGCATCGACGGCCGCCGCCGCGCGCTCGACGACCGGGACGGGCTCACCGGGCACCGTTCCGTCGCCGGGCGGGAGGCCGTCCAGGTCGGCAGCGCCGCCGCGCTCGATCCGGCGCGCGACCTGGCGTTCCCGGCGGCCCGTGATCTCGGCGTCGCGGTCACGACCGGCGCCGACGCGGCCCTCGCGCTGCACGGGCGCCCGGTGCGTGCCGCCGACGGCTCCCCGGTCACCCACGCCGTCGCCTGGGCGCTCGGCGCCAAGCTCGACCGCACCGGGGGAGTCGCGCTCGTCCTGCTCGGGCCCGGCAGCACCGCCCGCGAGGTCGACGAGGCGATGACGACCGCTGCGGTCTCGCGCCTCCCCGTCGTCTTCGTCGGGCAGGCCGCGCCGTCCCGCGTGCAGGGCATGCCCGTCGTGCTCGTGGACGGCGCGGATGCACTCGCCGTCCACGACGCCACGGCCCGCGCCCTGGATCGCGCCCGCACGGGCGGCGGTCCCAGCGTCGTCGAACCGGTGCTCCCCGAACCGGGGGCGTGGGCCGGCCGTGACCCGCTGCTGGTCTGCGAGCAGCGGCTCCGTGAGACCGGGACGGTCGACGACGGCTACTTCGCCGACGTCGCCGACACGGCCGACGCGCTGGCGGACGCCGTTCTCGACCGGGCTCGCAGCGCACGGGGCTGACGCGCGCCCGGCGTCCAGAAGAGTCCGGCCCTCCGGGCTCGAACCGAGGAGCAGGATAGGGACATGACCGAACCCGTGCGCCTCCACGTCACACGTCATCCCGGCGCCGACCCCGTCCTGCTCGTGCACGGCTTCGCCACCACCGGGGCGCTGACCTGGGAGTCGACGGGCTGGGTCGATGCGCTCGTCGCCGCGGGTCGCGGCGTGCTCGTCCCAGACCTGCGCGGCCACGGCGGCAGCGAGGCGCCGCACGATCCCGAGGCGTACTCGCCCGCCCTCCTCGGCGGCGACCTGCGGGCCGTGCTCGACGCCGAGGGCCTGGAGGACGTGGACGTCATCGGTTACTCGATGGGAAGCTGGGCCGCCCTCGCCCTCGCCGGCCTCGTGCCCGAGATCCCCGTCGGCCGGGTGCGCCGGCTGGTGGTCGGGGGGATCGGCACGGTGGAGCAGTTCGGCCACTGGGGTGTGTCGGCCGTGCAGGCCGTCCTCCGTGACGGCCTCGAGATGCCCGAGCCCGAGTTCGCCCTCGGTCCGCTGCTCGCCTCGCTGCGTCGCGCTCCCGGAGTGGACATCGAGGCGCTGGCGGCGTGCGTCGCCGGTATGGCGCAGCACCCCCTCCCGCTCGGCCCGACCGGTCGGCCGACTCTTCTCGTCGCCGGCGAGGCCGACCCGGTCGCGGAGGATGCGGAGCAGGCGGCCGCGCTCCTCGGCGCCCGCCTGGTGCGCGTGCCCCGCCGCGACCACATCACCACGCTCAGCGCCCGCGCGTTCAAGCAGGCTGCCCTCCCGTTCCTGGGGATTCCCGCCACCCTGTAGGTAACCTGGAATCGGAGTCGTACGATGTGCGAGGACCGAAGGAGGCCGATGATCGACAAGCTGGACGCCGACCTGATCGCCCTCCTGACCGACGAGCCCCGGCTGGGCGTCTTCGAGGCCTCCCGGCGCCTGGGCGTCGCCCGCGGGACGGTGCAGGCACGGCTCGACCGCCTCCAGCGCTCCGGAGTGGTGAAGGATTTCGCGCCCACGATCGACAGCGATCGCCTCGGCTACCCGGTGACGGCCTTCGTGACGGCGGAGGTCGCGCAGGGCGACTGGCGGGTGACCGTGGTCGACCATCTGAGCGGCATCCCCGAGGTGCTCGAGGTGCACACCATCACGGGCTCGGGCGACCTGCTGATCCGCGCGGTCGCCCGCTCGAACGCCGACCTGCAACGGGTGATCGACCGCATCGTGGGCGGTCCCGGCATCACCCGCACGTCCACCGTCATCGCGCTGGCCACGACGATCGGCCACCGGTCGGTCCCGCTGGTGCAGTCGGCGGCCGTCGACGACAACGGAGAGGAACCACGCTATGGATGAGAAGGCCCTGCTCGACCGGGTCCCTGACGGCCTGTTCATCGGAGGCGAGTGGACGTCCGGCGCCGCCGGCACCCTCACCGTCTCCGACCCCGCGACCGGAGCGGCGATCAAGACGATCGCCGACGCGTCGCCGGAGGACGGCGTACGGGCGCTCGACGCCGCCGTCGCCGCCGCCGAGGACTGGGCCGCGACCCCGCCGCGCGTGCGCGGGGAGATCCTGCGCCGTGCGTTCGACCTGCTGCAGGAGCGTCGCGACGACTTCGCGCTGCTGATGACCCTGGAGATGGGCAAGCCGCTGGCCGAGGCGAGCGGCGAGGTCACCTACGGCGGCGAGTTCCTGCGCTGGTTCTCCGAGGAGGCCGTGCGCATCGCCGGTCGCTACGGCACCAACCCCGAGGGCACCGGGCGGATGATCGTCTCCCAGCATCCCGTCGGCCCGTGCTTCCTGATCACGCCGTGGAACTTCCCGCTGGCGATGGCGACGCGCAAGATCGCCCCGGCCCTGGCCGCCGGCTGCACGGTCGTCGTGAAGCCGGCCGAGCTCACCCCGCTCACCACCCTGTACTTCGCCCGGCTGCTGGAGGACGCGGGACTGCCGGCCGGCGTGCTGAACGTGATCACCACCTCGACCTCCGGAAAGGTCTCGGCCCCGATCATCGCCGACCCGCGCCTGCGCAAGCTGTCCTTCACCGGCTCGACCGAGGTCGGCAGGAAGCTGCTGCAGCAGGCGTCGGAGAACGTGCTGCGCACCTCGATGGAGCTCGGCGGCAACGCCCCGTTCGTCGTCTTCGAGGACGCCGACCTCGGCAAGGCGGTCGAGGGCGCCATGCTGGCGAAGTTCCGCAACATCGGCGAGGCCTGCACCGCCGCGAACCGCTTCATCGTGCACGAGGCCGTCGCCGACGAATTCGCCCGCCGCGTGACGGAGCGGGTGAACGGGTTGCGGGTCGGTCGGGGCACCGAGGAGGGCGTGACGATCGGCCCCCTGATCAACGCCGATGCGGTCGACAAGGCCGCAGAGCTCGTGGCCGACGCGGTCGCCCGGGGCGCCTCCGTGCTCACCGGCGGCTCGCGCGTGGAAGGGCAGGGCACGTTCTACGAGCCCACCGTCGTCACCGATGTGCAGGCGGGCAGCGAGATCCTGCGTCAGGAGATCTTCGGACCGGTGCTCTCGATCGTGCGGTTCTCGAGCGAGGACGAAGCCGTGCGCATCGCGAACGACACCGAGTTCGGACTCGTCTCCTATGTGTTCACGAAGGACCTCGCCCGCGGCCAGCGCATGATCGAGCGGCTGCAGACCGGGATGATGGGCCTCAACGTCGGTGTGGTCTCCAACGCGGCGGCGCCGTTCGGCGGTGTGAAGCAGTCGGGCCTCGGCCGCGAGGGCGGTCTCGAAGGCATCCACGAGTACCTCAGCACGAAGTACACCCTCACACCGGACCCGTTCGGAGCCTGACATGCCGTCCACCGAAGCCGTCATCGTCGACGTCGTCCGCACCCCGTCCGGGCGCGGCAAGCCGGACGGGGAGTTGTCCGACATCCACCCGGCTGACCTGCTCGCCGGGGTGCTGATCGAGCTCGTCGCCCGCACGGGGATCGACCCGGCCGTGATCGACGACGTCATCGGGGGATGCGTCACCCAGTCGGGCGAACAGGCGGCGAACATCACCCGGACAGCGGTGCTGAGCGCGGGCTTCCCCGAGAGTGTGCCGGCGGTGACCATCGACCGGCAGTGCGGGTCGAGTCAGCAGGCCGCGGCCTTCGCCGCACAGGGCGTGCTCTCCGGCGTCTCCGACATCGTGATCGCGTGCGGTGTCGAGTCGATGAGCCGGGCGCCGCTCGGCTCGAACGTCGGCGGCGCCTCGCGGGGCGGCGCGCTCCTGCACGCCCGCTATCCCGAGGGGCTCGTGGGTCAGGGCGTCTCCGCCGAGCTGATCGCCGAGCGGTGGGACATCTCCCGCGCCGAACTGGACGACTTCGCCGCTGCGTCCCACCAGCGGGCGGCGGAGGCCGCAGCGAGCGGCGCCTTCGAGGGGGAGCTCGTCGCCGTGCCCACCCCCGACAGCGGGAGCGTGATCGCCGACGAGACCATCCGGCCGGGGACCACGGCGGAGAAGCTGGCGGCCCTGGCGCCGGCGTTCCGCACGGACGAGCTGGCCGCGCGTTTCCCCCAGCTCGACTGGCGCATCACGCCGGGCAACTCGTCTCCGCTGACCGATGGCGCCTCGGCCGCTCTCATCATGAGCCGGGAGGCGGCCGCGCGGCTCGGGCTGCGCCCACGTGCCCGCTTCCACTCGTTCGCCGTCGCCGGGAGCGACCCGCTGTTCATGCTGACCGGGATCCTTCCCGCCACACAGAAGCTGCTGGACCGCAGCGGCGTCCGCTTCGACGAGATCGACGCCTACGAGGTGAACGAGGCCTTCGCCTCCGTGCCGTTGTTCTGGCAGCGCGAGTTCGACGCTGACCCCGCCCGGCTGAACCCGCGCGGCGGTGCCATCGCCCTCGGTCACGCGCTCGGCTCCTCCGGGACCCGCCTGCTCGGGACCCTGCTGAACGAGCTCGAGGCGACCGGCGGCCGCTACGGGCTGCAGACGATGTGCGAGGGCGGAGGGACCGCCAACGCGACCCTGATCGAAGTGCTGCGCTGAGGCGCACGGAAGGAGACCCATGCTGATCGACGGATGCTCGGCCCTCGTCACCGGAGGTGCGAGCGGTCTCGGCAACGCCACGGCCCGCGCCCTCACCGACGCGGGCGCCCGCGTCGTCCTGCTCGACCTGCCCGGCTCGCAGGGGGAGAAGGCCGCGACCGCCCTCGGCCCCACGGCGCGGTTCGTCCCCGGTGACGTGACCGACGGCGACCAGGTGCAGGCGGCCGTCGATGCGGCCTCGGAACTCGCTCCGCTGCGCATCGTGGTCAACTGCGCGGGCATCGCGACCGCCGCTCGGATGCTCGGCCGCGACGGTGTGCTCCCGATCGAGGACTTCGAGCGCGTCGTGCGGGTGAACCTGATCGGCACCTTCAACGTCACCCGGCTCGCGGCCGCGGCCATGGTGGAGACCGAGCCGGTCGAGGGCGAGTTCGGCCCCGAGCGCGGCGTCATCGTCAACACCGCCTCCGTCGCCGCGTTCGACGGGCAGATCGGCCAGCCCGCCTACGCGGCCTCCAAGGGCGGGGTCGCGGCCATGACCCTCCCGATCGCGCGGGAGCTCGCCCGCAGCCTGGTCCGTGTGGTGACCATCGCCCCCGGCATCTTCGAGACGCCGATGATGGCCGGGCTGCCGCAGGCCGCCCAGGACTCCCTCGCCGCCCAGGTGCCGCACCCCTCCCGCCTCGGCAAGCCCGCCGAATACGCCGCCCTGGTGCGGCACATCGTCGGGAACGCCATGCTCAACGGCGAGACCATCCGCCTCGACGGCGCCATCCGCATGCAGCCGAAGTAGCGCGCACCGGCGCCGGTGCCGGCGCCGCCCGCGGCGTCAGGCGCCGGAGTGCTGCTGCAGGAAGCGGTAAACGTCGGAGTCGTCCACGCCGGGGAAGGATCCGGAGGGCAGCGGCGACAGGATGTGGGCGTGCAGGCGGGCGCTGGGCCACGCTTTGCCCGACCAGCGACCGGACAGCTCGGCCGGTGCCCGCTTGCAGCAGGACTCGTCCGGGCAGCGCGACTCGGCCCGCACGGTCGTCTCGCGCCCGCGGAACCACTTCGCCTGGTCGAAGGGCACCCCCACGCTGATGGAGTAGCCGCCCTCGGCGGTGGAACCGACCTGGGTGGCGCACCAGTACGTCCCGACGGGGGTGTCGGTGTACTGGTAGAGCTCGGTGGTGCGGTTGGTGTGCGTGAACGCACCGCGCGCGCCCCATTCGCGGCACACCACCTGGCCCTCGATCGACCCGGTGACATCCGTCGGCAGCGGCAGCCCGTCGTTCTCGTAGCCCTTGTAGAGGGCACCGTCGTCGCCCACCCGCAGGAAGTGCAGTGTCATGTCGAGGTGCGTGGTCGCCAGGTTGGTCAGCCGCAGGGCTGCCGCCTCGTGGGTGACGCCGAACGCGTCGCGGAAGTCCTCGACGGCGAGGTCCTTCTCCTTCTTCGCCTCGTCGAGGAACGCCACGGCCGCGTCTCGCGGCATGAGGCAGCAGGCGGCGAAGTAGTTGATCTCGAGGCGCTGCCGCAGGAAGTCCGCGTAGCTCTCGGGGCGCTCGTGCCCGAGCAGGCGGTGCGCCATCGCCTGCAGGGCCATCGACCGGAGCCCGTGGCCGCCGGGGATGGAGGCCGGCGGCAGGTAGATCCGTCCGTTCTCCAGGTCGGTGATCGACCGGGTCGAGCGAGGCAGGTCGCTCGCATAGATCAGCTCGAAGCCCAGCTGCTCCGCCATCACGCTCACCTCGCGGTGGGTGAGGGCCCCTCGGGTGTGGCCGGACGCGCGCACGCGCTCCTCCGCGAGCTCCTCGATCGCGGGGATGTAGTTGTTCTGGGCCCGCATCCGCTCGCGCAGCTCCGTGTTGGCCCGTCGGGCCTCCTCCGGGGTCGCGATCGCCTCGGTCGCGCGGCGCGCGAGCTCGCGGTGCAGGCCGACGAGGGCCTCCAGCGTCTCCGTCGGCGTGCCCTTCGTCGGCTTCACCGCGGGGAGTCCGAGCGAGCCGTACAGGGTGCCGCGCTGGGCCCGCGAGAGCTCGATCTCGAGGGCCGCCCGCTCGTCCGGCGGCTCGGCGGACAGCAGATCGGCCAGTTGCACGCCGAGCGCGTTCGCGAGGGTGACCAGCAGCGTGACCCGCGGCTCGCGCTTGCCGTTCTCGATCAGGGACAGCTGGCTCGGTGCGACTCCGACGACGGCGCCCAGCTCGTCGAGAGTGAGCCCGCGGGTGGTGCGGAAGTGGCGGATGCGGTGGCCGAGGGTCGCGATGTCCGCGCCCGAATCGGCGATGATCGGCTCCATGCCTTCACATTAGCGAAAGATTCGCGATTCTTTGCGCTCCTTTTCCCTCGTGAGCGAGCAGAACGTCGCGGAAGCTGGTTTCACAGCACTTCTTTCCGACCGAGAGGATGACGGGAATGACCATCGCCGACCTTCCGCTGACCGACACCGACCGCACCGACGCGGGCCGACGCGACGAGCGCGAGGACGCACGATACGGTGACGCGCCCGCCGGCCTCGCCGCGCTGCGCTCCTGGGTCGACGGCATCGCCGACCTGACGCAGCCCGACACGGTCGTCTGGTGCGACGGCTCGCTGGGGGAGGCCGACGGCCTCACCAAGCAGCTCGTCGCCGAGGGCAAGCTGATCCGGCTCAATCCGGAGTGGCGACCCAACAGCTTCCTCGCCCGCACCGATCCGGGCGATGTGGCCCGCGTGGAGGACCGCACCTTCATCTGCTCGCTCGACGAGGCCGACGCCGGGCCGACGAACAACTGGCGCGAGCCCGAGGGGATGCGGGCCGAGCTGCGCGAGGTCTTCGCGGGGAGCATGCGCGGCCGCACCATGTACGTGGTCCCGTTCTCGATGGGCCCGGTCGGCGGGCCCCTCTCCCAGGTGGGCATCCAGCTCACCGACTCGGCCTACGTGGCCGTCAGCATGGGGATGATGACCCGGGTCACGAGCACGGTCCTCGACCTCATCGCCGCCGGCCAGCCCTGGGTGCCCACCGTCCACAGCGTCGGCGCCCCGCTGATCGACGCCGCCGGCCACCGCCGTGACGACGTCGCCTGGCCGTGCAACGAGACGAAGTACATCGTGCAGTTCCCGGAGACCCGCGAGATCTGGTCGTACGGCTCCGGCTACGGCGGCAACGCCATCCTGGCCAAGAAGTGCTTCGCGCTGCGCATCGCCTCGGTCATGGCGCGCGACGAGGGCTGGCTCGCCGAGCACATGCTCATCGTCAAGGTCACGTCGCCCGAGGGGCGGGCCTTCCACTTCGCCGCGGCGTTCCCGTCCGCGTGCGGCAAGACCAACCTCGCCATGCTCAAGCCGAGCATCCCCGGCTGGAAGGTCGAGACGGTCGGCGACGACATCGCCTGGCTGCGGCAGGGTCCGGACGGCCGGCTGCGCGCCATCAACCCCGAGGCGGGCTTCTTCGGCGTCGCGCCCGGCACCGGCGAACTCACCAACGCGACGGCGGTGGAGACGCTGTGGGGCAACACGATCTTCACCAACGTGGCGCTCCGCGACGACGGCGACGTCTGGTGGGAGGGGCTGACCGAGGAGGCGCCCGCGCATCTCATCGACTGGCAGGGCAACGAGTGGACCCCGGAGTCCGGCCGGCCGGCGGCCCACCCGAACTCGCGCTTCACCGTCGCCGCGGCGCAGTGCCCGGCCATCTCGGACGACTGGGACGCGTTTGACGGCGTGCCGATCGACGCCATCCTGTTCGGCGGTCGTCGCGCGACCAACGTGCCGCTGGTGGCGCAGGCCAGGGACTGGACGCACGGGGTCTTCATCGGTGCGACGATCTCGTCCGAGCAGACGGCCGCGGCCGAGGGCACTGTCGGAGAGCTGCGGCGCGACCCGTTCGCGATGCTCCCGTTCTGCGGCTACAACATGGCCGACTACTGGGGGCACTGGCTCGCGATGGGCGAGAAGCTGGGTGCCGACGCCCCTGCGGTCTTCCAGGTCAACTGGTTCCGGAAGGGTGACGACGGCTCCTTCCTCTGGCCGGGTTTCAGCGAGAACGCACGCGTCATCGAGTGGATCGCCCGCCGGGTGGAGGGCAGCGCAGGTGCGGTGGAGTCGCCGATCGGCCGCCTCCCGCGCATCGACGAGCTGGACCTCGACGGGCTGGACCTGCCGGCGGCGGACGTCGAGGCGCTCTTCGACGTCGACCGCGACAGCTGGCTGGCGGAGTGCGAGCTGACCGACGCGTTCTTCGACCGCTTCGGCAGCCGCGTCCCGGCGGCCCTGCACGCCGAGCTCGCCTCCCTGCGCTACCACCTGCGCGCCTGACCCCGGAGGCCTCGCGCTCCTGATACGTGACCGCCGAGTACGCAGAATCTCTGCGTACTCGGCGGTTTTCGGCGTACTTTCCGCGTACTCGGCGGTTCGGGGGGAGGGGGTCAGACGAGGAGCTGATGCTTCGCGAGGTCGCGGTAGAGCGGGGTGCTGGCGACGAGCTCCGAGTGGGTGCCGACGCCCACGACGCGGCCGTGGTCGAGCACGACGATCTGGTCGGAGTCGACGACCGTGGACAGGCGGTGTGCGATCACCAGGAGGGTGCGGTCCTCCGCGACCGCGTCGATCGCCTCGCGCATGAGCTGCTCGTTGCGTCCGTCGAGGCTCGACGTCGACTCGTCGAGCAGGAGCACGGGCGGCGCGGCGAGCAGCGCGCGGGCGATGGCGAGGCGCTGGCGCTCGCCGCCCGAGAGCATGATGCCGTCTTCTCCGACCTGAGCGGCGAGTCCGAGCTCGCTGCGCTCCAGCACCTCGGTCAGGTTGACCGCGTGCAGCACGTCGATGCACGCCTCGTCCGTCGCGTACGGCGCCGACAGGGTGAGATTGTCGCGCAGCGAGCCGGCGAGCACCGGGGCGTCCTGCTCCACATAGCCGATCTGCTCGCGCAGCGCCGTGCGCTCCAGGCTCCGGATGTCGAGGCCGCCGAAGCGCACCTCGCCCGCCTCCACGTCGTAGAACCGCTCGATCAGGGCCAGGATGGTCGACTTGCCGGCACCCGACGGCCCGACCAACGCGGTCCGCTTGCCGCGCGGCACGGCGAAGCTCACCCCGTGCAGCACGCCGCCGTGGTGGGGCGAGCCGGCACCGTCCTCGGCGCCGCGCTCCGCAGCGCCGGCCGCGGCCTCCGCCTCGGCCACGACATCCACGCCGCCGAACGCCTCCACCGCCACCCGCTCGACCGTCGGCGGGGCGGACGGCTCCCGGCGGGCGGCCGGAGCGGACGCGTCGACCGTCCCCGTGTCGCCGGGCTTCTCCTCGTGCTCGGGATACGCGAAGTGCACGTCGGCGAACTCGATGGCCGGCGCCTCGGGGGCGAGTCCTTCGTTCGCCGCCCCGACGGTCCACGCGAGGGGCGCGATCTCGCGGTCGCGCTGGTCCTCGGTGGGCAGATCGAGGATCTCCTGGATGCGCCCGAGCGCCCCCAGCGCCGAGTTGACGGCTGCGATCGCGCCGAACGCCTGACCGAGCGGCAGGATCATCATGAACAGGAAGAGGATGAACGCCACGAGGTTCGCGACCGTGATCGCGCCGCTCGCGACGCGGAAGCCGCCGACGCCGAGCACCACGAGGAACGACACCTGCATCGCGATGCCCGCGACGGGGACGACCAGGGCCGAGATCTTGGCGACTCGGATCCCCATCCGGTAGGCCCCCGTCGCGTTCTCGTCGACGGCCGCGATCTCACGGTCGGTCGCGTTGGCCGCACGGATCGTGCGCACGGAGCTGATCGCGCGCTCGACGGCCGCGGCGAGGTCGCCCACCTTGTTCTGCGCCTTCTGGCTGGCGACGCGGATGCGCCCGGAGAGGAGGGTGACGACCACGATGGACACGGCGACGACCAGCACCGTGAGGCCGAGCAGCACGGGATCGATGATCAGCATCGCGATCAGGGCGCCGACGAAGGTCAGCGCTCCGCCGATCGCCTCGACCAGCCCCTGGGTCAGCACGGCGCGCAGCAGCGTGGTGTCGGAGCCGACGCGGGACACGAGATCGCCGGTCCGCCGGGTGTCGAACTCGCTGATCGGCAGGCGCAGCATCCGGCCGACGAGCTTGCGCCGCGACGAGAGCACCACGCCCTCGCCGGTGCGCTGCAGGAGGTAGTGCTGATAGCCGGAGATCAGACCCGACACGACGACCAGCGCGACGAGTCCCCACACCAGCGCGCCCAGCGGCTCGCCCTTGCCCACGATGTCGATCACCTGGCTGACCAGCAGGGGCTGCGCGAGGCTCGCCGCCGCGCCCAGCACGCTGAGCACGACGACCCAGGCGAGCACCTTCTTGTGCTCGAAGAGATAGGGGAGGAGCTGCCCGAAGCGGGCGCGGGGGCCGGCGTCGTCGGGGCGCCGGGAGAAGGGGGAGCGGCGTCGGGTGGACGCGGCGGGCTGCTCGGAGGTCATTGGTCTTTCCGTTTCGGGGCTTCGTCTCGACGAGGGTACGCAGATGTGCGGCGCGGTCTACATCCGACCGTACTTCTTGTGGACTGCCTGTTTGCTGACACCGAGGGCGAGTGCGATGAGCTGCCAGGTCGCGTTGGCGTTGCGCGCACGCCGCACGGCGACGGCCTCGAGCCGGTCGAGCTCGCTGTGCATCCGGGCGATGGCGCGCAGGGCGACGATCGGGTCGTCGGACCCGGCGTCGCCGGCGAGGGTGCGGAGGGTGCTGCTGTCCATGCCGTCAACCATAGTTGACCAAAGCCGCGCGGTCAACCTCAGTTGACCGCGGCTCGCGGTCTCCACGATGTCGCCGGCCGGGGCTACAGTGCAGAACTATGCCGACGCCCGTCATCACCGCCACCGACCTCGTCAAGACGTACAAGGACTTCCCGGCGGTGGACGGCATCAGCTTCCAGGTCGAGGCTGGGGAGTCCTTCGGGCTGCTCGGTCCGAACGGGGCGGGCAAGTCGACGACGATGCGGATGGTCGGCGCTGTCTCGACCCGGTCGGGCGGCGAGCTGAGCATCCTGGGCCTCGACCCCGACCGTTTCGGTCCCGAGATCCGGTCGCAGCTGGGTGTCGTGCCGCAGGCGGACAACCTCGACACCGAGCTGCGCGTGCGCGACAACCTCATCGTCTACGGCCGCTACTTCGGTCTGCCCTCCGCCCGCGTGCGCCGCCGCGCCGACGAGCTGCTCGAGTTCGCCCAGCTGGAGGACAAGGCGAAGGCCAAGGTCGACGACCTCTCCGGCGGGATGAAGCGGCGGCTGACCATCGCCCGCGCGCTCATCAACGACCCGCGCATCCTGCTGCTCGACGAGCCGACGACCGGACTCGACCCGCAGGCCAGGCACATCCTCTGGGACCGGCTGTTCCGGCTGAAGGAGCAGGGGACGACGCTGCTGCTGACCACGCACTACATGGACGAGGCCGAGCAGCTCTGCGACCGCCTGGTCGTCGTGGACAAGGGGCGCATCATGGCCGAGGGGTCTCCCGCCTCCTTGATCCGCGAGTACTCCACCCGCGAAGTGCTGGAGGTGCGCTTCGGCTCCGACCGCAACGCCGAGGTGGCGGGCAGCCTCGACGGGATCGGCGAGCGGGTGGAGGTGTTGCCCGACCGCATCCTCGTCTACAGCGACGACGGGGAGGCCGAGCTGGCACGCCTCACCGAACTCGGGCTCCGGCCCATCACCAGCCTGGTGCGCCGTTCGAGCCTGGAGGACGTCTTCCTGCGACTGACCGGGCGGAGCCTGATCGAATGAGCGGCGAGACCGTCGTGAGGGCGTCCGTCGAGGCGCGGGAGGCGCTCGCCGCGGCCGCGCGTCCGCGGCGGTTCGGCGCCTGGTACGTCGCCGAGCACCGGTTCCGGGTGATGCGCTCGTACCTGCAGACGCTCCTCGTCACCGGGTTCGGCAATCCGCTCCTCTACCTCTTCGCGATGGGCGTCGGGCTCGGCAGCCTGATCAGCGCGAACACCGGCCCGAACGCGATCGACGGCGTGAGCTATCTGGCGTTCGTGGCGCCCGCCCTCCTCTGCACGGCCGCCGTGACGGTCGCGAGCGAGGAGTTCACCTACCCCGTCATGCTCGGGTTCAAGTGGAATCCGACCTTCTTCGGCATGAACGCCGCGCCGATCGCCCCCGGCCAGATCATCGACGGCATCGTCATCTCGGTGGTGGCGCGGCTGCTCGGCACGAGCATCGTCTACTACGCCTTCATGCTGCTCTTCGGGGCGGTCCCCGGTCCGTGGGGTTGGGTGACCGTACTCGTGGCGACCCTGGTCGGCCTCGCGTTCGGCACCCCTGTCATGGCCTACGTGGCGACGCTCGAGCAGGACACGGGTCAGATCGCGATGCTGATGCGGTTCGTCCTGCTGCCGATGACCCTCTTCTCCGGCACCTTCTTCCCGCTGTCGACCATGCCGCCGCTCCTGCAGTGGATCGGCTGGATCTCGCCCCTGTGGCATGCGACCGAGCTCTC
The DNA here is from genome assembly GCF_000633535.1 of Leifsonia aquatica H1aii. GTDB lineage: Bacteria > Actinomycetota > Actinomycetes > Actinomycetales > Microbacteriaceae > Leifsonia > Leifsonia aquatica_A. The sequence goes on along the minus strand of NZ_AYMR01000022.1, from coordinate 23,214 downwards.
GCGGGTGTTCGCGTACGGTTCGTCCGAGCCGCTGTGGCTCACGATCGTGCACGTCGTCTACCTCCTCGCGCTCGCCGTCGTGTTCTGGCTGTGGGCACGCCGCATCACCGGACGGAGGCTGAACAAGTGACCGCCACCGACGACCGGATGACCGCGGACGTCCCGCGCTCGCGTCCGCTGCGCGCGCTCTACGCCGGCAACGCGACCGCGGTGATGCAGCGCGGCTGGCGGGCCACCCGCAGCACCAACTGGCTGGTCATCGTGTCGGGCTTCTTCGAGCCGATCTTCTACCTGCTCTCCCTCGGCATCGGGCTCGGCAAGCTCGTGGGCGATGTGCACACCTCCACCGGCCAGCCGGTCTCGTACGCCGCCTTCATCGCGCCGGCGCTGCTCGCGACCGCGGCCATGAACGGGGCGGTCTACGACTCCACCTGGAACGTCTTCTTCAAGATGCACTTCGCCAAGCTGTACGAGGGGATGCTCTCCACCTCTCTCGGGCCGCTCGACGTCGCCCTCGGCGAGATCCTGCTCGCGCTCGCCCGTGGCGCCTTGTATGCGCTCGGTTTCATGCTCGTGATGCAGGCGCTCGGTCTCACCCTGTCCTGGTGGGCGCTGCTCGCGCTGCCCGCCGTGCTCCTCATCGCCTTCGGCTTCGCCAGCTTCGGGATGGGCGTCACCAGCTACATGAAGACGTTCCAGCAGATGGACTGGATCAACTTCGTCCTGCTGCCGATGTTCCTCCTCTCGGCCACCTTCTACCCGATCACGGTCTACCCGGAGGCGATCCAGTGGGTCATCCGCGCCCTCCCGCTCTGGCACGGCGTCGAACTCGTCCGCGGACTGACCACCGGCGCCGTCGATGCCGGGATGCTCTGGCACGTCCTCTACTTCGTCGTGATGGTCGTGCTCGGTCTCGTGCTGACCACCCGGAGGCTGCGGGCGCTGTTCTTGGATTGAACGGCCGGTCCGCCCCATGATTGGCGGTGGACGAGCCATCCGTGATAGTTGTGAGTGGGGTCTCGGGGGCATGCCGCCGGCGTCGACGCTGCGGGCCCCGAAAGGCAGTGACCGCACGGATGCGCGGTGCGCACGACGGTTGCAGGATGGGGTGCGATGAAGTCGAGGGGAGCCCTGCGGGGCATGTTCGCGGGCGCGCTCGCCCTGGCGTTGGCGACGGTACCCGCGGTCTCCGCGACGGCAGACACGACCGACGGCAACTGGTGGTTCGACTATTACGCCGTCGGCCAGGCCCACGCCGAGGGCTGGACCGGCAAGGGCGTGAGGATCACGGTGATCGACGGTCAGATCAACCCGGATCTTCCGGTGTTCTCGGGCGCCGACCTGACCGTCGACCCGGCCACCTTCTGTGGGGCGCCCCCTGTGACCACGGACGTGAACACAGCCTCGGTTCACGGCACCTCTGTCACCGCACTCCTCATCGGAAACGGCACCGGAGCGGGTGCGGTGAAGGGCATCGTTCCCGACGCGTCGGTGCGGTTCGAAGGCTACGGAACGTTGGACTGCGCAGCGAACGTCGGGAAGCCGACGAAATTCGGGCGGGCACTCCAGGCGGCCATCGACGCGGGGAGCGATATCGTCTCGACCTCCGTCGGCCTCGGCGTCGTGACTCAGCCGGACCTCGATGTTCTCGCCGAGGCCCTGGCGAAGGGCGTCATCGTGGTCTCATCGATGCCGAACGATCTGGCCGATGAGGGGACCCTGCCGTCCGGCGCGAACGGAGTCGTCGCGGTCAACGCCATCGGGCAGGACGGCGCGATCCAGTCCCACGACGGCGCGACCAACATCCAGGCCGAGGCCACCGTCGTGGCGGCGGGAGTGGGGATCGCGACCAACGGTGATGAGCAGACCGGAAGCTGGGGGAACTCCTACCGCGGGATCGGGTCATCCTGGTCGGCGCCGCTGGTCGCCGGAATGCTGGCCGCCGCGAAGCAGAAGTACCCGAAGGCGACGTCCAACCAGCTGATCCAGTCGCTGATCCACAACACGACGGCCGACGACCACGCGTTGATGCGCGATGAGAAGACCGGCTTCGGTTACGGTCCGTCATCGCTGACCCATCTGCTGGCCGTCGACCCGGCGCAGTACCCGGACACGAATCCGCTGCTGGACAAGAGGTACGCGAAACCGACGGCCCAGCAGATCGCAGGCGCCGCCGGTGCGTCCCCGTCCACGCCCGCACCGACGAGTTCGGCGGGCGCGAGCGGACCGACCGGGCAGGGTCCCTCCGCGGCCGCGCCCATCGGGCTGTTCATCGGGATCGGTATCGCGGTCATCGTGATCATCGCTGCTGTGATCGTCCTGGTCGTCGTACGATCGCGTCGGAAGATTCCGAGCGGAAATGGGGGGAACGCATGAGCAAGGGCCCGTGGGAGAAGCGACTGGCCGACCTGGCGTCCGAGAAGGCGGACGTGTCGCTGCCGAACGCCGCGCAGCTCGTCTCGAAGCTGGAAGCCCTGAAACGCATCACCACAGACGCCCAGGGCGGCGTCGGCTTGCAGGGACGGTCGGGGGAGGCCGCCGCGTCGGCCCTCGAGTCGATGGCCTCCACGGCAGACACACTCTCGCAGAACGTGGCCTCCATCCAGACCCAGGTCGAGTCAGCCAACCGGACCCGCAAGCAGCTCGCCGACAACGAGCTCGACACCCTCGACACGCACGCACCGGGCGCGCTCTCCGGCTCCCAGGCGAACATCCTGCAGGCGGCCGTGACCGGGGCGACGTTCTTCCTCGGGCCGCTCTCCATCGTCGCCGGCCCCGGGGCGGTCGCGGCCGTCAACAACTATCTCGCGGCCAACCGAGAGTCGACGGCGCGGGCATCGGTCCAGAAGATCAGCGACACGATGGATTCGTACGAACTCACCATCAGCGACGGTTTCCAGAACAACGGCCGCCTCCCGGAGCCCGGACCCGGTGCCTCCTCCTCCGACTCCACCCCCCGCGGCACCTCCTCGGGCTCACGCAACGGTGGCAGCCTCCCGGGTGGCGGCTCCTTCGGCACCTACCCGAACGCGCACGTCGAGCCGCTCTCGCAGGTCGACACCGGCGGCTACGTCAGCGTTCCCGGCAGCCATACCGGAACCGGTCACACCGGCACGGGTTCGGCCCCGGGCACCGGCATCGACGGCTCCATCACGCCCGATGGGCCGATCTCGGGCGGTTCGACGTCGCCCGGGTGGGGTTCCGGCGGCTCGGGCAGCGGCGGAGGTTCGCTCGGCGGCGGTATCGGATCGACGCCCGGGCTCGCGGCGGGGGCCGGCGGGGCGCTCGCTCTCGGCGGCGCGAAGCTCGTGGCCGCCCGCGGTGGCTCCATGGTCGGCTCCGGTCTCAACGCGAAAGCGGGCTCGCTCGGCGCGGGTGCCAAGGTCGGCGGTCTGAACGCGGCGGCGGAGTCCGCCGGGGCGCGCTCGGGCGCGCTCGCCGGTGCGGGGCGTGCGGGCAGCGGTGGTCTGCTCGGCTCCGGCCAGGGCGGCGCGGGCGCCGCGGCCGAGGGTGCCGCCGCGCGCGGCGGCACCGGCGCGGGCGCGGGCATGATGGGCGGCGCCGGCGGCGCGGGCCGATCGGACGAGAAGCGGCAGGGCCGCGGACTCGGCGGCCCCATTGCGCCGAAGATCGACGAGGACCAGGACCGCGGCCCCCGCTCGGCTGCGGCAGGTCCCGGCGGCCGCGGCTGAGCCGCGGCCGGAGTGCTGCAGCGGCCGTGCCGAAGGAAGATGGGCGTGAACACGATCTCGACTGAACCGTGCCGACGGGCGTGACCGAGCGGCGCCGTCTGGCGATCGTCGACGGCCCGCGCGTCCACGAGATCGTGGTGCCCGCCGGCACGGCCATCGAGACGGCGCTCGACGGCATCGGACTGCGCCTCGAGCCCGGCCGGCACGTGCTCGTCGAACGCACGGGGCGCGAAGTCGCGATCGACCAGCCCGCCTGGCGGCTCGACGACGGTGCCCTGCTCGCCGTGGTGGACCTCCACGACCGCGTCGTCGCCGACCGTCGCCGCGGCGCGGAGACGAGCGCTGCGGCCACGACAGAGACCGTCGCCTGGTGGATCCTCGGCGGTGTCGGCGTCGTCGTCACCGCCCTCGCGCTCACCGGCGGGGCGTCCGTCCCGGATGCCGCCCGGCTGGCGATGGCCGTCGGTCTGGCCGTGGGCGCCACGGTCTCCGGAGTGACCTGGTCGGTGCGCGCGCGCGACCCTCGCGCACCGGCGAGCCGGACGCGCGGCGCGACGGCAGACGCGGCGCAGGCCGCGACGACGGCGGCCCCTGCCGCCCTCGGTCCGCTGGCCCTGGCGTTCGCGGCCGGGGTGGCGGCCATCCCGCCCGCCGTCCATTCCCTCCCGCTCGTCGTGCTCACCGGATTCGCCGCGGCCGCGGTGCTCTCCGCCGTCATCGCGCTCGTCGCGGGAACGGAAGGGGTCCGCGACTCCGCCGGTACTGCGGCCGTGGTGCTGCTGATCCTCGGCGCGATCTGGGCGCTCGCGCTCCTGCTCGGGCTGCCCGCGCAGGGAGCGGCGGCCATCACCCTCGGCGCTGCGCCGGTGGCCCTGCGGGCACTGCCGACGATGCTGCTCGATGTGCCGCCCGGGATGTTCATCGACTACCAGCGCTACCAGACGACCCGCTGGGCCGTCCGCGAACGCGTCCCCGAGCCGGGAGGCCCGGTCACCCTCGCCGGGGCACGGCGCATCGCCGGCCAGTCGACGGCACGGATGCGCACGGCGACCGGCTTGATCGCCGGTGCGGCGGCGGTCGCCGCACCGATCGCGCTCCTCCCTCTGCAGGCCGCCGACCCGCTGCGGTACTGGGGTCAGCTCGTCCTGGCAGCCACCGCGGGGCTCGCCCTCGTGCTGGGCGCGCGCCGCTCGTCCGTCTCCCTGCTGCGCTGGGTGCCGCGCGCCGCCGCGGTCGTCGTCGTGCTGTCGGCCGCGATCGCGGCCGTCCTGGCTTCCGGCGCCCTGGGCTCCGGGACGTCGGCCTCCGGCTCGCTGGGCCTCAGCGTGGCGGCCGGCGCGCTGCTCGTCGTCGGCATCGCAACGGCCGCCGTGCTCGTCGCGGTCGGACGCGGGGCCTCCTCGCTGTCCTGGTCGCGATTCGGCGATCTGATCGAGGCGCTCTGCGTCGTCTTCGCGCTCCCCGCCGGGCTGGTCGCCGCCGGGGTCATCGACCTGATGAGAGGGGTGATGGCGTGATGAGCGCTCTCCCGTGCTGGAACTGCGGGCAGCCGTTGCCCGACGGCACCGCCCGCTGCCCGTCGTGCGGTGTGCCGCAGACCGGCGAGCACGCCGGCAGAGCCGTCACGGCCGCATCGCCGGCTGCCGGTACCGGTGCCGCGGCGCCGGGAGCGTCCCCGCTCGGCCACGCCTTCGCCGGCTCGCCGGCATCGGTCGGTGCCCGTCTCGCGGCGCTGACGATCGATGTCGTGGCCGTCGCCGCGGTGGCCGTCGGGGTGGCGCTGCTCACCCGCTCCGTCGTGCTGACCGGCGTGGCCGTCGTGGAACTCGTCGTCCTCCTTCTGGTGTTCCAGGCGCGCGCCGGTCTCGGGCTCGGGAACGCGCTGCTGCGGCTGCGTGTCGCGCGCGATGATGCCCCGTTCTCGCCCGGGCTCGGTCGCGCGTTCGTCCGTTCGTTCCTGACCGGAGCCGGGTCGCTGGTGCTCGGGGTGGGCGCCTGGATCGTGGAGGCCTCGGCCGCCTGGGACAGCACCGCGCGCCGCCGCTCGTGGGCCGACCGGGCCGCTGGGACGGTCGTCGTCGCCGTCCCGCGCCGAGCCGTCTCGGAGGAGGCCGCCCCACTCGCACCCGCGATCATCGCGCCACCACTGCCGGGCGGGGTCTCGTTCGATCTCTCGGAGCAGGTGACCGTGCTTCCCGGAGCGGCCCCCGCCGCCCCGAGTGCGGCCGCCGCGGCCGGCCCCCTGGCTCCCGGCGGTCCGGCCTCCGGATCCGTGCCGCCCGCGCCCGCGGTCGGCGTTCTCACCCCGCCGCACGTGATCGCCTCCCGCGATGTCCGCGGTGTCGCGAGCGACACGGGCCGCGGCTCCGACACCGGCACAGGCACCGGGACCGGCGTCGCCGGCTCTCCTGGTCCGGTCCCCGTCGAGATCGGCGGGGGAGCGGTCGGCGGCGAGACCGGCGGCGAGCTGCTGCTGATCTTCGACACCGGACAGCGCGAGCAGCTCCCCGTCCCGGTCGCGGTCAGCCTCGGCCGCGCCCCCGCGGGAAGCGAGCCGGGGGACCGGCTGATCGTGGTCCGCGATCCCGAGCACACGGTCTCGAAGACCCACGCCCGGCTCGAGCACTCGTTCTCCGGCACCTGGATCACCGACAACGGCTCGACCAACGGCACCGAGCTGCTCGACGAGACCGGCGACGCGCGTCGCCTCGCCGCGGGGGTCCGCACCCTCGTCGAGGACGGCGTGCGCGTCCAGCTCGGCAACCGTGTCTTCACCATCAGCAGGCTTCTCGGAGGTGCGTCATGAGCGCTGGTCCCCGGCTCGCACCCCCGCGCGTCCCCGGCGGCAAGATCGTCGTCCAGGCCCCGCCCGAGCTCGTCCCGAGCGAGAGCGGCGGCCTCATCACCTCGCTGCTGCCGATGCTGGGCAGCATCGGCGCCATCGTCATGGTCACGATCTCGAACGCCGGACCCACCGGCTTCATCACCGGCGGGATGTTCCTGCTGTCGTCGCTCGGTTTCGTCGCGGTCAACGGGTGGCGGCAGCGCTCGCAGCGCACGTCGCAGGTGCTCGGGAGCCGTCGCGAGTACCTGGCGTACCTTGCCGAGCTCCGTGACACGGTGCGCACCGCAGCGCGTCAGCAGCGGCGGTACGGCAACTGGGTGAGCCCCGCCCCGTCCGCGCTGCCGTACATCACCGAGGACCGGACGCGGGTCTGGGAGCGCATCGCCTCGGACGAGGACTTCCTCCAGGTGCGCATCGGCGTCTCCGACCAGCCGCTCTGCATCACGCTCGAAGCGCCGGAGCTCCCTCCGCTCGCCCAGCTCGACCCGGTCGCCGCCTCCGCCGCGCACCGCTTCATGCTCACCCACGAGATGCAGCCGCGCCTGCCGCTCGCCGTGCCGCTGGACGACTACGCGCGGGTCGAGATCACCGGCGGCGATGAGAACGCCGTGCGATCGCTCGCTCGCGCCATGCTGCTCGGAATCGCGACCATGCAGTCGCCCGACGACGTGCGCATCGCCGTCCTCGCCGGCGAGGGGCAGCTCGGGCAGTGGGAGTGGGCGAAGTGGCTGCCGCACGTGCAGTCCGTCCGCGTGGAGGACCGCCTCGGCCCGGCGCGCGCGATCTCGTCCTCGATCGAGGAGCTCGCCCGGATGCTCCCGGCCGACCTGCGCGAGCGCCCGCGGTTCTCGCCGGGGGCGAAGACCGCACCGCACGTGATCCTCCTGGTCGACGGCGCACGCGTTCCCGCCGGGGACCCGCTGCTCGGCGGCGACGGCGTCGCCGGGGTCACCGTCATCGAGCTCCCCACCCGCTGGGGTGCGCTGGAGGACGCGGACGTGCTCCGTCTCGCGCTCCCGGGCGATCCGTCGGCGCCGGCCGATCGTGCGGAGGCCATCGACCTCCGCGCCGACACCCGGGTCTTCACTCCGGACATCGTCTCCGTCGTCGAGGCGGAGGCGACCGCCCGCCGCCTGCTTCCGCTGTACGCCGGTCCCGTGGCCGCCGTCGAGGGCGGCGCCACCCGCACGCAGCGTGAGCTCGTCGAGCTGCTCGGCCTGCCGGACGTGCGCGAGGTCGACTTCGACCGGGCCTGGTCCGGTCGCCTCGAACGCGACCGCCTTCGTGTGCCGATCGGCCAGGACACCGAGGGCGGCACGCTGGTGATCGACCTCAAGGAGGCGGCCCAGCAGGGAATGGGCCCGCACGGCGTGCTCATCGGCGCCACCGGATCCGGCAAGTCCGAGGTGCTCCGCACGCTGGTGCTGGCGCTCGCGCTGACGCACTCGCCCGAGCAGCTCAACTTCGTACTCGTGGACTTCAAGGGCGGTGCGACCTTCGCCGGCATGGCGGGGATGCCGCACGTCTCGGCGATCATCACCAACCTGGGCAGCGAGCTCGCCCTCGTCGACCGCTTCCAGGACGCCCTGCAGGGCGAGGTGGTGCGCCGGCAGGAGCTGCTGCGCGCCGCCGGCAACTTCGCCAACGTCTCGGACTACGAGAAGGCGCGGCGCAACGGCCGCACCGATCTCGAGCCGCTCCCGGCGCTGCTGATCGTCGCCGACGAGTTCTCGGAGCTGCTCGCCGCCAAGCCGGAGTTCGTCGAGAGCTTCGTGAGCATCGGCCGCGTCGGCCGGTCGCTGCAGATCCATCTGCTGCTGGCCTCGCAGCGGCTCGAGGAGGGCAAGCTCCGCGGGCTCGACACCTACCTGTCGTACCGGATCGGCCTCCGCACCTTCTCGGCCGCCGAGTCGCGCACCGTGCTCGGCGTGCCGGATGCCTACACCCTGCCGCAGGAGCCGGGCGTCGGCTACCTCAAAGCGGACACCGAGTCGATGACGCAGTTCCGCGCCGCCTACGTCTCGGGCGCGCCGAAGACACGGCGTCGCCAGGGGGCCGGCGACGGCCCGGTCACCGCCACGGCCGCGGACGTCGCGCTGTTCACGGCCGCCGCGCAGCCGCTCGACCTCCCTGAGCATCCGGAGGCCCCATCCGCCCCGGTGGCCATCGAATCGGCGGAGGAGCGCAGCACGTTCGAGATCGCCGTCGAGCGGATGAGCGGCCGCGGTCCGGCGGCGCACCAGGTGTGGCTGCCCCCGCTGCACGACCCGGAGCCGCTCGACCGCCTCATGCCCGACCTCGCCGTCGACCCCGCGCTCGGACTCGTGTCGCCGTCGTGGCGCGCGGCCGGCTCGCTCACCGTCCCGCTCGGCGTGGTCGACGTGCCGCTGGAGCAGCGACGGGAGCAGCTGGTCGTCTCGCTCGGCGGCGCCGGCGGCCATGTCGCGATCGTGGGCGGACCGCTCAGCGGCAAGTCGACGATGGCGCGCACCCTCGTCGCCTCGCTCGCCCTCACGGCGACGCCGCTCGAGCTGCAGTTCTACGTGCTCGACTTCGGGGGCGGCAGCTTCGTCGGCATGCAGGGTCTGCCGCACGTGGCCGGGGTCGCGACGCGCACCGAGCAGGAGTCCGTGCGCCGCACGGTCGCGGAGGTCGAGTCCGTCCTCGACGCCCGCGAACTGTACTTCCGCCAGCACGGCGTCGACTCGATCGACACGTACCGGCAGCGCCGGGCCGACGGACTCGTGGACGACGGCTGGGGCGACGTGTTCCTCGTGGTCGACGGGTGGTCGACGCTGCGTACCGAGTACGACGCGCTCGAGCCGCGCATCCAGGCCATCGCCGCTCGTGGTCTGAGCTTCGGCGTGCACCTGGTGGTCACCACCAACCGCTGGCTGGAGATCCGCTCCAGCATGAAGGACCTCCTGCAGACCCGCATCGAGCTGCGCCAGGGCGACGCGAGCGACTCGGAGATCGACCGCAAGGCCGCCGCGAACGTGCCCGCCGACGCCCCCGGCCGCGGTCTCGCGCCGAGCAAGCTGCACATGCTCGGCGCTCTGCCGCGCATCGACGGCTCCGGGGATGCCACGCGCCTCGTCGACGGTGTCGATGGGCTGGTCGACGCCGTCTCCCGCGCCTGGCGCGGCCCCGTCGGCCCGAAGCTGCGTCTGCTCCCCGAGGACATCTCGCTCGACGAGGTGCGTTCGCAGGCTCCGGCCGGCGACCGTCGCCTGCTGCTCGGCGTGGACGAGGCCCAGCTGGCGCCGTTCGGCATCGACCTGGCCGCCGAGTCGCACGTGTACCTCTACGGTGATTCGGGGATGGGCAAGTCGTCCTTCCTGCGCGGCATCGTCCAGGAGATCGGGCGGCTCTACACCCCGGAGCAGGCCAAGATCTTCGCGATCGACTACCGGAGGGCGCTGCTCGGGGAGATCCCGAGCGACTATCTCGGGGCGTACCTGACCTCCCACGACCAGGCCATGGCGGGGATGTCCGAGCTCGCGCAGTTCTTCTCGGGTCGCCTGCCCGGCCAGGACGTGACGACGGAGCAGCTGCGTGACCGCTCGTGGTGGAAGGGCGCGGAGGGCTTCGTGATCGTCGACGACTACGATCTGGTCGCGACCAGCCAGGGCAACCCGGTCGCGGCTTTGCGGCCGCTTCTCGCCCAGGCAGCGGACGTCGGCCTCCACGTCGTCATCACGCGCCGCACCGGAGGCGCGAGCCGCCAGGCGTACGACCCGATCATCCAGGGCTTCACCGATCTCGGGGTGACCGGCATCCTGCTGGGCGGCAACCCGGAGGAGGGGGCGCTGATCGACCGGGTCAAGCCCATCCCGTCGGTTGCGGGGCGTGCGCAGGTGGTGAGCCGCGAGCGCGGACTGTTCTCGGCGCAGCTGGCCCTTCCTGCGACCCGAACGGGGCGCTGAGGCGACGAGTGGATTCGATTAGGCTGATCCCGACGCCGGCGCTCCGACGACCCTGTGACCAGACCGGGGCCGCACGGACCGGTTCGTCGGGGGAGAGGGTCATCATGCGCGGTCGTGCGGAGCGGGAGGCGAAGGCATGACCAGGCGGGCCATCGCATCGCCTCCGGTGCTTCCCGGCTACGCCGTGATCCGGCCCCTCGGGTCCGGCGGCTTCGCCGACGTCTTCCTGTACGAGCAGGATCTCCCGCGTCGCGTGGTCGCCGTGAAGGTGCTCGCGGCGGAGGCGGTCAACGACGAGACGCTCCGCGCGTTCAATGCCGAGGCGGACATCCTCGCCCGGCTGAGCGCCCACCCGGCGATCGTGACGGTGCACCTCGCGAGCATCTCCTCCGACGGCCGGCCGTTCTTCGTCATGGAGTACTGCCCCGACACGATGAGCGCTCGGCTGCGACGCGACAGTCTGGCCCTCACGACGGTGCTCGAGACGGGGGTGCGCATCGCCGGTGCCGTCGAGACCGTGCACCGCGCGGGGCTGCTGCACCGCGACATCAAGCCGTCCAACATCCTGATCACCGCGCTCGGATCGTCCGTGCTCGCGGACTTCGGCATCGCGGCCGCGGGCGACGAAGACGGCGACGTGGCGATGTCGGTGCCGTGGTCGGCGCCCGAGGTGCTCCAGGAGACCACCAACGGCACCGTCGCCAGTGAGGTCTGGAGCCTCGCGGCGACCGTGTACACGCTGCTGACCGGCCGCAGCCCGTTCGAGTCGGACCGCCGGCAGGCGAACACCCGCGATCTGATGACCGGGCGCATCCTCAAGGCGGTGTACACACCCACCGGCCGCGACGACGTCCCGACGCGACTGGAGGAGGCCCTCCGAACCGGCCTGTCCAAGGATCCGTCGCGCCGGTTCTCCTCCGCCCAGGCCTTCGCCGAGGAGCTGCGCTGGGTGCAGTACGAGCTCGGCATCCCGCCGACGGCGATCGAGGTCGCCTCGCCGGAGTGGGCGCGCGCGGCCGGACTCATCGACCTCGCCGACAGCGGTCGCCGCGGTCCCGTCGTCTCCACCGTCAACCCCGATTCGCGCCGCGCGCAGCGCGAGGCGAAGCAGGCGGCCGCGGCCGCCGAGGCGAAGCGCGACCGCGACGGCCTCGTGGTCCGCGAACGCCGGTGGGCGGGCAACCCCCTCGTGCCCGCGCTGATCGGCGCCGGAGTCGCCGTGGTCGCGGTGGTCGGCATCGGTGCCGCGCTGATCGTGGGCGGAGTGCTGTGAGGCAGCAGGCACCGCGTCGCCGCTTCGGCCGTGCCGCCTCGGCGGCGGCCGTCGTGGCCGCCCTCGCCCTGGTCGTGACGGGCGCGGTGGTCGCGCAGGGCTATGACACGCAGAAGTCCGACGCGGTCGAGAGCTCGGTCTGGGTGACCAAGTCGTCGGGGAAGTACGCGCGCGTGGACACCGATCTCGGCCAGCTCAGCACGGTCAGGGACGCGGAGGATCCGAGCGGCGTCGTGCAGCACGGCTCCGACTCGATCGTGTTCACGCAGGGCTACCGCCAGGCGTGGGCGGTCGATCCGGCCGATCCCACGGCGCTGGTGGAGGGATCCTCCAGCGCCTCCGCCGGCCCGACGAGCGGCTCCGCGTCCGGGGCGTCGTCGTCGGCCGGCGCCGCCACCGGCGCTTCCACGCCGAGCGGGACGCGCCAGGTCCAGTCGGCCGGCGACTGGGCGCTCTATCTCACGGACACGGGCACGATCTACCTCCAGCAGCTCTCGGCGAAGGGGTCGGCGGCCAAGCCGGTGCAGATCGACCCGACGCAGCAGGAACGGGCGACCGCCGGCCCGGACGCGGGCTCCGGCGCGCAGGGCTACATCGCCACGGCGGCGACGGTCGGCGCCGACGGAACCGTGGCCGTGTACTCCGCGAAGGAGCGCGCGGTGCGCGTCTACGACGCGGCCCAGGGCTCGTGGACGGGTGGGGCTGCGAAACTCGCGTCGCCCCCGCCCGCCTCTGCGAAGGTCGCGCTCGCCCTCGCCGGGACCGCCTGGGTGCTCGCCGCTCCCGCGCAGAGCAAGGCCTGGATCGCGGGCACGGGCGCGCCCGTGGACGTCCGTCTCGGCGGCGATGCGGTCGCCGGATCCACCTCCGGCGACGGGACGGCGTACTTCGCCGACGGTTCGGGACTGGTCTCGGTGCAGGTGCGCAGCGGCCAGTCTGGGCGAACCGTCGAGGCGTCCGGCACGCCCGCCGCGCCGACAGAGGTGGCGGGGACGGTCTACGCTGCATGGGTCTCCACGACGACCGGGCGGCTGTGGTCGTCCGCCGGTGGCGCGAAGACGCTCGCCCTGCCGGACGGCGGACTCGAGGACGCCCGATCGATCGCACCGCAGATCCTGAGCAACGGCGAGCGGGCCGTACTCGACGAGACGGACTCCGGGACGCTGTGGACCCTCCCGGACGGCGCGCTCATCCCGCCCTCCCAGTGGAACGCGGACGACGAGAAGAAGACGCAGCAGACCGAGACGACGACCCAGGTCGAGGAGGTCACCGAGGAGACGCCCCCGGTGGCGCAGCCGTCGAGCTTCGGCGTGCGTGCCGGCGCCAGCGCCATCCTGCCTGTGCTGCTCAACGCCCACTCGCCGATGAAACGGGCGGTGCTGACGATCGTTCCCGGCTCGCTGAGCGGCCTGAGCGATCCCGGATTCGGCGACCTCTCGCTCACGGCGGACGACCAGCAGCTGGCGATCCAGGTGCGCGCCCAGAGCGGCACGGCGACGTTCAGCTACGTCGTCACGGACGGGATCATGCAGTCGGAGCCCGCCACGGTGACCCTGCACGTCGTCCCGGAGGCGGAGAACAGCGCGCCGGTGTGGTGCGGCATCGAGAACTGCATGCAGACCTGGCCGACCGTCTCGCTCGCTCCGGGTGGTACCGTCACCGTCCCTGTGCTGACGGCCTGGGTGGACCCGGACGGCGACCCGCTCGCACTCGCGGACGCCCGCAAGTCCGACGCCTCCGCGCCGATCCGCGTGGTCGCGACGGCGGACGGCCGCGTCGCCGTGCGGCACACCGATCCCAACGCGGGGGCGGGGACCTATGCGGTCACGGTGACGGTGGTCGACGCGAACGGGGCGGAGACCACCAAGGAGCTCATCGTCTCGGTGGCGGCGGATCCCGTGCTGACGACGGTGCCCGCGGCCGTCGTCACCGGCGTGGGCGAACCGCGCACCGAGGCGATCGCCGATCACGTGGAAGGGGGGTCGGGGTCGTACCGGCTCACCGACGCGGTCATCACCACGGGCGACAAGGACAATGCCACCGTGACGCCGAACGCGGCCGCGGGAACCATCCAGCTGACCGCGAAGGCGGCGGGGGAGTACCTGATCGGCTACACGGTGCAGGACGCCCAGACCACGGCGGAGCAGACCGGTGTGCTCCGCTTCAGCGTGGTCCCGGGCGGCAGGCCGTTGACCATCCCTCCGCTCGTCGCGTTCGCGCGCACCCAGGAGGACACCACCCTGGACGTGCTACAGGCCGTCCAGAACACGTCCGGCCGGGTCCTCGCCGTCCAGTCCGTGTCGTCGAGCCAGGAGCGGCTCTCCGCGAGCGTGGTCGACAACGCCCAGGTGCGGGTCAGCGGCACCACCGAGGACGGCCGACCGGGTCGCATCGGCACGGCGACGGTCACCATCGGAGACGGCGCCGGTCAGTCCGTCGTGGGCGAGATCACGGTCTTCCTCGTCGACCCGGCCACGGGTATCGGGCCGATCGCACGACCCGACGCCGTCACGGTGCGCGCCGGGACCCAGGTGGACATCCCCGTCACGGCGAACGACATCGCACCGCGCGGGGAGCGCCTGGTGCTGTCGCCGCAGATTGAGGGCTCCGGTGCGCCGGGCGAGCTCGTCTTCGCCGCGGGCGACACCGTGCGCTACCTGGCCCCGGCGAAGCCCGGGACCTACACGCTGCACTACTCCGACTATGTGGAGTCCGATCCAAGCCGGCTCGACTCGACGGAGATCACGGTGACCGTCGTGGCCGATGGCGCGAACCATGCGCCCGAGCCGACGGCGCTCACCGGCCGTGTGCGCGCGGGTGGCACCGTGACGCTCGGCATCCCGTCGGCGGGTCAGGACCCCGACGGCGACGCGACCGTGCTCTCGGCGCTGGCCCAGCCGAAGGCGGGGGCCGGAACGGCCACGATCGGCCCGGACGGCCGCTCGGTGGTCTACGCCGCACCCGCCGGCGGCGTGAGCGGAGGCCAGGTCTCCTTCGGATACACCCTGCGTGATCCCGCCGGGGCGACCGGGGACGGCGTCATCCGCGTCGCGGTCCTCGCCTCCGCGGATGCCGACGTGGCGCCGATCACCTACAGCGACGCGGTGCGGACGGTGCGCGGCTCGACGACGCCGCTGACCGTGCAGCCCCTGCTCAACGACCGCGACCCGGCCGGAGGCACGCTGAGCCTCGTGTCGGTGGTGCCGAACGCTCCCGAGCTGCCGGGGGCGAGCGAGTACAACCGCCTGAAGGGGCTGATCGCCTCGGGCACCGACCTGAAGGCGGGCACCGTGCGTCTGCTCCCGGGCGATGTGGAGGGCGTGCAGTCGTACCTCTACACCGTGCGGTCCTCGGCGACCTCCAGCACCGCCCAGGGCCTGATCGTGGTGACGGTGACCGCCGAGGCGGCGACTGACATCCCCGTCGTCACGGACACCGTCATCGGAACCCGCGACCGCAGCGAGCTGGGGAGCGGCATCGACGTCGTGGCGGGCAAGACCGTGTGGAGTTCGGGCAGCATCTCCGACCTCACGCTGTCGATCTGGGGGCCGTCGGCGTCCGGCTACACGGTGAAGGGGCACCGGATCAGCGGGCCGGCGCCCGAGCGCGGTGCGCTCGTGCCGTTCTCCCTCACCGGCACGGACCAGACCGGACGGAAGTCGGTCGGCTACGGCTTCCTGCGCATCCCCGCCTTCGACGACATGCGCCTCCAGCTCGCCGGAGGGCTGCAGGCCTATCGCGTCGGGGAGGAGCAGACCGTCTCGCTCCCTCTGAAGGAGGCCGTCGACCTGGCCTCGGGCGACACGCTCCAGATGCGCGACGACGGATCGTTCGCCGTGCAGCGCGCCAACGCCCGCTGCACCCCGTCGAGCAGTGCCGCCGCCTCGTACGCGGCGGGGCGCGAGGCGCCGTGGACCGACACCTGCACCGTGCAGGTGCGGCTGGCCGGGCAGTCGACGTGGACGGCGCTGCCGATCCCGGTCGCCATCCAGCCGAAGAGCCCGCAGGCGCAGCTCAACTCGGTCAGCCGGACCGTGGCCCCCGGGGCCTCGCAGACCATCGACCTCTACAAGGACCTCACCAGCTGGGAGGGCGGCCGCGTCGGCGACCAGAACGCGCTCGACTACGCGATCGCCTACTCCGGGACGAACTTCGCGGTCACCCAGAGCGGTCGCACTCTGACCGCGACGGCACGCGCAGACGCGCACCCCGGAGCCCGCGAGACGGTCGGCGTGACCGTGACCGCGTTCGGCGGGCTCGTCGCGAACGTGACGCTGGTCGTCGGCGCCGCGCCGCCGGACGCGCCCCGCGCCGCGACCTTCACGCAGACCTGCGCGGTGAGCAGCGGCCCCTCGTGCTCGGTCACCGTCATCGGCGTT
Organism: Leifsonia aquatica H1aii; assembly: GCF_000633535.1. GTDB lineage: Bacteria > Actinomycetota > Actinomycetes > Actinomycetales > Microbacteriaceae > Leifsonia > Leifsonia aquatica_A. The sequence goes on along the minus strand of NZ_AYMR01000022.1, from coordinate 7,099 downwards.
CCGGGGGAGTACGACCCGTTCCAGGGCAAGCAGGGATCGGGGCTCAAGCTGGTCGGGCTCGGCCAGACGACCTGCGCCGTCGCCGCGATCTCCGCCTCCGGCACCACCGCCGTCACCGCCACCTGGCCGGGCGGTGCGAAGCCGGCGGGAGGAAGCTGCCTCGTGCCGTACATCGTCGCGGACGCCCAGGGACGCACCGGCGGCGGCACCCTGACGCTGGACGTGCAGGGCTACCCGGCTCCGCCCAGCTCGATCACGACCACCGGCTACACCGGGTCGAGCGTGACGATGCTCGTGACCCTGGGGGAGGCGGCGCTCGCGCACCCGGGTCTGCGCGGGGTCTCGATCGTCGAGAACGGTCAATCGGTCTCCTCCAGCTGCTCCCCGGGGGCGGCAGGCACATACACCTGCACGGTCGGCGGCCTCGTCAACGGGCAGCGCCACACGTTCACCGCGCGCGCCGTCAACGCGGTCGGCGAGTCGCTCGACACGACGCCGGTGGTCACCTGGGCCTACCAACCCCCGGTGATCAGCGGGGGGAGCGCCACCACTTCCTACGACCCGGCACGCACGACGGCGACCCAGGGCGTGCTGAACCTCGCCATCCAGTCCAGCGACGACACCAGCGCGTTCCAGATCAGTGTGGACGGGAACGCCGTCGCGCAGGTCGCACGCTCCGGCGCGACCACCACCTGGACGGGCCTGGCGGCGCCGGGCTCGCGCACCGTCTCGGTGGTTCCGGTCAGTCAGTTCCAGCCTCCGCTCGGCTCGGGCAACACCGGATCGACGTGGACGCAGACCGCGCAGGTCGCCGGCTCGCCGATCGTCACCTCCAACGGCGCCCTCGTCGCGTCGTCGAACACCTCGCTGCAGTTGCGCGACGTGGGGGTGGACGCCAACCACAGCTCCACGGGAGTCTCCGTGCTCTACGCCGTGTGGAAGAAGGGGGCGCCCCAGCCGAACTGCTCGATGGACCGCACCGGCAATCCGGTGATGGCAGGCGGGCAGAGCTCGACGGACTTCAGCGGCCTGGACCAGTACACCCAGTACGACGGGCAGGCGTGCGCCGCCAACGGCTTCGGAGCGGTTGCCTCGGGTGTCCAGTCGGCGTGGACCTTCCAGACCGCGCCGGGCGGATCGGCGACCACCTACTCGGTGGGCACCGACCCGTCGCGGACCATCACGTCGACGGGCCCGTCCGGGACCCACACGTCGGGATACGAGTTCCTGACCGTCAACGCGCCGGACGTGCCGCAGCGGGCAGCGTTCACCGTCCTGTACCGGATCAACGGCTCGCTGACGCCGAACTTCGCCCTGTCGAAGGACAGCGATCCGGGCAGCATCACCTACAGCTACTGCTTCCTCGGCTCGGCCGGCGCCTGCGGTGCGGGGTCGCCGGTCACGACGTCGACGGTGCCGACGACGGTGACGGTGAACGTCCCCACCGATTGCACGGCGACCCCGTCGCCGGACGACGTCACGTTCTCGACCGCCGTCAGGTCGGCGAACGCGTACACGGTCGCCGTCGCCACCGACGCGACGACGCTGACCGTGACCTACACGGTGACCTTCACCGGCGCGTACGCGGCGCTCGGCGAGCGCACGCTGACCCGCTGCGGGGTCGCAGCGCCGACGAACCCCGACCCGGGCGGCGGCGGCACGCCATGACGAACCGCAGCACCCGCCCATCCCCGCGACCGACGACCGAGGAAGACGCATGACCATCACCCCCGAACAGACCGCCTGGTTCCAGTCGACGTTCGCCCAGCTCGTCGACAACGTCGAGCAGGCCATCCTCGGCAAGCGGCACATCGTCGAGCTCGTCTTCGCGACCCTGCTGAGCGAGGGCCACGTGCTGCTCGAAGACGTCCCCGGCACCGGTAAGACGGCACTCGCCCGGGCACTCGGGCAGACGATCCGCGGCACCTCGACCCGCATCCAGTTCACCCCGGACCTGCTCCCCGGAGACGTGACGGGCATCACGGTCTACGACCAGAAACGCGGCGAGTTCGAATTCCACACCGGACCGATCTTCGCGAACGTGGTGCTCGCCGACGAGATCAACCGCGCCAGCCCGAAGACCCAGTCCGCGCTGCTCGAGGTGATGGAGGAGGGGCGGGTCACCGTCGACGGCGTCACCCGCCCGGTCGGCGTCCCGTTCGTGGTGATCGCCACCCAGAACCCGGTGGAGCAGGCAGGCACCTACCGCCTCCCGGAGGCGCAGCTGGACCGCTTCATGATCCGCGCCTCGATCGGCTACCCGGACGACGCCTCGACGCTCCGCATCCTGCAGGGGGCCATGCACCCCCGCCGCGAGGTTCCGGAGATCGTCGACGCGCAGATGATCGTCACGATGGCCGACCTCGTCGGGGGCGTCTACAGCAGCCCGCTCGTGCTCGACTACATCATGCGGCTCATCGCGGCGACCCGCCGGGCGAGCGAGGTCAGGCTGGGAGCGAGCGTGCGCGGGGCCCTCGCCCTCGCCCGACTCGCCTCGACCTGGGCCGTCGCCCACGGGCGCAGCTTCGTCACCCCCGACGACGTGCGCGACCTCGCGCTCCCGGTGCTCGCCCACCGCCTGGTGCTCAACCCGGACGCGGAGTTCGACGGCGTCACCGCCGACGCCGTGGTCGGGCAGATCCTGCTCGACGTCGAGGCCCCCGTGGAGAACGGGGCGGCCTGAGCCGGATGACCGAGTACGACGACACCTCCTCGCGGCTGACGCGCACCGTCACCGGGACGCGCACGCGCGCCTCGACGGTGACCAGCGTCACGAGGAGCAGCACCGGCCTCGTCGAGGACGGCGTCTTCTGGGGCCGCTCGGCCGCAGCGGCCGTCGGCTCGGCGCTGCGCGGGGCCGTGCGCTGGCTGGCGGAGACCGTCACCGCGCCCGGCTGGCTGGTGGTCTGCGTGCTCGTGGCGGGTGCGCTCGCGGGTTGGCTCGCGGGCTGGAGCATCGGCTGGATCGTCGCTGCGGCCTCCGCCGCACTCCTCGTCGTCTGCGTGCCGTTCCTGCTGGGGTCCCACGACTACCGCGTGCAGCTCGCGCTGGACCGGGAGCGTGTCGTGGCGGGCGACGACGTGACCGGTTCCCTCGTCGTCCGCAACGCGGGCACCCGTACGTCCCTCCCGGGCCGGGTGGACGTCCCGATCGGAACCGGTCTGGCCGAGGCGTACGTCCCGCTGCTCGCGGCGGGGGCGGAGCACACCGAGCGCCTGTCGATCGCCGCTGCGCGACGCGGGGTCATCGACGTCGGCCCCGTGTCGGTGTCGCGAGGCGACCCGGTCGGGCTGCTGCGGCGCGAGGCGCTCTGGCCGGAGGTCCACACCCTCCACGTGCATCCCGTCACCGCCCGGATCCCGGGCGCCAGCGCGGGGCTCATCCGCGATCTCGAGGGTCTGCCGACCAGCACCATCGTCGACGCCGACCTGGCCTTCCACGCCATCCGCGACTACGTCCCCGGCGACTCCCGCCGGCACGTGCACTGGAAGTCGACCGCCAAGACCGGCCGCCTCATGGTCCGCCAGTACGAGGAGGCCCGGCACTCGCGCATCGCGGTCACGATCGGCATCACCGCGGACGAGGAGTACGAGTCCGACGACGAGTTCGAGCTCGCCGTCAGCGTCGCCGCCTCGCTGAGCCTGCAGGCGGTGCGCGACGGCCGCGAGCTGGTCGTGACGACGAGTGCGGAACGCCCCGAGCTCGTCCGCGGCGAGGTCGTCACCATCCGCACCCTCCCGACGCGGAACGCGGCGACGATGCTCGACGGCTTCTCGGAGATCGAGCTGGCGGAGCGTGCGAGCCGCCTGGAAGACGTCGCCAAGCTCACGGCGCAGTCCCATCCCGACCTCTCCGTCGTCGTCCTCGTGACGGGCGCGCACACCCCGCTCGGCCGGCTGCGCGCCGCCTCTGTCTCGTTCGGCCCGGACACCCGGTGCGTCGGCGTCCGCTGCGACCTCGGCGCCGACCCGGCCGTCCGGCGGCTGGGGCCACTCAGCATCCTCACCGTCGGCGCCCTCGACGACCTCGGAAAGCTCATCGCCCGCGGAGCACTCCAGTGAGCGCGCCCTCGGGACCCGACGACACGCGGGCGGCCGCTCGCCGGGCACGGGCGCGGCGGACGACCTCCGTGCGGCCCGATCTGCCGCAGACGGTCCTCGCGTGCGCCTTCGTGCTCGTCGGGCTCGCGCTCGCCTGCGCGCTCGCCTGGCCGATCTACCGGACGCCGTCGCTGATCGGGGTCGCCGCCTACGCCGGCATCGTCGGCGTCGGCACGGCGATCGTCGCCCGGATGCGACGGTGGCCGCTCTGGCTGCATCTGCTCGTGGTGGCGGCGTTCTACCTCCTCGGCGTCGTCCCGCTCGCCGTCCCCTCCGCCCTCGCGTCGCCGATCGGGGTGCTGCGGGGACTGCTGGACGGGATCACCGGCATCGTCCTGGGCTGGAAGCAGCTGCTCACACTCGACCTGCCGGTCGGTTCGTACCAGGCCGTCCTCGTGCCGGTCTACGCCCTGTTCCTGATCGGAACGGCGCTCGCGGCGGCACTGGCGCTGTCGCCCGGTCGCCGTGCCGCCGTCGCCGTCCCGGTCGTGCTCGCGATGGGGGTCTTCGGGATCGCCTTCGGTGCGACCGACCCCGGGGCGCCGCTGCTGATCGCGGGCGTCCGGATCGACGCTCCTCGGGAAGTGCTGCTCGGGCTGCTCCTCGTGGCGGCCTCGCTCCTCTGGCTCACGCTGCGGTCCCGCCTGCGTCGTCGTGCCGCGCTCGCCGCCGCCCGGGGCACCGTCGGCGTCGTGCGGCAGGGGTCGGCCTCGACCGCCGTGGCCGTCCGTCGGCGCCTGCTGGGGGCCGCGCTGATCGTGGTGGCCCTCGTGGCGGGCTTCACCGCCGGCCCCGCCCTGGCGGGCGTGAGCGCGCGGGAGACGCTGCGCACCTCCACCGAGCCGCTCCTCGTCGTGCAGCAGCAGACGACGCCCCTGGGGCGCTATCGCGCCTCGTTCGAGAAGGACGCCTACGACCGCGTCCTGTTCACGGTCTCGGGGGCCGACACGAACATCGACCGGCTGCGGATGGCGACGCTCGACGACTGGGACGGCGAGCACTTCCTCGTCTCCGCCGACGCTCGCTTCTCCCGCCTCCCGGGCGGCTCGCCCGCGGCCTCCGCCCGTCCGCTCACGGTCACCATCGGCGACGGCTATTCGGGCATCTGGCTGCCGATGCCGTCGGACGCCCGCACGGCGCCGTCCTTCTCCGGATCGCGCGCGGCCGCACTGGCCGACGCCTTCTATCTCGACAAGCAGACCGGTGCCGGCATCGACGTCGCCGCCGAGGCCGATGGAGTGCGCGGGGTGAAGGCCGGCGACAGCTATGAGGTCCAGGGGACCGGGACGCCGGAGGTCGCGCTCGCCGACCCCGGCAGCAGCAGCCTGCTCGACCTCACGCAGCATCCCCAGCTCGCCGCCTGGGTGAAGGCCCAGCAGCAGCCGCGCACCGTTGCCGGGTTCGAGGAGCTGGTGAAGCGGTTGCGCGATCGCGGCTACCTCAGCCATTCGCTCGCCGAGGACGACCAGGCGTCCGCGTGGATCTCCGCCCTGCGCAGCCAGTCCGCCTACCCGTTCGAGTCGAGCTTCGCCGGACACTCGACCGCGCGCGTCGAGGAGCTGTTCAGCCAGCTCCTCGAGCAGCAGAACCGGGTCGGGAGCGCCTCCAGCGCCGACCTGCTCGTCGCGGGGGTCGGCGACGACGAGCAGTTCGCCGCCGCAGGCGCCCTGCTCGCGCGCGCCGTCGGGTACGAGTCCCGCGTCGTCGTCGGTGTGCGGATGGGAGCCGGCGAGACCGGCGGGATTCCGGCGTGCTCACGCGAATGCACGGGTGCGAACCTCGCAGCGTGGATCGAAGTCCGCGCCCCCGGGGCGGACCGATGGACGACGGTCGACGTCGAGCCGCAGTTCACCCAGGCGCCGACCCTGATCGCCGTCGACCACCAATTGCCGAAGAACCCCACCGTCCCCGAGCAACCGCAGGTCGGGACCGTGCTCCCTCCCGCGGCGCAGCACGACGACCGCGATGCGACCCGCGCGGTGGTGGCCGAGCAGCCCGAATGGGTCGCGGTCCTGCTGCGCGTGCTCGCGATCGTGGGGCTCGTCCTCGCCACGCTGGTGTTTGTGACGCTGCCATTCCTCGTCGTCCTCGTCGCCAAGCGGGCGCGTCGTCGGCGTCGACGTCGCGCCCCCGTGCCGGAGGTCGCCGTGGTCGGCGCGTGGGCGGACCTGATGGACGTCCGGACGGACATCGGAGAGCCTGCTCTCGCGGGAACCCGTCGCGACATCGCGGCGGCGTCGGGGTCGGCCGCGGCGATCGACCTGGCGGCCCTCGTCGACATCGCCGTCTTCGCCGAGCACCCGCCCACCCGGGACGCGGCCGACCGTGCGTGGGACCTGGTCGATGCCGAGCGCGCACGCCTGCGGAGCGTGCACGGGCCCGTCCGTTCGCTGCTCGCCGCGCTCACTCCGGCGTCCTTCGTGCGTGCGCTCGGCCGGCCGTGGTCGGTGCCCTCCTGGCGTTCGTTGTCAGCGCCCCGATCCCGGAAGGCGGGCGCATGACCGACACGACCGCGACCCTCCTCGTCCTCACCACCGTCATCACATCGATCGCGCTGATCGTCGGACTCGCCGTCTTCCTCTGGTACGCGGCGGCGCTGTCGCGCGTCTTCGCGCGTCGCGGGGTCGAACCCTGGCGCGCCTGGGTGCCCGTGCTCAACGAGGCGGAGATCCTGCGCCTCGGCGGCCGCCCGGCCTGGGCGGTCGTGTTCTTCTTCATCCCGATCGTCTGCCTCTACGCCGTCGTGCTGCGTGGGATGGCGGCGTACCGGATCGGCGCGACGTTCGGTCGCGGAGGCGGCGCGACCGTGCTGGCCGTGCTCCTCCCTCCGGTGTGGGCGACGGTGCTGGCGTCGACCAGGGAGCCGCGACCCGCCGATGCTCCACCGCTGGGTCGCGCCGAGCAGCTCGACGTGCGCGACGCGCCGGCGGAAGCCGTGCCTCCTGTCACGAGCGTGTCTCCTGTGGCGACCGTGCCTTCTGTCACGACCGTGCCTCCT
>NZ_AYMR01000021.1 GCF_000633535.1 Leifsonia aquatica H1aii | reverse complement strand
CGGCGCTCATGGCCGCAACAACGTGAACCTCGGCGGCGGAGGGCGGAGGGCGGAGGGCGGAGGGCGCAGGGCGCAGGGCGCAGGGCGTGGGGTGGGCGAGGGTTGCGTGGCGGCGGGCGGGCAGGGTACCGTCGGGTAAGCGCTTTCCATCGTGACCCGGGAGCGCGACACCGCACGCAGAGCACAAGGGAGTACACGTGTCGTCGATCGGCATCATCATGAACGGCGTCTCCGGGCGCATGGGCTACCGGCAGCACCTGGTGCGGTCGATCCTCGCCATCCGGGAGCAGGGCGGCGTGCTGCTCTCCGACGGCACGCGCGTGCAGGTCGAGCCGATCCTGGTCGGGCGCAGCGAGGAGAAGCTGGCCGAGCTCGCGCGGCGGCACGGCATCGAGCACTACACGACCGACCTCGACGCCGCGCTGGCGGACGACCGCTGGCAGATCTACGCGGACTTCCTCGTGACGAAGGCGCGCAGCACGGCGATCCGCAAGGCGATCGCCGCCGGCAAGGCCATCTACACCGAGAAGCCGACCGCCGAGTCGTTCGAGGAGGCGCTCGAGCTCGCCCGCCTGGCCGAGGAGGCCGGCATCAAGAACGGCGTCGTGCACGACAAGCTCTACCTGCCCGGGATGCGCAAGCTCAAGCGCCTCATCGACTCCGGATTCTTCGGCCGCATCCTCTCGGTGCGCGGCGAGTTCGGGTACTGGGTGTTCGAGGGCGACTGGCAGGCGGCGCAGCGCCCCAGCTGGAACTACCGTGCGGAGGACGGCGGCGGCATCGTCGTCGACATGTTCCCGCACTGGAGCTACGTGCTCGAGAACCTCTTCGGCCGGGTGGAGTCGGTGTACGCGCAGGCGGTCACCGAGATCCCCGAGCGCGTCGACGAGCAGGGGCACCCGTATGCGGCGACCGCGGACGACGCGGCCTATGCGATCTTCCAGCTCGCCGGGGGCGTGACCGCGCAGCTCAACTCCAGCTGGACGACGCGCGTGAACCGCGACGAGCTGGTCGAGTTCCAGGTGGACGGCACCCACGGCAGCGCCGTCGTCGGCCTGTTCGGCTGCAAGATCCAGCCGCGCAACGCGACGCCCAAGCCGGTGTGGAACCCCGACCTCGCCGACGAGCACGACTACGACGGCGACTGGATCGAGTCCCCGGCCAACGAGGTGTTCGAGAACGGCTTCAAGACGCAGTGGGAGGAGTTCCTCCGCCACGTGCTCGAGGACGCCCCCAACCGCTTCGACTTCCTCGCCGGCGCCCGCGGCGTGCAGCTGGCCGAGGAGGGCCTCCGCTCGTCGCGCGAGGGCCGCCGCATCGACCTCGCCCCGGTGCGCCTGCCCGAGGTCGCCCGATGACGGTCGGCGCAGCGACGACCGGCGCAGCGACGACCGGCGCAGCGCCGACCGCCGCGGCGGTGCCGGATGCCGAGGTCGCCGCGCGGTCCGTCCCCCTCCTGAACGTCGACGGCACGACCTCCACCGCCGACCTGCTCGCCCCGGCGGTCGCCGAGCGTCCGGAGTCGCCGCTGCGTTCGCGCGTCGCCTACGCCGCCGCGCACGTCATCCCGAAGCCGTGGGCCGACAACGTGCCCGGCGCGCCCGCGGAGATCGACTGGGACGCCACGCTCGCGTTCCGCCGTCACGTCTACGGCTGGGGCCTCGGGGTCGCGGACGCGATGGACACCGCGCAGCGCAACATGGGGCTCGACGCGGCCGCGACCCGCGAGCTCATCACGCGCAGTGCGGCCGAGGCGCGGACGGTCGGCGGGTCCGTCGTGGCCGGCGTGAACACCGACCACGTGGACGAGCCGGTCATCACACTCGACGCCGTGATCGACGCGTACGTCGAGCAGCTCCACTTCACCGAGGATGCGGGTGCAGGGGTCGTGCTCATGGCGAGCCGCCACCTCGCCCGCGCCGCGCAGTCCCCGGCCGACTACGAGCGCGTGTACCGGGCGGTGCTCGCCGCGGCCGGCGCCCCGGTCGTGCTGCACTGGCTCGGCGAGGCGTTCGACCCCGCGCTCGCCGGCTACTTCGGCGACGCGGACACCGTCCTGCGCATCATCGAGGCCGGCGGCGACACGGTGGCCGGCATCAAGATGAGCCTGCTGGACGCGGACGCCGAGATCGCGCTGCGCTCGCGCCTGCCCGAGGGCGTGCGGATGTTCACCGGCGACGACTTCAACTACGTCGGCCTGATCGAAGGCGACGGGGAGGTGCACTCGGACGCCCTCCTCGGCGCGTTCGCGGCGCTCGCCCCCAGCGCGTCCGCCGCGATCCGCGCCCTCGACGACGGGGATGCGGCCCGCTACCGCAGCATCCTCGGCCCGACGGAGGCGCTGTCGCGGCAGATCTTCGCGGCGCCGACGTACTACTACAAGACGGGGGTCGCCTTCCTGTCCTGGCTCAACGGCCACCAGGACTCCTTCACCATGGTGGGCGGCATGCACGCGGCACGCAGCCTCCCGCACCTCTCGGAGATCGTGCGGCTCGCGGGAGCCTGCGGTGCCCTCGAGCGGCCGGAGCTGGCCGCGCAGCGGTGGACCGATCTCGTGCGCGTGAACGGGATGGACGCGTGAGCGCGCCCGCGCGCCCGGCGGCACCGTCGCGGCTGTCGATCAATCAGGCGACCATCAAGTACGCGAACCTCGCCGACGCCCTGCGGATCACCGCGGCGGCTGGCGTCGAGGCGATCGGCCTCTGGCGCGAGCCGGTGGCGGAGGTGGGCCTCGCGGAGGCGGTGCGCATGGTCGCCGACAGCGGCCTCCGCGTATCCAGCCTCTGCCGGGGCGGGTTCTTCACCGTGCCCGAGGGGCCGGAGCGCCGTGCCGCCCTCGACGAGAACCGTCGCGCGATCGAGGAGACGGCGGCGCTCGCCGCGGCCGGCGCCACCGGGTCCGCCGCCGTGCTCGTGCTCGTCGCCGGCGGCCTCCCCGCGGGGTCGACGGATCTCATCGGCGCGCGCGGGCGGGTCGCCGACGCGCTCGCCGAGCTCGAGCCCGACGCACGCGCAGCCGGGGTCACCCTCGCCATCGAGCCGCTGCACCCGATGTACGCCGCCGACCGTGCGGTCGTCTCGACGCTCGGCCAGGCGATCGATCTCGCCGAGCCGTTCCCTGCATCGTCGGTCGGCGTGGTGGTGGACACCTTCCACATCTGGTGGGATCCGCAGGTGCTCGACCAGATCGCGCGCGCCGGGGCGGCCGGGCGCATCGCGAGCTACCAGGTCTGCGACTTCCTCACCCCGATCCCGGCGGACGCGCTGCTCGCCCGGGGCATGATGGGCGACGGCCACGTGGACTTCGACTCGCTCACGGCGGCGGTGGGCGCCACCGGCTACGCGGGCGATGTCGAGGTGGAGATCTTCAACGCCGAGATCTGGGCGGCCGACCCGGTGGAGGTCGTCGAGCGCACCGTCCGGGCGTTCGAGCGCAGCATCCCGCTGCGGGCTGTGCCCGTGTGAAAGCCGTGACCGCGTCGACCGCTGTCCCCGTATCCCGAGGTGTGCCAGGGTGGGCGACGTGAGCCCTCGTACCGTCGTCATCGCCCCGGACTCGTTCAAGGGCTCCGCGTCGGCCGCGGAGGTCGCCACGGCGCTGGCCGCCGGCTGGGCGGAGGTGCGCCCCGATGACGAGTTCGTCCTCGCCCCGACGGCCGACGGAGGCGAAGGGACGCTGGACGCGTTCGCCGCGGCCGTCCCCGGTGCCGTCCGTCGACCCGTCCGCGTGCTCGGCCCGTCGGGAGACCTCGTCGACGCCACCTGGCTGCAGCTGCCGGACGGCACCGCCGTCGTCGAGCTCGCCGAGACCAGCGGACTCGGCCTGCTGCGCGCACCCGCTCCCTTCGACGCGCACACGATCGGCTTCGGCCAGGCGATCGCCGCCGCCCTCGACGCGGGCGCGAGCGCGCTGCTGCTGGCGATCGGCGGCAGCGCCTCGACGGACGGGGGAGCCGGCGTGCTCAGCGCACTCGGCGCTCGCCTCCTCGACGGCTCCGGTGTCGCGGTCGTCCCCGGCAACCGGGGACTGGCCTCCCTCGCCCGCGTCGACCTGTCGGGGCTGCGGCCGCTGCCGTCCGGCGGTGTGCGCATCCTGAGCGACGTGACCAACCCGCTGCTGGGTCCGCAGGGGGCGGCCGCCGTGTTCGGGCCGCAGAAGGGTGCGGCGCCGGAGGATGTGCCGCTGCTGGACGCCGGGTTGGCGTGGTTCGCGGAGGCGCTGCGGGCGGCGAGCGGGCGGGTCGCGGGGGCAGAGCGGGTCGAGGGGGCCGGGCGGATCGCTGTCTCGGTCGACGACCCAGGCACCGGCGCTGCCGGGGGCACCGGATTCGGCCTCCGCGTCTGGGGCGCCGCCATGACACCGGGAGCGCCCGCCGTCGCCGAGGCGCTCGGGCTGCCCGCGCGCATCGCGTCCGCCGACCTCGTCATCACGGGCGAGGGACGCTACGACAGCCAGTCCGCGTCGGGCAAGGCACCCGAGCATGTCGCCGAGCTGGCGCGCCGGGCCGGAGTCCCCGTGCTGCTCGCGGCCGGCGCGATCACCGCCGAACCGAGCGACTTCGCCGACGCGGTCGCCCTCGCGGACCTCGCCGGAGGCTCCGCCGCCGCGATCGCGGACCCGCTCCGCTGGGCCCGCGCCGCCGGCGCCGACCTCGCCTCCCGCGCCGGCTGACCCGCCCGGCTGACCCGCCCGCCCCGGCCCCGGGCCGCCGCAGCAATTCCGGAGATCTGCGCGAGTCGGCTCTGATTCACCGTTCGAACGGAGAACTGAGCGGCATGTCGCGGTTCGGCTCCGGAGATACCCGGCAGCCCCGCCGCAGCGTGCGGAGGCGATCCGCGCGCGAGGGGGCCCGATCACCTCCGCTCCCTGCGCGGGGCCGGTGAGTCGCGGCCGAACTCCTCCGCTGCCTGCACGGCGGGCAACGGAGGAGGTCCGGGCCGGTAGACGGCGTGGCGGCGGGGAACGGAGGAGATCAAGCAGGGAATCGGCCGGATCTCCTCCGTTCGCGACGGCCTACGGCCGCGCCGCCGCGTACTGCTCGCGGATCACCGCGCGCGTGTCGACCGGCAGCGGCGCTGCCGCTTCCACCGTCCACGCGGGGCGCGTGCCGGTCAGTGCCCACGCCGCCTGGACGGCCCCGCCGTCGGCGACATACTCGCCGGGCGCGGGGATGACGACGGGGGCGTCGAACACCTGCGCGGCCACCGCCGCGACGGCCGGGTTCTGCGCCGCGCCGCCGATCAGCAGGATGCGCTGCTCCCTCACACCGACCCCGCGCACCGCGTCGAGGCCGTCGGCGAGTCCGCACAGCATCCCCTCGATCGCCGCGCGGGCGAGGTTGGCGGGGGTGGTGGATGCGAGGGTCAGCCCGTGGAGGCCGGCTGTCGCGTCCGGGAGGTTGGGGGTGCGCTCCCCCTCGAAGTACGGCACGAGCACCACGCCTCCCGCGCCCGGCTCGGCGGTGAGGGCCAACTCGGCGAGACCGTCATGGTCGACGCCGAGAAGCCGGGCGATGGCGTCGAGCACGCGGGCGGCGTTGAGGGTCGCGATCAGGGGGAGGGACAGTCCGCTCGCGTCCGCGAACCCGGCGACCGTTCCGGAGGCGTCCGCGACAGGCGCGTCGGTGACGGCGAAGACCGTTCCGCTGGTGCCGATGGAGACGACGACGTCGCCGTCGGCCGCGCCCAGCCCCAGCGCGGCTCCTGCGTTGTCCCCGGCGCCGGGGCCGACGAGCACACCGGACGGGGTGCTGCCCGCTGCCTCTCCCGGTCCGAGGACGCGCGGAAGCACCACCGCATCCGCAGAGGCGGGCGACCCCGCCTCGCGGCCCGGCCGGCCGAGCGCCCGCTCGAAGAGCTCCAGGTCGTACGCCTCGTGGGCCGCGCTCCAGTACGCGGTCCCGCTGGCGTCCGAGCGGTCCGTCGTGAGCGCCTCCAGGTCCGGTCCGAGGGGGCTCTCGTCCGCCGGGCCGTAGCCGCGCAGCCGCCAGGTGAGCCAGTCGTGGGGGAGGGCCACCGCGGCGACGCGCGCGGCGTTCGCCGGTTCGGCATCCCGCAGCCAGCGCAGCTTGGTCGCGGTGAAGGAGGCCACCGGCACCACGCCCACCCGCGACGCGTACGCGACGGCACCGACCTCGTCGATCAGGTCGCGCGCAGCCTGCGCCGAGCGGGTGTCGTTCCAGAGCAGCGCGTCGCGCACCACCCGACCGGAGGCGTCGAGCACGACCATGCCGTGCTGTTGGCCGGCGAGGGAGATCGCGGCCACGTCGTCCAGCCCGCCGGCGGCGTCGAGGGCGGCGGTCAGCGCCTCCCACCACGCGGAGGGCGCGACCTCGGTGCCGTCGGGATGGGCGGCCCGGCCGCTGCGCACGAGGGCGCCGGTCTCCAGGTCGCGCACGACCACCTTGCAGCTCTGCGTCGAGGAGTCGACGCCGGCGACGAGTGTCACGTCACTGTGTCCTCACGATCGATCGAGGTGCACGTCGTGGTCGTCATTCCGGGGGAATGGACGCCACGTCGTGCACCTCGATGGTGTCACACGGATGGGCGGGTCAGCGGGCGTTCAGGAGGTGCTCGAGCGCCAGCTGCTGCAGGCGCACGAAGCCGAAGCCCTTGGCGCCGAAGTACGCGCCCGCGTCGAAGTCCTCGTAGGCGCTGCGGTCGGCGAGCAGGTCGTCGTAGCTCTCGCCGGCGCCGAGGGTCGTCTCCGACAGTTCGTTCACCTTGGCGGCCTCCAGCGCCTCCTGCACCTCGGGGTCGGCGCGGAAGGCCGCCGCCCGCTCCTTGAGCAGCAGGTAGGTGCGCATGTTGGCCGCGGCGGAGTCCCAGACCCCGGTGGCGTCCTCGGTGCGCGACGGCTTGTAGTCGAAGTGGCGCGGACCCTCGTAGGCCTGGCCGCCGTTCGGGCCGCCGTTCTCGAGCAGGTCGACGAGCGCGAAGGCGTTCTGGAGGTCGCCGTGGCCGAAGACGAGGTCCTGGTCGTACTTGATGCCGCGCTGCCCGTTGAGGTCGATGTGGTAGAGCTTGCCGTGGTACAGCGCCTGCGCGATGCCGGCGGCGAAGTTCAGGCCCGCCATCTGCTCGTGGCCCACCTCGGGGTTGAGGCCGACGAGCTCCGGGCGCTCCAGCGAGTTGATGAAGGCGAGGGCGTGCCCGACGGTCGGCAGCAGGATGTCGCCGCGCGGCTCGTTCGGCTTCGGCTCGATGGCGAAGCGGATGTCGTAGCCCTTGTCGGTGACGTAGTCGCCGAGCAGGTTGACGGCCTCGCGGTAGCGCTCGAGGGCGGCGCCGATGTTCTTCGCCGAGTCGTACTCGGCGCCCTCGCGGCCTCCCCACATCACGAACGTCTTCGCGCCCAGCTCGGCGGCGAGGTCGAGGTTGCGGAGCACCTTGCGCAGAGCGAAGCGACGCACGGCGCGGTCGTTGGAGGTGAAGCCGCCGTCCTTGAACACCGGCGCGCTGAAGAGGTTGGTGGTGACCATCGGCACGATCAGGCCGGTGTCGGCCAGGGCCTGCTTCAGCCGGTCGATCTGCTTCTGCCGCTCGGCGTCGGTGGAGCCGAAGGCGAAGAGATCGTCGTCGTGGAAGGTGAGGCCGTAGGCGCCGAGCTCGCTGAGCCTGGTCACCGCCTCGACCACATCGAGCGGGGGGCGGGTGGGGCCGCCGAACGGGTCGGTGCCGTTGTAGCCGATCGTCCACAGTCCGAACGAGAACTTGTCGGCGCGGGTGGGGGTGAGGCTCATGGTTCTGGATTCCTTCAACGTCGTCGGTGATTTGTTGTTTCAGTCAACTTATACCAGGAGATCGCGTCCGCCGCGACCCCCGTCTGCGAGGGCGGAGGTCAGTCCGACGCGCTCGACCGCGGTCGCGACGATGCGGCCGTCCTCCGGAGTCACGAGGTGGACCGCGCCGGTGATGGTCAGGGCGGCCGAGGTCTCGCGCTCGCCGCACGACGGGCCCACCCACAGATCGATCGCACCCGGCTCCACGATCCTCCGCAACGAGCGGTCGGTGAAGGCGAGGCGAGCAGTCGGGACGTCGAACCGCACCTCCGCCACCTCCCCGGCGTCCAGCTCGACCCGGGCGTAGCCGAGGAGCTGGGCGACCGGCCGGGTCGCGCTGGCGTGGACGTCGTGCGCGTAGAGCTGGACCACATCCGTCCCGCGGCGCTCGCCGGTGTTGGCGACGCGGACGCGCGCGGTGAACGACCCGCCCGCCGGCACGTCGGCATCCACCTCCAGCTCCGTGTGCGCGAAGGCCGTGTAGGTCAGCCCGTGGCCGAAGGGCAGGGCCGGCGTGCTGTCGGCGCTCGTGATCTCGTTCGGGCCGCCGAGCGCGGGGTGGAGGTAGGAGTACGGCTGCGCCCCCGCCGACCGCGGCAGCGAGACGGGCAGCCGTCCGCTGGGGGAGGCGGCTCCCGAGACGATCGCGGCGATGGCGGCCGCGCCCTCCTCACCGGGGAAGAACGACTGGACGAGGGCGGAGGGCGCCGAGGCTCCCTCGATCGCCCACGACAGGGCGTAGGGGCGCCCGGAGAGCACCACGACGATCACCGGCGTCCCGGTGCCGACGACGGCCTCGACCAGCTCCCGCTGCACACCGGGCAGTTCCAGGCTCTCCACGTCGTTGCCCTCGCCGACCGTGCCCCGGCCGAACAGTCCGGCGCGGTCGCCGACGACGACGATCGCCACGTCGGCATCCTGCGCTGCGGCGACCGCGGCCGGGATGCCCGCGCGGTCGTCGCCCTCGACGGCGCAGCCCGGCTCGTGCACCACGGCCGCTTCCGGGAACTCCGCGCGCAGGCCGGCGAGCACCGACGGGATCTCGAAGCCGAGCGGGACCTCCGGGTGATGGGCGAGCACGTGGTTGGCGAACGAGTAGCAGCCCATCAGGGCCTCGGCGGTGTCGGCGTTGGGTCCGACGACGGCGAGGCGTGCGGGCGCCGGACCGAGGGGGAGGGTCCCGTCGTTGGTCAGCAGCACCACGGACTCCTGCGCCATCCGGCGGGCGACCGCACGGTGCGCCGGGGTGTCGAGGTCGATGGTCGTGGGCGGCGTGCCGAAGTCCTCGTCGAGCAGACCGAGCTCCTCCTTCTGGGCGAGCACGCGCAGCACGGCCCGGTCGACGAGTGCCTCGTCGACCTCCCCCGCCCGCACCGCCTGGGCGAGCGGCCCGAGGAAGGCGTCGCCGGTGGGCAGCTCCACGTCGATCCCGGCGGCCAGGGCGAGCCCCGCTGCCTCGCCCAGATCGGCGGCGACCCCGTGCATGGTGTGCAGGAAGGCGACCGAGAAGTAGTCCGCGACCACGACGCCGTCGAAGCCCCACTCGTCGCGAAGCACCCCGGTCAGGTATTCGGGGTTCGCCGCCATCGGGATGCCGTCGATCTCGGCGTAGGAGTTCATCACCGAGCGCACCCCGCCGTCACGCACGGCCATCTCGAACGGCGGAAGGAGGGTGTCGCGCACCTCGCGCGGGCCGGCGTGGACGGGAGCGTGGTTGCGGCCGGACTGCGAAGCCGAGTAGCCGACGAAGTGCTTCAGGGTCGCGTGGATGCCCGCGTCCTGCAGCCCGCGGACGTAGGCGGTCCCGATCGTCCCGACGACGTACGGGTCCTCCGAGATGCACTCGTCGACGCGGCCCCAGCGCGGGTCGCGCACGACGTCGAGCACCGGGGCGAGGCCCTGATGGATGCCGAGCTCGCGCATCGAGGCGCCGATCAGCCCGGCCATCCGCTCCACCAGCTCCGGATCGAACGACGCGCCCCAGGCGAGCGGGGTCGGGAACGTGGCCGCCTTCCACGCGGCGAGGCCGGTCAGGCACTCCTCGTGCACGAGGGCCGGGATGCCCAGCCGGGTCTCCTGCCGCAGCCGGCGCTGCTCGGCCCACAGCCACTCCGCGCGCTCCACCGGGTCGACGGGCCGGGTGCCGTAGACCCGGGTGAGCTGGCCGATGCCGTTCGCGGTCACATCCTCGTAGCGGCCGGGGTTGCCCATCTCACCCGCCATCGGGGCGACCAGCTCGTCGCCCTTGTCGACCCAGTACCCCACCAGCTGCGCCAGCTTCTCGTCGAGGGTCATCTCCGCGAGCAGGGCGCGGACGCGTTCCGATACGGGAGGGAGCGCGGTTTCGGTCATGGATTCACTCACAGTCTCTTGCGGTTTCTCTGCGGGGCGGTCGGGCGGTGCCGGGCCGTCAGCCCTTGACGGCGCCGGTCAGGCCGCCGACGATGCGGCGCTCGAACAGGCTGAAGAAGATCAGAGCCGGGATCATCGACAGGGAGGTGAAGGCGAGCACCTTCGCCGTGTCGACGGAGTATTGCGACGAGAACGCCTGCACCCCGAGCGGCAGCGTGAAGGTGGCCTCGTTGTTCAGGATGAACAGCGGGAGCAGGTAGCTGTTCCAGCTGCCGATGAAGGCGAGGATGCCCGTGGTGATGACGCCCGGCAGCGACAGCCGGAGCACCATCCGGAAGAAGAAGCCCAGGCGGCTGCAGCCGTCGATGAACGCGGCCTCCTGGATCTCGTCCGGGATCGCGCGCAGGAACGGCACCAGGATGATGATGGTCGTCGGCAGGGCGAACGCGATCTGCGGGATGATCACGCCGGCCAGCGAGTTCATCAGCCCGAGGTTGCGCACCACGATGTAGAGCGGGGTGATCGCGACCGTGATCGGGAACATCAGCCCGGCGGCGAAGAGCGCGTACAGCGCTCCGCGACCGCGGAAGCTGTACCGGGCGAGCACGTAGCTCGCCATCAGGCCGAGACCGACAGCGCCGATCGTGGTCGTGAGCGCGGCGATCGTGGAGTTGAGCACCTGACGCCAGAAGACGCCCCCGGTGAGGACGTTCAGGTAGTTGCCCGGGTTCCACGGGTTCGGCAGTCCGGCCGGGTCGACCGTGATCTGGGCGTTGGTGCGGAACCCGCCGATGATGATGTACGCGATCGGCGCCAGCATCAGCGTGATCACGATCAGGGCGACGAAGTACACCGTGGGCGAGCCCCAGGGCAGGCGGCCGCGCGTGGCCTTGCGGGCGGTGCCCGTCTTCCGGGCGAGGGTGACGGCGGTCATCGGACCGTCCTTCCGGTTCGGGGAGCCTTGGCCTCCGTTAGAGCCCCGGCGGTGTCGCGACGCAGGACGAAGCGCTGGTAGATGAGCGCGACGACGAGCGAGATCAGGAAGATGACGACGGCCACCGCGTTGCCGTAGCCGTAGTTGCCCGCGTTGCGGCCGTTGGCCACCATGTAGGTGGCCATCGTCGAGGTGCCGGCAGTGGAGGCCACGTACTGGCCCCAGATGATGTAGACCAGGTCGAACAGCTGCAGGGCCCCGATCACCGAGAGGAACGCCCAGATGCGCAGCGTCGGCGCCAGCAGCGGCAGCGTGATCCGGCGCTGGATCTGCCAGTACGATGCCCCGTCCAGAGCGGCGGCCTCGTAGAGCTCCTCGGGCACGCCTTGCAGCCCGGCGAGGAAGAGGATGACGGCGAACCCGATGTACTTCCACGTCAGGATGCCCATCAGCGTCCAGATCGCGATGTTCGGGTCGGAGAGCCAGTCGTGCGCCACCCAGCCGAGGCCGAGGTTGTCCAGCAGCCCGTTCAGGGCGCCGTTGGTCTGGAGCATGAGGCTCCAGCCGGTGCCGACGACGACCTCCGAGATCACGTACGGCACGAAGATGAGGACGCGGATGATCGACTGCCCGCGCATCCGTCGGTTGAGGAGCAGGGCCAGCAGGATGGCGACCGGCCCCTGCAGCACCAGCGACATCACGACGATGAAGGCGTTGTGCCCCAGCGCGTCGAGGAAGGCGGGGTCGGTCAGGATGACGATGTAGTTCTGCAGGCCGACGAAGTCGGTGGGCGGTCCGTAGCCCGCCCAGCGGAAGAAGCCGTAGTACGCCGCCATCGCCACCGGGAAGATCACGAAGGCGAGGAAGACGAGGACGGCCGGGCCGACCAGCAGGAGGATCTCCGCCCGGCCGGCCCAGCCGAGACCGCGGCGGCGGCGCGGCGACGGCGGGGGCGCCGCGACGGCGCCCCCGCTGTGCTGCGCGAGATCCGGCAGGAGAGCCGAGGTCGTCTCGCGGGTGTTGCTCACGGGCGTGTCCTCAGCCCTTCTTGGCGGCGTCGTTCGCGGCCTGGACGAGGCCCTTGGCGTCGCTCTTGCCCGCCAGCATGTCGACGACCGCGACGTTGAGCGCGTTGCCGACGTTCTGGCCGAGCACGGTGTCCAGCCACTGCGAGACGAACGGCGCCTTGTTGTAGGCGGAGAGCACGTCCTGCAGGTAGGGCTCGGTGACCGCCTTCTGGGCCTCGGTGTTCACCGGCGGCGCGTTGAACGCCTTGTAGTAGTCGGTCTGCACCGGGGTCGTGGCGAGGTAGTTGAGGAAGTCCGCGCACTCCTTCGGCGCCTTCACCGAGCACGAGTAGCCGTCGACGCCGCCCATGATCGACCCGGGCTCTCCCTTGCCGCCGGAGAGCTCCGGGAACGGGTAGAAGCCGAGGTCGGGCAGGGGCTTCTCGTCGGGGGTGAGGGAGGCGATCACTCCCGGGTCCCAGGCGCCCATGAGCTCCATCGCCGCCTTGTGGTTGGCGAGCAGCCCGGCCGAGCTGGATGCGCCCTGCTGGGCGGAGGTGGTCAGGAAGCCGTCGTTGAACGGCTTGGTGTCGGAGAAGTCCTGCAGGTCCTGCGCGGCCTTGAGCCAGCACGGGTCCGAGAAGCTCTTCGAGTCGGCCGTCTTCTCCATCGTCGCCGGGGCGCACTCGCGCAGCGCGAACCAGTAGTACCAGTGCGCGGCGGGCCAGGCGTCCTTCGCGCCGAGCGCGATCGGGGCCACGCCCGTCGCCTTCAGCTTCGTGACGTCGGCGTTGAGGTCGTCGATGGTGGCGGGAGCCTCGGTGATCCCGGCCGCGGTGAAGAGGTCCTTGCTGTACCAGAGGCCGCCGGGGAGCACGGAGATGGGCATGGCCCACACCTTGTCCTGGTAGGTCTCCGACTTGAACGATCCGTCGGAGATGACCTTCTTCGTGTCGGCGCTGATCTTGTCCGTCATGTCCATGAGCTGGCCGGCCTGGACCATCGCCGCCATCTTGCCGCCGCCGCGCTGCAGGAAGATGTCCGGGGCGTCGCCCGAGTTCAGTGCGGTCTGGAGCTTGCCGTCCAGGTCCTCGTTCTGGATCGCCTGGATCTTGATCGTGACGTTCGGGTTCTCCTTCTCGAACCCGGCCGCCGCGTTCTTCCAGAAGTCCTGGCCGGGGCCCGTGGTCGAGTTCTGCCACAGCGTCATGGTGACCTTGCCGTCCCCGGAGCCGTCGGACGTGCCGCTGCAGCCGCTCAGCGCGAGCGCGCCGGCTGCGACGACCGAAGCTCCGATGAGGAGTTTCTTGGCTTTCATGTGATTCCAACCCGTTCTCTTCGTTGAGTGGCGCCGCAGGAGGGGCGCCGTGGTGGTGTCAGGGGTCCGGGAGGGCATCCCGGCGGTCCTCAGTGTGACAATCGGCCGAAGGGGTGTCAAACGTTTTCAATATCGTTTTCAAGAGCGTTTTCCGGTGCTAGGCTCGCGCTCCATGAGCCGCCCCACGATCAACGACGTCGCCGCCGCCGCCGGCGTCTCGGTGGCGACGGTCTCCAAGGCCGTGAACGGCCGCTACGGCGTCGCCGTCGCCACCGTGGAGCGCGTGCTGCAGGTCGTGGAGGAGCTCGGCTACGAGTCCAGCCTGGTGGCGAGCAGCATGCGGTCGCGGCGGACCGGGGTGATCGGCGTGCTCGTGGCCGACTTCGAGCCGTTCAGCGCCGAGATCCTGAAAGGCGTCGGCGCGGCCCTGCACGACTCGCGCTACGACCTCCTGGCCTACAGCGGCTCGCGTCAGCTCTCGCCCGAGGGGTGGGAGCGCCGCTCGCTCAGCCGGCTGAGCGGGACGCTGATCGACGGGGTGATCATGGTCACCCCGACGGTGGTGAACGTCTCCGCCGACGTCCCCATCGTCGCGATCGACCCGCACACCGGGCGCGCGGACCTGCCCACCGTCGAGTCCGACAGCTTCGGCGGGGCCCGCCACGCCACCCAGTTCCTGATCGGCCTCGGGCACCGCCGCATCGGCTTCGTCGCCGGGCGGCCGGATCTGCGCTCCTCCGGACTGCGCGATGCGGGCTACCGGCGCGCCCTGGGGGAGGCCGGCATCGCGTTCGACCCCGACCTGGTCGCGGTCGGCCGGTACGAGCAGGACACCGGGCGCGGGGCGGCCAAGCGGCTGCTCGCCGGGCCGGACCGGCCCACCGCGGTGTTCGCCGCCAACGACCTCTCCGCCATCGCGGTGCTCGACGTCGCGGCCGAGCTCGGCCTCCAGGTGCCGCGCGACCTGTCCGTCGTCGGCTTCGACGACATCCCCGAGGCGGTGCAGTCCGTTCCGCCGCTGACGACCGTCCGCCAACCCATCCAGCAGCTCGGCGCGGCGGCCGTGGGCCTGCTGACCGCGCTCCTGGCGGGGGAGACCCCGGAGAAGACGCAGCTCGTGCTGCCCACCCGCCTCGTCGAGCGCGGCACCACCGCACCCCCGCGCTGACGCGCCGCGGGCGCGCCCGCGTGACCGCCGCCGTCCGGGCGCGGTGCGCCCGCGTTACCGCGGTGTCTCGGGACGTTTGCGGTGCGGCGCCGTACCGCGTTCGTCCCGAACCGCAGCGGTCGCTATCGCGTTCGTCCCGAGCCGCAGCGGTCGCTACCGCGTTCGCCCCGAACCGCAGCGGTCGCGGCCGCGCGCGCCGGCCGGCTACGGTGCGCGTGCGACCGCGGTGTGGGTGCGACCGCGGTGTCTCGGGACGTTTGCCGTGCGGCGCCGCACCGCGTTCGTCCCGAACCGCAGCGGTCGCTACCGCGTTCGTCCCGAACTGCAGCGGGCGCGGCGCGGCGCGGGCGCGGCGCGGGGCAGGCGCAGGTCAGGCGGCGAAGCGCTCGGCCAGCCAGGCCGCCTGCTTCTGCCAGTGCACGGTGCCTCCGCCCTCGTGGTTGTTGAACGCGTAGGCCTCCACGGTGCGGTCCGCGGACGCGAGGTGGTTGTAGGCGGCGAATGTGGTCGACGGCGGCACGACCGTGTCCATCAGGGCGATCGAGAACAGTGCGGGCGCGTGGATGCGGCGGGCGAAGTTGACGCCGTCGAAGTACGACAGGGTGCGGAAGACCTCGTCCACCCGGCCGCGGTGGACCGAGAGGTACTGGGCCAGCTCGACGAACGGGCCCTCCGCCGCCACGTCCGCGCCGCGCCGGTACGCGCAGAGGAAGGCGATGTCGGGAAGCACGGCGCCCACGCCGTCGGCCAGCGCCCCGGCCGCGATGGCGATCCCGCCGCCCTGGCTGCCGCCGGTGACGGCGATGCGCGCCCCGTCGACGAAGGGGAGGTCGCGTGCGGCGTCGACCGCCCGCACCGCGTCCGTGAAGACGCGGCGGTAGTAGTAGTCGCGCGGGTCCTCGATGCCCCGCGTCATGAAACCGGGGATCGACGGTCCGGAGCCGTGCGGATCGGGGGTGTCGCCGCCGGATCCCCAGCGACTGCCCTGTCCACGGGTGTCCACCATGACGTGGACGTATCCCGCGAGCGCCCACAGCGGGTTGTCGCCGGGGAGGCCGCGGCCGCCGCCGTAGCCCTGATACTGCACGACGGCGGGCAGCGGACCGTCGGCGTCGCGCGGCCGGGTGATCCAGGCGCGCACCGGCTCCCCTCCGAAGCCGGGGAAGGTGAAGTCCTCGACGATCAGCTGCGTGATCGGGGTCTCGGCCGGGACGCGGTCGGTGCGTCCGCCCGCGGCCCGGGCCTCGGCCAGCGTCCCGGTCCAGAACGCGTCGAAGTCGGCCGGTTCGTCGACCTCCGGGCGGTAGGCGAGCAGCTCGGCATGCGTGAGGTCGGAGAGAGGCATGGCCGACATTGTGGCACAGTGACTGCATGCCAGACCGCACGGCCCCCGCCCCCGCGCGTCCCACGCTCGAGGCCATCGCGCGGGAGGCGGCGGTGTCGCTCTCGACCGTCTCGAAGGTCCTCAACGGGCGCCCCGGGGTCTCCGCCGGCACGCGCCAGCGGGTGGAGGACCTGCTGCACCGCTCGGGCTACGCCCGGCGCGGTCTCGACCCGGAGCGGGGCGGGACGGTGGAGGTCGTCGTCGAGAGCATCGACAGCGAGTGGTCCATCGAGATCCTCCGCGGGGTCGAGCGCATCACCCGCGAGAACGGGCTGGTGCTCACGCTCAGCGTGCTGGGCGACCATCACCGGTTCGGCGACGAGTGGATCGCCGGGGTGCTGCTGCGCAAGCCGCTCGCGGTCGTGCTGCAGTTCTCGAATCTCACGGCCGTGCACCGCAAGCAGCTGCGCACCCGCAACATCCCCGTGGTCGTCGTCGACCCGGCGGGCGACCCGCCGCCGGACATGCCGGCCGTCGGCGCGACCAACTGGGCGGGCGGTGTGGCGGCGACGCGTCACCTGATCGAGCTCGGGCACACCCGCATCGGGGTGATCTCCGGGCCCACCGACCTGATGTGCTCGCGCGCCCGCGTCGCCGGATACCGGTCGGCGCTCGCCGATGTGGGGATCGCCTTCGATCCCGCGCTCGCCCGGGTGGGCACGTTCGGCCAGGCCTCCGGAGAGGCGGAGGGGCGGCGACTGCTCGGCTCCCCGGCGCGCCCGACCGCGATCGTCGCCGCGAACGACGTGCAGGCGCTCGGCGTCTACGACGCGGCCGCCGCCCTCGGGCTGCGCATCCCGGAGGACGTGTCGGTCGTCGGCTTCGACGATGTGCGCCCGGCGCTCTGGGCGCGTCCGCCCCTCACCACCGTGCGGCAGCCGTTGCAGGAGATGGCGGAGGCGGCCACCCGGCTGGCGCTGCGGATGCGGGCGGGGGAGGCCGAGGCGACCCGGCTGGAGCTGGCGACCTCTCTCGTGGTGCGCAGCTCCACCGCCCCGCCCGCCGTCTGACCGCCGCCCCGCCGGCCGTCTGACCGCTGCCCCGCCGGCCGTCTGACCGCTGCCCGATCCACGAAAGTTTTCCAATCCCGCCGCGGAAACTTGCGGGCCGCTTCGAGCCGCCGTTAGCGTCGCCCCAGCGCGGAGGCACGGCGCGCGGAGACGAGACGCGAGGGAGCGTGGGACGCATGACGGACGCGGCAGGCCGCCTGCGGGTGGCGATGGTCGGCTACGGATTCATGGGCGCGGCCCACTCGCAGGGCTGGCGGGTCGCTCCGCGGTTCTTCGACCTGCCCGCCGAACCGGTCATGCGCACCATCGTCGGCCGCGATGCCGGGCGGGTGGAGGCGGCGCGTCGGAGGTTCGGCTGGGAGCGGGCGGAGACCGACTGGCGCCGCGCGATCGACGACCCGGAGATCGATGTCGTCGACATCTGCTCGCCCGGCGCCTCCCACGCGCAGATCGCCATCGCCGCCCTCGACGCAGGAAAGCACGTCCTGTGCGAGAAGCCGCTGGCCAACACGGTCGAGGAGGCGGAGACCATGGTCGCCGCGGCCGAGCGCGCGGCCGCCCGCGGTGTGCGCTCGACGGTGGGCTTCAGCTACCGTCGCGTCCCGGCGATCGGCTTCGCCCGGCGCCTGATCGCCGAGGGCCGCCTCGGCGTCATCCGGCAGCTGCGCGCCCTCTATCTGCAGGACTGGCTCACCGACGAGGAGGGTCCGATGACGTGGCGGCTCGACAAGGAGCAGGCCGGATCGGGCTCGCTCGGCGACATCGGCGCGCACGCGATCGATCTGGTCGAGCACCTGACGGGGTCGCGGGTGGCGAGCGTCTCCGGCACCCTCGCGACGTTCGTGGAGGAGCGCCCTCTGCTCGGCGAGACCGTCGGGCTGTCGGGAACCGCGTCGGAGGAGCGCGGGCAGGTGACCGTCGACGACGCCGCCTGGTTCACGGCGCGCTTGGAGGGCGGGGTCGCCGCGGGTGCGATCGGCGCGTTCGAGGCGACCCGCTACGCCACCGGGCGCAAGAACGCGCTGCGGATCGAGCTCTCCGGTTCGCGCGGCGCGATCGCCTTCGACCTGGAGGCGATGAACGAGCTGCAGTTCTGCGACGCGACCGCACCGGCGGGGGAGCAGGGGTTCACCCGCATCCTCGTGACGGAGCCCGAGCACCCGTACATGGCGAACTGGTGGCCGACCGGTCACGCGATCGGCTACGAGCACGCCTTCAGCCATCAGGTCGTCGACTTCGTCACCGCCGTCGCCACGGGGGAGGACCCCGAGCCGTCGTTCGCGGACGGCCTCCGCATCCAGCGCGTCCTCGACGCCGTCACCCGCAGCGCCGCCTCCGGCAGCGCCTGGACCCCCACCGCGTGACCCGCGGCCCACGGAAGGAACCATGACCAAGCAGGCCCTCGTCGTCCGCGGTGGCTGGGACGGGCACATGCCCGTCGAGACCACGGACCTCTTCCTCCCTTTCCTCGCGGCGAACGGGTTCTCCGTGCGCGTCGAGGAGTCGCCCGTCGTGTACGCCGACACGGCGTTCATGGACACCGTCGATCTCGTCCTCCAGATCAACACCATGAGCACCATCGAGCCGGCCGAGCTGGCCGGGCTGCAGCGCGCCGTGCTGAACGGCACCGGCCTGGCGGGCTGGCACGGCGGAATCGCCGACAGCTACCGCGACAGCGCCGACTACCTGCACATGATCGGCGGCCAGTTCGCCCACCACGCGGGCACGGACCCGGCCGAGCGCACCGGCGCCCAGGACGACAACTACATCCCCTACACCGTGCACATCACCGAGCTCGGGCGCACGCATCCCATCACCGCGGGCATCGACGACTTCGACCTGGTCAGCGAGCAGTACTGGGTGCTCTCGGACGCGTACAACGACGTTCTCGCCACGACCACGCAAGAGGTGCGGCCGTGGGACGCGTGGAACCGTCCGGTGACCGCGCCCGCCATCTGGACCCGCCAGTGGGGCGAGGGGCGCGTGTTCGTCTCCGCGCCCGGCCACCGGTTGGAGATCGTCGCGAGCGAGCCGGTCCGCACCATCATCGAGAGGGGACTGCTGTGGGCCGCCCGCTGAGCATCGGCGTCATCGGCGTCGGGAACATCAGCGCCCAGTACTTCGCCGCGTTCCCGACCCTCCCCGGCCTGCGGCTGGAGGCGGTCGCCGACCTCGACGTCGCCCGTGCCGCCGCCGTGGGGGAGGCGCAGGGCGTCCGCGGGGTCTCCGTGGACGACCTGCTCGGGGATCCGCGCATCGACGCGGTGCTCAACCTGACCATCCCGCAGGCGCACGCCGAGGTCGCCCTCCGCGCCCTCGATGCCGGCAAGCACGTCTACGGCGAGAAGCCGCTCGCCCTCGCGACGGCCGAAGCCGCCCCCGTGCTCGCCCGCGCGGCCGAGCGCGGGCTGCGCGTCGGCAGCGCTCCGGACACCGTGCTCGGCACCGGGATCCAGACGGCGCGCGCCGTCATCGACGCGGGCCGCATCGGCGCGCCCGTCGGCGCCGCCGTCTCCTGGAGCGCCCCCGGCCACGAGCTCTGGCATCCCGCGCCCGCCTTCTACTATCAGCCGGGCGGTGGCCCGCTGTTCGACATGGGGCCGTACTACCTGACGAGCCTGGTCACCTTCTTCGGCCCGGTCGTGCGCGTCTCCGGGGTCACCGGCCGATCTGCGCGCGAACGCACGGTCGCGACCGGCCCGCTCGCCGGGACGCCGGTTCCGGTCGACGTCGACACCCACGTGACCGCCATCCTGGAGCACGCCTCCGGGGTCGTCTCGACCGTCACCGTCTCGTTCGAGGTGTGGGCGACCCGCCTGCCGCTGTTCGAGGTGCATGGCACCGCCGGCAGCATCGCCGTGCCCGACCCGAACCGGTTCTCCGACCCGGTGCTCGTCGCGACCGCCGACGACCGCGAGTTCCGTGAGGTCCCCGTCGCCGCGGGCTACGCCGACGCGGGCCGCGGCGTCGGCCTGGCCGACCTGGCACGCGCCATCGAGACCGACCGGCCGCACCGGGCCTCCGGCGACCTGGCCTTCCACGTGCTCGACATCATGGAATCCATCCTCACCGCCGGCCGCGAGCACGCGGTCGTCGAGGTGGCGTCGACCGTGGAGCGGCCGGAGGAGGTGCCGCTGGGGGCGCGCCCGGACAGCTGGTGAGCGGGATCTCGGTGGGTGCCTGCGCGACGGCACCGTCCAGCGGGGGTCGCGCCGAGCTGTAATACAGTACTCGGGACCATGAACGGCAAGACGACGGCGGGGACGAACCTCGACACGGTGCGGCGGCACAACCTCGCCGCGGTGCTCGGGCTGGTCCATCGTGACGGTCCGCAGGCCCGCTCCGCGCTGACCCAGGCGACCGGTCTGAACCGGTCGACCACGGGGGCGCTCGTCGCGGAACTGGTGGAGTACGGGCTCGTCCGTGAGCGGGAGCCCGAGACCAGCAACCGGGTCGGGCGGCCGTCGCCGGTCGTCGTCGCGGACGGCCGGGTCGTGGCGCTCGCCGTCAACCCCGAGATCGATGCGGTGACCGTCGGCGTCGTCGGGCTCGACGCGGTGGTGCACCGCCGGGTGCGGTTCCCCACCGGGCACGTGCCGACCGCGCAGGAGGCCGTGGCCGTCGCCGCCGCGGTGATCGACGGGCTGCGTCCCGACCTGGCCGTGGCCTCCCGCGTCGTCGGCATCGGTGTCGCGGTCCCCGGTCTCGTGCGGGAGGAGGACGGGGTCGTGCGGCTCGCTCCGCACCTCGAGTGGGCGGAGGAGCCGTTCGCCGCCGAGCTGTCCGCTGCCACCGGCTTTCCCGTGCGCGCCGCGAACGACGCCGGCCTGGGCGCCAACGCCGAGCGGGTCTTCGGCGCCGGGCGGGGAGCCTCCGACCTCGTCTATCTGAACGGCGGCGCCTCCGGGATCGGGGCCGGCGTCATCGTCGGCGGCGTGCCGCTCACCGGCATCAGCGGCTATGCGGGGGAGCTCGGCCACACCCTCGTGAACTCTGCGGGCACCCGGTGCCACTGCGGCGCGATCGGCTGCCTCGAGACCGAAGTCAGCCAGCGCGCCCTGCTCGGGGTGCTCGGGATGGCCGCCGCCGAGAGCGAGGAGCTCGCGCGCGCCCTCGCGGACGCGGTCGGCTCCGGCGACGCCGCCGTCACGGCGGAGGTCGACCGCCAGCTCGGCTTCCTCGCCACGGCCCTGCGCAATGCGACCAATGTCTTCGCCCCCGAGCGGATCGTGCTCGGCGGATTCCTCGGCGCGCTGCACGCCCTCGCGCCCGAGCGTCTTCCGGCCCTCGTGGCGGAGCAGGCGCTCGCGGCCTCGGCCGAGCGCCTGCAGATCGTCCGCGCCGGGCTCGGCGCCGACATCCTCCTGATCGGCGCCGCCGAGCTGGCCTTCGCGCCCCTCCTCGCCGCCCCGCACCCGGGCTGACCCATCGAGACGGCGAACAGTTCGCCGCTTCGCACCGAGACGGCGGATGGTTCGCCGTCTCGGTGGCGACGGTGGCCCCGGAACGCGGGGGATGTGCACGGTAACATTCGGGCGCCGTCTGCGATAGGATGAATGGTGTCCCGGAGTCGAATCGATTCGATTCTCGTCTTCGATCGGACGCGAGCACCGCGCGAACGCAGCGCGGTGCTTCTTCGTGCAGAGCACGCCGCACCCGCACCGCAGCCCTATCCGCTCCCGCACCCGCCCCACCGCTCCCGCAGCCCCACCGACCCAGCAAGGACCTTCTTCGTGACCACCGTCGTGCATCCCGGCGACTCGCTCTCCGGGCGCCAGCGCCTGAGCTACATCCTGATCCTCGGCGCGCTCACCGCGCTCGGCCCGTTCACGATCGACACCTATCTGCCCGCGCTGCCGACGCTGCAGTCCGACTTCGGCGTGTCGACCGCGGCGATCCAGCTGACGCTGACTGCCACGACCATCGGGTTCGGCCTCGGGCAGCTGCTGGTGGGCCCCTGGTCCGACAAGATCGGGCGCCGCACGCCGCTCATCGTGTCGACGGCCGTCCACATCCTCGCCTGTCTCGGCGCGGCGATCGCGCCGAACGTCGAGCTGCTCGGTGTCGCGCGCGCTCTCCAGGGCATCGGCGCCGCGGCCGGCGGTGTCGTCGCGATGGCGATGGTCCGCGACCTGTTCGGCGGACGCCCGCTCGTCCGGATGCTGAGCCGCCTCGCCCTCGTCAACGGCCTCGCCCCGGTGCTCGCCCCGGTCATCGGCTCCTGGCTGCTGCTCGTCATGCCGTGGCGCGGCATCTTCGTCGTGCTCGCCGTCTACGGCGCGTTCGTCATCGTCTGCGTCTCCCTCTGGATCGTGGAGACGCTCCCCAAGGCCCGGCGCCACGACGCGGGCCACTCGACGGTCGGCCAGCGCTACAAGGCCGTGCTCTCGGACCGCGTCTTCGTCGGCATCGCCATCGTCGGAGCAGCGAACTTCACCGGGCTGTTCGCCTACCTGTCGTCGAGCTCGTTCATCTTCCAGGAGATCTACAAGTTCAACGCCCAGGAGTACGGTCTGCTGTTCGCGGTGAACTCGATCGGCATCATCATCGGCGTGCAGTCCGCCTCCCGCCTCACCAAGTACTTCGGTCCGCAGTGGATCCTGGCCGTCTCGACCGTCGTCATGTTCGTCGCCTCGGTGGTGATCGTGGTCCTCGACCAGGCGCACGTCGGACTGTGGGGCACGGCGATCCCGCTGTGGTTCTTCATCGCCGCCTGCGGATTCGGCTTCCCCTGTGTGCAGGTGCTGGCGCTCGCCAACCACGGCCACGAGGCCGGGACGGCGGCCAGCCTCCTGGGCGCGCTCAACTTCGGCATCGCCGGCATCGTCTCGCCGATCGTGGGCATCCTCGGCGTCGGCAGCGCCGCCCCGATGGGATACGTGATGGCGGCCTGCGCCCTGGTCTCCATCTCCGCCCTCTGGCTCATCGTCCGCCCGCGCACGGTCCCCGCCCTCGCCCACTAGCCGGCCCGCGAGACGTGAGTCGTTGCGGGTGCGAACCCCCGCGCACCCGCAACGACTCACCTCTCGCGGAGGTCCGCCCGGGTACGGTGGGGCGATGGATGTGGACGACCGATCGGGAACCCTGCGGCAGGCGGCCCGGGTCAGCCGCCGCTGGCCGCTGATCTCGGCCTCGGTGGCCGTGCTGCTCGTGCTCGGCCTGGGGGCGATCATCGCGTTCCGTCCCACGGAGCCGTTCGCCCTCGACCTCGAGTGGATGCAGGAGATCGTCGAGCACCGCTCCCCGTTCTGGCTGGGGCCGGCCCTCTTCTTCAACTACGCGGGCGGGGGCATCGTCGGCTCGGTCGTCATCCCCGTCGTCATCGTCCTGCTGCTTCTCGCCTTCCGCAGGCCGTGGGGCGCGTTGTTCTTCGCGGTGGCGAGCATCCTGTCCGTGGTGCTTGTGCAGGTGCTGAAGCACACGGTCGGCCGGGCACGGCCCTCCGAGATCCTGGTGAACGCCGATCCCGGTTCATTCCCCTCGGGGCATACGGCGAATGCGGCGACGATGGTCGTCGTGCTCGCCATCCTCTTCCCGCGGGTGTGGGTGTGGTGTCTGGGCGCCGCGTGGGCGCTGCTCATGGCGGTCAGCCGGACCTACCTCGGCGCGCACTGGATGAGCGACACCATCGGCGGCCTGCTGCTGGGGGCTGCCGTCGCCGTGATCGTGTGGGCCCCGCTGGCCTACCGTCTCGCCCGCGAGCGCACCCTCCCGCACCCATTCGTCCTCTCCCGCGCGTCGCGCACGCCCACCCCGTAGCCGAGGTTCACGTCGTGGCGCCCATTCGCGCCGAATGACCGCAACGTCGTGAACTTCGCAGGCGCGTGAGGCCGACCCGGGCGGTACTGTGGCGGCCATGAGGATTCTGCTGGTCGGCGCCGGCGGCGTCGGCGACGCCATCGCCAAGATCGCCGCGCGCCGCTCGTTCTACGATTCGATCACGGTGAGCGACTACGACGTCTCCCGCGCCGAGCGCACGGTCGCGTGGATCCGCGACCGGCACGGCGACCACGTCGCGTCCCGTTTCCGCACGGCCGCGATCGACGCCTCCGATCCCGACTCGGTGGAGGCCGTGGCGCGCGAGCACCGCGCGACCCATGTGATGAACGCGGTCGAGCCGAAGTTCGTGCCGACCATCTTCGCCGGGGCCTTCGCTGCGGGCGCCGACTACCTGGACATGGCCATGAGCCTGTCGGAGCCCCATCCCACCGACCCGTACGAGAAGACCGGGGTCAAGCTCGGCGACGACCAGTTCGCCCTGCGCGGCGACTGGGAGGCCGCCGGCCGGTTGGCGCTGGTCGGGATGGGGGTGGAGCCGGGGCTCTCGGACGTGTTCGCGCGCTACGCCTCGGACGAACTGTTCTCGTCGATCGACGAGCTCGGCACCCGCGATGGCGCGAACCTCGTGGTGCGCGACGAGGCGGGGAACGAGATCTTCGCCCCCTCCTTCTCGATCTGGACCACCATCGAGGAGTGCCTCAACCCGCCCGTGGTCTTCGAGAAGGACTCCGGCTGGTTCACGACGGCGCCGTTCAGCGAACCGGAGGTCTTCGACTTCCCCGAGGGCATCGGTCCGGTCGAGTGCGTGAACGTGGAGCACGAGGAGGTGCTCCTGATGCCGCGCTGGCTCGATGCGAAGCGCGTGACGTTCAAGTACGGCCTGGGGGAGGAGTTCATCGCGGTCCTGAAGACCCTGCACCTCCTCGGCCTCGATTCCACGACGCCCGTCCGTGTGCGCAGTGCCGGTGGCCCGGTGGAGGTCGCGCCGCGCGATGTGGTGGCCGCCGCACTGCCTGACCCGGCGACGATCGGCCCGCTCATGACGGGCAAGACCTGTGCGGGGGTGAACGTGACCGGCATCGGCGTCGACGGCGCACCCCGTGAGGTGTACCTGTACCACGTCAGCGACAACGAGTGGACGATGCGCGAGTACGACGCTCAGTGCGTCGTCTGGCAGACCGCGCTCAACCCGGTGATCGCCCTGGAGCTGCTGGCGAACGGCACGTGGAGCGGCAGCGGCGTGCTCGGTCCAGAGGCCTTCCCCGCCCGCCCCTTCCTCGAGCTGATGGAGCGGCCGGAGCACGAGGGCGGCTACGGGCAGCGGTGGGGGATGCGCGAAGCACGCTAGGCGGCGACGCGCGCCGTCACTAGGCTGAGCCGCATGAGCGACGCTGACGCGCTGGCGGAGACCGCCGCGAAGCTGCAGGCCGAGGCGGAGGAGGCGCTGCGCAAGGCGCAGGAGGCGGCGGCCGCTGCCGCGGCAGCGGCAGAAGCCCAGCGGGCAGCGGAAGCGGAGCCGGCCGCAGAGGCGGAGGCGGCCGCGCAGGCCGCAGCAGCGCAGCCGGCCGCACCTGCGGCTCCCGTATCCGCGGCTCCCGTGCCCCCGACGCCCGCCGCCGGCCCGCTCTCCGTCGAAGCGGTGGCCGCCGTCCGCGACGGCTACGCCTTCGACGCGCCCGCTCTCGAGCTCGGCGCGCTCGTCAACGGCTCCCCGCTCGCGGACGTTCCCGTGCGGATCCCGCTCGCCATGACGAACCGGCACGGCCTGGTCGCGGGAGCGACCGGAACCGGCAAGACCAAGACGCTGCAAGTGCTCGCCGAGCAGCTCGCCGCGGCGGGCGTTCCGGTCTTCGCAGCCGACATCAAGGGCGATCTCTCCGGCATCTCGGTGCCGGGGGAGTCCAGCGACAAGCTGCTGGAGCGCACCCGCGGCATCGGCCAGGACTGGACGCCGCGGGCGGCCACCACGGAGTTCTTCTCCCTCGGCGGTGTCGGCCGCGGCGTGCCGATCCGTGCCACCGTCGCCGGGTTCGGGCCGTTGCTGCTCTCGAAGGTGCTCGGCCTGAACGACACCCAGGAGTCGAGCCTCGGCCTGGTGTTCCACTACGCCGATCAGGCGGGCCTCCCCCTGCTCGACCTCGCCGACCTCCGGGCCGTGCTGACCTATCTGACCAGCGACGACGGCAAGGCCGAGCTCTCCGGGCTGGGCGGGCTCTCCAGCGCCACGGTCGGGGTCATCCTGCGCGAGCTCATCGGGTTCGCCGATCAGGGGGCGGAGGCGTTCTTCGGCGAACCGGAGATCGACACCGCCGAGTTCCTGCGCGTCGCGGCCGATGGCACCGGCGTGGTCAGCCTGCTGGAGGTGCCGGGGGTCCAGGACAAGCCCGCCGTCTTCTCCACGTTCCTGATGTGGCTGCTGGCGGACCTCTTCAACGACCTCCCCGAGGTGGGTGACCTCGACAAGCCGAAGCTCGTGTTCTTCTTCGACGAGGCGCACCTGCTGTTCCGGGACGCGTCGAAGGACTTCCTCGCCTCGATCACGCAGACCGTGCGGCTCATCCGGTCGAAGGGTGTCGGGATCTTCTTCGTCACGCAGACCCCGAAGGACGTCCCGAGCGACGTGCTCGCGCAGCTGGGCTCGCGGGTGCAGCACCAGCTGCGGGCGTTCACACCCGACGACGCCAAGGCGCTGAAGGCGACGGTGTCGACGTACCCGAAGTCGGGCTACGACCTGGCGGAGGTGCTGCAGTCGCTCGGGACGGGCGAGGCGATCGTGACCGTCATGAACGAGAAAGGCGCCCCGAGCCCGGTCGCCTGGACCCGGCTCCGCGCTCCGCAGGGTTCGATGTCGCCCGCCCCGGACGCGCAGGTGGAGGCCGCCGTCGCCGCGTCCCCGTTGCAGGCGACGTACGGCACGCCGATCGACCGCGACTCGGCACGCGAGCAGCTGGCCCGCAAGCTGGACGCCGCAGCCTCCGCGGCCGCGGTCGCCGAGCAGGCGCAGGCGCAGGCCGAGGCCGCGCAGGTCGCCGCGAAGGAGGCAGAGAAGACGGCGGCCGCTCAGGCGAAGGCCGATGCGAAGGCGCAGGCGGCGGCGCAGAAGGAGTACGAACGCATCCTGAAGGGCACGGCGCCGCGCACCACCTCCCGTCGCACCGCCAGCACGCCCGCGCCGAACGTGCTGGAGCAGGTCCTCGGCTCGAAGGCTACCCGCGACATCCTGACGGGGGTCGTCGAGGGCATCTTCGGCACGCGCCGGCGTCGCTAGCCGCTGAGCGCGCGGGCGTCGTCTCAGACGACGATGATCTCGTACCCGCGTTCGATGAACGCGGTCCGTTGCTCGTCCGTGATGCCGGTATCGGTGATGAGGGTGGTCAGGGCCGCCGGTCCGGCCACGGTGGCGAACGTCGTGCGGCCGATCTTCGACGAGTCGGCGACGAACACGGCCCGGGTCGCACGCCGCGCCATGAGGGAGTTGACGCTCGCCTCGCCCTCGTCGTGCACCGTCGCCCCGATGACCGGGTCGATGCCGTTCACCGCGATGAAGGCGACGTCCATGGTGATCTTCTCGAGCACGGCATCGGTGTAGGGGCCGATCAGCTCGTACGAACGCGAGTGGACGACGCCTCCGGTCACGACGATCTTGATCTGCGGGCGGATGACGAGCTGCGCGGCGATGTTGATCGCGTTGGTGACCACGGTGAGGTTCGGGTAGGGGGACGGCTCCAGCAGGTCGGCGCGCGAGGCCAGCGCCGTCGCGATCGCCGTCGACGTGGTGCCCCCGGAGAGACCGACGACGGCGCCCCGGGGGACGAGGGTGCTCGCCGCCTGCGCGATGCGCAGCTTCTGCGGGGCGTGCTGGTCGTGCTTGTAGCGCAGCGGGAGGTCGTAGGCGACGGACTGGCCGATCGCACCACCGCGGGTGCGGGTGAGCATCTGCTGCGAGGCGAGGGCGTCCAGGTCGCGGCGGGCCGTCGCGGCCGAGACGTTGAGGGTCGTGACGATGTCCTCCACCTCGACCTGACCCGTCTCGGCCAGGAGGTCGAGCACGGCGCCGAGCCGTTGCGCTCTGCTCATCGGCGTGCGCTCTCGGCTCCCTTCGACCTGTCGGAGTGGACCCGCCGACCCGAGCGCGTCGTCCTCCGGGTGTGCTCCGATGCTGGGAGAGCGTGTCACGGGCCGCTCCTGTCCTGTGCCCCGGGGTGGGCGAACGTCTCCCATCATGATTCCGCATGATCGATCCTGATGTCTAGAGATCAGATTCGATCAGCGAGTTTCAAGCTCGATGCTTGACGCACCTCTCGTGAGGGGGCAGTATTCCGAACATCCATTGAGTGAAAGTGCTTGTTTCCCATGGGAACACGTCAATAAGCACCAACGGCTCCGCATTGACGCGCAGGCACCTCAGCTAGATCGGCACGTGTTTTCTTCGAGAAGTGGGGAAGTCAATGAAGAAGTCATTCCGGTGGGGAGCGGCCGTCGCGACCGCCGCCGTCGCCACCATGACGCTCGCCTCCTGCGGTTTCAGCGGCGGGTCCGGAGGCTCGTCCGGAGGAGCGCAGACACTCGACCTGATGGTGGCGAGCTATTCGGACAATACGAAGGCCGAATGGGAGCAGATCATCAAGGACTTCGAGGCCAAGAACAGCGACATCAAGGTCAACCTCGACGTCGAGTCCTGGACCGACATCAACAACGTCATCAAGACGCGCATCCAGGCGCAGAAGCAACCCGACATCCTGAACATCGACGCCTTCGCCGGATTCGCGGCGGACGACCTGCTCTACCCCGCCAAGGACATCGTCTCCGCCTCCACGCTCGACGACTTCCAGGACGCGTTCAAGAAGAATGCGAGCATCGACGGCACGCAGTACGGGCTCCCGTTCATCGCGTCCGCTCGCGCGTTGTTCTACAACAAGGACGACTTCGCCAAGGCCGGGATATCCGCTCCGCCGAAGACGTGGGCCGAGTTCGAGGAGGACGCCGGCAAGCTCAAGGCGGCCGGGGTCACGCCGTACGGCATGCCGCTCGGCAGCGAGGAGGCGCAGGCGGAGACCGCGCTCTGGTTCTACGGAGCGGGCGGGGGCTACGGCGACGCCAAGAAGCTGACGATCGACAGCCCGGAGAACGTCGAGGGCGCCACGGAGATGCAGAAGATCATCGACCAGGGGTACACCGAGCCCAACCCGGGCTCGACCAACCGCACGCCGCTGCTCAACGTGTTCATCCAGGGACAGCTGGGCATGCAGGTCGGCCTCCCGCCGACGGTCGGGCAGATCAAGGACAAGAACCCGTCGCTCAACTACGGGATCGCGCCGATCCCGACCAAGGACGGATCCTCCTTCACGCTGGGCGTCGCGGACCACCTGATGGCCTTCAAGAACAAGACCGACAAGAAGGCCGCGATCACGAAGTTCCTGGACTACTTCTACTCGCCGGCCGTCTACACCAAGTGGGTGGGCGCGGAGGGCTTCCTGCCGACGACCAAGTCTGGTGCGAAGGAGATGGGCTCGGACGAGACCATCAAGCCGTTCCTCGACCTGCTGCCGGACGCGAAGTTCTACCCGTCGACCAACCCGAACTGGTCGGCCGCGCAGGGCGCGATCCAGAGCCAGATCGGTCAGCTCGGTCAGGGCGCGGCGCCGGCCGACCTGCTGAAGTCCATCCAGGCCAAGGCCGACGGCCAGTAATCCCGGATGACCAGCACCGTTGAGTCGACTCGCGAGGGGGCGGCCTCCCGCCGCCCCCTCCGCGGGGCACCACCGAAGCGCTCCGGTGGCTCCGACCTGCTCCACGCCGTGCCGTGGACGCTGCCTGCGCTCCTGCTGATCTTCGGCGTCGTCCTGTTCCCCGCGGGGTACATGATCTACAACTCGACACGGAAGATCTCCCTCGCCGGTGTGGACCACGGCTCCGTGGGACTGCAGAACTACTTCACGGTGCTCTCGCGGCCGGAGCTCCCCGGCATCCTCCTGAACACCTTCGTCTGGGTCGTCGCCGTCGTCGCGATCACGGTGCTGATCGGGCTCGCGCTCGCCCAGTTCCTGGACAAGAACTTCCCGGGCCGG
The DNA here is from genome assembly GCF_000633535.1 of Leifsonia aquatica H1aii. Classification (GTDB taxonomy): domain Bacteria; phylum Actinomycetota; class Actinomycetes; order Actinomycetales; family Microbacteriaceae; genus Leifsonia; species Leifsonia aquatica_A. The sequence goes on along the minus strand of NZ_AYMR01000021.1, from coordinate 37,708 downwards.
CGCTGGGTGCGGATGGCGATCATCGTCCCGTGGGCGGCGAGCGTCGTGATGACGACGACCGTGTTCGTGTATGGTCTCGACCCCTTCTACGGGATCATCAACAAGTTCCTCGTCGACATCCATCTGCTCGCCGAGCCGTTCGGCTTCACGAAGGAGCCGGTGCCGGCGTTCCTGTCGTCGATCGGCATCGCGGTCTTCGTATCGCTGCCGTTCACGACCTACACGATCCTCGCGGGGCTCGCCGGGATCCCGAGCGACATGCTGGAGGCGGCGAAGGTGGACGGCGCGAGCGCCTTCCGCTCCTACTTCGGCGTGACCCTGCCGAACCTGCGCAACGCGATCGCGCTGGCGACGCTCATCAACATCATCAACGTGTTCAACTCGCTCCCGATCCTCAAGCTGATGACGGGCTCCATCCCCGGGTACAAGGCCGACACGACCACGACGTACGTGTTCAAGCTGTTGCAGAACGAGCAGCGCATCGACCTGTCGAGCGCGCTCAGCGTGATCAACTTCCTGATCGTGCTGGTCGTCGTCGCGCTGTACCTGTGGATCGTGAAGCCGATGAAGGAGGTCGCATGACCGCGCCCGCCCCGACCCTCGTCGCGGGGACTCCGCCGGCGCGCCGCCGCCGGTCCCGCCTCTCGGGCTCCCCGGGACGGACCGTCGGCAAGACGCTCGCCGGGATCGTCATCGCCGTCGTCTTCATCGCGCCCTACCTGATCATGCTGGTCGGCTCGTTCAAGTCGCGGAACAACATCCTGCAGGTGCCGCCGACCTACCTGCCCGACCAGTGGCATCCCGAGAACTACCTCACGATGTGGTCGACGCCGGAGACGCCGCTCCCGCTGAACCTCATCTCCACGATCGTGATCTCGGTGTTCGCGACACTGCTCGTGCTGGTGGTCTGCGTGCCCGCCGCGTACTACACGGCGCGCTTCCGGTTCCCTGGCCGCGGGGTGTTCCTGTTCCTGGTGATCGTGACGCAGATGCTACAGCCCACGGTCCTGGCGACCGGTCTGTTCAAGGAGATGGTCGCGCTCGGCCTCAACGACACGTGGCTGGCGATGATCCTCATCAACGCGGCGTTCAACATCGCGTTCGCCATCTGGATCATGCATACCTTCTTCGCCGGGATACCCAAGGAGGTCGACGAGGCCGCCCAGCTCGACGGGGCGGGCAAGTGGACGGTGCTGCTCCGCGTCCAGCTGCCGCTGGTGTGGCCCGGCATCGTGACGGCGATCATCTACACTTTCGTCGCCTCCTGGAACGAGTTCGCCGCGAGCCTGGTGATCCTGTCGACGGATGCGAACCAGCCCCTCTCGGTGGCGCTGACCAAGTTCGTCGGCCAGTACGACGCCGCCTGGCAGTACGTGTTCGCGGTCTCCGTCGTGGCGGTGATCCCCGTCGTCGTGCTCTTCGCGCTGATCGAGAAGCGCCTGGTCGGAGGGCTCACCGCCGGCAGCGTCAAGTGAGGGTCAGCGCGCGAGAAGCGCCTGCACGCGACGCCCGACGCCGATCGCGACGGGCGCGTCCTCCCCGCTGCGCTCGCTCCACGCCGCCGAGAGGCCGGCCCAGGCGAGGGCCCAGCGCAGGAGGGTCCGCTCGTCGAGGCCCGACTCCGTCGCGATCACACCGGCCGTGCGCTCCAGCCGGCCGGGGCGGAGTGCGACGTCGGCGTCGGGGTTGCACAGGATGTTGAGCAGGTCGAACGCCGGGTCGCCGTGCACCGGCTTCGGATCGATCGCCAGCCAGCCGCGCGCGCCGAAGTCGAGGACGTTGCCGTGGTGCAGGTCGCCGTGGAGCACGACGTCCCCGGCCGGGTGCGCGAGCAGTGCGCGCGCCTCGGCGGCGGCCGCGGCGTAGAGCCCGTCGTGGTCGTGCGGGCGGTCGCCGGCGTGCAGGAACAGCTCGCGGAACCACTCGTCGAGCGGATGCAGCCCCGCCGGTCGGTCGCCGCTCCCCGCCGCGTGCAACCGACGGCCCGCGCGGCACAGGATGCGCGTGGCGTCGTCGTCCCCCGACGGGCCCGATCGTGCCAGCTCGGCGAGGGAGCGTGGGCCCTCCGCCCGTTCCAGCACCACGGCCTCCCCGTCGTCCCCGAACTCCAGTACGGCCGCCGCCGCGCCGGCCCACCAGCGGAGCACGTGCGCGCCGGCGGCCTCCTCGTCGACCAGGGCGCACTTGAGGAACGCGGCGCGGCCGTTCCGGCTTACCGCCTGCAGGGCGCTCGACGGGGTCAGGAACGGTTCGCCGTCCGGCGTCAGCTCCCAGCGCTCGCGCCAGCGGGCGAGCAGCACATTGCTCATCGCTCGCCCTCCCGTGCCGCGTAGGCTCCCGGTGTCGTGCCGATCACGGCCCGGAACTCGCGGCCGAAGTGCGCCTGGTCGGCGTAGCCGAGCTCGATCGCGAGGTCCGCGAGCGCGGGAGGCTCGGCCGATCGCAGAGCGGCCGCCGCCTCCTGCAGCCGGTAGCGCTGGATGAGCCACTTGGGGCCGAAGCCGATGTGCCCGGCGATCAGCCGCTGCAGATGCCGCACGCCGAGGCCGAAGCGGGCGGCGAGATCCTCCACCCGTCGCAGCTCGCGATCCCCCTCCACGGCCGCGACGATCGCATCGACGAGGCGCGCGTCGTCGCCGGGTGGCGGGAGGCGACCCAGCCAGTCCTCCACGGCGGTCACCGCCGCGCCGTCGTCGCCGGCCGCCATCGCGCGACGCACCCGGGGCAGCAGCCGGGCCAGCCCGTCGACGGCGAGCTCGGAGGCGGGGACGGCGGCCGGGAGCGTGCGGAGGGAGGCCGCGGTCCAGCCGCGCGCGACGCCCGGGCGCAGGAGCACCCCGAACGCCCATCCCGAGCCGCGCAGCGTGCGGCCGCTCAGACCGCGCTGAGCCCGGTGGAGCAGAGCGTCGGCGGGTTCGATCACCAGGTTCGCGGTGGGGTACTCGAGCACCTGGGGCCGAAGCACCTGGTCGTCCGCCACTTCCCAGCGCGGCAGCCAGTAGTGCCGGGCGAAGGCGCCGGCGGTGTCGCCGGGGAAGACGCGCTCGATCCGCACGGGGGCGTCCGCGGTGCGGGTCAGCAGCCCCTTGCTGCGTGGCACGGCGGCCGTCTGCGGAGTCACGCTGCCATACTTTCACGGTGAACTCGATCCGTCCCGTCCAGCCCGCCGACCGCGACGACGTGTATGCGATCTGCGTGCGGACGGGGGCGAGCGGGCAGGACGCGACCGGCCTCTATTCCACCGACGACCTGCTCCCCGATGTGTTCGCGGGCCCGTACCTCGCGTACCAGCCCGACCTCGCCTTCGTCGTCGACACCGGCGACCACGTGGCGGGCTACGTGATCGCGGTCGCGGACAGCCTCGCCTTCGCCGAATGGTACGAGGCGGAATGGCTGCCCGGATTCCGCGCGAAGTACCCGATCGAGCGGGCGCGGGATGCCGCGGAGCGCCAGGCCATCGGCTTCGGGCTGGACGTGCGCGAGGCGATCGTGCCCGAGGTCGACCGCTACCCGGCGCACCTGCACATCGATCTGCTCCCGGAGCTGCAGGGCCAGGGGTTCGGCCGTGCGCTGATCCGCACGCTGCTCGCCGCGTTGCGCGAGCGCGGCGTCCCCGGGGTGTACCTGACCATGTCGCCCTCGAATCACGGCGCGCGCGCGTTCTACGAGCGGCTCGGCTTCCGGGAACTGCCGTCGAGCACTCCCGGCGCCCCCGCCCTCGCGATCCCCACCACGGCCTCCCTCTGACCCCATTCCCTCCTCCCCGGCCAGAGGCGGCGAACGGTCGGGACGCGCCCTTTTCCGCGCCCTCTCACGCCGGGAGAGGGCGAGTCGCGCCCGCTCGACGCGGCACCGCGGGGAGGGCTGTGGAGAGCGGGAGGTCAGCGCCCGACGAGGGACGGAAGGCGCTCGAACCAGTAGAGCAGCTCGGGCGAACTGCGCCGCAGCTGGGCCAGCGTCATCGAGTCCTGCGGGCGGGTGACGGGGATGTCGAGCTCCTCCACGACGCGCTCCATGTCCTCGAGCGACCAGAACTGCCCGCGCATACGGATGAGCAGCTGACCGTCCTGCCCGGTGATGAAGAGCTGCGGGAGGGTGTCGAGCGTGCTGCTCTCATAGAGCTGGACGAGCACGACCGAGCCGACGTCGCCGGGCCGCACCTGCACGACGCGGCCGAAGAACCCGCGCTCGCGCACGCCGTCGGCGCCCAGGGTGATCGTGACGCTGAGGAACGAGTAGACGCAGAGGATGGTCGCCGCGACGACGAGCAGGTGCGCGATGAGGACCAGCGGCCAGCCGCCGGTGGGGATGGCCAGCCAGTAGAGCACGGCGAACACCGGGGTCGTGAGCGCCAGGATGGCGACGACACCCCGTGTGAACAGGTGCCGATGCGGGCGCAGCACCGTCTCGCGCGTCACACCCGTCTCCTGTCCGAGTTCCCGTTGATCTGTCATCGGACTGAGCATGACTTATGGCTCATCGTCTCCGGTAGCGGCATTTTGGGGGACACGGCCCGCTTTCCTGGCGCGTTCGCGGGCGCGGATGCTCCGCACCCGGAACGCGCTGAGGATGGTCGCGAGCACCCCGACGGCGAAGACGATCACCGTGCCGGCATCGTGCATCGAGCGCCCGACGAGCAGGGTGATCGCCCCGATCACCACGGTCGCGCACAGCTGGGAGAACATCGTCGAGGTCATCGTGCTCCATCCAACCGCAGCTCGGCGTTCCGCTGGGAACGACATGGTGTGAATAGGATGTCTGCAGATCGAAGAGGGGTGAGAGGTGGCGACGCTTCGGGATGTCGCGGCCTTGGCAGGGGTTTCCGTCAAGACCGTTTCTAACGTTGTGAACGACTTCGAGTTCGTGCGCCCGTCGACCCGTGAGAAAGTGCAGGCCGCGATCGCGGAGCTCGGCTATCAGCCGAACCTCGCCGCCCGCCAGCTGCGAGCCGGTCGAACGGGCGTGATCGGGCTCGCCGTCCCCGAACTCCGGTTCAGCTACTTCGCCGAACTCGCCGACGCGGTGCTCGAGGCGGCGCGTGCCCGCGACTATGTCGTCCTCATCGAGCAGACCGGCGGGGCGCGGGAAGCGGAGGTTGCCCTGCTCACCGGGTCCCGCACGGCGATGATGGACGGGCTGTTGTTCTCCCCGCTCGGCCTCTCGTTCGACGATGGGGACGTGCTCGACGTCTCGTATCCGCTCGTCCTGCTCGGAGAGCGGATCTTCGACGGCCCGACCGACCATGTCGTCATCCAGAACGTCGAGGGCGCCGCCCTGGCCACCCGTCACCTGATCGACGGCGGACGGCGGCGCATCGCAGTGCTCGGCGTTCACGAGGGAGAGCGGGTCGGTTCGGCGGCACTGCGCCTGCGGGGCCATCGTCAGGCACTCGACCACGCCGGCATCCCCTTCGATCCGGCGCTCGTGGTGGCTCGGGAGGGGTGGCATCGCCGCGACGGCGCGGAGGCGATGCAGGAGCTGCTGAACCGTCGGGTCCCGTTCGATGCGGTCTTCGCGCTGAACGACGAGCTGGCACTCGGCGCTCTGCGCACGCTGGCGCAGCATCACGTGGTCGTCCCCGAGGACGTCGCGGTGATCGGGTACGACAACGTGACCGAGTCGCAGTTCGCGATGCCGAGCCTGTCGACGGTCGACCCCAACCGCGGCCGCGTCGCCGAGATCGCGGTGGAGGCCCTGGTCGAGCGGATCGCCGGTCGTGTGCCCGCCGGGACGGGACCTCGGCTCTTCGACGTCCCCGCGACACTGGTGGCGCGCGAGTCGGCGCCGGGAGCCGCGCGCGCCGACGCGGAGGCCCCGGTCACGTCCGCCGTCTGAGCGTCGCGAAACCGACGTTGACGTCAGGCGCGCGCGCTTTGTACAATCGCTTCTACAACGTTGGAATTGCAGCGTTGTAAACCCGACCCGATCCACGGCGCGATCGGGCACACGAGAGGCATTCAATGAAGAAACTGCTTGCGACGCTCGCCGCCGCGGCCGGCGTCTCCCTGGCGCTCGCGGGCTGCTCCGGCTCGTCGGGCGCGGACACCTCCGGCCCCGTCACGCTCACCTTCTGGCACGGCTACACCGAGGCCGACGGCAAGGTGCTCGACCAGATCGTCGACGACTTCAACAAGTCGCAGGACAAGATCACCATCAAGACCACCACCAAGACCTGGGCCGTCATCGGCGACACCCTCCTCCCGGCGCTGTCGGCCAAGAAGGGGCCGGACATCGTCGCGATGCCGGCCGAGAACCTCCCGGTGTACGCGTCGAAGGGCGCGTTCGCGAAGCTGGACGACTTCTACTCCAGCGACGCCACCAAGCAGGCCTCCCTGAACCCGAGCGCGGTCGAGATGGAGAAGGTCGACGGCTCCTACTACGGCGTGCCGACCGGCTTCGTCCCGCTCTCCGTCATCTACAACAAGACCCTCTTCGACAAGGCCGGGATCAGCAGCTTCCCGACCACCTGGGACGAGTGGGTCGCCGACGCCAAGAAGCTCACGGTCGATGAGGACGGCGACGGCACCCCCGAGCAGTACGGCCTCGCGCTGCCCGACCACGCGACCGTCGGCAACGGCGTCTGGGCGAGCCTCTTCTACGGCAACGGCGGCGCGATCGTCGACGGCTCGAAGTCCGTTCTCGATTCCGCGGCCAACACGGAGACCCTGACCTACTGGGCCGATGCCGTGCGCAACGGCAAGATCTCGCCCACCGGCCTGGACGGCGTCGCCTCCGACAAGCTCTTCTCCTCTGGCAAGGCCGCGATGGAGATCGGCGGCCCGTGGATGGCCTCCGTCGCCACCGAGAACAAGATCGACTACGGCATCGCCGGCATCCCCGCCGGGCCGAAGGGCTCCGCCGCCTCGGCGATCGGCATCTCCGCCGCGGTGACGGCCCAGGCCGACGCCACCAAGAAGGCCGCCGCCGAGAAGTTCTTCGACTACTTCTTCACCAAGGAGGTCGCCACGAAGTGGTCCCTCGGCTCCGGCTGGCCGCCGCTGCGCACCGACATCCCGTCCTCCGCGGTCGCATCGAACCCCGTCGTCGCGGCACTCACCGAGCTCGTGCCCGATGCGCGTCCACTCCTGCCCGGCGTCGCCAACAGCACCGACGTCCTGTCCGCGGTCGACGAGGCCACGCAGAAGGCACTCACCGGCGGCGACCCCGCCGCGCTGCTGAAGTCGGCATCCTCCCAGGTGCAGCAGGCCCTCGGGAACTGACCCATCCCTCGATCCACCCGGGCGGCCGCCGCACGGCGGCGGCCGCCCACCCACGAAGGCGACCATGACCTCACCCACCCGCTCCCGCGAGCGCACGCGCGCGTATCGGCCGCCGGCCCCGCTCGGCGGACGGCCGCGCTCGGGGCGCCAGGCTCCGATCGCGCTCCTGTTCCTGCTGCCCGCCCTCGTCATCCTGATCGCCTTCGTCGGCTGGCCGATGCTCTCGGCGCTCCGGCTCTCGTTCACCAACGCCAGCGGCTTCGGGATCGAGGAGTGGGTCGGCCTCGACAACTACGTGCGCGTGTTCACAGACCCGCGCATCCTGTCGACGCTCGGAAACACCGCTGTCTATACGGTGCTCTTCACGCCGACGGCCCTGATCGCGGCTCTGCTGCTCGCCCTGCTGCTCGGCAATCGGAGGCTCATCGCCCGCGGCTTCTTCCGCACGGCGCTCTTCTTGCCGTTCATCGTCTCGCTCGCGGTCGCGGCTTTCGCCTGGACGTACCTCCTCGACCCGCAGGTCGGCCTGCTCAACTACTGGCTGCGGTCGGTCGGCATCCAGCTCGGCAACGTGCTTCAGGATCCGGCGCTCGCGATGCCGACCGTCGTCCTGGTGGCGATCTGGAAGAACTTCGGCTTCTACATGGTCATCTTCATCGCCGGTCTGCAGGAGATCCCCGAGTCGCTGTACGAGGCCGCGAAGATCGACGGCGCCGGAGCATGGCGCCGGTTCATCAGCGTCACGCTGCCCCAGTTGAGCAACACCCTCGCCTTCGTGATCGTGTTCGCGATGATCGCGGCCCTGCAGGCGTTCGATCAGATCTACGTCATGACCGGCGGCGGACCGTACCGCTCGACCCAGACCGTCGTGATGGAGATCTACCAGGAGGGCTTCAAGAAGCTGGACCTCGGGGTCGCCACGGCGCTCTCGTACGTGCTGCTGGCCGCCACCCTCATCCTCAGCCTGGTGCAGTTCCGGTTCTTCGGACGACGCGAGAAGGACAACGCCTGATGACCGCCGCAACCGCCTCCGCCTCCACCCGCGCTCGCTCCACCGCCTCCCGCGGGCGCCGCCGCATCGGCCGCACCGCCGAGCGCTGGCTGCTGTTCGCCGCCGTGCTGGCGCTCACCGCGATCGTGCTGCTGCCCGTCGCGATCATCGTCTTCACTGCCTTCAAACCCGCGGCCGAGGTCAACGCCTTCCCTCCGACACTCGTTCCGGGCACCTGGACGCTGGACAACTTCACGAAGATCTTCAGCGACCTCCCGTTCGCGCGGCTGTTCCTGAACAGCCTGATCTTCGCCGGAGGCGTGACCGTCTTCGCGCTGTTCTTCGACTCGCTCGCCGCATACGCGCTGGCGCGGCTCGACTTCCGCGGCAACCGGGTGCTCCTGGTCGTGATCGTCGCCAGCCTGATGATCCCGTTCCAGGCGACGCTGATCCCCGTCTATCAGCTGGTGGCACAGCTCGGCTGGGTGAACAGCTTCGCCGGACTGATCATCCCGCGCGCCGCCGACGCGTTCGGCATCTTCTTCCTGCGGCAGTTCTTCCTCTCGCTCCCGCGCGACCTCGACAACGCGGCGCGGATCGACGGGGCAGGGGAGTTCCGGACCTTCCGCAGCATCGTGCTGCCGAACGCGGTGCCGGCGATGCTGACGCTCGCGATCTTCACCTTCGTCAACAACTGGAACGACCTGCTCTGGCCGCTCGTCTTCACGACCTCGCCGGAGATGGGGACCATCACCTCCGGGCTCACGCTGCTGACCGGACCGAGCGGCATCATTCCCTACGGCACGATGATGGCCGGCTCCCTCATCGCGGTGCTCCCGCTCGCGGTGATGTTCCTGATCATGCAACGGCGCTTCATCGAGAGCGTCGCGACCACGGGGATCAAATGATGACGGCATCCAACGACTGGTATCGAGACGGCCGCCTGCACCTCGGGCTCGGCATCGAGGACACGTTCGTGCCCCAGGCCCTCCCGGGCGAGCGCGCGATCGACGAGTACGAGCTCACTGAGCACTACGAACGATTCGACGCCGACTTCGCTCTCGCCGCGGGCGTCGGCGCGGAGCTGCTGCGCTGGGGCGTCCCCTGGTACCGGGTCGCCCCGGCGCCGGGAGTCTGGGACTGGGAGTGGACCGACCGCGCGATCGACTCGATGCTGCGGCACGGGATCCGGCCGATCATCGATCTGCTGCACTACGGCACCCCGCTCTGGCTGGACGGCCAGTTCGCGCACCCCGACTACCCCGGCCACGTCGAGGAGTACGCCCGCCGCTTCGCCGAACGCTACGGCGATCGGGTGACCGACTACACCCCGGTGAACGAGCCGGTCATCCACGCGCTGTTCTCCGGTGAGTACGGCTATTGGCCTCCGTATCTGGAGGGTGCCGACGGGTTCGCCCGCATCGCCGCGAACCTCGCGCGGGGCTTCGTGCGCAGCCAGCGGGCGATCGCGTCGGTGATCGGCGACCGCGCGGTGTTCGTACACGTGGACGCCGCGATGAGCTTCGTCGGCGACGACACGGCGCCCGAGCACCGCGAGGAGGCAGAGCGGTTGCGGCACCAGGTCCACCTCGTCGAGGATCTCGTCACCGGTCGCGTCGACGCCGCCCACCCGCTGCGCGACCGTCTGGCCTCGGCGGTGCCGGACGACGAGCTGGAGTGGTTCCGTGCCAACGCGGTCCACCCCGACGTCATGGGCGTCAACTACTACCCGCGCCACTCGACCGAGCTCTTCGAGCCGGGCATGCGGCACGGCGGCGGCTTCGCCGATCCGCGACCGAGCGTCGACCGCGGCACCGAGGGTCTGCGCGAGGCGCTCACCTCCTTCGCGGAACGCTACGGGGCTCCCGTGATGCTCACGGAGACCTGCGTCACGGGCAGCGTGGACGAGCGGCGGGCGTGGCTCGACGATTCCCTCGCCCTCGTCGAAGGGCTGCGCGACGAGGGCGCCGACATCGTCGGCTACGTCTGGTGGCCGCTCTTCGACATGTACGAGTGGACCTGGCGGCACACCGCTGCCCCGCGCGCCGACCACCTCCTCACGATGGGGCTGCACGATCTGGTCGAGTCGCCGGACGGGCTGCTGCGTGTGGCGAACCCTGTCGCCGACCGCTACCGCGAGCACGCTCGCCGGCTGGCCTCCACCCCCTCGACCCCGACCTCCTGACCGCCCGACCACCGACGGAAGAACGAATGAACACTGCACACCTCTCCCTCCGCCCCTCCGACGTCATCGGCGCGATCAGCCCCCGGATCTACGGCTCGTTCCTCGAGCACCTCGGGCGGGCCGTGTACGACGGGATCTACGAGCCAGGCCATCCCACGGCGGACGCGGACGGCTTCCGCACCGATGTGATCGAGCTGGTGAAGGAGCTCGGCGTCTCGACTGTGCGCTACCCGGGCGGCAACTTCGTCTCCGGCTTCAAATGGGAGGACTCGGTCGGCCCGCGCGACGAGCGCCCGACCCGACTCGATCTGGCCTGGCACTCGACCGAGAGCAACCAGATCGGCCTGCACGAGTTCCAGGACTGGCTGGACAAGGTGGGCAGCGAGCTCATGCTCGCGGTCAACCTGGGCACGCGCGGCGTCGCCGAGGCGCTCGATCTGCTCGAGTACGCCAATCACCGCGGCGGCACCGCCCTGTCGGAGCAGCGCATCGCCAACGGCCGCACCGACCCGTTCGGCGTGAAGATGTGGTGCCTCGGGAACGAGATGGACGGCCCGTGGCAGGTCGGCCACAGCACCGCCGAGTACTACGGCACCCTGGCGGCCAAGACCGCCCAGGCCATGAAGATGGTCGACCCCGACCTCGAGCTCGTGGTGTGCGGCTCCTCCAGTTCGTCGATGCCGACGTTCGGCGAGTGGGAGCGGGTCACGCTCACGCACGCCTACGATGACGTCGAGTACATCTCGTGCCACGCCTACTACGAGAACACGGGCGACCTCGGTGCGTTCCTCGCCTCCGGCGTCGACATGGACTACTTCATCAACAGCGTCGTCGCGACCGCCGACCACGTGAAGGCCGTGCGGGGGAGCCAGAAGACCATCGACATCTCGTTCGACGAGTGGAACATCTGGTACAACACCCGCTTCGAGACCGTCGACCGCATCGCCGGCGTCGACAACTGGCCGACCGCGCCCCGTCTCCTCGAGGACACCTACACGGTCTCGGACGCGGTCGTCTTCGGCAGCCTCCTGATCACGCTGCTCAAGCACGCGGACCGCGTGACCAGCGCCTCCCTCGCCCAGCTCGTCAACGTGATCGCCCCGATCATGACCGAGCCCGGCGGCCCGGCGTGGCGGCAGACGACGTTCTTCCCGTTCGCCGCCACCTCGGCGAACGGGCGCGGCGTGGCCCTCGACGTGCACGTGACCAGCGGCACGTACGCGACCGAGCGCTTCGGGGAGGTCCCGCTCGTGGATGCCGTCGCGACGCATGACGCCGAGGCCGGCCGGTACGCGGTCTACGCGGTCAGCCGGGCGGTCGACGCTCCCACCGAGCTGGTGATCGACCTCGCCGACCTCGGCATCGACCCGGCGGACCTCACTGTGACCGCCCGCACCCTGAGCGACCCGGACCTCGACGCGGCCAACACGATCGAGGACCCGGACCGGGTCTCCCTCGCCGAGGCCCCGTTCACGCGGGACGGCTCGACCCTCCGGATCGAGCTTCCCGCCGTGTCGTGGACGGAGATCCTGCTCGGCTGAGGAACCCATCGTGACGGCGCGCCCGACGCCGTGACAGCCCGGCCGCACCCGCGGCCGGGCTCGGCAAGTGAAAGGAAACGACGATGCTTCCATCTCGCACCACATCGGGTCCGGCTCCCCGCCGGCACCGCTTCCGACGCGCCGCCGTGATCGCATCGGCGGCAGCGGCCCTCGTCGCCGGCACGCTCGTGGTGGCGCCGGCCCAGGCGGTGACGACGGGCAACGGCTCGCTGGTCTACGCGCCGGCGGCCGGCACGTCCTTCAACCCCGAAGGCGGGCGCGCCGCGGGGACGACGTACGCGAAGAACATCGTGCTGAAGGCCAGCGGTTCGGCGAACGGAACCCAGCTGGTGACCTACGACCAGCTCGTCCTCGTCAACGGCAAGCAGGTCTACCCGATCTATCGCAGCACCAACGACGGCACCACCTGGACCCACGTCACCGACGTCGTCCCCAGCACCACCTTCCCGACGCTGACCCGTACGGCGCAGCCCTTCCTCTTCGAGGTGCCGCAGACGACCGGAACGCTCGCCGCCGGCACCATACTGCTCGCCGGCATGATCATGCCGGAGGACCGCTCCAGCAGCCGCCTGGTGGTCTACAAGAGCACCGACCAGGGATCCAACTGGTCGTACCTCAGCACCATCGACTCGGGAGGACCTGCGGTCTACGACCCCACTCCGACCTCCACCACGACCACGGTCTGGGAGCCGTCGCTCGCGATCGACGGGCAGGGCGGCCTGGCCGCGTACTTCTCGGACGAGCGGCAGAAGGCCAACGGTGTGCTCCAGGCGGTCTCCTACCGCCGCTCGACCGACGGAGGGCAGACCTGGGGGTCGCTCGTGAACGTGTCCGCGCCGACGAACCAGTCCGACCGGCCGGGGATGATCACGGTCACCAAGCTCCCGGACGGGCGCTATCTCGCGACCTTCGAGGTCGTCAACCGCCCTTCGCAGACGAAGAACACCGCCCCCGTCTACGTCAAGACCTCGCCGGACGGCCTCAACTGGTCGCCGACGAACAGCATCGGCACCCCGATCACGCTGGCGAACGGCCGGGGCGTCGGCTCGTCGCCGTACGTGAAGTGGGTGCCGAGCGGCGGCCCCAAGGGGATGGTGGTCGTCGCGGCCAAATGGTCGCTGGACGCGACAGGGACGATCGACGGCGGTCAGAACTTCTACGTGAACTACAACCTGGGGGAGGGTCCGTGGGAGCGGCTGCCGATGGCGGTCACCTTCGACGGTCCGGACGCCGAGGGCGGAACCTTCAGCGGATTCGCGCAGAGCATCGACTACTCGGTCGACGGCCGCACCCTGTATCAGGCGGCGAACGTGGAGAACCTCACGACCACGTACAACGACATCCGCGTGGGTTCCATCCCGCTCGACGCGCAGCAGTACGAGGCCGAGAAGGCCGTGCGCACGTCGGACACGTCGCTGGTGAGCGATCCAGACGCCTCGAACGGGAGCAAGGTCGGCAACATCAACAACGCCACCAGCGGCGTCACCTTCACCGTTCGAGTCCCCGCCGCAGGCTCGTATGTCGTCAACGTGCGCTACGACAACGGGACCGGCGCCGCCTCCACGCACAACGTGAGCGTGAACGGCGGCACCGCCTCGACCATCAGCTACCCCGCCACGGTCAACTGGGGCCGCTACGGCTGGGCGCAGAAGACAGTGAGTCTGAACGCCGGCACGAACACCATCGCCTTCACCAAGGGCACCTCGTACGCGGAGCTCGACGCCATCCAGCTCTACCAGCCGGGGACCGCGCTCGACCCGCAGTTCCGCGTCATCAACCGCAACAGCGGCAAGTACCTGGAGATCGCCTCGGCGCTTACCACGGACGGCGCGGGCGCCGGGCAGTGGGGCGACACGGCCAACGCCTGCCAGGTCTGGAACGTCCACTCGGTCTCCACGGGCCTCCAGCTGTTCAACGTCAACAGCGGCAAGCTGCTCGAGATCCCCGGAGCGCAGACCGCAGACGGCGTGCGCGCCGCGCAGTGGGGCCCGACGGGGAACGCCACCCAGGTGTGGTCTCCGACGGTCTCGGGAGGCTACTGGACGCTGACCAACGCCAACTCCGGCAAGCCGCTGGAGATCGCGGGGGCATCCACGGCCGACGGTGCCTACGCGCAGCAGCGCACGGCGGACGGCACGTCGACTCAGCAGTGGCGACTGGTCCGCGAGGGCATCCAGTAGCAGGCCGACGACGGGGCGACGGCGATCGGGCCGCTGCCGCCCCGTCGTCACGACCGGTTCTTCAGCGGACGGCGTCGTACTCTGTGCGGTCGGTGGATGCAGGAGGTTTCTGGAGGAAGATCGGCGCCAGGCCGGCGGTCGCCCCGATCGCCAGGGCGATCGTCACGCCCGGGAGGCCGTCCAGTCCGGTGGCGTATCCGATCAGGCCGATCACGAGCACCCCCACCACCACGAACGGTGCGATCTGCTGGGTGCGGATGCGCATATCGCGTGGGCCGCGCGCGTACCGCCGGATGCTCTCCGCTCCGTATCGGCGGGTGAGTGCGCCGAGGGCCGAGAGCGAGACGACCATCAGGAGCGGCGTCCAGGCCCATCGCCCGTCGGGCGGATCGTCGGGACCTGTGGAGACGAGCAGGAGGAAGGCGGCGAACAGGACGACCGCCGCCGCGACGTTCACATATCCCCACGGTCCGTAGAGGATCGCCGCCGTGGTGCCGCCGCGTCCCGTCTCGGCAGCGCCCTGCCCGGCCCCCATGGTCGCCCCGCCGACCTCGCGATTCTGCAACATCCCCCGACCCTACCCCGGCCCCCGGGCGCCCGCATTCGTGCCGAATGCAGGGTCAGGCGGCCGCGGAGGCGACATTCGGTACGAATGCGCGCCGAGCGCGAGAGGGGGGACTACTGGCGGAGAATGGGGGATTCGAACCCCCGAGGGCGTTAACCCAACACGCTTTCCAAGCGTGCGCCATAGGCCACTAGGCGAATTCTCCTGGGATGCCATCGCCTTGTGGGCGACGGCTCACAGTATCTTACCGGACGCCGGAGGGCGCTCCGTGCACATCGCTCCCGGCGGGAGCCGCTAGACTTGTTCCCGGCTCCCCACGTGGCGCCATCCAGGCCAACTCCCCCAGGGCGGAAACGCAGCAAGGGTAACCGGGCTCTGGCGGGTGCGTGGGGGGTCTTTTCTGTTCTCGGGCTCTTCGCACGCCCGCCGCGTAGAGTTGCGGCAGCATCGCATCATTTCTACAGGCTGTAGAATGAACATCTTCCCGACGAGCAGGGGTGGTGGAGTGACCGAGCACACGGCCGTAACGGCCTCCGAGGCGTTCGTCGTCGGGTTCCCCCTGGTCTTCGATCTGGAGCAGGTCGAGCGTTTCGTCCACGCCGGGATCGGCGCCGTCCCGCCGACGCCGTACAACGTGTTCGGCCACGCCAGGAGCCTGGCCGGACCGCAGGAGCGGTTCGTGTCGATCAACAACGACACCGTGTACTCCATCGCCCAGGTCGACCTGAGCGTCGGCCCGGTGCTGCTGAGCGTCCCCGACGCCGGGGACCGCTACTACGTGCTGCAGTTCGTGGACGCCTGGACGAACAACTTCGCCTACGTGGGCACCCGGGCCACCGGGAACCGGGCGGGCGACTTCCTGCTCGTTCCGCCCGGCGGCGACGCGGCGTCGGCCGACGTGGACCCGTCCGACGCCGGCGGGGGACCGGTCCGCATCCCGTTCCCGACACGCGTGGCGACGATCGTCGGGCGCTGGGCCGTCGACGGCGAGCACGACCTCCCCGCGGTGGCCGCCCTGCAGGACGGCCTGACCCTCACTCCGGTGCTCCGCTCCCTGGTCCCGCCGCAGGGCGTTCCCCCCGTCGCGGCGTCCGGCGGGGAGGCGCTGACCTTCTTCGAGCGCATGCGGGTGTGGTCGCAGGCGTTCCCTCCCGCCGAGCGCGACCTGCCCGCCCTGGCCTCGTATGCGGCGCTCGGACTCACCGGCGACGTCCCGGTCTCCGAGCTCCCCGAGACGCTGCGTGCGGCGCTGGAGGAGGGCTACGCCGTCGGCAAGCAGGCGCTCGAGGCGTCGCTGCGCACCGGGTCGCCGCTCGTCGAGCACTGGCAGGTCAACCTCCACGCCTTCGACTACAACCTCGACTTCTTCGGCCCGGGCACGATCGACGCCCCGGGCTGGAAGCTCGTGGAACCCGCCACCCGGTACGCGCTGCGCGCCGGCGCCGCCCTCGGCGGCCTGTGGGGCAACCACGGTTACGAGGCCGCCTACTCCGCCACCTACGAAGACGCCGACGGCGCACCGCTCAGCGGTGAGCACGTGTACCGGCTGCGTCTCGCTCCGACCCCGTCGGTCGGCGCCTTCTGGTCCCTCACCATGTACGACCTCCCGGGGTACTTCCTCGTCGCGAACGCGGCGGACCGCTACTCCGTGGGCGATCGGACGGAGGGGATCGTGTACGACGACGACGGAGGACTGACGATCACGATGAGCACCACCCGACCGACCGATCCGACGGCCGCGGCCAACTGGCTGCCCACGCCGGCGGGGGAGTTCCGCCCGCTGATGCGCATGTACATGCCGGCCGATGCCGTGCTCTCGGGCGAGTACCGCCTGCCGGCCATCGAGCGGATCGGCTGAGACGTGGTCCGCTCCATCTACATCACCTCCGCCGAGGGGCACACCGGCAAGTCGACCATCGCCCTGGGCGTCCTCGAATCGCTGCGGCACTCCGTGGGCCGGGTCGGGGTGTTCCGCCCGATCGCACGCTCGACCGTCGAGCGCGACTACGTCCTGGAGCTGCTGCTCGAGCGCGTGACGACCGAGCTCTCGTACGAGGACGCCATCGGCGTCACCTACGAGGACGTCCACGTCGACGCCGAGGCCGCGCTCGCCGAGATCGTGCACCGGTTCCGCGCGGTGGAGGCACGCTTCGACGCCGTCGTGATCCTGGGGTCCGACTACACCGACGTCGGCAGCCCCACCGAGCTGGGCTACAACGCCCGCATCGCGGCCAACCTCGGCGCACCCGTGCTGCTGGTGCTGGGCGGCCGCGTCGGCCAGGGGTTCGGGGAACGGCTCGGCCAGGCCGACCCGCGGTCCCCGGAGGACGTGCAGCACCTCGCCGAACTGGCCTTCACCGAGTTGCGCGCCGAGCACGTGAGCGTGCTCGCCGTCATCACCAACCGCGCCGACGCCGACCGCCTGGACGACATCGTGGAGGCGGTCGCGGAGGTGGCCCCGGTGGAGCGCGGGGGCGACCGCCCGCCGGTCTGGGCGATCCCCGAGGACGAGTTCCTCGTCGCGCCGAGCATCCGATCGATCGTCGAGGCGACCGGCGCATCGCTCATCGCGGGCGACGAGACCCTCCTCGGCCGGGAGGCGCTCGACGTCGTCGTCGCCGGGATGTCGATGGACAACGTGCTCCCGCGGCTGGTGGAGGGCGCGGTCGTCGTCGTGCCCGGCGACCGCACCGAGGTGCTGCTCGCCGTGCTGATGGCGAACGCCTCCGGGACCTTCCCCTCGATCGCCGGCATCGTGCTCAACGGCGGCTTCGACCTGCCGGAGCCGATCGAGCGGCTCCTCGCCGGTCTGCGCTCGCCGCTGCCGATCGTCCGCACCGGGCTCGACACCTACGACACCGTCGTCCGGATCACGCACGCGCGCGGACGGCTCGCCGCCGACTCCCCGCGCAAGTACGACACCGCGCTCGCCCTCTTCGAGCGGCACGTCGACGCGAGCGCCCTGCTGGGCCGTCTGGATGTGACGCGTCACGATGTCGTCACTCCGCTCATGTTCGAGTACGACCTGATCGCCCGGGCCCGGTCGGCGGACAAGCACATCGTGCTCCCGGAGGGCGACGACGACCGTATCCTGCGCGCCGCGGCGACCCTGCTCTCGCGGGGGGTGGCCCGTCTCACCATCCTGGGGGAGCCGTTCGAAGTCCGCTCGCGGGCGATCGAGCTGGGCCTCGACCTCTCCGCGGCCGAGGTGGTCAGCCCGTTCGACGACGTGCTCCGGTTCCGCTTCGCGACCGAGTACGCCCAGCTGCGCGCGCACAAGGGCATCACGGTCGACCAGGCCTCCGACACCGTCACCGACCCGTCGTACTTCGGCACCATGATGGTCCACCTCGGCCTCGCCGACGGGATGGTCTCCGGAGCCGCGCACACCACGGCGCACACCATCCGTCCGGCGTTCGAGATCATCAAGACCACCCCGGGCGTCTCGGTCGTCTCCAGCGTCTTCCTGATGGCGCTCGCCGACCGGGTGCTGGTCTACGGCGACTGCGCGGTCATCCCGGACCCGACCGCCGAGCAGCTGGCCGACATCGCGGTGTCGTCGGCGCGGACGGCGGACCAGTTCGGCATCGAGCCGCGTGTGGCGATGCTGTCGTACTCGACCGGGGATTCCGGGGCGGGGGCCGATGTGGACAAGGTCCGCGCGGCGACCGCGCTGGTGCGGGAGCGGGCGCCGCAGCTGGCGGTGGCCGGGCCGATCCAGTACGACGCCGCGGCGGACGCCGCCGTGGGCGCCGCGAAGATGCCCGGCTCGGATGTGGCCGGCCGCGCGACGGTCTTCGTCTTCCCCGACCTGAACACGGGCAACAACACCTACAAGGCGGTGCAGCGCAGTGCCGGCGCGGTCGCGATCGGGCCGGTGCTGCAGGGGCTGCGGAAGCCGATCAACGACCTGTCCCGCGGCGCCACCGTCGACGACATCGTCAACACCGTCGCCATCACCGCGATCCAGGCGGCCCTCGCATGAGCGCCGTGCTGGTCGTCAACAGTGGGTCCTCGTCGCTCAAGTACCAGCTGATCGACGCGGACACCGAGGAGGCGCTGGCGAGCGGGCTGGTCGAGCGGATCGGCGAGGAGCCCGGCCACATCCGCCACCGCGGACCGGCCGGCACCGTCGAGCGGTCGCTGGCCATCCCGGACCACACCGCGGGGTTCCGCGCGATGCTGGAGCTCTTCGCGAGCGAGGGGCCGAGCCTCGACGAGAACCCGCTCGTCGCCGTCGGCCACCGCGTGGTGCACGGCGGCAAGCGCTTCTTCGAGCCGACGATCGTCACCCCGCTCGTCGAGATCAACATCGAGGACCTCGCCGACCTCGCTCCGCTGCACAACCCCGCCAATCTGCAGGGCATCCGTGCCGCCGAGACGGCATTCCCGGACGTTCCGCACGTGGCGGTGTTCGACACCGCGTTCCACCAGACGCTGCGACCCGCCGCCTACACGTACGCGATCGACGCCGAGCTGGCCGAGAAGCACCGCGTGCGCCGCTACGGCTTCCACGGGACGTCGCACAAGTACGTCTCGGAGACCGTCGCCGCGTTCGTGGGCAGGCCGTCGGCCGAGTTGAAGCAGATCGTGCTGCACCTCGGGAACGGAGCCTCGGCCTGCGCCGTCGACGGGGGGCGGTCGGTGGAGACGTCGATGGGCATGACTCCTCTGGAGGGGCTCGTGATGGGCACCCGGTCCGGCGACCTGGACCCGGCGGTCCTGCTCCACCTGGCCCGACGTGCCCAGCTCGACACCGACGGGCTCGACGAGCTGCTCAACCGGCGCAGCGGCCTGCTGGGTCTCACCGGTCGCGGCGACATGCGCGACGTCCGTCACGCGGCGGACGGCGGCGATCCGGCGGCACGACTGGCGATCGACACGGTGGTGCACCGGCTGAAGCACTACATCGGCGCCTACACGGCGCTTCTCGGCGGTCTCGATGTGCTCACCTTCACGGCGGGCGTCGGCGAGAACGACGTCCCGTTGCGCGCGGAGGCACTGGCCGGGCTGGAGGTGCTCGGCATCCGGCTCGACCCGGTACGGAACGCCGCGGCGTCGAGCGAGGCGCGCGTCATCTCCACGGACGACTCGGCGGTGACCGTGCTCGTGGTGCCGACGAACGAGGAGCTGGAGATCGCCCGCCAGTCCCTGCAGGCGGTGTCGGCCGCGGGCTGAGCAGACAAGGAACCGGGATGCGGCGACGGGGCGGCGACGGAGAGGACGGCGGGCGGCGGAGGCCGACCGCCGGTCCGTCCCCGCGCCACCCGGCACCGCTCCGGCCGCTGCGGCGCCGGCCGTGGGCGCGGCGTGGGCCGGTACGGCGCCGCAGCGCCGCGATCGCCTCCGCTGCGGCCGCCGCGGCGATCGTGCTCGTCCTGAGCGGATGCTCCACCGCGGCGAGCGGCGCGGCGGGGCCCCGATTCGTCACGCCCCCGCTCATCCACTACACGTCGGTGCTCTGGCCCGTGCCGTTGGAGCTCGTGGGGGCGCAGCCGGGGAGCCGGCTCCGGATCGCCGCCTCGCTCACCACCGAGCGCGGCACGTGGCGATCGTCCGCGACCTACACGGTCCCGGCGGGAGGCGTCCTCGACCTCGCCTCCGCGCGCCCGCAGCTGGCCCCGTTCGCCGAACCGGACTCGGTGGGGCTGTTCTGGTCCCTCGCCGGTCCGGAGCTCTCCGGCGCGTCCCTGGCCACGCAATGGATGCACGACACCCTCCCGGTGCGGTTCTCGGCCGTCGACGGCGACCGCGTGGTCGCCGCGCGCACCTTCTCCCTCCAAGGGCTCGCCGACGGCCTGCGACCGCACACCCTCTACACCCGCGACCTGCTGGGCGCGTCCGCCCTCCCGCGCGAGACCCACGAGGACCAGCCGGTCGCCCAGTTCTGGAGCGCGGCCTCCCAGGAGCGACCCGTCACGCCGGCCGTCCTGATGTTCGACGACCCGTCGCCGGGCGCGTCCTCCGCATTCGTGGCGCCGCTGCTCGCCCGTTTCGGGGCGTCCGTGCTCGTCCTCCCGGTCTCGTCCGCACCCGACGGCGTCCGCGCGGCCAGCGTCGTCGACAGCACCACGGTCGCGGACGCACTCGCCTGGCTGGGCGACCAGCAGGGGATCGACGCCCGCCAGGTGTTCGTGTACGGCACGGGCGTCTCGGAACCGCTGGCGCTCTGGGCGGCGACGCGGTTCCCGACCCGGCTGCACGGACTCTTCGCCGCCGGAGGTGCGCCGCAGCTGCTGTGCCTGCCGTCCGGATCGACCGCTCCGGCGTTCGAGGACGGCGCCGGTCTGCCGTGCCGGGTCGAGCCCGGGCCGGTGTCGGCGAGCGCGGTGCTCCCCCTCCGGGATGTGAACGGACCCGTGGTGCTCGCCTGCGGCGACCGGGACGCCGTGCTGCCGTCCGCGTGCGCCGGACAGCAGGCGCTCGTCTCCGCCCGCGGGGTGCGGGCGGGCGACAGCCTCCTCCGCTCCCACCTCGCGGGCCACGCCGTGACCGTCCCGCCCGGGCTGCCCGTGGCGTTGGCGGACTCCCGGGCGGCCCGCGGGGGCGGCGGCAGCGGCGCGGACGCCCAGGCGACGGAGCAGGCGCGCATCGCGTTCTGGAACGCCGTCGCCCAGATCGTGCTGCGGGCGGCGCGCACATGAGCGCACGCCGGGCCGGTCTCTGCTTCGCTGTGATCGCCGGCATCGTGCTGGCCTCGCTGGCGGGATGCTCGTCGCCGTCGAGCGGAGGCCCGCGCTTCGTCGTCGCGGCGAACCCGACCGGCGTCTGGGAGCCGGAGCGGATCTCGCTCGAGGGGTTTCCCGCCGGACAGCGCGTGACCATCGCAGCGTCCACCCGTGTCGGAGGCGGCTGGTCGTCGCAGGCCGTCTACGCCGTCCCACCCGACGGCGATGTGGATCTCGCTCATCAGGCACCGGTCGAGGCGCCGTTCGCCGGGGCGGACCCGATGGGTCTGTTCTGGACCATGCGGAGCGCCCACGGTGCCGCCGCGACCTCGGACGAGACCTGGGGAGGCGCGACCCTCACGGTCGACCTCACGGCGACCGTCGGAGGACTGCGGGTCGCCGCGGCCAGCGTGCAGCGGGTGGGGCTCACCGCCGCCGCGCCGTCGAGGGTGGTCTCGGAGGACGGGCTCAGCGGCGACTTCTTCGCCCCGGTGCGGCAGACGGACGGCCTGCGTCCGGCCGTGCTCGTGCTGGACGGCACCGATCCGGGGACACCCACCGGCGTCCTCGAGGCCGCCACCCTGTCCGCGATGGGCTATCCGGCGCTCGCCCTCTCCACCTACGGCTCGGCGGGACAGCTCGAGCCGCGCCGGACCGTGCCCGCGGAGCGGCTGCTGACCGCCGTCGACTGGCTGATGGCACAGCCGGGCGTCGACGACCAGCGCATCTTCGTGATGGGCACCTCCCGGGGTGCGCAGCTCGCACTCTGGCTCGCCGTCGCCCATCCCGGACTGGTCTACGGCGCGATCGCCCCGGGCGGCACGACCGGGCTGGTGTGCCCGTCCCCGGTGCCGAGCCCCGCGATCACCGTGGGCGGTGCGTGGGTGCCCTGCGTGACCGGCACGGACCATGTCGAGGCGGCGTCCGTGCTCGACCTGGGACGCATCCGCGGGCCGCTCGTTCTCGGGTGCGCGGATCGTGACGAGCAACTCGCGAACGGCTGTGCGTGGATGGACGAGGCGGCGCGCCTGCGGCCCGCCCGGCCGGGCGACTCGTACGTCCGGGCGGTCGGGGCGTCCCACCTTTTCTACACCCCGCCCTTCACACCGCTGTACCTGCCGGCGGACGCGACGGCGCAGTCCACCGAGCGGGGGAGGGACACCGTCTGGCGGGCGATCGTCACCGCCCTGACGGCGCCGTCCACCGTACCCGGCCGCTGACCTCGCGCCCGGACGAATGTCAGCGGCGGCCAGTAGCATGTGTGGGTGGTAACCGCTCTGTATCGCCGCTATCGGCCCGACACCTTCGCCGACATGATCGGCCAGTCCCAGGTGACGGAGCCTCTGATGACGGCGCTGCGCACCAACCGGGTGAACCACGCGTACCTGTTCTCCGGTCCGCGCGGCTGCGGCAAGACGACATCCGCGCGCATCCTGGCCCGCTGCCTCAACTGCGCAGAGGGCCCCACCGACACCCCCTGCGGGGTCTGCCCGAGCTGCGTCGAGCTCAGCCGTGACGGCGGCGGCTCCCTCGACGTGGTCGAGATCGACGCCGCCAGCCACAACGGCGTGGACGACGCCCGCGACATCCGCGAGCGGGCGATCTTCGCCCCCGCGCGCGACCGCTACAAGATCTTCATCCTCGACGAGGCGCACATGGTGACGCCGCAGGGCTTCAACGCGCTGCTCAAGATCGTCGAGGAGCCGCCGGAGCACGTGAAGTTCATCTTCGCGACGACCGAGCCCGAGAAGGTCATCGGCACCATCCGCTCCCGCACCCACCACTACCCGTTCCGGCTGGTGCCGCCCGCGCAGATGCTCGCGTACGTGCAGACCCTGTGCGACAGCGAGGGCATGACGGTCGCCCCGGGCGTGCTGCCCCTGGTGGTGCGCGCCGGAGGCGGTTCGCCGCGGGACACCCTCTCGCTGCTCGACCAGCTGATGGCGGGATCCGAGGGAGCCTCGATCGAGTACGAGCGGGCCGTGGCCCTCCTCGGGTACACGCACGCTGCCCTGCTCGACGAGGTCATCGACGCGATCGCCGCACGTGATGCCGCCGGCGCGTTCTCGGCGGTCGACCGGGTGATCCAGACCGGTCAGGACCCGCGGCGCTTCGTCGAGGACCTGCTGGAGCGGCTGCGCGATCTCATCGTCGTCGCCGCGACGAGTGTCGACGGCGCCGCCGCCGTGCTCCGCGGGGTGCCGCAGGACGAGCTCGACCGGATGGGCGTCCAGGCTATGAAGTTCGGCGCCGCCGAGCTCAGTCGTGCCGCCGACATCGTCAACGCCGCGCTCACCGAGATGACCGGTGCGACCTCGCCGCGGCTGCACCTGGAGCTGCTGCTCGCGCGGGTGCTCGTGCCGTCCAGCGACGCCTCGGAGCGCGGCGCCCTCGCCCGCGTGGAGCGGCTGGAGCGCCGCGTCGGGGTCAGCGACGGCGACCGCGGTGCGAGCGCGGCGCCGCGGGACGTCACGACGCGCGAGGGAGGCTCCGAGGCTCCGACTCGCACCCCCTCAGCCGCCGGCTCCGCCCCCGCGACCTCCACATCTCCACAGGCGGCCTCTCCGGCGTCGCCGGCTGCGCCGGTGGACTCGGCGCAGCATCCTGCGGCTCCGATCGCTCCGGCCACTCCGATCGCTCCGGCCGACGAGGCCGCGCCCGCCGAGACGGGTGCGGCCGCCGTGGCAGCGTCGCCCTCCCCGGCCGCCTCCTCAGTGCCGGCGGCTCCCGCGGCGATCGGTCCGGTCACCACGCAGCAGGTCAAGGACTCCTGGACGCAGATCCTCGATGCCGTGCAGCGCGCGAAGCGCAGCGCCTGGATGGTCGTCTTCACCGCTCAGGTCCGCGTGCTCAACG
The DNA here is from genome assembly GCF_000633535.1 of Leifsonia aquatica H1aii. Taxonomy (GTDB): domain Bacteria; phylum Actinomycetota; class Actinomycetes; order Actinomycetales; family Microbacteriaceae; genus Leifsonia; species Leifsonia aquatica_A. The sequence goes on along the minus strand of NZ_AYMR01000021.1, from coordinate 13,481 downwards.
GCGACGTGCTGACGCTGTCCTTCCCGAGCGACAACGACGTTCAGAGCTTCCGTCAAGCCTCGGCCCCCGGAACCCCGGGCGTCAGCGAATACCTCCGGCAGGCGATCGTGGACGTCCTGGGCATCCGGGTGAAGTTCATCGCGCGCGCGGACGGCGGTCCCGGCGGCGGTCCACGGCCTCCCGTCGCACCTCCGGCTCCGGTCTCCGACGGCCGGCCGGCCGGCCCGCGTGCCGACGAGGCGACCCGCGCAGGGGGACCGGCGGCCGCGTCGGGTGCTTCGGTGTCGGCCGCTCCGGTGTCGTCAGCTGTTTCGGCGGCTCCGGCTGCCGTCGCCCCGGCGGACCCCGCTCCCGCCTCCGCCGCCTCCATCTCCTCGGGCACGCCGGCGCCGGCGTCCGGTCCCGTCACTGACTGGGCCATTGCCAGCATCCCGGGTGCGGGTGCCACGGCTCCCGCACCGGTCGCGACGATGGATCGGCCATCGCCCCCGCAGGACGGCCCCCGCGGGCAGGCGCAGGCGGTGACGCCGCCCGCGACTCCTGCTCCGGCCTCCGACGAGCCCCCCTACGACGATGTCCCGCCGGACGAGACCGAACCCCCGTTCGAGCCTCCGACGCCCGACGAGCCGACGGGCGACTGGGCCGCCGCGCCCACGCCGTCCGACCGCAGCACCCCCGCACCCGGCGCCGCACCGGCCGTCGGGCCCGACCGTGCCGAGAACCCCTCGCCCGCCGACTCCCGGGCGCCGCGAACGGGCGGTCCCGCGGCTCCCGGATCATCACCGACCCGGCGTGAAGCCGCACCCGCGGCCGCCCAGCGGTCGGCGTCGGCCTCCGGCGCGCGCACCCCCACCTTCCAGGAGCCGCAGCGCTACGGCGAGGCCGTCGTGCGCGAACTGCTCGGTGCGACCTTCATCGAAGAGATCGACGCCCCGCCCACGATGGGGATGAGGTAACCGGTGTACGAAGGCATCGTCCAAGAGCTGATCGACGAGCTCGGCCGGCTGCCCGGCATCGGCCCGAAATCGGCGCAGCGCATCGCGTTCCACATTCTGCAGACCGAGACCTTCGACGTCACCCGGCTCGCCGAAGTGCTGCTCGAGGTGCGCGACAAGGTGCGATTCTGCGCGATCTGCGGCAACGTGTCGGAGCAGGAGACGTGCTCGATCTGCCGCGACCCGCGCCGGTCGCCCGAGCTCATCTGCGTCGTCGAAGAGGCGAAGGACGTCGTCGCGATCGAGCGCACGCGCGAGTTCCGCGGCCTCTACCACGTGCTGGGCGGCGCGATCAGCCCGATCGACGGCATCGGGCCGGACGACCTGCGCATCCGCCAGCTGATGCAGCGCCTCGCCGACGGCACGGTGCAGGAGGTCATCATCGCCACCGACCCCAACCTCGAGGGCGAGGCGACCGCCACCTACCTCAGCCGACTGCTGACGACGCTGGAGATCCGGGTCACCCGGCTCGCCTCCGGACTCCCCGTCGGCGGCGACCTGGAGTACGCCGACGAGGTCACCCTGGGCCGCGCGTTCGAGGGGCGTCGCCAGGTCTCCTGACCCTCCAGAGCCGCTCGACCCGGGCTCCGGACGGCCGGCGTCCGACCCTCCTGGCCGCGTCGTCATATGGGGATCCGGGTATGCACCTGGACGGTAAGATGGAAAACCCGTGAGTCCAGGAGTGTCCGTGGCCCTGATCGTCCAGAAATTCGGCGGTTCGTCCGTCTCGAATGCCGAGAGCATCAAGCGTGTCGCCAAGCGCATCGTCGAGACGCGCAAGGCCGGCAACGAGGTCGTCGTCGCCGTCTCCGCGATGGGCGACACGACGGACGAGCTGGTCGACCTGGCCCACGAGGTCACCCCGATCCCGGCACCGCGCGAGCTCGACATGCTCCTCACCGCGGGGGAGCGCATCTCGATGGCGCTCCTCGCGATGGCGATCAAGAGCATGGGCTACGACGCGCGCTCGTTCACCGGCAGCCAGGCCGGCATGATCACCGACGCGCAGCACGGCTCGGCCCGCATCGTCGACGTGACCCCCGGCCGCATCCAGGACGCCCTGTCCGAAGGCGCCATCGCGATCGTCGCCGGCTTCCAGGGCTTCAACCGCGACACCCGCGACATCACCACCCTCGGCCGCGGCGGCTCGGATACGACCGCGGTCGCCCTCGCCGCCGCGCTCGGTGCCGAGGTGTGCGAGATCTACACCGACGTGGACGGCGTCTTCACCTCCGACCCCCGTCAGGTGCCGCTGGCGCGCAAGATCGACCGCATCACCAGCGAGGAGATGCTGGAGCTCGCCGCCGCCGGCGCGAAGGTCCTGCACATCCGCGCGGTCGAATACGCCCGCCGTCACAACGTGACCCTGCACGTGCGCTCCTCGTTCTCGAACAAGGAGGGCACGTACGTCCTCAACGAAGAAGCAGCGGCCCTCGCCGCGCAGAAGGATGGAACCGTGGAAGAGCCGATCATCTCCGGAGTCGCCACCGATCTGAGCGAGGCGAAGATCACCGTCGTCGGCGTGCCCGATGTGCCGGGCAAGGCCGCGCAGATCTTCAAGATCGTCGCCAAGGCCAACGCCAACGTCGACATGATCGTCCAGAACGTGTCGGCGGCGGCCACCAGCCTCACCGACATCTCCTTCACTCTGCCGAAGTCGGAGGGCCAGCGCGTGCTGACCGCCCTCACCGCGGAACGGGACGAGGTCGGCTACCAGTCGCTGCAGTACGACGACCAGATCGGCAAGCTGGCCCTCGTCGGCGCGGGGATGCGGACCAACACCGGAGTGTCGGCGCGCCTCTTCGAGGCACTGTTCGACGCCGGCATCAACATCGAGATGATCTCCACCAGCGAGATCCGCATCTCGGTCGTGACCCGCGCCGACACGGTCGCCGAGGCCGCCCGCGTCATCCACACGGCGTTCGGCCTCGATGGCGACGAGAAGGCCATCGTCTACGCCGGCACCGGCCGCTAGGGCGGCCTCCCTCGGCCGCCCGCCCGGGAATGGGCCCGTCGGCCCGCATGTTCCGTTTGTGCAAGACCATCGACCCGAAGGGGCCACCACCATGAGCGAGACCACTGGACTCAACATCGCCGTCGTCGGAGCGACCGGCCAGGTCGGCAGCGTGATGCGCCGCCTGCTGGAGGAGCGGGCGTTCCCGGCCGCGTCCGTCCGCTTCTTCGCCTCGTCGCGCTCGGCCGGCACCACGCTGCCGTTCCGCGGGGAGCAGATCACGGTCGAGGACGTCGCCACGGCGGACGTCTCCGGCGTCGACATCGCCCTGTTCTCGGCCGGCGCAACCGGCTCGAAGGCCCACGCCCCGCGTTTCGCGGAGGCCGGTGCCATCGTCATCGACAACTCGAGCGGCTGGCGCATGGACCCGGACGTGCCGCTCGTGGTCTCCGAGGTCAACCCGGAGGCGATCGCCGACGCGCGCAAGGGCATCATCGCCAACCCCAACTGCACCACGATGGCCGCGATGCCGGTGCTGAAGGTCCTGCACGAGGAGGCCGGCCTCCAGCGCCTCATCGTGAGCACCTACCAGGCCGTCTCCGGTTCCGGGCTCGCGGGCGCCGAGGAGCTCGCCACGCAGGTCCGCACGGCGGTCGCCGACGAGAACCTGCTCCAGCTCGTGCACGACGGCTCGTCCGTCGCGCTCCCGGAGCCGGTCAAGTACGTCCGCCCGATCGCGTTCGACGTGATCCCGCTCGCCGGCTCGATCGTCGACGACGGCCAGAACGAGACGGACGAGGAGAAGAAGCTCCGCAACGAGAGCCGCAAGATCCTCGGCCTCCCGGAGCTGCTGGTGAGCGGCACCTGCGTGCGCGTGCCGGTCTTCACCGGGCACTCGCTCTCGATCAACGCCGAGTTCGCCGAGCCGATCACTCCCGCCCGCGCGGAGGAGCTTCTCGCAGCGGCCCCCGGTGTGGTGCTCACCGACGTCCCGACCCCGCTCGAAGCCGCGGGCAAGGACCCGAGCTTCGTGGGCCGCATCCGTCAGGACGAGGGTGCACCCGCCGGCCGCGGCCTCGCGCTCTTCATCAGCAACGACAACCTCCGCAAGGGCGCCGCCCTCAACGCGGTGCAGATCGCCGAGCTGGTCGCCGAACGCCTCTCGACCCCCGTCGAGGCCTGACCCCACGCCGGACATTCGTGCCGAATGTCGTGAAAGCGCGACGCTTTCCGGACATTCGGCACGAATGAGGCCGCCCCTGCACCGGGCCGTCGCCGGGCGCTAGCCTGAACGCATGCGCGCCGAACACCTGCCCGCCGAGGTCGCCGAGTACCTCGAAGCGCTGCCCCAGAAACGCCGGGACGTGTACCAGCCGGTGTTCGACACGGTCGCCGAGGCGATGCCCGACGGCTACGAGCTCGGCGTGCAGTGGCGGATGCCGGGCTGGGTGGTCCCGTTGGCGACCTTCCCGGACACGTACAACCGGCAGCCGCTCGCCTACGTGAGCCTCGGCGCGCAGAAGCACTACACCTCGCTCTACCTCATGGCCCTGTACAGCGACTCCGCCGAGGAGGAGGGCTTCCGGCGGGAGTGGGCGCGCGGGGGACGGCGGCTCGACATGGGCAAGAGCTGCGTGCGCTTCCGCTCGCTCGACGACGTCGACCTCCCGCTGGTCGCGAGGACGGTGGCCGCGTTCCCCGTCGCGCGGTTCGTCTCGATCTACGAGCGGGTGCGCTGACGGATCGCCCGCCGAGGCGAGTTGTCTCGACATCGAGACACTTTCCCGCGAGCGAGAAGGGATGCCTCCGGTCGCACCGTAAGATCGTACGGTGAGCAATTCTCCCATCGACGTGGTCCTCATCGGCGGCGGCATCATGAGCGCGACGCTCGGCGCACTCCTGCAGCGCGTGCAGCCCGACTGGAGCATCCGCATCTACGAGAACCTGGGCGAGGTCGCCCAGGAGAGCTCGAACCCCTGGAACAACGCGGGGACGGGCCACGCGGCCCTCTGCGAGCTGAACTACATGCCCGAGGCGGCCGACGGTTCCGTCGACCCCGCGAAGGCCATCAGCATCAACGAGCAGTTCCAGCTCAGTCGACAGTTCTGGGCGAGCCTCGTCGCCTCCGGCGACCTGCCCGCTCCCGAGACGTTCATCAACCCGACGCCGCATATGACCTTCGTGCGGGGGCGCGACAACGTGCGCTACCTGCGCCGCCGCTTCGAGTCGCTGAAGCAGCAGCCGCTGTTCTCCGACATGGAGTTCTCGGAGGACCCGGCCGTCATCGGCGAGTGGACCCCCCTGCTGACGAAGAAGCGCAACGCGAAGCAGCGCATCGCCGCGACGCGGTCCACCTCGGGCACCGACGTCGACTTCGGGGCCCTCACCCGCGCGCTGATCGACAACCTCGTGGCGAATGGCGCCGAGCTGGCGCTCAACCACCGGGTGCGCAGCATCAAGCGCACCACGGACGGTCTCTGGCGCATCAAGGTCCGCCACCAGGTCGGCCACACGCCGCACGAGGTCCGTGCCCGGTTCGTCTTCGTCGGGGCGGGCGGAGGCGCACTGCACCTGCTGCAGAAGTCGGGCATCCCCGAGATCAAGGGTTTCGGGGGGTTCCCGATCTCCGGGCAGTTCCTCCGCACACGCAACCCGAAGATCGTCGCCCAGCATCAGGCGAAGGTCTACGGCAAGGCCGCGGTCGGCGCGCCTCCGATGTCGGTCCCGCACCTCGACACCCGGGTCGTCGACGGCGAGGCGTCCCTGCTCTTCGGCCCGTACGCCGGATTCAGCCCCAAGTTCCTGAAGACCGGTTCGTGGTTCGACCTGCCGGGTTCCGTCCGTGCCGGAAACCTCGGCCCGATGCTCGCCGTCGCCCGCGACAACTTCGATCTGATGAAGTACCTGGGTGGCGAGCTGCTCGCCAGCCGGGCGAAGAAGCTCACGGCCCTGCAGGAGTTCATGCCCACCGCCAGAAGCGAGGACTGGGAGCTCATCACCGCCGGCCAGCGCGTCCAGGTGATGAAGAAGGACGCGAAGAAGGGCGGCGTCCTGCAGTTCGGCACCGAGGTCGTCGCCGCGGAGGACGGCTCGATCGCCGGGCTGCTCGGCGCGTCGCCGGGTGCATCCACAGCCGTGCCGATCATGGTCGACCTGCTGAAGCGTTGCTTCCCGGACCGGTACGACGGGTGGCTGCCGACGATCCAGAAGCTGATCCCGACGGTCGGGACGACGCTCAACGACCGGCCGGAGGAGGCCGCGCGCGTGCTCTCCGAGACCGCCGCGACGCTCAATCTGACCCGCTAGTCCGCGTCGGACGGTATGCGTCCACCTCAGCCGGGGGTGGACAGCGGTACCGACGGCCTGTTATGGTCGTTAGCGCTATGAAGTGATCACCTCCTCTCGTCCCGCGCCCGAGGCGCCGTCGACAGAGTGGGGTGACCCTCGAATCAGGTCATCGCGTTCACTGCGCTCACGCGCCGCTCTCGACGGAGCACGCCCGGCGGGAATCGGCTCACCGGAGCGCTCGGAAGGCGGTCTCCATGCCTGTATCCACCACACTCACTCCGCTTCGTGCGGACGGCGTCTCGCTCAGCTACGGCGAGCGTCGCATCCTCACCGACGTCTCGCTCACCGTCGCCCCCGGCTCGCGCCTCGGGCTGATCGGTGAGAACGGCGCGGGGAAATCCACACTGCTGCGCCTGCTCGCGGGCGTCGAAGCCCCGGACGCCGGCACCGTCCTTCGTCCGGCATCCATCGGCTTCCTCTGGCAGGAGGTCCGGTTCCGCAGCTCCGACACGCTCGGCTCGCTGATCGAGGACGCGCTCCGCGAGGTGCGTGCCGCCGAGCGCGAGCTGGAGGAGGCGGCCGGGGCGCTGGCCGACGGCGGTGACGCCGCGATGACGCGGTACCAGCGTGCCGTCGAGGCGGCCGAGCGCTCCGAGATCTGGACGGTCGACGCGCGCCGCGACGAACTGCTCGCCGGTCTCGGCGTCGGCGGGATCCCGCTCGACCGGCGTCTCGACGAGGTCTCCGGCGGACAGCGGAGTCGATTCGCCCTGGCCGCACTGCTGCTCGGGCGGCCGGAGGCGCTGCTGCTGGACGAACCCACCAACCATCTCGACGACGCGGCGGCCGCGTTCCTGGAACAGCGGCTCCTCGAGTGGAACGGACCGGTGCTCTTCGCCAGCCACGATCGCGCGTTCCTCGACGCGGTCGCGACCGGTCTGCTCGACATCGACCCCGCCCGGGGCGGACCGGTGGCCTTCGGCGGCGGCTACAGCGACTACCTCGCGGCGAAGGCCGCAGAGCGCGCGCGCTGGGAGAAGCAGTACGCCGACGAGCAGGACGAGCTGGCGGCGCTCCGCTTCGCCGCGGACGTCACCGCGCGGTCGATCGCCTGGTCGGGAAAGGTGCGCGACAACGACAAGTTCGCGAAGTCGTTCAAGGGAGGAACGCTCGACAAGCAGATCAGCCGGCGGATCAAGAACGCCACCGGCCGGCGCGAGGAGCTGGAGCGCACCCAGGTGCGCAAGCCGCCTCCCGTCCTGCGATTCGGCGGCATCCCGTCGGGGTTCCAGCCGCTCGCGGACGACGGCGGTCTGCTCGTGCACGCGCGCGGGCTGCGCATCCCGGGCCGCCTGGACGTCCCGACATTCGACGTGGCGCCGCAGTCCCGGGTGCTGGTCACGGGGGCGAACGGCGCGGGCAAGTCGACGCTCCTCGCCGCCGTGGCGGGCCGGTTGGAACCGACCGCGGGCTCCGTCGGCCGCCGACGCGGTCTGCGGGTGGGCCTCCTGGAGCAGGACGTCCGTTTCCCCGACCTGTCCGCCTCGCCGCGCACGGTCTACGCGGCCGCGATGGGGGAGCGGCGTGCCGAGAGCATCCCTCTCGTCGGGCTCGGCCTGATCGCGCCGCGCGATCTGGACCGTCCCGTCGGGGCGCTCTCGGTGGGGCAGCAGCGACGGCTGGCGCTGGCGCTGATCCTCGCCCGGCCGCCGCACCTCTTCCTGCTGGACGAGCCGACGAACCACCTCTCGCTCGCGCTCGCGACCGAGCTCGAGGAGGCGCTCGGAGGCTACCCGGGTGCGGTGGTGGTCGCGAGCCACGACCGCTGGCTGCGGGCCCGCTGGAACGGTGAGGAGCTGGCCCTGGTCGCCGCGTGACGGCCCACGGCGTGGCGATGCGCGCAGAGTCAGCGCGTCTTCGCCGCGCCGTGGATCATCGCTCCCTGCAGAGCGAGGCTCAGAGCCAGGATGAACAGCAGGAAGCTCGCCGCGATTCCGAACACACTCGGCTCCAACGCGCTCAGCACAGCGGTGATGCCGTTGCCGACGAAGCCGATCGCGGCGGCGAGGATCGTGAGCAGGAGGACGGGCCCGGTCGCCGATCGAGGCGATGCGCTGCGACCGACGCTGAAGCCGAACCCGCCCAGAAGGAAGGCGATCATCGCGAGCAGCACGGCGACGAGCCCCGTGCCCACGAGCGCGTGATCGTATCCGGCACCCACGAATGCGGCGACGCCCATCGCGAGGAGCACGACCCCGATGACGATGCACAAGGCTCCGTTCAACCCGGGCCGCCGCGATGACAACGGTTCCGACGAGCGGGAGGCCGTCACGACGACGCCATCGACGGCCAGGACTGGATGCCGGCCCCGGCCGAGCCGATGGTCGTCTTGGCCTGTCCGGCGGAGACGTACAGCACGAGGACGCCTGCGCCCGCGGCGGCGAGGAAGGCGGCGATGCCGAGCGCGACCAGGACCGGGGCGGCGGGGAGGCCGACGATCGTGCCGGTCGCGACTGCTGCCGAGGCCAGTGCCACGAGCAGCCCGATGATCGCCGCCACCACCGCGCCCCAGAAGACCGCGATGGCGACGGCGAGGCCGCTCAGCGCGTTGCCGATGTTCTCCGCGTAGTCGGACATGATCGAGGTGTTCGCGCGCCGTTGCGGTTCGATGGACTGCTTGTACTGTTCCGCGGCGCGCCCGGTCCAGCGGTCGTCGACGCTCAGGTTCGCGTCGAAGATCGTGTCGTTGATCCGGGCGACCTGGCTGCCGGCGCGCTTCCAGCCGTCCGCGGCCCCGTTGAGCGTGAACGGATTGCCGACGTAGCTGAGCTTGTCGGCGAACCATGCCCACATCTCGCCGATCTTGGCCAGCATGTCGTTCCAGTTGTCGCGGACGCGGTCTGCGATCCAGCTGAGCACGGCCGGCAGCGTCCGGAGCACGGCGTTGATGAGTCGCCCGATCTCCTCGATCTTCTCCCGGATCTTCTCCAGCAGTTCGAGCACGCGCTCTGCGATGTCCATGGTGTCCCCTCCCCGGTCAGACGACCGGCTGCCAGACCGCGTAGAGGTCGGCCTTCGTGATGTCCTCGAAGCGTTCGAAATCCTCGCGGACGGCCCGCAGCGCGTTCGCCCCGTCGCGCGTCGCCGTGGCGCCCTGTTGGAGCAGGGTCATGACCTGCTGGTGCAGCTGGGCGTAGACATCGGCCGTGTCCATCGCCGCGAAGGAGAACGCCCCGCGGTACACCTCGATGCCGGACAGTTCGCTCCGGCTCGACTCGAGACTGTCCGCCGCGGCGTCCCAGATCGTCGCGTCCTTGCTGAGCGCCTCGAAGCTGAGGGCGATCTCCGGATCCATGGCCTACTCCTTTCCGCGCAGGTATGCCACGAGCGCATCCTGGTCGTCGATGAAACGCTGGTACGCGGCCAACGGGGTGCCGTCGAGCGGGCCTGCCGCGCGCGCCCCGGAACTCCGTTCGCGTGCCTCGGCGATGGCTGCGTTGAGCTCGCGCGAGACCTGCGCAGCCGAGGTGCGCTGCAGCCAGCTCTCGGAGAAGGAGATCCCGACGAGATCTCCGCCCACGGTGAGTTCGACCACGAGGTTCTGGGAGGGCGGCGCACTGCGCTCCACGGTCCGGCCGCGCTGGAACGCCGCGTCGAAGGTCTGATCGATATTGGCCGAGACGTCGTCGAGGAGGGCCAGGATGTTCTCGAGGACGCCAGTCACGGCCGTCGCGCTGTCCTCGTCGCCGTCGAGTGCATCCTGGAGCCGGCCGGCGAGGGTGTCGTCGATGGAGGGCAGGGGCCGGGTGCGGCGCTCCTGATCGAACGACGCGTCGAGGTTCTGCGCCCAGCCGGCCGTGCGCTCCGCGACCAGGGTCTGGAACGTGCGGACGATCTCCGCCCCGAGCGCGCCCGGCTCGTAGTCGTCGCGCCAGCGCTCTGAGAGAGTGACGGTCGGGCCGCCGTCGGCGTCGAGGGCGACCGTGATCGCGCCATTCGGGTCTGCGGCGGTCGAGGGCATCGGCTGCTCGGCCGCGGCGGCGAAGCTCTGCGCTTCACGATCGAATCCGTCGCGCAACTCGAAGAACGTCTCGGCGTCGTCGGTCACGTGCGCTCCCCCCTGGTGCCCCCGCCCGGGCGCGTCGTCGTACGGCTACGACCGTATCACCACCTCGCACCGGCGCTCCGGGGGAGTGAGCCACTTGACCTTCATTCGAACATATGTTCGAATGAACTCATGAGATGGAGCGGGCAGGAACTCACGGCGGAGGCGCCGACCGCGCTGCCGGGGCTGGCGCGGCTCAACAATCTCGTGCGCTCGGTCCGCACGCCCGACTTCGCGGGCATCACCTTCCACGAGGTGCTCGCCAAGTCGGCCCTGAACAAGATCCCCGGCGGGGGCGGCCCGATGCCGTTCGGATGGACGATCAACCCGTACCGGGGCTGCTCGCACGCGTGCGTCTACTGCTTCGCGCGGCCGACGCACAGCTACCTCGAGCTCGACCAGGGCAAGGACTTCGACCAGGAGATCGTCGTCAAGGTGAATGTGGCGGAGGTGCTCCGCCGAGAACTCTCCCGACCGGGTTGGGGTCACCATCCCGTGGCGCTCGGCACCAACACCGACCCGTATCAGCGGGCAGAGGGGCGATATGCGCTGATGCCGGGGATCATCGACGCCCTCGCCGATACGGGTACCCCGTTCAGCATCCTCACCAAGGGCTCGCTGATGCGACGCGACCTCGATCGGCTGGCGGAGGCGGCCAAGCGGGTGCCCGTCGACCTCGCGATGTCGATCGCGGTCTACGACGACGAACTGCAGCAGTCCGTCGAGCCGGGAACCCCATCCACGAAGGCGCGGCTCGCCACCGTGACGGCGGTGCGCGAGCACGGGCTGGACTGTTCCGTCTTCCTGATGCCGATCCTCCCGTACCTGACCGACTCGAAGGAGCACCTCGACGAGGCGCTCCGGCAGGCGAAGGAGGCGGGAGCGACGTCCGTCCTGTACACCGCCCTGCACCTCAAGCCCGGGGTGAAGGAGTGGTACTACCTCTGGCTGGCGCGCGAGCATCCCGAACTCCTCCCGCGGTACCGGAGCATGTACGGCCGGGGGACGTACGCGCCCGCCGAGTACCGCACCTGGCTCGCGGCGCGCATCAAGCCGCTCATCCGGGCGCACGCTCTGCAGCGGGGCGAGGAGGATCCGCTGACCGGGGGAGTCCGCTCCTCCGCTCTCGGGATGCTGCGCGACGGCGACGGCGAGCGGAGGGTCGTCACGTCGCCGCCCGCCCTCGCGCCCGGGACCGTCCGCGAGGCGGCGCCGGATGCGGAGTCCCTCGTTGGCGCAGCGCTCATCGCGGAGGGGATGCAGCCGACGCTGTTCTGAGCGGACGCGGCATCGCGACACAGGGCGACCATCGCGGGGTGGGAGGGCAGACACCGGCCGATGGGGTACAAGATGCCGACAAATGCGGGGTACACGGCATGGCCGCCGGATGCCATAATTCCCGAGGGCGTCGGGATGATCCGACCCCTCCGGCTGCGGCCGGATCGCTCGCACGCTCGAAAGGGGTCGTGTGTCTCTCGGCCTGCCCACCCACCTCTCGAGGGCCGCGAACTCCCGGGCACTCGCGACGGCTGCCCGCTGGGCCGGGCTCGTCTGCCTCGTCGCGGCCCTCGTGAACGCGCTCTTCTCGGGGTTCGGGAACGGAGTCAGCGGGACGTCCTGGTCGACGTTGCTCATGCTCCTCCCGATGGTGGCGCTGCTCGCGGTGCTCGCCCTGCTCGCGCGCGGGCGCACGGTCGCTCTCACGATCACCTATCTCGCGGTGGGGACGGTGTGCACCTACTTCTACGTCGTCGCGATCTTCCTCGGCACCCCGGCCTACCGGGACACGAACCTGTTCGTGGTCGCACTCCCGGTGGTCGCGATGACGCTGGTGGGAGGCACCGGCACCGGAGCGTTGGCGGGCATCCTCTGGGCGTCGCTCGGCTTCGCCCTCGCGGAGGCCGCTGTGCTCCTGGCGGCCGTCACGACCGGACGGGAATTCACGACCGACGCGATCTCGCTCGGTGCCTACCTGCTCCTGGTCGGGGTTCTGGCCTTCGACGGGCTGACGCGCGGCTCGCGGGGACGCCCGCAAGCGGCGATCCACCGGGCCGTGCGCGACGTGCGGCTCGTCGACCTGCGGCGATCCCTGGTGGGGGACCTCGCGGCGGACACTCACGACACGGTGCTCAGCGAGCTTCTGGCCATCTCGCGTGCGGAGCCGGGGCCGCTCCCCGAGCGTCTTCGGGAGCGCATCGAGGCGGACCTGGGTGTGCTCGGGCGCGGGATGCCGTCCCTGACGGAATCCGTGCCGAGCGAGTCGATCGGCGACGACCCCTGGTATCGCAGCGACCTGCACCGCGCCATCGAGGACGCGCGTGACGAGGGCCTGGCGGTCGACATCTCCGGCGACCGGTCGTCGATCGTCCGTCTGGACGAACCGACCCTGCGCGCCGTCGGACTCGCCGTCCGACAGTGCCTCGTCAACGTCATCCGCCATTCCGGCAGCGCCACGGCCGAGGTCGCTCTGAGCATCTGCGACGACGCGCTGTCCGTGATGGTCGTGGACAGCGGCCGTGGTTTCGTGCCCGACTCGACCGGCGGCGACCGGCTCGGCCTGCGTCAGTCCGTCCACGACCGCATCTCGCGCGTCGGAGGGACCGTCACCGTCTATTCCAGCGCCGATGTCGGGACGACCGTGATCATGGTCGTCCCGTGCGCCCCGGAGGTCGTCTCATGACGCCGCCGCGCGGAGTGCCCACCGAGACGATGGTGCGGCTGCGTTCCGTCCCCGTCGAACGGACGCCGCAACGACTCGACCCGCTGGGGGTGCAGTCCGCGTGGCTCCTCGTCCCGCTGATCGGGGCCACCGCGATCGGGTATGCCATCACCTCCACGATCTGGCACCTCGATCAGCTCCGCTCCACCTCGCTCGCCGTCGCGGCCATCGCGGTGCTGGTGCTCGCCGTGGTCGTCGCGACCATCCGGACGCATCCCGGCCTCGCGCCGTTCGGCCGCTGGTCGCACGTGACCGTGATCGGGTTGGCGGTGGTCGCCGCGTGCCTGTTCGACGCCGCGGTCTGGGGGCACAACCTCCGCATCCAGGACGACTGGGGGCAGATCGCCGTCGCGCTGCTGCTGATCGCCATGCCGCTGTATCGACCGGTGCTCGAAGTGCTCGCCGCCGCCGTCGCGGGGG
>NZ_AYMR01000020.1 GCF_000633535.1 Leifsonia aquatica H1aii | reverse complement strand
TTTCCGGGCAGTTCTGTGGCCCTATCACCTCCGTTACCGCCGTGCGGGCAACGGAGGAGTTCTGGAACGACTCGCCGCGCCGTTAACGGCAACGGAGGAGATTCCGGCCGCGTGGGCCGGAATCTCCTCCGTTGCGATCGCTCTGGCTCAGGCGTCCTGGCGCTTGAGGCGCGCGGCGGCGCGGCCGCGGGCGGTGGCGTCGAGCTCGACCTTGCGGATGCGCACGGCCTCCGGAGTCACCTCCACGCACTCGTCCTCGCGGGCGAACTCCAGGCACTCCTCGAGGGTCAGCTGGCGCGACGGCGTCATCGACTCGAAGTTGTCGGCGGTCGACTGACGCATGTTCGTCAGCTTCTTCTCCTTGGTGATGTTGACGTCCATGTCGTCGGCGCGGGAGTTCTCGCCGATGACCATGCCCTCGTACACCTCCTCGGTGGGGTTCACGAAGAAGGTCATGCGCTCCTGGAGCGCGATGATCGCGAACGGGGTGACCACGCCGGCGCGGTCGGCCACGATGGAGCCGTTGCTGCGGGTGATGATCTGGCCGGCCCACTCGTCGTAGCCGTGCGAGATCGCGTTCGCGATGCCGGTGCCGCGGGTGGTGGTGAGGAACTCGGTGCGGAAGCCGATCAGTCCACGGGAGGGGACGATGAACTCCATGCGGACCCAGCCGGTGCCGTGGTTCGCCATGTTCTCCATGCGGCCCTTGCGCGCGGCGAGGAGCTGGGTGATCGCGCCGAGGTACTCCTCGGGGGCGTCGATCGTGAGGTGCTCGAACGGCTCCTGCAGCTTGCCGTCGACGCGCTTGGTGACCACCTGCGGCTTGCCGACCGTGAGCTCGTAGCCCTCGCGACGCATCTGCTCGACGAGGATGGCGAGCGCGAGCTCGCCGCGGCCCTGCACCTCCCACGCGTCGGGGCGGCCGATGTCGAGCACGCGGAGCGAGACGTTGCCGATCAGCTCGCGGTCGAGGCGGTCCTTCACCATGCGGGCGGTGAGCTTGTGCCCCTTGATCTTGCCGACCAGCGGCGACGTGTTCGTGCCGATGGTCATGGAGATGGCGGGCTCGTCGACGTGGATCGCGGGCAGTGGGCGGATGTCGTCGGGGTCGGCGAGGGTGTCGCCGATCATGATGTCGGCGAAGCCGGCGACGGCGACGATGTCACCGGGTCCGGCGCTCTCGGCCGGGTAGCGGTCGAGCGCCTTGGTGATCATCAGCTCGGTGACGCGCACGTTGTGCACGTCGCCGTCGTGTCGGACCCACGCGACGGTCTGGCCCTTCTTGAGGGTGCCGTTGAAGATGCGGAGCAGCGCGAGACGGCCGAGGAACGGCGACGCGTCGAGGTTGGTGACGTGCGCCTGCAGCGGGGCCTCGGGGTCGTAGGACGGCGCCGGGATGTGCTCCAGGATGGCCTCGAACAGCGGCTCGAGGTCGTCGTTGTCGGGCAGCTCGCCGTTCGCGGGCTGGTTGCGGCTGGCGGCGCCGGCACGACCGGACGCGTACACGACGGGCACGTCGAGGATGGCGTCGAGGTCGAGGTCGGGGACGTCGTCCGCGAGGTCGCTGGCGAGGCCGAGCAGCAGGTCCTGGCTCTCGCTCACGACCTCCTCGATGCGGGCGTCGCCGCGGTCGGTCTTGTTGACGGCGAGGATGACCGGCAGGTTCGCCTCGAGCGCCTTGCGCAGCACGAAGCGGGTCTGCGGCAGCGGTCCCTCGCTGGAGTCGACGAGCAGCACGACGCCGTCCACCATGGAGAGGCCGCGCTCGACCTCGCCGCCGAAGTCGGCGTGGCCGGGGGTGTCGATCACGTTGATGGTGATCGGGCCGTTCGTGGCGTGCTTGCCCTTGTACGAGATCGCCGTGTTCTTGGCGAGGATCGTGATGCCCTTCTCACGCTCGAGCTCGTTCGAGTCCATCGCACGCTCTTCGACGTGCTCGTGGTCACCGAACGAGTTGGTCTGGCGCAGCATGGCATCGACCAGCGTGGTCTTGCCGTGGTCGACGTGGGCCACGATCGCGACGTTGCGCAGATCGTCGCGGTGGGCGACGGCGTTCTCGGACATGCGTGAGGGCTCGACTCTCGTCAGGTGGTTTTCGGGGAACGGTCCATCTTATCCCAGCCGACGGCGTCCACCCGTCGCCGTGTCATATATCACACCGTCGTCAGATCGTGAGCGCGGCTCCCGGGATGGCGTCCAGCAGTGCGCGCGTGTAGTCCTCCTGCGGGGAGACGAAGACGTCGGCGGTCGGGCCGCATTCCACGAGCCTGCCGTGCTGCATGACGCAGACGTCGTCGGCGATCTCGCGCACCACGGCGAGGTCGTGCGTGATGAACAGGTAGGTGAGTCCGAGGTCGCGCTGGAGGTCGGCGAGCAGATCGAGCACCTGCTCCTGGACCAGGACGTCGAGGGCGGACACCGCTTCGTCCAGCACCACGATGTCGGGGTTCAGCGCCAGGGCGCGCGCGATCGCGACGCGCTGTCGCTGCCCGCCGGACAGCTCGTTCGGATATCGGGAGGCGAAGCCGGCCGGCAGGGCGACCTGCTCCAGGAGCTCGCGGACCCGGGTCCGTCGACTCCGGCCGTCGCCGACGCGGTGCACGACGAGCGGCTCGGCGATGCTGGTGCCGATGCTCCGGATGGGGTCGAGCGAACCGTACGGGTCCTGGAAGACCGGCTGCATCCGGCGGCGCAGCGCGAAGACCTCGCGCGTGGTCAGGCCGTCGGTGTCCACCCCGTCGACGGCGACCCGGCCGCTGGTCTGCGATTCGAGGCGCAGGACCATCTTGGCGACGGTCGATTTGCCCGACCCCGATTCGCCGACGAGCGCCGTGGTCGTCCCGCGCGGCACGTCGAACGAGATCGCGTCCACCGCGGTGAAGGTCTCGGCGAGGAACGACCCCCGACGGACCCGGTAGGTCTTGGTCAGATCCGTGACCGCGATGGCCGGCACCACCGCCGCCGCACCCGCCGGGGCGACCGGGCCAGCCGGGTCGGGATCGCGATCGTTCACCCGGATGCCGTCGGTCACGATTCCGGGAGCGGCCTCGACCAGGCGGCGCGTGTAGGGGTGGCGCGGATTCTGCAGGATCGCCCGGCTCGGGCCGGCCTCGACGATCCGGCCCTTGTACATGACGATGACGCGGTCGGCTCGCTCGGCGGCGAGGCCGAGGTCGTGCGTGATGAGCAGCACCGTGGTGCCGAGCCTGCTCGTGAGCGTGGCCAGGTGGTCGAGGACGACCTTCTGGACGGTCACGTCGAGGGCGGAGGTCGGTTCGTCGGCGATCAACAGCGCGGGTTCGCTCGACAGCCCGATGCCGATGAGGACACGTTGCCGCATCCCGCCGGAGAACTGGTGGGGGTACTGCTTCATGCGGGTGCTCGCGTCGGCGAGCCCGGCCTGCTCGAGCACGCGCACGGCTTTCGCGGTGGCCTCGCGGCGCGAGGACGCGAGACCGTTCGCCCGGATCGCCTCCTCCACCTGGAACCCGATGTTCCAGACCGGGTTGAGGCTCGACATCGGGTCCTGTGGCACGAATCCGATCTCGCGACCGCGCACGGCCTCCAGTTGGCGGCGCTTGAGCGTCGTCAGCTCGGTGCCGTCGAGGGCGATGGAGCCGCCGAGGATGCGCCCGCTGCCGGGGAGCAGTCCGATGATCGCTTGCGCGGTGGTCGATTTGCCGGAGCCCGACTCCCCCACGATCGCCACCGTCTCGCCGCGGTGGATGGTGAGGTCCACCCCGTCGACGGCGGCCACCGTGCCGTTCTGGGTGGTGAAGCCGACGCGCAGGTCGCGGACGGTCAGCAGGGGCGGTGCGGCGGCGATGCGATCCGGGGCGGCGGTGGGGTGCGTGGCGGTCATCGACGGGCCCTCGCTTTCGGGTCGAGCGCATCGCGGACGACTTCGCCGAGCATGATGAAGCTCAGCACGGTGACCGACAGCGCGATGGACGGATAGATGAGGGTCTGCGGGGCCGTCCGCAGGTCGCTCTGCGCCTGGTTGATGTCGTTGCCCCACGACATCACGTCGCTCGGGAGCCCCACGCCCAGGAACGACAGCGTCGCTTCGGCCACGATCGCGCCTCCGAGCGAGAGGGTGGTGACCACGATGACCGGCGCGATGGAGTTCGGCAGGACGTGCCGCAGGAGGATGCGGAACCGGGAGACGCCGAGCGCTTCGGAGGCCATCACGTAGTCGGCGGTCTTGACCCGGAGGATCTCCGCCCTCAGCACGCGCGCCGTGGCCGGCCACGCGAAGATCCCGATCGCGAGCGAGATGACCCAGACGTTGGCGTAGCGGGCGAAGACCGACATGATCAGCACCGCCGCGAGGATGTACGGGATCGAGAAGAAGATGTCGCCGATCCGGGAGAGGACGGAGTCCAGCCAGCCGCCGTAGTAGCCGGCGAAGGCGCCGAACACGATCCCGATCACGGCCATCAGCACGGTCGAGATCAGGCCGACCGACAGCGAGGTCGCCGTGCCGTAGATGATGCGGGCGTAGATGTCGCAGCCCTGTTTGGTGTAGCCGAGCGGGTGGCCGGGCGCCGGTCCGCGGTTGCTGTCGGCGAGCTGGCAGCCGGCGTTCGGGTCGGCCTGTGTGAACAGGCCGGGCAGCAGGGCGACCGCGAGGATCACCGCGATGAGCGCCGCGGAGAACCAGAACAGCGGTCGCCTCCGCAGGTCGCGCCAGGCGTCGAGCCAGAGGTTGCTCGGCCGGTCGGCGACGACGGCCGCGTCGACGGGGGTCAGCTCGACCTCGTCCTCCGGGGCGACGTAGTGCTCGGCGGCGGGGGCATCGGATGCGAGTGCGGGCGGGGGTGCGTCATGCGACATAGCGGATCCTCGGATCGAGTACGGCGTAGAGGAGGTCGACGATCAGGTTGACGACGAGGTACAGCAGGACCATGACCGTCACGAACGAGACCACCGTCGGTCCTTCCCCGCGGATGATGGCCTGGTACAGCGTGCGCCCGACGCCCGGGACGTTGAAGATCCCCTCTGTCACCGTCGCGCCGACGAGCAGGCCGCCGAAATCGGTCGCCAGATAGGTCACGACGGGGATGAGCGAGTTGCGGAGGATGTGCACCGGGACGATCCGCCGTCGGCTGAGTCCCTTCGCCGCGGCGGTGCGCACGAAGTCCATCGCGTTCGTGTCGATCACGGAGGAGCGGGTCAGCCGGACGATCTGGGCGAAGCTGATCGCCGCGAGGACGACGGCGGGCAGGATGAGGTCGCGGGTGGGGGCGCCGGGTCCGACCGTCGGCCGGGTCCAGCCCAGCCAGATCCCGAACACGTATTGGAGCACGAAGGCGATCACGAAGATCGGCACCGAGATGAGGAGCAGGCTCACCACCAGCGCGCTGGCGTCGAAGAGCTTCCCCTTGCGCAGCCCGCTGACCAGGCCGACCCCGATGCCGAGCACCATCTCGATCACGAGCGCGATGAGCGCGAGACGGATGGTGACCGGGAACGTGCGGGCCAGGATCGCGGTGACCGCCTCGCCGGAGAACGACGTTCCGAAGTCGCCTCGCAGGATCCCGCCCAGGTAGTTCACGTACTGCAGGAGGAAGGGCTGGTCGAGGTGGTATTGGGCACGCAGCTCGGCCAGCACGGAGGCGTTCGGCGTGCGGTCTCCGAACAGGGCGACGATCGGGTCGCCCGGGAGCGCGAAGACCATGAAGTAGATCAGGAAGGTGGTCCCCAGCAGCACGGGTACGGCTTGGAGGACCCGGAAGCCGATGTAGCGGATCATCCGCGTCGACCGGTGGGCAGGATGGATGACATGGGGTCCCTTTCACAGGGCGGAGGCGGGTCTCCGCAGGGAGACCCGTCTCGGAGCGGAGCCGGGCTCTATGGGTGGAGGCGGGGCGACCGGTCGGGCCGCCCCGCCTCCGATCGGTTCAGTCGGTGGACTTGGTGATCTCGTAGTAGAGCGGGACCGAGTCCCAGCCGAACGTCACGCCCTGCACGGACTCGGCGTATCCGCCGCTGACGTTCGAGTACCAGAGCGGGATCACCGGCAGATCGGCGAACAGGATCTCCTGCGCGTCCTGGAAGTCCTGGTTCGCGGCGTCGCTGTCGGTCGCCGAGAGCCCGTTCTTCAGGAGGGCGTCGAAGTCGGGGTTCGAGTAGTCGCCGTCGTTCGAGCCGGCGTTGGTGCCGTAGATCGGTCCGAGGAAGTTGAACAGGCCGGGGTAGTCCGCCTGCCATCCCGTGCGAAAGGCGGTCTCGATCGTGCGCTGCGTCACGGCCGTGCGCACCTGGGCGAAGGTGGGCGAGGGTGCGCCCGACGCTTCGATCCCGAGCGTGTTCTTGAGGCCGTTCGCCACCGCGTCGACCCAGCCCTGGTGTCCCCCGTCGGCGTTGTACGCGATCTCGAACGTCCCGCTCCACGGCGCGATCGCGTCGGCCTCGGCCCACAGCTGTTTGGCTTTGACCGCGTCGAAGTCGAGCACGTCGGCGCCCTTCAGTTTCGCCGACCAGCCGTGGATGACCGGCGAAGTGAAGTCCTTCGCGGGCGTGCGGGTGCCGTTGAAGATCACCTCGGTGATCTCCGGGCGGTTGATCGCCAGCGAGATGGCCTGGCGTCGCAGCCTTCCCTCCTCGCCGGAGAAGTGGGCCAGCCGCTCCGGGATGGTGAACGACTGGAAGACGGCGGCCGGCTGGTTGACCGCGCGGTCGCCCAGGTCGGACTCGTACGTGCCGAGCTCCGATGCCGGGATGGCGTCGAGCACGTCCAGGCTGCCGGAGCGCAGGTCGGCGTAGGCGGACTCCTGCGACGCGTAGAACACGATCCGGAGGCCGCCGTTCTTCGGCGTGCGCGGCCCGTCGTAGTCGGGGTTGGTGACGAGCTCGATGCTCTCGTTGTGCTTCCAGGCCGTGTCGCTCGCGAGCTTGTACGGACCGTTGCCGATCGGATGCTCGCCGAACGCCTTGATGTCGTCGAGCGCGACGCTCGGGAGCGGGAAGTACGCCGAGTAGCCCAGCCGCAGCGGGAAGTCGGAGACCTTCGACGTCAGGTCGACCGTGAACGTCGTGTCGTCGATCACGCGGAGGCCGGTCAGCTCACTGTCCTCCTCGTAGTCGAACCCCTCGATGTCCTCAAAGAAATAGCTGGACAGTTGCGCGTTGCTCTTCTTCGCGCCGTAGTTCCAGGCGTCGACGAACGATTTCGCGGTCACCTTCTCTCCGTTGGTGAACGTCCGATCGCCCGTGATCGTGATCTCGAAGTGCTGCGAGTCGTCCGTCTCGATCGACTCCGCGACGTCGTTGACGGGTTTTCCGTCGGCGTCGTAGGCGACCAGGCCGGCGAAGATCGAATCGAGGATCTTGCCCCCGCCCACCTCGTTGGTGTTGGTCGGGACGAGCGGGTTCTGCGGCTCCGTTCCGTTCACGACGATGATGGCGGCGCTCGCCGCCGGCGGGTCGGACGGATCGTCGGCGCAGCCGGTGAGCACGAGCGCCGAGGCCGCGGCGAGTACTGCCGCCGACCTGCCGAGATGTTTCATGGACACATTTCCTCCTGGTGCAGGTGTTTCCATTCGCGGCGACGGCATCGTCGCCGCGAGGTGCAGTGTTCGTCCGATTCTCGACACCCTGATGCGGCATTGAATCCCCAGGCCTCGAAGTCTCGGATTCACATCATCCTAGCGAGAAACCCTTTATTTGCCCATCTCGGATTGATATATTGGCGACAGGCGTAGTCGAGCCATCGCGGCCGGTGGCGTCCCGTGTGAGGACGCCTCGACGACCGGGCGCGCGGGCATCGGCAGCGCCGCCCCGTCGCGCCCTCCCCCACCGCACGCGAGAAGCGGATCAGGGCCGCGGCATGCGTCCTGCACCGGACACGCAGAACGCCGCCTCGCTCGAAGCGAGGCGGCGTTCTGTACGCGGGAGCCGGGAGCCTACAGCCCCTGGGACACCGGCGGCTCGGGCTCCTGCGGCAGGCCCTCGTTGACCGGGACGGCCTCGTCTGAGCCGGCGGCCAGCAGCTCCAGGCGCAGGGCGCGGCGCGCGCGCTGCTGCTCGGGATCGGGCAGCGGGACCGCGGCCAGGAGGCGCTGGGTGTACGCCTCCTTCGGGTAGCGCAGGATCTCGTCGCGCGTGCCGACCTCGACCAGGCTGCCGTGGTGCATGACCGCGATGCGGTCGGCGAGCACGTCGATGACGGCGAGGTCGTGGGTGATGAACAGGCAGGCGAAGTTCATCTCCTTCTGCAGCTGCTGCATGAGCTCCAGCACGCGGGCCTGCACGGACACGTCCAGCGCGCTGGTCGGCTCGTCGGCGATCAGCACCTGCGGCTTGAGCGACAGGGCACGCGCGATTCCGACGCGCTGCTTCTGGCCGCCGGAGAGCTCGTGCGGGAAGCGGCTGCGGTAGGCGCGCGGCAGCTCGACGCTGTCGAGGAGGCGGTCGACCTCCTTGGCCAGGTCCGCGCCCTTGAGCCCCTTGGCCAGCCGCAGCGGCTCGCCGATCGAGTCGGAGATCTGCAGACGCGGGTTCAGCGACGACGACGGGTCCTGGAAGACGATGCCGACGTTGCGGTGCAGCTTGCGGATCTCGTCCCGCTTGGCGGTGCTGATGTCCTGGCCCGCCACGACGAGCTTGCCCGAGTGGATGGGCAGGAGGCCGATGGCCGCGCGGCCGAGAGTCGTCTTGCCGGAGCCCGACTCGCCCACCAGGCCGACGACCTCGCCCTCGTGGATGGTCAGGTCGATGTCGGTCGCGGCGCGGAATGCGGGGACACGGCCGTGCTTCGGGTACTCGATCGACACCTTCTCGAAGTCGACGACGACCTTCCGCTTGTCCATCTCGGACTTCTCGTGCTCGGCTGCGGCGATGCGCTCGTTGACACGGATCCGCTCGGCGAACGCGGCGTCCGGGTTCTCGGTGCCGGCGGCGAGGGCCGCCGTGGTGTCGATCTCCTCGTCCTCGCGCTGGCCGAGATGCGGCACCGCGTCGAGGAGGGCGATCGTGTACGGGTGCTTCGGGGCCGCGAACACCTCGGCCACGGTGCCGGCTTCGACGATGTCGCCCTTGCGCATCACGACGATGTTGTCGGCCAGGTCGGCGACGACGCCCATGTCGTGGGTGATGAGCAGGATGGCGCTGTCGAGCCGGTCGCGGAGGCTGCGCAGCAGCTCCAGGATCTCGGCCTGCACGGTCACATCGAGCGCGGTGGTGGGCTCGTCGGCGATGAGCAGCTTCGGGTCGCACGAGATCGACTGGGCGATCATCGCACGCTGACGCTGGCCGCCGGAGAGCTGGTGCGGGTAGGAGTTGAACGCCTTCACGGGGTCCGGCAGCTCCACCATGTGGAGCAGCTCGAGGGCGCGCTCCTTCGCCTCGTGCGGCGACATCCCGTAGTGGATGCGCAGCGTCTCGACGATCTGGAAGCCGACCGTGTAGACCGGGTTCAGGGCCGTCATCGGCTCCTGGAAGATCACGGCGACCTGGTTGCCGCGCACCCGGCGCATCTGCGGCTGGGAGAGGCCCGTGATCTCACGGCCCTCCAGCTTGATCGACCCGCGGATGCGCGAGTTCTTCGGCAGGAGGTCGAGGATCGCCATCGAGCTCGCGCTCTTGCCGGAGCCCGACTCGCCGACGATCGCGAGCACTTCGCCCGCCTTGATCGAGTAGGTGAGTTTCTTGGCCGCGGGGACCCACACGCCGTCGACGCCGAAGTCGACGGAGAGGCCGGTGACCTCCAGGACGGGGGCGTCGGTCACGACGCCGGCCTGACCGGGGGTGGTGTCGGTCATGATTCGAGGTTCCTTTCGGGGGCGGTCGGTGTCGGGAAGCCTTGTGGGCGGGATGAGAGCATGGATCCATGCCCTACGTCCCCTCCCCCGACCGCGAGGTTTTCGTCTCCCGGTTCAACCGGGTCCTTGCCGTCCTGATCTGGGCGGCTGCCGCCGTCCTGACCGTCGGACTGCTGCTGAGCGTGCGCGACGCCCGTCTGCTCTACATCGTGCCGGGCGCGCTGGTCGCGCTCATCGGCTGGGCGATGCTGTGGCGGCCGCTCTTCGTGGTCGACCGTGACGGGCTGACCGTCGTCAACGTGACGCGGACCGTGCACATCCCGTGGGAGGCGCTCATCCACGTCGACACCAAGTACGCGCTGACCCTGTACACCCCCGGGAAGAAGTTCCCGGTGTGGTCCGCGCCGGCTCCCGGCACGAGCCGCACACTGCGCGCGACCCGCGAGGAGACCAAGGGACGCGTGGGCAGACCGAGCGTCGAGTCCAGCGTCCGCCGCCCCGGCGACCTGCTGTCGACCGAGTCCGGCGCGGCCGCCGAGGTGGTGCGCCGCCGCTGGGCCGAACTGCAGGCGTCCGGCGCGATCGAGCCGGGCCGTGCCGACGAGGCGCCCGTGACGAGCCGCTGGCACGTTGCGACGCTGTGCGCGGCCGTCGTGCTGGCGGCCGGCACGGTCGCCGCCCTGCTCCTGGCCTGAGGAGGCCGGGAGCACGGCGGCGAGGCGGGTGGTCACAGCACGTCCTCCGCGAGGGCGGCGCCCGTCTTCGGCTGGCCGTCTCCGCCCTCACCGGACTCCGGCTCCTCCTCGCGCATCTTGCGCAGGTTGAACCGGCGGTGGCGCGGGTCGAACGCATCGCGCAGACCGTCGCCGACGAAGTTGACCAGCAGCGCGAGCGTCACGATGAACGCGCCGGGCCACCAGAACAGCCACGGCCGGGTCTGGAACGCCGACTGGTTCGAGCTGATCAGCAGGCCGAGCGAGACGTCGGGCGCCTTGATGCCGTAGCCGAGGAACGACAGCGCCGTCTCGAGCAGGATGGCCGCTGCCATGATCAGCGTCGAGGAGACGATGACGACGCCGATGGCGTTCGGCAGGATGTGCTTGAAGATGATCCGCATGTCCGACGCGCCGGCCACGCGGGCCGCCTCCACGAACTCGCGCTCGCGCAGCGAGAGGAACTCTCCGCGGACCAGTCGGGCGATGCCCATCCAGGAGAAGAAGCCGAGCATCAGGGCCAGGAAGAACGCCCCGAGTCCGCCGAACGCGTGGCCGACGACCGAGCCGATGACGAGCGCCGGGATGACGATGAAGACGTCGGTGATGCGCATCAGGACGGCGTCGACGACACCGCGGAAGTAGCCCGCGACCGCTCCGACCACGACGCCCACGACACTCGCGATGAGCCCGAGCACGATCATCACCAGCACCGAGTTCTGCACGCCGCGCATCGTGAGGGCGAAGTAGTCCTTGCCGATGCGGTCCTGGCCGAACGGGTGCTCCGCCGACGGGGCACCTTGCGAGACCTGGTCGTTCAGCTCGATGTAGTTGTACTTCCACCAGCCGTGGATCGGACCGATGCCGATCGCGGAGATCGAGAACAGGATGATCAGGATGAACAGGACCGCGCTGGCGACGGCGACCTTGTTGGACAGGAACCGCTTCCAGATGAGCTTGCCCTGGCTGACGGGCGGAGTGCTCGGCGCCTCGAGCTCGTCGGCGATACGGGTTTCAGGAGCAGACATTTATCGGACCCTCACTCTCGGGTCGAGTGCGGCGTAGGCGAGGTCCGCGAGGAAGTTGAACAGGATGGCCATGACCGCGATCACCAGGAAGTAGGCCATCACGGGGTTGAGATCGCCGCGACTGAGGCCGGCGGCGAAGATCGAACCCATTCCGGGGATAGCGAACACGCGCTCCGTGATGATGGCTCCACCCAGGAGGGCACCCACGTCGAACGCCACGAGGGTGGTGATCGGGATGAGCATGTTGCGGAACGCGTGCCGGACGATGACCGTGCGCTCCGGCAGGCCCTTGGCACGCGCGGTGCGGATGAAGTCCTGGTTGAGGACCTCGAGCATGCCGGCCCGGGAGTACCGGGTGTACGACGCGAACGAGATCAGCAGCAGCGCAATGGTCGGCAGCAGCAGGTGGGTGAACGTGTCGAGACCCGTCTCCCACATGTCACCGGTGAGTCCCGGAGTCGAGGAGCCGACCGTCGCGATGGGGCGACCGTTGGTGTCCTGGAAGTACTGCGGCCACGCGCGCATGAAGCGGTCGACCAGGATCAGGACGCCGGAGACGACCGTGACGATCACGGCGATCCGGATGTTCTGACCGCGGTCGTACCCGCCGACGAACCAGCCGATGGCGATGCTCACCACGATGGCGACGACGGCGAGGATGACGATCGTCGCCGGCGTGGAGACCGAGAACAGTCCCTGCAGGGCGAAGTAGCAGACCAGCGAGATCGCGCCGCTGATCGACGCCGAGATCAGCGCCCGGCGGCTCTGCAGCCCCGAGATCAGCGCGGTCGTGCCGATCACGACGGCGGCCACCAGCAGGATCATCACCACCGGACCGAGGCCCGGCTCGAGGAACCAGTTGAACGCCGACATCAGCAGCAGCACACCTGCGGTGGCCACGCCGGAGATCACGAAGGTCAACAGCCTCCTGCGTCGATCACCGCCGATGAGCGATTGCCAGATGAATCCGGCCACGATGCCGATGATCACCGCCAGCCACCACGGGATCACCGGGTGCTCGAGGAAATTGTTGAACCCGATCGCCACGAACTCCTTGAGGAGCACCGCGACGAGGAAGGCCGGGAGGGAGTACAGGAAGAAGCTGAGGAACGTGACGACGTTGTCGAGTCCGCTGTACTGCCGGAGGGCCGTGACGATACCGATCGTCACACCGAGGAGGATCGCCAGGATGAGGGCGACCGTCACGAGCTGGACGGTCGAGCCGAGCGCCTGCGGGAGGATGTCGATGACCTTCGCGTTCGAGACCGTGGACCCGAGGTCGCAGGCGTTGGCGAACGGGATGAGGCACTTGGCGGCGCCGCCCAGCCACAGCAACCAGCGCAGCGGCGGGACCACGTCGAGGTCGAGGAGCTGGATGCGGGCGTTGATGAGCGCCTGCTTGTTCGGAGAATTGCTGCTTCGGAGGTCCATGAGCGGGTCGGCGCTATAGGCCACCAGCATGTACATCAGGAACGAAGCGGCGATGATGATGAGTACTGAGACCAGAAGGCGTCTCAGAATGAAACTCGCCATAGGTGGGGAACCCTTACTGACAGGACGCGCCGAACGGGTAGGGCGGCGGGGCTCAGCTCGCCTGGGCGCGTCTCGGATGGGCGGACGGATCGCGTCCACCGACTACATGATACGGGGCGCCGACCCGGAAGCCGACGCCCCGCCGCAGGAGAGTGCCCGGGGTTCACCCGGGCACTCTCGCTATCGGTGCTGTTACTTCGCGGAGGTCGACTTGACCGACCACTCCCAGAAGTTCCAGAACGGACCGGACTGTCCGCCGTTGTACTTCACGCCGTCGACCCGCGAGGTCGTCGCGAAGACGCCCGGCAGCTGGAACAGCGGCAGGCCGTACGCGTCAGCGAAGGTCTGCTTGTCGATCTGGTACTCGATCTTCGTCAGCGCGTCGGTGTCCAGAGTGGTCTGCGACTTGAGCGCGAGATCGTTCGTACCGGTGTAGCGGTTGTAGTTGCCGCCACCGTTGGTGGAGAACACCTGCGGCAGCTGCGTGGTGCCTGCACCCGGGCTGATCCAGCCGAAGAGCGAGGCGTCGTAGTCGCCACCCGGGAGGAGCTTGCTCCAGTCCGGCGAGCCGGCGTCGACGACCTTGAAGCCGGCCTTGGCGGCGGAGGTCGAGATCGCCTGGAACTCGTCGACACGGTTCGGGTTGTTGGTGTTGTACAGGATGCGGACGGTCGGGGTGGCACCGGCGAGGAGCGCCTTGGCGCCGTCGATGTCGACCTTGTCGTACGCGTCGGAGCCGTTCTGCTTGACGCTGCCCGCGTACTGCTCCTGGTTCGGCAGGAAGATCTGCGAGTTCAGGACCTTGGCCTTCGAGTCGACCGGGGTGACGATCGAGTCGAGGATCTGCTGACGCGGGATGGTCTTGAGGAACGCCTCACGGACCTTCGCGTCCGCGAACACCGGCGAGCCGAAGTTCAGGTCGAGGTGGTCGTACGACGCCTGGGCGCCGGTGAGGATCTTCGCGCTGCCCTGCTTGAGAGCGGTGATGGTGTCCGCAGAGGCCTGCGGGTTGATGATGTCGACCTCACCGTTCTGCAGAGCGGTGACCTGGGCGTTGGCGTCCGGGATGATGCGGAAGACGATCTTGTCCACGTTGGCCTTGAGGCCGCCCGCGTAGTACTTGTTCGGCACCATGGTGAGCGACTGGCCGGGCGTCCACGAGGAGACGACGAACGGACCGGACGAGACGAGGAGGTCCTTGTCGGTCGGGAACGCGGTCACGTCGTAGCCGGTGTTGACGAACTTGGCCGCCTTCTCCAGCGTCGGGTCGGCCGGGGCCGGGTTGGCGGTGTCGCCCTTCGGCAGGCCCTTGAGCAGCTTCGTCAGGTCGGCGGCCGAGGAGAGGCCCGCCTTCTTGGCGACGATGTGCGCGGGCTGCGCGATCGGGTTGACGAGCTCCCAGTCCACGTAGGGCGTGGAGTACTTCAGGGTGATCGAGGTGTTGTTGTCACCCACGGTCGGGAAGTCGGTCGCGTCGATGCCCGCGGTGGAGCCGGCGATCGAGAAGTACTGCGTGCCCTTGGTGACGTTGCCCTGGTCGTCGGTGGTCGCCGAGTCGTAGTGACCCGAGGCGATCGCCCAGGCGAGGACCATGTCGTCAGCCGTGACGGGCTCGCCGTCGGACCACT
The DNA here is from genome assembly GCF_000633535.1 of Leifsonia aquatica H1aii. Lineage (GTDB taxonomy): Bacteria > Actinomycetota > Actinomycetes > Actinomycetales > Microbacteriaceae > Leifsonia > Leifsonia aquatica_A. The sequence continues at coordinate 123,289 of NZ_AYMR01000020.1, read as the reverse complement.
TGTCGTCCTTGTTGAGCGTGTACTTGACGGTCAGCGGGTCGTCCGAGATCTTCTCGAACTTTCCGAACTTGTCGTCGTGGACGATCTTGTAGTTGTTGTCGATGTACTGGAAACCGGTTCCGTACGATCCGTTCAGGTAGCCGACCTGGCCGTTGGTGTCCAGGTTGCCCTGCGGGGTCTGCGAGTTGAACGAAGTGAAGTCGTTCACGACAGCGACCGTCACGGTGCCGCCCTTGGCAGCCGACGAGCTGCTGGTGCTGCCGGACGTGGTGCAGGCGGAGAGGGCGAGTGCGGCGACGCCGGCAATGGCGACCGCGCTGACCGCGTACCTGACCTTTCTTCCCTTGGTGTGCAATGTTCCTCCTGTGCGAAGTGTGCGCGGCACGGGCATGCGAGAGTGCCCGGTCCGCGCTCGATAAGAATGACCCTAGGTAGCGCACGCCGCCAATGCAAAATGAGGCTAGAAAACGTTACACAGTGGTAACTCAGTCGGCGGATTATTGCGCACTCTGCTCGAAAACATCCGGAATGCGTCGCGCTACGCAGGATTTCAAGCGCTTCCACTGGATTCGGGCGGGTTCAGACGCTTCGGCCCGCCTCACGGCGCCGCGCCCTGCGCCTGGCAGGATGCACATATGAGCAGCGAACCGACCTGGTCCGGCGAAGCCCCTGTCGAACGCGCAGGGCGCGCTCGACTGTGGTGGGAGATCGCGATCGTCCTGGGTCTCTCCCTCGGCCAGTCCGCGATCTACTCCATCGTCGACATCATCGACAAGAGTACGCGCTCGCAGGCGTTGGCCGACCAGGTCGCGCAAGTCAACCCCTCCCAGTCGAGCCGCGAGGTCTTCGACTTCCTCTACCAGGTGCTCGGCAACCTGTTCCCGCTGTTCGCGGTCGCCCTGGCGATCTTCCTGCTCTGGCGTCCGGGACGCAGCGGCTTCCGCCGGATCGGCCTGGACGCGACGCAGCCCCTGCGCGACCTGGGGCGCGGCGGCCTGCTCTTCCTGGTGATCGGCATCCCCGGCATCCTGTTCTTCGCCCTGACCCGATTGCTGGGGATCACGGTGACCGTGGAGGCGTCCTCGCTCACCACGCATTGGTGGACGGTTCCCGTGCTGGTGCTCGCGGCGCTGCGGGCCGGCCTGCAGGAGGAGGTCATCGTCGTCGGTTACCTCTTCACCCGGCTGCGCCAGCTGGGCTGGGGGCGCTGGACGATCATCCTCGCCGCGGCGGGGCTGCGCGGCAGCTACCACCTCTACCAGGGCTTCGGCCCCTTCATCGGCAACGCCATCATGGGCGTCGTGTTCGGCTGGTGCTACACGCGCTGGGGCCGGACGATGCCGCTGGTTGTGGCGCATGTCGTCATCGACATCGTGTCGTTCGTCGGGTATCCCCTCGCCGTCGCCTGGTGGCCGTCGATCTTCGCGTGACGGGCCACCAGACGAGCGGCTCAGCGGACGGCGCGGCTCAGGAGAAGGCCTCCGGCGGCGGGCAGGCGCAGAACAGGTTGCGGTCGCCGTACGCCTGGTCGATGCGGCGCACCGGCGGCCAGTACTTGCCGCGGACCAGCCCCGGCACCGGGTAGACCGCCTGTTCGCGGGTGTACGGGTGGCTCCAGTCCGCGGCGACGACCGACTCGGCGGTGTGCGGGGCCCCGCGCAGCGGGTTGTCGTCGGACGGCCAGACTCCCTCGGCCACGGCGTCGGCCTCCGCCTTGATGGCGACCATCGCCGCGACGAAGCGGTCCAGCTCGGCGAGGTCCTCGCTCTCGGTCGGCTCGACCATCAGGGTGCCGGCGACCGGGAACGACATCGTCGGCGCGTGGAAACCGTAGTCCACGAGGCGCTTGGCGACGTCGTCCACCGTCACTCCGGTCCGTTCGGTGAGCGGGCGCAGGTCGAGGATGCACTCGTGCGCCACCAGGCCGGCGTCGCCGGAGTAGAGCACCGGGAAGTGGTCGCGCAGACGTGCGGCGACGTAGTTGGCCGCCAGCACCGCGGCGCCGGTGGCGTCGCGCAGGCCGTCCGCTCCCATCATCCGCACGTACGCCCAGCTGATCGGGAGGATGCTCGGGCTGCCGTACGGCGCGGCCGAGACCGGTGCGCCGCCGTGCTCCACGCGTCCCCCGCCGGCGAGCACGTGGGTGTCGTCCTGGGCGAGCGGGTGCCCGGGGAGGAAGGGCGCGAGGTGCGCCTTCGCCGCCACCGGTCCGACGCCGGGACCGCCGCCGCCGTGCGGGATGCAGAAGGTCTTGTGCAGGTTCAGGTGGCTGACGTCGCCGCCGAAGTCGCCGAACCGGGCGTAGCCGAGCAGGGCGTTCAGGTTGGCGCCGTCGACGTAGACCTGTCCCCCGGCGTCGTGGACGGCCGAGGTGATCGCGACGACCTCGTGCTCGTAGACGCCGTGGGTCGACGGGTAGGTGATCATGAGCGCGGCGAGGGTGTCGGCGTTCTCGGCGATCTTGGCGCGCAGGTCGTCGAGGTCCACGTTGCCGAGGTCGTCGGTCGCCACCACGACGACGCGCATGCCGGCCAGCACGGCGGAGGCCGCGTTCGTGCCGTGTGCGCTCTGCGGGATGAGGCAGACGGTGCGCTGCTCGTCGCCGCGCGAGCGGTGGTAGCCGCGGATCGCCAGCAGCCCGGCGAGCTCGCCCTGGCTGCCCGCGTTCGGCTGCAGCGACACGGTGTCGTATCCCGTGACGTCGGCCAGCCAGGCCTCGAGCTGGTCGATGATCGCGAGCGAGCCCTGCACGTCCGCCGCGGGGGCGAACGGGTGCAGCGCTGCGAACTCGGGCCAGGTGACGGCCTCCATCTCGGTGGCGGCGTTGAGCTTCATGGTGCAGGAACCGAGCGGGATCATCCCGCGGTCGAGGGCGTAGTCGCGGTCCTGCAGCTGCCGCAGGTAGCGCATCATCGCGGTCTCGGAGTGGTGGCTGTTGAACACCGGGTGCGTGAGATAGGCGGAGGTGCGGGCCAGCGCGTCGTCGAAGGCGACCTCGGCCGGCAGCGCCAGCACGGGCGGCGCCTCCGTCGTCCCGCCGAGTACGTCGACCAGGTCGGCGAGCGGGAAGGCGCCGTCGCGCAGGTCGGCGGCGGTTTCTTCGTCCACGCTGAGCGAGACGAGCCCCGCGTCCGTGGCGTGCAGCAGCAGGCCGCGGTCGTGGGCCCGGGCGACGACGGTCGCGGCGTCGTCGACGACCACCTGGAGGGTGTCGAAGTACGAGCGCGAGACGACCTCCGCACCCGCCGAGCGCAGCAGGTCCGCGATGGCGGCCGTGGTCAGGTGCACCTGCCGGCCGATCGCGCGCAGCCCCTGCGGGCCGTGATAGACGGCGTACATCGCCGCCATGACGGCCAGCAGCACCTGCGCGGTGCAGATGTTGGAGGTGGCCTTCTCGCGGCGGATGTGCTGCTCACGCGTCTGCAGGGTGAGGCGGTAGGCGGGCTTGCCCGCGGCGTCCTGCGACACACCGACCAGGCGGCCGGGGAGCTGGCGCTCCAGACCCGAGCGCACGGCCATGTACCCGGCGTGCGGGCCGCCGAAGCCCATCGGGACGCCGAAGCGCTGGCTGGTGCCCACGGCGACGTCGGCGCCGAGCTCGCCCGGAGCGCGCAACTGGGTGAGCGCGAGCAGGTCGGCGGCGGCCACGACGATGGCGCCGGCCGCCTTCGCGGCGGCGATCACGGCGGAGGGGTCCCAGACCCGACCGGAGGCGCCCGGGTACTGCACGAACAGGCCGAAGGCGTCGGTCAGCTCGGGCGCGTCGGCCGGCGTCGAGGCGAGGTCGCGCACGACGAGCTCGATCCCGACGGCCTCCGCCCGGTTGCGGAGCAGGGCGAGGGTCTGCGGGAAGGTGTCCGCGTCGACGACGAAGCGCGCCGAGGCGGCCTTGGAGGCGCGGCGCGCCAGCAGCATCCCTTCGACCACGGCCGTGCCCTCGTCGAGCATCGACGCGTTGGCGGTGTCGAGGCCGGTGAGGTCGGCGACCATCGTCTGGAAGTTGATCAGCGCCTCCAGGCGGCCCTGGGAGATCTCGGGCTGGTATGGCGTGTAGGCCGTGTACCACCCGGGGTTCTCGAGCACGTTGCGCTTGATCACCGCGGGCGTGATCGTGCCGTAGTAGCCCAGCCCGATCAGCGACCGGTTGACCGTGTTGCGGGCGGCGAGCTCCCGCAACTCGCGCAGGGCGGCGCGCTCGCTCGCCGGCGAGGGCAGCGCGGGACGATACGACGGATCGACGCGGATGCCCGCGGGGACGGCCGCAGCGACGACCTCCTCGACGGAGCCGTAATCGCGGGAGTGCGCGACGCCGAGGGCGGACAGCATGGTGCGCTGCGCGTCGCCGTCGGTGCCGATGTGACGCGCCTGGAAGAGTTCAGTCATGTGCGGGGGTTCGCCTCACTCGCCCGTGAGGGCGGTGTACTCGTCGTAGCTGAGCAGGGCCGGGAGCTCGGTGAAGGAGACCTTCACCAGCCATCCCTCGCCGAACGGGTCGCTGTTGACCAGCTCGGGGGCGTCGACGACGGCGTCGTTCACCGCGGTGACGGTGCCGTCGACCGGCGCGAAGAGCTCGCCGACCGACTTGGTCGACTCGATCTCGCCGACGACGCGGCCGGCGGCGACGGCGCTGCCGACGGCCGGCAGCTCGACGAACACGACGTCGCCCAGCTTCTCGGCGGCGTAGGCCGTGATGCCCACGGTCGCGACATCGCCCTCGACGAGGAGCCACTCGTGCTCGGCGGTGTACTGGAGGTCCTGTGCTGCGGCCATGGTCAGCCGTCCTTTCGTGGGGAGGTGGTCTTGCGGCTGTAGAACGGGAGGGCGGCGACGGTGAACGGCAGGCGGGTCCCCCGTACGTCGACGTGGAGCTCGGTGCCCGGTCGGGCGTAGCGGGGCGCGACGTAGGCCATCGCGATCGGCACGCCGACGGTCGGCGAGAGCGCACCGGAGGTGACGATGCCGATCGTGGCGTCGTCGCCGTCGATGCCGGGCGCGAGCACGGGGTAGCCGGCCCGCGCCGCGCGCTTGCCCTCCCCGATCAGGCCGACGAGCACGCGGGACTCCGGGTCGGGCCCCTCCTCGCTGGCGGCGCGACCGACGAAGTCGGTCTCCTTCGCGAGGTTGACGACCCGGCCGAGCCCCGCCGAGGCGGGCTTGGTGTCGAGGCCGAGCTCGTGGCCGTAGAGCGGCATCCCGGCCTCCAGGCGCAGGGTGTCCCGGCTGGCGAGCCCGGCGGGCACCAGGCCCTGCTCGGCGCCGGCCTCCAGCAGGGCGTCCCAGAGGGTGCGCGCCTCGTCCGGCGCGAGGTACAGCTCGAAGCCGTCCTCGCCGGTGTAGCCGGTGCGGGCGATCAGCACCTGGTGCGACTCGAACTCGGCCGGGATGCTCCGGTAGTACTTGAGCGCCGCGATCCGGTCGGCGAACTCACCATCCTCCACCGTGAACCCGGGGGTGGCCAGGAGGATCGAGAGACTGGCCGGGCCCTGCACGGCGATCAGCGCGATGTCGTCGCTCTCGTCGTAGACCTCGACGTCGAACGGCGCGGTGCGGTCACGCAGCTCCTCGGCGACGATCTCGCGGTTACCGGCGTTGGCGACCACCAGGTAGCGGTCCTCGCCGGTGCGGTAGACGACCAGGTCGTCGACGATGCCGCCGGACCGGGAGAGCAGGAGCGAGTACCGCGCCTGGTCGATCGCGAGCGCCGAGAGCTTGCCGGCGAGGGCGTAGTCGAGCGCGACCCCGGCCTCCGGGCCGATCAGGACGATCTCGCCCATGTGAGAGAGGTCGAAAAGGCCGGCGGCGGTGCGCACGGCGTGGTGCTCGGCCAGATCGCTCGAGTAGCGCACGGGCATCTGCCACCCGGCGAAGTCCGTGAACGAGGCGCCCGCGGCCGCATGCGCGTCGTGGAGGGGGGAGGTGCGTCCGCTCTGCTGCGGGGTGTCGTCCTGCGAGGTCATGAGTTCTCCGATCGCCGGCCGTCGGCCGGGGGCTGAACGGAAGCGGCGAGCCGCCCCGTTGAAGAACTCCCCCTCTGTCATCCGGCCTGAGAGCTTCGCCGGCCGCGCTCGTCGTGAGCGTCGTCGGCTTTCACCTTGGGCGAGGACGGCGGTCGCCGTCCTGCTTTTCAGAGTGGCCAGTCCGATGCGGTACGCGTACCTGAGAGATTGTCGGGGAGGATTGCTCCTTCGGTGTCGCTTCGCTCGCGCGCGCGACTCTCCCGCATCGGCCTCGTCGGCCCTGTGTTCAGTTGGTCGGGGTCAGCATATCCGAGTCCGGCCCGGGTCACCTCCCGTTCACCTCGAGTTGGCGTTCTGGTCCGACTGACACTAAGATGGCTCTAGGTTAGAGTCACGATGACTTTTAGATCCCCTTCCAGCAGCCGGGAGCGGCCATGACGACGGAGCACACGAGAGCGAGCGCGATCCTCGCCGTCTCGACGGTGATCTTCGCGTTGCGCACCGACGACGAGACGGGCGGCCTCCCGCAGGTCTGGCTCCCGCTGGTCCGCCGGATCCGCGAGCCGTTCGAGGGCCACTGGGCACTTCCCGGCGGTCCGCTGCGCGGCGAGGCGGACCTCGCGTTCGAGGCCGCTCGGACCCTCAACGACACCACCGGCCTGACACCGCGCTACCTGGAGCAGCTGTACGCCTTCGGCGACACCTCCCGCTCCCCCGCCGGCGAGCGCGTCGTGTCGATCGTCTACTGGGCGCTGGTCCGCTCGGACGAGGCGGAGCGGGCGAGCGTGGGCGAGAACGTCCGCTGGTTCCCGGCCGACGATCTGCCGCCGCTGGCCTTCGATCACCGGCTCATCGTCGAGTACGCCCTCTGGCGGCTGCGGACCAAGATGGAGTACTCCCGCATCGCACACGCCTTCCTGGGCGAACGGTTCACCCTCGCCCAGCTGCGCGCCGTGCACGAGGCCGTGCTCGGCCGCGCGCTCGACCCGGCCAACTTCCGTCGCACGATCGAAGCCTCCGGCACGGTCGAGGCGACGGACGAATATCTCACCGGCACGCCCCACCGGCCCCCGCGCCTGTACCGGTACAACGACTCGATCGACCTCGCCGACGCGGGCCCCCTGCCGCGCCAGCAGTATCCATTCGGAGGAGAGAAATGACCACGATCGCCTCGGTCGACACGACCATCCAGCTCATCGCCCGCGGCGATGTCGCCGGCGAGACCTGCACGCCCGACCTCGTCGAGGCGCCGTGGACCTTCGACTCGGCTCCCCCGTCGTACGGTCCGGGCGCCTCGATGGCCGATCCCATCCCAGCGCTCACCCCGCGCCAGGGCGAGCTGCCGGAGGAGTACCGCACGGCGAGCGCCGACGAGCTGCACACCCGCATCCTCGACGCCAAGGCGGTGCTCGGCGACCGGGTCGCGGTGATGGGGCACTTCTACCAGCGCGACGAGGTCGTGCAGTTCGCCGACTTCGTGGGCGACTCCTTCCAGCTGGCCAACGCCGCCAAGGCGCGACCGGAGGCCGAGGCGATCGTCTTCTGCGGCGTGCACTTCATGGCCGAGACGGCGGACATCGTGTCGCGTCCCGACCAGCGCGTCATCCTCCCCAACCTCGCCGCCGGCTGCTCGATGGCCGACATGGCCGACCTCGATTCCGTGCAGGAGTGCTGGGAGCAGCTGGAGGAGCTCTACGGCACCGAGCCGGACGCGGACGGCCGGGTGCCGGTCATCCCGGTGACGTACATGAACTCGTCGGCGGCGCTCAAGGCGTTCTGCGGCGAGCACGGCGGCATCGTCTGCACCTCGTCCAACGCGTCCACCGTGCTCGAGTGGGCGTTCGAGCGCGGGCAGCGCGTCCTCTTCTTCCCCGACCAGCACCTCGGCCGCAACACCGCCAAGGCGATGGGCGTCCCGCTGGAGAACATGCCGCTCTGGAACCCCCGCAAGGCGTGGGGCGGGACGGACGAGCAGACCCTTCAGGACGCACGGGTGATCCTCTGGCACGGGTTCTGCTCGGTGCACAAGCGGTTCACGGTCGGCCAGATCGAGAACGCCCGCGCCGAGTTCCCCGGCGTGCGCGTGATCGTGCACCCCGAGTGCCCGATGGACGTGGTCGATGCGGCCGACGAGTACGGCTCGACCGACTACATCGTCAAGGCCATCCAAGCCGCCCCGGCCGGCTCGACGTTCGCGATCGGCACCGAGATCAACCTCGTGCAGCGCCTCGCGGCGCAGTTCACGCAGCACACGATCTTCTGCCTCGACGCGGTGGTGTGCCCGTGCTCGACCATGTACCGCATCCACCCGGGCTACCTCGCCTGGGTGCTGGAGGGCCTGGTACGCGGCGAGGTCTACAACCAGGTGACCGTGCCGGCCGACGTCGCCGAACCCGCCCGGGTCGCGCTGGAGCGGATGCTCGCCGCACGGCCGGACACCACGATGGCGGCCTGACATGGCGCGCGTGGTCGTCGTCGGCAGCGGGATCGCCGGCCTGGTCGCCGCTCTCGGCGCCGTGCGGAGCCACGACGTCGTGCTGGTCACGAAGGCCGCCCTCGCCGAGAGCAACACCCGGTACGCCCAGGGCGGGATCGCCGCCGCACTGTTTCCCGACGACAGCACCCGGGCCCATGTCGCCGACACGCTGAGCGCGGGCGCGGGCCTCGGGGTGCGTGCGGCGGTGGACGCGCTGTGCGGCGACGCCCCACCGCGCGTCCGCGAGCTGATCGCCCTCGGCGTCGCGTTCGACCGCGACGGGGACGGCCTCGCCCGCGGTCTGGAAGCGGCGCACTCCAGCGCGCGGGTGCTCCACGCCGGCGGCGACGCCACCGGCGCCGAGATCGAGCGCGCCCTCGTCGCGGCGGTGCGGGCCTCCGCCGTCGAGATCGTGGAGCACGCCTTCCTGCAGGAGATCGTCGTGCGCGACGGGGCCGCCGCCGGCGTGCTCGTGCGCACGGGCGACGACCCCGGGCGGGAGATCGTCGCCGACGCCGTCGTGCTCGCGACCGGAGGCTTCGGCCAGCTCTACGCGCACACCACCAACCCGGCCGTCGCGACCGGGGACGGAGTGGCGGCCGCCTGGCGCGCCGGTGCCGCCGTCGCCGACCTGGAGTTCGTCCAGTTCCATCCCACCGCCCTCGCGATCCCCGGCTCCTTCCTGGTGTCGGAGGCCGTGCGCGGGGAGGGGGCCGTGCTGCGCAATGCCCGCGGCGAACGGTTCATGGTCGACGTGCACCCGGATGCCGAGCTCGCGCCGCGCGACATCGTCGCCCGCGGCATCGCGATCGAGATGGCGGCCCAGGGCGGAGCCCCGGTCGTGCTCGACGCGACGGCGCTCGGTGCCGCGTTCCTCGCCCGGCGGTTCCCGACGATCGACGCCGCCTGCCGTGCGGCCGGGATCGACTGGTCCCGCGAACCGGTGCCGGTCACCCCCGCGGCGCACTACGTGATGGGCGGAGTCGCGACGGACATCGCCGGCCGCACGACGCTGCCCGGCCTCTTCGCGGTCGGCGAGGTCGCCTGCACCGGGGCGCACGGGGCGAACCGGCTGGCGTCCAACTCCCTGCTCGAAGGCCTGGTCTTCGCCCACCGGGCCGTCCAGGCGATCGGGTCGCCGTGGGAGCCCGCCCCCACCTGGCTGACGGAGGCCGCGACGGCCGCCCCGGCACCGGCCCCCGTATCGGGCGGCGCTGAAACCGACGGCGCGGTGCCGGACGGTGCCGGCGCTTCCGGTATCCGGTTCGACCGGGAGCGGCTCCGCGCCCTGATGTGGGACACCGCCGGTGTCCACCGCGACCGCGCCGGGCTCACGGCGGCGGCCGCGGAGCTGTCCGCCACGATCGACCCCGCACCGGGCGAGGATCGCGATCTGCTGCAGGTCGCCCGCCTCGTCGTCCAGGCCGCCCTGTCGCGCGAGGAATCGCGCGGCGCCCACTTCCGTTCCGACTTCCCCCTCCCCTCGGCCGGCCCGGTGCACCACACGCTCCTGGCGCCGGCCGCACACCTGCAGAAAGCCGCCGTCGCATGCTGACCCGCCAGATCATCGAGACCGTCGTCCGCGCCGCCCTGGTGGAGGACGCGCCGTGGGGCGACCTGACCAGCGAGCTGCTCATTCCCGAGACGGCATATGCCACGGCGCGTCTGGTGGCGCGCGAACCGGGCACCTTCGCCGGCGGCGAGGTCTTCGCCGCTGCGATGACCCTCACCGACCCCGCCGTCGAGGTCGTGCTCGAGCGTGCCGACGGCGAGGAGTTCAGCGCCGACGACACCCTCGCCACGGTGAGCGGACCTGCACGATCGGTCCTGCAGGGCGAGCGCGTCGCTCTCAACTTCGCCCAGCGGATGAGCGGCATCGCCACGTTCACCGCCGCCTTCGTGCGGGAGGTCGCCGGCACCTCCGCGCGCGTGGTGGACACCCGCAAGACCACGCCGGGTCTGCGCGCCTTCGAGCGCCACGCCGTGCGGGCAGGCGGCGGACACAACCACCGCTACTCCCTCTCCGACGCCGTCATGGCGAAGGACAACCATCTCGCCGTGCTCACCGCGCAGTCCGGGCTGAACGTCACCGACGCCCTGCTGGCCGTGCGCGCCCAGCTGTCGCACACGACGCACCTGGAGGTCGAGGTCGACCGGATCGACCAGATCGAGCCCGTGCTCGCCGCCGGGGTGGACACGATCATGCTCGACAACTTCACCCTGGACGAGTTGCGCGAGGGCGTCGCCCTCGTCGCCGGCCGGGCGATCGTGGAGGCGAGCGGGAACGTCAGCCTCGACACCGTCCGGGCGATCGCCGCCACCGGGGTGGACGTCATCTCGTCGGGCGCCCTCACCCACAGCGTCCGCTCGCTCGACCTCGGACTGGACGTGGTGGTCGAGGCGTCATGACCGGCGGCCTCTACCTCGATGCGGCGGCGACCTCCGCGGTCCGGCGCGAGGTGCTGGAGGCCATGTGGCCGTACCTGACCGGTGACTTCGGCAACCCGTCGAGCCATCACGCGGTCGGCGAGTCGGCGGCGCGAGCCCTCGCCGACGCGCGCGCGACCGTCGCGGCCTGGCTCGGCTGCCGTGCCTCCGAGGTCGTCTTCACCTCCGGCGGCACGGAAGCGGACAACCTCGCGATCAAGGGCATCGCGCTCGCCTCTCCCCGCGGGCGGCACATCGTGACGACGCCGATCGAGCACGAAGCGGTGCTGGAGTCGGTGGACGCCCTGGTGCGCCTCCATGGCTTCGAGGCCACCCTGGTCCCGGTCGACCGGGAGGGGCTCGTCGACCCGGACGCGTTCGCCGCCGCCCTGCGTCCCGACACCACGCTCGCGAGCGTGATGCTCGCCAACAACGAGGTCGGCACGGTGCAGCCGATCGCCCGGCTGTCCGCGCTCGCCCACGAGCACCGGATCCCGTTCCACACCGACGCGGTCCAGGCGGCCGGCTGGCTGCCGCTCGACGTCCACGAGCTGGGCGTCGACGCGCTGAGCGTCTCGGGCCACAAGATCGGGGCGCCCAAGGGCATCGGCGCGCTCTTCGTGCGGGGCCGCATCCCGCTGGAGCCCGTGCTGCACGGTGGCGGCCAGGAGCGCGGCCGGCGCTCGGGCACCGAGAACGTGGCCGGAGCCGTCGCGCTCGCGACGGCCGCCCGGCTCGCCGTCGAGGGCCGCGAGACCAACGCCGCCGCCGCGACGGCCGCCCGGGACGCCTTCGTCGCGGCTGTGCTGGACGCCGCCCCGGGTGCGCAGCTCAGCGGCCATCCGCAGCAGCGCCTGCCGGGCACGGCCTCGTTCGTCTTCCCGGGCACCAACGGCGAGGCCGTCCTCCTGGAGCTGGAACGCCACGGCGTCGTCTCCTCCAGCGGCTCCGCGTGCGCCGCGGGAAGCGAGGACGCCTCCCACGTGCTCCTCGCGCTCGGCTACCCGGAGGACCTCGCCCGCACCGCGGTCCGCTTCTCCTGGGGGCCGGAGGTCGGCGCCACCGAGCTCGCCGCCGTCGCCCCGGCGGTCGGCGCGGCCGTCCGCGCGGTCCAGTCGCTGGGCCGCTGACCGGACCGCGCCCGACGGCGCCGATCTATTCCCGGTTTCGCGGTCAGTGAACGGCGCGATCGTTTACCCGTTCGAAACCCCCGCTGTCGCCGGTCGTCGGTACTGTTGACCGGTGACTGAGCAGACCTCACCTGTGCCCGCCGTCCTCGCCGGATCCGCCGCCGCGAACGACGCCACCGTCGAGGGCGCCGCCGCCGCGGACGCCACCCGGATCGAACGCCGCAACAACCGGGTGATCTGGCTGCTGCTCGCCGCCACGTTCGTGGTCATCCTCAACGAGACGATCATGACGGTCGCCATCCCGAAGCTGATGGACGACCTGAACATCGACGCGCTCGCCGCCCAGTGGCTGTCGACGGCGTTCATGCTCACGATGGCGATCGTGATCCCGATCACCGGCTTCCTGCTGCAGCGGTTCACGACGCGGGCGATGTTCATCACCGCCATGTCGCTGTTCTCCCTCGGCACCCTGACCGCGGCGCTCGCCCCCGGCTTCGCCGTGCTCGTCGGCGCCCGCGTCATCCAGGCCTCCGGAACGGCCATGATGCTCCCGCTGCTCATGACGACGCTCATGACGCTGGTGCCGCCGGCCAAGCGCGGCCGCACCATGGGCAACGTCTCGATCGTGATCTCGGTCGCGCCGGCCATCGGCCCCACCATCTCCGGTTTCATCCTCAACTACCTCGCCTGGCGCTGGATCTTCCTGATCGTGCTGCCGATCGCTCTGATCATGCTCCTGATCGGCATGCGCTTCGTCGAGAACGTGACCGAGACCGAGAAGGTGCGCATCGACGTCCTCTCCGTCGTGCTCTCGGCGCTCGGCTTCGGCGGGCTGGTCTACGGGCTGACCCTCTCCGGCGAATCGGGAGGCGCGTCGGGAGGCGCCGGTCCGGCGCTCTGGATCTCGCTCGCCATCGGCGTGGTCGGACTGACCACCTTCATCGTGCGCCAGCTGATCCTGCAGCGGCGCGACCGTGCGCTGCTCGACCTGCGCACGTTCCGCTCCCCCGTGTTCACCGTCTCGATCGTGTTGATGGCGATCAGCACGGCGGCGATGTTCGGCGTGATCATCGTGCTGCCGCTCTACCTCCAGCACGTGCTGCATCTGGACACCCTGTCGACGGGCCTGCTCCTGCTGCCCGGCGGACTGGTGATGGGACTGGCCGCGCCGTTCGTCGGCCGGCTCTACGACCGGTTCGGGCCGCGGGTGCTCGTCGTTCCCGGCTCCATCCTCGTGAGCCTCGCGCTCTGGTCGCTCACCCTGGTGAGCGAGCACACGCCGGTCGGGCTCGTCCTCGCCGCGCACGTCGTGATGAGCCTGGGGCTCGCCCTGATGTTCACACCGCTGTTCACCGCGGGTCTCGGCGCGGTCCCTCCGCACCTCTACTCGCACGGCAGCGCGATCGTCGGCACCGTGCAGCAGGTCGGCGGCGCCGCCGGGACCGCTCTGCTGGTCGCCGTGCTGTCCGCGCAGACGGCGGCGCTCACGGCAGGTGGCGCGCCCCTCGACGTCGCGACCGCCGGCGGCATCAAGGTGGCGTTCCTCGCCGCGGCGATCATCTCGCTGTTCGCCGTGGTCGGCTCCTTCTTCATCAGCAAACCCGCCGACTCCGTCTCCGACGGCGCCTTCGCCCACTGACACGTCGCAACACGCAGACGCCGCAACCCTGAGACGTCACAACACGCCCTTTTCCGCGCCGAAACGTCACGGAAAAGGGCGTGTTGCGACCGCTCACGCCGCGGGACTAGGGTCGCGGCATGGCGCGAGGTGTGGAAGCGGACACGGTCGAGGAGTACCTCGAGCGCATCGGCGAGCCGTTCGGCGCCGCGCTCCGGACCGTCCGCGACCGGATCCTCGCGATCGTCCCCGACGTCGAACAGGTCATCAGCTACCGCGTCCCGATCCTCCGGCTGAACGGCACGGGACTGGTCGGCCTCTCCGCGACGGCGAAGGACTGCAGCCTCCTGCTGATGAGCCCGTCTGCCGCCGCCGAGCTGGCCGGGACGCTGACCGAGGGCAGCATCACCGGCGCGACCCTGCACTTCCCGCCCGCGGTGCCCCTGAGCGCGGAGACGCTGCGGACGGTGCTCGCCGTGCGGCTGCGCGAACTCGGCGCCTGACCCCGCCGAAGTTCACGTCGTTGCCGTCATTCGGGCCGAATGAGCGCAACGACGTGAACCTCGGCCGTTCCGCACTGGCCGGGATGGGCGACGGATGGCATCATGGGCGCGTCGGGGGCGTCACGAGGAGGCAGCCGTGTCCATCATCCAGACCACCGAACCGGGCGAGGCGACCGGAGACGTCGCCGCGATCTATGCGCACGACCAGCGCGATGTCGGCTACGTTCCCGAGCACACCCGGGTGATGGCCGTGAATCCGGAGGCGTACGTGGCGTGGGAGCAGCTGGTGCGCGCGATCGTCGCGCAGCTCGGCGTGCGCCGGTACGAACTGGTCACGCTGGCCGCGGCCCAGGGCGCGCACTCCGAGCATTGCCGTCTCGCGCACGGGCGCAAGACGCTGACGCTCATCCCGGAGGACGAGCTGGAAGCCATCGCCCGCGACTACCGCCACGCCGATCTGAGCGAGGCCGACGTCGCGATGATGGAGTACGCGGAGAAGATCAGCACGGATTCCGCCGGCATGACCGACGCCGACAGCCTGCGATTGCGCGAGCTGGGCTTCACCGACCGGGAGATCGTCGACATCACGCTCGCCGCCGCGGCCCGCAACTACTTCAGCCGGGCGATCCAGGCACTGGGGGTGGCGGTCGACGTCCCGCCCGGGCTCAGCGACCGGTTGCGCGGAGCCCTGCTGGCTCCCCTGTGACCGCGGCTTCGGATCAGGCCGGCGCCTTCCGGGTGCGCCGCGTCTACGACGCACCCTCCCGCGATGACGGCTTCCGCGTGCTCGTCGACCGGCTGTGGCCGCGCGGCCTCTCGAAGGAACGCGCGGAACTCGACCTGTGGCTGAAGGACGTGGCGCCGTCGACCGCGCTGCGGCAATGGTTCCACCAGGGGAATCCGCCGTTCGAGGAGTTCCGCGCCCGGTACGAGGCCGAGCTCGCCGACAATCCCGCCGTGGCGCAGCTGCGCGAGCTCGCCCGCGAGCACCCCGTCGTCACCCTGCTGGTCGGCGCTCGCGACGCGCACAACCACGGGGTGGTGCTCGAAGGAGTCCTCGAGCACCACCCCTGAGTGGCGCGGCGCCGTCAGCCCGCGAGCGCCAGCCGCTCGGGCTCCGGAGCGTCCACGAGGTGGCGGGCGTAGGCCGGGATGGTGAGGAAGGTCGGGAACTCCTCACCGAGGGAGACCTCGCGCAGGATGCCGGCGGCCTCCTCGTAGCGGTCGTCGCCCTCCGGGGTGCGCAACCGGCCGAGCTCCTCGGCGAGGATCCGCTCGACGAGTGCCCGGTCGACCGGGGTGCCCTCCTGGGTCGTGACCCGGTTGTCGATCCACTGGCGCAGCAGGGAGCGGGAGATCTCGGCTGTCGCCGCATCCTCCATCAGCCCGTCGATGGCGACCGCGCCGGTGCCGCCCAGCCAGGCCTCGATGTAGCGGAGGGCGACGGAGACGTTCGAGCGCACTCCGGCGTCGGTGACCGTGCTGTCGGCGGTCGTCACATCGAGCAGGTCGTCCGCCGTGACGTGCACGTCGGGACGCTGCCGCTCCAGCTGGTTCGGCTTTTCGCCCAACACAGCGTCGAACTCGGCCAGGGCCGTCGGGATGAGGTCCGGGTGGGCGACCCAGGTGCCGTCGAAGCCGTCGCCGGCCTCGCGCCGCTTGTCGTCGGCGACCTTGGCGAGCGCCCGCTCGGTGGCCTCCGGGTCGCGGCGGTTCGGGATGAACGCGCTCATGCCGCCGATGGCGTGCGCGCCGCGCTTGTGGCAAGTCGCGACGAGCAGCTCGGTGTAGGCGCGCATGAACGGGACGGTCATCGTGATCCGGTCCCGGTCGCCGAACGCGAACCGGCGGCCGCGGCCGAGGAAGGTCTTGATGATCGAGAAGATGTAGTCCCAGCGGCCGGCGTTCAGCCCGGCGCAATGGTCGCGCAGCTCGTAGAGGATCTCCTCCATCTCGAAGGCGGCCGGGATCGTCTCGATCAGCACGGTCGCACGGACGGTGCCGACGGGCATCCCGATGCGCTGCTGCGCGAAGACGAAGATGTCGTTCCAGAGCCGCGCCTCGCGATGCGACTCGAGCTTCGGCAGGTAGAAGTACGGGCCCCGGCCGCCGTCGACGAGCGCCTGGGCGTTGTGCCAGAAGTACAGGCCGAAATCGGTCAGGGAGGCGCTCGCGGGGGCGGTGCGCCCGGCGCGGTCGGTGAAGGCGAGGTGCTTCTCCACCAGGTGCCAGCCCCGCGGGCGCATGACGATGGTGGGCGTGTGCTCGAGCGGGGTGGTGACGCGGTACTCCCTGCCGTCCGGGCTCGTGAACTCCAGCTCGCCGCGCACGGCGTCGCGCAGGGTGCGCTGACCGCCGACGACGTTGGTCCACGTCGGGCTCGTGGCGTCCTCCTGGTCGGCGAGCCACACGCGGGCCCCGGAGTTGAGCGCGTTGATCGCCATCTTCGGGTCGGTCGGACCGGTGATCTCCACGCGGCGGTCGTCGAGGCCGGGGCCGGCCCCGGCGACGCGCCAGTCCGGGTCCTCGCGGATGGCGGCCGTCGCGCTCAGGAACCGCGGGTCGCGGCCGTTGCCGGCCTCGCCGCGGTGCCGCTGGCGCTCGGCGAGCAGTTCCTGCCGGCGAGCGGCGAACGCCTGGTGCAGGTGGTCGAGGAAGCTCAGGGCTTCCGGGGTCAGGATGTCGTCCGAGCCGGGAACGGTCGGACCGGTGATCTCGATCATGGTCGTGTCTCCTTGGTCAGTCCCCCGCCGCCCGCCATCCGTTCCGGAGTTGTGTACGCCTTGTACCGCGTGTCGGCGTACCGAACTCCGGAAGCGATGGCTGGGGAGGTGGGGGGTTGGGGGGTCAGAACTGGTGCTGTTCGGTGGATCCCACGAGGGCGAGGGTGGCGCTGTCGGGGTTGAGCGCGGTCGCGACGCGGTCGAAGTAGCCGGTGCCGACCTCCCGCTGGTGGCGGGTGGCGGTGTAGCCGTCGGCCTCGGAGGCGAACTCGGCCTCCTGGAGGTCGACGTAGGCGCTCATCTGCCGCGACGCGTAGTCGCGGGCGAGCGTGTACATCGAGTGGTTGAGGGCGTGGAAGCCGGCCAGCGTGATGAACTGGAAGGCGTATCCCATCGCCGCGAGCTCCCGCTGGAAGCGCGCGATCGTCTCGTCGTCGAGGTGCGAGCGCCAGTTGAACGACGGCGAGCAGTTGTAGGCGAGCTTCTTGCCCGGGTGCTCGGCGTGCACCGCCTCGGCGAAGCGGCGCGCCAGCTCCAGGTCGGGCTCGGCCGACTCCACCCAGAGGAGGTCGGCGTACGGCGCGTACGCCAGCCCGCGGGCGATCACGGGGTCGATGCCGTTCGTCACCTCGTAGAAGCCCTCCGCGGTGCGGGTGCCGGTGAGGAAGGGACGGTCGCGCTCATCGTGGTCGCTCGTCAGCAGCGTCGCGGCGAGCGAGTCCGTGCGGGCGATGACGATGGTGGGGACGCCCGCGACATCGGCGGCGAGCCGTGCGGCGTTGAGCGTGCGGATGTGCTGCCCGGTCGGGACGAGCACCTTGCCGCCCATGTGCCCGCACTTCTTCTCGCTCGCGAGCTGGTCCTCCCAGTGCACGCCCGCGGCGCCGGCCTGGATCATCCCGTGCATCAGCTCGTACGCGTTGAGCGGTCCGCCGAACCCGGCCTCCGCGTCGGCGACGATCGGCGCCATCCAGTCGGACACGGCGCCGTCGACGCCCTCGACCTGCCCCGCCCGCAGCAGCGCGTTGTTGATGCGGCGCACGACGGCGGGGACGGAGTTGGCCGGGTACAGGCTCTGGTCGGGGTAGGTCTGGCCGGAGAGGTTCGCGTCGGCCGCGACCTGCCAGCCGGAGAGATAGACGGCCTCGAGCCCGGCGCGCACCTGCTGCACGGCCTGGTTGCCGGTCAACGCGCCCAGGGCGGCGACCCACCGCGCGTCGGGACCGCTGCCGTCGCGCTGGATCAGCTCCCAGAGCCGCTCGGCACCGCGGCGGGCGAGCGTCTGCTCCTCGCGGACGGGACCGCGCAGGGCGACGACATCGGCGGCGGTGTAGTCGCGGCGGATGCCGGACCAGCGCGGGTCGGCGTCCCATTCCAGTTGCAGCGCGGCGGCGGTCTGCGTCGTGTCGCCGGGGCGGTGCTCGGGGTGGTCTGCGGTGCTCATCGTGACCTCCATCGGTCGGATCGGTTGAGACGATCCTGCGACCGCCACGATCGGTCTCGATCGGATCCGTCGACAGAAATCCGGCGGTTCTTCTGTTTGCCAGAACTTCGCAGCGGTGTCACCATGGCCTGCATGACAGACACGGTCGACGACGACCTGGCGGCGGACGCGCTCACCCTCGGGCGGCGCATCCGCGCGGCACGCACGCGACGCGGGATGACGCTGGAGGCTCTGGCCGCGGCGATCGACCGCGCGCCCTCGCAGGTCTCCACCATCGAGAACGGCAACCGCGAGCCGCGCCTGCCGCAGCTGCGCGCCATCGCCTCGGCGCTCGGCGTCACGGTCGACGACCTCCTCGCACCGGAGGCGCCGGACGAGCGGGCGGCGCTCGAGATCGCCGTGGAGCGGGCGCAGCGCGGCACCGTGTTCGGCGCCCTCGGGATCGACCCGGTGCGTGTGTCCAAAGCCGTCCCCGACGCCACCCTCCGGGCGATCCTGGCGCTGCACCAGGAGGTGGAGCGCCTACACCGGGAGCGCGCCGCCACCCCGGAGGAGGCGCGCCGGGCGAATGCCGAACTGCGCGCGACGATGCGCGCGCGCGACAACTATTTCGCGGAGCTCGAGGCGATCGCCGCCGAGCTGCTCGCCGCCGTCGGCCACACCGGTGGGCCGGTCTCGCAGCGGACCGTTGCCGAGATGGCCGACCATCTCGGCTTCTCCCTGCACTACGTGGCGGACCTGCCGCACTCCACCCGCTCGGTGACCGACAAACGCAACGGCCGCATCTACCTGCCGACCGAGCAGTCGGCCTCCCGCGACTCCCGCTCACCGATCCTGCAGGCGTTCGCCTCGCAACTGCTCGGGCACGACGAACCCGGAAACTACGCCGAATTTCTGCGGCAGCGCATCGAGACCAACTACCTGACCGCCGCCCTGCTGCTGCCCGAGAAGGACGCCGTGGCCGTCCTCACCGAGGCCAAGAACTTCCGTCGCCTCTCGATGGAGGATCTGCGCGACGCGTTCGCCGTCTCGTACGAGACCGCCGCGCACCGCTTCACCAACCTCGCGACCGCACGTCTGGGCATCCCGGTGCACTTCATGAAGGTGCACGAGTCGGGCACCATCATCAAGGCGTACGAGAACGACTCGGTCGCCTTCCCCTCCGACGCGCTCGGCGCCATCGAGGGCACGCCGGTCTGCCGCAGCTGGACCGCTCGCACCGTGTTCGACGTGGAGGATCGGTTCAGCCCGTATTACCAGTACACGGACACCCCGCGCGGGACGTACTGGTGCACCTCCCGCATCGAGAAGGCCAAGGAGGGCGACTACTCCGTCAGCGTGGGGGTCCCGTTCGCCCACGTGAAGTGGTTCCGCGGCCGGGAGACCCCGCATCGCGCGGTGTCGCGTTGCCCGGACGAGAGCTGCTGCCGCCGCCCCTCCGGAACGCTCGCGGAGCGGTGGGAAGGCCAGGCCTGGCCGGCCGCCCGCACACCGACGTCCCTGCTCGCCGCCCTGCCGACGGGGACGTTCCCCGGCGTGGACTCGACCGAGGTCTACGACTTCCTGGAGCGGCACGCCCCGGCGTGAGCAGCTTCCCTCCCGGGTCGCATCCTGTCGCTCGGGCGCCCGCAGAGCGACAGGATGCGACCCCCGGCAGGTGGGCGGCCACCGAGCGCTCGCGAGGCCATCGGACGAAATGCATGGAATAGCGGCCGATTCGGTACGGAATCCGTCGACGTGGCCCATGGGCAGGGGGCAGAATGTCACAAACCCGGCAGAGAGGCGCGTGTGACGTGGGCAGTACCGTATTCGAACGAAGCCGACCGGACGCGTCGGTGGTGCGGCACGCGCTCGCGGGCACCCGGCAGGCGGTGTTCTGGCTCGAGGACGCTCCCGGCGATTCCTACCCCACGCTCTCTGGAGACCTCTCGTGCGACCTCGCGGTCGTCGGCGGCGGATACTCCGGGCTGTGGACGGCGCTCCTCGCCAAGCGCGAGAACCCGGCGGCCCGGGTGGTGCTGCTGGAAGCGCGCCGGATCGGCTGGGCGGCCTCCGGACGCAACGGCGGCTTCTGCGAGGCCAGCCTGACCCACGGCGACGACAACGGCCTCAACCGCTTCCCGCAGGAGTTCGACCAGCTCCAGCGGCTCGGGATGCAGAACCTCGACGAGATCGAGGCCACCATCGCGGAGCTCGGGCTCGACGCCGACTTCGAGCGCAACGGCGCCATCGATCTCGCCACCGAACCGCACCAGGTGGAGTGGCTACGGGAGGCCGCCGACGGCGAGCACGCCGTCTTCCTCGACACCGAGGCGGTGCGCGCCGAGGTCCACTCCCCCAGCTACCTGGCCGGCCTCCTGCGCACCGCCGACTCATCGCTGGTGCATCCGGCGAAGCTCGCCCGCGCGCTGGCCCGGGCCTGCACCGACCTCGGGGTCGAGATCTTCGAGCACTCGCCGGTGGAGAGCATCGGCGACGGAACCACCCTCGAGACCCCCGGCGGCATCGTCCGTGCGGAGCGCACCGCGCTGGCGACCAACGTCTTCCCGAGCCTGCTGAAGCGCAACCGGCTGCAGACGGTGCCGGTGTACGACTACGTGCTGATGACCGAGCCGCTGTCGGATGCCCAGCTCGCCTCCATCGGCTGGAGCGGGCGGCAGGGCCTCGGTGACTCGGCCAACCAGTTCCACTACTACCGGCTCTCGGCGGACAACCGCATCCTGTTCGGCGGCTACGACGCGATCTACCACTACGGCGGACGGGTGCGCGAGGAGTACGAGAACCGTCCCGAGACCTTCTCCCGCCTCGCGAGCCACTTCTTCACCACCTTCCCGCAGTTGGAGGGGGTGCGGTTCACGAACAAGTGGGCCGGCGCGATCGACACCTGCAGCCGGTTCTGCGCCTTCTTCGGATCCGCTCGCGGCGGCCGGGTCGCCTACGCGACGGGCTACACCGGGCTCGGCGTCGCCGCGACGCATTTCGGTGCGCAGGTCATGCTCGACCTGCTCGCCGGCCGCCGCACAGAGCGCACCGAGCTCGCGATGGTGAAGAGCCGACCGCTGCCCTTCCCCCCCGAGCCCGCGGCCTCCCTCGGCATCAACCTGACCCGGCTGTCGCTGGACCGCGCGGATCACAACGACGGCAAGCGCAACCTGTTCCTGAAGACCCTGGATGCGGTGGGGCTCGGCTTCGACAGCTGAGCACCTCGCCCACCGCCTCCGCCCGACCACGAGGAGAACACCGACGATGACGTCCACCCCACCGGCCTCCGACGGCTCCGTGCAGCTGCGCGGGGTCACCAAGCTGTTCGGATCGCAGACCGCGGTCGACCACATCGACCTGGACGTGCGCAGCGGGGAGTTCATCTCGCTCCTGGGGCCGTCCGGCTGCGGCAAGACCACCCTGCTGCGCATGATCGCCGGGTTCGAACATCCCGACGCGGGCGACATCGCGGTCGGCGGGACGAGCGTCATCGACACGCCACCGCACAAGCGACCGGTCAACACGGTCTTCCAGTCCTACGCGCTGTTCCCGCACATGACCGTCGCCGAGAACGTCGCCTACGGCCTGCGGCAGAAGCGGGTGCCGCGCTCGGAGATCGCCGAACGGGTGCGGGACGCCCTGGAGCTCTCCCGGATGGGATCCTTCGCCGACCGGAGCCCGCAGAAGCTCTCCGGCGGCCAGCAGCAGCGTGTCGCCCTGGCTCGCGCGCTCGTCAATCGGCCGCGGGTGCTGCTGCTGGACGAGCCGATGTCCGCCCTCGACCGCAAGCTGCGCGAGGAGATGCAGATCGAGCTGAAGCTGTTGCAGCGCCAGCTCGGCATCACCTTCGTGTTCGTGACCCACGACCAGCAGGAGGCGCTCTCGATGAGCGACCGCATCGTCGTGATGCAGGGCGGCGCCGTGCAGCAGATCGGGTCGACGGAGGCGGTGTACCTGTCCCCCGCGAACGCGTTCGTCGCCGGCTTCATCGGCAAGCAGAACTTCATCGAGGCGACCGTGCAGCCGGACGCCTCGCTGCACGCCGCCGACGGCCGGGTGGGCTCGGCGGCCGGGTCGGACGCCCGCAGCGGCGACCGGGTGCGGGTCGCCGTCCGCGCCGAGGCCGTCACCGTCGGCCGGGAACGACCCGACGGCACGGCCGTGCAGGGGACCCTCGCCGGCATCTCCTTCCTCGGCGATGTGATCCAGTACGTGGTCGTGACCGCGGCCGGGGTCGAACTGCTCTCGCGGCGACCGCCGAGCCAGGTGGAGCAGCTGAGCACCGGAGACCCGGTGTGGTGCGGCTGGGCCGACGGCGACCTGCACGTCTTCCCCGCCGACGCCGCGGCCGGTGCGGACACCGACGCCGAGGCCGCCTGAGATGCGGCGCACCCGCCGCGACGGCCGCGCGAGCAGCGCCGCCGACGTCGTCGCGCTGATCCCCGAGGCCGGAGCCGCCCGCATCACGCGACGTGCGCTGCTCGGCGGCTTCGCCGTGACCGCGGCCGGGCTCGCGCTCACCGCCTGCACGCGGGAGACGGCCTTCGGCGCCTCCGTCGCGCCCGACGGGAAGCTCGAGAGCCAGCTCAACGTGTACAGCTGGGGCGACTACGACGATCCGTCGAACATCACGTCCTTCCAGAAGAAGCACGGCGTCACCGTCCAGCTCGACAGCTACGGCTCCAACGAGGAGATGATCGCCAAGCTCGGCGCCACCCGTGGCACGAGCGGCTACGACATCGTCGTGCCGACCGGCAGCTACATCCCGATGATGTCGGCGAACGGGCTCCTGCAGAAGCTCGACCACTCCCGGCTGCGCAACCTGGGCAACATCGACCCGCACTATCTCGACCAGTCGTGGGACCGCGGCAACGTCTATTCGGTCTGCAAGGACTGGGGCACCACCGGGTTCGCATACAACACCGATGTGATCCAGCGGCCGATGACCTCGTGGGCCGACTTCCTCGACGCCGCCCAGAAGGAGGCGAGCAAGAACGTCGCCGTGCTGGAGGATCCGTGGGAGGTCGCCAGCATGTACTTCGCGGCCAACGGCATCGACCCCAACACGACGAAGAAGGCCGACCTCGAGGCCGCCGAGGACTACCTCGTGAACACGCTCGCCCCGCACATCAAGGCGTTCAACTCCACGGCCGTCACCAGCGGCATCCCCGAGGGCACGTTCGCCCTCTGCCAGGCGTTCAACGGGGACGCCCGGCAGGGGATGCTCGCCACGGACACGATCCCCAAGAACTGGACGTTCGTCTACCCGACGCCGACCGCGAACCTGTGGATGGACACCTGGGCGATCGCGACGGGCGCGCAGCATCCCGATGCCGCCTGCGCGTTCATCGACGCGATCCTCGAACCGGACGCGTCGTACCGGGAGGTCGACTACATCGGGTACTCGACCGGGGTGAAGGGGCTCCGCGAGCGCGCGCAGAGCGAGGACTTCGCGCTGCCGGAGCTGGTGTTCCCGTCCGACGACGTGATCGCGCGCCTGACCCCGGCCGAGCTCAACGGCGCGGCCGAGCGGCTGGTGTCGATCGTGAACCGCATGATGGCGAAGGCAGGCTCCTGATGACCGCGACAGCGACCGCATCCCGTGCCGGGGACCGCACGGCGACCGGCTCCGGATCGACGCCCGGCCCGCAGCGCCGCCGGCTGCGCACCCGGCTCTCGGGCACCACGATCGCCGGGTTCCCGACCTGGGCGTTCGTGCTGTTCTTCTTCATCGTGCCGCTGGCCCTCGTGCTCTGGTACAGCTTCGGCTACAAGCCGGACCTCTTCTCCGCCCACGCCAACGACAAGCTCTCGTTCGACCGCTACGGCGAGGCGCTGGACGCGACGTTCCTCGGCACCTTCGTCAACACGCTGCGGATCGGGCTGGTCGGCACAGCGATCTGCCTCGTGATCGGGGTGCCCTTCGCGTATTGGCTGGCCGTGAAGCTGCGCCCGCAGTATCGGGCGCTCGCGCTCGCACTCGTCCTGGTGCCGTTCTGGACGAACTTCCTGGTACGGACCCTGGGCTGGCAGATCGTGCTGTCGCCGCAGGGATTCCTGTCCGACGCGCTGCAGGCCCTCGGGATCATCCACGGCGACCTGAACGTGCTCTACACCCAGGCCGCCGTGCAGCTCGGTGTCGTCTACAACTACCTGCCGCTGATGATCCTGCCGCTGTACGTGGCGATGGACCGCGCCGGCCAGCCGTTGCGCGAGGCGAGCGCCGACCTCGGCGCCAACCGTGTGCGCACGTTCCTCCAGGTCACGCTGCCCCTGGCGGCCCCCGGGATCGCGTCGGGCTGTCTGTTGGTGTTCATCCCGCTGATGGGCGACTACGTCACCGCCTCCGTGCTCGGCGGCGCACAGGGCAACATGGTCGGTCAGCTGGTCGCCAGTCAGTTCAACACGGCGCAGAACTGGGCACTGGGCTCGGCCATGGCGGTCCTGCTGATGCTGTTCATCGCGGCGGCCGTCGTCATCGTCGGTGGCGTCGCCCTCCTCATCCGGTACCTGGTGCGGCGATCGCGCCGGGTCGTGCTCACGAAGGGAGCGGGCGCATGACGACACCGACCGCGACGGAGGCCATGCTCGCCGTCCGCACCGAGGCCGGCACGAACCCGCGCCGCCCGGTGCGCCGCCGACGCCGGCCCGACGGCGTGCGCATCGGCCTCACCGTCTGGGGCATCCTCGTGTTCGCCTTCCTGTTCCTGCCGATCCTGGTGATGCTGGCGTACTCGTTCAACACCGGCCGACTGCTGGCCACGTGGCAGGGCTTCGGCTTCGACGCCTATGCGGCCGCCTGGGCGAGCCCCGTCATCCGCTCTTCCGTGATCACGTCGCTGGAGGCCGCGGTCGGGGCCGCGCTGCTGTCCACGATCCTCGGCACGCTCGGCGGACTGGCGCTCGCGCGGTCGAAGGCGAAGACCTCCTGGGTGCTGTGGGCCACGCTGCTGCTGTCGATCACACTGTTCACCCCGGAGATCGTCGACGCCGTCTCGATGCTGCCGTGGTTCGTGAGCCTCGGCACCGACTTCGGCATCGGCATCTTCAGCAACGGCATGGTGCGCCTCGTCGTCGCCCACGCCGTGCTCTCGGTGGCGGTGGTGACCTTCATCGTCCGCGCCCGGATGCAGGGCATGGACGAGGCACTGGAGGAGGCGGCCGCCGACCTCTACGCGCCGCCGCTGAAGCGATTCTGGCAGATCACCCTCCCGGTCGCGAGCCCCGCGATCTGGGCCGGGGCGCTCATGTCGTTCACGCTCAGCCTCGACAACACGATCGTGTCGAGCTTCGTACAGGTCCCGGGCTCGACCCCGTGGCCGGTGTACATCTTCAGCTCGCTGCGCGTCGGCCTCCGCCCCGAGATCGCCGCGGTCTCCGCGGTCATGTTCGTCCTCACCCTGGTGGCCCTCGCCGTCGTCGGGTTCGTGCTCCGCCGCAGCGGGGCGTCGACCGAGGAGATGGCGAAGACCTTGGCGAGCGCATGAGCGGCGAGGGCCCGGGCGGCGATCAGAACGACGGCGACCGGATCGCCGCGACGAGACGCGTGGTCGCGTCGGCCCTGCCGCTCGACCACGAGGAGGTGCCGGACGCACAGCGCGTGTCCGGTGCCCCGCGCACCGGCCTGGCCGAGCTGGGCTCCTTCGCCGGTGCGGAGGTCGGCGTCTGGGAGATGACGCCGGGGACGATGCGCGACGTGGAGTCCGACGAGCTCTTCGTGGTGATCGCGGGCCACGCGACCGTCCGGTTCGTCGCGACCGGCGAGGTGATGGAGATCGGGCCCGGCGACGTGGTGCGGCTGACCGCGGGCGACGAGACCGTCTGGACCGTGACCGAGACCCTCCGCAAGGTCTGGCTGGCCTGACCGGATCCGGGCTCAGCCGAGATCGGCGCCCAGCTCGCAGCCCAGGGCCAGTTCGGCGTAGGAGAGCACGTTGCGCCTGCTCTGCGCACGGTCGAGCTCGACGCCGATCAACGGGTACAGGTCGTAGGCGTCCTCGAGGGCGACGAGGTTGCGGGCGATCGTCGCGGCGTCCGCGGCAGGCCGGAAGGTCCCGAGTCCCGCGCCGATCTCGATCGTGGTGCGGTACAGCATCACCTGGCGTTCGACGATGGAGCGGTGCAGCGGCTTGTACTGCGGCTGCTCGCGCAGCAGCGGGATGCTCTCGTAGACGATGCGCAGATCGTCGCTGATCACGTCCGGCACGCCGGCCTCCACCAATGCGAGGATGCGCTCGCGCGGGTCGTCGTGCCGCTCGGCGATGGCGCGGCGGCGCTCATAGAACTCCTCCACCACACCCTCCACCGCCGCGAACATCAGCTCGTCGAAGGTCGTGAAGTAGTAGAGCACCGCTCCGGCGCTCACCTCGGCCTCGGCGGCGACGGCGCGCACGTTGGTCGCGGCGATGCCGCGTTCCCGCGCCACCTTCCGGGTCGCGGCCACGAGCTCCTCACGACGTCGCCTCTGGCGCGGGTTGGTCGTCACCGTTCTCCTGTCCTCAGCGGCGGAACCGCGTCCGTCCGGGTCTGCGGCGCCGCTGCCGTCTCGTCGCCGGTCGCGATGGTCGTCAGCGCAGCGTAGCGCGCCGGAGCACGTCGCCGCAGGACGAGCCCGGCCACGATGCCCGCGACGAACAGGATCGGCGTCGGCAGCAGCAGGATCCAGTTGACGGCCCCCTCCATACCGGTCACCACGTCGAAGTTGAACACGATCAGCAGCAGCCCGACGATGAGGCCGAGCGCCCCGAGGGCCGGGGCGATGAGCGCACGGAACACGCTGTGCCCGCGCCGGTCGCGGGCGAAGAACCCGACCACCGACACGGCCGCCACCGCCTGCGCGAAGACCAGGCCCGCGACGCCCGTGGCGTAAGTCCAGATCGCGAGCTGCAGGAACGGGTCGGCGCCGGTCGCGATGCAGACCACCACGGCGATCAGGCACACCGCGGAGAGCAGCAGGCTCGCGCGGTAGGGCGAACGGGTGACGGGATGGGTGCGGCCGAGCGCGCGCGGCAGCAGGCCCTCCCGGCCGAGCGAGAACAGGTAGCGGGAGCAGGCGTTGTGGAACGCGAGCAGGCAGGCGAAGAAGCTGGTCACGATGAGCACACGCATCGCGATCGTCGCCCATTCGCCGAGATAGCTGCCCGAGGCGGTGAACACCATGTCCTGGAAGTCGTCGCCGCGCGCCATCGCCAGCACGCCCTGCGCACCGAACGCGACGGTGAGGATCCAGAAGGTGAACGCGTAGAAGATCCCGAGGAAGGCGACCGCGATGTAGGTGGCCGCCGGCACCGTCCGGGTCGGGTCCTTGGCCTCCTCCGCATAGATGGCCGTCCCTTCGAAGCCGAGATAGGCGCCGAAGCCGACCACGAACAGGCTGCCCGCCCCGGCGGCGAAGAAGACGTTGGCCGGGTCGAAGGCGGCGAACGAGATCGGTTCCGGGCCGCCCTGCACCAGCACGGCGACGGCGAGGACGAGCAGGATGGCGACCTCGAGCGTCAGCAGCACGCCGAGCACCTTCGCCCCGACATCGATGTGACGGTAGCCGAGCAGGCCGACGATCACCAGGGCGGCGAGGGAGTACACGCCCCAGGGCAGGTCGATCCCGAACAGATCGGCGAAGGTCGACTGCGCGAAGAAGCCGATGAAGCCGTAGAAGCACACGCAGAGGAAGCCGTAGGCGAAGACCGTCACGAACGCCACGCCGATGCCGGCCGGCTTGCCGAGCCCCCGCGACGCGTAGATGTAGAACGCGCCGGTGTTGCGCACGTGCTTCGACATCGCGGTGAAGCCGAGCGAGAACAGGATCAGGATCAACCCGCAGGTCAGCATGGCACCCGGGGCGCCGATGCTTCCCATCCGGAGGGTGGTGGGGCCGGCACTCACCACCACGGTGAGCGGGGCGGCCGCCGAGATGACGAAGAAGACGATCCCCCACACGCCGAGGCGGCCGGGGGCGAGCGCGCCGCGGTTCGCCGCGGTGTCCGGCGCGGGCGGCCCGCTCTGCTGGTGCTGTGTCATGGTGCTCCTCTGGTCGATGCGTCGTTGCTCGAAGGGATGCTGCATTGAACACGGATTAAACGCAGACCGGACTCCTGATGTCAAGCAATTCAAGGACTCTGAGCACCTTTTTGAACACGCGTTCAGTCTCGTGTGTATGCTGTCCGCCATGACGCATCCCAGCGGAGGGCCTCGTGCCCGCGACCTCGGCATCCCCTTCGACGGCACCCCGGGTCCCGTCGGCGCGATCACGGACGTCGCCGGCGTCGAGGTCGGCTATGTCACGATCTCGGACGGCCCCGTGCAGACCGGCGTGACGGCGATCCTCCCCCGCGGCCGGGACGGCGTGGGCACCGCATGCGCGGCCGCGACCTTCTCGTTGAACGGCAACGGCGAGCTCACCGGGCGCAGCTGGATCGACGAGTCGGGATCCCTCGCCCTGCCTGTGCTGATCACGAACTCGCACGCGGTCGGCACCGTCCACCGCGGGACGATCGACTGGGTCGCCGACGCCCATCCGGCCGTCGCGGCCCAGTGGATGCTCCCCGTCGTCGGCGAGACCTGGGACGGGTACCTCAACGACATCAACGGAGCCCACGTGCTCCCCGGTCACGCGGCCGAGGCGATCCGGGATGCCCACGGGGGACCCATCGCTGAAGGGTCCGTGGGCGGCGGCACCGGGATGAACTGCTACGGGTTCAAAGGCGGCTCGGGCAGCGCCTCCCGCCTCATCGACCACGGTGGCACCCGGTACACCGTCGGCGCCTTCGTGCAGGCCAACTTCGGCAAGCGCTCGGAACTGCGGCTCGCCGGCGTGCCGCTGGGCCGGCGCTCATCCGTGCCGAATCCGATGGAGGAGACAGACTGGTTCTCGCGTGACGGCCTACCCCGGCCGTCGACGGCGGGCGCGGGCTCGGTCATCGCGGTCGTCGCGACCGACGCGCCGCTGCTGCCCGGCCAGCTGGCGGCGATCGCGCGCCGCGTCCCGCTGGGCCTGGCCCGGACCGGGACCACGGGAAGCCACTTCTCCGGCGACATCTTCCTCGCCTTCTCCACCGCCAACGCGGGTGCGTTCTCGTCACGCATGCCGGCCGGCCCGGCGACCGCCGCGGACTACGACTCCGTGATCGCGCTGCCGTGGGGCCACCTGGATCCGTTCTTCGAGGCGACGGTGCAGGCCGTCGAGGAGGCCGTCGCCAACGCGCTCGTCGCCGCCCGGGACGTGGTGGGCCGGGCGCGGCATGTCAGCCACGCGCTCCCCCACGCCGAGATCCGCGCCGCGTTCCCCGCGGAGTAGCTCCCCGCGCGTTCAGCCGCGCGCACTCCGGGCGAGCAGGGCCGCGTGCAGCGCACTGAGCGTCTCGCCGTCGTCGAGATCCATCCCCAACAGCTCCTCGATCAGCGCGATGCGCTGGTAGAACACCGACCGGGAGAGGTGGCTCGCGGCGGCGGCCCTGGTGCGGTTGCCGGGATGCGCGGCGTAGGCGCGCAGCACCTCCAGCAGGTCGCCCGCAGTGGCGAGGTCGTAGTCGATGAGCGGCCGCAGCATCAGCTCGCTGTGCTCCTGCATCCGCGGGTCGGCGCCCAGGGTCGTGACGAGGCGCAGCAGCGGTCGGTGCTCGGCACGGAGGACGGTGACCCCCTGCGGACGCCGGGGATCGGCGCGCGCCACGAGCTGGCCCGCCTCCGCGATCGACGCGAGCAGGCCAGGGATCCCCGGAGCCTCCGACCCCAGCGCGACCGTGACCGCGCCGGCCGCCGATACGGCCGGGGACGAGGCGGCAGGAGGCGTCGTCGCGGCGACCGCTCGCGCGACCGCACCACCGATGGCGGCGAGCATCGCATCGGTCGCCGCCCGCGACGGCCGCGACGAGAGGGCGAGCACCAGAGTCCCGGACGCACGGTCCGGAAGCTGCGCCACGAGTGCGTCCACACCCTGGTCCCGCGCTTCGGCGTGCGCGGCGGCGACGAGGGCCGGGACGTCGATCGCCGTCGCGCCGACGGCGGGCAGCCCGATCACGACCCCGCTCAGCACGCGACCTGCGACCGGAAGCCCCGACGCCTCGAACCGGGCGACGAGACCGCTCTCGGAGGCGAACCGCCGCCCCAGCAGGGCGCCGAGCAGCCGATCGTGGCTCTGGCGGGTCCATTCGTCGGCGTCCCGGTCGGCGAGCCGGCTGAGGGCGAGCGCGACCGCGGCCTGCTCCAGTACGTTCGACCGGCCGGCGGGATGCGGGCGCCCGGTCAGGGCGATGAGGTGCCCCCACCGCATCCCCCGCGCCTCGATCGGCGTGATCAACCAGCCCTCGACCCCGGCGCCGCGGTGCTCCTGCCGGGAGCGCTGCTCCCAGTCGCGCAGCGCCTCCTCCTCCGCATCGGTGCCGGAGGCCGCAATGCCGGAGGCCGCGATCACCCGGTGGTTCAGATCCTCGAGCACGACGGGGGCGTCGAGGGCGCGCGCCGCCTGCTCCACGATGAAGTCGGCCGGGCTGCCGCGCAGACTCAGTTCGGTGAAGAGGGCGTGGATCTCGTCGCGGGCCCGCAGGGCGCCCATCTGGTCCGCGATGATGCGCGAGTGCACCGCCTCGGTGATCGCGATGAAGCGCACCTCGCGGTGCAGCACGACGAACGGGATCCCCGCAGCACGGAAGCCCTCGACGAGCGTCGCCGGCGCGACGGGCATGCGCTCGCCCAGCTCGAGGACGAGACCGGCGATCCCGGCTCCGGCCAGCTGCGACGCGAGACCCTGGAGTCCCGCCTCGTCCGACGGCCAACCGGCGCCTGTCGACAGGAGGAGCTCGCCACCGCTGACCAGGCGCGCGCTGGAGGCCGTCTCCGAGACGTGCACCCAGCGGACCGGGCGGTCGAGGGCGTCCGCACCGGCCAGGACCTCCGGCAGCGCCACGGCCACCTCGTCGAAGCGCAGCACGTCGCGGACGGAGGGCAGCACGACCGGCGACGGCGCCTCCGGACGATCTGTATCGTCCACGGACAAGCTCCGACGATCTGGCATCACTCGCGCGCCCCGCTCTCTGCAACCATTGGGGCACAAGCCTACTGTCTGATCCGGGCAGTTCGTCCGGAACCATCCAAGGAGAAATACCCGTGGCCCTGATCCGTCATCTCATCGCCGGCGCCGAGACCGGGGAGCCGGTGCGCACCGGACCGGTGTTCGACCCCGCCACGGGCGAGCGGCAGCACGAGGTCGTGCTCGGCAGCCGCGCCGACGTCGAGTCCGCCATCGCCGCGGCGCGCGCCGCCCTGCCGGGGTGGCGCGCCACCAGCCTGACCAAGCGCGCGGACGTGCTGTTCCGGCTGCGCCACCTGCTGACCGAGCGCCGCGACGACCTCGCCGCCATCGTGACCAGCGAGCACGGCAAGGTGCTCTCCGACGCCGCGGGCGAGATCGGCCGCGGACTCGAGAACGTCGAGTTCGCCTCCGGCCTGATCGACAAGCTCAAGGGCGAGTTCAGCGAGCAGGTCTCCACCGGCATCGACGTGCACAGCGTCAAGCAGCCGGTCGGCGTGGTCGCCTGCATCACGCCCTTCAACTTCCCTGTCATGGTGCCGCTCTGGATGGTCGCCAGCGCGATCGCCTGCGGCAACACGGTGGTCCTGAAGCCGAGCGAGAAGGACCCGTCCGCATCCCTCTTCCTCGCCCGCCTCTTCCTCGAGGCCGGGCTGCCGGCCGGCGTGCTGAACGTCGTGCACGGTGACAAGGAGGCCGTCGACACGCTGCTCGACAGCCCGGACGTCTCCGCGGTCAGCTTCGTCGGCTCCACCCCGATCGCCCGGTCGATCTATCAGCGCGCCAGCGCCAACGGCAAGCGCGTGCAGGCCCTCGGCGGGGCGAAGAACCACATGGTGGTCCTGGAGGACGCCGACATCGAGTCGGCCGCCGACGCCGCGGTCTCCGCCGCCTACGGCTCCGCCGGCGAACGCTGCATGGCCGTGAGCGTGCTCGTCGCCGTCGGCGATGTGGGCGACCGGCTCGTCCCCGCCATCGAGCGCCGCCTCGGCGCCCTCGCCATCGGCGCGGGGACCGACCCGGCCAGCGAGATGGGTCCGCTGATCACCGGCGAGCACCGCGACAAGGTCGCCTCCTACGTCACCGGCGCGGCAGCCGAGGGCGCGACGGTCGTCGTCGACGGCACGCAGAAGCAGTTCGACGGTGACGGCTTCTTCATCGGCGTCAGCCTGGTCGACGACGTGAAGCCCGGCATGCGCGTCTACGAGGACGAGATCTTCGGTCCGGTGCTCTCCGTGGTCCGCGTCGACACCTTCGACGAGGCCATCGACCTCGTCAACGCCAACCAGTACGGCAACGGCACGGCGATCTTCACCCGCGACGGCGGTGCCGCGCGCCGGTACGAGTTCGAGATCGAGGTCGGGATGGTCGGGGTCAACGTGCCGATCCCCGTGCCGGTGGGCGCCTACTCGTTCGGCGGCTGGAAGGGCTCGCTGTTCGGCGACTCCCACATCTACGGCCCGGAGTCGTTCCACTTCTACACGCGCAGCAAGGTCGTCACCACGCGCTGGCCCGACCCGGTGCAGTCCAGCATCCAGCTGTCGTTCCCCGGCAACTCCTGACCGCCCCGCGAGATCGAAGGACCCGACTCATGACCGACACCCTCCCCACTTCCGCCCGCACCGGATTCGAGGACCGCCGCGGAGAGCAGCACGCGTTCGGCGACACGGACGCCGAGACCCAGGTGCGCAGCGACGACCGCAGCCACGTGTTCCACTCGTGGAGCGCGCAGGCGCAGATCGACCCGCTGCCCATCGCCGCCGGCTCCGGCTCGACCTTCTGGGACTACCAGGGCAACGCATTCCTGGACTTCAGCTCGCAGCTGGTCAACCTGAACCTGGGGCACCAGCATCCCGATCTCGTCGCCGCCATCCAGCAGCAGGCCGGCCGGCTCGCGACCATCCAGCCGTCGATGGCGAACGATGTGCGCGGCGAGCTCGCCCGCCGCATCGCCCGCGTCGCCCCGGGCACGCTGGACAAGGTCTTCTTCACCAACGGCGGCGCCGACGCGAACGAGTACGCGGTCCGGATGGCCCGCCGGGTGACCGGGCGCCGCAAGGTGCTCTCGATGTACCGCTCGTACCACGGCGGCACCTCCACGGCGATCTCGCTCACCGGCGACCCCCGGCGGTGGCCGAACGAGCCGAGCGACCCCTCCGTCGCGCACTTCTTCGGGCCGTACCCGTACCGTTCGGCGTTCCACTCCACGACGCCGGAGGAGGAGACGCGGCGCGCGCTCGAGCACCTCGAGAGCGTCATCGTCCTGGAGGGCGCGGCCACCGTCGCGGCCATCATCGTCGAGACGGTGGTCGGCACCAACGGCGTCCTCGTCCCCCCGCCGGGGTACCTGCCCGGCGTGCGCGCGCTCTGCGACAAGTACGGGATCGTCTACATCGCCGACGAGGTCATGGTCGGCTTCGGCCGCATCGGCGAGTGGTTCGCGGTGGACGCGTTCGACGTCATTCCCGACCTGATCACCTTCGCGAAGGGCGTGAACTCGGGCTACGTGCCGCTGGGCGGCGTCGTGATCTCGGAGCCGATCGCGTCCTCCTTCGACGACGTCGCCTTCGCCGGCGGCCTCACCTACTCCGGGCACCCGCTGGCGTGCGCCGCCGGCGTCGCGACCTTCGAGGTGTTCGAGCGGGACGGCATCCTGGAGCGCGTGCGCGACCTCGGCGAGCGCGTCGTCGAGCCGGAGATCACCTCGTGGCTCGACCGGCATCCCTCGCTCGGCGAGGTGCGCGGGCGCGGGCTGTTCTGGGCGCTGGAGCTGGTGCGCGACCGTGAGACGCGGGAGCCGCTGGTGCCGTTCAACGCCGCCGGGGCCGACGCCGCGCCGATGGGCGCCGTCGCCGCCGCGTGCAAGGCCGCGGGCGTGTGGCCGTTCACGCACTTCAACCGCGTGCACATCGCTCCGCCGCTGGTGATCGAGGAGGACGAGCTGCGCCGCGGCCTCGCCGCGATCGACGCCGCCCTCGACGTCGCGGACCGCTACACGGTCTAGTTCGCAACGATTCGTGCCGAATGTGGAGATAGCAGCTCCCATTCCCTACATTCGGCACGAATGACGGACCGCCCTTCGACTGAGGTGGGCGGGATATCGTTGGGCCATGAGTGAACCTGGGCACGGCCGCGTCGCGGTCTACATCGACTTCGACAACATCGTCATCTCCCGCTACGACCAGGTGCACGGGCGCGGGCAGTTCATGCGCGACCGGCAGAAGTCGTCGGGCGACAAGCCCAAGCCCGCCTTCGCCGCCAAGCTCGAGGAGGCCCGGGTCGATCTGGGCGCCATCATCGACTTCGCATCGTCCTTCGGCACCCTGGTGCTGACCCGGGCGTACGCCGACTGGTCCGCGACCGTGAACGCGGACTACCGCGGCCAGCTGGTGGGCCGCGCGGTCGATCTCGTCCAGCTCTTCCCCGCCGCCGCGTACGCGAAGAACGGAGCCGACATCCGGCTCGCCGTCGACGCCGTCGAGGATCTGTTCCGACTGCCCGAGCTGACCCATGTGGTCGTCGTGGCCGGGGATTCCGACTACGTGCCGCTCGCCCAGCGGATCAAGCGCCTCGGCCGATACGTGATCGGGATCGGGGTGGCCGGCTCCACCGCCAAGTCGCTCGCCGCGGCCTGCGACGAGTTCGACAGCTACGACGACATCCCCGGCATCGCGCATGACGAGGTCTCCGACGACGCGGCGGACGACGACGAGGCCGAGGTGCAGGAGGAGGTCGTGGACGCGCCCGACGTGGCGGCCTCCGACGTCGACGACTCCGCGCCCGCCGTGGCGGCTCCCGCCGATGCCGATGCCACCGATGCCGACGCCGCCGATGCCGCGGCCGCCGATGCCGCCCCCGCCCGCGGTTCGCGGTCGCGCCGCAAGCGCGCACCCGCCGAGCAGCCGGCAGCGACCGTCGCGACCGTCGCCCCGACAGAGAGCGAGCAGGCCGACGCCGAGCTGCAGGCCGAGGCGACCCGCCTGCTCACCCGCGCACTCCAGCTCGGTCACGAGAAGGACGACACCGAGTGGCTGCACAGCTCGACGGTCAAGGGCCAGATGAAGCGGATGGATCCGTCCTTCAGCGAGAAGGCGCTCGGCTTCCGCTCGTTCAGCGACTTCGTGAAGTCGCGCAGCACCCTCGTGGAGCTGGACGACAGCTCCACGGCGCAGATGGTGCGGCTGGTCCCCACCCGGTCCCGGCGGGCGCGGCACAGCGGTCGCGCGTCCGACACCGTCTCCGCCTGAGCGGACGCGCCCGGACGCTGAGCCGGCACACAGCATCCGGGCGTTGACTGACCCCATGGCACGACAGTGGATCGCGACGCGGTGGGGTGGGCCGGAGGACTGGGAGCTGGTGGACCGGGAGGTCGCCGCGCCGGGGGCGGGAGAAGTCACGATCCGGGTGCACGCCGCGGGGGTCAACCCCGCCGACTACAAGCACGTCTCCGCTCAGCGCCCGGGCATGGACCTCCCCGTCCCGATCGGCTACGAGGTCGCGGGGGTGCTGAGCGCGGTCGGCCCGGACACCCGGATCGGCTCGGGTGCGGCGGAAGTCGGCGATGCCGTCGTGGCGTTCCGGATCCAGGGGGGCTACGCCGACGAGGTGACCGTGCCCGCGATGGACGTGTTCGCCAAGCCGGAGCGCCTCGCGGACGAGGAGGCGGCGAACCTGCTGCTCGTCGGCACGACCGCGTCGCAGATGCTGCACACCGTGCACGTGCGCGCCGGCGAGACGATCCTCGTCCACGGCGCCTCCGGCTCCGTCGGGGTCAGCATCCTGCAGCAGGCCGGGGAGCTGGGCGTGCACGTGGTCGGCACCGCGAGCGAGGCGAGTTTCGCCCGGGTGCGCCGCTTCGGCGGCACCCCGGTGCTCTACGGCGACGGCCTGGCGGAGCGGGCGCGCGCGGCCGCGCACGGCCCGATCGTCGCCGCGCTCGACACCGTCGGGACGGACGAGGCGGTCGACGTCTCGCTGGAACTGGTGCGGGACCGTTCACGCATCGTCACGATCGTCGCCGCCCAGCGTGCCGAGCAGGAGGGCTTCGCTGCCGTCTTCGGCGCGCAGCCGGAGAGCCAGGCCTACCGCGACTCCGTGCGCGCCTCCCTGCTGGAGCTCGCCGGCAGCGGCCGCCTGCAGGTCCCGATCGCGCGGACCTATCCGCTGGCGGAGGCCCCCGAGGCGCTGCGCTTCCTCGCCGAGGGGCATCCGGGCGGGAAGATCACCCTGCTCCCCTGAGGCCGCCGCCGGCGCGATCGGGCGCACCCCGTCCAGCGCTCGCTGCCCGTGGCGGTGAGCGCTCGGCTCCGGACGGTCATTCGACCTGTAGCTGCGTGCGGGCCGGGTACGGGCACAGCAGGTACGCGTGACCGTGGTCGCGCTGCATCCCGTGCTCGTCGATCCGGCTGCCGCAGAGCGGGCACGTCGCCGTCTCGGTCTTCGGCGCCTCCGGCCCATAGGGGCCGAGCGGAGGCGGCCCGAGGACCGGGAGCAGCTTCGCATCGAGCCACTCCGCCGCCCGTTCGGCGCGGGGGACGCGCCGTTCGTGCACTTTCTCCATACTCCGGATGGTAGGCCGATGACTCCCGGCCGGCACCGATTCCGATCCGACTGCCAGACCGCCTTCAGACGCGCACCGGGGCGGCGGTCGCGGCGTGCCGATAGCATCAGGGCCATGCGTGCCGTCCCGGACTCCCTCGACCCGTCGGTCGTCTCGACCATCGACGCGCGCCTGGCCGTCATCGAGCGCGAGCAGGGGGTGGCCATCCCGTGGGCGATCGAGAGCGGCAGCCGCGCGTGGGGATTCCCCTCGCCCGACAGCGACTACGACGGCCGCTTCCTGTACGTGCGGCCACGCGCCGACTACCTTCGGCTCACTCCGCTGCGCGACGTCATCGAGACGCCGCTCGACGCGGTCTTCGACGTCAACGGCTGGGATGTCCGCAAGGCCGTCGGCCTGCTCGTGGGCGGCAACGCCACCGTCGTCGAGTGGCTGCGATCGCCGATCGTGTACACCGGTGATCGGGCGTTCCGCGACGGGATGCTCGCGCTGGCCGACGAGATCCTCGACCGCGACCGGGTGATCGACCATTACCTCCACGTGGGCGTGCGTCACCGCGACGGGCAGGACGGCCGGCTGAAACGGTTCTTCTATGCGCTCCGGCCCGCCGCCGTCCTCGGCTGGCTGCACGCGCATCCCGATGCCGCCGTCGCCCCGATGGACCTGCCGACGCTCCTCGCCGAATCCGCCCCTCCCGCCGGGGTCGTGGCGGCTGCGGAGGAGCTCATCGCCCGCAAGGCGGTGACCCGGGAGCTGGGAGCGGGTGAGCCGCCCGAGATCCTCCGGCACTACGTCGACGACGAGCTGCGGCGGGCCGCGGAGCGCCCGGAGCGCCCCCGATCGGATCGCGCGGCGGCGTGGGAGGCCGCGAACGGCTTCTTCCTCCGGCTGGTCGACGGGCACTGACGGCCGGACACTCGGCGCCGGCCGGACACTCGGCGCCGGCCGGACACTCGGCGCCGTCCGGGAGGCAGCTCGGCGGTGGCGGCGACGCTGCTCGGCGGATTCGCCTAGTCGGCGACGTGCCCGGCTTCGGCTTCGTCCTCGCGCATGATCTCCATGCCTCCCGTGCGCTGACTCGAATGCAGCAGTGCCTCCATCCAGCGCTCGTTGAGCGCGGGCGGCCGGCTTCCGGCGAAGACGAAGGCCATCGGGATCTCGCGGCTGATCCACAGGCTCATCCGGCCGCCGCCCTGCTCGGGCGGGATCTGCCAGTTGAGCAGGAAGCTCTCGTGGCGGCGCAGCTTGGTCACCAGGGCGATCTTGACGTGGGAGAGGGTGCGGTCGTCGAACTCGTACTCCTGGCCGTTGCCGTAGAGCAGCTTGCCCATCGTTCAGCCCTCTTTCCGCTGTGTCCGCGCGGCCCGGTAGGTGCCCTCCGGCACCTC
Source organism: Leifsonia aquatica H1aii (assembly GCF_000633535.1). GTDB lineage: Bacteria > Actinomycetota > Actinomycetes > Actinomycetales > Microbacteriaceae > Leifsonia > Leifsonia aquatica_A. The sequence continues at coordinate 85,057 of NZ_AYMR01000020.1, read as the reverse complement.
TTCTCGGATCTCGGCGCGCAGAGCGTCCTCGAGCACGAGCCCTCCGTTGCCGTTGGCGCGCTCGGTGAGCAGCCCGAGCCATTCCCGGTTCAGTTCCGGGAGGGTCGCGCGTGAGAAGACGAACTGCAGACTGATGGAGGGGTCGAGCCAGATCGAGCGGAGCGTTCCCTCGGCGCTCGACGTGTTGTCCGTCCAGATCAGCAGGAAGCCCTCGCGTCGGCGGAGCTTGGTCGCGATGACGGCCTGCAGGTGTGCCAGCACGCGGTCGTCGAACGCGAAGCCGTCCGCGCCGTCGTAGATCAAAGTGCCCATCGTTCCTCCGGGTCCACTTTCGCGGCGGGCGGGCGCGTCGTCAAGTGATCCGACCGCCGCGGCGTAAAGTCCGGCCATGGACGCTCTCACGCGAACCATCAAAGCGGCCCTCCTCTACGAGGACGGCCGGACTCTGGACAGCGTCGTGGTCGTGCCTCTGATCGGCGGCTGTCCGCCGGGCGAGATCCGCGTCGCCACCCTGTTCGCCGGTGCACTCGCCTACGACGTGTACGAACTGGCGGACGAGGAGGAGTACTCGGCCATGCCGGCGTACCCCTACCGTTCCACCGTTCCCGTGACGATCGACGATCTGCGCGACTGAAGCCTGATTAGGCTGGTCGGGTGACCTCGCCCACTCCCGCTCCCCGACCGCGCGGGAGTGGGGTGGGCGCCGCCGTGGCGGCGCTGAGCGTCGGCACCGTGCTCAACCCGCTCAACTCCTCGATGATCGCCGTCGCGCTGGTGTCTCTGCAGCGCGACTTCCGGGTCGATGTGACGACGGTCACGTGGGTCGTCACCTCCTTCTATCTCGCGTCGGCCGCCGGGCAGCCGCTGATGGGGCGCCTCGCCGACCGGTTCGGACCGCGCCGGCTGTTCCTGTTCGGGATGGTCGTGGTGGCGCTCGCCTGCGCGGCGACGCCGTTCGCGCAGTCCTTCGCGGCGGTGTGCGCGGGCCGGGTCGCGCTCGCGATCGGCACGGCCACGGCCTTCCCCTCGGCGATCGCCATGCTGCGCCCGCTCGCGGCCCGTACCGACGTGGGCACGCCGCGACTGCTCGGCCGCCTGCAGATCGCGAACACCTCCGGCGCCGCGATCGGGCCGGTGCTGGGCGGGGCGCTCGTCACCTTCCTCGGCTGGCAGGCGATCTTCTGGGTCAACGTCCCGCTGGCCGCGCTGGCGTTCGTCGGCGTGTGGGCGTTCGCCCCACGCGACGCGGAGCGCGAGCGGGAACCGCTGTCGCGCACCCTGGCCGAGTCCGACATCCCCGGGGTCCTGCTGTTCGTGACCACGCTGAGCGCGCTGCTGGTCTTCCTGCTGGACCTCTCCCCCGCGCCCCTGTGGTGGCTGCTTCCGGTCTTCGTCGCCGCCGGCGCGGCGTTCGTGTGGCGGGAGCTGCGCACCTCGCATCCCTTCCTCGACCTGCGGCTGCTCGCCGCCAACCGCCGCCTGATGATGGTGTACCTGTGCTTCGCGATCTTCAGCGTGGTCTACTACTCGGCGTTCTTCGGCCTGCCCCAGTATCTGCAAGCGCACGCCGGGTATCCGGCGGGGATCGCCGGCCTGCTGATGTTCCCGCTGGCGGCGGTCACCATCGTCGCCACCCCCCTCGCCGCCCGCGCGATCGAGCGCGTCGGGCTGCGCCGCACCCTGCTGTGGGGCGCGTCGTCGCTCATCGTCGGGGCGGGCCTGCTGGCCGTCGCCGCCGCCTCGACGGCGCCCTGGGTCGTGCTGCTCCTGACGGCCGCTCTGGGCGTGCCGTACTGCGTCGTGAGCATCTCGATGAACCAGGCGCTCTACGCCGCCGCCCGCCCGGAGGACAGCGGTGTCGCCGCGGGGATCTTCCAGACCTCCCGCTACGTCGGCGCCATCGTCGCCACGACCGTCTTGGGACTGCTGTTCAGCGGGGGGACGACCGCCGGCAGCTGGCTGACGGCGGTCGCCGTCGCCGCGGGGCTCGCGGTCGTGCACCTCGGCCTGCTGGTCTTCGTCCGCCCGCAGGGCCGGGCGGCCGGGCGCGCCTGACACCCGCTGCCGCGCACTGTCAGCCGGTCGTGGCTGGGTCGGGCGCGGGAACGGCCGACTGGATCTGATTGAGGGACCACTGCGCCGAACGGAGCTGCCAGAACGGTGCGACGTGACCCGTGGCGTCGTAGATCGGGCGGCCGTCGCGCACCCGCGGACAGTCGTGGACCTCCTCCGGCCGGCACAGATAGTGACCGAAGTCGAACAGCGTCGCTCCTTCATTGCGTGCCACCGCGGCCGTCAGCAGGTCGTTCATCGCGATCGAGTGCGCGTGGAACGGCTCGCCGTTGAGCACCACCGTGCTGGGCACCCACACCGGGATCCCGGCGTCCGTGAAGATCGCGATCGCCTCGTCGAGGTGCGCCGCGTAGCGTTCGTCGAATACCGGATCGCCCGGATAGACCCAGGAGCCGGCGATCCTGGCCTTGCGCTGGTCGTAGTCCCCCACTCCGAGCACCACGACGTCCGGGCGATCGACGACGATGCGCTTCGCCCAGTCGGACCTCCAGGTCAGGCACTGCGCCGGCGGCGGCACGACCGCGCCGTCGTCATTCATGTACGCCTCGGGGTCCGCGATGCCGCACCCGCCCTGGCCGCGATTGTCGACGACGACGCCGAACCCGGGATCGGCCATCCCACGACCGAGGTTCTCCGCCCAGGAGTCACCGACGACGAGGAGCTTCGTCCCGGGCTGCACGGGAGACAGCGCGTACGCGGCCTGGTCGGTGTCGACCGGCTTCGCTGCCGTCGGCGGCCCGGTGAGCCGACCGAACCAGGCCGCGGTGGCGGAGGCGGGAGCGACGGCGAGTCCCGCGACGAGCAGGGTGGTGAGGGCGAGCCCGGCCCACAGCCGCCACCCCCGGTACGGCGATCGCCGGATCGGATTCTCGATGGCCGCGTAGGAGACGAGGGTGAGGACCACGATCAGGAGGGTGCGCGGGATCGCCAGGTCGACGCCCTGCCACCCCGTCATGACCTCGCTGACGCAGATGATGACCGGCCAGTGCCACAGGTACAGGGCGTAGCTCCGGTGCCCGACGTAGCGGAAGACCCCCAACGACAGCACCGAGGAGAACCAGGAGCGTGGGGCGACCACGATGCTCGCGACCAGGACACCTTCCAGTGTCGTGGCGAGCAGCAGCGGCCCGTCGAACAGGCTCCGGTCCAGCGGCACGAGCAGCCAGAGGAGCCCGAGTCCGGCCGCGCTCAGGATCGCCACGAAGGGAGCCGCGGAACGGATCAGGCCCGCCCTCCTCCTGTCCAGACCGGACATCCGGGCGTCGAGGCGCGCCACGGCGATCAGAGCACCGACGAGGAGCGCCGCCATCCGGATGTCCGTGCCCTGGTACAGCCGGGTCAGCGACCAGCCCTGCCCGACGGTGAAGGTCAGTGCGACGCTGATCGCGATGCCGACGACCGCAGCCGTGGCGATGCGACGACGCGTGCGCAGGAGGATCAGCAGCACGGGCCAGACCAGGTAGAACTGCTCCTCGATCGCCAAGGACCAGAGATGGTTCAGGGGCGAGGCGTCCGGACCGGCCTGCCCGTAGGGGAGGTCGACGAGGATGTCGTACCAGTTCGTCGCGTAGACGAGCGAGCTCACCGTCTGACCGTCGACCACGGTCTCCAGCCCGATCGGATCGACGAGGTGGAGCCAGAGCTGAACCGCGACCAGCACGCACAGCACCGCGGGGACCAAGCGCTTGGCGCGGCGCGTCCAGAAGTCCCGCAGCCGGAAGCGTCCGGGCGATTCGAGCCGGCCGAGGATCAGCCGGGTGATCACGAACCCCGAGATCACGAAGAACAGGTCGACGCCGAGGAACCCTCCCGGGATGACACCCAGGTGGTAGGCGATCACACCGATGACGGCGACGGCACGCAACCCGTCGATGGCGACCACGTGCTCGTTCGCCGCGGCGCTGCGCCGCGCTGCACGCCGCGGTGAGGCGGCCTCGACGGTGGGCAGGACGGACATGGATCCCCCGGGTTCAGATCAGCGGCGACAGGCGGCCCAGCCTATGGGCGTGCCGGATCGTCGCCGTCGTCCGCGGAGGCGGTTTCAGTAGCGCCCGGACGGGATCTCAGTGCATGCAATCACCGAGTGTGCGCACCGCGTCCCGGGCGGCACACGTGCCTTCTGCGTGCGGCTCCCGCTTCCGCATGGGCGGCCCTCACGGGCCTCGTCAGCGCGCGGCCACCGTGACGATCGGGCTGTTCTTCGCCGCATACGTGCCGTTCCCGAGGAAGCGGAGCTGGAAGAACGCCGGCAGAGCTTCCACGACCGGCGTCGTCACCGATGCCATGCCCCCGGAACCGACGACGGCCGCCACCACCGCAGTTCCGCTCGAGCAGTCCGTCGCCGAACCGCACCGCATCAGCACCACGTTCGCCCCCGTCATCGACCATCCGTTCGACACCACGGCCAGCTTCCCGGTCACCACGCTCGTACCGCCCACCACCGCTCCCGACGCCGCCATCCCCGACCACACGACCGCCTGTCCCGAGGTCTTCGCCACCGACACGATCGGGCTGTCCTCCGCCGCATGCGTCTCGTCGCCGAGGAACCGGATCCGGAAGAAGGCCGGCAGCGTCCCCAGCGTCGGCGTCGTCAGCGACGCCGCACCCGCAGGACCGACCGTGCCCGCCGCGACGGCCGAACCGGCTGCACAGTCCACCGCCGAACCGCACCGCACGAGCACCACCTCGGAGCCGGTCATCGGCCTGCCGTCCGTCGCGGTCGTCAGCGTCCCCGACACCGCGCTCGTGCCGCCCACCGCCGCCGGCGACGCCGCCACCTCCGACCACGCCACCGACCGGCCCGACGTCGCCGCCACCGACACGATCGGGCTGTCCTTCGCCGCGTAGGTCCCGTTCCCGATGAACCGGATCAGGAAGTACGCCGGCAGGGCCCCCAACGCCGGCGTCGTCAGCGTCGCCACGCCCCCGGAGCCGACGACGCCCGCCAGCACCGGCGAACCATCCGCGCAGTCCAGCGCGGACGCGCATCGCACCAGCACCACGTTGGCACCCGTCATCGACCACCCGTTCGACACCACCGTCAGCTTGCCCGTCACCGCGCTCGTGCCGCCCACCGCGGTTCCCGACGCCGAAGCCCCCGACCACGTCACCGCCTGACCCGTCGTGGAGACGACGAAGGCGAAGTTCTGCTGGCCGAACGACGCAAGATCCGTGGCGTCGCCGGGGAAGTAGAGCCGGAGGTATCCGGTCCGGCTGAGCGCGGGGGTCGTGATCCTCACCGCGCCGGTCGCGTCCGTCCGCGCGCTGGAGCCGGCACCCGTGACCAGCGCGCACTTGCCCCAGGTGATATCGCAGGAGACGAGCTGGACCGTCTTGCCCGCCAGCGGCTGCGAGCGCTCGCCGAGGAGGGTGCCCGTGACGGTCATCGTCTCCCCCGGCTGGTGGAACTCGGACCGCCCGTCACCGACCAGCGTCGTCAGCCCGGCGGTCGCGCTGGTCTTGTTCACCCCGGCCCAGAACCGGAGCTCCCAGGCCGCACCGAGGGTGAGACCCTGCGACACGTAGTAGTCCTCGCGGGCATTCAGCGCCGCACCGAAGTCGGAGACGATCCCCTGGCTGCACGCGGCCGGGTTCACATGCCGGAACTGCTCGACGTTGACCCGGAACGCGTCCACGGTCATCATCGACTTCAGCATCCGTGCCCACGACACGGCCATCTGCGGGCTCATCCCGAACGAGCAATCGGTCGAGCCGACGTGATCCTGCAGGTCCACGATCAGCGGGCCGTCCGCCCCGTCGGTCCGACCGGGGATGCTCCGCATCGACGCCGCGATCTGCGCGGTCAGCGCGCCGAGGTTCTTCGCCAGCTCGGTCCGCTTGGCCGAACCGGTCGCGTAGTTGTCGGGGAAGTCGTCGACGCCCGGGGACCAGAGGTACGAGGCGGTGCGGTGGATGGCGTCGAGATCGGCCATGTGCTCGGTGAGATAGAGCCGGTAGCCCTCGGCCACCTGCGCTCCGGCCGTCGTCGTCCCGGAGGCGTCGGTCCCGCCCAGGTAGTTCAGCATCGATTCGAAGGTGATGTACCAGTCCCAGGAGACGGCGGGCGTCGCCGACGCCGCGACGTAGCCGGTGAACGCCCGGGCGACGGAGGCGCTCGTGGTGCGCATGCGCTCGCGGAACGCGGCGTCACGGATACCGGCGTTGTACGCATTGCCGCCCGTGTAGGAGCCGGTGAGGTCGATCGTCCCCACGAAGACGCGCTCGAAGCGACAGCTGTCACTGCCGCCGGGGAAATGCGGGAGCAGGATGTCCAGGAGCGCCGTCTTGAGCACCGGCGCGCCGGAGGGGTCGAGCGTGGCGACATTCTGTAGCACCAGGTCGGAGATGTAGCCGTCCGCGGACGGATCGTGGTGGTGGGCGCAGATCTCTGTGATGTCCGTCCGTAGCTGCGCCGCTGAGTTCCACGTGGAGAGCTGCACCATCAGGCTCTTCGGGGCGTGTCCGGTCGAGATCGTCCCCGCGACCGACGGGCCGGCTGCACTGAGGAGGAGGGCCGCCGTGGTCAGCGCCCCCGCGAGCGTCATGACACGTGTTCTGGTCGACATCGACGTCTCCATCCTGTTGACGGTCATCTGCCGAGACTGCCGTCAACCCGTGGAGCACCACAAGAGGGTGAAACACCGGATGCACAGATATACGTACCTGTATGTGTGATATACGTAGCTACCTACGGAAGACGGCAGACACACTCCGACGGGACTCGAGGTGCAGTCGAGTCCCGCCGGGGTGGCGCGGCGTGGGCGCGCGCTGCGCCCCCATTTACGCGGGCGGGTTACCGGGTGCGGGTTCGCGTCCGGCGACGCGAGGCTCCGAGCACGACGAGACCGCCGAGCAGCAGTGCACCGGCCGCGGCCACGCCTGCGGGGAGGAGGCTGTCGGCTCCGGTCTGCGCGAGCGCGTCACCGGTGGGGCGGGTCGCAGCGGGAGTCGCGGAGTCGGGGTCGACCGGCGTGACGGACTCCGGCTGCTCCGGGTCCACCGGCTGCTCCGGGTCGACGGGCTGCTCCGGGTCCACCGGCTCCTCCGGATCCACCGGCGGGACGACCGCGGCGTCCGTGATGACGACGGTGTAGTCGTGCGCGAGCGGGTTGCCGTAGGCGTCCGTCGCCGTGACCGTGATGTCGTAGCGTCCGGGCTGGGTGGGCGTGCCGCTGAGGATGCCCGTGTCCGCGTCGAGGGTGAGCCCGGGGACCTCCCCGGCGGTGAGCGCGTACGTGGCCTGGAAGCCGGTCGTGGTGGTGAAGGTGAACGCGTAGTCGTCGCCGACCACGCCGTCGTCGGTCGCGCCGTTGGTGAACACCGCGGGGACGATCGTGTAGGCACCGCTGCCGGCGAAGCTCCCCACACCCTCGAACCGGATGGGCAGACTCGTCTGACCGTCGGCGATGGGCGCCCAGGTGACCAGGCCGTCCGCGACCGTGTAGCCGGCCGCGGAGAGCGCCGCCACCGCGGTCGCGTCGGTGTTGAGCAGTCCGGTGGCCGGGTGGGTGAAGGTCGCCGCGTCGATCGGGACGTACAGGGGTCCTGCGTCGACGTCGTACTGCCCGGAGTAGTAGTGCTCGGCCGGACTCAACGCGCTCAGCGCGGAGAGGTCGGCGATGTGGTTGTTCCGCAGGGAGAGGTTCGAGAGCGCGGTCAGCCCTGCCAGCGGCGTGACGTCGACGATGTGGTTGTCGGCCACCGCGAGGAGCTGGAGGCGCGTCAGGCCGGCCAGCGGCGCGACGTCCGTGATCGTGTTGCCGTACGCGTAGAGGTTCTTCAGGGTGGTCAGTTCACGGAGAGGCTCGAGGTCGCTGATCCGGTTGTCCGCGATCACCAGGTAGCTCAGCTGCGACATCCCCTCCAGCGGAGAGATGTCCGAGATCCGGTTGCTGTGGACGCGCAGATCGGTCATACGCGTGAGCCCGGTCAGCGGGGTCAGATCGGCGATGTCGTTGTCGTAGAGGTTCAGGATGGTCAGCGCGGTCAGGCCGGCCAGCGGCGTCAGATCGGTGATCCGATTCGAGTAGGCCTGCAGGCTGGTCAGCTTCGTCAGTCCGGTCAGCGGCGACAGGTCCGTCACGGCGTTGCCCCAGATGTTCAGCTTGGTGAGGTTGGTCGCGTATTCGAGCCCGGTCAGGTCGGTGATGCCCAGAGCGGACAGCCCCCGCGGGTTGCCGAGATCCGTCAACGTCTCCAGTTGCACCGCCGTGATCGGCGAGCCCACCGGCATGCCCAGACGCTGGTTCAGCACGGACGCCAACCGGGGATCGGGGATGCTGACGGCGTCTCCGGGCTCCGGCGCGATCGCACGGACGCCGCTCTGCGGCGTCGTCAGGGCCGTCGCGGCGAGGGGCGCCGCACCCGTCAGGAGGATGCTCCCGGCGGCCGCGGCGACGATCATCCGGAGGAGGCGCCGGGGGCGGCGCGTGGTGTTTCTCATACGGTGTTCTCTCTGGTCGTTCCGAGCACGGCGACGTGCGGCACCGGCGCGTTCACCACGCGTCAGCGCTCACGCCGGACACGTGGCACAGCGGGCATCCGGAGAGCGCAGGCGACATGGACGATCCGTCCGGTGCGCCGCGCACCGAGGAGACACGCGATGGACAGGGGCACTCAACCACGCCGCTGCGGAGCGCATCGGCCGCATGCCCTCTCCGCGAGCGGAATCCAGTACGCACGCATGAGGGAACCAGTAGCTCATCGTCGATTTCAGTGGTGCGAGCACGGGGAGCTGGCCCTCGTGGGGGTAGACGACGGGGCTCGGGACCCTGCGGGTGCGGGCCGGGCGAGGGAGGGACGATCGCAGCGGTCGCCGCCGGGCACCGACGTGCGCCGCCGCCTCCAGACGCGGGAGAAGCGCCACAGGCGGACCCCGGACACGGTAGAACTGGGAGCGTGACCGTTCCTGCAGCCGATCTCGACGCCGTCCTGCGCGCGGCGAACGTCCTGCTCGGTGTGGCCGCGCGCTCGGTGCTCGATGTGGAGGACGAGGTGACCTCGCCCCAACTGAGGGTGCTGGTGCTGATCGCGACCAACGGGCCACGCACTCCCGGAGACATCGCGACAGCGCTCGGCGTACACCCGTCCAACGCCACCCGCACCGGCGACAAGCTCGTCCGGGCGGGGTACGCCGAGCGGACGGGCGACCCGCGGGACCGGCGCTCGGTGCGGCTCGTGCTGACACCGACGGGGGCCGATCTGGTCACGCGGGTGATCTCACGGCGCCGCGCCGCGCTCGCCGACGTGCTGGAGTCCCTGCCGGAGACGGAACGGGTCGCCGCTGCGGCGGCGTTCGCCGCGTTCGCCCGGGCCGCCGAGGAGGCGGCCGGGATCACCGCCGTCGACGACGGCCGCTTCACTCTGCTGCTGCCCGGAGATCGCCCGGGTCCCGGCGTCGCCGGGAAGGACAGCTAGCCGTCCTCGGCCGAGCGCCTAATGTGGGCGCTCGGGCAGACCCGCCACCAGCTCCGCGAGCACCGCGTCGGCGTCGACGTACCGGGCGAGGCCCGCACTCTGTCCCATCCACAGGGACAGCAGCTCGTCGTCGCCGCGCTCGCCGGCGGCGCGACGGAACACCCCGGTGAGGGCGTTCTGCACCGGGAACGGGGCGACCCCGCCGCCCCGTTCGATCTCGGCGACCGCCCGATTGCGCAGGCCGCGTGCGAGCCGCCCGCTCATCGCCCGGGTCAGGACGGTGTCGGAGGCCTCTGCGGTGCGGATGCGCGCACGATGCACCTCCGGCGCCGCCGACTCCCGGGTGGCGAGGAACGCCGTGCCGACCTGCACCGCGCTCGCGCCGAGAGCGAACGCCGCCGCGACTCCACGCCGGTCGGCGATGCCGCCCGCCGCGATCACCGGCACGTCCACCGCGTCGACCACCTGAGGGATCAGGGCGAAGGAGCCGACCAGGCTGTCCTCGGCGGGGGCGAGGAACGATGGCCGGTGTCCGGCCGACTCCGAGCCGGAGGCGACGATCGCGTCCACACCGCCCGCTGCGAGCGCGCGCGCCTCGGCGACCGTCGTCGCCGTGCCGACCACGGCGATGCCGCGCTCGTGCGCCGCCGCGACCACCTCGGCGGGCGGCACGCCGAAGATGAAGCTCAGCACGGCGGGCTCCGCGGCGAGCGCGGCCTCGATCTGTTCATCGAATGACGGCGGCAGCGCGATCGGCCACGCGGGTCGTTCCGCACCCGCGTCGTCGAACAGCCGACCCAGCGCATCGACGGAGGCGGCGAACTCGGCGCGGTCGACCGCGTGCTCGCCCGGCAGCTGCAACGGCAGCCACAGGTTGAACGCGAAGGGACGCGCGGTCCGGGCGCGCAGACTCGCCGCAGTGCTCCGGATGCGATCGGCGGAGAAGCCGTAGAGGCCGAACGATCCGAGAGCGCCCGCCTCGCTCACCGCGGCGGTCAGCTCCACGGAGGAGAGTCCGCCGAACGGCCCGAGCACCACCGGCAGACTCGTCCCGATCCGTTCCTCGAAGCGCATCCCGTCCTCCTCAGAATCCTTGCGCACGCGCAATCACTCGACGCGGACGAGTCTAGTCGTGCCGGCCCGGCCACGGTCGGGTACCGTCGGGTCGATGGACATCACGACCCCCACGTCGCTGGGACCCGGCCGCCTCGTCGTGGCGGAGTCCCCGGCTCCGCGCGCCCTGCTCTGGCTCGGCCACGGCGCGGGCGGCGGGATCGACGCGATCGACCTGGCGGCGCTCGCGCGGGCGCTCCCCGCAGTCGGCATCACGGTCGCCCGCTACGAGCAGCCGTGGCGGGTCGCCGGCAAACGCGTCGCCTCCCGGCCGCAGGCGCTCGACATCGCGTGGCGCGAGACCGCGCCCGTCGTGACCGGACTCGCCGCGGGGCTGCCGCTGTTCACGGGCGGCCGCAGCGCCGGCGCGCGGGTGGCGTGCCGCACCGCCGCGGAGGTCGGCGCGGCTGGCGTCGTCTGCCTGGCCTTCCCCCTGCACCCGCCGGGGCGCCCGGAGACGTCGCGGCTCGCCGAGCTGCTGACCCCGGAGGCGCCGGTCCTGGTCCTGCAAGGCGATCGTGACACCTTCGGCTCGGCGCAGACCCTCTCCGACGAGATCACGGCTCACGACCGCATCCGCGTCGTCCCGGTCCCGGGCGCGGATCACGGGATGAAGACCCTGAAATCGTCGCCGCTGGACGCCCACGACGTCGCCGCCCTCGTCGTCTCGACCGTCACAGGATTCATCGACTCGACGCTCGACCGCACGATCTGAGCGGAGAAATCCCGCGACGCGCATCAGTAATGCGTCCCGGCCGCGATACGGTGAGTGGATGCGCGTGGGGGCTCGGACGAACGGACGCATCCGCGCGTTCTGGCCGCAGCGCTCCCGGGCACAGGCCGGGGTCCTCGCCTCCACGGCTCTCACGGTGCTGGTGATCTCCTTCCTGGCGTGCACGATGGCCGGGCTCGCCGTGCGCTCCCCGACCGTCGCGGTGCGGCAGAGCGTCGAGGCCGGTCCCGCCTCCGCCGTCGCCGAGGCGTACCAGGCCGCGCTCGACCCCGACGACCCCGCGGGTCAGGACCGCATCGTCCGTTCCGTGCTGGCCCACCGGTTCGGCTCCGCGCCTGTCACCGTCGACCGTGCCGCGTTCGCCGGTGTCGTCGCGCTCGGCGGGGACCGCTCCGCCCTGGTCCTGGCCGATGACGACGCTCTGCGTGGGCGCGCCACCCTGCGGTCCGGCACGTGGCCGTCCGGCGACGGGGAGATCGCCGTCGACGCCACCCTCGCGCACGCGGCACGGATCGAGGCCGGCGCACGGCTGCAGCTGACCGCCGACGCGGGGACGGTCCCCGTCGTGGTGTCCGGCATCTGGGAGCCCGCCCACCCGGCGGCCCCGGCGTGGCTCGGCGTGACCGCCGGCATCGGGGGGACGGACGGTCGCGCGATCGCCGACCCGGCGCTGCTCGCCCGGCTGACCGCGTCCGCGACGGCGCAATGGGTCGTGGCGCCGGATGCCGGCCGGCTGACCGCGGGCGACCTCCCCCGCCTGCACACCGGGTATGTCGGCGCCCTCGACGCGCTCACCGAGTCGGACGCGTCGCCGTCACCGTTCGCCGCCCTCGGCGGCGCCACCGCGACGGTGGCGGACATGCAGCAGTCGGTGGGCGCGCTGGCCGCCGTGCTCCCGGTTCCGCTCGCCCTGCTCGCCGTGTGCTCGGCGATCTCGCTCGTGCTGCTGTCCCGGCTGCTCGCCCGCTCCCGCCTGGCGGAGACGCGGGTGCTGCGCGCCCGCGGGGCGACCGTCGGCGGCCTCGTGCGCGCCGACGCGAGCGAATCCGCCGTCGTCGCCCTGGTCGGCACCGCCCTCGGTACCGGCGCCTCGCTCGTCGTGCTCGCCGCGGCGGGAACGGGAAGCGGGAGCGGAGCGCTGGAGGTCGCCCTCGCCGCCCTCGTCCCGGCCGTCGCCGTGCTCGCGGTCGCCGTCGGCTCCACCGCCGTCGTCACCGCCCTCGCCGCCCGCTCCGCCGACGGCGCCCCCGGTCCGGTCGAGGCCGGGCGCACCCGGTCGGCGGCCTCCCTCGGCCTCGGAGTGCTCGCCCTGGCCGCGGCCGGCGTGACCCTCTGGCGCTTCCTCTCCTTCGGCACGCCGGATGCGCAGGGGCACGTCGACGCCGTCGGGACGGTGGCCCCCGCCGCCGTGCTCTGCGCGGTCGTGGTGGTCGCCCTCGTCGCCCTCGGCCCGGCCTCCGCACTGGTCGAACGACTGGCGGCCCGCGGTCGAGGACTCTCGCGCGTGCTCCCCGCCCGCCAGGTGAGCCGCGGCGTGGGCCTGGTGGCCGCCCCCGCCGCCCTGGTGGTGCTGGCCGTGGGCGCGGCGACCTTCGCTGCCGGCTACGTGGGGACGTGGTCCGGCTTCCTGCGCGACTCGTCGCTCCTGGTCGTGGGCTCGGACGTCCGGGTGGATCTCGGCGTCGCCGGGAGCGTGCGCGCCCCGGACGATCTCCCGCCCTCGCCACGTCTCGCCACCGTGCCGACGGTGAGGACGGCCGCGCCCGCGCTCGTGACCGATTCGACGCTCGGCCAGCAGAGCGTCGCCCTGGTCGCCGTCGACGGCTACGCCCTGCAGGATCTCATGCCCGTCGGGGACTACCTGTTCCCGTCGTCCGCCGGGCAGACCCTCGCCGCGACCGACCCGCTCGGCGGACCACCGATCCCCCCGGGAGCGCAGACGATCGAGGCGGTGGCGACGGTCACCGTGCCGGAGCCCGCCGCCGACTCCTCCGCCGACTCCTCCCCCTCCGCCGATGCCCCTCCTGTCGTTCCCGGTCTCGGGGTGACCTTCTGGGTGGCCGACCGGCACGGGTCGCTCGCCCCGCTCCCGGCGTCGGCCACCACGAGCGGAGCCCCCGGCCGGATCGGCGCCACGCTGCCGGCCGGCGGACCGTGGCGGCTCGTCGCCGTGGATGCACACCTGGACACGGGAGCCGCCTCTACACCCGTGCAGGTGCGTCTCACCGACGTGCGCGCGGGCACCACGCTCATCACCTCGGCGTGGGAGCCCGCACCGGACGCCTTCGGCGCCGCGTTCACGGCGTCCGCGCCCCGCACCGGCGGCCTCGGCTTCGACTCCCCGCTCGTCCCCGCCGGCGCCGACAACGCCGTGCGGCTGCTTCCCGGGACGGTCTCCGACGTGCCCGTGCTGGTCACTCAGGCGACCGCGGACGCGGGAGGGCTGCAGACGGGCGCGCGCATCGACGTCGATTCCGCGTGGGCGTCGTTCCACGGCGTCGTCGCCGGCATCGTCGCCGCCGTCCCCGGCACGGCGGATCAGAACGCACTGCTGGTCGATCTGCCGGCACTCGAGGATCAGCTGCTCCGCACCTCGCCGACCATCCCCCGGCTGGGCTCCGTCTGGCTGGCCACACCCGAGCCGCAGCGGGTCGCCGCGGCCGCCGCACAGGTGGCCGGCGCAGACGCCGTGGTCACGGACGCCTCGGGCGCCTTCGTCGCCCGGTTCATGGCGAGCGCGGTCGCCGCCCTCTGGCTCGGTGCGGCGGGCTGCGCCCTGCTGGCGGTCGTGGCCGTCGCCGCCGCCGTGCTCTCCGCGTTGCGCGGCCGACGGGCGGAGGTCGTGGTGCTGCGAGCGGTCGGCGTCGGCTCGCGCCAGCAGGCGGCCGCACGCCGGCTGGAGATCGGCGGCGTCATCGCGGGCGCCGCGATCGTCGGGGTACTGGGCGGCCTGGCCGTCTTCCTCCTCGCCGGCAACACCCTGGCCCGGATCTCGGTGGTCACCGCGCCGAGCACCCTCTCCGTGCAGGGCCGGGTGGATGTCGCGGGGCTCGGCATCGCCCTCGCGGCTCTGGGTGTCGCGGTGGCCGCCGTCCTCTGGCTGTACGGTCGGGCCGTGCGCGGGCAGGTCGCCGACACCGCGTACCGGGCGGAGACGCGATGAGCCGGCGCTCCCTGCTCTCCGGGCCCGGTCTCGCTGCCCGTGCGTTCGCCGCCTCCCGCGGCGGTCTCGCCCTGCTCGGCGTCGTCGTGCTCATCGCGACGACCGCCGTCTCCGCCTGGCCGCGTTTCGCCGACGGTCTGCTGCGCGACGAGTTGCGCTACCGCGTGGAGCAGGCGACGCCGGTCAACCGGGACCTGCTCAGCTCCGTGACCACGGGGATGCCGATGATGTCGGGAACGCCGACCGTCGGCGACGGCAGCGAGCCCGCCGCCATCTGGGAGGGCATGCCCGCGGCGCTGGCCGGCGCACGCTCCGCCATGCAGCCGGCGCTGCGGGCCGTCACGCTGCCCGGAGACGTCGCCGCTCGCAGCGACGACGTCCCGACCGCCGGGCCCGCCGACGCCGCCGGCGATGCGCGCTACGTCACCCAGGTGGAGGCCTACCAACGGCTCCGCACGGTGGCGGACTTGGATGCGGGCGCCTGGCCGGCGCGCGTCCCCGCCGGAGCGACGACGCAGGACCCGATCCCGGAGGGCGGCACGGTCGACGTCGTGATGGCATCGACCGCGGCGACGCTCCTGGGCTGGCACGTGGGCGAGACCCGGCGGGCGTACGCCGGGGCTCCGTTCGCGCTGCGGCTCAGCGGAACGGTGCGGGAGAAACCGTCCGATTCGGACTTCTGGGAGCTGGCGACGCTGCGGTCCCGCGGCAGCTACGCCGATCTCGGCGACCACGGCAAGCTCTACCGCGCCGTCGCCTGGGTCGATCCCGGATCCTGGTCGCGGGTCGCCCCGCTCTTCCCCGGGACGTTCACCCAAGCCTGGTACCCGGTCGCGCCCGGGGCGTTCACCATCTCGGGACTCGAACCGGTGCGGTCGTCCCTCGCGCGCTTCCTCTCCTCCCCGTCGGCCGCGGGCGTCGGCGGCACCCCCGCCACGCTGCGGTTCTCGACATCCCTCGACCGGACGCTCGACGACTACCTCGCTCGCGCGCAGCCGGCGAACACCTTGTTCGCGCTCCTCGCCGCCGGGCCGCTCGGGGTCGCGCTCGCCGTGCTCGTCCTCGGCGTGCGGCTGCTGCTGGGCCGGCGCCGGGAGGCGCTGGCGCTGCTGGCGGCCCGGGGAGCCTCTCCCGCGCGCTTGCGCCTCGGATTGGCCGCCGACACCGCCGCCGTGTCCGTCCCCGCGGCGGCCCTCGGCCTGATCGCGGCCCTCCTGCTCACGCCGGGAGTGGATGCGCTCGCCCTCCCGATCGCGCTCGCGGCGATCTGCGCGCTGGCCCCTCCCCTGATCTGCGTCGCCGCGGCCGGCAGGCTCGGCCCGCGCGACGACCTCCGCGGAGAGCGCAGCGCCCGGCGGCGCTGGGGCTGGGTGCTCGAAGCCCTCGTGATCGGCCTGGCCGCTCTCGGCGTCGCGGCGCTGTTCCAACGCGGGCTCGCCGCCCCGGGCGCCGGCCTCGGCGTGGACCCGCTGCTGGTGGTGACGCCCGTGCTCCTCGCTCTGGCCGCCTGCGTGCTCGTGCTGCGGCTGTACCCGCTCCCGCTCTCCTGGCTGGCGCGCGCCCTGCGTCGACGCCGTGGACCGGTCGCGTATCTCGGCGCCGCCGGCGCGCTGCGGTCACGCGCGGGCGGGCTCTGGCCCGTCTTCGCCGTGGTCGTGGGCGTCTCCATCGCGGTCTTCTCGGCGAGCGTGCTCAGCACCGAGCGCGCCGGAATCGAGTCGGGCGCGCTCGCCCGCGTCGGGGCCGATCTCAGCGTCACCGCCTCCGGGACGTTCACCGACGCCCAGGTGGCACAGCTGCGGGAGGTCCCCGGGGTCGCCGCGAGCGCGGTCGTCGAGTGGGCGGGCGGCCTGCGCATCCAGGCGGGCTCGCAGGGCGGAGACCTCTCCGGCTATCTCGTCGACCCGGCCGAGCTGGCACGCGTGCAGACCGGGATCCCCGAAGCCGCTCGGGTCTCCTCCGCCCTCGCGCACACCGACCCGGCGCGCACCGGTGCGGTCATCGGCGGCTTCGATCCCGCCATCCCCGTGACCAGCGCCATCCTCACCGCCGATACCTCCGTGCACCTCGGGGTGACGGAGTTCGACTTCGTGCCAGGCGTCTACATCTGGGATGGTCAGTGGGCGATCATCGACCGCACCACCCTTCCGGCGCACACCGGGGTCACCGGCACACCGCAGACCGTGCTGATCGCCCTGGCCCCGGGCGCCGACGACGACGACGTGCACCGGCAGGTCGCGGCGATCGCCGGAGACGGCGCCACGATCGGCGACGCCCAACGGGAGCAGGCAGCGCTCCGCTCCGCCCCGCTGGTCTCCGGCATCGAGACCATCGCGCTGCTCTCCATCGCCCTCTCGGCGCTGATGTGCGTCGGGGCGCTGCTGCTCGCGCTGGTGATCGGCGCCGCCGCCCGCACCCGGCTGGTGGCCACCCTGCGGACCATCGGCTACACCTCGCGTCAGACGGCCGCCCTGCTCGGCTGGGAGCTGGGACCGATCCTGATCGTCGGGCTCGTGGCCGGCATCCTGGTCGGGCTGGCGCTGCCGGCGATCGTGCTCGCGCCGATCGACCTCAGCGGCTTCACCGGTGGCCCGATCGCCCCCGCGGTCGTCATCGACCCCGGGCTCATCGCCCTGGCGGCGGGAGGCTTCGCGCTCTCCACCGTCGCCGTCACACTCGTCGCGCTCGCCGTCGCACGCCGCCGCTCCCCCGCGGCCGTGCTGCGCGTAGGAGGAGAAGAATGACCACCATGACAGCACGGCGCGAGGACGCGAGCATCGATTGCTCCGACCTCGTGCGCATCTTCACGGCGGAAGGGGTGGAGGTGCAGGCCCTCCAGGGCCTCAACCTCCGCGTCCGCAGCGGCGAGCTCGTGGCGATCGTCGGCGCCTCGGGGTCCGGCAAGTCGACGCTCCTCGGCATCCTGTCGGGACTCGACAAACCGACCGCGGGCGCGGCGTCCGTCGCGGGCCGGGATCTGCTGACGCTCAGCTCGGCGCAGCGGGTCGACTACCGCCGCCACACCGTCGGGTTCGTCTGGCAGCAGACCTCCCGCAACCTCCTGCCGTACCTGACGGCGCGCGAGAACATCGCCCTGACGATGTCGCTGGCCCGCCGCCCGGATCGGGTCGACCGCAGCCGCGACCTGCTCGATCTGCTGGAGGTCTCGCACTGCGCGGACCGACGGCCCGCCGAGATGTCCGGAGGCGAGCAGCAGCGCGTCGCCATCGCCGTCGGTCTCGCCAACGAGCCCGCCGTGCTGCTCGCCGACGAGCCCACCGGCGAGCTCGACGAGCACACCTCGGCCGACGTGCTGGAGGCGATGCGCGGCGTCAACCGCGAGCTCGGTGTCACCACCCTGATCGTCACCCACGACCCAGCGGTGTCGGAGCACGTGGCGCGCACGGTGCAGATCCGCGATGGGCGGACCTCCACCGAGGTCATCCGCCGCACCGGTCGCACCGCGAGCGGCGACGAGCACACGGTGGCCGAGGAGTTCGCGGTGCTGGACCGGGTCGGGCGCCTGCAGCTGCCGCCCGAGTACCTCGCCGCGCTCTCGCTGCGCGACCGGGTGCGCCTCGCCCTCGAATCCGACCACGTCGGCGTCTGGCCGCACGACGACGGCGACGAGAGCACGAGCACCGGCACGGAGACCACCGAGCGGAGGAACCGCGATGAGCAGCGCTGAGCCGATCCTCCCGCGCACCGGCGAATCCGATGGACTGCAGCCGCTGCTGCGCGCCGACGGCGTCAGCCGGGTGTTCCCGACGCCGGCCGGACCGGTCACCGCGCTCGACGGGGTGTCGCTGGCGGTGCACCCCGGCGAGCTGCTCGTGATCCGCGGGCGTTCCGGCTCGGGCAAGACCACCCTGCTCAATGTGCTCGGCGGCCTGGACACGCCGACCAGCGGGACCGTGACCCTCGGTCCGCTCGAGCTGACGACGGCGAGCGAGGCCGCGCTGGTCGCCACCCGCCGCTCCCGCATCGGCTTCGTCTTCCAGGCGTTCGGTCTCGTCCCGGTGCTGTCCGCGGCGGAGAACGTGGAGGTCCCCCTGCGGCTCCTCGGCGTCGACCCGGCCGAGCGCGACGCCCGCGTGGCCGACCTCCTCGACCGGGTCGGACTCACCGGCCATGCCGCGCAGCGGCCCGCGGAGCTCTCCGGCGGCCAGCAGCAGCGGGTCGGCATCGCGCGCGCCCTCGCCGCCCGGCCGCAGCTGCTGCTCGCGGACGAGCCGACCGGTCAGCTGGACAGCGTGACCGGGGCCGCGATGATGGATCTGCTGGTCGAGCTGGTGCACGACTCCGGCGTCGCGGCCGTCGTCACCACCCACGACCCGATCCTCATGGCGCGCGCCGATCGCGTGATCGAGCTGCATGACGGCCGCACCGTCCCTCGACGGCGCGGCGCCCACGTGCGCGACTGACGCGCGGCTCCGCTTCCCTCTCGTCTCCTGTCCTCCCCGTTCTCTCCTCGCTTCCCTCTTCTCTCCTCGCCTCCGCATGCCGTCGGACTCGGGGCGTTCGGCGTGGCTCCGGCGCCCGCGAGCCCCACGAAACTCTCTTGCTATTCAGTGTTGCTATCTACCGGTACTCGGCGTTACTATCTAGCAGTACCAAGCAACACTGAGTAGCCGGAAGGAGCGTCCGATGAGCAAGCAGGCAACGGAGATGCTCAAGGGAACCCTCGAGGGCATCGTCCTCGCCATCCTCCAGGCCCGGCCCGCGTACGGCTACGAGATCACCTCGTGGCTGCGGGATCAGGGCTTCACCGACATCGCCGAGGGCACCATCTACGCGCTCCTCGTGCGGATCGAGCAGCGCGGCCTCGTGGACGTGGAGAAGGTCCCGTCCGAGAAGGGCCCGCCGCGCAAGGTGTACTCGCTCAACCGGGCGGGTCACGAGTACCTCGACGAGTTCTGGAGGACGTGGAGCTTCCTCGCAGAACGATTGGAACAGCTCCGACACGAAGGAGAGAACTGACATGGCAAGCAAGTGGATCGAAGCGCTCACCGGGTCGCTCGAGCAGAAGAAGCAGTACCGCCAGTACAAGGCGCGCATCGAGGCCCTGCCCGAGCCGTACCTCGCCGTCGCGAAGGCCGTGCAGCGGTACTTCCTCTACAACGGCGGCGTCGAGGACGGCGACACCCTCCTCACCATGATGGGCGACTTCGTCGAGCTCTGGGAGCGCGCCGCAGCCGACGAGACCCCCGTCCGCGACATCGTCGGCGACGACCCGGTCGAGTTCGCGGAGGCGTTCGCCGAGGCCTACACCGGCAAGCGCTGGATCGACAAGGAGCGCGCCCGCCTGAACGCCGCCGTCGAGGCGGCCGAGAAGAAGGGGACGGACGAATGACCACCAGCACCCTCGACCGCGTCCCGGCCATCCGGGTCCGCGGCCTCGAGAAGTCCTACAAGAAGCTCAGCGTCCTGCGCGGCGTCGACTTCGACGTCGAGCGCGGCAGCATCTTCGCCCTGCTCGGCTCCAACGGCGCCGGCAAGACCACGGCGATCAAGATCCTCTCCACATTGCTGAAGGGGGACGCCGGTCAGGCCGTCGTCAACGGGTTCGACGTCGCCACGAAGGCCGGCGACGTGCGCGACTCGATCAGCCTGACGGGCCAGTTCGCCGCGGTCGACGAGATCCTCACCGGGCGCGAGAACCTCATCCTCGTCGCCCAGCTGCGGCACCAGAAGAAGCCCGCGGCCATCGCGGACGCCCTGCTCGCCCGCTTCTCCCTCACCGACGCGGGCTCGCGCAAGGTCGCGACCTACTCCGGAGGCATGCGCCGCCGGCTCGACATCGCGATGAGCCTCATCGGCGACCCGCCGGTGATCTTCCTCGACGAGCCCACCACCGGTCTCGACCCGCAGGCCCGCATCGAGGTCTGGGAGGCCGTGAAAGAGCTCGCCGGGCGCGGCACCACCGTGCTGCTCACCACGCAGTACCTCGACGAGGCCGAGCACCTCGCCGACCGCATCGCCATCCTCCACGAGGGCCGCATCATCGCGAACGGAACCCTCGCCGAGCTGAAGCACCTGCTTCCGCCGGCGCAGGTCGAGTACGTCGAGAAGCAGCCCAGCCTGGAGGACGTCTTCCTCGCCATCGTCGGCACTCCCGCCGACGACGGCACGACCTCGAAGGAGTCATGATGTCCACCGCCACGTTCGTCAGCGACACCGCCGTGCTCACCGGGCGGTCCATGCGCCACATCACGCGCAGCCTCGACACCATCATCACCACCGCCCTCATGCCGATCGCGTTCATGCTGCTGTTCACGTTCGTCTTCGGCGGAGCCATCGACACCGGGTCGTTCTCCGGCTCGTACGTCGACTACCTCCTCCCCGGGATCATGCTCATCACGGTCGCGACGGCCATCTCGTACACGTCGTACCGGCTGTTCATGGACCTGCAGGGCGGCATCTTCGAGCGCTTCCAGTCCATGCCGATCGCCCGGTCGAGCGTGCTCTGGGCGCACGTGCTGACCTCGCTGGTCTCGACCCTCATCTCGGTGGTGCTGGTCGTGCTGGTCTCGCTCCTGATCGGCTTCCGCTCCGGCGCGAGCGTGCTCGCCTGGCTCGGCGTCGCGGGCATCCTGGTGCTGTTCAGCCTGGCGCTGACCTGGATCGCGGTGATCGCGGGTCTGACGGCCAAGTCCGTGGACGGGGCCGGGGCGTTCGCCTACCCGATCATCTTCCTGCCGTTCATCAGCTCGGCGTTCGTCCCGACGGCGACCATGCCCGGGCCGGTGCGCTGGTTCGCCGAGAACCAGCCGGTCACCTCGATCGTCGACACCATCCGCGCCCTGTTCGCCGGCCAGCCGGCGGGCACCGACATCTGGGTCGCCCTCGCCTGGTGCGTCGGCATCCTCGTGGCCGCCTACGCCTTCGCGATGGTCGCCTACCGCCGCCGGATCACCGCCGGGTGAGCACCCTTGCCGGCACCGACTCCCGCCGCCCCGCTCGGGCCGGCGGTGGTCGTGTTTGACCCCACGCGCGCCCCCGCCCCAGCGGACGTCTCTGACCCAGCGGACGTCAGCGCAGACTCCGCCGCATCACCCAGCGGTCCGCTCCCCCGGAATGCGCGTTCGTCTCGGCGTAGCGCTCGAACCCGTGCTTCTCGAACAGCGCGACCGTTCCGACGTAGCCGCTGATCACGTCCACCTTCTTCCCGTCGGTGTCGACCGGGTAGCCTTCGACGATCGCCGCTCCGGACGCCCGCGCGTGCTCCACCGCCCCGTCGAGCAGCTGGTGCATCACTCCCCGTTTGCGGAAGCCGCCGCGCACCACGAAGCACACGATCGACCACGGGTCGAGCTCTTCGTCCAGGTGCGGGATGGTGCGGGAGTTCAGCAGCCGCCGGTAGCTCGACTTCGGCGCCACCGAGCACCAGCCCGCCACCTCCCCGTCGAGGTAGGCCAGCACCCCCGGCCCCGGCTCCGTCTCGCACTCGGCGTGCATGTAGTCGATCCGCGCGGGCATGTCGAGCCGCGAATCCCGGTACGACATGCACACACAACCCCCACCGCCGGGCTTGCGCGGCACCATGAACGTCGCGAAATCGTCCCAGCGACCGGTCGCGGGCAGCACTTCGATGGACATGCGGGAAGCGTAGCGGGAGGGGGCGACATCGGGGCTGCGACAGAGCGGTGATTGCTACGTCTCGGAACGTCTGCGCCACCTCGCCGCGGCGCAAACGTACCGGCCGAGCGCAGTCGCAGGAGCACTGGCGACGCACGGAGGCGTGAGTCGGCGACGGGGATATCGGTGGCAGCATGGGCACATGCCCGCCGACCTCCTCATGCGCATCCACAGCCCCGAGTTCCAGGCCATGTCGGAGCGCGTCCTCGCGGTGACCGCCCTGACCTCCCGCCTCAACGTCCTCCCCTTCGACGACGAGGCCGGCAAGGCGGAGCTGCTCGCGCAGATCCTCGGCCGTCCCGTTCCCGAGCGCACCACGATCTATCCGCCGTTCTTCACCGACCACGGGCTGAACCTGGAGCTCGCCGAGCGCGTCTTCATCAACCAGAACTGCACCTTCCTCGACTACGCCGGCATCCGCCTCGCCGAGCGCGTCATGGTCGCGCCGAAGGTCACGTTCATCACGGTCGGCCATCCGGTCGACACCGACGACCGCCGCATCTGGCTCACCGGCGGACCGATCGACGTCGAGGAGAACGTCTGGATCGGAGCCGGCGCGACCATCCTCCCCGGGGTGAGGATCGGCCGCGACTCGGTCGTCGCCGCCGGCACGGTCGTCGCCGAGGACGTGCCTGCGGCCAGCCTCGTCGCCGGTCCGAAGGGCACGATCAAGCGTCGCTGGTAGCGTCCGCCCGGGCAGCGGCGACGCGCGACCGCTGCGTCCCGGGACATCCGCCCCCGCGCGCCGCACCGCGAACGTCCCGACGGACCGCGGACACCGGACCGCAGACCGCGGACCGTCGACACCGGTGCGGCGGAGGCGGCCGCGGGCAGGTGGATGCGGCAGGATGTCCCCAGCCGACTCGCCGGGTGGAGGGGACCACGATCATGCGCAGCACACACTGGACGACCATCGTGGCCGCGGGGCTCGCCGTTGCCGCGCTGAGCGGCTGCACCGCCGCGAGCGGTGCGTCGAGCCCCACCCCGACCGCGGCCTCCACCGCCGGATGGCCGACCGCGCAGCTCTACCACGAGGGGCCCACGACCGCCACGCTGACCCTGCCGTCGGGCGCGCGATCACTGCATGTCGACTTCTCCTGCACGAGCGGCCTCTACGCCGTGTCTCCGGCGACCGGCATCGACTCGCGTTCCGGGATGTGCGGGGGCGCCCAGTCCTTCGACTTCGACGTGACCGCCGTCGCGCCCGGCACCCGGCTGCGGGTCGACATCACCGTGCCGACCGATACCCGCCTCACCGCGGACCTGCGGTACAGCCCCCGACCGTTCGCGCCCGATCGCACGACGAAGACGCAGTGCGCGGCGCTCTCCTCGATCACGGAGGCGTACACCAACGCCGACCAGGGGCATGCCGCCGGAGACGTGACGGACGCCGAGTGGGTCCAGCAGACGGCGAAGGCCAAGGCCCAGCTGGACGACCTCGCGGCGACGGCGCACTCCCACCCCGAGACGGCGGGCCTGCTCGGCCCGGCCCTCCCGCCGCTCGCCGACTGGCTCGGCGGCGCGGGAGACCACCCCGGCGGTTTCATCGGTGCGCCGCTCGGCGACTTCACCGCCGCTGACGCCCTCGTCGGCCAGATCTGCGCGGCGAACGGCACCCCGATCGTCGTCCACGCGAAGTACGGCGGGTAGTCGCCCGTCGGGCGACCGGCGAGCGCGGCGGTTCGCGACGCAGCGCCTGTTCGGGACGACCGCGGCGGTTCGGGACGAGCGCGGCGGTTCGGGAGGAGCGCGGCGGTTCGGGAGGAGCGCGGCGGTTCGGGACGAGCGCGGCGGTTCGGGACGAGCGCGGCGGTTCGGTACAAGCGCGGCGGTTCGGGACGAGCGCGCCCCGGCGCCCCGGCGCGAACGTCCCGAACACCGGCGGTCATCCCGGACGTCGGGCGGGGCGAGTACCGTCGAGTCGTCGAAAGGACCACACCATGCCGCAGTACGCCGTCCTGATCTACGCGAGCGACTCCGCTCACCGCCTCGACGCCACGCCCGAGGACCTCGAGGAGCCGAACGGGCACGGCGACGAGCTCGCCGCCTCCGGCGCCATGCGGGTCGCCTACGCGTTCACCCCGCGCGACCTGGCCCGTTCGGTGCGGGCGGACGGTGTGACGACCGGGCCGTTCATCGACGCTCCGGTCGCGGTCGCGGGCGTCTACGTGATCGAGGCGGACGACCTGGATGCGGCACTGGCGATCGCCGCGACGAACCCGGCCATCCGCGGGGACGGCGGCGTGGAGGTGCGGCTGGTGCACAGTGGCGGCGTGGTGAGTTGATCCGCCTTGCCCTCAGGACGCAGACCCTTCGCGCGTGGGCCAGCCGTCGTACTCGAGATCCCTAACCTCAATGCCCTTCGCGAAGGGTCAGGATCCGGTCGCCGTCAGCATCGGACACGAAGGCGAAGAACCAGGTGCGGTGATCGTGGGAGCCACGCTCGACTTTCCGGCGCTTCGCCCGCGTCGGCACACCCTGGAGTGCTGCTTCCGGAAGGTCGGAGCCGTATCGCTCCGAGGGGCTTCTGCGCGCCCCGTCGCACCATTCCACCCGCCAGCGCACCGGCTCGTGCAAAAGGTCGGACACCGCTTCGCGCGTCAGGGCGCCATCGGGCCAGACGTTCATCGTGGCGAACCCTCCTCGGTGGACGATTCGACCACAGCTGCGGTTTTGGCGTCGCTTCCCGTCACGCCGTGGAGCAGCGAATCGACGGTGACTGTGGCACTGCGGCGATCGATGGCGACCCGACCCAGAACATCAATGGTTTCGTGCGGTCGTGGCGCCCGACGGCGCGCTCCTACACATCGAGCAGACCGGCGGTCATCAACCGCTCGTTCACCGTCATCGAGCCGAAGTCGGGACCGGATCGGGACATGCCCGGCAGCCTATCCCGCCTGCGCTCGAACACGCGCAACGACGCATCACTCGGGCCGGAGGTATCTGCCCCAGATCACGGCCTTGCGATACGGCCCGTCGCCGTCGGCATCGAGCTGCGGGCTGTCGAATCGGACCGAGTACTCCAGCTCGCCGTCCTCAGCCAGGGCGTGATCGATGATCGAGGCAGGGAACGTGTTGTCGATGGTCCCCGAGAACTCGTTCTTCCAGGGGCCATCCCATCCCGGGTCCTTCACCACCCGCACCCGGGTCCCGACGGGCCACGCGCCGGCTGCAGGTCGAACATCGCCGAGCGAACTCTCGATGACCGCCTCGATCGCACGGCGATCTGCGGCGGCCTGCTCGGCAGCGGTGCTTGGCTGGTCGCTACTCATGGGATCACCGTAGTGCTTGTCCGGTGGGCCACTAAGCGATCGGAGGAGACCCCACCCAACAGGACGCCCGAACATAAGAGACGAAGGCCGTTCGAGTCTTTCCCGGTCCAGCGCTCCCTCCGACCGACTGCGTTCGTCCGGAAACGCTGCCCCAACGTAGTCGTGCGCTCAGTTCAAGGTCCGGATGTACTCGACGCGCGGCGCGGACGGATCACCGGACGCGACGCACAATGCGGAGAAAGCGAACGAGTCACCGGTGAAGTACTGGACATTGATGTAGACGGCGGCCGGATCACCGTTCGTATGGTCGGCCGTATAGCCGTCCGACGACGCCGGTCCGATGGAGTCGGCGACGATCGGTCCGGGCGCGACGGGCTGCTGGCCGCCCCAGACGTCCGCAGGCACCGCGGCATCGCAGGCTGCATAGATCGCCTTCGTGTCGAACCCGTCCGCACGAGCCGTGGGGAGGGCGCTCGAACCCGATGAGGCCGTCGAGGAGGCCTCCGGTGAGCCTGAAGCCGACGGGGCGGCCACCGGCGTCTCGGATCCACCCCCTGAGCCGACGCATCCCGTCAGCAACACGCCGACGAATACCGCGGCCGCGACGACGACCGCGATGCGCTGCGACCGGCCCTTCCCGATGAATGACACCACGCTGCCCCCGTTCCGATCGGAGCGAAAGAATCTCGCCCTCCCGGACCGACCCTAGCGGAGCCGGGCGCCGCCGGAAGGTCAGGTCGTCACATGAGGAGGGTAACGTGGGCCGCGGCCTCACCCCTCCCGCAGCACGAGGAGCCGAGCGGCTCCCTCCCCGGCCACGATGGCGGAGAAACGGGTGCGACGGTCGTGAATGCCGCGTTCGAGCTTGCGACGCTTCGCCCGCGACGGCACACCCTCCAGGACCCCGTCCGGGAGCATGACGCCGTACCCCTCCGACGGTTCGCGATGTGCGCCCTCGCACCATTCCACGCGCCAGTGGGTCGGCTCCTGCAGGAGCGCGGACACCTCCTCGCGGGTCAGGGCACCGGCGGGCCATCTGTTCACCGCGATGCCCTGCACGCCCCGTACGCCCAGCACGCCCCGTACGCCTCAGTGTTCTCGGACGCGGCCGTCATTCGAGTCGCTCTCTCGTCCAGATCACGGCCTGACCGTACACCGTCGGTGGCGGCGGGAACGGAGGAGTTCGCCGGTGACACGCCGTGCGGATACCGGCAAGGGAGGAGATCCGCCCGGGATACCGCCGAGAGTTCCTCCGTTGGCCGGAGCGGGAGCGGAAGCACCGAAGGTGGCGAATCGTGGTCAGACGCCTCCGCCTCCCTCGGCCGCCCAGAGTTCCTCCGCCTCGAGGGTCAGGTCGATCAGCTGGCGCAGGAGCCCTCCCATCGTGGTCGACCGCAACAGGGTGTACCTGTCGTACTCGCCCAGCGGGGTGACCGCCGCCAGCTGCCAGACCGCTGCGACGGGATCGTCCGACAGCTCGATGTCGGCATCCGACGGCGCCTCCGCGACGCGGGCGATCATGCGGCGGACGACCGCTTCGGCCTCGGCCCGCAGGGGGGCGAGCGCCTCGGACCACTCCAGCTCCGGGAGCGACGCGAGCTCGGCCCGGGGATACGGGTCGTCGTCGTCCCAGCGCTCGACCGTGAACCGCCGGGTCCCCACGCCGACGATGAGCAGATCGTCGGCGCCCGCGGCGGCGCTCACCAGGCGCGCCATCGTCCCGACCGAGGCGCGCTGGTCGCCGCCCCCGGCCTCGGGGCCGCGCTCGATGAGGACGACGCCGAACTCGAAGTCCGGTTCGTCCTCGTCGAGCAGTCGCCCGACCAGCGTGAGATACCGCGGCTCGAACACCCGCAGCGGGATGGCCACGGAGGGGAACAGCACGGATCCGAGCGGGAACATCGGGGAGACGGCCATACTCCAGTGAAGCACCGCGCGCGTAGAGTGAACAGGTGCCCCGACCGCGCCCCGAGATCCCCGGAACGGGACAGGAGTCCGTGTGGGACTACCCGAGACCGCCCCGCATCGAGCGCGTCACTGCGACTGTGACGATCCGGCTGGGCGGGCAGCTGATCGTCGACACCCGGGACGTCGTCCGGGTGCTCGAGACCAGCCATCCCCCGGTCTACTACCTCCCGATAGCGGACTTCGCTCCCGGCGCTCTCGCCGACGGCGTCGGTTCGTCGTTCTGCGAGTTCAAAGGCACCGCACGCTATCTCGATGTGCGCGGCGGAGGCGAGACGCGGTCCGCGTGCGCGTGGAACTACCCGCATCCGTCGCCCGGGTACGAGCTGCTCCGAGACCGCGTCGCCGTCTACGCGCAGCAGATGGACGAATGCACGGTCGACGGCGAGGTCGTCACCCCGCAACCCGGAGGCTTCTACGGCGGCTGGATCACGAGTGCCGTCGTCGGGCCGTTCAAGGGGGTGCCGGGGTCGCTGGGGTGGTGACCGGTGGGGATGCAGGCGTTGGCACCGGAGGACATCCGCCCCGACACGCCGCCCGAACGCAGGAAACGGAGGCGGTCCGAGCCGGAATCGGCCGGGATCTCCTCCTTTGGGCGCGCGCAGCGGTGGCTGACCGCCCGCTACACGTCGGATCTGAACTCGACGACGTACCGCTCGACCTCAGCCGCGACATCCTCGCTGGAACCTGACACGTCGATCGCTCGGTGCTGGTCTCTCCACGGCTCCATCGTCCGCCCGGCCACATCGGTCCATGTCGGCTCGGGGATGTGCAAGAAGCCCCGATGACGCCCGTCCAACCGCGACGCGTGACCAGCAGTATCGCTCATCGTCAGCACCACCCAGCACAGCGTTGCACCCGCGGACACCGCCGCTCGGCGCCAGGTCTCTCGTGCCGGCTCGCTGTCGTTGACGGCATCGAGGACGACGGTCCGCCCGGCCCTCAGATTCAATTCCGCGATGACCCCGACCGCCTCGTAGGCCGCGACACCCGTCTTCCACCCGTGCGGGAAACCGCTCGCAAGCAGCGCCTCCTCCACCGGGTCGATCGAGAGACGCACCGCACTGAGACGCGCGCCGACGATGTCGGCGACGGTGGTCTTGCCCACGCCGGGCAGCCCGGAGATCACGACGAGCATCGAATACCTGACCGGCTACACGTTGAACCGGAACTCCACCACATCACGGCTATCGATCGGAGCCCGGAGCTGCTCGCCGCATGAGCGGCCGAGAGAGCAGTTGGGGAAGTCGGGCAATGTCTTCCGAACGCGCCAGGCTGTCGTCGATGCTGACGAACGCAAGCAACTGAAGCGGCGCTCCCACCTCGGCCGCAGCTTGCATCTTGTGGTGCCCGTCGAGCAAGAAGTGGGTGAGGCCCCAGTGCGTGTAAAAGTCGATCGAATCGTCATCGGTCGCGGGCTGACAAATATCCAGCGTCGATAGAGCAACGGCTGTCGGCGCCGTCCCGCCTCGGATGAGGTCTCGATACTCGGCCACCCGCCCCTGATCGTTCCAGCCCGGTGGCACCATCGGGACCACGAACTCATAGAGATGCTCGTTGGGCTCGACCGGTGTCTCGAACGTCCGGTAATAGTAGCTGCGCGGATTCTCGGGAAGCCCCCAGAAGCTGTCGACTCCCCACGTAGCTATCTGCTCGTGAGTGAAATAGTCGCGATCGTCGTTCGGTACGACTTGGTCTGGTCGCACCTCAAGAAGGAGAGGCAGGTACTCTCCGCTAGGAAGCACGGAACCGAACGATTGAATGACGCGCTCGCTTACCGTAGCGAGTGGCCCCTCTAGTTCCCCCATCCGCTCGCGCGCACCAGACAGAGTGCTGTTCGCACCCTCCTTTCGTTCGAACAGGAAAGGGCAGGTGCCACACCAAGAGGACAGTTCGAATGCTGGCTTCCCCTCCAGGAACAAAGTTCTCGCCGAGAACGGAAGGCTCGAATCCGCTTTGCCGAACCGGAGCGGCCCTTCGCTCTCTGGAACGCCGATTCGGCGAAGAGGCATCTCGGTCAGCATCACGTCACGATCCTAGAACCCGACGCGCCTCTATCGACCGGGATCCAGTCGGCCTCTGGACGTAGACGTCCTTCCGAACCCGGAACTCCACCATGGTGCATCGGCTTCAAGCGTTGCGAATGGGCGGAGCAGCGCAGGCCTCGACCGACCAGCGAGCTCTCTCATCGCGCTTGACTGCACCAGTCCTCACGAGCGATTCGGCGACTTTCAAGGCGCATTCAGCCCCGAACTCATCCTTGAAAGACGTGACGAGCCGGCGAGCATTGTTCGATGACGTAGTTCCACGTGGCATGAACCAGGTCGGCCAGCCTCATCAGGCCTAGATACGTGACCTCATCGCGCCAAGTTCCTTGATCGAGTTGGTCATGTGACCAGTCCAGAGCCTGCGCGGTTGATTCTTCATTGGAGAGCAACGCCTCGAAGTGCGCTCTGACCTGAGGGAGCAAGGGATCTGAAGCGTCACTCATCGCGTGAATGATATGCGAGAAATCCCAGGTCAGCTACACGTTGAAGCGGAATTCCATCATCACGTTGTCCCTGCCCTCCATACGGGTGTTCCCGCGCGATCGCGCCTCAGCGACCGGCCCATCCTCGACCAGGTTGTCGAAGGAGATGACTTCGGCCTTGATGAAGCCCTTCGTGGCGCCCTTGGGGCTGGTCCAGACGCGCGACTCGTTGGGGCCGGCCCGGACGTGGCTCGCCTGCGTCGGCGATGTCGAGGTCGATGAGCTACGGCGTCTGCAGCGGCGGCGCCCGACGAGCGTTGGCACCGGAGGACATCCGCCCCGACACGCCGCCCGAAAACAGGAAACGGAGGCGATCCGAGCCGGAATCGGCCGGGATCTCCTCCGTTAGCTGCATGCCGCGGCGGCTGACCGCCGGCTACACGTTGAAACGGAACTCCACCACATCCCCGTCCTGCATCACGTAGTCCTTGCCCTCCATGCGCGCCTTCCCGCGCGAGCGCGCCTCGGCGACGGAGCCGGCCTCGACCAGGTCGTCGAACGAGATGACCTCGGCCTTGATGAAGCCCTTCTCGAAGTCGGTGTGGATGACGCCGGCGGCCTGGGGGGCCTTGGCGCCCTTGGGGATGGTCCAGGCGCGCGATTCCTTGGGGCCGGCGGTGAGGTAGGTCTGCAGGCCGAGGGTGTCGAAGCCGATGCGGGCGAGCTGGTCGAGGCCGCTCTCGGTCTGGCCGGTGGAGGCGAGGAGCTCGGCGGCGTCGGCGGCGTCCAGGTCGATGAGCTCGGACTCGAGCTTGGCGTCCAGGAACACGGCCTGCGCGGGGGCGACCAGGGCGGCGAGCGCGGCGCGGCGGGAGTCGTCGGTGAGCACGTCCTCGTCCACGTTGAAGACGTAGATGAAGGGCTTGGCGGTCAGCAGGCCGAGCTCCTTGATGGGCTCGAGGTCGATGCTGGAGGTCGAGAGCGGCTTGCCCTCGTTGAGGTACGCGGCGGCCTCGCGGGCTGTCTCGAGCACGATGGGCTCGAGTTTGCGGCCCTTGACCTCCTTCTCGTAGCGCGCCTCCGCCTTCTCGAGGGTCTGGAGGTCGGCGAGGATAAGCTCGGTGTTGATGGTCTCCATGTCGCCGGCGGCGTCGACCTTGCCGGCGACGTGCACGACGTCGGGGTCGCTGAAGCCGCGGACGACCTGCGCGATGGCGTCGGCCTCGCGGATGTTGGCGAGGAACTTGTTGCCGAGGCCCTCACCCTCGCTCGCGCCCTTGACAATGCCGGCGATGTCGAGGAACGACACGGGCGCCGGGAGGATGCGCTCGCTCCCGAAGACCTCCGCCAGCTTGTCGAGCCGCGGGTCGGGGAGGTTCACCACGCCGACGTTCGGCTCGATGGTCGCGAACGGGTAGTTCGCGGCGAGCGCGTCGTTCTTGGTCAGCGCGTTGAACAGGGTGGACTTGCCCACATTGGGGAGTCCGACGATACCGATAGTGAGAGCCACGGTCGTCCATTCTACGCAGGCGACCGCCCGCCCTCAGCCCGCGAGCTGCGCCCGGTAGGCGCGGGTCACGTACGGCAACTCGATCGTCGCAGCTCCGGCGAGCTGGGGATGCTCGGCGTGCAGCCGGCGCACGGAGGCGATCACCGCCGCCTGCGCGTCCGGATCCTTGGTGATGACATAGCTGCGGGAGCGCACCAGGTCGAGCAGCCCGTCGAGGTCGAGCCGCTGCGTCCACGGCACGTCGTGGCGCTCCAGCGGGCCGAAGGGCGGCCCGAGGACGGGCTCCTCCTCGTCACCCGAGTACGCTTCCCCCGCACCGATCAGCTCCCCCAGCCGCCGCACCCAGTCGACGCGCTCGTCGCGGTCGTTCCACAGCAGCGCAAGCCGGCCGCCGGGTCCGAGCGCACGGGCGACCTCGGGCACGGCGCGCGACGGATCGACCCAGTGCCAGGCCTGGGCGGAGACCACCAGCCGCTGGGAGGCGTCGGGCACCGGAAGCTCCTCCCCCGTCCCGAGTCGCGCGTCCACAGCCGGCAGCCGCTCCCCGAGCACGCGCAGCATCTCGGGCGACGGGTCGACCGCCGTCACGTGCAGACCGGCCTCGACGAGGGAGGCTGTGAGCTTGCCCGTCCCGGCGCCGAGGTCGAGCACGTCGCCGGTGATGCCCTCCGTGATCCAGGCGACGGCCCCGGCCGGGTACCCGGGACGGGAGACGTCGTACACCTCGGCGGCACGGTCGAAGGAGGCGGCGAGGAGGTCGCGGTCGTGACGCTGGCGCATGGTGCGATCGTACGCGCCACCTCCGGACCGGCCGGGCGCGCACGACACCGCCTGTTCCCTCCGAGTTTGCCTGTAGGTCCCTCCCGCTGTCTACGGTTGCGCGGCGGCTCACGCACCGCGCCGCAGAGCAGGGGGATGACATGACCGACGCCGACGCGCTGCGACTGGCAACAGCGGGAACCTCGTACGTGCGCATCCGGCGTGTGCCCGAGGAGGAGCAGTTCCGCATGACGATGCGGGTGAACCGGCTCGATCCGCAGTTCCCGATCGTGATCGCGACCTCCCTGCTCATGTCGCTCCTCGTGTTGGCACTCGAGCTGACCGGCGCCTCCGGTCCCTTCCCGCCGATGACCGGGTTCGTGTTCTTCGTGCTCCTGGCAGCGGGTACGACCGCCGTCTACGTGCTGACGCGCCGTCGCATCCGCGCGGCCATCCGTGCGTCCTCCATCCGGGACGAGCACGAATGGCTCACCCAGTACCACTGGATCTGGCAGACCGATGCGTCCTACTTCGCCTGTCGGTGGAGCTCGGCGCGCGCGTATCGGATCGTCGGAACGTACGTCTGCGTACGTTTCGACGGCGTCATGGCGCTGATCGATGTCTCGGCCTTCGACGCGCCGGAAGCGACCGTGCGCCAGTTCCTCGACGCCCTCCTGGCTGCACAGAAGGGCTCCTTGCTCACCGGCTGAGCAGTACCGACCGGATGCCGCGGCACGCCCACCCGGTGACCGGGCGGTGTCGGCGGGCCGTGCGAGCATGACGACGTGACACTGGACTTCACCGCCATCGACTTCGAGACCGCGAACTCGTCCGCGGCATCCGCCTGCTCCGTCGGGCTGGTGAAAGTGCGGGACGGCCGCGTGGTCGACCGCGTGGGCTGGCTCATCCAGCCGCCCTTCGGGCACGATCACTTCCAGGAGTGGAACGTGCGCATCCACGGCATCCAGCCCGAGGACGTCATCGGAGCCGCCGGCTGGGTGGACCAGCTGGCCGACCTCGTCGAGTTCGCGGAGGACGACCACCTCGTCGCCCACAACGCCGGCTTCGACATGGGCGTCATCCGGGCGGCCTGCGCCGCGACCGCCGTCGCGTGCCCGGAGTACCGCTACCTCTGCAGCCTGCAGGTGGCCCGCCGCACCTACTCCCTCGACTCCTACCGCCTCCCGGTCGCGGCGATGGCCGCCGGCTTCGAGGACTTCGCCCACCACGACGCGCTGGCCGACGCCGAAGCCTGCGCCGCCATCGTGATCCACGCGGCGAAGCGCCACGGCGCGGCCACCATCGACGATCTCTCCGCCCTCACCGGCGCCCGGGTCGGCCGTATCGGGATGGTCGCCGCGGCCTGACCCGGCCCCGCGCACGCGCCTCGCCGGCAACGGAGGAGATCCGGCCTCCGCACACCTACCCCGCCGGCAACGGAGGAGATCCGGCCTCCGCGCGCCCCGGACCTCCTCCCGAACCCGCGACGGTCCGGCGCGTCGCGCGCCCGCTCCTCCGTTCGCCGCACTCGCCGCATCCGCCGCGCGGGAGCGCCCCAGTGTCGGACGCCCCTGGCACACTGGCGGCATGGACATCCTCGCCCTGCTCCTCGGTCTCCTCCTGGGCCTCGTCGTCGGCGCCGTCGGTGCCGGCTTCGCCGTCGCGAAGCTGCTGCGCGACCGGGCGGCGAACAGCGCCCCGGCGGCCCCCGCGGTCGATCCGGCGGTGATCGAGGCGCGGCACACCACCGCGCTCGCCGAGCTGCGCGCGGCCGAGCAGGCCGTGCAGGCGGAGATCCGCGCCGACCTGGCGGGCGCCCAGTCGCGGGTCGACGCGCTGGAGGAGCAACTGCGCGCGGCGCAGGAGCTGCAGCGCGAGACGGTGGAGCGCCACCGTGCGGAGGCGCAGGCGCAGACCGAGCGCGAGCGCGCCGAGAGCAAGGTCCTGCAGGCGCTCGCCCCGGTGCGCGAGAGCCTCACGGACATGCAGCGCAAGGTCGTCGCGCTCGAGTCGCAGCGCAGCGAGCAACACGGCCAGCTGACCCAGCAGCTGCGCACGGCGGCCGAGTCCGAGGAGCGGCTGCGGAGCACCGCGGAGGCGCTCGCCTCGGCGCTGCGCTCGAACAGCACGCGCGGCGTGTGGGGCGAGACCCAGCTGCGCAGTGTCGTGGAGGCCGCGGGCCTGCTGGAGCGGGTCGACTTCGACGTGCAGTCCAGCATCCATTCCGAGTCCGGGGCCGGCCGCCCCGACATGATCGTCCGGCTCCCCGGCGGCAAGAACATCGCGCTCGACGCGAAGGTCCCCTTCAACGCGTACCTCGAGGCCAGCCAGATCCCGGCGACCGCCACCGGCGTCGAGGGCGCCCAGCGCGAGGCGCTCATGAAGCAGCACGTGAAGGCGGTTCGCGACCACATCACGGCCCTCGGCAGCAAGGCGTACTGGACCGGCCTCGAGTCCTCGCCCGAGCTGGTGATCGCCTTCATCCCGAGCGAGTCGCTGGTCTCGTCGGCGCTGGAGGCCGACCCGTCGATCATGGAGTTCGCCTTCGGCAAGCGGGTGGCCCTCGCCTCGCCGGTCACGCTCTGGTCCGTGCTCAAGACGGTCGCCTTCAGCTGGCAGCAGGATGTGCTGACGCAGGAGGCGAAGCAGCTGTTCGACCTCAGCCGCACGCTCTACAGCCGACTCTCCACCACCGCGACGCACATCGAGAAGCTGGGCCGGTCGATCGAGCGCACCGTGAAGGACTACAACGGCTTCGTCGGCTCGTTCGAGCGGCAGGTGTTCCCCGCCGCCCGCAAGCTCGGTGCGCTCGACGAGTCCAAGGTGATCGGGGTGATCGAGGGCATCGACGAGTCGCCGCGCGAGCTTGCCGCGTTCGAGCTGACCAGTGCGCTCGAACTCGACCCGGAACCCCGCGACATGCACGGCATCGACAAGCTCGCCGTCGAGGAGCAGCAGCGCGCGCACGCGCAGGAGCACGCGGCGCACGACGACCGCGACGAGGAGTCCGGCGCGGCCTGACGCCGCCGACGCATTCGTGCCGAATGTCGACTCTGGCGGCGCCGGAGTCGACATTCGGCACGAAAGGGCATCAGAGCTGGTCGCGCTCCAGCCACTTCTCGGCCAGGTGGTCCGCGATCACGCGGCGGATCGTGCCCGACTTCGAGCGCAGCACGATCGACTCCGTGCGGATGATCGGGCCCTTGCGGCGCACACCCTCGACGAGACCGCCGTCGGTCACACCGGTCGCGACGAAGAACGTGTTGTCGCCCTCCACCAGGTCGTCCGCCCCGTAGATGCGGTCCATGTCGAGACCCGCGGCGATGCCGGCGGCACGCTCCGCGTCGTCCTTCGGCGCGAGCTTGCCCTGCATGAAGCCGCCGATCGCCTTGATGGCGGCCGCGGTGGTGATGCCCTCCGGGCTGCCGCCGATGCCGACGCACAGGTCGATGCGCGACTCGTAGCGGGCCGCATTGATGCCACCGGCGACGTCGCCGTCCAGCATCAGCCGCGTCCCGGCTCCCGACGCCCGGATCTCCTCGATCAGCTCCTCGTGACGCGGGCGGTCGAGCACCGCAACGCGGATCTCGCCGACCGGCTTGCCCTTGGCCTTGGCCAGCTCACGGATGTTGTCACCGATGGACTGGGAGAGGTCCACGACGCCGCGCCCCTCCGGCCCGGTCACGATCTTCGACATGTAAAAGACGCTGGAGGCGTCGAGCATCGTGCCCCGGTCGGAGACGGCGATCACCGAGAGCGCGTTCTGACGGCCGGCGGCGGTCAGCGACGTGCCGTCGATCGGGTCCACCGCGATGTCGCAGGCCGGTCCGCGCCCGTTGCCGACGTGCTCGCCGTTGAACAGCATCGGGGCGTTGTCCTTCTCCCCCTCGCCGATGACGATCAGGCCGTCGAAGTTGACCGTCCCGAGGAACTTGCGCATCGCGTCCACGGCCGCGCCGTCCGCCGCGTTCTTGTCGCCACGACCGATCCACGGCGTCGCGCGGATGGCGGCCGCCTCGGTCGCCCTCACCAGCTCCATCGCCAGGTTCCGGTCGGGATGCAGAAACAGGGATGCGGTGTCGGTGCTGGTCATGATGGGTCCTCCCGGACGGAATCGAACGACGTTGTCTAGGCCGCCCGCGGCGGCGCTGCCAGTTTATCCGCGCCGGGTCCCGAGGCGGCAGGATGCGCACGAACGTTCACCCGCGATGCGCGAACGGACCAGGCGCCCGGGCGTCGCACAGCCGCGTCGGTATGATGAGGAGCGTTCGACACCCTCATTCCCAAGGAGCTGCAATGCCCATCGCCACGCCGGACCAGTACGCAGAGATGCTCGACAAAGCGAAGGCCGGCGGCTTCGCC
Source organism: Leifsonia aquatica H1aii (assembly GCF_000633535.1). GTDB lineage: Bacteria > Actinomycetota > Actinomycetes > Actinomycetales > Microbacteriaceae > Leifsonia > Leifsonia aquatica_A. The sequence continues at coordinate 48,583 of NZ_AYMR01000020.1, read as the reverse complement.
TATCCCGCGTTCAACGTGTCGTCGTCGCAGACGATCAACGCGGTGCTGCAGGGCCTCACCGAGGCCGGCAGCGACGGCATCATCCAGGTCACCACGGGCGGTGCCGACTACTTCGCCGGCCAGACCGTGAAGAACCGTGCCGCCGGCGCGATCGCCTTCGCGAAGTTCGCCACCGAGGTCGCCAAGAACTACCCCGTCACCGTCGCGCTCCACACGGACCACTGCCCGAAGAACGCGCTCGACGACTTCGTGCTCCCGCTGATCGCCGCCTCCGAGGAGGAGGTCCGCGCGGGCCGCAACCCGATCTTCCAGTCCCACATGTGGGACGGCTCGGCGGTGCCGCTGTCCGAGAACCTCGAGATCGCGCAGGACATGATCAAGCGCACCAAGGCGATCAACGCCATCCTCGAGGTCGAGATCGGCGTCGTCGGCGGCGAGGAGGACGGCGTCAGCCACGAGATCAACGAGCACCTCTACACCACGCTCGACGACGCGATCCAGACGGTTGAGGCGCTCGGCCTCGGCGAGAACGGCCGCTACATGGCGGCCCTCACCTTCGGCAACGTGCACGGCGTGTACAAGCCGGGCAACGTGAAGCTGCGCCCGGAGCTGCTCAAGGAGATCCAGGACGGCCTCGCCGCCAAGTACGGCCACGGCCCGAAGCCGCTCGACCTCGTCTTCCACGGCGGCTCGGGCTCGACCGACGAGGAGATCGCCGAGGCGGTCCGCAACGGTGTCATCAAGATGAACATCGACACCGACACCCAGTACGCGTTCACCCGCTCGATCGCCGGCTACATGCTGTCGAACTACGACGGCGTGCTGAAGATCGACGGCGAGGTCGGCAACAAGAAGCTGTACGACCCGCGCGCGTGGGGCAAGGTCGCCGAGTCCGCGATGGCCGCTCGTGTGGTCGAGGCCACGCAGCAGCTGGGCTCCGCCGGACACTCCGGCAAGTAATCCGTCGCGGCGGCGGTCGGCTCCGGCCGGCCGCCGCTTCGCATATCCCGAGGAGGCGGCCGGCATGGCCGACGAACATCCGCAGCCGGACGAACGGCCGCGGCCGAAGTACGGCGAACTGGCCCCGCCCGGGTGGGAGTGGAAGCCTCCGGCCGACGTCGACCGGCTCGACACCGCGCGCCCGAACCCCGTCGACGACGAGACGGCGCCGGCCCCGGACGCCGCGCCCGGATCGTATCGGCCGGTGCCGCCTCCCGCGGCGCACCCGCCCGCCGGTGCCGCGGCCGACCGCGGCCCGGCGCCGCGATGGAACACGACCCTCACGATCCTGCTGGTCGCCTTCGGCCTGTTCGGGGTGTCGTACTCGGTGGGGACCCTCCAGGCCCTCCCGACCTATATGCAGCTGCTGCACACGACCCAGGGGCTCGGCGACTACACACCGGCGCCGGCCATCCAGACCATCATCACCGCGGGCACGGTGACGATGACGGGGATCTGGGCGATCTCGACCGGGCTCGCCGTCTGGCGGCTGCTGCGGCGGAGGATGTCGTTCTGGATCCCGCTGACCGCCGGAGTGGTCGCGTTCGTGGTGCTGATCGTCTTCGTCGCCGTCGCCCTGTCGACGGACCCGGCGCTGATCGACTTCTACAGCGGGCTCAGCACGGTGTCGCCGGTACCGACGGCACCGGCGACACCCTGAGCCTGAGGGGCGACCGTCAGGCCGCCGCCCCCTCCCGCGACTCGGCGAGGCCCTGCGCCAGCGGCGTCGTCGGCCGGCCGATGAGCTCGGAGAGCGTGCTCGTCGCGTCGGCGAGCTCGCCGTCGCGGATGTTGCCGTCGAGCGCCACGACGAACCCGGCCGTGCCCTCGTCGAGGCCGGCGCCGGTGAGGATGCCCGTGTGCTCTTCGGGCGTGACCGACCGGTAGACGACCTCGCGGCCGGCCAGGGCGCCGACGGCGGAGGCGAGCTCGTCGAAGGTCCAGGCGACGTCGCCGCTCAGCTCGTAGACCGCGCCCTCGTGGCCGTCGGTCGTGAGCACGACGGCCGCGGCCTCCGCGTAGTCCTTGCGCGAAGCGCTGGCCACGCGTCCGTCTCCCGCGCTGCCGACGATCTCGCCGGTCGCGGCGGCCTGGTCGATCAGGCCGGTGTAGTTCTCGGTGTACCAGTTGTTGCGCAGGATGGTCACCGGCAGCGACGAGGCCGCCAGCAGCTCCTCGGTCGCCTTGTGCTCGGGCGCGAGCACGAGGCCGCCGTCGGTCGCGTGCGGCGCGCTGGTGTAGACCAGGCGACCCACCCCTGCGGCCTCGGCCGCCTCGATGGCGTTGCGGTGCTGCGGGACGCGCTTGCCGACCTCCGATCCGGAGACGAGAAGCACGGCGTCCGCGCCCGCGAAGGCGGTGGTGAGCGTCTCGGGCTGCTCGAAGTCGATGACGGCGGTCTCGACGCCCTGCGCGGCGAGCGGCGCGAGCCGTTCGGCGGAGCGACCGAGTGCGCGGATGTCGGAGGCGGCGACGCCGCGGGCGAGGAGGGAATCGACGGTGAGTCGGCCGAGGTGGCCGGTGGCGCCGGTGACGACGATGGTCATGGAGGTTCCTTTCGATCGGACACCCAGGCCAACCGGCGGGATCCTCCATTACTTCCCAATCGAAGGTACCCACTTTTTGGTAAGTTACTGACGTGGACACCAGTTTTGAGACGCTGAACGGCTTCGGCTTCACCGACGGCGTGCTCCCCTCGGCCTGTCCGACCCGGATCGTGCTCAATCACGTCACCAGCACCTGGGGCGTGCTCGTGCTGGTCGCCCTCTCGCAGAGCGACCTGCGCTGGGGCGAGCTGCGGCGCACCGTGCAGGGCATCAGCGAGAAGATGCTCGCCCAGACGCTGCGCACCCTGGAGGCCGACGGGTTCGTGCTCCGCACCGCGCAGCCGACGATCCCGCCTCGGGTGGACTACAGCCTCACCCCGCGCGGGCACGAGCTGACCGAGCACCTCCTGCCGCTCATGTCCTGGATTGCCGCCAACGCCGACGACATCCTCGCCTAGCCCCGGCGAGAGGTCACGACTCGCCCTTCTGGCACCGGAATCGTGCCTCGAAAGGGCGTGTCACGACCGATGAGGATGGTTCATCCACAGTCGACAGGAGAAACCGGAGGAAGGGCTGGTAGACGGGACGAGGGGCGGAGCCGGAGGCGCCTCAGCGTCCGCGGCCGCCGATCGCGCGGGCGTCCTGCTTGCCCGTGATGTCCTTGCGCAGCTCCTTCGGCAGCGAGAACATCAGGTCCTCCTCCGCCGTCTTGACCTCTTCGACGTCGCGGTAGCCGGCACCCGCGAGGTCGTCCAGGACCTCCTGCACCAGCACCTCCGGCACCGAAGCACCGCTGGTGACGCCGACGCTCGAGACGCCCTCGAGCCACTCCTGCTTGATCTCGGTGGCGTAGTCGACGCGGTAGGCGGCCTTCGCGCCGTACTCGAGGGCGACCTCCACCAGCCGCACGGAGTTCGAGGAGTTGGCGGAGCCGACCACGATGACCAGCTCGGCCTGCTCGGCGACCTTCTTGATCGCGACCTGGCGGTTCTGGGTGGCGTAGCAGATGTCGTCGCTCGGCGGATCCTGGAGGTTCGGGAAGCGCTCCCGCAGGCGACGCACGGTCTCCATCGTCTCGTCGACCGAGAGGGTCGTCTGGGAGAGCCAGACCACCTTGTCCGGGTCCTTCACGACGATGCTGTCGACGTCGTCCGGCCCGTTGACGAGGGTGACGTGATCGGGCGCCTCGCCCGCCGTCCCCTCGACCTCCTCGTGGCCTTCGTGGCCGATCAGCAGGATCTCGAAGTCGTCGCGCGCGAAACGCACGGCCTCGCGGTGCACCTTGGTGACCAGCGGGCAGGTGGCGTCGATCGCGTGCAGCCCGCGATCGGACGCGGCGTTCACGACCGCCGGCGAGACGCCGTGGGCCGAGAAGACCACGTGCGCACCCGTCGGGACCTCGTCGACCTCGTCGACGAAGATCGCCCCCTGCTTCTCCAGCTCCGAGACGACGTGCACGTTGTGGACGATCTGCTTGCGCACATAGACCGGCGAACCGTAGTGCTCGATCGCCTTCTCGACGGCGACGACCGCCCGGTCGACACCCGCGCAGTATCCGCGCGGGGCGGCCAGCAGCACACGTTTGTGTCCGACGACCGGGATATCCTGAAGCCGGCCGCGCGCACCGGGGGTCCGCGGGATCCGGGGCATCGGCAGGCTGATAGTCGCGTCGCTCACCCCTTGATCGTACGGGAGAAGCGCTGAGGAACGGATGGGAGGCCGCACAAGCGGTGACGGAGACCACACGGGCGCCCGCATTCACGCCGGGACCGCCGACACGGGACGAGCCGTGGCCCGTCTCGGTGCTGGCGGGCAAGATCAAGGGCTGGATCGACCGGCTGGGCACCGCGTGGGTCGAAGGCGAGATCACCCAGTGGGGCGTCTCCGGCGGCAACGTCTACGGCAAGCTCAAGGACCTCGAGGGCGACGCCACGATCAGCTTCACGATCTGGTCGTCGGTCAAGGCGCGCATCCCCGCCGATCTCAAGCAGGGCGACCGGGTGATCGCGGCGGTGAAGCCGAACTACTGGGTCAAGGGCGGCACCCTGACCATGCAGGTCTCCGACATGCGCCACGTCGGCCTCGGCGACCTGCTGGAGCGGCTGGAGCGACTGCGGCAGCAGCTGACGGCGGAGGGGCTGTTCGCGCCCGAGCGCAAGAAGCGCCTCCCCTTCCTCCCGCACACCATCGGCCTGATCACGGGCCGGGACTCGGACGCCGAGAAGGATGTGCTCCGCAACGCCCAGCTGCGCTGGCCGCAGGTGCGCTTCCGCACCGTGTACGCGGCGGTGCAGGGCGAGCGGACCGTCCCCGAGGTGGTCGCGGCGATCCGCACCCTCGACGCCGACCCGGAGGTCGAGGTCATCATCGTCGCCCGCGGCGGCGGCGACTTCCAGAACCTGCTCGGCTTCAGCGACGAGGCGCTGGTGCGCGCGGCGGCGGCCGCGACCACCCCGCTCGTCAGCGCGATCGGTCACGAGGCCGACCGCCCTCTGCTCGACGAAGTCGCGGACCTGCGCGCCTCCACCCCGACGGACGCCGCCAAGCGCGTCGTGCCCGACGTCGCGGAGGAGCTCGCCCGGGTGCATCAGGCCCGTGCCCGGATCGGCGCCCGTCTCACCCAGATGATCGGCCACGAGATCGACCGGATCGGCCACCTGCGCACACGCCCGGTATTGGCCTCCTCCACCTGGATCGTGGACTCCCGCGCCCAGGAGCTGACCCGCTACGTCGCGCGCGGCGTCGAGCTGGTGGAGCGGGGCGTCGACCGCGAGCAGCGCCGCATCGCCGAGCTGCGCGGCCACCTGCGTGCGCTCTCGCCGCAGGCGACGCTCGACCGCGGCTACGCGATCGTGCAGACCGACGTCGGCCACGTCGTCTCGACGCCGGCCGAGGCGGCACCCGGCAGCGCTCTGCGGGTCACCGTCTCGGGCGGAGCCTTCGCCGCGACGGCGGGCGAGGAGCTCCCCTCCCCCGCCCGCCCCGGCACCGACCCCGAAGCGCCCGACACCACCGACGGCGGCACGGACTCAGCGGGCACTCGGGCGGGCAAATAGAATGGGTGCCATGCCGACTTCCCAGACGACCCCGGCCGCGGGGTCGACCCCCGGCGCGGACCCCCTCAGCGACCTCGGTTACGAAGAGGCGCGCGACGAGCTGGTGCGCGTCGTGACCGAGCTCGAGCAGGGATCGGCGACCCTCGAGGAGTCGATCGCGCTCTGGGAGCGCGGCGAGGCCCTGGCCCGGCACTGCGAGGAATGGCTGATCGGCGCGAAGGCCCGCCTCGATGCGGCGCGCGCCGGCGCTGCCACCGGTTCAGGAGCCGCTGACAGCGAATGAGCCCCCGCGAGAAGCCCCCGGCGGTCGTCGCCGAGCTCGGCCGTCCCGAGACGCCCGAGGAGACCGCCGCGCGCAAGGCGCAGAACTCGGCGAACCACCGCAACCGGCAGACGATCAACAACCTCGTCTACTCGTTGATCGCGACCGTCGCGCTCGTGATCGTGATCGTCCTGATCGTTCCGCGCGGCAACCCCACGGCCACCCAGCCCCCGGTCGACTACGCGTCGGTGGCGCAGGAGGCGCAGGGCAGTCAGGCCGACCCGCTGCTGGTGCCGAAACTCCCGTCGAGCTGGAAGTCCAACAGCGCTGAGCTGCGGACGAAGACGGCCGACGGCGTCGACTCCTGGTACATCGGCCTGATCACGCCGAAGGGCGAGTACATCGGCATCACCCAGGGCTTCGACGCGAACGACAGCTGGGTCGCCGACCAGGTCTCCAAGTCCCGCATCGGCGGAACACGCGACATCGACGGCGTGCGCTGGGACGTCTACGACAACCGCAAGGCGGCCGCGGATGCCGGCAACGTCGAGTACGCGCTCACCACGAACGCGGGCCACAGTTCCATCGTCGTGGTCGGCACCGCCGACGACGCCGAGTTCCGCACGGTCGCGTCGTCGCTGGCGTCGCAGATCACCGCACTGAAAGGCGAATGAATGCCCACGACCCGTCCAGGACGCATCTGGAACGCCATGCTCGCGGGCAATGAGCGTTTCATCTCCGGTTCGCCGCAGCACCCGCGTCAGGACGTCGAGCGCCGCCACTCGGTCGCGAACGGTCAGGCGCCGGTCGCCGCGATCTTCGGCTGCGCCGACTCGCGTCTCGCCGCCGAGATCATCTTCGACATGGGCCTGGGCGACGCGTTCGTCGTCCGCAATGCCGGTCAGGTGGCGTCCGAGTCGGTCATCGGCTCGCTGGAGTACGCCGTCGCCGTGCTCCAGGTGCCGCTCATCCTGGTGCTCGGCCACGACTCCTGCGGCGCGGTGGCTTCGGCCATCGCCTCCCAGGCCGCGGACGCAGAGCCGCTGCCGCCGCACATAGCCAACCTGATCGCCCCGATCGTCCCCGCCGTGCACCGGGTCACCCGCACGGCTCCCGACGAGGCCATCGATCCGGGCACCGTCGACCCCTCCGAGGTGGGTCGCGAGCACCTGCGCGACACGGTCGCCGAGCTGCTCGCCCGCTCGGAGATCATCAGCTCCGCCGTGGCCGCGAACACGCTCGCCATCGTCGGCGCCAACTATCGTCTTGAGCAAGGTCGGGTCGTTCCCGACGTCGTCGTCGGCATGACCGATCCGGTCGCCGAACACCAGCCCGAGCGCTGACCGCAGCGTCGTCGGCATCAGAAAGGAAGAACACACCGTGGTGGACACCCAGGCGGACGCCGAGTACCGCATCGAGCACGACACGATGGGCGAGGTCCGCGTTCCCGCGGCCGCGCTCTACAGCGCTCAGACGCAGAGGGCCGTCGAGAACTTCCCCATCTCGGGCTCCGTGCTCGAGCCCACCCAGATCGCCGCCCTGGCGCGCATCAAGAAGTCGGCGGCGCTCGCCAACGCCCGCCTCGGCGTGCTGGATCAGGACATCGCGGACGCCATCGCCGCCTCCGCCGACGAGGTCGTCAGCGGAGCGCACGACGGCGAGTTCCCGATCGACGTCTACCAGACCGGATCCGGCACGTCCTCGAACATGAACATGAACGAGGTCCTCGCCACGCTCGCGACGCGCCGCCTCGGCAAGCCGGTGCACCCGAACGACCACGTGAACGCGTCGCAGTCGTCGAACGACGTCTTCCCGACCTCCGTGCACATCGCCGTGACCGGCGCGCTGATCGACGACCTCATCCCCGCCCTCGACCACCTCGCGGTGGCCCTGGAGGAGAAGGCCGAGCTGTGGGCCACCGCCGTGAAGTCGGGCCGCACGCACCTCATGGACGCCACCCCGGTGACCCTGGGCCAGGAGTTCGGCGGCTACGCCGCACAGGTCCGCTACGGCATCGAGCGCGTCCAGTCGTCGCTGACCCGCGTCGCGGAGGTCCCGCTCGGCGGCACCGCCGTCGGCACCGGCATCAACACCCCGCTCGGCTTCCCGCAGCTGGTCATCGAGCTGCTGACCGCCGAGACGGAGCTGCCGATCACCGAGGCGCGCAACCACTTCGAGGCGCAGGCCAACCGCGACGCACTGGTGGAGGCCTCCGGCGCCCTGCGCACCATCGCCGTCAGCCTGACGAAGATCTGCAACGACCTGCGCTGGATGGGCTCGGGCCCGAACACCGGTCTCGGCGAGCTCCACATCCCGGACCTGCAGCCGGGATCGTCGATCATGCCGGGCAAGGTCAACCCGGTCATCCCGGAGGCCGTGCTCATGGTCGCCAGCCGGGTCGTCGGCAACGACGCCACCATCGCGTGGAGCGGCGCCTCGGGCCTGTTCGAGCTCAACGTCGCCATCCCGGTGATGGGCACGGCGCTGCTGGAGTCGATCCGCCTGCTCACCCAGGCCAGCCGCGTGCTCGCGGACAAGACCGTCGCCGGCCTCGAGGCGAACCTCGATCGCGCCCGCGCCTTCGCCGAGTCCAGCCCGTCGATCGTGACCCCGCTGAACCGTGTGATCGGCTACGAGGCCGCCGCCAAGGTCGCCAAGCACTCGGTCGCACAGGGCATGACCGTCCGCGAGGCCGTCATCGACCTCGGCTTCGTCGAGCGCGGCGAGGTCACCCTGGAGCAGCTCGACGCGTCCCTCGACGTGCTGAGCATGACCCACCCGGGCTGACCCGCCTCTTCCACGCCTGCTTCCTGCCATAGGGGTCGCACATCGTCGCTTCGCCACAGCGATAACGACGATCTGCGACCCCTGTTGCGTGTTCCTGGTGCTCTCACGCCACGAGCACCACCACCCAGAAGGCCCCCAGCAGCGCCGGTCCGAACGCCACCTGCCGCAGGTGTCCACCCGGCACGGCTCGCGCGCCGCCCCCTCCAGCGCGCGTCGTCGCCACCTCGATCGTCGCGTGCAACGCGACGGCGCCGAATGCCGCCCCCAGCCACACCAGCGTCCACACGGACGGACCGCTCGCCGCTCCGGCCAGGGCGAGTGCGAGCAGGCCGCCGAGCTTCACATCCCCCATTCCGAGACCACCGCAGCAGGACAGCAGCAGGAGCCCAGCCACCACGAGCCCGCTCCCGCCGATGGGGACGACGATCGACTCCCACCCAGCCGGCCACCCCGGGCTCCACCCCACGTCCCCCGGGCCCGGCCACGGCCGCCCGGAGGACGACGGCCCAGAGAGCGCTCCTGCCGGCCCCCCGAGCAAGCTCGGAGACCCCCGGCCCAGCGCCTCCCACGCGAGTCCCACCGTCGCGAACAGGTATCCCGGCAGCACGAGCGCGTTCGGCAGCCGGTGCGTGCGGGCATCCGCGACCGAGAGCGGCACGGTCACCGCCGCGACGTACAGGCCGGCGAGCACGGCCGGGCCGGCGCCCCGCACCGCAACGAGCGCGGAGGCCAGCCCGACCGCGATCAGGATCCGGATCCCGATGTGCTCCCCCATGCCTCCACGCTAGGAGGCGAGCGCGGCGACAGGAGCGGGCGGCGGGAACCGGTGCACTGGCCCCTCCGTCCACACCTCGCGCTGCGCCGAGTGCGACGCCCGGTCAGGCGAGCTCGTTGGCCTCCAGCATCTCGGTCACGAGAGCCGCGATGGCCGACCGCTCGGAGCGGGTGAGGGTGACGTGGGCGAAGAGCGGATGACCCTTCAGCGTCTCGATCACGGAGGCGACGCCGTCGTGCCGGCCGACCCGCAGGTTGTCGCGCTGGGCGACGTCGTGCGTGAGGACCACTCGGGAGTTCTGACCGACCCGGCTCAGCACCGTGAGCAGCACGTTGCGCTCCAGCGACTGCGCCTCGTCGACGATCACGAAGGCGTCGTGCAGGGAACGGCCGCGGATGTGCGTGAGCGGCAGCACCTCCAGGATGCCCCGGTCGAGCACCTCGTCGAGGACGTTCTGCGACACCAGCGCGCCGAGCGTGTCGAAGACCGCCTGGCCCCACGGGTTCATCTTCTCGCCCTGGTCGCCCGGGAGGTAGCCCAGCTCCTGCCCGCCCACCGCGTAGAGCGGCCGGAACACCATGATCTTCTTGTGCTGCTGCCGTTCGAGCACCGCCTCGAGGCCCGCGCACAGGGCGAGCGCGGACTTGCCGGTCCCGGCACGACCGCCGAGCGACAGGATGCCGACCTCGGGGTCGAGCAGCAGATCGATGGCCAGGCGCTGCTCCGCCGAGCGCCCGTGCAGGCCGAAGACGTCGCGATCGCCGCGGACCAGCTTCACCTCGCCCGGGGAGACGACCCGGCCGAGCGCCGAGCCGCGGTCCGAGTGGATGACGAGCCCGGTGTTGACGGGGAGGGTGTCGGCGAGCGGCGTAGTCATCCACTCGTTCTCGTACAGGTCGCTCATCTGGTCGCTGCCCAGGGTGATCTCGGACAGACCCGTCCAGCCGGAGTCGACCACCTGCTCGTGCCGGTACTCCTCGGCGGCCAGACCGATCGAGGCGGCCTTCACGCGCAGCGGGAGGTCTTTGGAGACGACCGTCACGTCGAGCCCGTCGTTGGCGAGGTTGAGTGCGACCGCAAGGATGCGGGAGTCGTTGTCGCCGAGTTGCAGTCCGCTCGGGAGCACCCCCATGTTGGAGTGGTTCAGTTCCACCCGCAGCGACCCGCCGTCCCCGATCGGGATCGGGAAGTCGAGCCGCTCGTGCTCGACCCGAAGGTCGTCCAGGTTGCGCAGCGCCTGCCTCGCGAAGTACCCGATCTCCGGGTCGTTCCGCTTGCCCTCCAGTTCGCTGACGACGATCACCGGGATGACGACGGAATGCTCCGCGAACCGGTGGATCGCTTGGGGATCCGACAGGAGGACGGAGGTGTCGAGCACATACGTGCGCTCGGCCTGCTTCGTTCCGTCGGGTGCCGCCTCGAACTGCCGGGTCTTTGATTCAGCCACGACCACTCCCACCCCGCCGGCCCCCGCGGGGACCTGCGGATCAACTTGGCGAGTCGGCCGCTGGGTTCCGAAACGAACTTATGTGGCCGTCTCGACCGGGCGCCATGCCCGATGCCACGAAACTACGCCGCACCTCCGACACGGACGCCCCCGGGACCCGCGTGTCGCGTTTCCATCAGGTGAACAATCGCCCCCAGTTGTGGAGGCTGGACAGCGCCGCCGGCCCGGAGCGGGCGCGCCGACGCGGGCCCGGCGTCAGATCGCGGACGCGTAGGAGGTGAACGCCGCGCGCAGCATGTCGAGCGTCTCCTCCGTGGTCCCCGCGTGGACGCTGAACCGCACCGACGTCTGCCGCACCGACGCGCTCACGCCGTGGTTGAACAAGGACGCGCTGAGCGCGGTCAGGTTCTCCGGCGGCTCCACTACGACCATGCCGGCGCGCTCGGCCGGATTGCGCGGCGAGGTCACCGGCAGGGCGAACTCGTCGGCGAGGTCGATCACGCGCTCCACACCGTCCGCCATGGCGGAGTTCACCTGGGCCACGCCGGTCGCCGCGACCTCCTCGAGGGCGGCCGCGAAGCGCGCCTGCGCCACGGAGTCGGGATTGGAGATCGAGAAGGCGCGGGCGCCGTGCGCGGGCTCGACGACCTCGTCCCAGGTGAGACCCTCGCCGGTGCCGGTCCAGCCGCTGAAGACCGGGGTGAGGTGGTCGATCGCGCGGTCGCTCAGCGCGAGGAAGCCGGTCCCCCATCCCGCGCGCGCCCACTTCTGACCCCCGGCGAGCACCACGTCGGCCACCTCGTACGGCGCGTCGACCACGCCGAAGCCCTGGATGGCGTCGACGATCAGCAACCGATCGCCGATGACCTGGCGGATGCCGTCGATGTCGGCGAGGTAGCCGGTGCGCGAGTCGACGAGGCTCACCATCACGGCCGCCGTGGCCGGGGTGATCTGGTCGCGGATCTGCGCGGGCGTCACGCGCCCGTGGTCCGTCTCCAGCCAGGTCGGGGTGATCACGCGCATCGCCTGCGCAGCACGGACGGCGGCGTAGGTGACCGAGGGGAACTCGGCCCGCGACAGCAGCACCTCCCCGCCGGTGAGGCCGAAGGCGGCGTGCATGAGGCCGATGGAGGCGTTGGGCTGGAACGCGACCTGGTCGGCCGGGAAGCCGGTGAGCGCGGAGACGGCCGCGCGCACCCGGGCGTCCTCGCCCTGCAGCCGGTCGACGGTCCCGTAGCGCGCCCGCGCCAGGATCTCGTACTGGGCCGTCGCCTCGGCGCGGACCGTGGCCGAGATCGGTCCCACCCGGCCGTAGTCCAGGTATCCCGGCTCCTCGCCGAACCCGCGTGCGAACTCTTCGACTGACGTCATCCGAACCTCCCGTACGATTCTGGCGGCAACGGAGGAGTTCTGCCGCCGCACACGGCGTGTCGGCGGTGAACGGAAGGGATCCTCGCCTCGGAGGCGCGGACCTCCTCCGCTAGCGACGGAGGCTCAGCCGCCGAACCGCCGCTGGCGGCGGGAGTAGTCGCGCACCGCGCGCAGGAAGTCGACCTCGCGCAGGTCGGGCCCGAGCGCCTCCACGAAGTAGAACTCCGAGTGCGCGCTCTGCCAGAGCATGAAGTCGCTCAGCCGCTGCTCCCCCGAGGTGCGGATGACGAGGTCCGGATCCGGCTGGCCGCCGGTGTAGAGGTGCTCGCCGATCAGGTCGGGCGTGAGGAGGTCGGCGAGGGTCTCGAGGCTGCCGCCCTCGGCGTGGTGGGCGGCGACGATGCTGCGCATCGCGTCCGTGATCTCCTTGCGCCCGCCGTAGCCGACCGCGAGGTTGATGTGCATCCCGGCGTGGTCGGCGGTGCGCTGCTCGGCGCCGGCCAGCGCCGCCACCAGCGGTTCCGGGAGTCCGGACGTCGACCCGACGTGCTGCACGCGCCAATCGCGGTAGCGGGAGAGGTCGTCCGCCAGCTCGGCGATGATCTCGATCAGGTCGGAGAGCTCGGTGCTCTCGCGGTTGGTGAGGTTGTCGCTGGAGAGCAGGTACAGGGTGGCGACCGAGACGCCGAGGTCGTCGCACCACTCCAGGAACTCGCGCATCTTCGCCGCGCCCGCCCGATGCCCGTGGGCCACCGTGGTCAGACCGGCCAGACGCGCCCACCGCCGGTTGCCGTCGATGATCATCGCGACGTGCTTCGGCAGGGCCTGCTCACCCAGTCCCGCCAGCTCGCGGCGCAGCCGCTTCTGGTAGAGCCCGTAGAGCAGCCCGGCCCCCGGGGCGCTGCTGCGTTTGCTCACGGGGATACGTTAGCGCTCCGTTCCGTGTCCGGCTCTCAGCATCCCGCCACCCGCTTCCCCTACGCTTGGGCCATGTCGCCCCGCAACCGTCATGAGCCCGAGGACGTCTCGGAGCTCCTGCGCGAGCCCGCTTCGTCGCTCGAGCCGTCGGATGCGGCCGTCCAAGCCGACGACGCGACCGCCCGCGAGCGGGGACGCGACCTGCCGAACATCCCGCTGCTCGACGCCTCCCCCGCGAACATCGCCGAGATCAAGCCGACCTGGCGCGGCTGGATCCACGCGGGCACGTTCCCCTTCACCATCGCCGCGGGCATCGTGCTCATCTGCCTCGCGCAGGGCGCGCCGGCCAAGTGGGCGTCGGCCGTCTTCGTGCTCACGTCGATGCTGCTCTTCGGCAACTCGGCGCTGTACCACCGCTTCAATTGGAAGCCGCGCACCAAGGTCGTCCTGAAACGCATCGACCACGCGAACATCTTCCTGCTGATCGCCGGCACCTACACGCCGCTCGCGGTGCTCGCCCTCCCCCCGTCGAAGGGCATCCTGCTGCTCAGCTTCGTGTGGGGCGGCGCGCTGCTCGGGATCGGCTTCCGGGTGTTCTGGATCAATGCGCCGCGGTGGCTGTACGTGCCGATCTACCTGCTGCTGGGCTGGGCGGCGATGATGTACATCGTCGACCTGGTGAACGCCAACGTCGCGATGATGGTGCTGGTCCTCATCGGCGGCGTGTTCTACACGATCGGCGCCGTGATCTACGGCGTGAAGCGGCCGAACCCGTTCCCGGGCCGGTTCGGCTTCCACGAGATCTTCCACACGCTGACCGTGCTGGCGTTCCTCTGCCACTGGACGGCGACGCTGATCATCGCACTGCACCCCGCCTACAACGCAGGCTGAGCCGCCGCGCATTCGTGCCGAATGCGGTGATACCGAGCGTCGAAGACCGCATTCGGCACGAATGCGTGCGTCGTGGGTACGAGCGGTTCAGCGACCGTCGGTGGAGGTCGTGTCGTCCGAGGGGACCGAGCCGTCGGCGGCCTGCTCTGCATCGAGCTTGGCCGCGATCTCGGCGCGATAGCGCACCCGGCGGATCCGGCGGACCATGTCGAGAACCAGCAGCACGGCCGCCACAGCGACCAGGAACGTGACCACGAACCCGACGACGCCGGGAGTGACCTGATCCGCGTCCGGACCGCCGGACGGGGTCGGAGTCGGCGTCACGGCCAGCCAGACGGAAGCGCGCAGGAAGGCGTCGGCGATCATCGTTCGGGAGTCTCTTCTCTCACTCGGGAGGAAGCCGCGATTCTCAGCTTCATCTCCTAGTCTTGACTCAGCCTACCGCCGCCCCGACGGTGGGCCTGAACGTGGACCGAGAGGCGGAACCGGCGAGCATGGCCGTGACGCAGACCATCGATCGCCGCTACGGGCGGACGCCCCAGCGCAAGCGCCGGGACCGATGGTTCCTCATCGGCGGCGGGGTCGCCGTGCTCGCGGTCGTCGTCGCGTGGGTATTCTGGGCGGGCTGGGACAACAACCAGGCCGACCTGGAGGCGACGGACACGGCCTACACGATCACCGACGCGCACCACGTCGACATCAGCTTCACGATCAACGCACCGAAGAACACGCCGGTGACGTGCGCCATCCAGGCACTCAACGAGGACTTCGCGATCGTCGGCTGGCGCATCGTCAGCTTCCCCGGCACGGATGCCCGGGTGACCCAGCACACCGAGACCATCCGCACCATCTCGCAGAGCAACACAGGTTTGATTAACACCTGCTGGCTGACCTAGCATTCTGTGGATACGCCCCGACCGAGGTCGGGGCGTCTACTTTACCCACCGGCCCCGGCCGGTCTATCTGCTGACGCGGCACCAGCCGCGGGCGCAAAGGAGCTCACCATGTCCCAGGAGACACCGGTCACCTTTCTGACCCAGGACGCGTACGACCGTCTCGCGGCGGAACTCGAGGAGCTCAGCATCAACGGCCGCAACGAGATCGCCAAGCGTATCGAGGCGGCCCGCGAGGAGGGCGACCTCAAGGAGAACGGCGGCTACCACGCCGCCAAGGACGAGCAGGGCAAGATCGAGTCCCGCATCGTGCAGCTGACACTGCTGCTGCGCAACGCCACCGTCGGCGACGCGCCCGTGAGCCACGGCGTCGTGGAGCCGGGCACCGTCATCACCGCGACGATCGCGGGTGACGAGAGCGTCTTCCTCATCGGCAACCGCGAGATCGCAGCCGGCAGCGAGCTCCCCGTCTACAGCGAGCAGAGCCCGCTCGGCGCGGCCATCCTCGGACTGAAGATCGGCGACTCGACGGAGTACACAGCCCCCAACGGCCGTCAGATCTCGGTGGAGATCACCAAGGTCGAGACCTACGCCGGCCAGTAGCCTGCGCCAGACGGCCGAACGTCGGGCCCGAAATGCCGAAGCGGTCGAGGATCGGCCGTTTCGGCGTGGCTACTCGTAGTCGACGACGGCGTCGTAGCCGGCCGTCCGCAGCGCCTCGATGACCTGCTGACGGTGCTCGGTTCCGCGGGTCTCGACGCTCACGTCGAGCTCGACCTGGCTGATCTGCAGGCCGCGGCCGTGCCGGGTGTGCAGCACCTCGACCACGTTGGCGTTGACCCCGGCGAGGATCTCGGCGATCCGCGCGAGCTGGCCGGGGCGGTCCGGCATCATGATCGAGAGCTTGAGGTAGCGGTCGGACGCCGCCAGGCCGTGGCCGATGACGCGCTGCATGAGCAGCGGGTCGATGTTTCCGCCGGAGAGGATCGCGACGGTCGTGCCGTCGGCGGTGAACTTGTCGGCCAGGATGGCCGCGACGGCGGCCGCTCCGGCCGGCTCCACCACCAGCTTGGCGCGCTCCAGCAGCACCAGCATCGCGCGGGCGATGTCGTCCTCGGTCACGGTGACGACCTCGTCCACCGCGTCCCTGATGATCTCGAAGTTGAGGAGGCCGGGCTTGCTGACCGCGATGCCGTCGGCGATCGTGGGCACGAGCGAGATCTCGGTGACCTTTCCGGCCGCGAGCGACACCGGGTAGGCCGCGGCGTTGGCGGCCTGCACGCCGATCACGCGCACCGCGCGCCCCTCGAGCCGGGCGCGCTGCTTGACGGCACTGGCGACGCCGGAGATGAGACCGCCGCCACCGATGGGGACGACGATCGTCGTCACGTCCGGTACCTCGTCGAGGATCTCGAGCCCGAGAGTCCCCTGCCCGGCGACCACGTCGGGGTGGTCGAACGGCGGGATGAGCACGGCGCCGGTCTCGGCGGCGAAGTCGGCGGCGGCGCGGAGCGTCTCGTCGACGATGCTGCCGCTCAGCACCACATCGGCGCCATAGGCGCGCGTGGCCTGGAACTTGGGAATGGCGACGCCGACCGGCATGAAGATGGTCGCGTGGATGCCGAGCTCACGGGCGGCGAAGGCGACGCCCTGCGCGTGGTTGCCGGCCGAGGCGGCCACGACCCCGCGGGCCCGCTCCTCGGCGGAGAGCTTGGAGAGGCGGTTGTAGGCGCCGCGGATCTTGTACGACCCGGTCCGCTGGAGGTTCTCGCACTTGAGCAGCACCGGCACGCCCAGCACATCGGCGAGGAAGCGCGAGCTCTCCATCGGCGTCGGCTGCGCCACCCGGGACACGATGGACCGCGCAGCCTCGATCTCGTCCAGGCCGGGGCCGGCGAAGGGAGTGCGCGTGGAGTCGGTCACGGTAGCCACTCGCACAGCCTACTCGCCGCCATATTCCGCACCGTTCATGCGGGCGGAGCCCGGTTCAGGCCCGCGGGCGGCGCACAGCGCGGGGCACGGTCTCCCAGATCGCACCCGCCGGCGGACTGAACGCCTCCTGCGCTCGGCCGCGCCACGCTCCGCTCGAGATGTAGTGCACCATCACGTTCAGCACGGCGACGAATGGCACGGCGAAGAGCGCGCCCGGGATGCCGGCGAGCAGTGACCCTCCCGCGACCGCGAGCACCACGGCCAGCGGATGCACCTTGACCGCGGTTCCCATGATCAGCGGCTGCAGCACGTGGCCCTCGACCTGCTGCACGAGCAGCACGACGCCGAGCATGATGAGCGCGAACACCCACCCCTTGAAGACGAGAGCGATGAAGACGGCCAGCGCCCCCGTGACCACCGCGCCAACGATGGGGATGAAGGAGCCGAGGAAGACCAGCACACCGATCGGGATCACCAGCGGCAGTCCGAGGAAGAACGCCCCGAGCCCGATCCCGAGCGCGTCGATCGAGGCGACGAGGATCTGGACCTTGGCGAAGTTGCGGAGGGTGAGCCATCCGGCCTGTCCGGCCCCGTCGAGGGCGGCGCGGGCGTTGCGCGGGAAGATCCGCACGATCCAGCCCCAGATGCTCTTGCCGTCGATCAGGATGAACAGCACGCTGAAGATCGTCAGCAGGGCCCCGGCGAGCACGTGGCCCACGGTCGATCCCAGCGACAGCGCGCCGGAGATGAACACCTGGCTGTCCTCCTGGATCGAGGTCCAGATGGCCTGGAAGGTCCCGTTGATCTGATCCTCGCTGAGTCCCAGCGGGCCGGTGGTCAGCCAGGACCGGAACTGGTCGTAGGCGGCGATCGACTGGGTCTGCAGCTCGTGGCTCTCGCGGCTCACCTGCCAGATCGCCAGGTACAGCAGTCCGCCCACGACGACGACCAGGGCGACCAGGGCGGCCACGATGGCCAGCCAGCGCGGCCAGCCGTGCCGGTGCAGGACGTCTTTGAACGGCACGAGCAGCGCTGCCAGCAGCACGGCGATCAGCACCGGGATGACGATCAGGCGCAGCTGCACGATGAGGAAGACGACCACGGCGATGACCGCGCCGATCACCAGCAGGCGCCACGACCAGGCCCCGGCGAGCCGCACGCCGCGCGGCAGCGAGGCGTCCACCGGCTCGAGGTCGAGCGACTCCCCCGGCAGCTGCCTGCGGCGCAGGAACCAGGACCGTGCCGGTGCGCGGTTCTCACCGGCGGGAGGGGGGACGGGGGTCTCGCTGTCGGCCATGCCCGCCAGTCTAGGCGGGCGCATCACGTTCCCTCAGCGGCTTCTCAGGAGACCTCGCCGAAGTCACAGGAGGTCTCCAGGGGAGGCTCGCCGGCGGCACCGTCGCGGGCCGCGCATCCCGTGAGATGGCTGGATGCGCGGAGGGTCGGGCCGCCCGGCGGCGCCGCGGCCCTACCGTCGAGAACACAGCAACCGCCCTCCGGGCTCCTCTCCGCCCGCCGAGACACCGAGCAGCATCGCATGACCGCACCTCCCCCCTCCGCGCCTCCGGCTCCGAACGGCACCGGGCCGCGCCGCATCCTCGTCCACCTGCGACGGGGAGTCGAGCTTCCCACCGCCTTCGGCACACTGCTCGCCGCCGTCGTGCTCTTCCTCGTCGTCTTCGGCCTGGTGATGGTGCTCTCGGCCTCCTCCGTCGAGTCCTTCACCGACGGGAACGGCTTCTTCGGACGCTTCGAGTCGCAGGGCGGATACGCGGTGCTCGGCGTCGTGCTGATGCTGATCGTGGCGCGTCTGCCGCGGCGGACGGTGCAGCGGGTCGCCGTGGTCGTGCTCGTCGTCTCCTGTGTGCTGCAGATCCTCGCCCTGGCGACCCCGCTGGGCGTCAAGATCGGCGACAACACCAACTGGATCCGGCTCGGACCGCTTGCGGGCCAACCGTCCGAAGGCATCAAGCTCGGGCTGGTGATCTGGCTCGGGATGGCACTCGGCCGCCGCCCGGACGAACTGCAGGACTGGCGCGCGCTCGCACGCCGTGTGCTCCCCGTCGCCGGGCCGTCCCTCCTGCTGGTGGTCCTCGGCGGCGATCTCGGCACGACGGTCGTCATGGCCGCGTTCACGCTCGGCGCGCTGTACTTCGCCGGCGCACGCCTCAAGCATCTCGGTGTCGTGCTCGGGGCAGGGGCCTTCGCCGCCATCCTCATCGCCCTGTCGAGCGCCACCCGGCGCGGGCGCATCTCGGCGTTCTTCGGCGGTACGAGCGCGGTGAACCCGGACGTGAACTGGCAGCTGGACAACGCCCACTACGCCCTCGCGTCGGGCGGGCTCTGGGGCGTCGGGCTGGGCAACTCCCACGCCAAGTGGTCGTGGCTGCCGTCGGCCGACACGGACTTCATCTTCGCGGTCATCGGCGAGGAACTCGGCCTGATCGGGGCGTGCGTCGTGCTGCTGCTGTTCGCCCTGCTCGCCGTACTCCTGGTGCGGCTGGTGCGCTCCACCCCGGACCCGGTGGTGCGGGTGACCACCGGGACCGTGCTGGTGTGGCTGCTGTTCCAGGCCTTCGTCAACATCGGGGTGGTGCTCGGGCTGATCCCCACCCTCGGCGTGCCCCTGCCGTTCATCTCGGCCGGCGGCACGGCGTTGATCGCGTCGCTGGTGGCGATGGGCGTCGTGCTGTCGTACACCCGGCGCCCGCCCCGCCCGCTGCTGGACGGGGAGCACGTCGCGGCCGCCCGCCCCGGCGGCGACGTGCCCCCGTCGCTCAGGCGGCCGGGGAGACGGTGGCCGGCGCGCCGCTGAGCGCGATGTTCACGCGGTCGCCTGCGGACAGCACGTCGCCCGCGGCGTGCTGGACGGACAGCTCGGTGCCGTCCGCCAGGCGCACCCCGGTGCGCCGCAGGGCTCCGAGGAAGCTCGACGTGAGCACCTCTCCCGGCAGCCCCGAAGCGCCGAGCAGGACGTCCTCGGGACGGATGTAGGCGGTCACCGGGCCGTCCGGCGACGGCGTCGCGAGCGGGACCTCCTGACCGAGCACGGTGAGGCGGCCGCCGGAGACGGTGGCGGGGAGACGGTTGGTCAGTCCCACGAACTCGGCGACGAAGGCCGAGACCGGGCGGCGGTAGAGCTCCTCCGGACGACCGATCTGCTCGATCACCCCCGCGCGCATGACGGCGACGCGGTCGGCGACCGCGAGGGCCTCCTCCTGGTCGTGCGTCACGAAGAACGTGGTGATGCCGAGCTCGGTCTGGATGCGGCGGATCTCCTCCCGCAACTGCACGCGCACCTTGGCGTCGAGGGCCGAGAGCGGCTCGTCGAGCAGGAGCACCCGGGGCCGGGTGACCAGGGCGCGCGCCAGCGCCACGCGCTGCTGCTGGCCGCCGGACAGCTGATGCGCGTACCGGCCGGCGTGCTGCCCGAGCCCGACGAGCTCCAGGGCCTCGGCGGCGCGCCGCCGCCGCTCGGCCGCCGGGACCTTGCGCATCCGCAGACCGAACTCCACGTTCTGACCCGAGGTCAGGTGCGGGAACAGGGAGTAGGACTGGAACACCATCCCCAGGTCGCGGCGGTTGGCCGGCTCGTCGGTGACGTCGCGGCCGTCGACGAGGATGCTGCCCGCGTCGACGCGTTCGAGGCCGGCCAGGGCGCGCAGGGCGGTGGTCTTGCCGCAGCCGCTGGGGCCGAGAAGGGCGATCAGCTCACCCGGTTCGGCCGCGAGGTCGAGACCGTTGAGGCCGACACCGCCGCCGAAGTCGCGGACCAGCCCGCGCAGCTCGACGGTGCCGCCCAGGCCGGGCGCGGCGAGCGTGGGGGCGACGGCGCCGGCCGCACCGACGGACGCGGGCGAGTCGACGGGAGACGGGAGGACGGACATTCCTAGCCTTTCGCGATGCGCCGGCGACTCGCCACGAGGCGGTCGACGACGACGAGGAGGACGAACGCGAACACCAGCGCCAGCAGCGCGAAGATGACCGCGACGAACGGGTCGGACTGCGAGACCAAGAGCAACGAGGTCTGCAGGTTCACCCGGCTGAGCAGCGAGGCGATCGTGAACTCGCCCAGCACGACCGCGACGGAGAGCGCGGAGGCGGCGAGGATGCCGCGCCGCAGGTTCGGCACGATCGCCCGCCAGAACACGGTGCCCCAGCCGGCGCCGAGGGACCGCGCGGCCTCGCTCAGCGTGATCAGGTCGACGGCGGCGACGTTGCTCTGGATCGCCCGGTAGGCGTACGGCAGCACCGTGATGCCGTACGCGAAGGCCAGCGTCCACGAACCCGAGCCGAAGATCTGCGTGACCACCGCGTAGGTGGGTGCGAGGCCGACGACCATCACGATCGCTGGGATCATGATCGGCAGCAGGCACACCGCCTCCAGCAACCGGCGGAGACGGGCGAACCGCAGCTCCACCAGCACCATCGTCGGCAGCAGCACCAGGAGCACGATCGCCACCGTGACCACGGCGAGCACGAGCGAGTTGCCGAGACCCTGATAGACGCGGTCGTACCGCGTGGTCTCCCCGCTGAAGACCGCCTCCCAGCGATCGAAGCTGTAGACGCCGGGCTTGGCGGTGCGGAGCGTGAACTCCAGCATCGACAGCAGCGGGATGAGGAAGAACAGCCCGAGCAGGGTCCAGATGATCGTCCGGGCGACCACGCCGGGCCCGAGGCGCAGCGGCGCGACCCGGCGGCTCATCGCTGCCACCGGGCGGTGCGGCGCACGAGCGCCGAGTAGGCGAGCATCACGACGACCATCACGACGAGCATCCCGAGCGCCATCGCCCCGGCCAGGTTGGATCGGCCGAGCACCGTCTCGCTGATGAGCGCCTGGCGGATCTGCAGCGACACGATGTTGTTGGCCTGCCCGACGAGCGCCGCGGCGGTCGCGTACGAGGAGAACGCGTTGGCGAAGAGCAGCAGCAGGCTGCCCAGGAACGACGGGAGCAAGATGGGGCCGCCGACGCGGCGCCAGTAGGTCCAGCGGCTGCCGCCGAGCGTCGCGGTCGCCTCCAGCCACTGCGGGCGCAGGCCCTCCAGGGCCGGCAGGAAGGTGATGACCATGAGCGGGATCTGGAAGTAGAGGTACGGGAGGATCAGCCCGGGCACCGTGTAGAGCCACACGCCGTTCTCGTAGATGTTGATGTGGAACTGGTTGCGCAGCAGCACCGTCACGAGGCCCTGCGCTCCGATGGTCGCGATGAATGCGAAAGCGAGCATCACGCCGCCGAACTGGGCGAGCACGCTGCTGGCGGAGTCGACGAGCGAACGCCCGAAGCCTCCCGGGCGCGAGCCGAGCAGGGCGAAGCAGAGGGCGGCGCCGGCGATCGCTCCGACGACGGCGGTGACGGCCGAGAGCCAGAAGGCGCCGAAGAAGGAGCCGGCGATGGCCGGCTCGGCGAGGCCGGAGAGATTGCTCCAGGTGAAGCGGCCCTCGCCGTCGACGAAACCGCTGCCGACCGCGACGAGAGTCGGTACGGCCAGGAAGATCACGACGTAGAAGGCGAACGGGGTCAGCCCGAGCGCGGCGACGAGTCCGCGCGGCCGGCGGCGGGGACGCGCGAGCCGGGGGCCGGACGGCGACTGCCGCCGGGTCGCCCCGGCGGCAGCGCTGTCGACCGCCGACGCCGGAGCGTCAGCGAGGGTGCGGGTCATCAGCCGACCGCGTTGGCCCAGGTCGAGTTGAGGAGCGTGCCGGCGTCCGTGGCCTGCTTCTCGGTCATGACGGCGACCTCGTCCAGCTTGCCCGGGAACTCCTTGGTGTCCAGGGTCTTCGCCTTCTCCATGGCGTCGACGCGCGCCGGGTAGGCGCCGCCCTTCAGCCATGCGTTCTGAGCGGCGTCGCTGTAGAGGTACTCCTCCCAGAGGCGCGCGGCCGCGGGGTGCGGGGCGTCCTTGTTGATGGCCTGGTTGTAGTAGCCGACGTACGCCTTGCCCGGGAGGACGACGTACTTCCAGTCGATGCCGCCCGACTTGATCGTGTCGGAGGTGGTGTAGCCCTTCTGGTTGAACGACCAGTCGAGCAGCACCGGGGTCTCACCCGAGGCGATGGTGTTCGGCTTGCCGTCGGCGGCGTTCCAGTTGCCCGCGGCCTTCAGCTTCGAGAACCAGTCGACGCCGGTCTTCAGGTCGTCGAGGCTGCCGCCGGCCTGGAGCGTCGCCCACGCCACGGCGCCGGCCGCGGCCGCCGCCTGGGTCGGGTTGCCGTTGAGCGCGACCGCGCCCTTGAACTCCGGCTTCAGCAGGTCGTCGAAGCTCTTCGGCGGGGTCTTGATCTTGTTGGCGTCGTAGCCGACCGCCATCACACCGTAGTAGCCGACCTTCCAGAGGCCGTCCTTCTCCTTCTGGTCGGCGGGGATGTCGTCCCAGCCGGTCGGCTTGTACGGCGCGAAGTACTCGGTGTTGGCGAGGGCGACGGACGAGCCGATGTCGAAGGTGTCGGGGGCGGTGTCCTGACCCTTGAGCTTCTTGGCGGCGTCGATCTCCTCCTGGCTGGAGGCGCTGTCCTGGCTCGGGTTGATCGTGATGCCGTACTTCTTGGTGAAGCCGTCGAAGATCTCCTGGTAGTTGGCCCAGTCGCCCGGCGTCGCGATGATGTTGAGGCTTCCCTCTTTCTTCGCGGCGGCGACGAGAGCGTCCATGCCGCCCGCGGAGGCGACGTCGGTTGCGGTGGCCGCCGAGTTGCTGCCGGCGGTGCTGCTCGCGTCCGCTCCGCCGGAGCAGGCGGCGAGCGAAAGGGCGACCACGGTGGCCGCGGCCGCGAGGCCGGCGACACGTGCGCGCTTGTTGATCACGGAATATCCTCCAGTGCACGGGTTCGACCGGGCGGCGCCCGGTCCGAAGGTCACGCTAAGCAGCGCGGGAGACGCGTGGGCCAGCGAGCGGTGACGCGCAGGTGAACACCGGGTGTCGGCCGTACTCGGTAGGGTCGACCCGTGGTCGCACTGGTTCCCGCTGAACGGCTCTCCGCCGAATCCGTCTCCCCCGCGCTCGCCCGCCGGATCGGGTTGGCCGCGCAGGGCTTCGGGCGCCCGCGACCCGCCGTGGTCGGCACCCGGCAGCTCAACGCGCTGGTCGACCGGCTCCATCTGCTGCAGATCGACTCCGTCAACGTGTTCGAGCGCAGCCACTACCTGCCCGCCTTCGCCCGGCTGGGCGCGTACGACCGCTCGCTGCTCGATCGGCTGACGTTCGACGCCCGCGGACCGCACACGGAGTACTGGGCGCACGAGGCCGCGTTCCTGCGCAAGGAGGACTGGCCGCTGTTCCGGTGGCGGATGGAGGCGTACCGCCGCCGCTACGGCGCCGCCGACAGCTGGTTCGAGGCCAACCGCGAGACCGTCGAGTGGCTGCGTCGGGAGCTGGCCGCGAACGGTCCGCTCGCGGCGAGCGAGATCGAGCACGACGCCAACACCCGCACCGGCCCGTGGTGGGGGTGGTCGGCGGTCAAGCGCGCCCTCGAGTACCTGTTCCTCTTCGGCGAGGTCGCGATCGCCGGGCGCACGCGGTTCCAGCGCCGGTACGCCCTGGTGGAGGACGTCCTGGACGCGAGCATTCTCGAGCGCAGCGTCTCCACGGAGGACTCGGTGCGCGAGCTGATCCGCCGCTCGGCGGTCGCTCACGGCATCGGCACGGCCAAGGACTTCGCCGACTACTACCGCATCAAGGTCGCACCGGCGACGGCGGCCATCCGCGACCTGGAGGAGGCGGGCGAGCTCATCCCGGTCCGCGTCCCCGGCTGGGAATCGGCCGGCCGGCCCGCCGCGGCGTGGATGCACCGGGACGCCCGGCGCCCGCGCCGCATCGAGGGCGCCGCGCTGCTCTCCCCGTTCGACCCCGTCGTGTGGTTCCGGGATCGAGGGCTGCGGATGTTCGACTTCCACTACCGGATCGAGATCTACACCCCAGCCCCTCAGCGGATCTACGGCTACTACTCGCTGCCGATCCTGCTCGACGACGCCGTGGTCGGCCGGATCGACCTCAAGAGCGACCGTCAGGCCGGCGTGCTGCGCGTGCAGTCCGCGTGGACGGAGCCGGGCGCGCCGACGGCGACCGCGGAACGGCTCGGCCCGCTCCTGGCAGAGACCGCCGCCTGGCAGGGACTCGGCGGAGTGGAGGTCTCGCCCGTCGCGCGCGGCGACCTCGTGCCGGCGCTCCGTGCCGAGCTGGCGAGACTCCGCTGAGCGCGTGACGCCCCGTGTCGCCGACCGCCGCTAGGGTGACGCCATGCG
Source organism: Leifsonia aquatica H1aii (assembly GCF_000633535.1). GTDB lineage: Bacteria > Actinomycetota > Actinomycetes > Actinomycetales > Microbacteriaceae > Leifsonia > Leifsonia aquatica_A. Next base: position 23,468 of record NZ_AYMR01000020.1, on the reverse strand, counting down.
CATCGTCGTCTCCGGGACCCACGCCAGCGGCAAGAGCACCCTCCTCTCCGACTTCGCCCTCCGGCACCCGGACTACACCGTGCTTCCCGACCCGTTCGAGCTCGTCGACGAAGCCTGGGGCAGTCCCTCCCCCGCGCTGTTCGCCGCGCAACTCCGGCTCGCGGCGGATCGACTCGACCCCGGACACGACGCGGGCGATGTCATCGCCGAGCGCGGCCCCCTCGACTTCCTCGCCTATCTGATCGCCCTCGGCGAGACGACGGGCGTCTCCAGCGCGCCCGCACTCCTCGAACGCTCCGCAGAGATCACCGCCGCAGCGATGCAGCACGTCGACCTGCTCGTCCTGCTGCCGCTGACCGCAGCGGATCCGATCGACGTCGGCGACGATGAGGACCCCGAGCTGAGGACCGCGATGAACGACGTCCTCCTGGAACTCGTCGACGACCCCGACCTCGTCGGGACGCGCGCGCACATCGCCGAGCTCGTCGGCTCACCCGAGGAGCGGCTCGCCCGACTCGAGGCGCTCGTCAGCGCCCGCGGAGTCCGGTCAACCTCGTTGTAGAACCCGGCGATGTGGACCACAAGTGCGTTTTGGCTCACTCATTCCAGCGATGTGGTCCACATCTGCGCGTCTTAGAAGCCGGCGCCCATCTTCTCGAGGCGCTCGACGCGCTCGGGGATCGGGGGGTGGGTGCTGAACAGGCGGCTCATCAGGCTCGGCTTGAGCGGCTCGGCGATCCAGAGGTGCGCCATCGAGGTGTTCTGCTTGCGCATCGGCTGCGCGTGGGTCTCCAGCTTCAGCAGGGCGCTCGCGAGGGCGTCCGGGTGCCGGGTGGTCATCGCTCCCGTCGCATCGGCGAGGTACTCGCGCTGCCGCGACACGGCGAGCTGGATGAGGGTCGCCAGCAGAGGCGCGACGATCGCGGCGATCAGGCCGAAGACCAGGATGACCGGGTTGCCGCCTCCCCCGCCGCCGTTGTTGTTGTTGCCGCCGCGGTTGTTGCCGCCGATCGCGCCGAAGAACGCCATCCGCATGAAGATGTCGGCGACGAGACCGATCGCGACGGTCAGGCCGAAGACGATCATGGAGAGACGGATGTCGTAGTTGCGCACGTGCCCGAGCTCGTGCGCCATGACGCCCTCCAGCTCGGCGTCGTTCATGATGTCCAGCAGCCCGGTGGTCGCAGCGACGGACGCGTGCTGCGGGTCGCGCCCGGTGGCGAAGGCGTTCGGCGCCGGGTCGTTGACGATGTAGACCGCGGGCATCGGCGTCCCGGTCGTGATCGACAGGTTCTCGACCACGTTCCAGAGGCGCGGGTTGTCGGCCTTGGTGATCGGCACGGCACCGGACATGCTCAGCGCCTGGCTGCTCGCCATGTAGTACTGGAAGACCGAGAACAGGACCGCGCCGATGACGACCACGGCGAAGATGGTCCAGCTGTTGTAGAGGTACGCCGCCAGCCAGCCGAGCGCACCGATGATGATCAGGAACAGCAGGATGATGAAGATCGTGTTGCGCTTGTTCCTGGCGATCGCCCTGTACATCGAGGCCCTAGAACTGGACGCGCGGAGGTTCGGCGATCGCGGCGAGGTTCTCCACCTCGAAGAAGTCGCGCTCGCTGAAGCCCAGACGACGGGCGAAGAGGTTGTTCGGGAAAACCTTGATCTTCGTGTTGAACTCGCGCACACCGCCGTTGTAGAACCGGCGCGACGCCTGGATCTTGTCCTCGGTGTCGACCAGGTCGGCCTGCAGCCGGAGGAAGTTCTGGCTCGCCTGCAGCTGCGGGTACGCCTCGGCGACCGCGAAGATGCTCTTCAGGGCGGACTGCATGTGGCCCTCGGCCACAGACGCGTCCGCCGGCCCCTGGGCAGACAGCGTCTCGGCACGCGCCTGGGTGACCGCCTCGAAGACGCCCTTCTCGTGCGCCGCGTAGCCCTTGACCGTCTCGATCAGGTTCGGGATCAGGTCGGCACGCCGCTTGAGCTGCACCGTGATGTCGCTCCACGCCTCGTCCACGCGCACCTTGAGGGTGACGAGCGAGTTGTACGTTGCCCACAGGTAGATTCCGATGATCGCGACGATCACGACGACGATGATGACCGGAATGAGCCATTCCATTGTGGGGTACTCCTTGCGTGGGGCGCGGACGTTTCGGGCGCAGCATCATCCTAACGGCGGTGCCGCGGCCTCCCACCGCCTTCCCATGACTCTCAAAGCTAGGTGACGGCCGGTTCGGAGTCCGCGGAGGGGCGACGCACGCCGGGGTGCACAATGGACGCGTGAGCGAGGTGGTCGAGCGGCGCGGTCGGGGACGGCCGCGCAAAGCGCGCGGCGCGACGTCGGCGCGCGACGCGATCGTGCGCGCCGCGGCCGAGGAGTTCGTGGAGCGCGGCTACGAGGCCGCCTCCCTGCGCGCGGTCGCCCGGCGGGCGGGCGTCGACTCGGCCCTGGTGCACCACTACTTCGACGGGAAGGCGGACCTGTTCGCCGCCGCGCTGGAGGCTCCGCTGCGTCCCGATCGCCTGCTGGACGTCGTGCTCAGCGCGCCGCGCGAGGAGATCGGCGTCCGGCTCGTCCGGCATCTCTGCGAGCAGCTCGACGACGGCCCGGCGGCGGGCCGCATGGTGGTGGTTCTCCGCACCGCGCTCGGCAGCGGACCGGGCACGCGCATGGTGCGGGAGTTCCTCGCCCGCGAGGTGTTCACGCGACTGGCCGCCCTCAACCCCGACGCCGACGACGCCGACCTGCGCGCCGACCTCGCGGCCTCCCAGATCGTCGGACTGATCATGACCCGCTACGTGCTGAAGCTGGACCCGGTGGCGGTGACGCCCGCGGACGATCTCGCGCGGCGGGTGGGGCCTGTGCTGCAGTGGCATCTGTTCGGCACGCCGATGGAGTGATCGTCGGGATATCACGTCCGCTCTCTTGACCGGGAGAGTCCCGAGGCGAATAATTCACCACATGATGAATATTTCGTCGGACGCGATCGTGGTCGACGGACTGCGGGTGCGGCGCGGCCGCAGCACGGTGCTCGACGGGCTGTCGATCAGCGTGCCGCGCGGCCAGGTGGTCGGGCTCCTCGGCCCCAGCGGATGCGGCAAGACCACGCTCATGCGGTCGATCGTCGGCGTGCAACGGATCGCGGGCGGCACCGTGACGGTGCTCGGGCAGACGGCGGGTTCGGCGGCGCTGCGGCATCGTGTCGGCTATGTCACGCAGGCGGCCAGCGTCTACGACGACCTGACGGTCGCGCAGAACCTCCAGTACTTCCGGCGCGTGCTCGGCGCATCCCCCGACGACGTGGAACGGGCGATCGCCTCCACCGACCTCGGAGCGAACACCGCTCAACTGGTCTCGACGCTCTCGGGCGGTCAGCGCAGCAGGGTCTCCCTCGCCGCCGCGTTGCTCGGCTCCCCCGACGTCCTCGTCCTGGACGAGCCGACCGTCGGGCTCGACCCGCTGCTGCGCGCGGATCTCTGGGAGCTGTTCCACCGGCTCGCCGCGGGCGGGACGAGCCTCCTCGTCTCCAGCCATGTGATGGACGAGGCCACCCGGTGCGACCGGCTGCTGCTGATGCGGGAGGGCGCGATCATCGCCGACAGCACGCCCGACGAACTGCTCGCGGAGACGGGGGCTGCCGACGCGGAGGGGGCGTTCCTCGCCCTGCTGCGCCGGCGGCATCCGCGCCACCAGCTCCCGGAGGGGGACGAGCGATGAACGCCACCCGCACCGTCGCGACCGCCGGACGCGTGCTCACGCAGATCCGGCACGACCCCCGCACCGTCGCCCTCCTCGTCCTCGTCCCGGCTCTGCTGACCGGGCTCGTCGCGTGGATCTTCACCGACACGCGGGTCTTCCAGACCATCGGTCCGGCGATGCTCGCGCTGTTCCCGTTCATCGTGATGTTCCTCGTCACCAGCATCACCACGCTGCGGGAGCGGCGGACGGGCACGCTCGAGCGGCTGCTCTCCCTTCCGCTCGGCAAGGCGGACTTCATCCTCGGCTACACGCTCGCGTTCGCCGTGCTGGCGATCGTGCAGTCGTGCGTCGCCGTCGGGTTCGCCGTCTGGGTCTGCGGACTCGGCATCGCCGGGAACGTGTGGATCCTGCTGGCGGTGGCGGTCTGCGACGCGGTGCTCGGCACCACCCTCGGGCTGTTCGTGAGCGCGTTCGCCCGCACCGAGTTCCAGGTGGTCCAGTTCATGCCCGTCATCGTGTTCCCGCAGATCCTGCTCGGCGGGATCTTCCTGCCGCGAGACCAGCTCCCGGACGTGCTGCACGCGATCAGCGACTGGCTCCCCCTCTCCCACGCGATCGATGCTCTCAACGCGGTGGCGACGGACTCGCACGATGCGGCCTACGTCGGCGGCGAGCTGCTCATCATCGGCGCCTACGCGGTCGGCGCGGTGGTGCTGGGCGCCCTCACCCTGCAGCGCCGGACGCCCTGAGCCCGTCGATAGCCCGCCGGCACGCCCGTGCGGGCACGGATGGGCGGGGCGCGGCGGCCGGGCTAGGGTGGACGGCGTGAGCGTCGAGGCCATCCCGGACTCGACGGCAGGGGGCTCTCATCGGGCACCGACCGCAGCGTTCGAACCGGTCGTCGCCGACGGGCGTTCCCGCCCCCGCGCGACCGAGGACGCTCACCCGACCGAGGGGAGACGGAGCATGTTCCAGCCGGCGACGAGCGGCGTGGCGATCGTGGACGCCCACGGCGGTGCCATCCGGGCGTGGAAGACGGCGGCCTTGGTCGTCGCCGGAGTGATGATCGCCGGACTGGTCGCGATCCTCATCCTGCTCCTGCCCGCGTCGTACGGCGGATGGGGGGTCGCGTTGCTGTTCGGCCTGGTCGGGATCCTCGTGCTGCTGTTCGTCTTCCTGTGGCTCTTCGTCGCGGTGTGGCACTCCCAGGCGGAGCAGCGCAACGACCTGTCCGACGCACTCACCCGGGCGGGACACCCGGGCGTGGACGTGCGCCGTCTGCAAGCGGGACGCCCCGTCCCCTCCCCGCAGAACCTGGAGCTCCGGCTGCGCCGGGAGCGCGACGACACCGGCCGGCGCTGGCTGCTCGTCGACGCGTACGCGTTCGCGCCGCATCCTGCCGGCCGGGGCCCCTCCGCCTGAGGCCTACTCGCCCAGCACCCGCCGAAGGTAGGTGTTCTCGAAGCGCCGCTGCGGGTCGAGGCGATCGCGCACCGCGATGAAGTCGTCGAAGCGCGGGTAGACCGTGCGCAGGGAGTCCGCGTCGCGATAGTGCATCTTGCCCCAGTGCGGGCGACCGCCGTGCGCCATCATGATCTGCTCGACGGCGTGGAAGTAGGCGCTCGGATCCTCCCGGTAGTACCGGTGCACGGCGATGTACCCGGTCTCGCGGCCGTAGGCGGTCGAGAGCCAGTTGTCGTCGGCGGCGGCCGAGCGCACCTCGATCGGGAACGAGATGCGCCAGCCGCGCTCCTCGATCAGGGCCTTCACCTCGGCCAGCGCCTGCGGGACGGCCGTGCGCGGGAGGGCGTACTCCATCTCACGGAACCGCACGGTGCGGTTGGTGACGTAGACCCGCGGCGAGTGGTCGGTGAAGTCGCGGTTGCCGGTCAGCTTCTGGGCGAGGCGGCTGAACGGCGGGACGATCGCGGGTACGACGGTCCCGAGCGCGCACACCCCGCGGTACAGCCCGTTCGCCAGCAGCTCGTCGTCGAGCCATCGACCCATCGGCGGCAGCGGAGCGCGCTTCTCGGTGAGCGGCAGGCGCGTGTTCGTCTTGGTGAGCGCGGTCTCGGTGTGCGGGAACCAGTAGAACTCGAAGTGGTCCTCGGCCGCCGATCGTGTCAGATAGGCGTCGAGGACGTCCTGCAACGGCTCGGGACGTTCGACGGCCTGCAGCAGGAACGCCGGGACGCACTGGAGGGTGACGTCGACGATGACGCCCAGCGCTCCCAGCCCCAGCCGGGCGGCGGGCAGCAGGTCGGCGCTCTCGGTCTCGCTGATCCGCAGCAGCTCCCCCTCGCCGGTGACGAGCGTCAGCGCCACGATCTGGGTGGCGAGACCGCCGAATCCACCGCCGGTGCCGTGCGTGCCGGTGGAGGTGGCGCCGGCGATGGTCTGCCGGTCGATGTCGCCCATGTTCTGCAGCGCGAGCCCGTGCGGGCGCAGGAGGGCGGGGAGCCGGTGCAGGTGCGTGCCCGCGGCGAGGGTGACCCGGGCGCGCTCGAGGTCGACGTCGAGGATGCCGGTGACGTCCTCCAGGTCGAGCAGCACACCGGGTGCGGCCGAGATCGCCGTGAAGCTGTGTCCCGCGCCGATCGCCTTGACTCGCATCCCCTGCTTCGCGGCGGCCGCCACGGCGCGCTGGACCGCCTCCGCGGTCGCCGGCCGCTCGATGCGCTGGGGGCGGATGGACTCGCTGCGGCCCCAGTTGCGCCAGACGCCCGTTCGCGCGTCGACCGCCGTCACAGGAACACCTGTCCTTCGCCGCGGTAGCTGAGTGCCTCCCCGACGACGGTGGCACGGCCGTCGACGACGTCCACCAGGTGGAAGACGTCGACGTGCTCGCTCAGCTCACCGGACTTGGTGTGCCGCAGCCAGACCCGGTCGCCGATGCGCAGCACGCTCGCCGCGGCTCCGGTCAACGGCGTCTGGACTTCGCCCGCCATCTCCCGGTCCACCATGGACAGGCCGGTCGGCCAGACCACCTTCGGCATCCGGTCGACCCCGGGCGGGCCCGAGGCGATCCAGCCGCCGCCGAGCAGCGTGGCGATCTCGGGGGTGGGACGACGCACCACCGAGAGGGCGAAGGAGGCCGCCGGCGCCGGCCGGAACCCGCGGTACGTGTCGAAGAGGTGCCCGCCGAACAGCCCGCTGCCCGCGGCGATCTCGGTGACGGCGTCATCGCTGGAGGTGAACTCGAGCGAGCCCGTCCCGCCGCCGTTGACGAATTCGAGGTCGGTCAGCGCGCGCACCGCGGCGACGGCCTCACCGCGGCGGGCGATCAGCTCCTCCTGGGAGTTCTTCTGCATCCAGCGCAGCGTGGCGCCCCAGGCCGGTCGCCCGGCCGGGTTGTCGCCCTGGCCCGCGATCTGCGCTTCGTAGCCCATCATCCCGACCAGCTCGAAGCCGGGCCGGCGCAGGATCTCCTCGGCGACCGCGCGCACCTGCTCGACGGTGTGCAGCGGCGAACGGAAGACGCCGATGTGGCCGAGCACGGGGGCGTCCCAGGAGGAGTCGAGTTCGAGGCAGAGCCGGATGCTCTCGCGCCGGGTGGGCGGGACGACGGCGTCGATGAGATCGAGGTGGGCGATCGAGTCGACCATCAGCGTGACCCGTGCGGCGAGCTCGGGCGACTGCGCGAGCCGGGCGATGGCGCCGCGATCGGCGGTCGGGTAGCCGACGACCACGTCCTCGATCGGCGGGTGCTCGGCGTCGCCCTCGGCGAGCCAGAGCGCCTCCGGGAGGGTGTACGCCAGCACGCCCGCGTAGCCCGGCAGTGCCAGCACCGCGTCGAGCACCGAACGCACCCGGACCGACTTGGACGCGACACGGATGGGCTTGCCGCCCGCGCGACGCAGCATGTCGTGCGTGTTGTGCCGCAGCGCCGGAAGGTGCAGCACCGCCAGCGCCGGGTCGAGACGGGTCGTCGCAGCGGAGAGGGACGGCCAGAACACGTCGGGCGTGGTCCACGTCCGCTGGGCGGGGGTGGGCGGGCTGGTGAGATCCATCAACGCACGGCTTTCACTCGGGCGACCGCGAGAGCACCCGCGAACGCGAACAATCCGGACAGGAGGAAGAGGCCCATGAACCCGCCGAGTGCGGCGACGATGCCCGCGCCCAGCAGCGGCGCCATGGCCTGCGGAACGGCGGTCGCGATGTTCATGATGCCGAGGTCTTTGCCGCGGCTCTCCGGATCCGGCAGCACCTGGGTGGCGAGCGCCTGGTCGACGGAGAGGAAGCAGCCGTATCCGAGACCGAGGAGGCCGGCCGCGATCATGGCGGCGGTGAGCTCCGGGACGAAGGCCAGCAGCAGCGCGGCGACCCCCTGGATCGCCGAGGACAGGAAGACGAACGCCTTGCGGCGGCCCAGCTTGTCCGAGAGCCGGCCGAAGACGAGCGAGGCGATGATGACGAACACCATGTAGATCAGGATCAGGATGAGCAGGTCGTCGTCGGCGTCCGGATCCTTCAGTCCGAACTCCAGGAAGTAGAGCAGCAGCGACGTCCCGAACGCGTTGCCGAAGTTGACCAGGATGCGGCTCAGCAGCGTCCAGCCGAAGTCGGGGTGCTCGCGCGGGCTGATCCAGAGGCCCTCGATGAGACTGCGAGCCGTCATCGGCTGCCGCAGCTCCTTCGGCAGCACCGCGTCCGGCAGGAAGAGGAACGGCAGGACCAGGACGAGCAGCAGCACGGCCATGGCGGCGTAGCCGACGACGGCGCCCACGAACACGTAGGTCACGAGCGAGACGCCGAGGATGATGCCGATGGCCTGCGGTGCGCTGATCCAGCCCGAGACGTAGCCGCGCTGCGCGACCGGCACCTGGTCGCTGATCGTCGCCGTGAGCGCCGCGGTCAGCACGCAGAAGCCGGTGAGGGCGAGCGACCAGAAGACGCCGATGCCGACGATCGTGGTCTGCAGCCCGAGCAGGAGCAGGGAGGCGGCGAAGAGCACGGCCCCGGCGGCGATCCAGGGGCGCCTCCGGCCGAACCGGCTGGTCGTGCGATCGGAGAGGGCTCCGGTCAGCGGATAGGCGATGATCGCGCACACCCCCGAGATGCCCGAGATCACCCCGAAGACGACGACGTTGTCGACCCAGTAGGTGGTGTGCAGCTGCGTCTGCACCTGATCGGGCAGCAGCTTCTGGATCGGCGCGAGCTGCGCCATCCACACTCCGAGCCAGGCGATCGCGAAGAACGCGATCCAGCGCCCGGGGATGCGGCGGGTGGGTTCGGCGAAGACCGCCGGGGTGGATGTCGTGTCGGTCATCGGGCACCTGCGTTCGGGAGGAGGGAGGGGGAGGGTGACGCGGGCGCCGCGAGCGCGGCGAGGGCCTCGGCGGCGAAGTCGATGGTCGCGGCGGCGGCGCGGTCGTCGCGCGTGGCGAGCCACGCGACGGTGAGGCCGTCGGTCAGGGTGACCAGCAGCCGGGCGACCTCGGGCAGTGACAGGCTCCAGGTGCTGCCGGTCAACCGGGCGGCGTCGGCGGCGGCGCGTTCGGCGACCTCGTAGTAGCGCTCGTACTGCCGCTGTGCGAGCGGCGCGAAGCCGGGCTCCCGCAGCGCCCACTGGGTCAGCTCGAACATCGCCTTCTCCCGGTCCGGGTCGGCGCGCACGCCCTCGAAGTAGTGCTCGAGCCCGCTGCGGATCGCGCCGCGCAGGTCCGTGGGAGGCGGGTCGAAGGCGGGAGCGAGGTCGGACTGCTCCCCGGCCACCGCGCTGTCGACCAGCTCGGCCATCAGCTCGTCCCGCGACGAGAACACATAGTGGAAGCTCGCCAGCGGCATTCCCGCCTCGGCGACGATGCGCCGGGTGGTGGCGGCGGAGACGCCGTCGCGGGCGACGATCCGGAAGGCGGCCTGGATGAGGGCGGTGCGACGAGCTGCGGGTGGAATGCGCGTCATCGGAGTCTCCTCGGGATGTCTCTCGCGCCGATGCGCGAGAAAGTGGGACGGTTGACCCAGATGTCAGTATGCCCCAAATCCGGCCCGGTGGTTTGACTTGGCCTCGCACTCCCCCTGGAATGGGGTGGAATGCAGGTGCACTTCTCGGACATTTCTCCTCCAGTCCGGTCGCGGGGGGCGACAGGACCGCGCCGTCGCGCGCTCGCGTCCCTGGCCGTGTCCGCCCTGCTCCTCGCCTCCGCCGGTGTGCTCGCTCTCGCCGCTCCCGCGTCCGCCGCCCCGGACGGCACCCCCTCCCCCGACCACCCGTCGAGCGCCCTCCCCTCGTCGGGGACCCCGACCCCCACCCCGTCACCGCTCACGCTCGATGAGCCGGGAGACGACCTCGTCACCCGCTTCCCCCTCACGATCCAGGGCGGCGGCGATCCCGGAGACACCATCGCGGTCTCCGCCGGAGCCGCCGGTTCGGCCGCCAACCGCTGCACGGCGACCGTGGACGCCTCCGGCCGGTTCTCCTGCGACCTCCGTGCCCTGCCCGACGGGCCGAACGTCACCGTGCGCGCCGAATCCGCCGCGACCGGCCAGTCGGCGACGACGCACGTCGCCGTCCTGTCGCCGCCGGTGATCCTCTCGGACGGCGGCGCGACCGGCGGCGGTGTGCACGGAACCGCCTACCCCGGCGCGCGCGTCACGGTCACCTCCGACTCGGGGGCCACCTGCCAGTTCCCAGCCGACTCCACCGGCGCGTGGGGGTGCGTGCTGACCGGGTCCATCCCGGACGGCCGCCACACGGTGACGGCCACCCAGGTCGCGCCGTTCTCCCCCACCCGGAGTGCGGCGAGCGCGCCGGCGACCATCCTGGTCGACACGGTCGCGCCGCCCGCGCCGACGATCACCTCCCCCGCCCCCGGGAGCACGGTGAACAGTGGGGAACCGATGAGCTTCACCGGCACCGGAGAGGACGGCGGCGTCGTCACGGTGTACGCGAACACCTCGGCGGGCGCCACCGTCGCCTGCACGGCCACGGTCGCCGGGAGCGCGTGGGCGTGCACCGGGACCCTGGCCGACGGCGGCTTCCTGATCACCGCACTGCAACGCGACGCCGCGGGCAACATCAGCGCCGGCAGCAACACGGTCGCGGTCACCGTCGCGGGTGCCGGCACGGCGGCGGTCCCCCCGGCCACACGCTCGCCGAAGCCGAGCCCGACCGCGACGCCCACCCCCACGCCGACACCGACGGTTCCGCCGGGCGCCGCCTCTCCCGCGCCACCCTCCGCCGGGCAGCAGCACCCCGGGACGAAAGGATGGATCGAGACGCCGTTCAGCACGGCATCCGCGCCCGTCGTCTCGGCCGAGGCGTTCCCCGGCTGGCTGCGCTCCGCGCTGCTCGCGCTGGCCGCGCTCCTCCTGCTCGCTCTGCCCGCCCGACTGCTCGCCGCGACGATCGCCCGGGGTCGGGCGGCCCGCGCGGCCGAGGGCGCGGTCCCGCGGGAGCGCGGCTCGATCTTCGGTCGCAATCGTTCGCGGACCGAGCTCGGCGAGGCGGATGCCCTGCTCGGCGGCCGCGCCGGGGAGACCGCGGCGACGACGACCCGACCGTCGCGCCCGGGCTGGCTGGCGCCGCTCACCGGGGTCATCGCCGCCGCGCTGGTGACGCTGTCGACCTCCATCACCGATCCGGGCGCGTACCTGCGGCTGCTCGTCGCCGTGGTGGTCGCGATCGCCCTGGTCAACGCCGTCTGGGTGCTCGCCGCCCGTGGCCTCGCTCGGCAGCTCCGCCGTCCTGTGCCTCCCGTCGCGGTCAGGCCGGGCCTGCTCGTGCTGGTGGCGGTCGCCGCGCTCGGATCGCGTCTCTTCGGTCTCGAGCCCGCCCTGCTCTTCGGCCTGGTGCTCGGGGTGACCATCGCCCCGGAGCTGGGCCGGATCGTCCGCGGGCGCATCGCGGCCGTCCAGATCTCCGCCACGGCCGCGCTCGGCGTGCTCGCCTGGCTGCTCACCGGGATCCTGCCCGCGCCGACCGGCGGGGTGTCGGCCTTCCTGCTGGAGGGCGCCAACGCCCTGGCCCAGGTCGGCATCGGCTCCAGCGCCATCGCACTGCTGCCGGTGGGTGGTCTGGCCGGCCGGGCGATCTTCCAGTGGAGCCGCCTGCTGTGGACCGGCATGAGCCTCGTCGTCTACACCCTGCTGTTCGCCCTGCTCCTCCCGGTCGCCTCCCTCGTCGAGGCCGGAAGCGGCCTCATCGTCGCGACCATCGCCGCCCTGGTCTTCGCGGTGCTCAGCCTGTCGGTGTGGCTCTGGCAGCGCTACGTGGAACCCGCCCGCTAGCAGTCGTCCCCGGGAGGAGCACCTAGAGCGGCCCGAGCACCCGACCCGGGTCGGCGTCGAACGCGAGCGTCTCCAGCACGGTGAGAAGGCGGCGCTCCTCGAAGCGGAAGTGGTTCTCCATGATCGCCGCGATGCCGACGACGTGCCGCTCCAGTTCCTCGGGGGCCGCAGCCGCGTCGACGGCGGACTGCAGGCCTCCGATGAGGTGGGCGATCATCGTGTGATCGTGCGACAGCTGCACCAGCGTGTCCCGGAGCTCCGGGTGGGCGGCCTCGATCGCCGGGAAGAGCGCGCAATCCTCGCCTTCGTGATGCCCGGTGAGCGCCGAGCAGAAGCCGTGGCAGTAGAGGAGCAGGTCCCGGCTCGCGACCCGTGCGGACTCCCCCGCCTCGAGCGCGCGTCGCACGACGGACAGCGCGTCCCGGAGCCGGGTGTGCACACTCCGCAGTTCGTCGCTCCAGGCGATCAGCCGGGTCGTCTCCCCACCGTGCACCCTAGAGCGCCTCCACGTAGAACCAGTCCCGGGCGTCCTTGACGAAGCGGGAGGTCTCGTGCAGCTCGCCGCGCTCCGCACCGCGGTGGAACGCGCGGAACTCGACGACGCCCTCCCGGTCGAACGGCCCTCCTCGCTGGGTGCGGAGGATGTCGAGCCGGTACCAGCGCAGGCCGTCGTCGAGATCGAGCGCGGCGGGCCGGGTGGAGGGGTGCCAGCTGCGCAGCAGGTAGTCCGCGTCGCCGCGGGCGAACGCACTGAACCGCGACCGCATCAGCCGCTCCGCGGTGGGGGCGGGCTCACCGCGATGCAGGGGCCCGCAGCACTCGTCGTACGTCTGGCCGCTCAGGCACGGGCACCGGTCGGAGGTCACCCGTCGAGCCTATCCGGGACCGGACGAAGAGAACCCGGCCGAGGCAGGTATCGGGGGATCGCGAGCCTCGGCCGGGGGAGGACACCTCACCAGAAAGGGTGCCGAGAACAGTGTGCGATGCCGACGTGAATGTGAGCTATGTAGGCCCTGAAGGACCTCTCACAACGCTTTCGTCCGGCCCGGGCGCGCCGGGGGCGCGAGGACGGTTCAGTCGGGTTCCCTGGCCGCCGGGCCGGCCGCGACCACGCAGAACCGGTTGCCGTCGGGGTCGGCGAGAACGACGTAGTCGGCGCCGTCCTCGTAGTCCCATTCCACCTCCGCCGCGCCGAGCCCGATCAGCCGGGCGACCTCCGCCGCCTGATCGTCCGCATAGAGGTCGAGGTGGTGGTGCGGGGCCCGGTTGGTCTCGGCGCCGACCTCTTTGAGCGCCAGCCGCGGGCCGTGCCCCGACACGGGAGCGAGCAGCGCCCAATCGGTGTCCGGCTCATACACGGGCTCGTAGCCGAGCACCGCCGACCAGAACGCGATCCCGCGCTGCACATCCCGCACACCCCACACCACCGAGCCGATCCGGATCATGCGCCCACCCTCCCCCGCCGGTGTGCCGCTGGCAAGGCCCACGAGGTGTACCGTTGTGCGTATGTCAGGCGTTCTCATCGGAATCATCTCGCTCGTCGTCCTCGTCGGCGGCGTGACCGCGCTCGCGGCCATCGTGCAGATGGTCAAGTCGCCGTACCGCGGCAAGTAACGCCACCCCTCTCCCGTAGCCCCGCCGCCCGCGCGGCGCTCGCTACGATGGTCGCCGGGCCCCTATAGCCCAATTGGCAGAGGCAGGCGACTTAAAATCGCCTCAGTGTGGGTTCGAGTCCCACTGGGGGCACCCTCCCAACGGCGTCAAATCCCTTGAAAAACTGGGATCAAAGCAGCTCCAAGCCAGCCCCTCACCCCGTTTGCCTAGTTCTTGTCCACATCTGATTTCGCAACAGCGTCATCGGGGGCTGCGGAGACGGCGTCCAGGTCGTCATCGGACAGGTGCCCGTAGACGTCGAGCGTTCTCGCTGTTGAGGCATGGCCGACCATGGCTAGATTGCCTTCACGTTCGCTCCGGGCGCGATAGCGAGCGACGCTGCGGTGTGCCACAAGTCGTGGATCGTGAGCGAAGCGGGCGGCCCCGACGGCTTCCGTGCGTAGTGAAACCAACCGCCTGCCCAGTCGGGCGTGGTGATGTGTGTGTCCGTCGCCGAATTCCAGCTGCTCCTGCAATCTTGCCTTCGCTCTGTCGCGCGAGGTCCTCCGCGAGGAACTTCGGGAATGTGCCCGACCGCATCCTGTGGCTCTCCGGCGCACCAACGACGACTTCAATTCCGACGTTCACGGCATCGTCCTCCACATGGAGCCCGCGCGCAACATGTCAGGTGCTTCACTCGGAGCCCCGCCGCCTCGCCCCATCGAATGCCCGGTAGGCGAGGGTGCGTACAAGCGTAGAACACTGCCCGGCTTCGCTTGCAAACGCGTGGACCTGCTCATGCGAAAGATACGTGTGCGCCTTCTCCTTCCGTGGGAGATCAACGCCCCGAGCGTCGTTCCGGGCAACTCGGTGGTCCTTCACGGCGACCGCTCTGCGCGGGATACCGATCATCATCACCGGTTCTAACGGGCCGCGGCCCCGGCTCATCCTCACGGGTGACTGACTTTGAGATCGCGACCTTAGTGGTCACAGTCAGGATCGGACTGGCCCAGATCGCAACATCACTGCAGCAGATGCTCTAGGACACGATTAACGCACCTGTGACGTCCGGCGAGGATCAGGCCAGGACAGACGCCACAGGTGCGTCTTGCTTGTAATTCAGCTACCTGATCTTTCGAGATCGCAGTTGCAGCGCGGACACCGTGGTCAGCACTGCACCCAGCAGCGCCGGGTACCCGCTTGCCGCTCCGAAGGCTACCGCGTTGAACGGATTCAGCCAGTCCGCGCTGGATGATGACCACGCCATTCGGCCGGCAACAGCGAGGCCCACGAGGAGGAGGATAAGGACTCCCGCGGTGAGGCCCGTCGTTGGCCACCTCCAGCTGGCGACGACAGCGCCAGCACCAACTACGGCAACCATGACCAAAGCCAACGGGTTGATCGTGAAGTTGCCGGGTATCTGTGCCGTCGCCGCCACCGCGATGAGGTAGTAAGCAACGATCCCCATGGCGACGCCGAGAAGGATCGACGAGACGATCCTCGGGACGCTGCGTCCTCGTGAGCTCTTCTGTGTGTGGACGTCGGTTGCGACCATGATGATTCCTCCTAGCTCCTACGTTCCATCCTTATCCCGGGTTGCACGCCAGGTTCTTGTCGGGCGACAGAGCCGTGTCCGACGAACCGATCGCGTTCTCGGAATGCCATGTCTTGCTTCCGCTATTGACGCACTTCTTGTTCGTCGCCCAGTACAGCGACGAGCCCGGCGTAACCGTGACCGTCTGGAAGTCTCTCTGCCACCACAACGGCGGCGCGTAGGACGACAGGATGCCGTTGACCGATGCCGAGTTCGAGCAGCCCGAGCTGATCCCGTGTGAATGGTACGACCACGCGTAGCCGCCGGACACATACGGAGTGTCGACGGTAGAGGTGGAGGTGCATGCGGCCGTGATGGCCTGATGCACGGCCACACCATTGCTGTAGTTCACCTGAAGGGTTTCCCCGGGCTGCAGCGTGACGCCATCCGGGAGCGGCACCGGCTTGACCGCGACCGCCTGCGGGTTCGTCGCACCCGCCAACTCACTCGCCTGCAGGGCCTTCACCGCAGTGACGTCCACCGGGATTTTTTCGGACGTCCGATCGATGACCTTGGTCACCGCGACCGGCTTCGGCGCATCTCCAGGAGAGGCCGGATCGGCCGCCGCCGGCCTTGCTGCCGCGACGGTCAGTAATGCAAGCACAGCCGCCCCCGCAAAGGCAACAGTCCTCTGAATTACAGCTCGTTTCATAGTCAGATCCCCCAGATCTTCATTGATCCTCCCCACAGACCCCCCCCGTGAGGATGTTGCGCGGCCAGGATAACTGCCCAAGCTCGGACAATCTAGAGCCGCCCCTTGGCGGCACGTGATAGCCAGTCCCGACCAGATCTACGTCACTCGTCGAGGCGTATGGTGGCATACGCTCCCCAGGTAAGCGGAGTCGCGAACACTGCCT
Source organism: Leifsonia aquatica H1aii (assembly GCF_000633535.1). GTDB lineage: Bacteria > Actinomycetota > Actinomycetes > Actinomycetales > Microbacteriaceae > Leifsonia > Leifsonia aquatica_A. The sequence continues at coordinate 7,495 of NZ_AYMR01000020.1, read as the reverse complement.
CCGAGTGGCAGACAAGGTAGTCCTGAACATCGCCATGCGAGTCGAGCTGGAGCGTCGCGTCACAGATTGAAAGGCGAGTCAACGTACTGTTAGCTGAATGCCAAAGCCGATCAGGCTTGGACGCGCGCCAGCCTCTACTTAGACCGCGCGTGCGATGGGGGCTATTCGAGCACCGCGTCGAGGGCGGGCGCGAACTGACGCGAGTCGACGTCGCTAGCGTCGACATATGCCGTCATCGAATGATCTGTGCAGTCACAACCTTCAGCCATTGCGCGGGGCGCTCTTTCCCCCATCTCTCGGGCCCTTCACCGAGGAGGTCTCGGCTTGCCGAACTCACGGCATTGTTCTCCTGGAGCCGTGTCGGGCTCACGGTGCTTTGCACACGCCCTATTAATGCCGGGAGGGGTGCTTCCGGGAGGCGGCGCGCGCGTTTCTGAACATCGCGATTCGCGTGGAGCTGGACCGCCGCGCCGGTATCGAGCCCCGCACTCTTCGCCCTCCTATCGCCCGCAAATCGCCCGCTGCCCCCTGATTGAAATAGGTCTTTCGTGATCGATAATCTGCATAATTCCGCGAATTGGCCCAGCACTCGCGATAGATAGAGAGGTTGCATTCGGTTTCGAGTCCCACTGGGGGCACGGCGTCCCGTCACGGATGGAGGCGCCTCCGCTCGCGGACCGGGTCGTGCCCTAGCCTCGCTCCCCCGCCGTCCCGCGCGGGATCCGGCGGTCGGCGGCGGTGATCACCAGCAGGGCGACACCGATCGCCGCCATCACCCACGCCAGCGTGTGGAGGCCGGCGTCCGTCGCCGCCTCGCCGAAGGTGATGCCGATGAGGCTGGAGGAGAAGATCGCGCCGATGTAGGCGAAGGTGCGGTAGAGGCCGGAGGCGACGGCGATCTCGCCCGCGGGGGCCTGCACGTACAGGCTGGCCTGGTTGGCGAAGCCGGTGAGACCGTTGGCGACGCCGAGGAGCGCCGCCATCAGCAGGAGCAGCCAGACACTGGTGTGCGCGTTCATCAGCAGGAGCAGCACGGCCGCCGCGGCGATGGCCACGGCACCGAGCAGGAGCGGGCTGCGCACCCAGCCGCGGTTCGACACGATGCGCGCGAGCACGATGCTGATACCGGAGAGCGGCAGCAGGATGAGCCCGACCTGGGTGGCGGAGTAGCCGGCCGACTGCTCCATCCACTGGCTGACGCCGTACAGGGTCGAGTAGCTGACCAGCGCGGAGAGGGTCTGCCGTAGGTAGGTGCGCTGCAACGGCCCGTTGCTGCCGAGCATCCGCACGTCGATGAGGGGGCGCGTCGCCCGCCGCTCCCAGAGGATGAGGCCGGCACCGCACACCACGATGACGGGCAGCAGCCACCAGACGGGCGCCGACAGGCTGGAGAGGAACAGCAGGAGGCTGACCACGGTGGCGGCGAACAGCCCGATGCCGGGCAGGTCGACCGACACCAGGAGCGAGCGCACTCCGCCGCGCTCGCGCGGGGCGTCCTTCTCCACGCCGATCAGCGTGAAGGTGAGCACGATGAGGGCGAGCGGGACGTTCACCAGGAAGAGCGCGCGCCAGCCGAAGGCGCCCGCGAGGATGCCGCCGAGCGGCAGACCGACGACCGCGGTGATCTGGGCGGCGATGGAGAAGTTCCCGAGCACCCGGGACGGCACGCCGACCTGCCGCTCGTCGGCACGCCGCCGCACCATCGCCATGGCGGTCGGGTAGGCGGCCGAACTGCCGATGCCGATCAGGGCCCGCGAGACCAGCAGGAAGCCGAAGCCGGGTGCCGCGGCGCCGACCACTCCGGCGATCAGCAGGATGACGATGCCGGAGACGAACACGCGTCGTGGACCGAACACGGTCGACAGCTTGCCCATCGTCGGCTGCATGATCGCGCTGCACCGGTAGAGCACCGAGATGAGGCTCGCGGTCTTGCCGGGCCCGAGGTGGAAGTCGAGGCCGATGGCCAGCAGGCCGGTGGCGAGCATCGAGCTGTTGATCGGGTTGAGGGTGGACCCGAGCAGCAGCGGCGCGGTGAAGCGCCAGCCGAAGGGCTTCGTCGAGGTGCGGTCGGTGGCGGTCGTGACGACTCCAGATCATTCAGGTGTGTTAACTACTTCTTTAGGTATACTAAAGACTTATGCAGGACGACGCAACCGACGCCGACGGGATCCGCGATCTCGACGAAGCCGTGACGCGCGCGGTCGCACGCATCTACCGGCGGTTCCGCACGGAGCGCGCGAGCGGCGAGCTCGGGGACGCCGCGATGTCGGCCCTCGGGCACCTCCACCGCTCCGGCCCGACCTCGCTCGGCGCACTGAGCGAGCATGAGAAGGTCACGCCGGCCTCCATGAGCCAGACGGTGAACCGCCTGGCCTCCCTGGGCCTGGCCGTCCGCACCCCCGATCCGGACGACGGCCGCAGGGTGCTGCTCGCCCCGACCGACGAAGGAGACACCCTCGCGGCGGCGGCGCGCGAGCAGCGCCACCGCTGGTTCCGGGAGAGCCTCGCCGCTCTCACCCCGGACGAGCGCGCCGTGCTGCAGCGCGCCGCCGGGATCCTGGGTGGAATCGCCGACGAGTGACGCGCGGCCGGATCCCGTAGCGTGGAGTGATGGCCCGCACGCTCTCCTCCCCCGCTCACGCGGAGCTGGAGGTGCGCCGCAGCCGATTCCTCGCCCTCGCCGTGCCCGTCGCCGGACGCGACGAGGCGGCGGAGCAGATCGCGCGCCTCCGCGCCGAACACCCGGGCGCCTCGCACGTCTGCTGGGCGCTCCTGGCCGGCGGCCACTCCGGGATGTCGGACGACGGCGAGCCGAGCGGCACCGCGGGCCGCCCCATCCTCGAAGTGCTGCGCCACCAGGATCTGGAGGGCGTGCTCGGCGCGGCGGTCCGCTACTTCGGGGGCGTCAAGCTGGGGGCAGGCGGACTCGTCCGCGCCTACACCGACGCGATCGCCACGGCGCTGCTCGATGCGGAGGTGGTCGAGCGGATCCCGGAGACCACGATCACGGTCACGGCAGACTACGCGGATGCCGAGCGCATCCGGCGCTGGGCCGATGCCGAGGGCTTCACCGTCCCCGACGTCGACTACGGCGCAGCGGTGCGGCTCGTCGTGGCGCTCCCGGCCGCACAGCGGGACGCCGCCGTCGACGCGGTCCGCGACGCCAGCGGCGGGCGCGCACGCGTCACCGGCTGAACGTCTCCGCTCGGCGCGCGAGTCGCGCCCGCGAGAGTCAGACCGGCCCGGAATAGCGAGACCGGCCCCGGAACGCCGAAAGCCCGGCCCCGCTGCTGCGGGGACCGGGCCTTGGGATCGGACGGGTCGCGCTACTTCGCTGCGGCCTCGGCCGGCTCCTTGGCGGGAGCCTTCTTGGCCGGAGCCTTGGCCGGCTCGGCGGGAGCCTCGACGGCCGGCTTCGGGCGCGAAGCGAACTCCTCGAAGACCGCGCGCGGGGTCTGCCGGGCCTCGAGCGACACGATGTCGCGGCCGAGCCAGAAGTTGTTCCACCAGCCCCAGATGACGCGCCACTTGCGCTCCCAGCTCGGCATGGCCAGGCCGTGGTAGGCGCGGTGCGCCAGCCAGCCCAGGACGCCCTTGAAGGCGAGCTTGCCGGACTGGAGGACGCCGATGCCGAGACCGAGGCCCGCGACGGCGCCGAGGCTCTTGTGGAAGTACTGGCGCGGCAGCTCGCCGCGCAGGTCGGCGACGATGTTCTTCGCGAGCAGCTTGCCCTGGCGGACGGCGTGCTGGGCGTTCGGCACGCAGTAGCCGCCGACGCCGGCGCCGGTCAGGTCGGGGACAGCCGAGACATCGCCGGCGCCCCAGGCGTCCTTGATGATCTCCTCGTCGGTGCCGACGCGCAGGTCGGCGCGGACGCGGAGACGGCCGCGCTCCTCGATCGGGAGGTCGGTGTGACGCACCACGGTCGGGTTGGCCATGACGCCGGCGGTCCAGACGATCAGGTCGGTCTCGAACGACTCGCCGGTGGACAGCTCGATGACGCCGTCGACGGCGCTGGTGAGCTGCGTGTCGAGGTGGATCTCCGCGCCGCGCTCGGCGAGGTTCTTGATCACCCAGTGGCTGGTCGGGAGGCTGACCTCGGGCATGATCCGGCCCATCGCCTCGATGAGGTGGAAGTGGGTGTCCTCGAAGGACAGCTCCGGGTAGCGCTTCAGCAGAGCGCTGGCGAACGAGCGCAGCTCGGCGAAGATCTCGATGCCGGCGAAGCCGCCGCCGACCACCACGGTGGTGAGCAGGCGGTCGCGCTCGGGGCCGGCCGGGAGGGTCGCGGCCTTGTCGAAGTTGGTGAGCATCGTGTCGCGGATGTACACCGCCTCTTCGATGGTCTTGAGGCCGACGGCCTGGTCGGCGACGCCCGGGATCGGGAACGTGCGCGACACGGCACCGGCCGTCACGACGACGATGTCGTACGCGAACTCGTACGCCTCGCCGACCGGCGGCTGGATGGTGGCGGTCTTCTTGGCGTGGTCGATGTAGGTGACCTTCGCCGTGATGACGTTCGTGCTCTTCAGGTGGCGACGGTGCGCGACCACCGCGTGACGCGGCTCGATGGAGCCTGCCGCGACCTCTGGAAGGAAGGGCTGGTACGTCATGTAGGGCAGCGGGTCGACCATGGTGACCTCGGCTTCACCCTTGCGCAGCTGCTTCTCGAGCTTCCACGCCGTGTAGAAACCGGCGTAGCCTCCGCCGACGATCAGGATCTTGGGCACAGTGATGCGTCTCCTCAACACGAAACAATGGGTGTTAATCTACCCCCTGCGCACCCTTCGCCTGAAATGCAGCCACGCGCCCACCCCGCCGAGGGCGGCGAGAGACACGAAACCGGAGATCACGGCGAACGGAATCCAGAAGGTGGTGAGGACGCTCCATTGCGGCCAGAAGAACCGCGTCCATCCTATCGCGCGTTCGGGTGCGAGCTTCTCCGGGGCCGGAGCGGCCTGCGGATCGGCGGTCGGAGCGGGGGTCGTGGGGGTCACGGCGCGCCGATGGACGCGGATCCATTCGGTCAGATCGCCCATCGGATTCGCCGTCACGTGCGGCACGTCAGCGGTGACCGCGGCCGCCGCGTTCAGCAACCCGAAGCCGTAGATCGGGCTGGGGACGGCTCCGGCGACCGGCCGCGCGGTCTTGATGATCCGCTCGATCACGTCGGCCGCCTTGAGCTCAGGGTGCGCCGCACGCACCAGGGCGACGGCACCGGAGACGAGCGGGGCCGCTCCGCTCGTGCCCTCCCACTGCACGTAGCCGCCGCCGGGATTCGCTCCGACCAGTTGCTCGCTGGGCGCCGAGACGCCGATGGTGATGCCCTGGGAGGACGCATCGAAGCTCGCCGTGCCCTGCCGGTCGACGCCGGCGACGGTCAGCACCCCGGGGATCGTCGCGGGGGCGCCCACCTCGGTCGTGCCGCTCCCCCGGTTGCCTGCGGCCGCGACGATGACGACATCGTGCGAGAACGCGTACTGGAACGCGTCGTCCCAACTGGTGGGCCAGTCGAGCGTGTTGCGGGTCAACGACATGTTGATCACGCTGGCGCCGTTATCGACCGCCCAGCGCACCGCCTGGGCGATCTGGTCGTCGCTGCCGACGGGCCCCATCGCCTTGCCGAGCGCGACGGACGCCGGAAGGATCGTCGCCTCGGGGGCCGCGCCCAGGATCCCGTTGCCGTCGCCGGTGCCCCGGCCGGCGAGCAGGGAGGCGACCCAGGTGCCGTGGTTCGCCGCGTCGCCGTCGCCGAGCGGCTTCTGGCCGTTCGGCGCGCCCACCTCGGAGACGTCGGTGCCGGCGCCGACCGCCCCGGCGAGGTCGGGGACACTCCCGTCGACGCCGGTGTCGATCACGGCCACTTTCACGCCGGCGCCGCGCGTGGTCTGCCAGGCGGAGGTGAAGCCGTAGTCGTTGAGCCAGTACTCGAGGTCACGGACCTGGTCGGCGTGCGCCGCCGTGGGCGCCACGAGAAGGAACGCGAGCGTCGCGGCCACACCGGCGAGCGTGCGGCGCGCGCGTCCACCGCCCGTCCTGCGGACTCCCCCCGGGGCCCCGTTCATTCCGTCACGTCGACCTGACACTCGCAGACCTCGGGCGACCACCCGCCGCGGGCGAGCGCGAGATCGCCGACCGGGTTGACACCGGGACCGGCGGCGAGCGCGTGCGCCGCGAGCGCGTGCAGGCATTTCACCCGCGTCGGCATGCCTCCGGACGAGATGCCGGCGATCTCCTCGACCACGGCGATGGACTCGCGGTCGGCGAGGAACTGCTCATGCGCCGCGGCGTAGCGGGCGCGCACCTCCTCGTCGTCGGCGAGGAGGTCGTTGAACTCGTTCATCACCTGGTTCGCCTCCAGCGTCGACATCGCCGCCGTGGCCACCGGATGGGTCAGGTAGTAGAAGGTCGGGAACGGCGTGCCGTCGGCGAGCCGCGGGGCGGTGGAGACGACGGTCGGGCGCCCGCACACGCAGCGCGCGGCGATGCCGACCACGTCGCGGGCCGGACGGCCGAGCTGACGGCTGACGACGGCGATGTCCTCGTCGGTCACGGGATCGAACGGCGGTCTGGTCATAGTGCGGTGCTCACTTGGTCGGGGTGGGATTCGGGGTCGGGGTGCCGCCCTGCCCGCTCAGCTGCTGGGGCGTCGCCTCGGTCAGCCCCGCCCCCATGAAGGAGCCGAAGAGCGACCCCACCCAGTCGGTGCGGGTCTTCTGGATCTTCGAGCTGACCGCGTCGTCGGCGTGCGCCGCGGCGGGCGGCCGGTCGTCCACGACGAGATAGCTGGTCTCGCCCGGCATCACATAATAGAGCCGGTCGCGGGCCTGGGCACGGATGTAGCTGGGGTCGTTCCAGCGGGCGCGCTGCGCCTTGGCCGCATCCACCTGGCTCGTCAGGGCATCGACGGCGGCCTGCTGGTCGGCGATCTGCGCCCGCTGCTGGGCGAAGGCCTGGAGCGTCGGGGCCAGGATGACGACGGCGAGCACCAGGATGCCCATCATCACCAGCGAGAACGCCGAGAAGTGGATGCCGCGCAACCACCGCCCGGTGCCGCTCGGCGCGGCCAGTGAGGGAGCGACGGTCCGGGTGGTCGGCCGCGTGTCGGTCCGGGACGCCTTCTGGGATCGCTCCGGCTTCTGGGAGCCCGGATTCCGGGATCGCTCCGGCTTCCGGGATCCCGGCTTCCGGGATCGCTCCGGCTTCCCGGATCCCGGCTTCTGCGCCCCTCCGGCGGGCGGTGCCTCCGACGGGTCCGATGCGGACGGCCTCTCGGCCTTCGGTGCCGCGGTGGGGAGCGTGGGCCGCTTCGGCATGGCACCTCCCGGATGGACGGACGACACGGACGCGGGGCCGTGGGCCCCGCATTCATCGTAGGCGACAACCTCCCACCGCCCCGTGCGCGCCCCTCCGGTGCCGTGCCCTGTGAGGAACTCCACAGCGAACGGGCGCGACACGCCCTTTCGAAGGCCGAAACGGCGCGGAAAAGGGCGTG
>NZ_AYMR01000019.1 GCF_000633535.1 Leifsonia aquatica H1aii | reverse complement strand
GCTCCTTCTGTTTACCGCTCATCGCCGGTGTCTTCCCGGCCCCTGCCGCGAGGGGCCCCAGGCGCCATCAAACGCGAAGCGTGCAGAGGGCGTCTGGGGTAGCGGTAGGGTGCACCCCATCGCTGGTGTCTTCCCGGCCCCTGCCGCGAGGGGCCCCGGACGCGGCCGAACGCGAAGCGTGAGGCGGCGTCTGGGGTAGCGGTAGGGTGCACCCCATCGCTGGTGTCTTCCCGGCCCCTGCCGCGAGGGGCCCCGGGCGCCATCACACGCGAAGCGTGCAGAGGGCGTCTGGGGTAGCGGTAGGGTGCACCCCGACCCGCGCGTACCCCTCAGAACGCGTCGGGCCGGGCGAACTCCGCGGTCGCGTACCGCGACTCGGGGTCGATGTGGGCGCGCACCAGCGGGACGGTGCGGTTCACCGCCGTCTCGATGCGGCCGCGGAGGTCCTCCGAGGTGATCGCGTAGTCGGCGAAGTCGCTCTCGCTCGCGTAGATGCCCAGGGGCAGGGTGAGCGACTGGAAGAAGCCGAAGAGCGGTCGCATCTGGTGCTCGACCAGCAGGGCGTGCCGGTCGCTGCCTCCCGTCGCGGTGAGGACGATCGGCTTGTCGACCAGCGCGTACTGGCCGATGTGGTCGAAGAACAGCTTGAAGAGCCCGGTGTAGGTCGCCCGGTAGGCCGGCGAGCCGACGACGATGACGTCGGCGGCCTCCACAGCCTCCAACGCCTCGATCACCTGGGGGCCGAGGTGGGAGCGGAACGGGCCCGCCCCGAGCTCGCCCAGCAGTGGTGCGAGCTCGATGGTCCGCGGAACACCGCCGACCGCATCGGCGAAGGCACGCGTGACCTCGTCGACCAGGACGGTGGTGCGGGAGGGATGAGTGGGGCTACCGCTCACTCCGACGACCGTGGGGACGTGTGCCATGCGGGGACCGCCTTCGTGTGTCTTCGGCTCGGGAACGCCCCCACGCTACTCGCGTGACGCGCCGGTCTCCCCCGCGCGCGTCATGCGCCGTCATGCAGCGGGAAACAGTCCGGCGACGATCTCGAGCGAGCGGATGCGCCCCTCCACTGTGGCCGCACCCGAGGAGACCATCAGCTCGTCGGCACCGGTCGAGCCGAGCAGCGCGTCCAGCCGCGAGCGCACCTCGTCGGGCGTGCCGATCGCCTGCCGTGCGTTGCGTGCGGCGATGAACTCCTCTTCGAGCGGACTGAAGTCGTAGGCGAGCGCCTCCTCGACGCTCACCGGCTGCGGCTTCTGGCCCTGCCGCATCCGCAGGAAGGAGAGCTGGCCGGGCAGGGACAGCGCGCGGACCGTACGGGGGTCGTCGTCCGAGACGACGTTCACGGCGATCATCGTGTGCGGCTCCTCGAGCAGGTCGCTGGGCTCGAACTTCGACCGGTAGAGGTCGAGGGCCGCCTCCGTGTTCTCGCCGGCGAAGTGGTGGGCGAAGGCGAACGGCAGCCCGAGCGCGGCGGCTACCTGGGCGCTGAAGCCGCTCGAGCCCAGGAGCCAGATCTGCGGGGCGTCGCCCAGGCCGGGGACGGCCGTGATGGTGTGGAGCGGATTGGCATCGCTCATCCCGCCGTAGAAGAAGCCGAACAGGTCGAGCAGCTGTTGCGGGAAGTCGTCGACGCCGAGCCCCTGCTCGCTCCGCCGCAAGGCCATCGCGGTCGCGCCGTCCGTGCCGGGGGCGCGCCCGATGCCGAGGTCGATGCGGTCGCCGTAGAGCGCCCGGAGGGTGCCGAACTGCTCGGCCACGACGAGCGGCGCGTGGTTGGGCAGCATCACCCCGCCCGAGCCGACCCGGATGCGCTCGGTCGCGGCGGCGACACCGGCGATGAGCACGGCGGGGGCGCTGGAGGCGATGGCCGGCATGCCGTGGTGCTCGGCGACCCAGAAGCGCTGGTAGCCGAGCGCTTCCGCCGCCTGCGCGAGGCGGATCGTGCCGGCGACGGCGTCGGCGTTCGTGCCGGTTGCCGGGCGGCTGGCGAGGTCGAGGACGGAGAGGGGGATGTTGCGATTCGTCACACTGAGGGCAACCGGTCGGCGCGGGATGTCATTCCATCGCGGCCGCCCGGGCGGTCAGGATTCGCGGATCTTGCGCGCCCAGAACACGACGGACACGGTCACGAGTCCGGCGGCGAGGAGTCCCCCGCCGATCCAGATGGCCCAGACGGCCATGGTCGAGCCGGTGTCGGCCAGCCCGGATCCGGGGTCGGAGACCGTCACGGCCGAATCGGCCGGGAGGACCGTGATCGAGGCCGGGCAGGTGTGCATGCTGGTCCGGCCGACGCCCGTGAACGCGTAGCTGCCGACCGCGTCCGCGGGAAGGGTCACGGTGAGGAGGTCGCTGCCGTCGGCGTTGGACTGCTTCGCGAAGTGGATGCTGCTGACGGTGGTCCTGTAGGCGGCCAGCGTGATACTGGACCCGTCCTCGCCCGTGCCGGTCCAGTCGATGAACTCCCGGGGATCCCAGGTGCCCGGGTCGCACACGATGTGCACGGTGTCCCCGGCGTGAGCGACCGCGGTGTCGAAGCGGCATGGCGAGCCCTGCGTGTAGTCGACGGCGTTCGCCGCCGCCGGCGCCGCGAAGAGCACCGCCACGGTCACGGCTGCCGCCGCGAGGATCTTCTTGAACATGGCCCCGCCTTTCGCCCGCCCGGCCTCACTGTCGGGATATTTGAACAATTCTCACTTTACCGCCGCGCCGCAACCGACGGCAATGGAGCCGACGGCGGATTCTGTCCCCACATCGGGGGTGGAGCCGTCGCCGGGAAGGGTCGGGGTCGTGGTCACCGAGACCCCGGTCCCGGTCTGCTTCAGCCCGAGGAAGTCCACCTCGACCGTCTTCCTCTCCCCCGGCGCGAGGGTCACGGTGAAGAGGCTCACCGGTCGTCCCTGATCCGTTCCGGAGATCGTCGACTTCGTCGCTCCGGCGCTCGTCGTCGCCGCGAGCAGCCCGCCGGACGGCCCATAGACGGCGACGCGGGTCTGAATAGACCCCGGCGGGATCCCGAAACGCCCACCACCGGTCACATAGTCCGGCAGGGCGGTCCCGGCGTCCGCGGGTGCCCGGTTCTGCAGGGTCACCGCGACCCGCGTCGTCGGCTTCCCGTCCGCCCGGCAGATCGCCGCGCCCGCCGCCACCGAGGTGCCGAGGTAGTAGTCCATCTTCGCGCCGGTCGAGTCGTTGAAGTACACGCCCACTCCGGCGGTCGACTCCGTGGAGGCGGGGAGGCCGCCGGCGAGCGATGTCGACGCCAGGACGGACTGCTCGGCGGGGTGCGCACTCCAGATCAGGAGCCGATGCGACGCACCGGCAGCTGCCAGCGCCGACACCAAGGCCTTCCCATCGATTCCGCCCTGAGCCACTCGCTGGAACACGTCAGCGGCGGCCGAGGCGAAGAAGGCGTCCTGCTGGGCGGGGTCGGGGTACTGGCGGTACACCTGGCTGAGCAACAGGTCGACCGCATTGTCGGCGGTGAGGGTCTGCCCGTCCGCGACCGTGACCGGTCCGGTCGCCCGCAGCAGCGCGGCGAGCACCACCGGGTCCATCGTCACGACGCCGTCAACCGTCCCGCCGTTCGTCAGCGTCCACATGCGCGACGCAGTGGAGGCCGCCAGCGGGAAGTCGGGGGTGAGGTTCACATCCTGGATGAAGGTGCCGATCAGCTGACCGAAGAGACCCGTCGGCCCCTCCGGGATCGGCGCGACCGGCTCCGTCCACGGTCCGATGGAGGTCCCGGCCTGCTGGGCCACGAGGGAGATCGACCCGTGATCGGCGCGGATCAGCGCGACCGACCCGATGAGGCCGCCGGTCGCGCGCAGCTCCGCCGGGTTCTGCGCGACGAGGAGGTAGTTCCGCGGACCATCGGCCCCGAGCATCCCGGGCAGCAGCGCAGCACTGTTCCCGACGGCGTCGACGGCGGGCGCCGCCTCGGCCACGAGCTCGCGGAGGCGATCGACCGCCGACGACACCGGGTGGATCGTGGCCGCCGTGTCGACGGACGCGAGGCTCTGCTGCGCGACATGGAACGCGGCCTGCGCTTTCGCCACGACCGGCTGGGCGGCCAGGAGGGGTGCGAGGTCGACCCGGCCGCCGGTGACGGCGAGCCGGCGGGGATCCGCCGTCCCCGCGACGCCGACGAGCGGCTCGATCACCCGCGACGCCAACTGTTCGGTCGTCGCGGCCGCCGTGCGGACCGCGGCCAGATTGGGGCCGGCCCAGGGCAGGACCTCCGCCGCGCGCCAGATCGGGTCCCCGGTCAGCGAGGCCGCCGCCGACGCCCGCTTCTCCAACTCCTGCGCCGACGCTCGAGCGCTCGTCAGATCGCCCGCGACGATGGCGCTCTGGATGCCGTGAGCGGCGGGAAGCGCCGCATAGAGCTCCTGACGGGCCAGATAGCCGCGGAGAGCGATCCAGCCGACCAGTCCCGCGACCACGAGGACGAGCGCGACGGCGATGAGCGTCGTCCACCGCCGCCGGGCCCTGCGCGCGGTAGCGGGAGGCTCAGCCGGGAGGGCCGGCGCCTCCTCCTGCGAGAGACCGATCGCCATGAGGATAAATGTAACAAATCCTCATTTTTTGGCATCCCCCGAAACGAGGGGCGACCCGGACCGATCGTTGCTTCTACCGGCCGAGGCCCCGATACGACCATCCTGCGGCACGCCACGCAGCGGGATCGAGTACGTTGCGACCGTCGATCACCCGTTTGGTCGAAACGATCGACCCCAGCGCGACCGGATCGAGTTCACGGTACTGCGGCCACTCCGTGATGAGGACGACGACGTCCGCGGCCGCCGCAGCCTCGTCCGCCGTCGCCGCATACGCGAGCTGTGGCGCTCGGCGACGAGAGTTGGGGATGGCTTCGGGGTCGGTCGCGGTCACGACGGCCCCGGCCTCCGCCAGCCGCATCGCGACATCGAGCGCCGGCGAATCGCGGATGTCATCGGAGTGCGGTTTGAACGCGAGCCCGAGCACCGCCACCCGCACTCCGGCCAGTCCTCCCGCTTCCTCACGTACGAGGTCCACCACCCGGTCGCGGCGTCGCAGATTGATCTTGTCGACTTCGGCGAGGAACTCCACCGCTTCTCCGCGACCCAGCTCGCGAGCGCGCGCCGTGAACGCGCGGATGTCCTTCGGGAGGCAGCCCCCTCCGAACCCGACACCTGCGTTGAGGAAGCGTCGTCCGATGCGCGCATCATGCCCGATCGCATCGGCGAGCTGAGTGACGTCGGCACCGGTGACCTCCGCGATCTCGGCCATCGCGTTGATGAAGGAGATCTTCGTGGCGAGGAAGGCGTTGGCCGCGACCTTCACCAGTTCCGCCGTCGCATAGTCCGTGACGATGACCGGGGTTCCGGCCGCAACGGCTTTCGCATACACCGCGTTCAGCACGCCGGCTGCTCGCTCCCCCGCCTCGCCGGACGGGACGCCGTACACCAGCCGATCCGGGCTCACGGTGTCCTGCACCGCGAAGCCTTCCCGCAGGAACTCCGGGTTCCAGGTGAGAGTGACCTCCGGAGCGCGCTCAGCGACGAGCGTGGCGAGCCGAGCTGCCGTCCCGACGGGGACGGTGCTCTTGCCCACGAGCACGTCTCCCGGCTTCGTGTGTTCGAGGACGGCAGTGAAAGCGGCGTCGACGAACCGGAGATCGGCAGCGTCGCCATCGGCGCTCTGCGGCGTGCCGACGGCGATGAAGTGCACCTCCGCGTCTTTCGCCGCGGCGAGGTCTGTGGTGAAGCGCAGCCGGCCGCTGGCCATGGCCGAGGTCAAGACCTCGGGCAGCCCTGGTTCGAAGAACGGCGCCCTCCCGGCGGACAGGTCGGCGATCTTCGCTTCGTCCACATCGATGCCGACGACCTCGTGGCCGAGGTCGGCCATCGACGCGGCGTGCACCGCGCCCAGGTAGCCGCAGCCGATCACGGAAATACGCATGGTTCCTCTTCTCGCCGCCGAAACGGTCGCTCAGGTGAAGTCGGGATCCGGCTCGCTGTCATAGGCGGTGGCCGAGGCGCCGACCGGCCAGTGCCGGCGGCCGTTGTTGAGCACCCCGCTGCTCTCCTGGAGGTAGCAGTTGCCGCACAGGGATTCGTAGCCCACGTCTGCACCATCGATCGCCACTTGCGCACCGTCGAAGACGAAGACGCCGTCGACCGTGCGGGCGTTGAAGATGGCCTTGCGCCCGCAGCGGCAGATCGTCTTGAGCTCCTCCAGGCTGTGCGCGACCTCGAGCAGGCGCCGGCTGCCGGGGAACGCGACCGTCTGGAAGTCCGTCCGGATGCCGTACGCCAGCACCGGGATGCCCTCGAGCAGCGCGATCCGCAGGAGGTCGTCGATCTGGGCCTCGGTCAGGAACTGCGCCTCGTCGACGAGCAGCGCGCTCACATCCCGTTCGAACCGCTTGATGGTGCGCTCGCGGTGTTGCTGGAACTTGCCGTAGGCATCGGTCTCGGGGGCGATCAGGAAGTCGACGTCGCGGGTCACGCCGAGGCGCGACAGGATGCCCATGTCACCCTTGGTGTCGATCGCCGGCTTCGCGAGCAGCACCCGATGACCACGCTCTTCGTAGTTGTAGGCCGCCTGAAGCATCGCCGTGCTCTTGCCGCTGTTCATCGCGCCGTAGCGGAAATACAGTTTTGCCACGAAACGATCCTAGACGGCGGTCGTCGTCTCAGGTGAGGTAGCCGTCCTCGGCGGCGCGGCGGATCAGGTCGGCGCGCGAGCTCGTGGGCCGCCCGGCCTTGCCATACTTCTCCCGGACCCGGCGCAGGTAGGTCTTGGCGGTCTCGTACTGCACGTTCATCGCCTTCGCGACCTCCGAGGTCGTGCGGCCGTCGGCGTAGAGCACCAGGGCCTGTCGTTCGCCGTCGCTCAGCCGCGGACGGGCGGCGTCCGGGATGATCGGTCGGGGGCGCCAGACAGGCTCGGCGGCGGGCCCCGGGCGGTCGTCGCCGCGGCCGATCGCGGCGAGGGCGGCCGCCAGCAGCTCGTTCATGGGCTGCGATTTGGTCACGTACGCGACCGCGCCGGCCGCCAGCGCGGCGTCGCGGTCCTCCTGGGTGTCGACGGCGCTCAGCACCACCACTTTGGCGCCGGCGGCGCGGCACGTGCGCACCCGGGCACCGATCGAGACGGACTCGCGCAGCTGCAGGTCCATGATCACCAGGTCGGTCGGGAACGCGTCGCTGTGGACGAGCTCGATCCAGCTTCCCGCGCGCAGGACGAGATCGAACTCGGGGGCGTTCTTCTCGATCCACGTGGCGAGACTGTCGAGCAGGATCTCGTGGTCGTCGAGGATCGCGAGCCGTGCGGGGGCGGGGACGGGGGGTGTGGG
>NZ_AYMR01000018.1 GCF_000633535.1 Leifsonia aquatica H1aii | reverse complement strand
CGCGGAAAAGGGCGTGTCGCGACCGATCACGCAGGGGTTACGCGGTGAAGCGCGGGAAGGCGCTGCGGCCGGCGTAGACGGCGGCGTCGCCCAGCTCCTCCTCGATGCGGAGCAGCTGGTTGTACTTCGCGACGCGCTCGGAGCGGGCCGGAGCACCGGTCTTGATCTGGCCGGCGTCGGTGGCGACGGCCAGGTCGGCGATGGTGGTGTCCTCGGTCTCGCCGGAGCGGTGCGAGAGCACCGCGGTCATGCCGGAGCGCTGCGCGAGCGAGACGGCGTCGAGCGTCTCGGTCAGGGTGCCGATCTGGTTGACCTTGACGAGGATGCTGTTGGCGGCCTTGACGGCGATGCCCTGGGCGAGACGCTTCGGGTTGGTGACGAACAGGTCGTCGCCGACGAGCTGCAGCTTCGAGCCGATCTCGGCGTTCAGGTGGGCCCAGCCCTCCCAGTCGTCCTCGGCCAGCGGGTCCTCGATGGAGACCAGCGGGTAGGCGGCGGCGAGCTCGGCGTAGTAGGCCGACATCTGCTCCGCGGTGCGGTCCTGGCCCTCGAAGCGGTAGACCCCGTTCTCGAAGAACTCGGTGGAGGCGACGTCGAGGCCGAGCGCGATGTCGGTGCCGACGGTGAAGCCGGCCTTCTCGATCGCCTCGGAGATCAGGTCGAGCGCGGCACGGTTGTGCTCGAGCTCCGGGGCGAAGCCGCCCTCGTCGCCGAGGCCGGTGTTGAGGCCCTTGGACTTCAGCAGCGACTTGAGCGAGTGGTAGGTCTCGACGCCCCAGCGGAGGGCCTCGGAGAACGACTCGGCGCCGATCGGCAGGACCATGAACTCCTGGATGTCGACGCCGGTGTCGGCGTGCGCGCCGCCGTTGATGATGTTCATCATCGGAACGGGGAGGACGTGCGCGTTCGGGCCGCCGATGTAACGGAACAGCGGCAGGTCGGCGGAGTCCGCGGCGGCCTTGGCGACCGCGAGGCTGACGCCCAGGATGGCGTTGGCGCCGAGGCGCTTCTTGTTGTCGGTGCCGTCGAGCTCGATCATGGCCTCGTCGACCAGGCGCTGGTCGCTGGCCTCGAAGCCCTCGATGGCCGGGCCGATCTCGTCCAGAACCGCGTCGACGGCCTTCTCGACGCCCTTGCCGAGGTAGCGGTCATTGTCGCCATCGCGAAGCTCGTAGGCCTCGAAGGCGCCGGTGGAGGCACCGGACGGGACGGCGGCACGGCTGACGGTGCCGTCCTCCAGGAGCACCTCGACCTCGACGGTCGGGTTGCCGCGCGAATCCAGGATCTCGCGAGCGCCTACAGCTTCGATCTGAGCCACAACAGTCTCCTCAGTGGTAGTTCGTGGGTTTCACCGTCAAGTGTAGTGACGCCGGGTGAACGGCCCGTGCCGACGGCTGGATGCTTGCGATGAATGGCGGGACCGGGATGCGGGCGGGCGGATCAGGCCGGGCGGATGCGGGCGGTCTAGTGGAGCGAGGGATCGGCCGGGCCGAGCGTCCACGACACGAAGCGCACGACGAGTCCGGCCCGGGTGGGGGCGCAGACCATCGGCCCGGCGGCCGCCGTGGCACCGGGCTCGAGGTGGGCCACCCGGACGAGCCGGAACGGCTCCTCCCCCGTGCGCGCTCGGATCGTGAGCGCGTCGCCGGTGCGGCTGACCCGCACCGTGATCCGGGTGCCGGACCAGTCGGGCACCGGGGCGACGGACCAGTCGGAGAAGCCATGGGTCACGACCGCGCCGAGCTGGAGGGCGCCGTCGGCGTACTCGACGCCCGCCTTCGTCCACTCGGCGGCGGAGACGCGCACGAAGAGGCCCGCCTGATCGAACTGCTGCGAGAAGTCGCCGGTGAAGGCGACCTCCATCGCGGTGCCCGGCGTCAGCGGCGCGAGGAGGGCGTGCTCGGTGTCGTGGACGAAGCCGTAGGCGGTGGTGCGCCAGGCGTCGCTCGCCTCCACCGCGGTGACCACGAGGTCGTCGCCGTCTCGCTCCACGGCGGCCGGCGGCGTCGTCCAGCTCCCCTCGCTCCAGTCGACGCGGCGGACGGCGAGAGGGCTGTACGCCTCCCAGCCGGTCATCCCAGCGGCTTGATCTCGAGCGCGGACGCGTCCACCGTGTCGGCGTTCACGAACGCGAACGACCGGAACCCGGCGGCGGCGGCGCGATCGAGCACGCCCTTCAGGTTCTTGGCGCGTCGATCGAGCCGCACCCGGCGTCCCTCGGCCACCAGCGCGGACTTGACGGCGATCAGACGATCGAGCGGGACGGCGGCATCGAAGACGAGCACGATCGAGTCGGCCCCCTGGTCGTCCGGCACCTCGATCAGGTCGACGACGCGCTCGAATCCGATGGAGAACCCGCAGGCCGGCACGTCGGTGCCGAGGAATCGTCCGATCATGCCGTCGTAGCGTCCACCGCCGCCGACGGAGCTGCCGGACCCGGGGTGGGCGATCTCGAAGATGGTGCCGGTGTAGTAGCCCATCCCGCGCACGAGCGTGGGGTCGAAGCGCAGCCGCACACCGTCCGGAAGCGTGTCGAGTGCGTGGGCCAGCGACTCCAGGGCGGCGACGGCGTCCGCGTCGACACCCTTCGGGAGGATGTCCGAGATCGCCTCGACGGTGAGCTCCACCCCGCCGTCGGCCAGGTGCGGTTCGAGTCCGGCGAGGATGCCGCCGAGCACGGCTGCGGCGTCGGCGCCTCCCTCGCTCAGCTCCGCCACGACTCCCTCTGCGCCGATCTTGTCCAGCTTGTCGACGGAGATGAGCACCTGCGGCCAGCGCGACTCCTCGAAGCCGCAGTATTCGAGGAGGCCGTTCAGGATGCGACGGTCGTTGATGCGGATGGTGCAGTCGCGCAGACCCAGACGGTCGAGCGTGGCCGCGGTCGCCGTGATCAGCTCCACCTCGGCAAGCTGCGAGCTCTCGCCGATGATGTCGATGTCGCACTGCACGAACTGGCGGTAGCGGCCCTTCTGCGGGCGCTCGGCACGCCAGACCGGCGCGATCTGGATGGAGCGGAACACCGGCGGCAGCTCGCCGCGGTGCGTGGCGTAGAACCGCGCCAGCGGCACGGTCAGATCGAAGCGCAGACCGAGATCGCAGAGGGCGAGCGTGTCGCCCGACTCGAGCGCGGCGCGCAGATCGTCCGCGTCGAGCCCCCGCTTGAGCACGCTGAACGCGAGCTTCTCGTTGTCCCCGCCGAGACCCGAGTGCAGGCGCGCGGAATCCTCGACGACCGGCGTCTCGATCTCGTCGAACCCGTGGGCGGCGAAGCTGCGCCGGATCACGCCAAGCGCATGCTCACGGCGCGCCTTCTCGGCGGGGAGGAAGTCGCGCATGCCACGGGGCGGTGTGATCGGTGAGGCCATGCTCCGATTCTTCCACGACGGCCGGAGGGAGACCTCCCCGGGGGATGGCCGGCGCCGGATCCCGGACGTAGACTCGCGGCGTTGCCACCCTGATGCCGCACCCCTCGGGCGCCGGTTCGGTGGTGTCCCGGAGGACCTGGCATGAGCCGCATCCGCCCGACCACGGTCGCGATGCTCGCTGCCAGACACGACGAGGCTGGCAACGCGTCCCCGCTCGCCGGTCGAGACCCAGGCCAGGAGTGGAGCCGACAGGCGCCCTCACCCGAGTGGCACCCGGCAGGCGGGACGCGCTGCCGGCGTCGCCCCCGGCCGCCCGGCCCGTGCGCTCAGACCCGGTGGTGCCGACCCAGCGGGACGACCAGGGGCGTCGCCGTCACCGGATCGCTGGCGATGACGGACTCCACGCCGAACACGTCCTGGACGAGCTCGGCCGTCACCACCTCCGACGGGTCCCCCGCCGCCACGATCGAGCCCGCGCGCATCGCGACGAGATGGTCCGCATAGCGGGCTGCGAGGTTCAGGTCGTGCAGCACCATGACGACGGTGGCGCCGCGAGCGGCGTTGAGGTCGAGCAGCAGGTCGAGCACGTCGATCTGGTGGCTGATGTCGAGGAACGTCGTCGGCTCGTCCAGCAGCAGGATGTCGGTCTGCTGCGCGAGCGCCATCGCGATCCAGACGCGCTGGCGCTGGCCGCCGGAGAGCTCGTCCACACTGCGCTCCGCGAGCTCGACGATCCCGGTGGCGGTCATGGCCTCGGCGACGGCCGCGTCGTCCTCCGCCGTCCAGCGGCGGAACCAGCCCTGATGCGGGTACCGGCCGCGGGAGACGAGGTCGGCGACGGTGATGCCGTCCGGGGCGATCGGCGTCTGCGGGAGCAGCCCGAGCCGGGTGGCGACCTGCTTGGTCGGCAGGGAGTGGATGTCGGCGCCGTCGAGCAGCACCGAGCCGGAGGCCGGCGCGAGCAGGCGGGAGAGGCCGCGCAGCAGGGTCGACTTGCCGCAGGCATTCGGCCCGACGATCGCCGTCACCCGCCCGGGCGGAACGGTCAGATCCAGCCCCTCCACGACCACCCGGCCCTCGTACGAGAGGGTCAGGTCGCGGGCGGCGAGTTCGTGGTCACGGGTCATGTCAGCCTCCCCGGCCGATTCGATTGGTCCTGGTGAGGAGCCAGAGCAGATAGGGCGCGCCCACGATGCCGGTCACGACGCCGACCGGGAACACGACCCCGGGCACGGCGAACTGGGCGACGATGTCCGAGAGCACGAGCACCAGCGCTCCGACCAGCGCGGACGAGACCAGCGCGAGGGAGCCGCGACCCACCAGTCGGCGGGCGATCGGCGCGGCGAGGAACGCGACGAATCCGATCGGCCCGGCGACGGACACCGCCACGGCCGCGAGCGCGACGGCCACTCCGACGACGAGCAGACGCGTGCGTTCGGCACGCACCCCGATGCCCGCGGCCGTGTCGTCGCCGAGCCCGAGGGCGGCGAGCGGCCTCGCGAGCAGCAGTGCGCAGGGGATGAGGACGACCGCGCCCACCGCGAGCACCGTCAGGTCGAGGTCGTCGATCGTGTTCAGGCTCCCCGTGATCCAGACGAGAGCGCTCTGCACATCCGAGAGGTCGGCCTTGGTGAGCACGTACGAGACCACGCCGGAGGCGATGGCCGCGAACCCGATCCCGACCAGCACGAACCGGTAGCCGCTCACGCCGCGCCGCCAGGCCAGCGCGTAGATCAGCACGGCAGCGAGCAGGGTCCCGGCGAGCACGACGCCCGAGAGCGCGAGCCCGCTGAGGCCGAACCAGACCAGGGCGACCGAGCCGACCGCGCTCGCGCTGGCGGTGATGCCGATGATGTCGGGGCTGGCGAGCGGGTTGCGCGCGACGGACTGGATGAGACCGCCCGAGACGCCCAGGCACGCGCCGACGAGGGCGCCCGCGAGCAGTCGAGGGAGCCGCAGCTCCAGGATGACGAACGACGTGAGCCGATCGGCCCGGCCGACGAGCGCCGCGAGCACGTCCGGCGGTGCCACCGCGGCATCCCCGAGGGTGAGCGACACAGCGCCGACCACGACGAGCAGGGCGGCGAGGACGACGGCCACCCGGGCGGCCCGACCGGCGCGACGGCGCCGATCGGTCGCGACCGCGCTCACAGGCTGACCAGCTTGCGGCGGCGCACGAGCGCGATGAAGAGGGGGGCGCCGACGAAGGCCATGACCACGCCGACCTGCAGCTCGCCCGGCATCGCGACGACCCGCCCGATCACGTCGCAGGCCAGCAGGAGGGTGGGCGCGACGACGGCGGAGAAGGCGAGGATCCAGCGGTAGTCGCCGCCGACCGCCCAGCGGGCGATGTGCGGAACGACGAGTCCGACGAACGCGATCGGCCCGACGGCGGCGGTGGCCGAGCCGCAGAGCAGCACGATCGCGACCGCGCTGACCCCGCGGGCGACGCCCACGCGCTGGCCGAGCCCGCGCGCCACATCGTCGCCGAGGGCGAGGCCGTTGAGCACGCGCCCCAGCCCCAGCGCGATGACGGCGCCGATCAGGAGGGTGGGCAGCACCTGCCAGAAGACGTCGAAGCTGCGTCCGGCGAGGGCGCCGACCTGCCAGAACCGCATGGCGTCGAGCGACACCCGACTCGTCAGCAGCACGGCCGTGATCAGCGACCCCAGGGCCGCCGACACCGCCGCCCCCGCGATCGCGAGCTTGATCGGGGTCGCACCCTCCCGTCCGGCGGACGAGACCGCGTAGACGAGCGCGGAGGCGACGGCAGCACCGGCGAACGCGAACCAGACGTATCCGGACGCGCTGGTGACGCCGAGGTACGCGATGGCCACCACGACCGCGAGCGAGGCGCCGAAGTTGACGCCGAGGATCCCCGGGTCGGCGAGCGGGTTGCGTGAGAGGCCCTGCATCACGGTTCCGGCGAGCCCGAGGGCGAGGCCGGCGGACAGGCCGAGCAGGGTGCGCGGCAGGCGGCTCCCGATGACGACGAGGTGCTCCGGGTCACCGGCCCGGTAGTGGACGAGGGCGTCCAGCACGTCCGCCGGTGCGATGGTGCGCGCCCCGACCATGAGGCTGAGCACCCCGACGGCCACGAGCGCGAGCACCGCCAGGGCGAAGCCCACGAGCAGACGCCGACGGCGCCGGCCGTGCGAGGAGACGTCCTCGGCACGGCCGGCGCGGGGAGCGATGACGCTCGCGGGCATCGACGGTTACTTGACCTTCTCGGCGGCGGCCGCCAGCTGCGGCACGTACTTGTCGAGCATCCACGGGATGGAGAGCACGCTGGGGGCACTGGTGGCGGCGACGAACGACTCGCCGACGATCGGGGCGAAGCGGCCCTCCGCGATCGTGGGCATCGCGGCCACGAGCGGGTCGGCGGTGAAGGCGTCGACCGAGGACTGCTTGTCGAAGTACATCACCAGCAGGTCGGTGTCGATCTTGGAGAGGTTCTCGTAGCTGAGCTGGAAGAAGAAGCTCCCGTCGTCCTTCGTGGTGTCGAGGTCGGCGATGCTCTTCGAGTTCTTCAGCCCGAGCTCGTTCAGGAGCTGCACGCGCGGGTCCTCGGCGCGGTAGACGTTGAGGAGGCCGGGCTGGTTGGCGGCGGCGTAGAAGAATGTCTTGTCCTTGAGCACCGGGTACTTCGCGGCCAGGCCGGAGACGTCGTCCTTGGTCTTGGTGACCAGCGCGTCCGCCTGGGAGGAGAGGCCGAGGGCCTTGCCGACGATCGCGGTCTGGTCCTGCCAGCTGGTCGCCCACGGCTTGTCCGGGTAGGCGACGACGGGCGCGATCTTGCTGAGCTTGTCGAACTCGGCCTGGGTGAGTCCCGAGTAGGGTGCGAGGATCACATCGGGCTTCGCCTTCACGAACGCCTCGAACGGCACCTCGCCGGTGTCGGAGGGGATGATCTGCGGGGTCGTGCCCTTGAGCGCCGTGATCGCGTCAGCGTCCCACGGCAGCACGCCGGCCTTGTCGCCGCCGTAGCTGAACGCGGGCATGGCCACCGGCACGATGCCGAGCGCCAGCACCACGTCCTGCGCACCCCAGCCCCAGGTCGCGACACGCTCGGGCTTGGCGTCGATGGTGGTCTTGCCCAGCGCGCTGTCGATCGTGACCGGGAAGGCGCCCGCGTCACTTCCGGAGGTGCTCTCGCTGCCGGAGCTGCCGGCGCTGCAGCCGGTCAGCACGAGCGCGGCGGAGGCCACGACGGCGGAGGCGATCAGGACGAGACGCGACCGGCGACGGCCGCGGCGAGCGGTTTCGAGCATGGCTCTCCTGGGTTCGGGAGGGATGGAAGGCGTGTCGATCGACACATTAGGGAAGCCTAACCTAAGTGCCTGAGCCCTGACCAACCGAATCCCGAACGCTCAGGACTCGCGCGCCTCCTGCTCGCGGATCTCGCCCTGCAGATCGCGCAACGTCGACCGCAGCGCCCGTTCCGCGTCGAGCCCCTGCGACTTCGCCGAGGCGACGATCGCCAGCAGCAGCGATCCCAGCTCGTCCTCGTTCTCGACGGCGACTCCCCCTCCCTCGCTCAGATCGAGCAGGCCGACCTTCTGTGCGCGGCCCAGCAGTTTGTCGGCCAGCGCCAGCGACGGCATCGCCTGCGGGATGCCGTCGAGCACGCTCGTGCGGCCCGGCTTCTCCGCCTTCTTGAGGTCGTCCCAGAACCCGACCACGTCGTCGGCCGTCTCGGCGGTGCGATCGCCGCCGAAGACATGCGGATGCCGGCCGATCATCTTCGCCGTCATCTGCGCGGCGACATCCTGGATGTCGAAGTCCTCCCCCGGGGTGTGCGCGGCGATGTCCGCGTGGAAGAGCACCTGGTAGAGCACGTCGCCGAGCTCCTCGAGCAGGTCGTCGCGGGTGCCGTTCTCGATGGCCTCGACGAGCTCGTAGGTCTCCTCGATCAGGTACTGCACCAGCGACGCGTGCGTCTGGTCGGCGTCCCACGGGCACCCGCCGGGAGCGCGCAGTCGAGCCGTCACCGCGACGAGCTCGTCGAGTTTGCTGGGGACCGTGTCCGTCATCGCTGCTCCTCCTCGTCAGAACTCCCCCATCCTCTCACCGCCGCTGCGCACGTCGCCTCCGGAACGCACCGCGGCCCCGGATGGCAGCGGCCCCGGTAGAATGGGTGATCGGTGTGCCGGGAAGTCTGGTCGGCGTCGTGCCCGCGCGCCCCGCGACGGGCTTCCTCCGACGGAAGGCTTCCCATGAGCATCATCCGATCCGAGCGCACCGCCGCCGGGCTCCTGCTGGGTGCCGCGGCGCTGGGCCTCCTGCTGGCGAACACCGCCGTGGGTCCCGCGCTGGTCGAGCTGCAGCACGCGCACCTGGGCTTCGGCCCGGTGGACCTGAGCGTGGGCCACTGGATCAGCGACGGGCTCCTCGCCGTGTTCTTCTTCATCGTGGCGGTGGAGCTCAAGCACGAGCTCGTCGCCGGCGAGCTCAACTCGTTCGCGAAAGCGATCCACCCGGCCATCGCCGCCCTCGCCGGCGTGCTCGTGCCCGCGCTGATCTACCTCGCGTTCAGCGCCGGGAGCGGGTTGGAGGCGGGCTGGCCCATCCCCACCGCGACCGACATCGCCTTCGCCCTCGGGGTGCTCGCGGTGTTCGGCCGCGGACTGCCCAACCGGCTGCGCGTCTTCCTGCTGGCGCTGGCGGTGCTGGACGACCTCGTCGCCATCCTGATCATCGCGGTGTTCTTCACCACCGACCCCAATCTCCTGGAGCTCGTGCTCGCCGCCGTGACGGTGGCGCTGTTCGGCCTGCTCAGCCGGATGCTGCGCGGCCGGATGCGGGTGCCGATCGGTGTGCTGATGGTGCTGGTCGCGGCGCTCACCTGGTGGCTGGTCTACGACTCCGGCGTGCACGCCACCATCGCCGGCGTCGCCCTCGGCCTGGTGATGGCCCGGCGGCCCGCCGGCCGGGTCACCCATGCGCTCGAGCCCTGGTCCAACGGCCTGATCCTGCCGCTCTTCGCCTTCTCGGCGGCGCTCGTCGTCATCCCCGCGGTCGCGCCGTCGGAGCTCTCGCCGGCGTTCTGGGGCATCCTCGTGGCCCTGCCCGTCGGCAAGCTGATCGGCATCACCCTCGGCGGCTGGCTGGGCTCGTTCACGCGCAGCAAGGAGGAGCGCGCACGCATCTCCCTGTTCGGGCTCGTGGCGGTCGGAGCGCTCGGCGGGATCGGGTTCACCGTCTCACTGCTGATGAACGAGCTGGCGTTCGCCGGCGATGCGACCGTGCGCGCCGAAGGGACTCTCGCCGTGCTGCTCGGCTCCGCCGTGGCGATCGTGGTCTCCGGCGTGCTGGTCTCCCTGCTCGCCCGTCGCTACCGTCGCCTCCACGCGCACTGATACCGCTCTCGCCGCCGGCTCCGGAACTCCGGAGATTCGATCCGACACACCGCTCAGGTCGCCGGAACTCCGGCGATTCCGGGGCGAGGGCAGAAGATCTCCGGAATTGCCGGGAGGGGAGGCCGGGGTGGGAGCCGGGGTGCGGGTCAGGCGGCGGGCTCGGGGGCGGGCTCCGGGACCGGGAAGAGGGCGCCGAGGAGGGTGGCGACCCACTCGATGAGGTCCGCGTCGTCGACCGACTCGCCGTTGACCCGCGGGAGCGGGACCATCGCGACCTTGGGCGCCGCGTGGTACTTCGAGCCCGGGTACATGCGCTGCAGCCGCACCTGGAGGGAGTCGGGCAGGATCGCCGGGGCGAGTCGCAGGTTGGACCCCATCGCCACGACCTCGCCGAGCCCCGCCTTCTGCGCCGCCCGGCGCAGGCGCGACACCGCGACGAGGTTCAGCACCTGCACGGGAGGCTCGCCGTAGCGGTCCGACAGCTCCTCGACGACCAGGTCGATCTGACCGTCCTTCGAGGTCGGCGCGCTCGCGGACGACAGCTTCTGGTAGGCCTCCAGCCGCAGCCGCTCGCTGTCGACGTACTCCTCGGGGATGTGCGCATCCACGGGCAGCTCGAGCCGCAGCTCGGTCTGCCCTTCGGCGACTTCGCCGCGGAACGTCGACACGGCCTCGCCGATCATCCGCAGGTAGAGGTCGAAGCCGACGCCCGCGATGTGACCGGACTGCTCGCCGCCCAGGAGGTTGCCCGCACCGCGGATCTCGAGGTCCTTGAGCGCGACCTGCATGCCGCTGCCGAGGTCGTTGTTCGCCGCGATCGTCGAGAGCCGATCGTGCGCGGTCTCGCTGAGCGGCTTGTTCTCGTCCCAGAGGAAGTAGGCGTAGGCGCGCTCGCGACCACGCCCCACGCGGCCGCGGAGCTGGTGCAGCTGACTCAGGCCGTACTTGTCGGCGCGGTCGATGATGATGGTGTTGGCGTTCGAGATGTCGAGGCCGGTCTCGATGATGGTCGTCGAGACGAGCACATCGAAGCGCCGCTCCCAGAAGTCGACGACCACCTGCTCCAGGGCATGCTCGTTCATCTTGCCGTGGGCCACGCCGATGCGCGCCTCCGGCACCAGCTCGGCCAGCTTGGCGGCCGTCGCCGAGATCGAGCCGACGCGGTTGTGCACGAAGAAGATCTGCCCCTCGCGCAACAGCTCACGGCGGATTGCGGCGGCGACCTGCTTGTCCGAGTACGGTCCGACGAAGGTCAGGATCGGGTGTCGGTCCTCCGGCGGGGTGGCCAGCGTCGACATCTCCCGGATGCCGGTGACCGCCATCTCCAGCGTGCGCGGGATGGGGGTGGCGCTCATGGCGAGGATGTCGACGTTCGTCTTGAGCTTCTTCAGCTGATCCTTGTGCTCGACGCCGAAGCGCTGCTCCTCGTCGATGATGACCAGGCCCAGGTCTTTGAATGTGACGCCCTCGGCGAGGATCCGGTGGGTGCCGATGACCATGTCGACGGTGCCGTCCGCCATGCCGGCCAGCGTCTCCCGCGCCTCCTTGTCGGTCTGGAACCGGCTGAGCTGGCGCAGATGCACCGGGAAGCCGGCGAAGCGCTCGAGGAACGTCTCGGCGTGCTGCTTGACCAGGAGCGTGGTGGGCACGAGCATGGCCACCTGCTTGCCGTCCTGAATGGCCTTGAACGCCGCCCGCACGGCGATCTCGGTCTTGCCGAAGCCGACGTCGCCCGAGATGAGCCGGTCCATCGGGATGGGCCGCTCCATGTCGGCCTTCACCTCGTCGATGGTCTGCAGTTGGTCGAGGGTCTCGGCGAACGGGAACGCCTCCTCCAGCTCGTGCTGCCACGGGGTGTCCGGCCCGAAGGCGTATCCCTTGCTCGCCATGCGCGCCGAGTAGAGCTTGACGAGCTCGACCGCGATGTCGCGCACGGCCTTGCGGGCCCGGCCCTTCGCCGCGGACCAGTCGCTGCCGCCCATCTTGCTCAGCTGCGGCGCCTCGCCGCCGACGTAGCGGCTGAGCAGGTCGAGCTGGTCGGTGGGCACGAAGAGCTTGTCGCCCGGGTAGCCGCGCTTGGACGGCGCGTACTCCAGCGCGAGGTACTCGCGCTTGGACTTGACCGCGTTGCGGCCTCCGCTGGAGACCTCGCGCTGGGTGAGCTCGACGAACTTGCCGATGCCGTGGGTCTCGTGCACGACGTAGTCGCCGGGCTTGAGCTGCATCGGGTCGACGACGTTCTTGCGGCGCGCGGCCAGCTTCTTCACCTGCCGCGAGTCGTACCCGATCGTCCGGCCGTAGAACTCGCTCTCACCGACGACGGCGAGCTTGATCTCGGGCACCTCGAAACCGTGCTCGACGCTGGCCTTCAGCAGGTACGCGACGCCGGGCTCCGGGTCCGCCGGGAACTCGTCGACGGGGCGGCCCGGGAGCTCGGCCTCGCCCAGCACCTGCGCGGCGCGTTCGACGAGTCCGTTGCCCTGGGCGACGACCGCGACGCGCCAGCCGTCGCGCAGCCGTGCGGCGACGTGGCCGACCGCGCCGGAGACGTTGCCCTGGAAGCTCGGAACGGCCTCCGCCGCGATGCGGACCTGCAGGTGCTCCTCGATCTCGCGGTGCTCCGGGAGGATCTCCGGCTCACTGGAGGCGGCGTCGGCCTGGAACCCGCTCATCGTCCACCACGGGTGGTCCGGGGCTGGAGCGCCCGGGCGGCTGAACGTCACGGAGTCGCGCAGCTTCTGCAGGGTGAGGAAGTCGCCGGCCGCGAGATCGATCGGGGCGGCGGCGCCCACGGTCGCGGCGCTCCAGGCGGCCGACAGGAACTCACGGTTCGTCTCGGCGAGACTGACGGCGCGGGAGGCGACCCGCTCCGGTGAGAGCACGGCGACGGCGGCGCCGTCGGGCAGATAGTGGGTGAGCGGGACCAGCCGGTCGACGAGCGCAGGCGCCAGCGACTCCATCCCCTCGACCGGGATGCCCTCGCCGATCTTGGCGAGCATCCCCGACAGGCTGGGGAACTCGTGCTCCATCTCGCGTGCGCGCTGCCGCACCGACTCGCTGAGCAGGAGCTCGCGGCTCGGCGGCAGCACGACCGAGGGGATGGGCTCGGGCAGCGAACGCTGGTCGGCCACCGAGAAGGCACGGATCTGCTCGACCTCGTCGCCGAAGAAGTCGACCCGGTAGGGGTGGTCGGCGGTCGGCGGGAACACGTCGAGGATGCCGCCGCGCACGGCGAACTCGCCACGACGGGTGACCATGTCGACGCGGGCGTACGCCAGGTCGACCAGTTGAGCGGTGAGCCCGGAGAGGTCGAACCCGCGGCCGCCCGCGGTCAGCTGCACCGTCGGGTAGTCGGTGAGATTGTCGGCCAGGGGCTGCAGCGCGGCGCGCACGGAGGCGACGAGCACGAACGGCGTCGTGCGGTCGCCGGTGCCCCAGTCGACGAGACGGCGCAGCGCGGTGAGCCGCTTGCCGACGATCTCGGCGCTCGGGCTGAGGCGCTCGTGCGGCAGGGTCTCCCACGCGGGGAACTCGACGATCTCGGCTTCGGGCAGCACACAGGGCAATGCGGCGCGCACGGCCTCCGACTCGCGGCCGGTGGCCGTGATCACCAGGACCGCCTGCGACGCGCCCTGCTCCGCGCGACGGCGCACCAGCCCGGCCAGCAGGGGGGCGCGCAGTCCATCCGTGAGCGAGAAATCGGCGTTGCGACCGGCATAGCGGAGAGCGTCAGCGAACGTGGAGGCGCGCTGAAGCGCCGTGATCAAGCCCTGGAGTATCACTCGGCAGAGTCTACGCGGCGCCCCCGACAGTGCCGACGTCCGCCGGGACCAGGCGACCGCAGCCGTCGATCCCGCGCCAGACGCCGGGCTCCTCCGACGCCAGCGCCGCGACGAGGCCGTCACCCACGCGCGCTTCGAGGCCGAGCGCGCCTCGACGCGGGAGCAGCGTCCCGTCGTCGGCGAGGACGGTCAGCCGGGAGAAGCCATCGAGGTCGGCCGCGCCCGCCTTGACGGCCGCCTCCTTGGCCGTCCACGCGAGCAGGAACGCCGTGTCGCGGTCGGCAGCGGCCGTCACGGCGCGTCGCTCGGCCGGCGAGAGGGCGACCGCGAGCAGGTCCTCGGTCACCGCCGAGCGGGTCTCGAGGTCGACGCCGAGCCGCCGGCGGCCGGCCGCGGCGGCCACCCGGCCGTGGGCATGCGACCAGGAGAGCCGGAGGCCGGCGGCGGTCGGCAGCGGCCGTCCGTGCGGGCCGCCGCACGTGTCGCAGCGCTGCACGATCTCCTCCGCTTCGAAGGCGTCGCCGGTCAGCGCTCGATGCGCCAGCGACGCCAGGAGCCGGGCGGCGGTGAAATCGTCGCGGTCCGCGGCCTCGACGAGGCGATCGCGCCGCTCCTCCGCGCTGTCTCCGAGCCGCCGGGCGGGCAGCGTCGCGAGCACCTGCGCCGTGTCCGCGACGAGCACGAGCGTCGAGCCGCTGATGGTCACGGGATCACTGTACGGGGCTTGCGGATGGAGGTCAGATCCAGCCGTCGAGGGCTCGCATGAAGCCGTCGTGGTCGTCGCGGTTGATGACGTGCCCGGAACCGGGGACCACCCGGACGTCGAAGCCGGCGTCGCGCAGACCGTCGGCGGCCTCCGGCTTCACCAGGCGGGAGTTGTCCGCGAGCATGACGAGCGAGGGCACCATCATGGTCGTCGGCGCCCGCATGACACTCGGAGCGAGCACGGTCGGGATGGCCGCCCGGTCGAAGGCGCGGAAGGTCTCGACCTCGACGGCGACATCCGCGGGGTCCCACCGGGGATTGCGTTTGGCGATGCGCGCGGCGGACTGCCGCGCCAGGGTCCGGAGGAAGGCAGGGGCGAGCATCCGCTGGAACCAGTTCGCGGCCGGGCAGGAGAAGGCCGGGTCCACGTACACGACGCGGCGCGGGCGCAGCCGCTCGACGGCGAGGCTCACCGTGAGCCCGCCCAGGGAATGACCCATCACGAGCTCCGGTTCGGCCGGGACGGTGTCGACGATGTCCTGCGCCATGAGTTCGGCGGAGTACTCGCCGCTGCGCGGGCTGTGCCCGTGCCCGCGCAGGTCGACGGCGATCACGTGGTAGCCGCGTTCGGCCAGCGCCGGTCCGACCCGGCGCCAGTTGCGGGAGTCCGACATCACGCCGTGGACCAGGACCGCGTACCGGTCTCCGTGGCCCCACTCGCGCGTGAACAACTCCATGACGCATCACGGTACGTCTCCGCGCTGTGCGCGGACTGGACGAGGGCTGACCGCAAGCCGATGTGGGCCACATGACGCGATAGAGGCGCCCCTACCCGCCATGCGGACCACGTGAGTCGGGGTCAGCGCCCGGCGTGGAAGCGGTTCTGGGCGGCGGTCAGGCCGTCTCCCGCGATCTGCTCGACCGCGTCGGCGGCGTCCCCGATCAGGATCGGCAGGTTCTTGCGCTCCTCGGCGCCGAACGCCTTGAGCACGTGGTCCGCGGCGGCCTGCGAGCCCGGGGGCCGGCCCACGCCGACACGCACCCGGGTGAAGTCACCGGTCCCGGTCGCCGCGATGATGTCGCGGACGCCGTTGTGGCCGCCGTGGCCGCCGCCCGACTTCAGGCGGACGGTGTCGAACGGGATGTCCAGTTCGTCGTGCACCACGATCAGGCGCGACGGGTCGAGCGAGTAGAAGCGCAGGAGCTGCGCGACCGGGCCACCGGACACGTTCATGTATGTGTTGGGCTTGGCCAGGACGAAACGCGGACCACCGGGCGTCAGACGCCCTTCGGCGACCGTGGCGTTCGTCTTGTGGGTCTTGAAGGTGAGTCCGCCGCGCGCGGCGAGCTCGTCGAGCACCATCTGACCCACGTTGTGACGCGTGGCGGCGTAGCCGGGCCCGGGGTTGCCGAGCCCGACTACGAGCCAGGGTCCGTCCAGGGGACGGGAGGATTCCATCGGGAGTGACTACTCCGCGGACTCGGCGGCAGCGGTCTCCGCAGTCTCGGCGGTCTCCTCGTCGTCGGCGCGCGCGGCGGCCGGGACCAGGACGTTGAGGATGAGGAGGTCCTCGTCCTCGGCCAGGGCGGCACCCTTCGGCAGGGTGAAGTCCTTGGCGTGGAACTGCGTGCCCTCGGCGGCGCCCTCGACGTCGAGAACGATGTTCTCGGGGATGTGGGTGGCCTCCACCTCGAGACGGAGGGTGTTGACCTCGAGCACCGCGATGGTGCCCGGGTAGGGCTCGCCCTGCACGTGCACGGGGACCTCGACGGAGACCTTCTCGCCGCTCTTGATGACGATGAGGTCGAGGTGCTCGATGATCTGGAGCACCGGGTCCTTCTGGACGTCCTTGACGAGGACGAGCTGGTCCGTGCCGTCGATGTCGAGCTCGAGGACCGCGTTCGCCTTGCGCAGGATGAGGCCGACCTGGTGCGCCGGCACGGTCACGTGCTGGGGGTCGGTGCCGTGGCCGTAGATGACGGCGGGGATCTTGCCGGCGGCGCGGATCTTGCGGGCCGCACCCTTGCCGAAGCTGTCGCGGACCTCTGCGACGACCTTGTTGGACTCGTCAGCCATGATGTTCTCCTTGCCGGCGCGAAGCCGGCGGATCGGGGCGAGCAGCGCTCGCAGTGTGGGATTGTCGACTCGAGCGCATCGAGGTGCGCGAGGAAAGACTGCGTAGCCTGCTCCACCGCGTCGATCACGGAAGCCGACGGAGCACCGTCCGCTTCCCTCGCCGAAGTTCAGTGGCCCAGTCTAGCGGAATTCTGCCCGGACGCGGTCCGCGATCGTCGCGGCCAGCAGGTCGGGCGACTCCGCGACGTCCAGACGCATCCCCCGCTCGTCCGCCTCGACCGGTTCGAGGGTCGCCAGCTGGGAGGCGAGCAGCGACGGCGGCATGAAGTGCCCGGGGCGGCCGGTGACCCGCTCGGCGAGCAACTCGACCGTCCCGTCCAGCTCGGCGAACAGGGTGGCCGGCGCGAGAGCACGGATGCGGTCGCGGTACGCGCGCTTCAGCGCGGAGCAGGCGACGACCATCCCCTCGGGCCCCGCATCGGCGAGCACACGACCGACCGCGTCGAGCCAGGGCGCGCGATCCTCATCGGTGAGCGGCACGCCCGAGGCCATCTTCGCCACGTTCGCCGCGGGATGGAGGTCGTCGCCGTCCACGAACACCGCTCCCAGCGCCTCCGCCGCGCGCCGGCCCACCGTGCTCTTGCCGGAGCCGGAGACCCCCATGACGACGATCCGAGGTCGGCCCACGTGTCCTCCGTCGCTCACCAATCGTGCATCGAACCGTCGAGAAGACGGTTCACCGGCAAGTATGCCGCCTGATAGGGGAAGGCGTCCGCCGCGACCTCGTCGTAGTCCACCCCGAGGCCGGGCGTCTCGCCGGGCAGGAGCATCCCGTCGGCGAAGGTGTAGTCCGTGCGGAACACCTCGTGGGTGTCGGTGCTGTGCCGCATGTACTCCTGGATGCCGAAGTTCGGGATCGCGACGCCGAGATGCACGGCCGCGGCCAGTCCGACCGGCGAGACATCGGTCGGTCCATGCACGCCGGACTTGATCTGGTAGACCGCCGCATAGTCGAGGATGCGCCGCAGCCCGGTGATCCCGCCCGCGTGGGTGACGGGGCTGCGGACGTAGTCGATCAGCTGCTCCTCGAAGAGCTCGCGGTAGTCCCAGATCGTGTTGAACACCTCGCCGATGGCCAGCGGCGTCGTCGTGTGCTCGCGCACGCGGCGCAGCGCGGCCTGGTTCTCGGCCGGGGTGACGTCCTCCAGCCAGAACAGATCGTACGGTTCCAGCGACTTGCCCAGCTGCGCGGCCTGGATCGGGGTGAGCCGGTGGTGGGCGTCGTGCAGCAGCGGCAGCTCCGGGCCGAACTCGTTGCGGACCGCCTCGAACACCCTCGGGATGTGGCGGAGGTAGGCCCGGGTGTCCCACTGCTCCTCGACGGGGACGGCGCTGCGCCGCGCGGGCTCGTGGTCGTAGCGGGAGGTCGTGCCGCCCGCGCCGCCCGTGGAGCCGGCGGCCGCGTTCGCCGACGAGGCGACGCCGTACACCGAGCCGAGACCCGGCACCCCGGTCTGGACGCGGATCGCGCGGTAGCCCTGTTCCTGGTGGGCACGGATGGAGTCGAACAGCTCCGGCAGCTCCGCTCCGGAGGCGTGCCCGTAGACCAGGCACCCGGTGCGGCTGCGCCCGCCGAGGAGTTGGTAGAGCGGCAGCCCGGCGGCCTTCGCCTTGATGTCCCAGAGCGCGGTGTCGACGGCCGCGATGGCCGCCATGGTGACGGGCCCGCGCCGCCAGTACGCCCCGCGGTAGAGGTACTGCCAGGTGTCCTCGATCCGGTGCGCGTCGCGTCCGATCAGCAGCGGCACCACGTGCTCGCCTAGGTAGGCGGCGACGGCGAGCTCGCGCCCGTTGAGGGTGGCGTCGCCGAGTCCGACGATGCCGTCGTCGGTCGTGATCCGCAGCGTCACGAAGTTGCGTCCGGGGCTCGAGATCAGCACGTCGGCCGAGGTGATTCGCATGAGGGTGCTCCTGTCGGTAGCGGTGGTCGAGGGGGGTCGGGGTGACGCCGGGTCGGCGGTCTCAGCGCGCGGGAGTCGGGCGGAGGCCGGCGCGTGCCTCGGCGATCCGGCGCTGGAGGAGGGCGACGATCGGGGCGTCCGCCGCCAGGTCGGGGGCCACGGCGGCCAGGGCGGCGGCGGCGAGCGCGGCGTCGTCCGGCGCCGCGCCGAACCGCTCGACGAGCGCCGCCCCCAGGATGTCGCGCACCGGGGCGGGTGCGCCGCCTGCCCCGGGACCGTCCGCGGCGCGGGCCGTCGCGCGGACGTGCACCGCCCACGCGGCGAGCACGCCGACCTCCGCCTCGCCCGGCGGACGACCGGCCGCCCGGCGCGAGCGCAAGGGGTCGAGGACGCGCGGGCCGAGCTTCTGCGAGCCGTCTGCCGCGATCTGCGCCAGCCGGTGCTCGATGCGCGCGTTCGTGAAGCGCTCGCGCAATGCTGCGAGGAAGGGGTCCACGGTCGCCCCGTCGAACGGCAGCTCGGTGCGCGCCTCCGCCCAGAGCTGCTCGAGTTCGACGGTGACGGCGTCATCCGCCATCGCGTCGGCCACGGTGTCGTGACCGCGGAGCAGCCCGCGATAGGCGAGCAGGGAGTGCCCGGCGTTCAGAAGCCACAGCTTGCGCTGCTCGTACGGGACGACGTCGTCGACGAACTGCGCACCCGCGACCTCCCAGTCCGGCCGGCCCGCCGGGAACTCCCCGCTCAGCACCCACTCCGAGAACGGCTCGGTGACGACGGGCGCCTGGTCCGCGAACCCGGTGAGCCGCTCGGCGACGACGCGGTCGGCGTCGGTGGCGGCCGGTGCGATGCGGTCGACCATCGAGGAGACGAACGAGACCTCGGCGTCGATCCAGGCGGCCAGCCCGGCGTCGACCTCGCGCGCGAGTCCGAGCACGGCGGTCCGGGTGATCTCCCCGTTGCCGGGGAGGTTGTCGCAGCTCACGATCGCGAGGCCGCCGGCTCCGGCCTCCCGGCGGGCGCGCAGACCGTCGACCAGCCGACCGGGGGCGGACACGGCGGCCGTCACGGCCCCCTTCCCGGCAGCGGCCCCGGCGCGGAGTGCGGCGCGGTCGGTGTCCCGCGCGGCCTCCGCGGGCCGGTAGCCCGCCTCGGTCACGGTGAGCGTGACGACCGCGACGGCCGGGTCGGCGACCGCGGCACGCCAGCGGCGCGCATCGCCGCCGTCGGCGACCGTGCTGAGCGCGTCGACGATCGTCGCCGCATCGGCGACCGGGCCGCGCTCGATGAGGGTGTAGACCGCGTCCTGCGCGGCGAGGACGCGGGCCGCCTCCGCACTCCGGCCGGTGAACGCCGCGATCCCCCACCCGCCGTCGTTCGCTCCGTGCGCGTCGTTCGCACCGTGCGCGTCGTTCGCGCGCTGGGTGTACCAGGCCTGGTGGGCACGGTGGAACGCCCCCACTCCCAGGTGGACGATGCGGACCGGGTGGCGCGTCGAGCGCGGCGGGCTCGTCATGCGTCCACCGCCGCCCGTGAGCGGGTGCGCTCCTCGACCTCGCGGAGGTAGGCGAGGTTGTCGCGGGTCCGTTCGGCCAGCGGGCGTTCCGTCGAGAAGTCCTCCGCCGTCACCCAGCCGTCGTAGCCGAACGCGTGCAGCGCTCCGAGGTACGCGGCCACGTCGGCGACCCCTGTGCGCAGGGGTGCCCACTCGTGCCGCCAGTGCACGGTGCCGTCGGCCGCCCGCTCCCCCGCCCGCCATGCCGCGTTCTTGACGTGGATGTGCGCGAGATAGGGTCCCAGCAGCTGGAACGCCGCCAGCGGCGCCTCCTGCCCCTCGATCACGAGGTT
Organism: Leifsonia aquatica H1aii; assembly: GCF_000633535.1. Classification (GTDB taxonomy): domain Bacteria; phylum Actinomycetota; class Actinomycetes; order Actinomycetales; family Microbacteriaceae; genus Leifsonia; species Leifsonia aquatica_A. Next base: position 292,540 of record NZ_AYMR01000018.1, on the reverse strand, counting down.
GCCGAGGTCGTGGATGACGCCGACGGTCGCCGGGTCGATGCCGTCGACCAGGCGGAACGCGGCGGAGGCCGACGCCGTGATCGTCTCGTGGTGCAGTTCGATGAGTGCCTTCACGCCCAGCTCACCGGCGCGCTCTGCGGCCCGCTCGACATCCGTGCGTGCGGCGGCGAACAGCGCGCGGTACTCGCCGGAGTCGGTGCGCGGCATCGTGATGCGCACCTGCCGTGCGCCGAGGGCGGCGGTCGCGGCGAGCATCCGGTCGACGCCCGCGTGGTCGTCGCAGCGGACGTAGCCGCCGATGCCGGAGAACTCCAGCCCGGCATCCGCGGTGAGGCGGGCGAGTTCCGGCAGCGCCTCCTCGAGTCCGGTGAGCGGCACGGTCGCGCGGTTGCCCGCCCAGAACCCCGGCGTGCCCGCGGCGTCCTGGTCGACGACGCGCCATTCGATCCCGTCCCAGCCCTGGGCGGCGAGGGTCTGCACCGCCTCGGCGGGCGTCCACTCGGGGGTGGATGCGGTGAACACGGAGAACTTCATGCGTCAGGCTCCCGTCGTGAGGGCGGTGTCGTCGAGGGCTCCGCCGAGCACCTCGTCGAACGTGATCGGCCGGCCCAGCGAGGCCGACAGGTAGATGGCGCGCACCAGGGCGAGCGAGACGAAGGCGTCCTCGACGGTGACCCCGGGCGGCCGCTTGTGCTCGATGGCCTCCACCACGTCCACGTACTGGCGCAGATGCCCCACGACGAAGCGGTCAGCCGCCCGGGCCGCGCCACGCACCTCGGCGGGGTCCACGACCTCCACGGCCCGGTTGGCCACCGCAGCGCCGCTCGGGTCGAACCCGTCCGGTCCGGCGACGGCGAAGTACTCGAGCTGGTCGTCCTCGATGATCGCCGAGCCACGGTCGCCATGCACCTGGATGCGCACCGACCCCCCCGGATAGGCCGCCGTCGTCGCGTGGATCACGGCGAGGGCACCCGATGCGAAACGCACCGTCGCGACGGCGATGTCCTCGATCTCGACCCGTTCATGGGCGAGCAGGGCCGTCTGCGCGATCACCTCGACCGGGCGGCCGAGAAACCAGACCAGCAGGTCGACGGTGTGGACGCCCTGGTTCATCACGGCTCCGCCGCCGTCGAGCTCCCACGTGCCGCGCCACTGGCCGGAGTCGTAGTAGTCCTGGCTGCGCCACCACGCCACGGATGCGATGCCGCTCGTCACGCGTCCGAACGCGCCGCCGCGGGCGGCGTCGGCGACGACGACGGAGGCCGGGTCGAAGCGATGCTGGCTGATCACCGAGACGACCAGCCCGTCGCGCTCCGCCTGCCGGGACAGCTCCAGGATGCGTCGAGCGCGCGTCATCGACACATCGAGCGGCTTCTCGATCACGACATGCGTGCCCGCGGCGAGCGCCTCCTCCGCGAGCTGCACGTGCAGCCCGCTCGGGGTGCAGATCACGACCAGGTCGACGGACGCTTCGGCGAGGGCCCCCGTCAGGCTGGTGTGCTCGGTCGGGCGTCGCACCCCGAGTTCGGACACGATCTGGTCCGCCAGCGCGCTCGCGGCGGCGGGGACGGCGTCCACCAGGGCGCCGATCTCCAGTCCGGGGTGCCGGGCGATCGCCCGGGCGTGGTTGAGGCCGATGATGCCGCAGCCGACGATGGCCACGGTGCGCGGGGTCGTCATACGAGGGTCACTCCGATCCGGTCGGTGAGGGTGCGCAGGGCCCGGGCGGCGCGGCCGAATTCCTCCGGCCCGGAGAAGCCGCCCAGGGTATTCACGTCCGCGAGGTGCGGCTCGAGTGAGGCGAAGCCGGCATAGCCGTCGTCGCGGAGCGCGGCGAGTGTCTCGGCCACCTGACCATCGCCCTCCCCAGCCGGCACGACCGCGCCCGTGGCTCTCAACGCGTCCTTCACCTGGAGGTACTCCAGGTGCGGGCGCAGCGCCGCGTACCCGTCGTCGAACGGGCGGCCGACGCCGACCTGGACGAAGTTCGCGCTGTCCCAGGCCAGCCGCAGGGCGGGCGAGGCGACGCTCTCGACGATGTCGAGGCAGCGCGCGTGGATGTCCCCGTAGATGTCCTTCTCGTTCTCGTGCAGCAGCACCACTCCCGCGGCCTCCGCCGTCTCGGCGAGCGCCCGCATGCGGACCAGCACCTCGTCGCGGATGCTCTCGACCGGGACGCCCGCGGCGCGATAGAACGAGAAGACCCGGATGTACCGCGACCCGAGCCGGTCGGCCACCGCGATGACGCGCCGCAGCCGCTCGACCTCGTGCGCGACCGGGAGCGTCACGTCCACCTTGCCGATCGGCGAGGCCACGGCGGAGACGCCCATCCCGCGCTCCGTCAGGATCCCGGCGAGCCGGTCGAGCTGTTCGTCGGACAGGTCGACCACGTTCACCCCCCAGGCGCTGCGCACCTCGAGGTGCTCCGCCCCGAGCGCCTGCAACACTGCGACCTGGACCACCGGATCCTGGTCGATCTCGTCGCCGAACCCGGAGAGGGTCCAGTCCACCGTTCTCTGAGCGTTCGTGCTCATTTCACTCCTCCAGAGGTCAGGCCACCGACCAGGTAGCGCTGGAATACGAGGTACAGCACGACCACCGGAACGGCGCAGATGAGCGATGCCGCCATCATCTGCCCGTAGAGCGGGATCGCGCCACCCTCCTGCGTCGCGCCGAACACCTGCAGGGCGACGGCGGCCGTCCGGGACTCCGGGTCGGTCAGCACCGACGCGAACAGGACGTCGTTCCACCCGAGCAGGAACGCGAAGATGCCCGAGACGACGATGCCCGGCCAGCTGAGCGGCACGACGATCGAGCGCAGGATGCGCCAGGACGACGCACCGTCGATCCGTGCCGCCTCCTCGAGTGCCCGGGGCAGGCCACGCAGGTAGGTGACCATCACCCAGGTCGAGAACGGCAGGGCGAACGTCAGATAGGTGACGAACACCGCCCACCGGGTGCCGATGATCTGCACACCGAGCAGGCTCGCCGTCGAGGAGAAGAGCACGAACACCGGCAGCAGCATGAGCGTGCCGGGGATCGATTGCAGCCCGAGCAGAGCGCGCAGGAAGGTCAGCCGGCCGCGGAACTCGTAGCGGACGAGCACGTATGCGGTCGCGACGGCGAGGAACGCGCAGACGATCGCGACGGCGCCGCAGACGATCACGCTGTTCATCAGCCCGGTGCCGAGGTCGACCGTCGACCACACTTTGACGTAGTTGTCGAGGTGCAGCTCGACGGGGAGGAACGCACCACCGGCGACCGAGACGTCCGAGTTGATCGACGCGAGCACCATGTAGAGGACCGGCCCGAGCACCACCGCGAGCAGCACCGTGATGATCCCGACGATCAGCGGGCGCGGGAGCAGCCGGGTGATGTCGGCCGACGAGGTGGTGGTGCTCATCGCTTCCCCTCCTCTCCCGTGTCGAGCCGCACAGCCCGCAGGTAGACGAAGAGCGGGATCGCGATCAGCACCAGCGAGCAGATCGCCATCGCAGCGCTCAGTCCGAAGCGGAAGCTCTGGAAGCTCGTGACATAGGTGAGCACCGGCAGCACGTCGACGTCCTGCGGTGCGGGGACGCCGAACAGCACGAACGGCAGGGTGAACGCGTTGATGTTGTGCAGGAACGCGATGATGAGCGCGAGCAGGATCGGCCCGCGCAGGTAGGGCAGGATCACCGAGCGGAGCTTGCTCCCCCAGGTCGCCCCGTCGATCGCCGCGGCCTCGTGCACCTCATGATCGACCGATTGCAGCCCGGCCAGCACGAGCAGGTAGAAGAACGGCCACGACGTCCAGATCTGCACGATGATCAGGGACCAGTAGCTCAGCGGACCGTTGAGGAACAGCCCCGGCTGGATGCCGACGGCGCCGAGCGTCGCGTCCACCACTCCGCCGGGCTGGAGCATGGTGCGCCAGAGGGTGCCGACCACGAAGGCCGGAAGCACGTACGGGATGAGGAAGAGCGAACGGACCAGCGCACGGCCGCGGAACGCGTTCTGCGTGGCGAGCGCGGCCGCGATCCCGATCGGCATCGTCACCACGGCGGCGATGAGTGCGAACGACACGCTGATCCCGATCGAGCGCAGCAGGGACGACGCGGCGATCGCTTCGATGTAGTTCTGGATGCCGATGAACGGTGCCTGCAGCCAGCTCTGGAGTGTGTACTGATCGAGGTCGAGAGTGGACATCATCGCCGCGACGAGCAACGGCACCACGATGATCAGGAGCATCAGGACGCCGCCTGGCAGGAGCATCCAGAGCGGTCGGTTGCGCTCGGAGGTGCGGCGCCGACGCGGCCCGCGTGCCGGCGGGCTGACCCGGTGGCCGTCCGCGGGGGCGGACCCCGCGGACGAACCGTCATCGTGGCCGCTCGAGCTGCCGGGCGCGGCCAGAAGGGAATCGGTCATGATCCGGACCGGCTACTTCGCCTTGCTCAACGCGCTCTGTGCGGCGTTCTGCGCGGTCGCGAGCTTGGCATCGAGGTCGGCGGACGACACGGAACCGTTCGACATCGACGGGATGGACTGCACGACCACATTGGTCAGAGCGAGCTGGGTGTCGCCCCACGCCCCCGTGAAAGGCGTGCCGTACGCCTTGGTCCCGGCCTCGAGGATCGGCGCGATGAGCTCGTTGCCGGTCTCGATCTGCTTCGCCGCGTCGGCGTTGGTGGGCAGATCGCCGAACGTCTTGGTGTACGCAACCTGGTTCTCGGTGCTGGTGAGCATCTTGATCAGCGCGAAGGCGAGGTCCTGGTTCTTCGAGTACTTCGCCACCACCATGTTGTCGCCGGAGATGATGGTCGCCGCCGCCGTGCCGCCGTTCGGAAGAGCGTTCGACCCCGGTGGGATCGTGGGCATCACCGCGTAGCCGTATCTGCCTGCGACGCTCGAACCGTCGAGGGACACCTGCGACGACGACGAGACCATCGGCAGGAACGCTGCCTTGCCCTCGGCGAACGCGGCGACCGCGTTGGCGTTCTTCCAGCCGATCGCGGCCGGGTCGACGACCTTGTCGTCGGTCAGCCAACCGAAGTAGGCCTCGTACGCCTTCTTCACCGCCGGGTCGTCGATCGTGGCCTTCTTGCTGTCCAGGTCGAGGATCGGATTGCCCTGCTGCATCGCCATCGCCCAGACGAACTTCCACGGGTCGAAGCTGTCGGCGTAGCCGATGGCCAGACCGTGGACGTCACCGCGGGTGAGGGTCTTCGCCTGCTCGGCGAGTCCGTCCCAGGTGTCCGCCGGCTTGTCGATCCCCGCGGCGGCGAGCAGATCCTTGTTGTAGGCCATGACGAACGGACGGCTGGCGAACGGGATGCCGACCTCGTGCTTCGCGTCGGGTCCCGAGATGCCCAGCGTCGCCGGCACGAACCGGTCGCGCCCGCCGACCTTCTCCCAGTCGGCCTCGGTGAGCGTGACGAACGCGCCCGTGGAGTAGGCCGTCGGGGTGAAGGTCGTGCCGAGGTCGTAGACGTCCGGACCCTGACCGCTGAGCACGGAGGTCTGGATCTTGGTCAGCTCGTCGTTCGCCGAGGCGAAGGTCTCGAACGACACGGTCGCGCCGGTCTCCTTGTGGAACTGGGCGGAGACCTCCTCGAACCACTTCTTCTGCTCGGTGGGGTAGAGCCCGTTGGCCGCGATCATGACGCTGAGCTTCTTGCCTGTGCCGTCGACCTTCCCGCCTGCGGAGGACGAGCTCCCCGCGGAGGAGCAGCCTGCGAGGGCCAAGGCGACGGCGGCCAGTCCGGCGATCGCGCCGAGCGCGTTCCGTGATCTCATTCGTGACTCTCCTTTGAGACAGGGATATGAGTGTCGGCATCCCCGCCGATGCGGGGAGGTGATTTCTGAGGACTCTAGGCAGGAGTGCACCGGCACAGCAACCGATTGCCACTTATTGCCATGATGTGTTCTGATATCGGCATGCAGCCTCTCGCCGGAGCGGGGCCCGAGCGCCCTGTGACCCTCGCGGACGTGGCGGCGGCCAGCGGGGTCGCCACCTCCACGGCCTCCCGCGCGCTCTCGAACCCGGGTCGTGTGAACGCCCTCACCCGCGCCCGGGTGGAGGCGGCGGCACGGGCGCTCGACTACGTGCCCAACACGCAGGCGCGTGCGCTCACCAGTGGCCGGACCCGGGCCGTCGTGGTGCTCGTCTCCGACGTCACCAACCCGTTCTACTTCGGCATCATCCGCGGGACCCAGCAGCAGCTGCGAGCCGCGGGCTACACGCAGATCCTCGTCGACACCGAGGAGTCGGACGAACTCGAGGACGGCATGCTGCACAAGCTGCGCCGCTCCTTCGACGGCGTGATCCTCGCCGCCTCCCGACTCACCGACCGCCGGCTGACCACCCTGGCCGCCGAGATGCCCCTGGTCGCCATCAACCGGCAGACCCGGGGCGTGCCGCACATCTTCATCGACACCCCGAACGGGATCGAGCAGGCCGTCGAGCACCTCGTCTCCCTGGGCCACACGGAACTCTGCTACGTCTCCGGCCCGGAGAGCTCGTGGTCGAACGCGGGACGCTGGCGCGCGATGGGCAGGGCAGCGGCCCGGCACGGCATCACGGCGACGCGCATCGGTCCCTTCGCCCCGCGCCAGTACGCAGGCGCCGCGGCGGCCGACGCGGTCCTCAACGCCGGCGCCACCGCGTGCGTCGCCTTCAACGATCTGCTCGCCATCGGGATGCTCGCCCGCTTCCGCGAGCGCGGCGTCGACGTGCCGGGCGACGTGAGCATCGTCGGGTGCGACGACATCTTCGGCGCCGACTTCTGCAACCCTCCGCTCACCACCCTCACCGCGCCGATCGAGCAGGCCGGCCGCACCGCGGTGTCGATGCTGCTCTCCCGGCTCGACGACGCGGACACCCGCGGCGTGCGGCAGAGCGCGACGCTGCCCACGCACCTCACCGTGCGGTCCTCCACCGGACCGGCACGGGCGCAGAAAGGACACCGATGACCGCACTCGCCCCGCACCCCGATCGCCTGTTCCCCGTCGATCCGGCCGAGCGCGCGCTCGCGCGGAGCCTACACGCCTCGGTGGCCGACGTGCCGATCGTCTCGCCGCACGGGCACGTCCCGGCGGGCGTGCTCGCCGACGACGAGCCCTTCGGGGATCCCGCCGCGCTGCTGATCACCCCCGACCACTACGTCACCCGGATGCTGCACGCGGTCGGTGTGCCGCTGGACGCGCTCGGGCTCGCGCGGCGCGGCGCGGCGCGGACCGTCTCCGGCCGGGAGATCTGGCGCACGCTGTGCGCGCACTGGGACGTGTTCCTCGGCACACCCGTTCGGTTCTGGTTCGAGTCCGAGTTCAGCGACGTGTTCGGCCTCACCGAGCAGCCGTCGCCGGCGACGGCGGACGCCCTCTACGACCAGCTCTCCGACGCACTGCGCCGCCCCGAGTTCCGACCACGGGCGCTGTTCGAGCGGTTCCGCATCTCCGTGCTGGCGACCACAGACGATCCCGCCGACGACCTCGCCGCCCACCAGCGGCTGCGCGACGACCCGACCTTCGGCGGCCGGGTCGTGCCGACCTTCCGCGCCGATCGCTACATGCACCCGGACGAGCCGACCTGGCGTGCGAAGCTGGAGGCGCTGGCCGCCCGCGCGGACCTCGACACGTCCAGCTACCCCGGCCTGCTCGCCGCGCTGCGCGCCCGCCGTCAGGCCTTCATCGCGGCCGGCGGCACCGCCACCGACACCGGCGTCGTCGACACCGGCAGCGAGCCGCTCACCGCGGACGAGGCGTCGCGCATCCACCGCGCCGCGCTCCGCGGGGAGCTGACCGGCGGGGAGGCCGTCGCCTACCGGCGCAACCTGCTCTACCGGCTCGCAGAGATGTCGGCCGAGGACGGCCTGGTGATGCAACTGCACCCCGGGGTGATCCGCAACCACCACAGCCCCACCCTCGACGCTTACGGCCCGGACACCGGCCACGACCTCCCCGCGGTGGGCGCATTCACCACGCCGCTGACCCCGATCCTGCGCGACTTCGGCACCAGCAGCACCTTCCGGCTGGTGCTCTTCACGGTCGACGAGACGACCTTCTCGCGCGAGATCGCCCCGCTGGCGGGGTTCTATCCGAGCGTCTACGCCGGGGCACCGTGGTGGTTCATCGACACCCCCGCCGCGATCCTGCGCTACCGGCAGGCGATCACCGACAGCGCCGGCTTCGTCAAGACCAGCGGCTTCATCGACGACACCCGGGCGTACTGCTCCATCCCGGCCCGCCACGACATGTCCCGCCGGGTGGACGCGTCGTACCTCGCGTCCCTGGTGCTCACCCACCAGCTCACCGAGGAGGACGCCCACGGACTCATGCACCGGCTGGTCGACGAGATCCCGCGGGCCACCTTCCGGCTCGGGATAGGCTAGACGGGCATTGCTCGATTCTTGCCACCCGCGGGAGAGCTGACCCCCCGACCTCACCCCGTCGTGGCGGAGGCCCCGCCATGACGGCATCTATGAAGGAGCACCACGTGTCACAGGAAGCAACCGCCAACATCGGAGTCGTCGGCCTGGCGGTGATGGGCTCGAACCTGGCCCGCAACCTCGCCTCGCGCGACGGCAACACGGTCGCGGTGTACAACCGCACCTACGCCCGCACCGACGAGCTGATCACCGAGCACCCGGAGGCCGGTTTCGTCGCGTCCGAGTCGATCGACGACTTCGTGGCGTCGCTGGCGAAGCCGCGCACGGCGATCATCATGGTCCAGGCCGGTGCGGGCACCGACGCGGTCATCGACCAGCTCGCCGAGCGGTTCGAGCCGGGCGACATCATCGTCGACGGCGGCAACGCCAACTTCCAGGACACCATCGCCCGCGAGAAGCGCATCTCGGAGACGGGCATCCACTTCGTCGGCGCCGGCATCTCCGGTGGCGAGGAGGGCGCGCTGAAGGGCCCCTCGATCATGCCCGGCGGCTCCGCCGAGTCCTACGAGACCCTCGGCCCCATCCTGTCGTCCATCGCCGCCGTCGCCGAGGGCGAGCCGTGCGTCACCCACGTCGGAACCGACGGAGCCGGCCACTTCGTCAAGATGATCCACAACGGCATCGAGTACGCCGACATGCAGCTCATCGCCGAGGCGTACGACCTGCTGCGCACGGTCGGCGGGCTGGAGCCGGCACAGATCGCCGACGTGTTCGGCGAGTGGAACCAGGGCTACCTCGAGTCGTACCTGATCGAGATCACCGCGGAGGTGCTCCGCCAGGTGGACGCGAAGACCGGCAAGCCGTTCGTGGACATCGTCCTCGACCAGGCCGGGTCCAAGGGCACCGGCGTGTGGACCGTGCAGAACGCGCTCGACCTCGGCGTCCCGGTCGGCGGCATCGCGGAGGCCGTGTTCGCCCGCGCCGTCTCGTCCAAGCCGAACCAGCGCGCCGCCGTGCAGGCGACCATCCGGTCGCGCCCGGAGGTGCAGAAGGCCGACGACGTGCAGGCGTTCGCCGACGACGTCTCCAAGGCGCTCTACGCGTCCAAGGTCGTCGCGTACGCGCAGGGCTTCGACGCGATCATCGCCGGCGCCGAGAAGTACGGCTGGAGCATCAACAAGGACAAGATCGCGAAGATCTGGCGCGGCGGATGCATCATCCGCGCCCAGTTCCTCAACCGCATCGCCGACGCCTACGACGAGAACCCCGACATCGCGACCCTGCTCGAGGCGCCGTACTTCGCCGACGCGGTGCGCGAGGGCGAGGCCGCCTGGCGCCGCATCGTCGCCACCGCCGCCCTCTCCGGCGTCCCGGTGCCCGGCTTCGGCGCCGCCCTGTCGTACTACGACTCGCTCGCCGTGAAGCGCCTCCCCGCCGCCCTGGTGCAGGGCCAGCGCGACTTCTTCGGAGCGCACACCTACAAGCGCGTCGACACCGACGGCACCTTCCACACCCTGTGGTCCGCCGACCGCACCGAGATCGAGTCCGAGGGCTCCAGCCACTGACGCGCTGAACCTCCGAGTACAGGAAAGTGCTCCGAATCCGCACGATTCGGAGCACTTTTCCTGTACTCGGGGGGCGCGGGCGACGAGACTCGATACGTGACGTTCGATGAGCACCCGGAGCTGGCCGAGTACGAGCCGCTGGACCGTTCGCCGCGGCAGCGGCGGGTCGTCCTCACGCGTGTCTTCGTCGTGGTCGCGCTGACGGCTCTCGTGCTCCCGGGCATCCTGCTGACCGTCGGGATGCAGACCGCGACCGCCGAGAGCACCTGCGCCGTCTACGTGCGCCACTACGAACCGGACGCGACGGACTCGTCGGCGCGCTTCGAGCTCACCGGCCCGACCGGTCCCGGCTGGCAGTGCTACGCGCTCAACACCGAGGGAGACGCCACGTTCGTGGCGCCGCTCGGCCTCATCCCGTCGACGCCGCACCAGCTGCCCTGACGAGCGGCCGACGCCGCAAGCGGGCCCTGCCGGCCGTGCGGCGTGCGTCGGCGGCTACGCGGCCCCGTCGAACATCGACGTCACCGAACCGTCGGTGAACACTTGCTCGATCGCGTCCGCGAGCAGCGGGGCGATCGGCAGCACGGTGAGCTTGTCCCAGCGCTTGTGCTCGGGCAGCGGAAGCGTGTCTGTGACGACGACCGAGTCGATGACGTCGGACTGCAGCAGCTCGACGGCCGGGTCGCTGAAGACGGCGTGCGTCGCCGCGACGACCACGCCGGTGGCGCCGTTGGCCTTGAGGGCCTCCGCCGCCTTCACGATGGTGCGGCCGGTGTCGATCAGGTCGTCCACCAGGAGGCACACCCGGCCGCGCACGTCGCCGACGATCTCGTGCACCGAGACCTGGTTCGGCACCAGCGGGTCGCGGCGCTTGTGGATGATCGCGAGCGGGACGCCCAGCTTGTCGCTCCAGTTGTCGGCGACGCGCACACGGCCCATGTCCGGCGAGACGACGGTCAGGGTCGACGGGTCGAGCTCGCGGCGCATGTGCTCCAGGAGCACGGGCATCGCGAACAGGTGGTCGACCGGGCCGTCGAAGAAGCCCTGGATCTGCGCGGCGTGGAGGTCGACCGACATGATGCGGTCGGCGCCCGCCGCCTTGAACAGGTCGGCGACCAGGCGGGCCGAGATCGGCTCGCGCCCGCGGCCCTTCTTGTCCTGACGGGCGTACGGGTAGAACGGCGCGACCACGGTGATCCGCTTGGCCGAGGCGCGCTTGAGCGCGTCGACCATGATCAGCTGCTCCATGAGCCACTCGTTGATCGGCGAGGTGTGGGACTGGATGACGAAGGCGTCCGAGCCGCGCACGCTCTCGTCGAAGCGGGCGTAGATCTCCCCGTTCGCGAACGTCCGGGCGTCGGTGGGGACCAGCTCGCTGCCGAGGCTCTCGGCGATCTCCTTGGCCAGCTGGGGGTGCGCGCGACCCGAGATGAGGACGAGGCGCTTCTGGCCGTTGGCGGTGATCCCAGACACTTATTCTCCGCTTTCTTCCGCTGCTCGGGCGGCGTCGGTGCCCGGTCGCTTCTGCGCGACCCAGCCTTCAATGTTGCGTTGAGGGGCGACCGTGATGGCGAGGGAGCCGGCCGGAACGTCCTTGCGGACGACCGTTCCCGCTCCGGTGTACGCTCCGTCACCCATCCTAACCGGCGCGACGAACACCGTGTTCGTGGCTGCACGCACGTGCGACCCGATCTCGGTGCGGTGCTTGTTCACGCCGTCGTAGTTGGCCGTGATGACGCCGGCGCCGAGGTTCGACTTCTCCCCCACCTCGGCGTCGCCGACGTAGTTGAAATGCGCCAGCTTGGTCCCGGCCCCGATGGTGGCGTTCTTCGTCTCGACGAACGTGCCGATCTTGCCGCCGTCCCCGAGCACGGTTCCCGGCCGCAGGTAGGCGAACGGGCCGACCGTCGCGCCCGCGCCGATGACGGCCAGGGTCGCGTCCGTGCGCTTCACCGTCGCGCCCGGGCCGACCTCGCAGTCGACCAGCGTCGTGTCCGGGCCGACCGTCGCCCCGGTCTCCACCACCGTCGCACCGCGCAGCTGGGTGCCCGGGAGGATCGTGACGTCCGGCGCCAGCTTCGCCCGCACGTCGATCCAGGTCGTCGCCGGATCCTGGACCGTCACACCGGCCAGCTGCCACGTGCGCACCAGCAGGGCGTTCAGTTTCGCGGCCATCTCGCTCAGCTGGGCGCGGTCGTTGATGCCCTCGACCAGCCAGGAGTCGGCCACGGGGAGGGCGTCGACGTCGAAGCCCGCCTCGCGCAGGAGTCCGATCACGTCGGTCAGGTACTTCTCGCCCTGGGCGTTGTCGGTCGTGATCGCCGCCAGCTCGTCCCGCAGCGCCGCCGCGCCGAAGAGGTAGATGCCCGCGTTGATCTCGCCGATGGCGCGCTCTTCGTCGCTGGCGTCCTTGTGCTCGACGATGCGGTCGAGGGTGCCGGAGGCGTTGCGCACGATGCGGCCGTACCCGGTCGCGTCCGCGGGGAAGCTGGAGAGGATGGTCGCCGCCGCGCCGCTTCCACGGTGCGTGGCGATCAGATCGTTCAGGGTGACCGCGTCGAGCAGGGGGACGTCCCCGTTGACGACGAGCACGTCGCCGGCGAAGTCGTCCGGGAGCGCGGCGACGGCCTGCTCCACGGCCCGCCCGGTGCCGGGGATCTCGTCCTGGTCGACGATCACGGCCTCCGGCAGGTCGGACGCGATGACCGCGGCCAGCCGGTCGCGCTCGTGCCGGACGACGGCGACGACGTGCGCCGCGTCGAGCTCGCGCGCGGTGGCGAGCACGTGACCCACGATCGGGATGCCGCCGAGCTCGTGCAGCAGCTTCGGGGTCGTGGACTTCATGCGCGTTCCCTGGCCCGCCGCGAGGACGACGATGGCGAGATTCTTGTCGGTCATGTCCCTCCCGGGGTCGGTGCGGCGGGGTGCCGCTCCGCCTCCAGGACTCGAACCTGGACCTAACAGCTCCAAAGGCTGTCGTGCTGCCATTACACCAAGGCGGAACGCGCAGAAACGCGCAGAGGACAGTCTGCCAGACGCGCCCCGTGCGGGAGGTGGACACGTCGGGCGGGCAACACGCCCGACGGTGAATACGATGGAGGGATGGGAGACGCACGCGACGGTGGACCGCGCGACGAAGTGGACCGCATCGTCGGGGCCTGGCTGCGCGAGCGCCCCGACCTCGACTTCTCCCCGTTGCAGGTGCTCTCGCGGGTCGACCGGCTCTCCCGGCACCTCGACCGCGCGCGCCGCGCGGCGTTCGACCGCTCCGACCTCGACTCGTGGGAGTTCGACGTGCTTTCGGCGTTGCGCCGGGCGGGGACGCCGTACCAGCTCAGCCCGAAGTCCCTGCTCCAGCAGACCCTGGTCTCCAGCGGGACGATGACGAACCGGATCGACCGGCTGGTCTCCCGCGGCCTGGTCGAGCGCCGCACCGACCCCAACGACGGGCGCGGCATCCTGGTGCAGATGAGCGCGCAGGGCCTCGCCCGCGTGGATGCCGCGATCACCCGCCTCGTCGACGCCGAGGCCGACCTGCTCGACGCCCTCTCCGCCTCGGATCAGGAACGCCTCGCCTCCCTGCTGCGCAAGCTCAGCCTGAGCTTCGATTCCTGACCTCTCCTCCACCGGCGGACCGAACGTCACCGGCGGACCGAACGTCACGAAAGCGCGCGTCGCACGCCACATCCGGTCCACCTGTCCGAAGCACCGCGCGCAGGAGGCTCGTGCCGCACTCCCAGGAGACCGTTATCCCGCTCTCATAAACTCGCTGTCGATGAGACTCTCCCGATTGAAGCGCCTGCCGTCGCGGGTGAAACGCGCCGCCCGCTTCGAGATCCACGCGCACTGGCGCCGCCAGCCGCTCGTCGCCGGGAGCGTCTTCTACGAGTCCTTCTCCGGCAACGGGATGCTCGACAACCCCGAGGCGATCTTCCGGGCGCTGCTCGCGGCCCCCGACCTGCAGGGACTGACCCACATCTGGGCGCTCTCCGACCTCGACCAGTACCGCTCCACGGTCGAGGAGTTCGCGGACGACGACCGGGTGAGCTTCGTCCGGTTCGGCTCCGCCGCCTACTACCGCGCGCTCGCGACGAGCCAGTACCTGGTCAACAACGCGACCTTCCCGCCCGACTTCTCGAAGCGCTCCGGCCAGGTCTACCTCAACACCTGGCACGGCACGCCCCTGAAGCGGATGGGCTACGACATCGAGGACGGCGCGCTGGGCACGGCGAACATCGTCCGCAACTTCGTGCAGGCCGACTACCTGCTCTCGGCGAACCCGTTCATGAGCGAGCAGATGTACGAGACCGCCTACAAACTGACCGGGATCTACCGCGGCACCGTCGTCGAGGAGGGCTACCCCCGGATCGATCGCCAGTTCCTGGACGAGGCGGGCCGTGACCGGGTCCGCGCACGGCTCGTCGCGGCGGGCATCCCGCTCGGCGACCGCAAGGTCGTCCTCTACGCCCCGACGTGGAAGGGTGCGACGTTCGGCCGGCCGACGGACGACCTCGACGAGCTGCTCGACCACATCCATCGCATCGAGGAGCAGATCGACACCAGCCGGTACGCGGTGCTGCTCAAGACGCACCAGTCGGTGCACAAGCTCGCCGCCCACCGGCCCGAGCTCACGCGCCTCCTCGTGCCCAACGAGATCCCCACCAACGAGGTGCTGGGCGTCTCGGACCTGCTCGTCTCCGACTACTCGAGCATCTTCTTCGACTTCCTGCAGACCGGCCGACCGATCGTGTTCTTCACCCCCGATCTCGCCGACTACGCCGGAACGCGCGGCCTGTACTTCGAGCCCGACGAGTGGCCGGGACCGGTGTTCGAATCGGCACGCGAGGTCGGCGAGCAGCTCGCCCGCATCGCGGCCGACGACGACCGCGTCCCCGCCGACGCGGCGGAGCGGTACGCCTCGATGCAGAGCCGCTTCACGCCCTCGGAGGACGGCCACGCCGCCGAACGTGTCGTCGACATCGTGTTCCGCGGCACCCGGGACGGCTACCGGCTGCGCACCGGGCTGGCCGACGACGGCCGGAAGAAGATCCTGCTGTACCTCGGCGGTATGCGCCCCAACGGCATCACCACCTCGGCCCTCAACCTGCTGAACAACATCGATCACGACGTCTACGACGTCTCCGCGCTGTTCTCGCAGAGCCGGTCGCAGCCGGCGATCGCCAAGCAGAAGCAGATCCACCCCGCGGTGCGTCAGTTCCCGCGCGTGGGAGGCATGAACGGCGCGAAGCTGCTGCACCTGGCCCGCCACCTGCACTTCCGCCGCGGCCGGATCGCCGAGCACGCGGACATGCCCGCGCAGAACGCGCTCTGGGACGACGAGTGGTACCGCTGCTTCGGCGACAGCCGCTTCGACTACGTGGTCGACTTCTCCGGCTACGGACCGTTCTGGGCGGCCCTGCTGCTGCACTCGCCCGACGCGCAGCGCGCCATCTGGCTGCACAACGATCTCGCCTCGGACGCGCACCGCGAGGTCAACGGCGAGAAGAAGATGCTGCACAGCCTGACCCAGATCTTCACTCTCTACGGCCAGTACGACCACCTGGTCTCGGTGTCTCCCACGCTCTCCGACATCAATCGGGAGGCGCTCGCCGAGTACGCGGCGCCGGACAAGTTCCTCTCCGCGCTGAACACCGTCGACGCCGAGCACATCCTCGAGTATGCGCAGGCCGACCTGCACGAGATCGCCTTCGACGAGGAGACCGGGAGCGTTCCGGCCTGGGCCGAGGCGCTGCTCGCCGACGACGACGTGACCACCTTCGTGAACGTCGGCCGGCTCTCGCCCGAGAAGAATCAGGGCCGCCTGATCCGCGCGTTCGCCGAGGTGCACGACGCCCACCCGAAGACGCGCCTGGTGATCGTCGGCGACGGGCCGCTCGCCGACGAACTGGAGGCGCTGATCGCCGAGCGCGGCCTGCAGGGTGCCGTGTTCCTCACGGGGATGCAGCGCAACCCGCACGCGATCATGGCTGCGGCCGACTGCTTCGTGCTCTCCAGCGACTACGAGGGCCAGCCGATGGTCATCCTCGAGGCCCTCGTCCTCGGGCTCCCGATCGTGACGGTCGAGTTCGCGTCCGCGAAGAACGCGCTGCCCGCCGGAAGCGGCCTCGTCGTCCCGCAGACGGACGAGGGCGTGGCCGACGGTCTGCGCGCCTACCTGGCCGGCGACGTGCCGGAGAGCCGGTTCGACTACGCCGCCTACAACCGCAAGGCGGTGGGCGAGTTCTACCGCGCCATCGGCGCCGCCCCGGTGTTCGCCGAGCGCGGCTGAGCGAGGCGGGAAGGGCAGGGCAGGCGGAATGACCTTGGTGCTCGGTGCACCCATCGCGTTCGGGGTGCTCAGTCTGATCCTGGCGCTCGCCGGGATCACGCTCCTCGCCGCGGCCATCCGCCACCGGGTGCGGGCCACGCGCCTGCCCCGCTCGCTGGTCGTCGAGTACACCCCGCGCCGCGGTTCGACGGTCCTGGCGGATGCGATCCTTGCCGGGCGCGAACGGCGGGCCGCGACGGCGGCGCTGCTCGACCTCGCGGTGCGCCGCCGGATCCGGCTGGTCGTCGACGAGACTGGCGGACGACGGACCACGGTCGGGGTCGAGCTGATCGACGGGGTCGACCTCACGACGCGGGAGCTCGCGCTCCTCGACGCGATCTCGGACCCCGCGCGGGAGGGGCGCGTCCGCCGGTTCTCGCGCAGTCGGCGCCGCACAGGCATCCGAGTGCGTGCCCTGATCGACGGCGTCGCGAAGGGGCTGGCTCGGCGGAGCCTCCTCGCCCCCGGCGGCTCCGCGCGTGCGGCTCTCCGGCGCCTCGCGGGCCTCGTGGTGCTGCTCTCAGGGCTGACGGCCCTCCTCCTGGTGATCTCGGCCCCGCTCGTTGCGCTACCGGCCACGATCGGGCTCTGCTGCGCGGTCGCGGCCGTCGCCGTGCTCCCGCCCGGGCAGGGCCGTCGCTTCACCGCCGGCGCCGAGCCGCTGCGACGGCACCTGGACGGCCTCCGCCAGTACCTCCGCGTGGCGGAGGCGGAACGCCTCCGCTTCCTGCAGGGGCCGACCACGGCGGAGCTGGAGGCCCTGCCCGACGACGTGCGGGCAGAGGCGGGGACCGCGGCCGGACGGTTCCGGCTGCACGAGAAGCTCCTCCCCTACGCCGTGCTCTTCGGCGTCGAGCGCGAATGGATCGGCCACCTGCGGATCGCGTTCGACGGCTACGACGGCGACACCCTCATCGCCCTGGGAGATGCGGCGGAGGTGGCCGCGGACCTGCTGGTGCTCGCGCACGCGCTCGGAAGCCTGGGCGAGCTCGTCGCCGCCATCGACGGGGTCTCGGATGCGGCCGGCGGTGCCGTCGACGTCACGAACGCCCTCGGCGCGCTCCACGATCTGCTCCCCTGACACCGCGCGACGGGAGGCGGCACCGCGCGACGGGAGGCGGCACCGCGCGACGGGAGGCGGCACCGCGCGACGGGAGGCGGCACCGAGGCTCAGATGCGGGCGACGAGGGCCGCGGTGTCGACGCCGGAGGGCAGCTCGCCGTAGAGGGCGCCCCGGTCGGGTCCGAGCCGCGCGGCCACGAAGGCGTCGGCGACCGCGGCCGGCGCGTGGCGGAGCAGCAGCGAGGCCTGCAGCGCGACCGCGAGCGCCGCCACCAGCGGCCGCGCCGAGGACTCGTCGGCCGCCGCCAGCGCGGTGCGCAGCCGGTCGTGGTGTGCGTCGTAGACCGGATGGGTGCCGCGGGCCGCGGCGAGCTCCGCGTCGAACGCATCCCGGCTCGCGGGTTCGCGGGTGAGCGCGCGCAGCACGTCGAGCGCGATCACGTTGCCGGACCCCTCCCAGATGGCCATCACCGGCTGCTCGCGATACCGCCGGGCCAGCGGGAACGCCTCGGTGTAGCCGTTGCCGCCGAGGCACTCGAGCGCCTCGTACGCATGGCCGGGGCCGCGCTTGCACACCCAGTACTTGGTGACCGCCGTCGCCAGACGGCGGAACGCCGCATCGGCGTCGGATGCATCCGCATCATGGGCGCGCGCGAGGCGCAGAGCGACGGCCGTCGCCGCCTCCGACTCCAGCGCGAGGTCCGCGAGCACGGCCGTCATCGCCGGCTGATCCACGAGCCGGGCGCCGAAGGCCGAGCGGTGGCGCGCGTGCCAGCCGGCCTCCGCGACCGCCTGCCGCATCCCGGCCGCGCTGCCCAGGATGCAGTCCAGGCGCGTGCGGTTGACCATCTCCAGGATCGTGCGGACGCCGCGCCCCTCCTCCCCCAGCAGGTAGCCGACCGTCCCGTCGAGCTCGATCTCGCTCGACGCGTTCGAGCGGTTGCCGAGCTTGTCCTTCAGCCGCTGGATGAGGAACACGTTGCGGGTGCCGTCGTCTAGCACCCGGGGCACCACGAAGCAGCTGAGCCCGCCCGCGGTCTGCGCGAGCACCAGGAAGCCGTCCGACATCGGGGCCGAGCAGAACCACTTGTGACCGGTGAGCAGCCAGCGCCCGTCGCCGTCGGCCAGGGCCCGCGTCGTGTTGGCCCGCACGTCGGAGCCGCCCTGCTTCTCGGTCATCGCCATCCCGAACAATGCGGAGGTCTTGCCCACGACGAGGCGTCCGTCGTACTCGCGGCTCAGCAGGCGCGGGATCCACTCCCCGGCCAGCCCCGGGTCGGCGGCGAGGGCGGCGACGGCGGCGTGCGACATCGAGATCGGGCAGGCGTGACCGGGCTCCACCTGGGCGAACAGCATGAAGGTGGCGGCTCGGGCGACGTTCGCCCCCGGTCCCGGCTCCGCCCAGGCCGCGGTGTGCGCGCCGGCGGCGACCGCCGAGCGGATGATGCGGTGGTAGCTCTCGTCGTACTCGACCTCGTCGACGCGCTCGCCCCACCGGTCGAACCCGCGCAGCTGCGGCTCGCGCACATTGGCGCGCTCGGCGTCCGCCTGGAACGCGGCCGAGCCGACCAGGCGTCCGGTCTCCGCCAGTGCAGGCACCGCCCAGCCTGCATCGTGGCGTTCGACGGCCTCCCGAAGCGGGAGGTTGGCGGCGAACTCGTCGAGGTCGACACGCGCGGGAGCCTGGTTCACGACGGTGTGGGTGCCCATGCGATGGGAGTCTACGGCGCGTCTACGATGGAGCGGGTGCGCCTCCCCGACCTCACCACCGACCGGCTGCGCCTGCGGCCGTGGCGGGAGGACGACGTCGCGTTCGCGTTCGCGCTCTACTCCCGCTGGGAGGTGCAGCGGTTCCTCGGCCGTGCGCCGCGGGTGATGTCCGACCCCGCCGAGGCCGAGCGGCTCGTGCGCCGGTTGCGCCGCCGCGAGGACGCCTACCGCGCCTACCGGGTCGTGGAGCTGGTCGCGACCGGGGCGGCCGTCGGAACGGTCATGCTCCAGCCCCTTGCCGCATCGGGACCCTCGGAGCCCCTCCGGCCGAGCGGCGACACGGAGATCGGCTGGCATTTCCACCCCGATCACTGGAGGCACGGCTACGCGACCGAGGCCTCCGCCGCCCTGCTGGAGGCCGCGCTCGCAGCGGGCCGGCCGCGCGTGCTCGCGGTCACCGCCCCCGGCAACACCGCGTCGCAGCGGTTGTGCGTGCGGATCGGGATGACGCCGCTCGGCCCGACCGACGCTTACTACAACACGACGATGGAGCTGTTCCAGCGCGCCCGCTGACCCCGCGGCGGCCGGGCGCCCCTCCGCCTCGGTACCCTGGAGGGGACATGGCACATCTTCTCGGGGCCGAGGCCCTGCATCTCGAATATCCGACCCGTGTGGTCTTCGACTCCGTCTCGCTCGGCGTGAACGAGGGTGACCGCATCGGCATCGTCGGCCGCAACGGCGACGGCAAGTCGAGCCTGCTCGGGATGCTCGCCGGGCTGCGCGCCCCCGACTCCGGGCGCGTCACCGTGCGCAGCGGGGTCCGGATCGGCGTGCTCGACCAGGCGGACACCCTCGACGACGACGAGACCGTCGGTCACACCGTCGTCGGCGACGCCCCCGAGCACGAGTGGGCGGGCGACGCGCGGGTGCGCGACGTCATCGCCGGCCTGCTGGGCGACCTCGACTGGGAGGCGCGGCTCGCCACGCTGTCCGGCGGACAGCGCCGCCGGGTGGCCCTCGCCCGGCTGCTCGCCGGCGACCATGACATCCTCGCCCTCGACGAGCCCACCAACCACCTCGACGTGGAGGCCATCACCTGGCTGGCGGAGCACCTCAAGCGGCGCTGGCCGGCGAACGCCGGCGGCCTGCTGGTCGTCACGCACGACCGCTGGTTCCTCGACGAGGTCTGCACCGTCACGTGGGAGGTGCACGATCGCGTGGTCGACCCGTTCGAGGGCGGCTACGCCGCCTACATCCTGCAGCGCGTGGAGCGCGACCGGCAGGCGGCCTCCATCGAGCAGCGCCGGCAGAACCTGGCCCGCAAGGAGCTCGCCTGGTTGCGCCGCGGTGCGCCCGCCCGCACGGCGAAGCCGAAGTTCCGCATCGACGCGGCGAACGCCCTCATCTCCGACGTGCCCGAGATCCGCGACCGGGTCGCGCTGCAGTCGCTGGCCGTCTCCCGCCTCGGCAAGGACGTCGTCGACCTGCTCGACGTCTCCGTCTCCTACGGCGACCGCCCGGTGCTGCGCGACGTGGAGTGGCGCATCGCCCCCGGCGAGCGCACCGGCATCCTGGGTGTGAACGGCGCCGGCAAGTCCACTCTGCTCGACCTCGTCTCGGGGACGCTGGAGCCGACGACCGGCCGCGTCAAGCGCGGCAAGACGGTGCATGTCGCGACCCTCACCCAGCGCCTCGACGAATTGGAGGAGCACCTGGAGGACCCGGTGCGCGTCGTCATCGGCCGGCTGCGCACGGAGTACACGATCGGCAGCGGCTCCAAGGCGCAGGCGCTCACTCCCGCGCAGCTGCTCGAGCGGCTCGGCTTCGCCTCCGCCCAGCTCTCCACCCCGGTGAAGGACCTCTCCGGCGGCCAGAAGCGGCGCCTCCAGCTGCTGCTCATCCTGCTCGACCAGCCCAACGTGCTCATCCTCGACGAGCCGACCAACGACCTCGACACCGACATGCTCGCCGCCATGGAGGACCTCCTCGACTCCTGGGCGGGCACCCTCATCGTCGTCTCGCACGACCGGTACTTCCTGGAGCGGGTCACCGACCAGCAGTTCGCGATCCTGGGCGGCCACCTGCGCCACCTGCCCGGGGGCGTGGACGAGTACCTGCGGTTGCGGAAGATCGAGGAGCAGCACGCCGGGGCGGGCGCACCGGCCGGGCCGGGCTCGGGGTCTGCGTCGGGCACGGGAGCTCCGACCGCGACTCCGGCGCTGGCCGGCGCCGACCTGCGCGCAGCGCAGAAGGAGGTCGCGGCCCTGGAGCGCCGGCTCGGCAAGCTCCAGCAGCAGATCGACACGGCCCGCACCTCCCTCGCCGACCACGACCAGTCGGACTACGTCGGCCTCGGCGAGAAGATGGAGGCCATCACCGCGCGCGAGCGCGAGGTCGAGGAGCTCGAGACCCGCTGGTTCGAGCTGACGGAGGCGTTGGGCTAGCCGCTACGACCGCTGCGTCGGAGCTCGGCGATCGCCGTCGCCAGGTGCGTCACTTGCTGCACGATCACCGTGCGTCGTTCGGCGTGCTGCGACGGTGAGGTCAGCACCACGCCCGAGAGCGCCGTCAGCGTCCACCAGGCCGTGACGAGCGCGATCGCGCTGAGGAGGAGCTGCTCGGCATCGGCGAGCGTCGCGTCGGGGAGCGCGTCGCCGATGGCCGCCGCCATCGTGGCACAGGTCAGAGCGCGGTGCTCGGACGACGCCGTCCCGGGCAGTTCGAGGCTCTCCCAGGCGAGCAGGCGTGCGAGATCCGGGGCCTCGGCCAGACGGTCGAAGAGGGCACCCGCGTAGGCGCCGACGGCCGCCGGCCCCTCTCCAGCCGGGGGCGCGATGTCCAGGACGCCGTCGAGACGGTCGGCGAGCACGGCCGCGAAGAACCCCTGCTTGTCGCCGAAATACCGATAGACGCGCTCCTTGTTGACACCCGAGTCGCGGCCGATCGCATCGAGGTGCGCGCCCGCGAACCCGTGCGCAGCGAACTGCCGCGCCCCCGCGTCGAGGAGCTTGCGTCTGGTCGCTTCCGTGTCCCACGCCATGACCGCAGTCTAGTCGAGGCCAAACGATCGTTTGCAGTCACAGACGGCAGGGTTTACGTTAACTCCAAACGAGCATTTGGAGATACATATGACGATCGACGCCCTGATCTTGGGAGCCCGTGGAGCGGTCGGCCGGGTGATCGCCGACGACCTCCGGCGGCGCGGCCACCGTGTGACCCCGGCGGGCCGGCGGCCGACGCCCGGCGGGCTCCCGCTGGACCTCGCCGCACCAGGCGGACTCACGGCGCTCCGCGCGGCGGCGGCGGGATTCGACGTGATCGTGAACGCCTCGGGGGTCGAGGAGCCGGCCCTCGGCGCGGCGGTCGGGACGACCCCGCTCGTCGACGTGTCCGCGACCGGCGCCTACCTGGACGGCCTCGCCGACGCCGTGCGCGCCGCAGGACAGCCGACGACCGTGGTGCTGGGAGCCGGCCTGGTGCCGGGGCTCAGCACCCTCCTGATCGCCGACCTCTCACCGCGGCCCGGCGACGACGTCGACGTGGCGGTGGTGCTCGGCTCGGGCGAGGAGCACGGCCCCGCCGCCGTCCGGTGGACCGCCGAGCTGGCCGGGCGCGCCCTGCACGAGCCTCCCGAGCCGGGGACCGTCCCGAACCTGCGCGAGCGGCGCAGGCTGAGCGGCCCGCTCGGCGAGCGCACCCACCTGCGCGCGGATTTCCCCGACCATGTGCTGCTCGGGCGACCCGGCGGCTACGCGGTGCGCAGCTACCTGGCGCTCACCAGTCCACTCGCGACCGCCGCACTCGGACTCGTGGGACGCTTCCCGAGCCTGCGTCCCCTCGTCAGCCGTGCGCCTCACGTCGGCGGCGACGCCTGGAGCCTGCACGCCCGGGTCCGCCGCACCGGAGAGACCCGCACGGCACAGGGCGCGGGACAGTCGCGGGCGACCGGGATGCTCACGGCCCGCGCCGCCCTCGCCGCGGTCGCCGCCCCGACCGAGGGCGCGGTGCCGATGTCCCACCTCCTCGCACTGGCCGACCTCACGGACATCCCCGACCTCGCCGCGCCCTTCCCCCGCTGATCCCGCCCGCTGATCCCGCCCGCATTCGTGCCGAATGTCGAGAATGGCGCCGCGATACGCGACATTCGGCACGAATGTGTGCCGGGAACCCCCACCCTCGGACGGGTGCTGCAAAGCGACCCGCCCGGTGTGCGAAGATTCTAGGGATCGGCTGACCCGCCCCGACCCGCCCGCGGCAGCCGGCCGGAGACGGGGACCCACGTGACCAGCGACGACCAGCCGGTGGCCGACAGGCCGCTCTTCGGCCGTGATCGCGCTCGGGAGACCGTGCTCCTCGTCGCCCACCGGGCGATCGATCGCGGCGGCGCTGTGCTGGTGACCGGCGAGGCCGGGCTGGGCAAGACGACGCTGCTGACCGACATCGCCGAGCGGCTGGACGGCTGGACCGTGCTGCGCGTGCACGCCGACTCGTTCGAGTCCGACCTCGCCTACGCGACGGTCGAGACACTGGTGCGCGGGCTCAACGCCATCAGCGGCGCCCGCATCCGGCCTCCCGCGCCCGGCGACGACCCCTTGACGGTCGGGCGCCTGCTGCTGGATGCCATCGACGGCGTCTCCGGCCCCGTCTGCCTGATCGTGGACGACTCCCAGTGGGTGGACGAGCCGTCCGCCCGCGCGCTGCGCTTCGTGGTGCGCCGGCTCACCGATCAGGGCTTCCTCTTCGCTGCGGCCACGCGCCCACAGCCGAACAGCGTCGTGGCCTTGTTCGACGACGTCGCCGCCGCTACGGTCAACCACGCCCGCGTCGAGCTCACACCGCTGACCGTCGCGGACACCCAGGACCTCGCCCAGCACCTGCTCGGGCACGCGATCTCCCGGCGCACCGCGACGCGTCTGACCGAGGCCACCCAGGGCTCGCCCCTGCTGCTGAGCGTGCTGCTCGGCCAGCTGCGCGACACCTTCGCCCAGGCCCTGCACCCGGCCGGCTGGGACCTCCCGGTGGCCGCGATCACCCCGCTGTCGACCGCGATCTCCTCCGCCCTGGAGGGTGCCGACCCGGCCGTGCGCGCCGCCGCCGAGATCGTGGCCGTGCTGCGCGACCCGCTGCCGCTGCCGGTCGTGGGCACGATCGCCGACCGTCTCGGCGTCGCCGCCGACGTCGCGGGCGCGGTCTCCCGCGGGCTCGTGCTGGCGGCCCCGCGCGACGGCGTGGTCTGGGTGGAGCCGGCCCACGCCATCCTCGCCGACGCCCTCGTCTCGGAGCTCAGTCTCGACCGCCGCGTCGCCGTGCACCGCATCGCCGCCGAGGTGCTCTCCGGGCACCGCGCCCTGCGGCACCGGGTGGAGGCGGCGGACCGCACCGACCCCACCCTCGTCGACGAGCTGCTCACGGCCGCGCTCGACGCCGCCGAGCTGGGCCGTGCAGAGCAGGCCCTCAGCTACGCCCGCTCGGCCGTGCACCTGGCGACCGGGGCGGAGCGCGACCGGGCGCTGATCGAGATCGGTCTGCTGGCGATGCGCTTCCGCATGCACGAGCGGGTGCTCGACCTGCGCGACGCGATCGAGGCGATCGCCCCCTCGCCGGTGCGCGACGCCGTCCTGCTCGAGCTGCGCACCCTCTCGCGCGACGCCCCCGGCGCCCTGGCGCTCGGTCTGGCGCTGGAGGCCGCACCCGCGACCACGCCAGACGAGCGGGCCATCCGCACCCATGTGGCGGAGGCGCTGCCGAAGGTCTACATGGCGATGGGCGACTTCGCCTCGGTGCTCGACCACCTGGATCGCGCCCGTGAGCTGATCGCCGACTGCCCGCGCCCCGAGGAGGTCTCCGACCCCGCGCTGCGCTGGATGGCGCACCCCGAGGAGCACCTCGTGCGACTGCTGGGCTGGGCTCTGAACTCCGCGGCGCACGCCCGACGACCCGACCTCTACGGGCCGCTGACCCTGGAGCTCGACGACCTGCTCGCGCGCCACGAGTCGCCCGCGGCGGTGGACGCCCTGGTCTCCCGGTCGCGCGTGTCCGTCCTCGGCGGGGACATCGAGCGCGCCCGCGCGGACCTGAGTGCGGCCAACGAGCTCGTCCGGCGCTTCCCGTCGAGCTGGACCGCCGGGTTCGCCCGCACGATCTACGCGCACATCCTGTTCCTCGTCGGCGAGTGGGAGGAGTCGGTGACGCTGGCCGACACGGCCGTCGCTCTGGCGCTCGACGAGACGGACCTGTCCTGCTGGCCGATCGCCCTCTGGACCTCGGCGCTGGTCCGCGCCGGACGCGGGGAGACCGAGGCGGTCGAGGAGCGCCTGCGCGCGGCGGCACAGGCCGACCCGCGCATCATCGGCTCGTACGACGGCGACCTGCCGTTCATCGCCCGAGCCGAGCTGGCCCGGGCGACGGGCCGACCCGAGGACCAGCTGGCCGCGACCCGGGATGCCGAGGAGGCCGCCACCCGGGCCTCCACCCTCGGCTGGCTCACCTACCGCATCGATGCCCTCGTCTCCCTCGGCCGGGCGGACGAGGCCCGCGCCGCCTACGAGCGCTGCATCGAGCCCGGACTCTGGCGCCCCTTCTACGGATCGCTGCGCTGGCTCGAAGGCCGGGTGCTGGAGGCCGAGGGCCGCACCGACGATGCGATCGCCGCCTACGCGGAGAGCGTCGACGACCCCGCCTGCGCGTCGTTCCCGTTCCCGCGTGCCGTCGCGTCGCTCGACGCCGCTCGCCTCCTGACCGATCAGGGATCGGACCCGGCGCTCGCCGCGCGGCTGCTCAGCGACGCGGCGGCGACCTTCCGCCGCCTGGGCGCCTCCGGCTACCTCGCGCGCTGCGCACAGCTCCTCGACGCGCTGGAGGCGGCGGCTCCCGCCACCGAGGCGGCCGACCCGCTGGCCGCCCTGACCACCCGCGAGCGCCAGGTCGCGCACGCACTCGCGGCCGGGATGACCAACAAGGAGATCGCGGAGCGTCTCTACGTCTCGGTGACGACCGTCAACTTCCACGTCCGCAACATCCTCGCCAAGCTCGGACTGCGCTCACGCCGCGACCTGCGCGCCCTCGGCATCGCCCGCCGGCGCCCGGCGCGCAGCAGCAGCGTGCGCAACTGAGCAGTCGGGCCGGCAGCCGGCCCCGTCTGCCCGTCAACTGTTGACGGTTTCTCGCGCACCGCTGGCCTCCGGGCACCGTCGTGACTAGCGTGGGAAGACCCGGGATGCCCGGCCTCGGGTGCGTGGACACGCTTCTCTCCGACGGATCGTCTCAACCCGACATGCGCCGCACCGGGCATCCGCGGGCAGACGGCGCGACGGACCGCCGTGAGCGAACGGGCCAGCGACGGCCCGGCGACGACCCACCGGCTGATCAGTCGCCGAGGATGCGCGCCCCGTGCACAGGACCGGTGGCCCGCACGGCTGTGATCCGCGACGCGCTCAGCGCGATCTGCAGGTCCAGCGCGGAGTCGAGGTCGGCGGCGAGGAATGCCACGGTCGGGCCCGAGCCGGACACCATCCCGGCGAGGGCGCCGTTCAGCTCCCCCAGCTCCAGCACATCGGCGATCGTCGGGGCGAGGTGGATGGCCGGAGCCTGCAGATCGTTGGCGAGGGCCTCGGCGAGCATGGCCGGGTCTCCCGCCCGCAGTGCCTGCAGCACCTGTGCGTCGACGCTCGGGGCGAGCTGGGCGGGAGCGATGTCGGCCGCGTGCCGCTCGCGGTGCCGATCGAGCTCGCTGTACACCTGCGGCGTGCTGAGCTCGGTCTCGGGCAGCGCCAGCACCCAGTGGAAGGTCCCGGTCGCCAGCGCCGGGCTCAACCGGTCGCCGCGTCCCGTTCCGATCGCCGTGCCGCCGACCAGCGCGAAGGGGACGTCGGCGCCCAGGCGTGCGGCCAGGGCCAGCAGCTCGTCGCGGCCGACGTCCGTGCCCCAGAGCGCGTCGCAGGCGACGAGGGTCGCGGCGGCGTCGGCCGAGCCGCCGCCCATCCCGCCGGCGATCGGCACTCGCTTGTCGATGCGCAGCCGCACCCCGCCCGTGTAGCCGGTGCGCTTGGCGAGGAGCTTGGCGGCCTTGATGGCCAGGTTGCTGCCGTCCGTCCGCAGCCCGCTGGTGTCGATGGGGCCGCCGAAGCTGACGGAGAAGTCGTCGGCGGGGTAGGCGCGCACGTCCTCGTAGAGCGAGACGGCCTGATAGGCCGTCGCGACGTCGTGGTATCCGTCGTCCATGACGGCACCGACCCGCATGAAGACATTGATCTTGCCGGGAGCCCGCACGTGCACGGCGTCCCCGCTCCATCCGCTCCCGCGCTCCACCATGCTTCCAACCTACAGGGGGCCGAGGGGCTCCCGCCGCACCAGCGGGCCGGTGGGTTCAGGCGGGGTTCAGGCGCGCGCGGCGCCGAGCCGGGCGAAGTCGTCGAACGAGAGCTGCTCGCCGCGGAGCGACGGCGAGAGCCCCGCCGCCTCGAGTGCCTCGGCGGCGGCCGTCGGGTCTCCGTACACGCGCGCGAGCGACTGACGCAGAGTCTTGCGGCGCTGCTGGAAGGCCGCGTCGACGAGCTCGAAGGTGCGCAGCCGCAGCTCCTCGCTTCCCGGAGGTGCGGCGTGCCGCTCGAAGGCGACCAGCACGGAGTCGACGTTCGGCACGGGCCAGAAGATCTGCCGGCTGACGTTGCCGGCGGTGCGCCAGGTGCCGTACCAGGCGGCCTTCACGCTCGGCGTGCCGTAGACCTTGGAGCCCGGCTGCGCCGCGATGCGGTGCCCGACCTCGGCCTGCACCATGACGACGCCCGAGCGCAGCGAGGGGAAGTGCTCCAGCAGGTGCAGGAGCACCGGCACCGACACGTTGTACGGGAGGTTGGCGACCAGCCGGTCCGGCTGTTCCGGGAGCTCGGTGACGGCCAGGGCGTCGCGGTGCACGACGGTCAGCCGGTCCGCCGCCTCCGGCGCCATCTGCGCCACCGTGACGGGGAGCTGCTCGGCCAGACGACCGTCGATCTCCACCGCCAGCACCCGCGCCCCCGCCTCGAGCAGACCGAGCGTCAGGGAGCCGAGCCCGGGGCCGACCTCGACGACCACGTCGCCGGCCTCCACCTCGCCGACCCGGACGATGCGGCGCACGGTGTTCCCGTCGATGACGAAGTTCTGGCCGAGCTTCTTCGTCGGCGTGACGTCGAGCAGTTCGGCGAGGTCGCGGATCTCGGCCGGACCGAGCAGACGCACGTCGCTCACGCGATGCGCCCGATCGGGCTGGTCGGCGGTGCTGCGACCGGCTCGGCGTCCCAGCGCCCGTAGACCAGCTCGGTGTTCGAGTTGATCTGCGCGGCGAGGGTGGAGGCGTCGGTGTCGATCGTCTCCGCCATCGCGCGCAGCGTGAGCGGGATGAGGTACGGCGCGTTCGGCCGGCCGCGGTACGGCGTCGGCGTGAGGAACGGGGCGTCCGTCTCGACCAGGATGAGGTCGCGCGGGGCCGAGCGCAGCGCCTCCCGGAGGGCCGGGGCGTTCGTGAACGTGACCGTGCCGGCGAACGACATGTACCAGCCGTTCTCGGCGCAGATCCGGGCCAGCTCCACGTCGCCCGAGAAGCAGTGGAACACGGTGCGCTCGGGAGCGCCCACGCGCTTCAGGGTCGCGACGACGTCGGCATGGGCGTCGCGGTCGTGGATCTGCATGGCGATGTCGTGCCGCTTGGCGATCTCGATGTGCGCCTCGAAGGAGCGCAGCTGCGCGTCACGGCGCGGCCCCTCCTCGGTGCGGAAGAAGTCGAGGCCGGTCTCTCCGACGGCTCGGACGCGCGGCCGGCCGGCCAGTTCGTCGATCACCGCGAGGGCGTCGTCCAGCTCGCCGCGCTCGGCGTAGTCCGGGGCATCGTTCGGGTGCAGGGCGACGGCCGCGAGCATCCGCGGCTCCACCGCCGCCATCTCGGCCGACCAGCGGGAGGTCTCGACATCGTTGCCCACCTGGACGACGCCGCGCACGCCGACGCTCGACGCACGGTCGAGCTGCTCGCGGTAGTCCAGCGACACGTCACCGTCGGCGATCTCGAGATGGGTGTGGTTGTCGTAGACGGGGACGACGAGCGCCTCCGGGAGCGGCGGGTAGGCCAGGTCGCGGCCGTCGGTGACGTGCCGCTGCCGGATGAACGCCGGGTCGGTCATGCGCCCGGCACCGCGTCCGCGTCGATCCGGGGGAACAGCGCTTCGAGCGCGCCCACCGTCGTTCCCGGCGGCAGCTGCCCCCACTCCCCCGCGCTCCGCAGCGGCTGGGCCGCGAGCGCACCGAGGCCGCCCTCGACCCCCAGGGCCGTCCAGAGCTTCGCCGTCGCCTGCGGGACGACCGGGGAGAGCAGCACCGCGAGGGCGCGAAGGCCTTCCGCGGCCGTGTACAGCACCGTGGCCAGACGCTCGCGCTGGGCGTCGTCCTTCGCCAGGCTCCACGGCTCCTGCGCGGTGATGTACCCGTTGAGCTCGTCTACGACGGTCCAGATCGCGGTGAGGGCGTCGTGGATCGCGAGCCGCTCGATCGCGGCGTCCGCGTTCGCGGTCGCCTCGGCGACCGTGCGCTGCACCTGCAGGTCGGAGTCGACGTAGTCGCCGGCCTCCGGAACGGAGCCGTCGAAGTAGCGCGCGAGCATCGCGATCACCCGGGACGCCAGGTTGCCGAAGCCGTTGGCGAGTTCCGCCTGGTAGCGGGCGGACAGGTCCTCCCAGCTGAACGAGCCGTCCTGGCCGAAGCTGATGGCGCGCATGAAGTAGTAGCGGAAGGCATCGGAGCCGAACGTGTCGGTGATCTGGGTCGGAGCGATGCCGGTCAGCTTCGACTTGGACATCTTCTCCCCGCCGACGAGCAGCCAGCCGTGGCCGTAGACGCGGTGCGGCACGTCGACGCCCGCCGCCATCAGCATGGCCGGCCAGATCACCGCGTGGAAGCGCAGGATGTCCTTGCCGACGATGTGGGTGGCGGGCCACCGCCGGGCGAAGGTCTCCTCGTCCTGGCCGTAGCCCACGGCGGTCGCGTAGTTGAGCAGCGCATCGAACCACACGTACACGACGTGCGACTCGTCCCACGGCACCTTGATGCCCCAGTCGAAGCTCGACCGCGAGATCGACAGGTCGCTCAGGCCCTGCCGCACGAAGCTCACGACCTCATTGCGCGCCGACTCCGGCTGCACGAACTCCGGGCGCTCCTCGTAGAGGGCGAGCAGCGTGTCCGCGAACTGGCTCATCCGGAAGAAGTAGTTCTTCTCCTGCAACAGCTCCAGCGGCTTCGAGTGGATGGCGCACACCTTCTGGCCCTCGTACTCGCCCGTGCCGTCGACGATCTCACTCTGCGGCTTGAACTCCTCGCAGCCCACGCAGTACAGCGCCTCGTACTCGCCCGCGTAGATGAAGCCGTCGTCGTACAGCTTCTGCAGGAACTTCTGCACGTTGGCCTCGTGGCGCTCGTCCGTCGTGCGGATGAAGTCGTCGTTCGCGATGTCGATCGTCTTCAGCAGCGGCAGCCACTCGTTCGTCACCAGACGGTCGGCCCACTCCTTCGGGGTCGTGCCGTTCGCGGTCGCGGTGCGCAGGATCTTCTGGCCGTGCTCGTCCGTGCCCGTCAGCAGCCAGGTGTCGTCGCCCGCCTGGCGGTGCCAGCGCGCGAGGACGTCCGCAGCGACCTCCGTGTAGGCGTGCCCGATGTGCGGGACATCGTTCACGTAGAAGATCGGCGTGGTGATGTAGAACGAAGAGCCGTCGGACATGCTGACTATCCTACGGGCGCGCGAGACGGAGGCCGGTTGTGTGTCGACGATCAGAGCGGGCCGACTCAGAGCCGATGTGGAGCCGAACTGGATAGAATGGCTCCGAACCGGATCGAACGGAGCAGAAATGACGCTCACCGCTGCCGACGTGGACGGCCTCCCGCACGTCCCGATCAGCACCTTCAAGGCCAATCCCGCCCACTACCTGACGACGGGCGCGGCCGTCACGACCCATGGTCGGGTCAGCGCAGCGTTTCTCCCTGTCGTCGACGACGCTGCGCGCGAAACCGAGCCGACCCTCGAGACGACCAGGGCGCAGCTCCGCCTGCTCTCCCGGCTGGTCGATCGGGAGGCTGTGGCCGAAGAGCGGCGACGACTGAGCGTCTCGCGCGACGCCGACGCTGTTCCCGACCCGCGATGACCGTGCTGGGCATGCTCGACACGAGCATCCTGATCAGCGGACTCCCCGACGACGTCATCGACGAGATCGACGCGTACCGCTCGTCGATGGTCTGCCGGGGCGAGCTCATCCAGGGGCTCGTCGCGTTCCGTTCCGATCCGCACCGCGAGGCCGCGGCCGCCCAGCGCCAGGAGCTCGTCCGGATCCTCGATGAGCTGCCCGGTTTCTGGCTGCCCTTCGACCGGGCCGCGTCGGACAGCTACGGCGCCCTCACGTCGGAGCCGCGCAGCGCCGGGCGGTTGAAAGACGCCCTGATCGCGGCCCATTCCCAGTCGGTCGGGGTTCCGCTCCTGACGGTGGACGCGGGCTTCACGCGCTATCCGGAGGTCGACATCCGGCTGCTCCCTCAACGCGGCTGATCGACACCGCCGTTCATCGCCAGTCCCCGCTCAGCAGATCGCGCAGAGCGCCGACAGCCTCCGGCGCGAGGCCGCCGGACTCCGCCGCGATCGTGGCGGCCTGCGTGTCCGCCCACGTCACGAGGTCGCGTGCCGTGTCGTCGGGTCGGATCGCGTCGAGCCGGCGGATGACCTCCTCGACGCGGGCCAGGAGGTCGGCGTCCTGCACGCACTCGGGATGCCGGCCGGGGAGGGACGAACCCGGTGCCCGGATGTAGGCGACGATGGCCGCGCTGAGAGCCGTCTCCATCACCGGAACGTGAGGTGGCCCCAGCGCCAGGCGAGCGCTTCGACAGCGGTGGGGCCGAGGTGCGGGAGGAGGTCGCGGATGCGCTGGTGGAGGCGCTCGCGAAGTCCGGTGCCGGACGGGGCGACCGCGTCGAACCTCATGGCGTCGGAGAGGCGAACCATCGCGGATTCCAGCGGAGACGATGAGCGTCCGTCGCTCACGACCGCGGCTCCGCGCGAAGGACGGTGCCCTGGATCTCGCCGGGAGCGAGCGCGGTGATCTGCCAGTCGATTCCGCGGCCGAGCAGTAGGGCGCCGGCGCCGGGCTCGCCGGGCTCGCCGGGCTCGCCGGGCTGCGGGGGCGTGTAGAGGGCGGGTGTGCCCTTCGTGACACGGAGGATCAGCGTGGTGGGCGCGTCGATCCGTGTCTGGCCTGTCAGGAAGGTCGAGGTCAGATAGGTGGGCTCGTGCACGACCGTCCCGACCGCGGCCTCGGCAGGCAGAGTCGCGGGGTCGTAGGCGAGTGCGACGAGGACGTCCTCGGGAGCGGTGCGCACGTGCGTCGCCTCATCGAGGGCGGCGATGCGCGCCTGGATCTCGGGAGTCGGACGAGCCTGGCCGCGCAGGACGGCGTCGATCTGCTCGCGCGTGGGCGCGGGGACGGCGACGCTCCGCTCGGCGCGTTCAGAGCGAGATGACTCCTGAGCGCGGCGACGGGCGACGTCTGGGTTCAGTCTGGCGAATACAGCGTCCGTGCTCTCGAACCGCTCCGTCGTCGGCGAAACGGTCCCGGCCGTGTCCGGCCCTTCGCCTCCGAGAAGCGTCTGGAAGAGTTCGGCCGCGGGCACACCCTTCTCCGCGCCGCTGTTGATGAGGCCTGTCCAGTATCGGGAACCGCCGTTCACGTAGTCCTCGTGCTCGTAGGACAGCGTCAGAGCCAATACGTTCTGAGCGGGGTCGAGCGCCGTCACCAGATACCCCATGAGGTGACCGTTTCGGAGAACGGGGGCGGCCAGAACCGGGTCCGCCGAACGCCACTCGTAACGGCAGGGTCCTCCCACGACCTTGAGTTCGAGGTCGAAGTCTTTCCAACTCATGGGATCACCTCGTCTCAAGCCTTTTATCGAACCGTCCCCTCGCGACCTCCTCTTTCATGCGCCTCCACGATCGTGAGGCTCGGCCTGACTTCGCACGAACTCGTCCCAACGACGTCGGACCTCAGCCCCTGCCGCCTCGTCGCGGGCTCGCTGTTCAGCGTCATACGTCGGAATTCGGCCGCGAGCCTCCTGCAGGTAGCCCCACGCCCAGTCGCAGGCCGAATCCTCGTCGGGGAAACGAAGCTCGCGTCCATCCGCGTCCGTCATCGGGACTGCTTTGGTCCGGAGATCTCCGTGGGCAGCCGAGTACGTACCATCGCGGTGCGCGATTAGCGTCAACAATGAAGTGTTGGGATCCCCGCCGAACACACGGGTCACGAGATACGGCACCGAGTCACGATCCATGCGCGGTAGTGTTGCCGCTTTCTCGACGAGCTCCTCATACTTCATACGTCCACTCTCCTACGACACTTGCCTCAGATAGTCCATCCACTCCGAGATCCCGCCCGGGAAATGAAGTTGGGTCCCGCCGCCTGGCTGCTGAAAATCGGGCGCGATGTTGCCTGCTCGCACCTCGGGAGGAAGCGGCTTCACAATCTCGTAGGTGTACCGGTTGAAGGCCGGCCCTAGGCGGTCAGGCGGGAGGCTCTGGTCGGGAAACTGCGTTCCGACAGGCGATGCGAACTCGCCTGAGTCCTTCGCTCCCTCTGCCACGGAGATTCGATCGATCCGTGTGCCCGGTGGGAAGTAGTCGGCAGCGGACACGATGGGAGAACCGGGGCTGAACCCGTCCTGGAGCGGCCAGCGCCAATCAGCGTACCCTTCCGGCGTAAACCGCTTGAGATGTGTATCGATGAAGTCTGTCCCATCGAGGCCCCCGAACGGCTTGTAACCGGGGATGCCTGCACTATCCGCCCAGTTCTGCATCTTGACGATGAGATCGTCTCGCCGCGGATCAAGTCGTCGGATGCCGGGAAGGCCAATCACCGCCTCCTTGGTGTTGTGCGCGGCCGTCTTCGCGGCCTCCTTCCCACCCTTCAGCACCGACCCGAACAGCTCGTCCGCCTCGCGCAGCAGCCCACGCAGTTCGTCGAGGAGCTTCGAGAGGGCCTTCACCGACCGCACCAGGGCGGTCATCTTGGAGCCGATCTTCGCGACCCAGGAGGCGACGCGGGTCGAGACCTGCTCGACGATCCACGGCGTCGCGAGTCCCAGGGTGAGCACGGCCTCCGACGCCCACGAGATCGCGGAGCCGACGAGCTGCGAGAGCACGTCGCGCACGATGT
This sequence comes from Leifsonia aquatica H1aii, assembly GCF_000633535.1. GTDB lineage: Bacteria > Actinomycetota > Actinomycetes > Actinomycetales > Microbacteriaceae > Leifsonia > Leifsonia aquatica_A. The sequence continues at coordinate 258,303 of NZ_AYMR01000018.1, read as the reverse complement.
CGTGCACCACCTGCACGATCGTGGACGCGACGCTGAGCCCGGTCGCCATCGCGCCCGCCCAGGTCGCCGCACCGTGGAGGTGCTGGGCCGAGTCCTGCTGGAATCGGCGGTAGGCGTCCATCGCCTCGCCGGCGAGCTCGTCGACGTCGCCCACGATGCGCGTGAGCTCGTCGCCGGACGACTGGAGCTGCCTCTGGATGTTGGTCCAGGTCTGCGCGAACGCCTGCACCTCGCCCGCGTCGCCGGTGAGGTCGTTGAACCAGCCTTTCAGCGGCTCGAAGTGGTCGATCAGCCAGCCGAGGCCGGCGGCGATGAGGGAGCCGAGCGGATCGGAGACGGTCGCGATGGTGTCGGCCGCGGCCGAGAACGCGGCCATGCCGCCCTCGACCCAGTCTCCGGACTCGATCGCCGAGGCCAGTTGGGTGCCCGAGTCGAGCAGCCCGGCGCCGCTGAAGGGCGTCGCGGTGTCGACCGGGGCCGCGACGAGCGGGTTCGCGTTCACCGGCGGCTCACCCCAGACCCTTCTCGAGTGCGCGCACCGCCTGCACGATGTCGTCCTCGACCGCGGCCATGTCCGAGGCGACTCCGCGGACCTCCCGCGCGCTCCGGGTCAGCATGCCCTCGGCGGCCCCGATCGCGGAGGCCGCCATCGTGGCCGCGAGCGTCGCGGGCGGCACGAGGAAGGCGCAGATGACGCCGAAGGCGCCTCCGCCCATGTTCGTGGCGCCCGCCGCCTGCCGGGCCGTCCCGACATCCGCCGCGACCCGCTCGACGCGGGCGGCGTGGGCGACGATGATCTCGGCGTCCACGGCGATCTGCTTCGCCATCGCGACTCCCCCCTTCGGCCCCGCGCTCAGTACTCGATCCGCGTCCCGTCGCCCGTTCCCCCGGCGTCCGGAGCAGCGGACCTCTCGACCTCGCCACGCAGATGCGCCACGATACCGGACTCCGCGCCGAACGCCTCGCTCGCCACCTCGACGGCTTTGGCCCCGGCCTGGCGCTGCGCCGCGTTCGCCGTCTCGACGATGAGCCGGCCGAGATCGCGCGGAGCGAGGCGGGATGCGGCGTCGGCGAGATCGACGGCGACGAGCCGTCCGCTCGCGTCGACGGTCACGGTGACCTCCCGACGAGGCGAGGTCGCCGATCCGCGAAGCGCATCGATCTCCTGCCGGACCTCGCCGGCGCGCCTCGCACGCTCCTGGGCCTCCGCGATCTGCTCCTCGATCCGCGCCACCGCGAGATCGGCATCAGCATCCGCATCGGCTGAGAAGAAGTCGGTCACCGGGCCAGCATAGCCACACGGCCGTCCGGCGCTAGCGAGGTGCCCGGCCCTTGTGCTCCAGCGCCGCCTGGTAGAGGTCGCGGCGGCCGAGACCGGTCGCCTCCGCCACCTCGGCGGCGGCATCCTTGAGGCGCGTGCCGGAGGCGACGAGGGCGAGCACCTGCTCCAGTGCGGTCTCGGGATCGGCTTCGCGAGCGGGGGCGCCCGCGACGACGATCGCGATCTCCCCGCGCACGCCCTCGGCCGCCCACGCCGCAAGCTCGGCGGCGGTGCCGCGACGAACCTCCTCGAACAGCTTGGTCAACTCACGGCACACCACGACACGACGCTCGTCCCCCAGCACCTCCGCCATCGCGGCGAGGGAGGCGGCGAGCCTGTTGGGCGACTCGAAGAACACCATGGTGCGGGGTTCCGCGGCGAGAGCGCGCAGAGCGGAGGACCGCTCCCCCGGCTTGCGCGGGAGGAAGCCCTCGAACGTGAACCGATCGGTCGGCAGGCCGGAGACGGCGAGCGCGGTCAGCACCGCCGACGGCCCCGGCAGCGCGGTCACCCCGACACCCGCCGCCGCGGCCGCCTCGACCAGGTGGAACCCGGGGTCGGAGACGGTGGGCATCCCGGCGTCCGAGAGCACCACCACGTCCTGGTCCCGCGCCAGCTCGACGAGCTCGACGGCGCGCTCGCGTTCGTTGTGATCGTGCAGGGCGATCAGACGCGGCCGGTTCTCGATGCCGAGACCCGCGAGGAGCCGTTGCGTGACGCGGGTGTCCTCGGCGGCGACGACGGGCGCCTCGGAGAGCACCTCGACCAGGCGGGCGGTGGCGTCGCCGAGGTTTCCGATGGGGGTCGCGGCCAGGATGATCATGCTCCCAGTGTGACAGGCGGGGCGCACGGCGTCGGGCGCGGCCGCTCCCCGTAGCATTGCCTGGTGAGCTCGCTTCCCGTCACCGATCCCGTCCCCGCGCACACCGCGCCCGGGCCGATCGGCAGCCGCCTCGATGACTGGTGGGCGCGCGTGCTGCGCACCCCCACCCGGATGCGCGTCTGGTACTGGGGCGCACCGATCGGCGTGACCCTGCTCGCCGCGGTGCTGCGGCTGTGGGACCTGGGCTCCCCGCACTCCCTCGTCTTCGACGAGACCTTCTACGTCAAGGACGCGTGGTCGCTCTCCCACCTCGGCTACGAGGGCAGCTGGCCGGACAAGGCCGACGAGCAGTTCAACGCGGGCAACACGGACATCTTCACGTCGTCGCCCTCGTTCGTCGCGCATCCCCCGCTCGGCAAATGGATGATCGCCCTGGGAATGGCGGCGACCGGAGCGGGCAACTCGTTCGGCTGGCGGGTGTCGACCGCGATCGTCGGGATCATCGCCGTCCTGCTGGTCTTCCTGATCGCCCGCGTCCTGTTCCGCTCGACCATCATCGCTACCATCGCCGGCTTCCTGATGGCGATCGACGGCCACGCGATCGTGATGAGCCGCGTGGCGCTCCTCGACAACTCGGTCATGTTCTTCGGCCTGCTCGCCTTCGGCTGCATCCTCCTGGACCGGCGCTGGCATGCGGGCCGGCTGGCGGCGGCGGTCTCGGCGGCGCGCTCGGCGGGCCGGGATCCCGCGTGGGGCCCGGTGCTCTGGTGGCGTCCGTGGCTGATCGCGGCCGGCATCCTGTGCGGGCTCTGCGCCGGAGTGAAGTGGAGCGGCTTCTACTTCCTGGCGTTCTTCGCGGTCTACACGGTGGTGGTCGACGCCGTCGCGCGCCGCCGAGCCGGCCTGGCGTTCTACCTGAGCGGCGCGACGCTGAAGCAGGGACCGGCGACCTTCGTCCTCATGGTCCCGATCGCGTTCGTCGTGTATGTGGCGACCTGGACCGGGTGGATCGTCACCGACGGCGGCTACTACCGGCACTGGGCCGAGTCCACGCACATGCAGTGGACGGGCGGTCTGAGCTGGGTGCCGCTGTGGCTGCAGAACCTCTGGCACTACCAGACGGAGATGTACAACTACAGCATCAACCTGCACGTGCCGCATCCCTACCAGTCCAACCCGCTGACCTGGCTGTTCATGATCCGGCCGACCAGCATGTACTACGTCGGCACCACGCAGGGGCAGGGCGGGTGCGACGTCTCGAGCTGCTCGGCCGCGATCACCTCTCTCGGCAACCCGCTCATCTGGTGGGCGGGCGCGGCGGCGCTGTTCTACCTGATCTACCGGCTGGCACGCTACCGCGAATGGCAGATCGGCCTCATCCTGACCGGGCTGGCCGCCGGCTACCTGCCGTGGCTGCTCTACATCAACCGCACGATCTTCCAGTTCTACTCGATCGCGTTCGAGCCGTACCTCATCCTGGGCCTCGCGGCCGCGGTCGCGGTGGTGCTGGGCAGACGCACGGATCCGGCGCCGCGACGGCGGCGCGGGATCGCCTGGGTGGCCGTGTTCCTGGCCGCGTCGGCACTGCTGAGCGTCTACTTCTGGCCGATCTGGACGGGGGAGCAGATCCCGTTCTGGTTCTGGCAGATGCACATGTGGTTGCCGAGCTGGGTGTAGGCGCACCCGGACGGAGGCAGGGGTGGCGCTGTCGTCCGGCGGGTGTAGACCGTGGGTATGACCGACGCGCAGCTGCCCGGCGATGACCGGCTCGACCACCTCGACCTCGTCCCCCTGCCCGGGAGCGAGCGGCCGGAACGCCCGGGATACCGTGCCCACGGCGCACTGGCCCCGGAAGCGGTGGTGTCCGCGACCCTCGTGCTGCGCCGCCGGGCGGAGCTGCCGGAGAGCGCCGTCACCGCCCGGCTGAGCAGGGACGAGCTCGCCGCGCGCTACGGCGCCGACCCGGCCGAGGTGGAGCTCGTGAGCACGACGCTCAGCGGGCTCGGCCTCTCGATCGACGAGGCGGACGCCGCTCGCCGCACGGTGCGCGTGAGCGGTCCGGCCCGCGTCGTCGCCCGGGTCTTCGGGACGGACCTGGCGCGCTCCGCCCCCGCCGACTCCGGCGACGACGCAGAGGCTCCCTACCGTCAGCGCACGGGGAGCCTCAGCATCCCGCGCGCGCTCGACGGCGTGGTCACCGCCGTCCTCGGCCTCGACGATCGGCCGCAGGCGCGGGCGCAGTTCCGCATCGCCCGGCCGGCTGCGGTGTCGGTCAGCTACACGCCTCCCGAGCTCGGCACGGTCTACCGCTTCCCGGCCGGCACCGACGGGAGCGGGCAGACGATCGCGATCATCGAGCTCGGCGGCGGCTACGAGCAGGGCGACCTCGACACCTACTTCGCGGGACTCGGGATCGCGACCCCCTCGGTGACCGCCGTGGGAGTGGATGGCGGAGCCAACGATCCGGGGGCCGACCCGAACGGCGCCGACGGGGAGGTGATGCTCGACATCGAGGTCGCGGGGGCGCTGGCGCCCGGCGCCTCCCTCGTCGTGTACTTCGCACCCAACACCGACGCCGGGTTCCTCGATGCCGTGACGACGGCGGCGCACGCCTCCCCCACTCCCGCCGCCATCAGCATCAGCTGGGGGCAGGCGGAGGATCAGTGGACCGCGCAGGCCCGCACCGCGTTCGACCAGGCGCTGCAGGACGCCGCGGCGCTCGGCGCGACGACGACGGTCGCCGCCGGGGACGACGGCAGCAGCGACCGGGTGACCGATGGGGCGGCGCATGTCGACTTCCCTGCCTCGTCCCCGCACGCCCTGGCCTGCGGCGGAACCCGGCTGGAGGCGGACGGCAGCACCGGCGCGGTCAGCAGCGAGACCGTCTGGAACGACGGCTCGGGAGGCGGTGCGACCGGCGGCGGCGTGAGCGCGGTCTTCCCCCTTCCGTCGTGGCAGGGCGGCGTCGGAGTGCCCTCGGGTGCGGGCGGAGCCGACGCCGGAGGCAGCGCGAACGGACCGGGCGGACGCGGGGTGCCCGATGTCTCCGCGGTCGCCGACCCGCAGACCGGCTACCGCGTGCGCGTCGACGGGAAGGACACCGTCATCGGCGGCACCAGCGCGGTCGCGCCGCTCTGGGCGGCCCTCGTGGCCCGGATCGTGCAGCAGACGGGACGACCGCTCGGGCTGGCGCAGCCGGCGCTGTACGACTCGGTGCGGGCCGGGCAGGTCGCCGCGGGGTTCCGCGACATCACGCAGGGCGACAACGGCGCGTACACGGCGACGGCCGGCTGGGACGCCTGCACGGGACTGGGCGTGCCCGACGGAGCGCGGCTGCTCGGCGCGCTCTGAGGATCCCGCTGTGTCGGCCGGACGGGCTCAGTGGTCGACGAGCTTGAGCCCGACGACGCATCCCACGAGCCCGACGATGAGCAGCACCTTGACGAGCGAGAAGCCCTCGCCACCGAAGATCGACGCGTAGAGCACGGTCAGCGCCGCCCCGATCCCCACCCAGACCGCGTAGGCGGTGCCGGTCGAGATCTCGCGCATCGCGAAGGCGAGCCCGCCCATCGACGCGACGAGGCCCACGCCGAAGATCACGGTCGGCCAGAGGCGGGTGAAGCCTTCGGCCTTTCCGAGGGCGGTGGCCCAGACGGCTTCGAGCACACCGGAGAGGATGAGGACGATCCACGACATGACGACGGACTCCTTGGCCAGTCTTGTCGCGCACCGGGTACTGATCCGTCGTCCGGGATCGCTCTCCTGGCGATCTAGCACGAGTGTACCACAATGTCCCGCAAGCCTCCGTGTCGCTCTGTTACGTCTGTTACGCGGCGCCCGCGGCCGTGCCGGAACGGTCCGGTAGCGTGAGCCCATGGCAGATCGCGAATACGGTTTCCGCACGCGTGCGATCCACGCGGGCAACATCCCCGACCCCGTGACGGGAGCCCGCGCGCTGCCGATCTACCAGACCAGCGCCTTCGTCTTCGACGACACCGCCGACGCGGCCGCCCGCTTCGCGCTCCAGAAGTACGGCAACATCTACTCGCGTCTCGCGAACCCGACGGTGGCCTCGTTCGAGGAGCGCATCGCGAGCCTCGAAGGCGGCCTCGGCGCCGTCGCCACCGCCTCCGGTCTCAGCGCGCAGTACATCACGTTCGCCTCGCTCGCCGGTGCGGGCGATCACATCGTCGCCTCCGCCAACCTCTACGGCGGCTCGATCACCCAGCTGGATGTCACGCTGCGTCGCTTCGGCGTGGAGACGACCTTCATCCAGAGCTCCGACCCGGCGGACTACGCGGCGGCGATCACCGACAAGACGAAGGTCGTCTTCGCCGAGACGGTCGCGAACCCCTCCGGCGAGATCGCCGACATCGAGGGTCTCGCGGATGTCGCGCACGCGGCGGGTGTGCCCCTCGCCATCGACTCCACCATCGCCACGCCGTACCTCAACCGGCCGATCGAGTGGGGCGCCGACATCGTCATCCACTCGGCCACCAAGTTCCTCGGCGGGCACGGCACGACCCTGGGCGGTGTGGTCGTCGAGAGCGGCCGGTTCGACTGGCACTCGGAGCGGTTCCCGCTCTTCGCCGAGCCCGTCCCGTCCTACGGCGGCCTGCAGTGGTCCGGCAACTTCGGCGAGTACGCGTTCCTCACCCGGCTGCGGGCCGAGCAGCTGCGCGACATCGGCCCCTCTCTCGCCCCGCACTCCGCCTTCCTGCTGGCGCAGGGCGTGGAGACCCTCCCCTACCGCATCCAGGCGCACGTCGACAACGCGCGGGCGGTCGCGGAGTGGCTCGAGGCCGACCCGCGGATCGAGCACGTCTACTGGGCCGGTCTGCCGAACCACCCGCACCACGACCGTGCCCGCAAGTACCTGCCCGCCGGTGCCGGCAGCGTGTTCAGCTTCGTCGTGAAGGGCGGCCGCCCGGTCGGGCAGAAGCTGATCGAATCGGTCAACCTGGCCAGCCACCTCGCCAACATCGGCGACGCCAAGACGCTCGTCATCCACCCCGCCTCCACCACCCACGCCCAGCTCACCGAGCAGCAGTTGCTCGACGCGGGCGTGCTGCCCGGTGTCGTGCGCATCAGCGTGGGCATCGAGGATGCCGACGACATCATCTACGATCTCGACCAGGCCCTCACCGAGGCCGTGAAGGAGGCGTGAGCGTGACCGCGACCGACACCACCGAGGTCCAGCTCGCCAACGGTCTGAGCTGCTCCCTTCCGGCCGACTCCCCGCTGGCGAAGCTGTTGAAGTCGCAGCGCACCTGGATCGGCCCGGACGCCAAGAAGCGCCTCGCCATCCTGCGCGCGGCGAAGTCCGTCGCGATCGTCGGCGCCTCGCCGAACCCGGCGCGCTCGAGCTACTTCGTCGGCACCTACCTGCAGCAGTCGAGCGACTTCCGCGTGTACTTCGTGAACCCCAACGCCGACACCATCCTCGGCCAGCCGGCGTACCCCGACCTCGCCTCGCTGCCGGAGGTGCCGGACATCGTGGACGTGTTCCGCAAGCCGAGCGACATCCCCGCGGTGATCGACGAGGCCATCGCGGTCGGCGCGCCGACCGTCTGGGTGCAGCTCGGCATCTGGAACCAGGAGGCCGCCGAGTACGGCGAGTCGAAGGGCCTCACCGTCGTGATGGACCGCTGCATCAAGATCGAGCACGCCCGCTTCCACGGCGGCCTGCACCTCCTCGGCTTCGACACCGGCCAGATCACCGCGCGCAAGACCCTCCGCTGAGCCACGCCCCCGTCGTCGCCGTCGAGACGGCGAATAGTCCGCCGTTTCACGGCGAGACGGCGGACTCTTCGCCGTCTCGACGCGTCCCCTTCGGGTCAGAGTCCGGTGGCGAGGCGGACGCCCGCGCTGATCTGGGTCATCAGGTAGGCGGGCATGCTCCCCACCGGGTAGGTCTCCACGAAGTCCCGATCGACCGGGCCCAGCTGGGTGACGAGGGCGACCGAGTCCTTCGCCAGCCCGACCGCCGCGGCGGGGATGAGCACATTGCCCGGGAACCGTTCGAGCGCCGTGTTCGATGTGAGCGGCACCACCAGCACCGTGCTGATCGCGGACGCGAGGAGCCACCCATCCTGGACGACGACCGCCGGCCGGACCTTGGCGGGCTCGGATTCGCGCGGAAAGCCGAAGTCGACCCAGACGACGTCACCGCGCGCGATCACCAGTCGGTGCTTTCGGCGACGACCCGAGAGGTCTCACGCGTGAAGAGTCCGTCTCCAGACGGCTGACCCGCTTCGGCGATCGCACTATCGGCCAGACGCGTGAGGTCGGCGGCCCCCTCCAGCTCGTCCGCCAGCTTCTGTGCCGCCAGCCGATAGAACGTCGACCGATTCAGGCCGTGTTGCGCCGCGACCTTTTCGAAGCGCTCGAAGTCACCGTCCGGAAGGGAGATCGCGGTCTTCATGCGTCGAGTATAACTCGTATAACTCAGCCAACGCCGCCTCCTTCGCCGAGACGGCGAAAAGTCCGCCGTTTCACGGCGAGACGGCGGACTATTCGCCGTCTCGACGCCTCGGGGGGGCCGGGGGCTGCAGCGTCAGGCGCGGGCGATGAGGTGGAAGACGTGCCAGTGCTTGGGGCCCTCGAACGACATCCCGCGCCGATCGTCTTCCACGAGCTGCAGCACCTCCATCCCGGCCAGCATCCCGGTCACGCCGGCCCGGTCGTGGAAGTTCATGCCGGGCCGGCCGAACCAGTCGTCGTGCGGACCGAAGAGCTCCCCGGCGAAGAGCGCACCGGGGCGCAGGGCGTCGCGGATGTCCGCCCAGACGTACGGGAAGCGGTCCGGGTCGCAGAACGGCAGCGCGAACCCGGCGTAGACGAAGTCGGCAGCGGGGAGGTCGCCGAGCGTCTCGAACGGCGCCGACCGCACCTCGAGGCGTGCGGCCTCCTCCGGATTCAAACCGGCGGCCACACGCTCCTCCACGCCGGGGTCGGAGTCGATCGCGAGCACGTTCCAGCCGCGGGTCGCGAGGTGCCGCGTCTCCACGCCGTCCCCGCAGCCCAGATCGATCGCGTCCCCGGGCTCGCCGGCCCACGCGGCGAGCGCGCTCGCGAAGGTGGGGCGCACCGTGCGGCCGCCCTGCTGCTCGTAGAACTGCGACCAGTCGAACGCCATGACGCCGAGCCTACGCGCGTGCGCACCCGCCGCACCCCCGCGCTGGCTAAACTCGGCGGGTGGAGTCCGCGCCTTCGTCCCCCCGCGTCGCCGTCCTCGGCCCCGTGCTGGTGGAGGATCGCTCCGGCGCGCTCGCCGAGCCGACAGGTGTGCGCGGCAAGCGGCTCATCGTCGCCCTGACCCTCGCGCGCGGGCCGCTCTCGGTGCCGTCCCTCGTCGCGGACCTCTGGGACGACGCCCCGCCCCGGCAGGAGCGCGCGGCCCTGCAGACCCTCGTCTCCCGATTGCGCACCTCCAGCGCCGACGGCCTGGTCGAGTCGACACCGGGCGGCTATGCGCTGGCGATCGGCGCCGAGCAGACGGACGTGGGTCTCGCCCGGCGTCGGCTGGCGGACGCGCGCACACTGCTGACCGCGGGCGACGCCGCCGCGGCCGACCGCGAGGCGACGGCCGCCCTCGCCCTCTGGCGCGGCGACCCGGGCACCGGTCTCGGCGATGCCCCACTGGCCGACGACCTCGCCCGCACAGCCGCCTCCCTCCGCGACGACCTGCTGTTGGTGCGCGCCCGCGCCCGGCGCGCCGGCGGCGACCCCGACGCCGCACTGACCGACCTCGCCGCGCTGCTCGAGACCCACCCCCTCGACGAGGCGCTGCAGCGCGAGCGGATGGGGGCGCTCGCCGACGCGGGTCGGCGCAGCGAGGCCCTCCTCGCCTTCGCCGAGCTCAAGGAGGCGATGCTCGAGCGACTCGGCACCCGGCCCGGGCCCGAATTGGTCGCGTTCAACGCGGCCCTCCTCGCCGCCGAGGACGAACCCGTCGTCGCCGCTCCGAAACAGCTCCGGATCGGCCTGCGCACCGCGCCGAACGCCCTGCTCGGGCGGGAGTACGACCTGCAGGCGCTGGAGGACCTGATCGCGACCTCGCGGCTGACGACGATCCTCGGCGCGGGCGGGCTCGGCAAGACCCGGCTGGCCCAGGAGGTCGGCCGGCGCGCCATCCACACCCCGGCCGTCGTCTTCGTCGAACTGGCGAGCGTGCGCAGTGCCGAGGACATCGAGCTGGCCTTCGCCTCGACCCTCGGGATCCGGGAGGCCCGCACGGTGCGGTCCGGCGACCCGGGGGCACTGGTCGACCTCCACTCGCGCATCCTCGGCCAGCTGGCGGAGCGCGAGACCCTGCTCATCGTCGACAACTGCGAGCACATCGTCGACGCCGCGGCGGCATACATCTCCGACATCCTCGAATCGACGACGACCGTGCGCGTGCTGGCGACCAGCCGGTCCCCGCTGGCGATCGGCGCCGAGCGGGTCTACCCCCTCGACTCGCTGCCGAGTGCGGGAGGCGGCGCTGCGGTCGAGCTCTTCGTCGAACGCGCGCGGGCGGCACGGCCCGGGGTCGTACTCCCGCTCGACACGGTCGCCCGGCTCTGCGACCGGCTGGACGGGCTTCCGCTCGCGATCGAGTTGGCCGCGGCGCGGACCCGCTCGCTCGCGGTCGAGGAGATCGAGCGCCGGCTCGGCAACCGGTTCGCACTCCTGACCGGGGGCGAGCGCACCGCACCGGAACGCCACCGCACGCTGTTCGCCGTGATCGACTGGAGCTGGAACCTGCTCAGCACCTCCGAGCAGGCGTTGCTGCGGCGCCTGTCCGCGTTCCCGGACGGCTTCAGCGCCGAAGCGGCCGAGGCCGTCGCCGGGGCGGGGGCCGGGTCGGTCCTGGACGACCTCGACGCCCTCGTGACCCAGTCCCTCGTCGCCGTGACCGAGGATGCCGGCACCGGTCTCCTGCGCTACCGGATGCTCGAGACCGTGCGCGAGTTCGGCGACCGCGAACTCGATGCCGCCGGTGAGGCCGACGAGGTGCGCGACGGGATGGACGCCTGGGCGGTGACGTTCGCGCACCGGATGATGGAGACGATGCACGGCCCCGAGCTGGTGCCGACGTTCGGCCGGGTGACGGCCGAGCAGGACAATCTCGTCGGCGTGCTGCGATCCGCCCTCGACGGCGGCCGTCCCGCGACCGTCGCCGCCGTGTTCGCCCTGCTCTCCTACTACTGGTCGCTGCGCAGCGCGCACTCGGAGGTGCTGGGGTTCGGCCCGACCGTGCTCGCCGCGCTCGCGGAGTGGGAGCCGGATGACGGGCAGCGCGAGGACGCGGCCGTCTGCTTCACGATCATCGGCGGGACGTTCCTCTACGTCGACCTGCGGACCGCCGTCCGGGCGATCGCCCGGCTCAAGCGCCTCCGCCGGGTCCGGCCGTTCGCCGATCCGCGACTGAATGCGATGGCGAACCTCATCACGGTCGCGGGCAAGGTCGACCCGGGGATGCGGATGCTCGCCGACTACGCCGCGTCGAGCCAGGCCGACGTCGCCGTGATGGGCAATCTGCTGCTGGCCCAGCTGCACGAGAACGCCGGCGAGCTGCAGGCCGGGCTGGCCGAGGCGCAGCGTGCGTACACACTCGGCCAGGTGGTCGGGGACGCGTGGTCGACGGCCTCCGCCGCTCAGGCCCTGGCCCAGCTGCACAGCCAGCTGGCGAACCCGGAGGAGGCGCTGCGCTGGGCCCAGCGCGCGCACGACGGGCTTGCGCCGCTCCAGGCGGCCGGCGATCTGCGTCAGCTCGACTGGCTCATCGCCATCAACTCGATCACCGTGGGCGACACCGCCCGCGGCCGCGAACTGCTCGACACCTACCTGAGCGTGGAGGTCGACCGCACCGGATTCGACTACGTCGACTACTACGGCATCGGCTACGGCGGTCTCGCCGAGATCGCGCTCGCCGAGGGCGACATCGCAAGCGGTCTGCGGCGCTACGCCGAGGCCGTCGGCGTCTTCGTCGACGACGGTGTCGCACAGCGGGAGACGCTGACCAACCCCTGGCTGACGATGCTGGGCGCGGCCGAGCTCGTCGTGCACCTGCGCGCGCACGCCGCCGGCCCGGACGAGCTCGCGCCGGGCACGGTGTCGTGGCCGGCGACGGACGAGCTCGCGCGCCGGCTCCGCGTGCGGGTGCTGGTCTACACCCGGCTGAGCTCCTGGTACGTGGACAAGCCGGTGCTCGGAAGCGGGCTGCTGGGCTACGCCGCGTGGATGCTCGATGCCCACACCGCGCAGGGCCGGGGCGACGGATGGGTCGAGACCGGACTCGCCCTCGTCGCGCTGGCGACCCGGCTGAACTCGCGCCAGGACCTCGCCAGCATGCACCGGGCGCGCCTGCTCGCTCCGATCACGGCCGCGTGGGGTGCCCAGCGGGTCGCGGAGACGGTGGAGGCGGCCGTCGGCCTGACCCTCGACGAGGCCTGGGTCCGGGGCCTGGAGCTGTTGCGATCAGCGAAGCCGGCCCGCTGACCCGGACCGCGCGCGAAAGCGGCCGCCGCACCCCTCCGCAGGGTGCGACGGCCGCTGTCCAGGAGCGCCGGGCTCAGGCCTTCCGCATGTAGGCGCGGACGGTGAGCGGGGCGAACACCGCCACGATCACGGCGGCACCGAGGAGCGCCCACCAGCCGTCGGCGGGGAACGTGCCGTTGTTGGCCAGATCGCGGACCGCGGTGACCAGGTGCGACACCGGGTTGATGTTCACGAAGGTCTGCAGCCAGTCCGGCAGGGTGCTCGCCTGCACGAAGGCGTTCGAGAAGAACGTCAGCGGGAAGAGCACGAGGAACGAGATCCCCTGGACCGAGCCCGCCGTGCGGGCGATGACGCCGAAGAAGGCGAAGATCCAGCTGATCGCCCAGGCGCAGACGATGACGAGCAGTCCGGCCAGGATGACGAAGCCGACCCCGGCGGCGGGGCGCCAGCCCATGGCGAACCCGGTGACGAACGTGATGGTCGTCGCGATCGCGTAGCGCAGCGTATCGGCGAGCAGTGCGCCCGACAGCGGAGCGATGCGCGCGATCGGCATCGACTTGAACCGGTCGAACACGCCCTTGTCCATGTCTTCGCGCAGCTGCACGCCGGTGACGACAGAGGTGGTGATCACCGTCTGGGCCAGGATGCCGGGGATGAGGTACGGCAGGTAGGCCGTGACCCCTCCGGCGAGCGCCCCGCCGAAGAGCAGCGCGAACATGATCGTGAAGATGATGGGCTGTAGCGTGACGTCGAAGAGCTGCTCCGGCGTCCGCTTGATCTTCAGCAGGCCACGGCGGGCCATGGTCAGGGTGTTCGCCAGAGTCTGGCGCACGCTGACGTGGTTCTTCAGGTTCCGCTCGGACGGCGGGGTGATGGTGGCGATGGCGCTCATGCGCGGACTCCTTCTGCGACGGAGGCGGTGTCGGTCTCGGCGGACTCGTCGTCCGCGGTCTCCTCTTCGACGCCGTGACCGGTGAGGGTGAGGAACACCTCGTCGAGGGTCGGCTTCTGCACGGACATCTCCGCCAGGCGGATGCCCGCTTCGCGGAACGTGATGAACAAGTCGGTGACGGCGTCCGCGTCGCGCATCGGAGCGGTGAGGCGCGCTCCCTCCGGCGAGACGACCGCGTCGACGCCGAGCACCGTCGCGATCGCGCGGCGCGCGTCCTCCACGTCGGCGGCGTCGGCGAGGCGCAGTTGCAGGGACGACTCACCGACAGAGCTCTTCAGCTCGTCGCTGGTCCCCTCGGCGACGACACGGCCACGGTCGATGACCGCGATCCGGTCGGCCAGCTGGTCGGCCTCGTCGAGGTATTGCGTGGTGAGCAGTACGGTCGAGCCGGTCGACACGAGGCGCCGGATGGTGTCCCACATCTGCGAGCGGGTGCGCGGGTCGAGGCCGGTGGTCGGCTCGTCGAGGAAGATCAGCGGGGGCTGCGCGATGAGGCTGGCGGCGAGGTCGAGCCGGCGGCGCATGCCCCCGGAGAACTTCTTCAGCGGGCGGTTGGCGGCATCGGTGAGCCCGAACTCCTCGAGCAGCTCGGCGGTCTTGGCCTTGGCCTCGCGGCCGCTCAGGCCGAGCAGCCGGGCGAAGATCATGAGGTTCTCGTTGGCCGACAGGGTCTCGTCGACGGAGGCGAACTGGGCCGTGACGCCGAGGAGCTGGCGGACGATCTGCTGCTCCTTGCGGATGTCGTGGCCGAAGATGGTGGCTTCGCCCGCGTCGGGCTTCAGCAGGGTGGCGAGCATGGAGATGGTGGTGGTCTTGCCGGCGCCGTTCGGCCCCAGCACACCGTAGACGGTGCCGGCGCGGACGTTCAGGTCGACGCCGTCGACCGCGCGGTTCTCGCCGAAGACCTTGACGAGCCCGTGGGCTTCGACCGCCCATTCGGAGCTGCGAGTCATGGTGGTCCTTCCTTTCGGATCGGTTGATGTCTCGATGGTGGCGCGGCCCGCTTTCAGCGCGCTTACGCGGCGCTTACAGCGTGGGTCGGGTCGTGAAAGCGGGTGTGAGAGCGCAGGCGGCCTAGCCCGCGCGGAGGGCGCCGGCGAGCAGGGCGGCACGGTCGATGCCCGCGAGTTCGAGCGCTCGCGGGACGGTCCCGAGGTCGAGACCGAGCAGGGCGGCGAGCAGATCGGCGTGCGCGGAGCGCTGCCGGCGCTGTGCGGCGGCGACGCGGTGCGCCCGGCTGAGGGCGTCCTTCGCCGATGCGCCCCAGCGCGGCCGGGCCACACGCGGCGATGCGACCAGTCGGGCCGGGTCGGGCGGGGTGACGCCGGCGGCGCGCAGGCTCAGCTCGCGCTCCGCCTGCAGCGCGGCCTCCACGCCCGCGGTGTCGAGGCCGGCCGAGACGAGCACGTCGTGCACGGGCGACTCCGTGTCACGTGTGAGGGCGAGCAGGAGGTGCTCGGCCTCCACCAGCGGGGCGTTGCGGTGCTGCGCTTCGACGACGGACCGCACGACGACCTCCCGCATCGCGCGGGAGAGGGGCTGGCCCGGGGCGTTGTTCGCGGTGCCGGGTGGGATCTCAGACATTGCGTCTCCTCAGCTCGATGCCCGCGGCGGCTACGCGTCGCAGGTGCTTCTTGTGGACGGCCTGGCGGGTGACGCCGAGCGCGTCGGCGATCTGGGACCACGTCCAGCCCGCACGGAGGGCACGCTCGACCTCGGCGTCTTCCAGACGGTCGGCGTATTCGCGCAGGGCGACGACGGCGGCGAGACCGTCGGCGACGCCGCCGAGCGGTTCGGGAGGAGGGCTCACGGTGGTCATGCGAGCAACTTTAGTTGCTTGCGATCGTTTGTCAACTCTGGTTGCGTATTTCTCGGCGTACGCTGTCGGCATGGACATCGGCGTCGGCAGCGCGATCCTGTGGGACGGCCACCCCGGGATGGTCATCGAGGGCCCGGACGAGGACGGCCAGTTCCTGGTCGAGTTCGCGCAGAGCGGCGGCGGCCTCGACACCGCGTGGTTCCTGCCGGGCGACTCCCGCGTGGTCTCCGCACCCCGCGGCTGAAGCGCACGATTCCCGCGTCGATTCGCGGCCGTACGCGGATTCCGTGCGCGCAGGCCGACGTAGACTGGACGATGTGACTGCGTACGTCTCGGCCTTCGACCTGTTCTCGATCGGCATCGGCCCCTCGAGTTCGCACACCGTCGGACCCCTGCGGGCCGCCCGCGCATTCGCCGTACGACTCGTCGAGGACGGCCTCCTCGACCGCGTCGACCAGGTGACCTGCACCCTGTACGGCTCGCTCGGCTCCACCGGGATCGGCCACGGCACCCCCGACGCCATCGTCGCCGGGCTCCGTGGGCTCCAGCCCGAGAACTGCCACCCCGACGACGTCCGCGGAGCCTGGAGCGGGCTCGGCGACGACGCCACGCTGCTCCTCGCCGGTGAGCGGGAGATCCCGTTCGCCCGTGACGACATCGACTTCGAGCCGCGCACCCGGCTGCCCGGCCATCCCAACGCACTGACACTGCGGGCCTGGGGACGCGGCCCGGACGGCATCCGTGAGCCCCTGCCGCTGCTGGAGGAGACGTACTACTCGATCGGCGGCGGCTTCATCCGGCGGGACGGCGAGGAGGCCGACCTGGCCGCGCGCGCCTCCCATCCCCTCCCCTACGACACCGCCGAAGAGCTGCTGGCGATCTGCGAGCGCCTCGACATCCCGATCTGCGAGGTCGCCCACCGCAACGAGGCCGCCCTGCACGGCGAGGAGCGGACCCGCGAACGGCTCGATCTCATCTGGGAGGCCATGGCCGAGTGCGTCGCGAACGGCCTCGCCGGCACCGGCACCCTGCCCGGCGGGCTGCAGGTGCCACGCCGGGCGGCCGCCATGCGCGAGCACCTCGAGCGGGTCCAGGACGATCCGGGACGCGCGACGGCTCTGGAGTGGCTGCACGCCTTCGCTCTGGCGGTCAACGAGGAGAACGCGTCCGGCGGGCGCGTCGTCACCGCACCGACCAACGGCGCGGCGGGCATCGTCCCGGCCGTCGCCCACTACTACCTGCGGTTCGTGCCCGGCGCGACCCTCGACGGCATCCGCCGCTACCTGCTGACCGCCACGGCGATCGGCTCCCTGTTCAAGGCGAACGCCTCCATCTCGGGCGCCGAGGGAGGCTGCCAGGCGGAGGTCGGCTCGGCCTGCGCGATGGCGGCGGGCGCCCTGTGCGCGGTGCTCGGCGGCACACCCCGCCAGGTCGAGAACGCCGCCGAGATCGCGATGGAGCACCACCTCGGCCTCACCTGCGACCCGGTCGGCGGCCTGGTGCAGATCCCGTGCATCGAGCGCAACGCGATCGCCTCCTCCACCGCGGTCTCCGCCGCTCGGCTCGCCCTGCACGGCGACGGCTCGCACCTCGTCTCCCTCGACACGGTGATCGAGACCATGCGCCAGACCGGCATCGACATGTCGACCAAGTACAAGGAGACGAGCGAGGGCGGCCTCGCCGTCAACGTCATCGAGTGCTGACCCGCCCGCCCGCCTGCCTCGACTGCCCGCCCACGAGAGGTGAGTAGTTGCGGGTAAACCGGGCGAATACCCGCAACAACTCACCCCTCGCGGGCCTGCGCCCCACCCGCACACAGCCGGCCCCGTGCGAGGGGAGCGTAAATGCGGGCAAACCGCACGCATACCCGCCACGACCCGCACCTCGCCGCCCGCCTCGCGCCCGACGCCCGCCCACCCGGCCCGCCCACGAGAGGTGAGTAGTTGCGGGTAAACCGGACGAATACCCGCAACAACTCACCCCTCGCGGGCCTGCGCCCCACCCGCACACAGCCGGGTCCACGCGAGGGGTGAGTAGTTGCGGGTAAACCGGGCGAATACCCGCAACTACTCACCCTTCGCGGGCGGGACGACGTGCCCTGGCGCGCGAGGGGAGCGTAAGTGCGGGTAAACCGAGCGAATAACCGCAGCAACTCACCCCTCGCGGGCCCGCGCCCCACCCGCACACGACCGGCCACGCGCGGGGCGCGCGCGGAGCGCGGGCGCGGAGCGCGGGCGCGGGCGGGGTTACGCCGCGTTGCGGGCGCTCTCCCGAACGTCGGCGGGGCCGCCTACCGTGGTCCCGTGAGCACGACACCCGCATCAGACGCCGACCGTTCGAGCGCGCTGGGAGCCGCCCTGGCCGGCCCGCTGGTCTCCACGCAGTGGCTGTGCGACCACCTCGGCTCCGCGGGGCTGGTCGTGCTCGACGCGACCGTCGTCCCGGCGGTCGGGCCCGACGGAGGACCGGTCTTCGTCAGCGGCCTCGACCAGTACCTCGTCGACGGCCACATCCCCGGCGCCGTGTTCGCCGAGCTGCTCGACGGGTTCAGCGACCCGGCGGGCCCGTA
Organism: Leifsonia aquatica H1aii; assembly: GCF_000633535.1. Classification (GTDB taxonomy): domain Bacteria; phylum Actinomycetota; class Actinomycetes; order Actinomycetales; family Microbacteriaceae; genus Leifsonia; species Leifsonia aquatica_A. The sequence continues at coordinate 240,334 of NZ_AYMR01000018.1, read as the reverse complement.
CCCGTTCACCCGGCCGTCCGCTGCGGCCTTCGCCATCGCCGCCCAGGCCGCCGGTGTCGACGAGGACACGACGGTCGTGATCTACGATGCCGCCGCCGGCCAGTGGGCCGCTCGGCTCTGGTGGCTGTTCCGCTCCTTCGGCCACGACCGGGTCGCAGTGCTCGACGGCGGCGCGACCGTGTGGCGCGCCGAGGGCCGGCCGGTCACCCGCGGCCACGTCGAGCCGCGCACGGTGGCCCCCTTCACCGCGGTCGAGCGGCCGGGATTCTGGGCGGACAAGGCCGCGGTCGCCGCGATCACCGCCGGCGACCGCGCGGCGACGCTGCTCTGCGGGCTCCCGGCGCGCGACTTCGCCGCGCGGCACATCCCGGGCAGCCTCAGCGTTCCCGCGGGCCGGCTGGTCTCGCGCGAGACGAACACGTTCCTGCCGCCCCGGGAGCTGCGCGAGCAGTTCGCCGACGCCCTCGCCTCGACCGACCCGATCGTCGCCTACTGCCGCAGCGGGATCGCTGCGACGGCGGACGCGCTCGCGCTCGCGGTCCTCGGCCGCACGGACGTGGCGGTCTACGACGCGTCGCTCAGCGAGTGGACCGCCGACCCGCAGGCGCCGCTGGCGTCGGTCGCGTAGCCTCCTCCACCAGCTCCAGGATGTGCCGGTAGCGCTGCCCGGTCGCCCGCGACATCCCGAGTTCGCAGGTGCGGTTGGCCGACGCGTAGGCGGTCACGGTGCCGGACGCGGCGGCCTCCGCCGCCAGCAGGCCCACCTCGGCCGCCTCCCGCTCCGTGGCGGACGCGGTCAGCTCGGGATGCAGCAACCCCCGGTCGCCCGCGAACGCGCAGCAGCCGGCGTCGATCGGGATCGTCACCTCCTGCGCCACCGCCTCGGCGACCCGGCGCAACGCACCGTCGACCCCCAACCGCCCGGTCGAGCAGGTGGGATGCAGCACGAGCGACGGCAGCGCCTCCACGACGTCGAGCGCCGGGAGCAGGGTCGTGGCGGCGAAGTCGACGGAGTCCACGAACCGCAGCCGCGCGAACGGCCCGCCCGCTGCCGCGGCGGCGTCGCGCATCGCTTCCAGCCCCTCGGTGCAGGACGCCGCATCGCAGACGACCGGCAGCTCACCGCCGCGGGAGGCCTCCAGCAGCGCCGGCAGCACCCGCTCGGACATCCGCTCGTGGCCGTCGTGGAAGCCCTTCGACTTCCAGGGGGTGCCGCAGCACATCGATGCGACCCCGTCCGGCACGGTCACCTCGACGCCGGCGCGCTCGCACAGGGCGAGGAACGCCGCCGTCGAACCGATCCCGTCGCCCTCGGCGCCGAACATCGTGCCGATGCAGGCGGCGAAGAACACCGCCTGCGGCTCGGCGGCGCGCAATGGCACCCGGCGCTCGCCGCCACGCGGGAGGCCTGCGTCGTAGCGCGGGACGGTGTCGGAGCCGAGCACGGCGCGGCCGAGGTCGGTCACGGCCCGCACCAGCGGCGCCGGCAGAGCACCGGCGACGGTCAGTGCGGCGCCACCGGCCCGGCTGACCGGACCCCACGCGGCGGCCGCGGCATCCCACGCCCCCGCCGCGACGCGCGAGACGGACTCGCCGCGCAGTCGGCGCACGAGGTCGCCCGTGTTGATGTTGACCGGGCAGACCGCCTGGCACATGCCGTCGACGGCGCAGGTCTGCACCCCCGCGTACTCGTAGTCGTCCCGCAGCTCGGCGGCGAGCGCGTCATCCCCCGCCAGCTCGGCGGCACGCAGCTCCCGCCGCAGCACGATGCGCTGGCGCGGGGTGAGCGTGAGGTCGCGCGACGGGCAGGCCGGCTCGCAGTAGCCGCACTCCACGCAGCGGTCGACCTCGCTCTCGACCTCGGGCGCGGTCTTCAGGTCGCGCAGGTAGGAGTCGGGGTCGTCGCTCAGCAGCACCCCCGGATTGAGGATGCCGTGCGGGTCGAACAGCCGCTTGACCTCCCGCATCACCCCGTAGAGCTCGTCGCCGTACTGCCGACGCACGAATGGGGCCATGATGCGGCCGGTGCCGTGCTCGGCCTTGAGCGAGCCGCCGAGGCCGAGGATCAGCTCGACCATGTCGTCGGTGAACGCGCGGTACCGGTCGACACCCTTCTGGTCGCCCAGCCGTTCGCTGAGCATGAAGTGGATGTTGCCGTCCTTGGCGTGCCCGAAGATCACGCTGTCCTCGTAGCCGTGGGCGGCGAAGAGGTCGCGCAGACCCGCGCAGGCGTCCAGGAGGGTCGGCACGGGTACGACGACGTCCTCCAGCAGCGCCGTCGTCCCGGGCGCGCGCGCCTCGGCGACGGTCGTGTAGAGACCCTTGCGGATGTGCCAGAGGGCCGCGCGCTCCGCAGCATCGGTCGTGAACCGCAGCGGGAGGCTGAGCCGCAGCTCGTCGAGCACGGGCGCTGCGAGCGCGCGGGCAGCCTCCGCGGCCTCGGCGTCTGCGCCGTGGAACTCGATCAGGAACGCCGCGTGGTCGTCGATCGTCAGCTCCCGCAGCTCGGCGGGGGCGTCATCGGCGCGGGCCGCCAGGCGCAGCGAGGTCGAGTCCATGAGCTCGACCGTGGCGGCGCCCGTCGCGACGATCGCCGGGAGGGAGGCGGTCGCCGCGCGCAGGGTCGGGAACACCGCGAGCGCGGTCGTCGCCGCCGGGTGGAGGGTGACGGTGCGGAACACCGCCTCGGCCACGAAGCCGAGCGTCCCCTCGCTGCCGACGAGCAGGTGGGCGAGGATGTCGACGGCGGTGTCGAAGTCGAGGAAGGCGTTGATGCCGTAGCCCATGGTGTTCTTCATCGCGAAGAACCGCTCGACCGTCGCGACCGAGGCCTGGTCGGCGCGCACCCGGTCGCGCAGGGCCAGGAGACCGGCGTGCAGCTCGGGCTCCGCGGTGCGCAGCCGGTCGTCGGCGTCGACGGCGGCGGTGTCGAGGACGGTTCCGCTCGGCAGCACGACCACCAGGGATTCGAGCGTGCGGTAGGTGTTCTGCTCGATGCCGCACGCCATGCCGCTCGAGTTGTTGGCGACGACGCCGCCGATGGTGCACGCGATCTCGCTCGCCGGGTCGGGGCCGAGTTTGCGGCCGTGCCGGGCGAGTCGGGCGTTCACCTGGCGGACGGTCATGCCGGGCTGCACCCGCACCCGCTCGCCGCCGTCGAGCACGTCCGCCGAGCGGAACGCGTGCCGGGTGTCCGCGAGCACTCCGGCCGTCACCGCCTGGCCGGAGAGGCTGGTGCCGCCGGAGCGGAACGTCACCGGCAACCCGCGCGTGCGTGCTGAGACCAGGAGGTCCGCGACCTCCTGGGCCGTTCCCGGCCGCGCGACCTCGGCGGGGACGAGGAGGTAGTGCGATGCGTCGTGCGCGGCGGCGTGACGGTCGATGGCTCTGGTGGACACGGTCACGGGCGGGCTCCTGCGGGGTCGGCGGGTCGAGCGGTGTCGATCGTGAGGTAGGGCGGGCGGCCGCCCTCGGGGAGGCCCTCGGCGGAGGCCAGCAGAAGCGCCCCGTCGAGCGGCTGCACCGCCGGGGTCAGCAGGCGGGCGCCGGGAGCGGTGCCGGCCAGACGTTCGCGCAGCGGGTCGAGCAGGAGCTCGCCGACACCGGTCACGCCGCCGATCACGGCCAGCCGGCGCGGCACCGGCGCGGCGAGCAGGGCCGTCGCGGTGGCGGCGAGGGCATGGGCGGCATCGGTCCAGATCCCCGCCGCGACCGGGTCGCCGGACCGCGCCGCGTCCGCCACCGCCGGCGCGAACGACGCGAGCACTCCCGCTCGGTCGTCGCGGGTGTACAGCTGGGCGGGCAGAGCCTCGACCGCCCCGAACCGGTCCGCCGCCGCTGTGAGCAGCGCCGATGACCCGCCGGGCCTCCCGTCGTGCTCGCGCACCGCGGCGCGCAGGCCGGCGAGGCCGATCCAGGCGCCGCCGCCCTCGTCGCCGAGCAGGTGTCCCCAGCCGTCCGCCCGGCGCCACACGTCGTGGAAGTCCGTCGCCAGCCCGACCACGCCGGTGCCGACGGCGATCACGGCGCCGCCCTCGAGGCCCAGGGCCGCGGCTGCTGCGGTGACGGCATCGGAGGCGAGCAGGATGCGCGCGTGCGGCCAGCGCCGGCGCAGGTCGGCCAGCACCGCGTCCGGCGGCGTCAGCCCGAGCAGTCCGCTCATCCCCACGGTGACGGTGGTCGCCGCGTCGAGGCGGTTCGCGGGGAGGCCCGCGAGGAGCTCGTCCAGCAGGGGGGCCACCCGGATGCCGTCCGGCCCGACGCTCACGCCGGGACCTGCGACCGGAGGTTGGCCGCCGAGCGTGGCGCGGGATCCTGTGCCGCCGATGTCGATCGCGAGCACGCTCATGAGCCGGTCCCCTCGTCGTTCCGCCGCACGGCTGCCTCCTTCGTCGCACCCGCCGGTCCGTCGCGCACCGGCAGGAAACACCTTGTCGCAAATTTACCGCGGATTCAATTCGCAGGAATATCGTTTACATGGCGCCTCGCTCCCGGGGCGCGGGAGAGGACGCGATGAACATGGATGCCGGCGCACGGATCGCTCAGGCCCTGCCGGGGCTGCGCCCCTCGGAGCAGCGTGTCGCCCGGCTGATCCTGGCCGAGCCGGCGGCGGTGGTGGACCTGCCGATCACCGGGCTCGCCGCCCGCTGTGCGGTGTCTGTCGCGACCATCGTCCGGTTCTGCCAGGCCGTCGGCTACGCCGGCTACGGTGCTCTGCGGCTCGACCTGGCGTCGACGCGCGGCCGCGAGGAGGTCTCCCTCGGGCGGTTCGGCGTCGCGGATGCCGAGATCTCCCCCGACGACGACGGCCGGGACGTGCTCGCCAAGATCGCGTACCACGAGGCCCGGGCGATCGAATCGACCGCCGCGAGCGTCGACGTGCCCACGCTCGATGCGGTGGCCGACGCCGTCGTCGCCGCCGATCGCATTGAGATCTACGGCGCCGCCTCCAGCAGCCTCGCCGCGATCGACCTGCAGCAGAAACTGCACCGGATCGGCGTCATCGCCTTCAACACGAGCGACATCCACCTGGCGCTCACCGGCGCGGCCCTGCTCACCGAGCGCTCCGTGTCGATCGGTTTCTCGCATTCGGGCCTCACCCTGGAGGCGGTCGACAGCCTGCGCACGGCGCGCCGGGCCGGAGCGACGACGGTCGCCGTGACGAACTTCCCCACGTCGCCGATCGCGCAGAACGCCGACCATGTGCTCGTGACGAGCGCGAGCGAGACGCGCTATCGCCCCGGGGCCATGTCGAGCCGCATCGCGCAGCTCGCCGTCGTGGACTTCCTCTTCGTGCGGATCGTCCAGCGGCTCGACCCCGATTCGCTCCCGTCCCTGCAGCTCACCTATGACGCGGTGCAGGCGCACCGCCATCCGCACGGGGACGAATGAGCCCGGCGGGAGTGCGTCCCCGCTGTGTCTTCGCTGTGGACACCGCCGTCGCGCCCCGAGGCCACCCGCACTGTCTTACGCTCGCATCATGAGCCTCATGGACATCCCTTTCAGCACCATCGACGGCGCTCCCGCCTCGCTCGCCGACTACTCCGGCAAGGTCATCCTGATCGTGAACGTGGCCTCCCGCTGCGGCCTGGCGCCGCAGTACGAGAAGCTCGAGAAACTGCAGGAGACGTACGGCGACCGCGGTTTCACCGTGATCGGGTTCCCGAGCAACCAGTTCCTGCAGGAGCTGAGCTCCACCGACGCCATCAAGGAGTACTGCTCCACCACCTGGGGCGTGACGTTCCCGATGATGGAGAAGGTGCGGGTGAACGGCCGGTCCGCGCATCCGCTCTACGCCGAGCTGACCACCCACCCGGACGACGCGGGCAAGGCCGGCAAGGTCAAGTGGAACTTCGAGAAGTTCGTCGTCACGCCGGACGGCGCCGTGCACCGCTTCCGCCCGACCACGGAGCCCGACGACCCGGCGATCGTCTCCCTGATTGAGGAGACGCTGCCCGCCGCCGCCTGACGTGCAGGACGGACGTCCCGCGACTCAGGCCCGGCGGAACCACCGGCCGCCGACGCGCTCGGTGAGGCGCCAGCCCGTCGTCGCTGCGACCGACTGCACGCCCACGAGGGTGTGCTCCGCGATGGCCAGCGCCTCCGGCACCGAGTCGGCGACGAAGCGCACCGTGAGCCGCGCCTCGCGGGCGACCACGTCGACGCTCGACGCCTCGACGACGGTGCGGGCCCCCGCCGCAGCGACGGCCGCGGGCTCGACGGCCTGCGGGTCGACGCCGGGGCGCAGGGCACCGACGGACACGATGACACGGTAGGAAGGCACGGATCCGAGCCTACGGGCTCGGCCGGGGTTACCCTCTGACGGGGGAAAGGAGTGCGCCGATGCACACCGGAGCGGATACAGGAACGATCGACCTCTACGGCGTGAGCGGTCTGAGCGACGGCGAGCTGGACGAGTTCGCCGCGGTGCTCGACCGCCGACGGCACGACGACGTGGTCGAGGCCGAGCATCTGGCGGAGACGCTGGGCACGCTGCTCGCCTCGCGCTCGGAGTCGACCGCGGACGACGAGCACGACCCGGAGGGGCCGACCCTCAGCTCCGAATGGAGCAGGCTGCAGGCGCTGCGGTCGGACGCCGCCGCCGATCTCGCCGCGGTGGAGGCGGCGGGTGCGCGCTTGCAGGACGGCAGCTTCGGACTGTGCACGCACTGCGGCCGCGCGATCGGGGTGGACCGCCTGCGCGCGCGACCCACCGCGGAGCTGTGCATCCAGTGCGCGATCGCCGCCGAACGCTGAACGCCGCGCGCCGGCCGCGGTGCCGGTGGGTCCGGATGCACCCGGCTCAGCGCGTTCAGCGGGCTCACCGGATGCAGCGGGCTCAGCGGACGGTCTGCGCCGCTCGGTAGACGGCCTCGGTGCGGGAGGAGGCTCCCACCTTGCGCAGGATGCTCGAGACGTGGACGCTGGCGGTCTTCGCGCTGATGAAGAGCCGCTCGCCGATCTGCTTGTTGCTGAGACCCTGCTCGATGAGCGCGAGCACCTGCTCCTCCCGCTCGGTCAGCGGAGCGCCCGGCCCCGAAACTCCTGCCGGGGCGCGCTGCCCGCGCGGCGCGGTGAGGGCGGCCGCCGCCGCGGAGACGAGACCGTACCCGAGGGCGTCCGCGGCGGACACCGCCTCGGCGGCCTGCCGATCGGCCGCCGGCCGGTCCCCCGCGGCGAGTGCCACCCGCGCCGAGCGCGCGAGCGCGTAGGGGTGGAGGTGCGCCGGCGCGAGCGGTGAGGTGGTCGCCTCGACGGCGACCCGCCAGGCGGCGACGGCATCGGCGAACGCCGCCCGGGCGTCGTCCCGCCCGTGCTCCCCCGGCGTCCCGGCGCGAGCCGCGAGATCGGCGGCGGCACCCTCGGCGGCCGCGACCGCGGCGCGCGCGGTCGCCAACTCGGCCGCGACCATCGGACCCCACACCGCGGCGGTCGGCCAGTCCGCCAGACGTCCCAACGCGATCGCCACGTCGTCGGCCGCACCCCGGATGTCGTCGGACCCTCCCGCCATCGCGCGGTCCGCGAGGGCACGCGCCGCGGCGGCCAGCACCGGCAGGTCCTTCGCGGGGATGGACCGGTGGCCGGCGTCGACGACGACGCGCGCCTCCTGCCACGCCCGGTCGGCGTCGCCCCGGGCGAGGGCGACTTCGGCCTCGATGCGCGCCACGCCGAGGAAGGATTGGGCCTCCAGATCGCCCTGCAGGCGCAGCCCGGAGCGCCAGCGTCGCAGCAGCGCATCGGCTCCCGCCACGTCTCCCCGCCAGAGCGTCAGCCACAGCTTCAGATGCTGCAGGTGAGCACGGAAGCTGGGCGGTGGATCGAGCGCGAGGGCCGGGTCGAGCAGCGCCTCCGCCCGGGCGAGCTGGCCGAGCGCGAGGAGGGGCTCGATCGTGTTCGAGGAGAGGATCACGCCCGAGGTCCGCTCCACCCCGCGCGCCCGCGCCCGTGCCGCCCCGGCCTCCGCGAGCTGCACCGCGTCGGCGTAGCGGCCGAGCCCGTTGAGGGCGTCCGAGGTGTTGACGGCATGCCGGAGCAGCGCCGCCGTGTCGTCGTCGGCGACCACTCGTGCCCGCTCCAGCTCGGCGAGGCCGCGGTCGATCTCGCCGCAGGCGATGAGGGCGCAGCCGCGGATGTTGTGCGCGATCGAGAGCCGGACGTCCCGGGCGTCACCGAGCTCTTCGATGGCCTGGGTGGTCGTCTCGACCGCCTCATCGAACCGTGCGGACAGCATCAGCCGCGCGGCGAGCTCGGCGAGCAGCTGCGGTCGCAGTGCGTCGTCGACCGGAAGCGAGGCGGGCGGCACGGCCTCCAGCGCCTCCCGGAGCAGCTCGATGCCTCCGGGACGATTGAGGTTCGTCAGGTATTGCGCCTTGTCGCGCAACAGCCGGGCGAGCCGCGACGGCTCCAGAGCCGCCGGATCGGCCAGGGCCACCGAGACCAGCGCGAGCGCCCGTTCGTTGTCGCCCGCGTTGCGCAGCGCCGACGCCGTCCGGGCGACGAGATCGACCCGGCTCAGCCCGCCCAGCTCCTCGGCGTCGGGGATGCGCTCCCACAGCTCGAGCGCGCGATCGCCCATCGCCGCGGCCGTGGCGTACGCGTACGACCGGCGCGCCTCCTCCATACCTGCGATCGACGCGATGAAGGCGCGGCGGAGGTCGTGCGCGGCCATCCAGTGCGTCGAGAGCTGGATGGCCGAGCGCTGCGGCGCGGCCTCCATCGCCTCGGCGTAGCGGGTGTGGAAGCGGGTGCGCTCACCCGGCAGCAGGTCGGCGTGCACCGCTTCGCGCACGAGGGCGTTGCGGAAGGTGTACTCGGTGGTGTCGGCGGCGAGCACGTGGGCGACGACCGCCTCTCGTGCTGCGGCGTCGAGCGCCTCCGGAGTGCCGTCGAACACCGCCTCGAGGAGGTCGTGCTCGACGCAGACGCCACCCGCGGAGACCAGCCGCAGGAGTCGCTGCGCCGGCTCGCTCAGCCGGTCGTAGCGGGCGAGCAGCAGTTCGCGCAGGGTCTCGGGGAGGTCGTCGCCGGTCGCCAGACCGTCGATACCGGCCAGCTCCTCGACGAAGAACGGCACCCCCTCGCTGAACCGGTAGACCTGGTCGACGGTCGCCGCGTCGGGCACGCACCCGAGGAGCACGTCGAGCTGCGCGGCGACCTGGGCCCGGCCGAGCCGCCCCAGCTCCCAGCGCGTGACCCGGCGCGTACGCTCCAGCTCGGCCAGATAGGCCCGGAGCGGATGCCCGCGCGTGACCTCGTCGCTGCGGTAGCCCAGCAGCACCAGCACCCGCCCGCGCTCGCTCATCCGCACCACGAACCGCAACAGCTCCAGCGTGGAGGTGTCGGCCCAGTGGATGTCGTCGATCGCGAGCACGAGCGGACGCTCGGCGGAGAGGTTCTCCAGGAGCACGGTCACCAGTTCGTAGAGCCGCTCCGCCCCCGCGCGCGCCGGAACCGCGGTGCGGTCGGCGACCTCGGGCAGGAGGGCCGCGAGGCCGCCCGCTCCCGGGCCGGCCGCTTCCAGCACGGCGTCCAGGCCGACCAGCTCGATGAGCCGGCGCAGCGCCGCGGCGAACGGAGCGTAGGGGGCGCCGTCGCTGCCGAGGTCGACGCAGCGCCCCAGGAGCACGAGCGCAGAACCGGAGGCCTGGTCGAGGAATTCGGTGATCAGCCGCGTCTTGCCGATACCCGCCTCGCCGCCGATGACCACCGCGCGGGTGCCCCCGGCGGCGACCGCCTCGAGTTCGGCACGCAGCGCCGCGAGATCGGACTCCCGTCCGATCATCGTGGGGCTCGACGCCGGTGTTCGCATACCTCCATGCTGGCACGCACCACCGACATCCGGGGCCTTTCCGCGGGCGGCTCTGCGCTGGGCAGAAGAGCCGTCACCGTGCGGTGCGGGCCAGCTCGCGCGCCGCCTCGGTCTCCACCGCCGCACCCGACGGCCCGGGGGCCGAGGACGGTGCCGCAGACGGGGCCGAGGACGGTGCAGCAGACGGTGCCGAGGACGGTGCCGCCACGGGCGCGACCGCGGCCGCACGGCCGGCGCCCCGCACTGTGCGGCGGGCGTGCAGCGCATCCCACCACCGCACCACGACGACGCGCTCGCGGCGCTGGCGCAGCACCTCCCGCTCGGCCCGGTGCCGGGCGTCCTCCGCCGCGTTCACCCGAGCGGTCACGTATTCTTCGAGCAGTCCCATCCGTCCATCCCTCTCACTCGTTCCGACCACCTCAGACTGCTCGCTAAGGCCCGGGCCGAGCATCGGGCAGATGCCCTATTCCTGCCGGTCCCGGTGCCCTGGTCGGGACTTCCCCTCGACCGTGGGCTGGTGCACTCTGGCGGCATGGCAACGATCAACACCCTCCAACCGCCCTACCGGGTCGGCTACTTCGTCGGCAGCCTCTCCACGCAGTCCATCAACCGCCGGCTGGCACGCGCCCTGATCCGGCTCGCCCCGGAGGAGCTGGAGTTCACCGAGATCCCGATCGGCGGGCTCCCGCTCTACAACCGCGACCTCGACGGCGACTTCCCCGAGTCGGCCCGCGCCTTCAAGGCCGCCATCGCCGCCCAGGACGCCCTCCTCTTCGTGACGCCGGAGTACAACCGGTCCATCCCCGGAGCGCTGAAGAACGCGATCGACTGGGCGAGCCGGCCGCACGGCGAGAATGTGATCGCCCGCAAGGCCTCCGCCGTCATCGGCGCCTCGACGGGGGCGATCGGCACGGCCGTCGCCCAGCAGCAGCTGCGCAGCGTGCTCAGCTTCCTCCAGGCGCCGCAGATGAACGCCCCCGAGGCCTACCTCCAGCTGAAGCCGGGTCTGATCGAGGAGGACGGCACCGTGACGAACGAGGGGACCGAGGCGTTCCTGCGGGGTTTCATGGTCTCGTTCTTCGAGTACATCGAGCGGGTGCTCACGGTCGTTCCGAAGCCCGCCTGACCGGCACCAGCCGCACGTCGGCGAGCGCGCCGTCCGCGACGGTCGCCGTCAGGTAGGTGCACGCGGGCTGACGACGGCGGTCGGTCGGCGATCCCGGGTTCAGGAGGCGCATCCCGGCCGGGGAGACCGTGTCCCAGGGGATGTGGGAGTGGCCGAAGACCAGCACGTCCGTCTCCGGGAAGTCCCGGTCGGCGCGCGCCTCCCGGCCGGTCGCCTGGCCGGTCTCGTGGACGACGGCGAACCGCAGCCCGCCGAGCACGACCCGGGCGACCTCTGGCAACCGGCGGCGTAACGCAGGCCCGTCGTTGTTGCCCCAGACCCCGACGAGCCGCCGCGCCCGCGCCTGGAGCAGGTCGAGGGTGGCGGCGTCGACCCAATCGCCGGCGTGGACGACCACATCGGCCCGGTCGACCGCGTCGAGCACCGGAGCGGGCAGGGACCGCGCGCGCGTCGGGACGTGGGTGTCGGAGATCAGGAGGAGCTTCATCCCTCCGAACGCTAGGCGAGCGATCGGCGCAGGGCTAGCGTCGCGCGTATGGATCTTCGCAACCTCGGAAACAGCGGGACGATGGTGTCGGAGCTGGCGCTCGGCACCATGACGTTCGGAGCGGAGGCGGACGAGCCGACCTCCCACGCCATCCTCGAGCGCTATCTCGACGCCGGCGGCACCCTGGTCGACACCGCCGACGTGTACAGTTCGGGCGCCTCGGAGTCGATCATCGGCCGCTGGCTGGCCCGCAACCACGGCCGCCGCGACGCCATCGTGCTCGCGACCAAGGGCCGGTTCCCGATGGGCCCCGGAGCCAACGACCTGGGCCTGTCACGCACACACCTGCGCCGCGCTCTCGACGACTCGCTCCGCCGGCTCGGCGTCGACCACATCGACCTCTATCAGCTGCACGCGTGGGACGGCCTCACCCCGCTCGACGAGACCCTGCGCTTCCTCGATGACGCCGTCTCCGCCGGGAAGATCTCGTACTACGGCTTCTCGAACTACCTCGGCTGGCAGCTGACCAAGGCCGTGCGCCTCGCGGCGGAGCACGGCTGGTCGCCGCCGGTCACCCTGCAGCCGCAGTACAACCTCCTGGTCCGCGGCATCGAGCACGAGATCGTGCCCGCGGCAGTCGACGCCGGGATGGGGCTGCTGCCGTGGTCGCCGCTCGCGGGCGGCTGGCTGAGCGGCAAGTACCGGCGCGACGAGGACCCGACGGGCGCGACCCGGCTCGGCGAGAACCCGACGCGCGGCATGGAGGCGTGGGACGCCCGCAACGCGGATCCGCGCACGTGGGAGGTGGTGGACGCGGTCGCGGACGTCGCCGCCGCGATCGGCGCCAGCCCGTCGCAGGTGGCGCTGCGCTGGCTGGCGGATCGGCCCGCGGTGACTTCGGTCATCCTCGGCGCGCGCACGGTCGACCAGCTGGACGACAACCTCGGGTCCGCCGACATCGTACTTCCGGACGACTTGCGCCGCACGCTCGACGACGCGAGCGCCCCGCGCACGGACAGCTACCCGTACGGCGAGCAGGCCGTGGCGCAGCGGCACCGCAAGCGCGAGGGCGGCCGGTAGCGGAAGCCGCTCGACTCGGGCGGTCGACACGTGCGCCATCATCGTCCCCAACTTGTCAACAAGCCGCACCGCGGCTAGAGTCGGCTCGCTCCGCCCTCCCTGCCCGCTCGAAAGGACGCCGCCGCCCACGATGACCACCGTCCTCTCCGCCAGCGCTCCGGACGGCACCGCCGACCGCGCAGCGCGCACCGACGAGCCGCGCATCGACGAGCCGCGCATCGACGAATCCTGGATCCGCGCGCTCCCCAAGGCCGAGGTGCACGTGCACTTGGAGGGCCACTTCGGGCTGGTCGACCTGCTCGACCTCGCGAAGGCCGCGGGCGAGCCGCTGCCCGGGCCGGCGGCGACGCTGTTCGACATCACGACGCACCACGACACGGGCGGGGCCGGCGATCTCGGAGCGTTCCTGCGCTTCCTGGACTGGGAGTGCGGGCTGGTGCGCACCCCCGAACAGGCGGCGCGGCACGCGTACACCTTCGCCGCCCGGCAGACCGCCTCCGGCATCCGCTATACGGACGCGATCATCAATCCGACGCACTGGAGCGCGTGGGAGGGACGCATCCCCGCGCTCTTCGACGCGCTGGCGGCGGGCATCGACGAGGCGGAGCAGGACGGTCTCGCGCCCGTGCGGCTGGCCTACTCCCTGCTGCGGCAGCAGTCGGCGAGCGCCGGCCGGGAGGCGGCGGAATGGCTGGCGTCCACCCACCCCCGGCACGTCGTGGCGCTGTCGATCGACGGCGACGAACGCGACTCCGGACGGGTGAGCGCCCGCTTCGCCGACGCGTTCGCGATCGCCCGCGACGCCGGGTTGCGACGCACCGTCCACGCGGGCGAGTCGAGCGGGCCGGAGGGCGTCAGGGACGCGCTCGACCTGCTGCACGCCGAGCGGATCGACCACGGCATCCGCGCGGTCGAGGATCCGGAGCTGCTGCGTCGGCTGGCGGACGAGCGCATCCCCGTGGGCGTGTGCCCGCGGTCGAACATCGTGCTCGGCATCTACGACGACTGGGCGCAGCACCCGCTGCTCGTGCTGCGCGACGCCGGTGTGCACGTGACGGTCAACACCGACGACCCCGGACTGCTCGGCACCACCCTGGAGGCCGACTGGGCCGTCTGCGCCGACGCGTTCGGCCTCGGTCGCGACGACCTGGCGGGCTTCGCCGCAGCGTCGATCACCTCCTCCTTCGCCGACGACGACACGAAGCGCCGAATGACGGACGAGCTGGCCGCGACCCTCGCCGCCGGATAGGTTCGGGACCGTGACCGACCGACGACTGCACAACGAGCTGCTGCGCGAGGTGCGGGAGGCGGCCGCCGCGAACGCCCCGCTGCCCGGCGAGCTGGAGCTGACCGCGCGGCTCGGCTGCACCCGCCAGCAGCTGCGGAACGCGCTGGCGGAGCTGGAGCGGCAGGGCATCCTGCGCCGTCGGCAGGGGGCCGCGACCACGGTCGATCCCGTCGCGCTGCGGATGAGCGTGCGGCTCGAGGACCAGTTCGAGCACACCGTGCTGCTCTCCCGGATGGGGTACCGCGCCGACGTCGAGATCCTCGACTCCGCGATCGTGCCCCTCCCGGAGCGGATCGCCGCGCTGCTCGATGTGGAGTCCGGCCATCCCGCGCTGCGGAGCGTCAAGCGCTGGCGGGCCGACGGCGAGCCGGCGATGCTCGCCTCCGGATACCTGCTGCTTCCCGACGCGACCGAGCGCGAGCTCGACGAATCGGTGTTCACCGCGGTCGGACAGGTCTGGGGCGAATCGCTGGTGTGGGAGGTCGCCACGCCCGGCGCCGCCGCCCTCGGCGGCCGGGAGGCGGAACTGCTCGGGCGGCCAGAGGGGACGCCGGTGCTCACCTTCGAGCTGATCGGCGTCTCGGTGAGCGGCCGGAGGCTGTTCTACGCGTTCGAGCACCACCTCCCGGAGGTCGTGCGCTATTCGTTCGCGCGCACCGTGCGACCGCCGTGGGACGCCGTCTGACGTCTGCCGACGGGCTCTGTGGCGTTTCGTTACGCGGCGCATCGCGGTCGGAGCGGGCAGCCGTGCACACTTATCGACAAGTTGCACCGCACCCGTCCCGCGACCTCGCTCCCCCGCGATCCCCGAAAGGCTCTCGACCCCCATGAAGCTGCGCTCCCTGCTCGCCCCGCTGCTCGCCGTGCCCCTCGTGGCCGTGCTCGCCGCCTGCTCCTCCGGCGCCAGCGCCGGCTCGACGTCCGCCGCCGCGGACAAGCCCAAGGTCGCCGTCGTGCTCGGCGGCCTCGCCAACGACGGCGGCTTCAACCAGTACGCCGCCGACGCGGCCCACGCCCTCGAGAAGAAGGGCGAGATCACCGCTCAGATCCGCGAGTCGGTCACCAGCTCCTCCGACGCCGAGGCGGCCTTCCGCCAGTACGCCTCGCAGGGGTACGACCTGATCATCGGCTGGGGCCTCGACTTCAGCAACTCGGTGTTCACCGTCGCGAAGGAGCTGCCGAAGGCCCACTTCGTCGCCACCGGATCCGCCGACATCCTGGACAAGGCCACCGCCAACGTCGAGACCTGGACCTACGCCAGCGACCAGCAGGGCTACCTGACCGGCTGGGTCGCGGGAAAGACCGGCCTCTCCCCCCTCGGCGTCGTCGACGGCCAGCTCGCGCCGTTCAACGAGACCTCCTACAAGGCGCTGTCGGTCGGCCTGAAGGCCGCCAACCCGGAGGCCACCGAGCTGAAGCCGATCTTCACCGGCAGCTGGGAGGATCCGACCCTCGCGAACCAGGCCGCGAAGGCCCAGATCGCGGCCGGCGCCAAGCTCATCGTCACCGGGGCCGAGGGCTACACCTCGGGTGTCCTCTCTGCCGCAAAGGCCGGCGGCATCGCCACCCTCGGCGCCTCCAGCACCTCGTCCTCCGACGCGAAGGCCGTGAACGTCGGTCTGGTGAAGCTGGACTTCACCCCCACCCTGGAGGAGATCGTCGGGCACCTGAAGAAGGGTGACTTCGGCACGCACTCGTACACCTCCACCATCGCCAACAGGGGCCTGATCTTCGCCGACATCAACGCGGTCGACGCCGCTCCCGGCCTGCCCACCGACATCGCCGCGCAGGTCGACGACCTGGCGAAGAAGCTCGCCAGCGGCGAGGTCACCATCCCGGCCATCGGCTGACGACCAGGCAGACCGCAGCCACACGATGACCACCTCCCTCGCCCTCCTGGGCGCCTCCAAGTCGTACGGAGGCGCCCAGGTGCTGCATGCCGTCGACCTGACCGTGCAGCCCGGCAGCATCCACGCCCTCGTCGGCGAGAACGGCGCGGGCAAGTCCACGGCCCTCAAGATCCTCGCCGGTCTGGAGCAGCCGACCGCGGGCACGGTGACCGTGGACGGCGAGGCCGTGGCCTTCTCCGGACGTGCCTCGTCGATCCGACACGGGATCGGTCTCGTGCCGCAGCAGCTCAGCCTGATCCCCGAGCTCACCCTCGCGGAGAATCTCATCCTCGGGCAGCCGG
This sequence comes from Leifsonia aquatica H1aii, assembly GCF_000633535.1. Taxonomy (GTDB): domain Bacteria; phylum Actinomycetota; class Actinomycetes; order Actinomycetales; family Microbacteriaceae; genus Leifsonia; species Leifsonia aquatica_A. Next base: position 224,354 of record NZ_AYMR01000018.1, on the reverse strand, counting down.
AGCGACTCGCCCGACGCGGTCGCGCCGCCCGTCTGCTGCGGGAGGCCGCGGGCTCGGCGGGACTCGCCATCGAGCCCGACGTGCGCGTGCGCGAGCTCGGCCTCGCGCAGCGCCAGCTCGGCGAGCTCGCCATCGCACTGGCCCAGGGGGCACGCATCCTGCTCCTCGACGAGCCGACCTCAGCGCTCGGCCCGTTCGAGACCGCCGCGCTCTTCGACCGCGTGCGCTCGCTCGCGTCCGCCGGCTACGCCGTGCTGCTGATCACCCACCGGCTCGACGAGGTGCGTCTCGTCGCCGACACCGTGACCGTGCTCTCGCACGGTCACGTCACCCTCTCCTCCCCGGTCGCCGACGTCTCCGACGACGACCTCGTCCGGGCGATGGTCGGCAGCGTTCCCCCGGTGCCGCGCCGCGCGCACGCGATCACCGGCACGGCGCGTCTCGAACTGACCGCGGCGACGACGGGAACGGCGGGCAGCGGTATCGACGGCGTCAGCCTGACCGTGCGCGGCGGCGAGGTCGTCGGTGTGCTCGGCGTCGCCGGGAACGGTCAGACCGCGCTCGCGGAGACCGCCGCCGGAATCCTCCCCCTCCGCTCCGGTGCGGTCGCGGTCGACGGCGCCGCGATCGCCGGCCGGCCGGACCGCGCCGCCCAGGCCGGCCTCGCCTACGTGCCCGAGGTCCGCATCGACGCCCTGCTGCCCGACGCCCCGCTCACCCGCTCCGCGGTGCTGCGCAGCCTCGGGCTGCGCGGCCGGTTCCTGCGGCGCGGACGCATCGACACCCGTGCGGTGCGCAGCTTCACCACGGCGCTCCTCGAACGCCACGATGTGCGCCCCCGCGACCCCGACCTCCCCGCCGGCGCGCTCTCCGGGGGCAACCAGCAGAAGCTCCTCGTCGGACGGGAGCTCGACGGAGCACCCGCCGTCGCCGTGCTGCACGGCCCGACGCAGGGTCTCGACCTGCACGCCAGCGCCGTGATCCGCGGCGAGGTGCGGGCGGCGGCCGCGGCAGGGACCGCCGTGCTGCTGGTCAGCGCCGACACCGACGAGATCCGGGATCTCGCCGACCGCATCCTCATCCTCTCGAAGGGACGCATCGTGGACAGTCTCGACGCCGCCGACTTCGACAGCGCCCGCGTCGGGCGCGGCATGGCCGGACTCGGCACGGTCGGGCCCGGGACGACCGGCACCGGCGGGGAGGCCACGACGTGACCGCCCTCGTCCCGTGGCTGCGCCGCCGCCGTGAACCGATCGTCGCCGCCCTCTACATCGTGTCCGGCTTCGCCATCGTGCTCGTCCTGGTCGTCGCCACCGGCGGGGACCTCGGCACGGCGCTCGGCGGCTGGTTCACCGGCGCCTTCGGTGATGGCTACAACCTCACCCAGACCCTCTCGAACGCCACCCCGCTCACCCTGGTCGCCATCGGCGTCTCCGTCGCCCTGCGCGCGGGCGTCGTCACCGTCGGAGCCGAAGGGCAGCTGATCGTCGGCGCCATCCTCTCGACCGTCGTCGCCCTCCTGCTCGGCCCGGAGGCCAGCCCCGCCCTCGCGCTGCCGCTCGGCGCGGCCGCGGGCGTCGTCGGCGGGATGCTCTGGGCGCTCCCGGCGGCCGTCGCGAAGATCCGCTGGAACGTCAACGAGATCCTCTTCACCCTGCTCGCCAACTACCTCGCCGTCTCGCTGCTGACCTACCTGCTGCGCACGGCGCTGCGGGACCCGGCGACCAACGCCAGCCCGCAATCGCCGCCCCTGCCGCTGCCGTCGCAACTCCCGCAGCTGCCGGTGAGCGGACGCATCCACGTCGGCATCGTCATCGTCGCGCTGATCCTGCTCGGCGCCTGGTGGTGGTCGCGCACGCGGCAGGCGTTCGTGCTCGAGGTCTACGGGTCGCGCCCGGTGCTCGCCGCGCGACTCGGGCTGACGCCGCGCTCCGCCGTGCTCATCGCCCTCCTCGTCTCGGGCGCCGCCGCGGGCCTCGCGGGATGGATGCAGGTCGCCGGCGTCACCCAACGGCTCGAACCCTCGGTCTCGGGAGGCATCGGCTTCGCCGGGCTCGCCGTCGCCGTGCTCGGCCGGGGCAACCCGCTCGGGATCGCGCTGGCCGCCATCGTGTACTCCGCGCTCGGCACCGGGGCCGCCGGCGTGCAGATCGCCACCGGGACGACGCCGACCGCGATCGGCACCGTCACCCAGGGCATCCTGCTGCTGACGGCGGCCCTGGCGCTCGCGGCGCTGCACCTCGGCCGGCGCGAGAAGGCCGCGACCGTCGCCGCCCGGGCGGAGAAGGTGGCCGCATGAGCGCCGTCGAGTTCTGGACCGTCGTGCTCTCCGGCGCGCTCGCGCTCTGCGCGCCGATCGTCATCGCCGGGCTCGGCGAGATCTTCCTGGAACGCACCGGCGGCTTCAACGTCGGCATCGAGGGGATGATGCTCGTCGGCGCGGTGTTCGGTGTGCTCGGAGCCCACCTCGGCGGCGTCTGGGTGGGGGTGCTCGCGGGGATCCTCGCCGGCCTCCTCCTGGGGCTGCTGATGGGGGTCGCCTCGGCCGTCGCGAAGGCCGACATCGTCATCGTCGGCATCGCGATCGGGCTCCTCGGCGCGGGGCTGAGCGTGTTCCTCTACCAGGCGCTGAATCCGGCCGGCTCGACCAACCAGACCGTGGAGACCCAGCCGCCGCTGCACCTGCCGCTGATCGAGGCCCTCCCGGTCATCGGTCCGGGGCTCGCCCACGCCGGCGTCTTCTTCTACCTCTCCCTGGTGCTCGTCGTGCTCTCCTGGCTGGTGCTCGACCACACCCGGTTCGGGCTGCGGCTGCGCGCGGTCGGCGATGACGAAGGGGTGGCGCGCACCCGCGGCATCTCGCCGACGGGCTTCCGGCTCGGCGCCGCCGTCATCGCCGGCGGGTTCGCGGGGCTGGCGGGCGCGACCGTGCCTCTCGCCGGCATCGGGACCTTCTCGCCCGGGATGACCGGAGGCGCCGGCTTCGTCGCGCTCGCGGTCGTGATCATCGGCCGCCGCACTCCGTTCGGCCTGGTCGCCGGCGCGCTGCTGTTCTCGTTCTTCAACTCGCTGGCGCTGCTCGCCCAGACGCAGAGCCTCGGCCTGCCGGTCGAGCTGTTCCAGGCGCTCCCCTACCTGGCGACCCTCGTCGTGCTCTGCGTCGTGTCCCGCCGCGTCGGGCGGCGTCGCCGCGCCGTCACCCGCGGCACCCCGGCCACCGCGGCCGCGGCGACCACCGTCGTCGACGCCTCCGCCCCCACCCCCGAAACCGCACCCGAGCCCGAAGGAGCCCGATGACCGCCCCGACCACCGCTACCCCGAGCGATCCCGCCCTAAACAGCCCGATCCCGAGCCGCCCGGCCCCGACCGGCCTGTACGACCTCCCCGACGCCGAGCGCGACCTGCTCGATCGGATCGGAGCACTCGCCACCGGCTTCGAGGCCGAAGCGGCCGAGCACGACGCGCGCGCCGAGATCGCGGTCGACAGCCTCGCCGCCCTGCACGAGGCCGGCCTCAGCCGGGCGACCCTCCCGGCGCACCTGGGCGGCGAGGGGATCAGCTACCAGGCGTTCGGCGAGGTCGTCCGGGTGCTCGCTGCGGCCGACCCGTCGATCGCCACCATCGTGACGATGCACACCGGTGCGGGTGTCGGACTCGCCGAGCTGACCCGCGAGAAGAAGGGCTCGTTCTTCGCCGACGAGTTCCTCGCGGGCAAGCGCTTCGCCAACGCGCTCTCGGAGCCGACCAGCGGCAACCGCTTCCTGAACCCGCAGCAGGCCGCGCGACCGACGGAGGGCGGCTGGCTCCTCGACGGCGCCAAGCGCTTCGTCTCCGGCAGCGAGATCGCCGACTACCTGCTGGTCAACGCCCTCGTCGACGACGCCCCCACCTTCTTCGCCGTCGTGCCCGACGAGACGGTGACCATCATCCCGATCTGGGACACCCTCGGCCTGCGCGGCACCCGCAGCCAGCTCCTGTCGTTCAGCGACACGCTCCTGAGCGAGGAGAACCGCGGCCGTGCGCCCGGACCCGGCGACTTCGCCGCGGTCCCTGCCGGGCTGCCCGCGATCTCCCTCGGCATCGCCGACGCCGCCCTCGCCGCACTGGTCGATCACGCGAAGAACCGCTCGATCCTCGGCCGGCCGCTCTCGCACCAGCAGTGGATCCAGCACGAGGTCGCCGATGCCCAGTCGCGGCTCGAGGCGGTGCACGCCTTCTTCCAGCGCACGCTCGCCGAGGCCGACGCCGGCCGCCCGCAGTTCTTCCCGAACCTGTCGCGCTCCAAGTACCTGGCGAACAAGATCGCGGTCGAGGTCGCCCAGCTCGGCGTCCGAGTCGGCGGCGCCTCCGGCTACCTCACGCAGTCGCCGATCCAGCGCCACCTGCGCAACGCCCAGGCCGGACAGCTCATGGCGTACTCGACGGAGGTGCTCGCCGGCGAGATCGGCAAGGAGGTGCTCGGCGTCGTCGAGACCCCCGCCGAGAACGACGAGGTGGCCTGACCATGGCCGACCGGCAGCGGATGATCTTCAACGCCTTCAACATCTTCTCCGTCTCGCACCACGACCAGGGGATGTGGGCCTGGCCGGGCAGCAAGCAGCTGGACTACAACTCGGTCGACTACTGGGCCGACATCGCCCGGCTGCTGGAACGGGGGCGCTTCGACACCCTGTTCTTCGCCGACGTGCTCGCGCCCTACGAGGCGTTCGAGAACTCGCGCGAGCGCGCGGTCTACAGCGGCATGCAGTTCCCGATCAACGACCCGGGCGAGCTCATCCCGGCCCTCGCGTACGCGACCGAGAATCTCGGCTTCGTGCTCACCCAGAACATCCTCCAGGAGCCGCCATACGCGTTCGCGCGCAAGATGTCGACACTCGACCATCTGACCCGCGGCCGCATCGCGTGGAACATCGTCACCACCTTCCTTCCCGGCGCCGGCCGCAATCTCGGCCTCGCCGGCCTCCCGGAGCACGAGGACCGCTACGCCCGCGCCGACGACTACGTCGACGTGGTCTACAAGCTGTGGGAGGCGAGCTGGGAGGACGACGCCGTCGTGCGCGACCTCGCCCGCAAGCAGTACTCGGACCCGGCGAAGGTGCACGAGATCAACCATGTCGGCCCGTTCTACGACGTGGTCGGCCCGCACCTCACCGAGCCGTCGCCGCAACGGACGCCGTTCCTCATCCAGGCGGGGGTCTCGCCGCGCGGCCGCGACTTCGCCGGGCGCAACGCGGAGGGCCTGTTCATCAACGCGCTCAGCCCCGCCGAGGCCGCGCCGGTCGTCGCCGACGTGCGCGCCGCCGCCGTGCGGCACGGACGGCGGGCGCAGGACGTGAAGCTGTTCGGCATCCTCGGCTTCGTCGTCGGGAGCACCGAGGAGGAGGCGAAGCGCCTCCACGAGGAGATCACCGACTTCCAGAGCATCGACGCCAACCTCGCGAAGCAGAGCGTCTTCCTCGGCTACGACTTCGGGCAGCTCGACCCGAAGGAGCCGATCGGCGAGATCGCGAAGCGGCCGGAGGGCCAGGAGGGGATCGTCGCCAAGCTGATCGCGATGTCCCCGCGATCCGACTACACGATCGGGGAACTCGTCCGCTGGTTCGGCAACCTGCGGGTCGTCGGCACCCCGGAGCAGATCGCCGACCACGTCGAGGCCTGGCAGGACGCCGGAGTCGACGGGATGAACGTGCAGTACGTCGTCTCCCCCGGCTCCTTCGAGGACTTCGTCGGCCACGTGACGCCCGAGCTCCAGCGTCGCGGCATCATGCAGTCCGAGTACCGCGCGGGCACGCTGCGCGAGAAGATCTTCGGCAACGGCCCCTACCTGCCCGAGGAACACCGCGCCCGCGGTTTCCGCCGCGCCGCCTTCGGCGCCTGACCCCACCCGATTTGGACCGAATGTCGAGTATCGCGCGCCGAAACCCGACATTCGGTCCACATCGCAGGGGGTGTGGAGGTGGTGAGCAGGATCCGAGAAGCGGAGCGCGCTCGGATGCGGGAGGCTGGGGTCACCAGAACCCGCAGGAGGAGACACCATGAGCCCCGCACAGTCCGACGACGACGGCTTCACCGCCGAGGAGCGCGCCGCCATGAAGGAGCGCGCCCAGGAGATCAAAGCCAAGCGCGCGTCGAAGAAGCTCTCGAAGGAGGAACAGGCGGCCGCCGACGCCGCCGAGGTCCAGGCGAAGATCGCCGAGATGACACCCGAGGAGCAGGTCATCGCCCGGCGGTTCCACGAGCTGGTCGCCGAGCACGCGCCCGCGCTCGTACCCAAGACCTGGTACGGGATGCCGGCCTATGCCAAGGACGGCAAGAACATCGTCTTCTTCCAGCCCGCCACAAAGTTCAAGGCGCGCTACTCGACGATCGGTTTCAACGACCCGGCGCAGCTCGACGAGGGGACGATGTGGGCGACCGCATTCGCGGTCGTCGAGCTGACCCCGGCCGACGAGAAGATCATCGCCGCGCTCCTGGAGAAGGCGGCCGGCTGACGGTCAGCGTTCAGCCCTCGGCCCGTGCTGCTCGGCAGGTCACCCCTCGGCCGGGAGCGTGAGCAGGCCGTCGACCAGCATCCCGCGCACCGCGGGCAGCAGGTCGTCGCGGAGGTCGGCTTCGTCCACCTCCAGCAGCTGGGCGAGGGCCGCGACGATCGCGGCGACGCTCAGCTCGCCGTCGCTCGCGCCGACCAGAGCCGCGAGGCCGGTGTCGGCCGAGACGGTGCGACCAAAACCGCCGCCCTGGCGGAGCAGGATCGCGGTGGGAGCGTCGGAGCCGGGCCAGAGGTGACGTTCCTCGGTCACATCGCCCGCGACCACCAGTCTCAACGCGGCGAGCGTGTCGTCGTCGAGCGCGGACTGGAGGTCGTGGGCCGCGAGCGCCGCATCCAGCGCCACCCCGAGGCCGGCCTCGTTTGCGCCCAGCGAGCCGTGGATGCGCTCGAAGCGCCGCAGGGTCGGCACCCCGTCCGAGCGGCGCAGGAGCAGGTAGCCGAACCCGACCTCACGCACTCCGCGCGTCTCGAAGTCGTCGAGCCAGGCGCCGAGCAGCGTGTCGAACGCCTCGGTGCCGGGCCGGGTGCCGCCGTCACGGATCCAGGTCTCGGCATAGCCCGGTGCGTCCTCCGTGTCGCGCTCGATCACCCACGCGTCGAGCGGTGTCTCGGAGGCATCGATCCAGCCGCGCACCCGGTCGAGCGCGTCGGCGAAGCCGTGGTACTCCCAGTTGCCGAGCAGCTGCGCGACCCCGCCAGGCTCCAGGTGGGCGCCGCACCCGTCGATGAACGCGGCCACCAGCGCATCCCCGACCATCCCGCCGTCGCGGTACTCGTACGCCGGAACGCCGTCGACCCGCGGTGTGATGACGAACGGCGGATTCGACACGATGTGATCGAACCGCTCCCCCGCGACCGGCTCGAACATGCTGCCGAGCCGGAAATCGATCCCCTCGACCCCGTTGAGCTCCGCGTTCAGCGCCGCGAGCTCGAGGGCGCGGGGAGAGATGTCGGTCGCGACCACGCGCTCCGCGTGCCGGCGGGCGTGCAGGGCTTGGATTCCGCACCCCGTGCCGAGGTCGAGGGCGCTCCGGGCGGGTCGCTGCAGCATCAGGCCGCTCAGGGTCGTGGAGGCGCCTCCCACCCCGAGCACGTGATCCTCGGGGAGCGCGTGGCCGAGGGCCAGCTCGCCCAGGTCGGAGACGATCCACCACTCGGCCGGCCCGAGCGCGTCGACGAACGCGTACGGGCGCAGGTCGACGGCGGGAGCGACGCGGCCGCCGTCCCGGCGCAGCAGCCCGAGGGCCGCGGCTCCGGCGACGCCGAGCGACGGAAGCGCGGCCTCCGCCTCCGGCTCCGGCACGGCGCGACCGAGGACGAAGAGCCGCGCGAGCGTGCCGAGCGGCGACGGCTCGCGGCGGCCGAGCATCCGTTCCGGCGGGACGCGCTGGCCGCGGTGCAGAGCCTCCGCCGCCTCCTCGCCCCAGAGATCCGTCAGCTCGGCGACGCCGAACCGCGCGCCGGTCAGGTCGGAACGGAGTGCCGCAATCTCTGCGGCGCGGTCGGCGGGTGACGTCACCGCACCATTCAAGCAGGAGCAGAATGAGCGTGTGATCCGCAAGAGAGCGATCGTGAACGGGACCGTGCAGGGCGTCGGCTTCCGCTGGGCGGCGCGCGAGCAGGCGCAACGCCTCGGCGTCGTCGGCTGGGCGCGCAACCGCGCCGACGGCAGCGTCGAGGCGGAGGTCGAGGGCGCCCCCGAGACCGTCGAGCGGATGCTCGCCTGGCTCCGCCAGGGTCCGCCGGGCTCCGCGGTGACGGGCGTCGCCGTCACGGACGCCGCGCCCGAGGGCGACGACGGCTTCCGCATCTGCCACACCGTCTGACCGCGCCGCCCGCGCCGCGCGAGCGCGCGCCGCGGTCGCTGCGCGCGCGACCGCTGCCGTTCGGGACATCCACGGCGCGGCGCCGCACCGCGCTCGTCCCGAACCGCCGCGTTCGTCCCGAACCGCCGCGCTCGTCCCGAACCGCGCGCGACCGCGCGACGCGGTCGCTGCGCGCGCGACTGCTGCCGTTCGGGACATCCGCGGCGCGGCGCCGCACCGCGCTCGTCCCGAACGGCAGCGCTCATGTGCGACGGCGCCGCGGGGGGTGGGGTGGGGGGTGGCCACACGGCGCGCGCCCCAGGGCGCCCTGGCGCACGCGGCGGAGCGGTGGACAATGTATGCATGACCCGTGCGACCCTCCTGACCGTGACCGCGCCGACCCGTGCCGCCTCGGCGGACGAGCACGGGGCGGACCGTGCCGCCGGCGACGCCGGCTTCGTCCTCGCCGACTTCGGCGCACCACAGGTCCGCATCACCGACCTCGGCATCACGCGCGGCGACGGGGTGTTCGAGACCATCGCCGTGATCGACTGGCACCCGCAGGCGCTGGAACCGCACCTCGGACGGCTGGCCCACTCGGCGGCGCTCCTCGACCTCCCCGAACCGGATGCGGCGGTGTGGCGGGAGGCCGTCCTCGCGGGCGTGGCGGACTACCGGTCCCGCAACGGTGACGGCGGCGAACTGTTCGCCAAGCTCATCCTGACCCGCGGCATCGAGGGCGAGGGCCGGCCGAGCGGGTGGGTGTTCGTGGACGAGGGCGAGGACTTCTCGCAGCAGCGCCTCGGCATCCGCGTCGTCACGCTCGACCGCGGCTACCGTCACGACGTGGCGGAGACGTCCCCGTGGCTGCTGGCCGGAGCGAAGTCCCTGTCGTACGCGACCAATCGCGCCGCCGGCCGGGAGGCGGTCCGCCGGGGCGCCGACGACGTGATCTTCGTCAGCTCCGACGGATACGCGCTGGAGGGGCCGACCTCGAACGTCATCGTGCTCGCGGACGGCGTCGTGCGCACCCCGCAGACGGACCAGGGCATCCTGGCCGGCACCACCCAGGCGGCCGTATTCGACTTCTTCGAGGAGCGGGGCCACCCCACCGAGTACCGCCGCATCTCCGCGGACGAGCTGCGCGACGCGGAGGCGCTGTGGCTCGTCTCCAGCGTGCGCCAGGCCGCACCGATCACGGCGCTCGACGACCGCGAGTACCCGGTCGACGCGGCGCTCACGGCCGACCTGAACGCGTACCTGCTCTCCCGCACCGACTGACGCGGCTGCCCGCACCCCGCGGTACGCCGCGCCGTCGCACTGTGACTGCGCCGTCGCGGTACGTCCGCGCCGCGTCGCCACGCAGCAGACGCGCCGAGGCACGGCAGTCGCGCCCCGATCCCGGCACGGGAGCAGGACGGCCCGGGAGCGGCCCGGCTCTCAGGCGGGCGGCACCGGCGGAGCGGGTGGCACCGACGGAGCGGGCGGAGGTTCTGTCGACGGCGCCAGACCCGGCGCCGATTCCGCCGGCGCGGGCGGCGCCGACGCGGGCGGCGCCGACGCGGGCGGCGCCGGCGCGGGCGGCGCCGGCGGAACAGGCGGCTGCTGTCCGGCCGGAGGGTGCGCCGGCAGTGAGGGACCCGGCATGCCTCCCGGCCATGGTTGCCCAGGCGCGGGAGAGGGGAAGCCCGTCGCGGAGACACCCGGCCCCGTGGCTCCATAGCCCGGCAAACCGTGTCCTGGAGCTCCGTGACCTGGAGTCCCCTGAACGGACGCCCCATATCCCGGCGCACCATACCCCGGTGCGCCATGCCCCGGTGCGCCATACCCGGGAGCGCCATACCCGGGAGCACCCTGAACGGGCGCCCCATACCCCGGCGCCCCGTACCCCGGCGCCCCATACCCGGGTGCCCCATACCCCGGCGGCGGGGCTGGACGGCGCTCGCGGGGCGCACGCGGCTCGAAGGCGCGGACGACGATCGGGATGACCGCCATGACGACGGCGACGAGTGCGGTGGCACCTGCGGCGCGCGACCACCAGTCCGGCCACTCCGGCTCGGGGAACGCCGCCAGCGCGGCCAGGAGGAGCGTGGTGAGCCAGACGAACGCCAGGGTGACGATCGCCGAGACTCGCGTGACGGTCTTCGTCGCCGCGGCGACGAAGCGATGGCCGTACAGCTGGGTGATCAGCACGGCGGCGCGCAGGAGGACCACCACGGCGAGGAATGCGAAGAACTGAAGGGTCCAGACCCGGCCGCTCGCCGTGTCCGCAGGCTGAAGCCAGCCGTTCCAGATCTTGAGGAGCCCGATCGCGACGAGCACGACGTTGACGATCACGGATACGGGCAGATACCACGCGTTCGGCCCGTCGCCGACGGCCGCGTCCAGCATCACAGCACCGGCGAACGCGGCGACGAGGAACAGCGTGAGCCAGGCCCGCCCTGCGACGTTCGCTTGATCCCCCACGATGATGAAGAAGCCGCCGATCACGGCGGCCGCGACGAGCATGGCGATCGTGAGCAGGAGCGCGAGCGTCCTCGTGCGCGAACGGCCGCTCGTGGGCGTCTCTGTCGTGGTCATCATCTCTCCCTGCGAGGACGGGCGCCCTCTTCCCGTGCACATGCCTGTCGAGCACGCGTCGCCCCGGGCGCGTATCGCGCACGGTGCGCCCGAGGATCCGGCATCGCCGAGGATCCGGGATCGCCGGGATTCCCGGGATTCCAGCTTCGGCGACGGATCAGCGCGCGCGATCCCGAGCCGCCGATGTTGCGTAGCGGCGCCCAGGGAAGCCGTACCCCCGGCGGTCGCGCTCAGCACGCTCCGCCGCCGCCGGCGCGCGGATCCCGCTCCGCAGCCGGCCGCACGACGCCCGGGAGCGGCCACGTCCGCCTGATCGCCCGGGTCCCAGCCCGGGAGCAGCCTGGCCCGGAAGCGTCCCGGCCCGGGAGCGGCCCGGCCCCTTTCCGCGAGGTAGACCCCTCGTTACGCCCCGATTCGCGAGCGTCGTCGGCGCCGTCTAGGCTGAACCCACCGTTCCGGCGAGGAGGCCGGATCCACCGTCAGCGGAGGGAGGTCGCCCGTGACCGAGCATGTGCCCCGGAGCATCGAAGTGCTGCGCCAGCAGGCGCGCGACGAGCTCTCCGCGATCATCGAGCACCGCTGCCGGGCCGGGGAGGATCCCTGGCATTTCATCCCGGACCTGCCGAGCGTCGACGAGCAGGTCGTCATCTCATTGCGGGCCACGGCGATCGAGGCGTTCGACCTCGGCGAACAGCAGTCGAGGGCGCACCATCCCGCGGCCGGGCGCGACACCTTCACGCGGTTCGAGTACGGGGTGCTGCGCCGCATCGCCCTGGAGCACCCGGAGCTGAGCGAGGCCGTGTGGGGGATGCTCGACAAGCTCGAGCGCGCGTGACGGGCGCCGGCACGACCTCCCGCACGACCTCCCATGCACGGCCTCCCGCTGATTCCGGAGCGGAACCGGGACACGCCGCTCCGTTCGCCGTCGTTCCGGCGTTCCGGAGCCGATCGGCACAGATCTCCGGAATCACTCCACCGCGCGCGGACGGACGGGCGCCCTCGGGCGCGGCCGCTCAGCGACTGAGGGCCGCGGGTGTCGTGGTGGGCAGGCGGCAGACGAAGTCGCGGCACAGGTAGGCGGTCGGCAGGCCGTCGCGGGAGGTGCGGCCGGCGAAGAGGTCGAAGCCCTCGGCGGCGAAGGCCGCGGCCCCGGGTTCGTCGACGAGCGCGACGACCGCGGCGGGATGCGTGCGGACCACCCGCAGCAGACCCTCCGGATCGGCAGGCCCGGACGGATGCGCGCCCGGGTCCTCGCCCGCCGGGAGCACCGCCACCAGCTGCACGGCGTCGGCGGCGAGTCGGGACATCAGCGCCAGGGCGGCGCCGAAACCGCTCGGGGTGTGCACCGCCTGCCCGGCGACCAGCCGCATCCCCTCGCGCGCCGCGCGCTCGTACCGCCGCTCGCCCGTGAGCAGGAACAGTGTGTGCGCGGCGCCCGCCACCGCGGACAGCCCGGAGGGATAGGCGCCCTCGGACGGGTCGACCCGCACGGCCAGGCCGGTCGCGGCGAGCACCGGGTCTCCGCCGCCGGGGGCCTCGAACGGGCAGGAGGCGTCGCCCGACGCCCTCGGCGAGGCGAGGCACAGGTCGACGAGGTCGCGCGCGGCGACCGCCGGAGCGACCGCCCCCGACGCGAGGGATAGTTCCAGCAGTCCCGCCGCCAGCGCGCCGTAGTCCTCGAGGGTCGCCTCCGCGTCGGAGAGCCGGTCGCCCAGCGACACGCGCAGCAGGGTTCCGTCCTCGCGACGGTGGCGGTGCAGCAACAGGGTGGCGGTCTCGGTCGCCGCGACGATCCAAGCCGGCCGATTGAGGATCCGCGCTGCGCGGGCCAGCGCACCGATCACCAGGCCGTTCCACCCGGTCAGCACCTTGGCGTCGACCGGGGGCGCCTCCAGCCGTCCCCGCTCTGCGGGAGGCCGACGGTAGTACTCCCCCTCCACCCGTGCGCCGTCGATCACGCTCTCGGAGTCCTGTGCCGACGCGAAACCGCCGCCGGGCCGCCGCAGCACGCCGAGGAGGAAGGCGGCGATCCCGTCGGCCGTGCGTTCGGCCCAGGCCTCGCCCGTCTGCTGCCAGGCCGTCGCGTACGCGTCGAGCAGCAGGGCGTTGTCGTAGAGCATCCGCTCGTAGTGCGGATCGCTCCAATCGCGCCGGGTCGCGTAGCGGAAGAACCCGCCGTCGACCGGATCGCGCAGCGGCGACTCCGCCATCCGCCGCAGCGTCCGGTGGGCGAGCGCCTGCCCCGTCGGACGTGCGAGCAGGAAGCCGAGCACCGGGGCCACCGGGAACTTCGGGGCAGTGCCGAACCCGCCGAACAGCTCGTCCTCCGCGTGGGCCAGCAGGCCCACGGCGGCATCGAGCTCGTGATCCCCCGGCAGGTCGTGCACCGTCGTCGCGGCCTCCGATGCCGCGACGAGCGCCGCGACCACCCGGCCGGCGTCCGTCTCCACCTGCTCCCGGCGCTGGTCCCAGGCGTCGGCGACCGCATCGAGCACTTGCCGGAACGAGGCCCGGTCGCCGACCGGCAGCGGGGGGAAGTACGTGCCCGCGAAGAACGCGCGCCCGGCCGGGGTGGCGAACACAGTGAGCGGCCAGCCGAGGTTGTCGGTGAAGGCGCTCGCCGCCGAGAGGTAGGCGGCATCGACCTCGGGATGCTCCTCCCGGTCGACCTTGACGGGCACGAACCGCGCGTTCAGCTCGGCTGCGAGGGCCGGGTCGGAGAAGCTCTCGCGCGCCATCACGTGGCACCAATGGCAGGTGGCGTACCCGATGGAGAGGAGCACGGGGACGTCGCGGCGCCGCGCCTCGGCGAACGCCTCCCCACCCCACGGCCACCAGTCCACCGGGTTGTCCGCGTGCGCGCGCAGGTAAGGGCTGATCGCGTCCTGCAACCGATTGGCCATGGGCACACCCTACGACCGGTGACCGCGCTCCGTGTGGCTGGTAGCGTTGTCGATATGGTTGCAAACGCAAATACTCCGACCCTGACCCTCAACAACGGCACCACCATCCCGCAGCTGGGCTTCGGTGTCTTCAAGGTCGACCCGGCCGAGACGACGCGGATCGTCACCGACGCGCTGGAGGTCGGCTACCGCCACATCGACACCGCCGCGATCTACGGCAACGAGAAGGGCGTGGGCGAGGCGCTCGCCTCCTCCGGCATCGCCCGCGACGACCTCTTCGTGACCACGAAGCTCTGGAACGACCGCCAGACCGACGCCCAGGCCGCGTTCGACGAGTCGCTGGAGAAGCTGGGGCTCGACTACGTCGACCTGTACCTCATCCACTGGCCGACCCCCGAGAAGGACACCTTCGTCGAGGCCTGGAAGTCGCTCGAGACCATCTATGCGTCCGGCCGCGCCAAGGCCATCGGCGTCTCGAACTTCCTGGTCCCGCACCTGGAGAAGCTGCTGGCGAACACGGAGATCGTGCCGGCCGTGAACCAGATCGAGCTGCACCCGGCGCACCAGCAGCCGGCCGTCACGGCCTTCGCGCGGCAGCACGGCATCGAGATCGAGGCCTGGGGCCCGCTCGGCCAGGGCAAGTACCCGCTGTTCGAGCTGCCGGAGGTCGCGGACGCGGCTGCCGCCCACGGCAAGACGCCCGCTCAGGTCGTCATCCGCTGGCACCTGCAGACCGGCAACATCGTCTTCCCGAAGTCGAACCGCCGCGAGCGCATGGCCGAGAACTTCGACGTCTTCGACTTCGAGCTCACCGCCGCCGAGGTCGCCGCGATCACCGGTCTCGAGCGCGAGGGCCGCGTCAGCGCCCACCCCAACGAGGTCAACTGACCCCGGCCGCGCGATCCTCGGCGGATAGGCTCTCCTCGTGAAGCTGAGGATAACCACGGTCACGGGCAAGGTCGCCTACATCATCGGCGGCTACGGCCTGCTGCTGGCGCTGAACGTGTTCCTGTTCCAGCAGCTCGTCGACGCGACCCTCGACGTGCTGATCGTGGCCGTCCTCAACCTGGTCTACGTCGGGTTCGGTGTGCGCGTCTTCCGCGGAGCGGGCGAGAACCGCGACGACCCGCGACCGTGGTGGCGCGCCACCGCCCGGCCCGCCGCCGGCTTCTGGCTCGGCGGCGCGCTGGCGGCGGGCGCCTTCGTCTCGTGCGTCGGCGCCCTCGCCAGTCGCCCGGAAAACTCGTTCGTCCCGACGGTGGCGTGCGTCTGCTACGCGGTGCTGGCCGCGTTCTACCTGCACTCGTCCGTGCGGCTGCGCACGATGGACACGGCCGCCTAGCGCCGGGGCCGACGGAGGAGATTCCGCCGGGCGCACCGCGCCGGGGCAGGCAACGGAGGAGTCAGCGGCCCGAGGGCGGACGATCTCCTCCGCTGCCTGCGCTTCGGCGCGCGACGGCGGCGATCTCCTCCGCTGCCTGCTCCGCCTCACACGGTCGCGGCGGCCTCGTACCGGGCGACCAGTTCGCGCTTGAGCACCTTGCCGCTGGGGCCGAGCGGCAGCGCCTCCAGGATCTCCACCCGGCGCGGGAACTTGTAGGCGGCGACGTGCTCCTGCGCGAACGCGACCAGCTCGTCGCCCGTCGTCTCGGTGCCGGGCATGAGCGTCACGGCGGCCATGACCTCCTGGCCGTGCGTGTCGTGGGCGACGCCGAACACGGCGACCATCGCGACGGCGGGGTGGGTGGAGAGCACCTCCTCCACCTCGCGCGGGTACACGTTGTAGCCGTTGCGGACGATCATGTCCTTCTTGCGGTCGACGATCGTGATGTAGTCGTCGTCGCTCTTTGTGCCGAGGTCGCCGGTGCGGAACCAGCCGTCGACGACGGCCTCGGCGTTCGCCTCCGGCAGGTTGAGGTACCCCTTCATCAGGTTGTGCCCGCGCACGACGATCTCGCCCAGCTCGCCGCGGGGCAGCAGGTCGATCCGGTCGTCGACCTCGGCGTCCGCGATCTCGACGTCCACACCCCAGATCGGCGTGCCCACGGTCCCGACCCGGGTGGGGCGGCCGCGGTGGTTGAACGAGGCGACGGGCGAGGTCTCGGTGAGGCCGTATCCCTCGTGCACGTCGATGCCGTAGACCTCCTTCATCCGCTCGATCACCGCGACCGGGATGGCCGCGCCACCGCTCATCCCGTAGCGCAGCGGCGGCCGCTCCGGGTTGGTCTTGGCGGCCTCCAGCAGCGCGATGTACATGGTCGGCACGCCGGTCATGATCGTGCAGCCGTGCTCGTTGAGCAGGCGGAGGGCGGTGGCGGGATCGAACTTGGGCACGAGGACGACGGTGGCCCCGGCACGGAAGCCGAGGTTCATCACACAGGTCTGGCCGAAGGTGTGGAAGAGCGGCAGGCAGCCGAGGATGCGGTCGCTCGGGTCGACGTCCAACGTTCCCGCCAGGAGCACGTTCACCTGCTCGATCAGCGAGAAGTGGCAGCCCTCGGCGCCCTTGGGCTTGCCCGTGGTGCCGCTGGTGTACAGGATCGTCGCGGTGTCGAGCGGGTCGCGCGGCACGTAGGTCGTCACGGGCTCGACAGCGGCCGCCTCCACCTCGAGCCGCGGGAACGGCAGCTGCTCCGCCAGCTCGTCCGGGACCAGCACCGACAGCACCGGGATGTCCACCAGGGCCGCGCCCTTCGCCCCCTCGCCGAGCAGCGGCGCCGCGCACACGAGCAGCGCCGCCCCCGAGTCGCGCAGCACGTACGCGATCTCCTCCGCCTTCAGCAGCGCATGGATGGGCACGACCGTCGCCCCCAGCGCCAGCGCACCGTAGTAGACGCGCGGGAAGTCGGGCACATTGGGGATCATCAGGGCGACCCGGTCGCCCGGCCCGATCCCCCGGTCGCGCAGGGCGGCGGCGTACCGCCGGGTCTGCTCCCAGAGATCGCCGTAGCTGATCTCCGCCCCGTTGAAGATCAGCGCGACGCTCTCGGGACTGCGGTGGGCGGTCTCCGCGAGGATGCTCGCGACGGACATGGTGGCGAAGCCGTGGGGCATGGGGTGGTCTCCTTCATCGTCGTTGACAAGGACCGGGTGAGGGCAACCTACCCCATTCAGCTCCCCAGGATGCTGCGAAGTGCCGCTGTGTAGTCTTCGAACGCCCGCCGCCCCGTGGTGGTCAACGCCAGGTAGGTCACAGGGACGCGACCGCGATGCGCTTTCTCGACGGCGATGTAGCCGGCGTCCTCCAGTTTGCGCAGGTGGGTCGCGAGGTTGCCCGCCGTCAGGTCGAGCAGCTCCTGGAGCCGCAGGAAGGACATGCTGCCGTCCTCGGGGACGGTGGCGAGGGTGGCCGTGATCTTGAGTCGCGCGGCCGCGTGGATGACGGGGTCGAGTTCGTCCACGCCCGTCACCGTCGCAGCGAACGGGCCGTGATGACCGCGCCGGAGCCGAAGACGACGGCGCCCGCGATCGCCATGAGCAGGAGGTTCGGGCCCAGGCCGAGGAACGGTGCGATGGAGCCGACGACCAGCAGCGCGAGTCCGAGGACGAGCTGCACCCGGTCGTGCCAGAGCGCGGCGCCGGCGAGGTACAGCGTGCCGCACATCAGGGCGTACGCACTCGGGTAGTAGATGCCCGCGAGGTCGTCCGGCATCCCCTGCTGCAGGAGCCCGCCTCCGAGCAGCGCGAACGCCACCGAGCACACCGACCACGAGATGCCGTAGACCGTGCCCGCGAACTGCGACTGCCCGCGCAGACCGCGG
Source organism: Leifsonia aquatica H1aii (assembly GCF_000633535.1). Lineage (GTDB taxonomy): Bacteria > Actinomycetota > Actinomycetes > Actinomycetales > Microbacteriaceae > Leifsonia > Leifsonia aquatica_A. Next base: position 206,755 of record NZ_AYMR01000018.1, on the reverse strand, counting down.
CCGATCCGGGACCCGATGACACCGGAGGCGACGATGGAGGCGACGATCAGCACGCCGAAGACGATGCCGGCGGCGACGGGGTCGAAGACACCGAGCACCGCGAGGTAGAGCGCGAGGAACCCCACCAGCCAGGCGAATGCCCAGATGGAGTAGAGCCACACGACGGGGAGGCGCAATCCGCGGTCGACGCGCTGCTGCTGACCATCGATGAGGTCGAGCATCTCCCGGGCGTCGCCGGTGCTGTTCTCGTTCATGGTTAACTTTGTAGCACAAAGTGCTCTGCGTTCACAACGATTTTGTGATTGCCGAAACCGATAGACTGAAGGGCTCATGTCTGAGACCTCCACCCTCCCCCGCATCACGTTCCCGCCCGAGCTGCCGGTCAGCCAGAAGCGGGACGACATCGCGCGCGCCATCCGGGAGAGCCAGGTCGTGATCGTGGCCGGAGAGACCGGCTCGGGCAAGACGACGCAGCTGCCGAAGATCTGCCTGGAGCTGGGCCGCACCTCCATCGGCCACACCCAGCCGCGGCGCATCGCCGCGCGCACCATCGCCGAGCGCATCGCCGAGGAGCTGGGGCAGTCGGTCGGCGAACTGGTCGGCTACCAGGTGCGCTTCACCGACCGGGTCTCCGCCGACACCCGCATCAAGCTGATGACGGACGGCATCCTGCTCAACGAGATCCACCGCGACCGGCTGCTGCGCAAGTACGACACGATCATCATCGACGAGGCGCACGAGCGCAGCCTCAACATCGACTTCCTGCTCGGGTATCTGCGGGAGCTGCTGCCGAAGCGTCCCGATCTGAAGGTGATCATCACCTCGGCCACCATCGACCCGGAGAGCTTCGCTGCGCATTTCGCGGCGGCCGACGGCACGCCCGCGCCGATCGTCGAGGTGTCGGGACGCACGTTCCCGGTCGAGGTCCGCTACCGGCCGCTGGTCGCCGAGGCGATGGAGGACGAGGACGACCCGGATCCCGTCCCCGGCGCCGACCGCGACTACCTGCAGGGCATCAACGACGCGCTCGACGAGCTCGCCCGCGAGGCCCCCGGCGACGTCCTCGTCTTCCTGTCCGGCGAGAACGAGATCCGGGACGCGGCCGACGCCATCGGCGGCCGCCACCTCCCGGGCACGGAGGTTCTCCCGCTGTACGGCCGGCTCTCGGCGGCCGAGCAGCACCGGGTGTTCCAGCCGTCGTCGTCGCCGGGCGTGCGCCGTCGGGTCGTGCTCGCCACCAACGTCGCCGAGACCAGCCTCACGGTGCCCGGCATCAAGTACGTGGTCGATGCCGGAACCGCGCGCATCAGCCGCTACAGCACGCGCGCCAAGGTGCAGCGCCTCCCGATCGAGGCGGTCTCGCAGGCCAGCGCCAACCAGCGCTCCGGGCGCTCCGGCCGCACGAGCGACGGCATCGCGATCCGCCTCTACTCGCAGGAGGACTTCGAGAAGCGTCCGGAGTTCACCGAGCCGGAGATCCTGCGCACCAACCTCGCCGCTGTCATCCTGCAGATGATCTCGCTCGGGCTCGGCGACATCGCGGCCTTCCCGTTCCTCACGCCGCCGGACTCGCGCGGCATCAAGGACGGCCTCGACCTGCTGGCCGAATTGGGCGCGATCACGACCGCACGCGCGGGTGACCCGGCGCTCACGAAGGTCGGCCGTTCCCTCTCCCTGCTGCCGATCGACCCGCGGTTCGCCCGCATGGTCGTCGAGTCGAAGCGGCACGGCACCTCCCGTGAGGTGATGGCGATCGTCGCCGGGCTCACCATCCAGGACCCGCGCGAGCGCCCGGTCGAGAAGCGCGGCAGCGCCGACGAGAAGCACGCGCGCTTCGCCGACCCGACCAGCGACTTCCTCACCCTGCTGAACCTCTGGAACTACCTCGAGGAGCAGCAGAAGGAACTGTCGTCGAGCGCGTTCCGCCGCCTCTGCAAGGCCGAGTACCTCAACTTCCTGCGCGTGCGCGAGTGGCAGGACGTCTACCGGCAGCTGCGCCAGCTGGCCAAGCCGTTCGGGCTGACGATCGGCGAGGCGTCGGTGAATCCGGACGGCATCCACCGCTCGCTGCTCGCCGGGCTGCTCTCGCACATCGGGCTGAAGGATCAGCGGGAGAGCGGCAACAAGGGCGGAGCCCGCACGCGCCAGTCCGAGTACCTCGGCGCCCGCCAGGCCCGGTTCGTGATCTTCCCCGGCTCCACCCTGGCCAAGAAGCAGCCCAACGCCCTGATGAGCGCCGAGCTGGTCGAGACCAGCCGCCTGTTCGCCCGGATGAACGCGTCCATCGATCCCGCCTGGGCCGAGCCGATCGCCGGCGACCTGTGCAAGCGGCAGTACAGCGAGCCGCACTGGGAGAAGGGCCAGGGCTCGGTCGTCGCGTACGAGAAGGTCACGCTGTTCGGCGTGCCGATCATCCCGCGCCGGCGCATCCAGTACTCCCGCATCGACGCGCCCCTGTCGCGGGAGCTGTTCATCCGCCATGCGCTCGTCGACGGCGAGTGGGACTCCCACCAGGCCTTCGACCGCGCGAACCGGAAGCTGCGCGCGGAACTGCGCGAGCTGGAGGAGCGCACCCGCCGCCGCGACATCCTGAACGACGACGAGACGGTCTTCGAGTTCTACGACAAGCGCATCCCGGCCGAAGTCGTCTCCACCCGCACCTTCGAGGGCTGGTGGAAGACGGCCAGGAACCAGACGCCGGACCTCCTGACCATGACCCCGGAGTCGCTCCTCTACGAGGAGGCGGCCGAGGTCGACGAGGAGTCCTTCCCGCCGGTGTGGCGCCAGGGAGACCAGCGGCTCACACTGCGCTACCGCTTCGAGCCCGGCGCGGAGGACGACGGCGTGACCGTGCAGGTCCCGCTGCCGCTGCTCGCCGGGCTGCTGCCCGACGGCTTCGCCTGGCAGGTCCCCGGGCTCCGGCACGAGCTGGTCACGGCGCTGATCAAATCGCTGCCGAAGGCGATCCGCCGACAGGTGGTTCCCGCGGCCGACTGGGCGCAGCGCCTGCTCGGCGAACTCGCGAACACGTCCGGGATGCGTGCCCACGAGGGCGAACGCCCGGCGGCCTCCCTCGCCGACACCCTCGCGGCGACGATCTCGCGCCTCACCGGCTCGCGCGTCAGCGGGACCGACTTCGACACCGAGCGGCTCCCGGCGCACCTGCGGTCCACGTTCCAGGTGATCGGCGAGCGCGGTCGGCCGCTGGCGAGCGGCAAGGACCTGGGTGCGCTGCAGGACCGGCTCCGCTCCCGCGCCCGCGACTCGGTGGCCCGCGTCGCCGAGGCGCGGACGCCCGACGCGATCGAGCGCGCGGGCCTGACCGCGTGGGACTTCGACGAGCTGCCCCGGCATCTCGACAGCACCCACGAGGGCCCGGGAGGCTCCACCAATACGATCCGCGCCTACCCGGCGCTCGTCGACGACGGCCAGAGCGTGTCCATCCGGCTCATGAGCACGCCCGCCGACCAGGCCAAGGCGATGCCGGGAGGCGTGCGACGCCTGCTGCTGGCGAGCATCCCCTCGCCGGTCGCGTACGTGCAGCAGCACCTGACCGCGAACGAGAAACTGACGCTGGCCGCGAGCCCCTACCCGAACACCAAGGCGCTCTTCGACGACTGCCTGCTCGCCGTCATCGACTCGGTGCTCTACCGGATGAAACCCGACGGCCAGGTCTTCATGCGCGCCGAGTTCGAGGCGGTGCGCGACCGCGTCTCGGGCATCGTGATGGACTCGATGTTCGAGACCGTCTCGCTGGTGACCCGCATCCTCACCGCCGCCCGCGCGGCCGAGAAGGCGATCGGCGGGGCCACCTCGCTGGTGTTCCTCGCGTCCCTCAACGACGCGAAGGCGCAGCTCGCCGGGCTGGTCTGGGCGGATCGCTCGGGAGGGCCGGGCTTCGTCTCGGCGACCGGGCTGGAGCAGCTGCGGCACCTGCCGCGCTACCTCTCCGGCATCAGCCAGCGCATCCAGGCACTGCCGGTCAATCCGGGGCGCGACCGCGCGTGGCAGACCCAGGTGGAGACCGCCGTGGCGCTCTACACCGACGCCGGCGGCCGCATCCCGCTCGCGCCGAACAGCCCGCCGAACCTCGTGCACGCCCGCTGGATGCTCGAGGAGTTCCGCGTCTCGCTCTTCGCCCAATCGCTCGGGACCGCCGAGAGCGTCTCAGTGCAGCGCATCCGCAAGGTCATCTCCGGCTGACCCGCTTCTCTCTTCCCAAACCGCCGAGTGGTCGAAATGTGCACGTTGAGTCCGGTCACACGCGTACTTTTCGACCACTCGGCGGTGGGTGACGGGGGCTAGACGCCGAGGTGGAAGCCGCCGTTGGAGTGGAGCAGCTGACCGTTGATCCAGCCGCCGGCATAGGACAGCAGGAAACTCACGAGGTCGGCGGTGTCCTGCGGCGTCCCGAGTCGGCCGAGCGCAGTCTCGGCGGCCAGCTCGGTCGCGAGCTCCGGCGTCATCCACCCCGTGTCGATCGGGCCCGGGTTGACGAGGTTCGCGGTGATCCCGAGGTGCGCGAGCTCGACCGCCGCCGCTTTCACGATGCGGTCGAGCGCTCCCTTGCTCGCGCCGTACGCGAGGTTGTGGGCGGTGTGGTCGCTCGTCAGCGCGACGATGCGCCCCCAGCCGTGCGGCCCCTCGTACGCCTCGGCGAACGCCTTGATCACGAGCCAGCTCGACCGGGTGTTGACGGCGAAGTGGGCGTCGAAACTCTCGACCGAGGTGTCGAGGATGCCGCTGTCGACCGAGTGCGCGTGGCTCAGCACCAGCGCCCGCACCGGGCCGAGCTCGTCGCGCACCCGGGCGATCAGGGCGGCGGGCGTCTGCGAGTCGGCCAGATCGGCCTCGATCGGCAGCACGCGGGCGCCCGTCGCGCGCATCCGCTCGGCCAGCTCCTCGTGGAATGCCGGCTCGCTGCCGAACGGCATCGACGCGTCGTAGCCGTCCCAGTACGAGAACGCGACATCGGAGCCGAAGGCGGCCAGCCTCCCGGCGATCGCGGCGCCGATGCTCCGCGCCCGCCCCACCCCGGTGATCAGGACCACCGGTCGTCGCTGGTCGTCCCGCATCGCCTCGTCGCTCATCCCGCGATGCTATCCGTCCCGGACTTCTGTACGCGACACGCCGTGCGCGAGCGTACAGAAGTCCGGAACGGATGGCGGGAGGTCAGAGCACCTTCGAGAGGAAGGCCTGAGTGCGCTGGTGCTGCGGGTTCGCGAGCACCTCGCGCGGGTCGCCGGACTCGACCACGACGCCGCCGTCCATGAATACCAGCTCGTCCGCGACCTCGCGGGCGAAGCCCATCTCATGGGTGACGACGACCATCGTCATGCCCGACTGGGCCAGGCCCTTCATCACGTCGAGCACCTCGCCGACGAGCTCGGGGTCCAGAGCGGACGTCGGCTCGTCGAACAGCATCAGCTTCGGGTCCATCGCCAGCGCACGGGCGATCGCCACGCGCTGCTGCTGACCGCCGGAGAGCTGCGACGGGTAGTGGTCGCCCTTGTCGCTGAGACCGACGCGGGCCAGCAGCTCCCGCGCCCGCTCGACCGCGCGGGCCTTGGGCAGGCCCTTCACCCGGATGGGCGCCTCGATGATGTTCTCGAGGGCGGTCATGTGCGGGAACAGGTTGAAGCGCTGGAACACCATGCCGATCTCGCGGCGCTGCTTCGACGCCTCCTTGGGCTTCAGCTCGTAGAGCTTGTCGCCGTGCTGCCGGTAGCCGACGACCTGGCCGTCCACAGAGAGCCGGCCCGCATCCACCCGTTCGAGGTGGTTGATGCAGCGCAGGAAGGTGGACTTGCCGGATCCGGACGGCCCGATGATGCACAGCACTTCGCCGGGCTTCACCGAGAGCGAGATGCTCTTGAGCACCTCGTTGGAGCCGAAGCTCTTCGAGACGCCCTCGGCGAGGACCATGGGGGTGACCCCGGTGGCCGGCGTCGTGTTCGTGGCTCCGTTGATGTCGGTCATCCCTTTCCTCCACTGTGCAGACTGCTGTCGGCATTCCCCTCCGGTGCTCCCGCGGCCGGCAGCGCGCCGGTGGCGAGCGTCGGCTCGCGGTCCGGCCGGCGCGCGTTGACGCCGCGCGAGAAGCGCTTCTCGAGGAAGTACTGCCCGACCATCAGGATGGACGTGAACAGCAGGTACCACAGCGAGGCGACGATCAGCAGCGGCACCGGGGTGTACGTCACCGCCGAGATGTCCCGGGCGACGCCGTAGAGGTCGGTGGTGAGCGGGATCGCCGCCACCAGCGAGGTGGTCTTCAGCATCGAGATGACCTCGTTGCCGGTCGGCGGGATGATCACCCGCATGGCCTGTGGGATGACGATGCGGCTCATCGTCTGCCACCACGACATGCCGAGGGCGGTCGCCGCCTCCTCCTGGCCTTCGTCCACCGAGAGCAGCCCGGCGCGGACGATCTCCGCCATGTACGCCGCCTCGTTCAGCGCGAGGCCGATGATCGCGATGATGAACGCGTTCTGCATGAAGCCGAGATCGAACGCGACGTGGAACTGCGTCCACGGCACTCCGAGCACGATCTGCGGATAGATCAGGGAGAACAGGCCCCAGAAGACGAGCTGGACGTAGACCGGCGTCCCGCGGAACACCCACAGATAGAGCCAGGCGATCGACTTGACGACGGGGTTCGGAGACAACCGCATCACCGCCAGCACGAGGCCGAGGACGACGCCGATGATCATCGAGTAGATGGTCAGCTGGAGGGTGACCAGCGCGGCAGCACTGATGCGCTTGTCGAAGACGTACTTGCCGACGTACTCCCAGCCGTAGGCGCTGCGCTGCGCCGCATCGACCAGGAACCAGACGAGCACGAGGATGAGCACCACGGCGAAGACGATCCGCCACGGGTGCTTGAGCTTGATGGCCTTGATGGGCTCGGAGACCGGGGCGCCGGCCGGCGGCGGGGTCTCCCCCGCCACCGGTCGGCCAGGGGTGCCCTGGGACATGCGGATCAGCCCTTCGAAGCGGCGTTGACCTCGGCGGTCGTGACGGCGCCGTCGGCGACCCCCCACTTGTCCAGGATCTTGCCGTAGGTGCCGTCGTCGATCAGCGCCTGCACCGTCTTCTGCAGCACGGTCGTCAGCGCCGAGCCCTTCGCGACCGGGAGGCCGTACGGGGCGACGTCGAAGGTCTTGCCTGCGGCCTGCAGCTTGCCGTCCGTCTTCGAGATGGCGTACGAGGTGACCGGCGAGTCGGCGCTGAGGGCGTCCGCCTTGCCGAGGATGACGGCGTTCGTCGCGTCGTCCTGGGTGTCGTAGCGGAGGATCTGGATCGCAGCCTTGCCGGCGTCGGTGCACGCCTTCGACTTCGCAGGGACCTCGTCGGTGTCCTCGACGGTGGTCGACTGCACGGCGACCTTCAGTCCGCAGGCGTTGTCGGGGTCGACGGTCTTGCCCTTGGCGGAGGCCCACGAGATGCCGGCGGTGTAGTAATTCACGAAGTCGACCTGCTGCTCGCGCTCGGTCGTGTCGGTGAACGACGACATGCCGTAGTCGTCCTTGCCGCCGACGATCGAGGGGATGATGTTGTCGAACTTGGCGATGGCGAACTGGGTCTTCACGCCGAGCTTCTGGCCGATGGCGTTGGCCAGGTCGACCTCCCAGCCCACGGGCTGGCCGTTGTCGTCCTTGTACTCGTTCGGCGGGTAGGTGTTGTCCATACCGACGACGATGGTTCCGGCCGACTTGATCTTCTCGGGCAGCGAGGCGGCGAGAGTGTCGTCCTTCTTCACGTCGATGGCGGCGGCGCTCGTCGTCGAGGTGCCGGATCCGGACGGGGTCGAGTTGTCGACGCAGCCGGTGAGGGCCAGCGCTGCGACAGCGGCGAATGCGGCCACGGGGGCCACGGATCGGATACGCATGATGGTGTTGGTCCTTCTTCCTGGGTGCAAGGGTTGCAGGAGGTATGGGGAGCATACCTCAGCGCTCACGCGCATCCCCCACACTAATTTGCGCGTGAAACGGCACTTTTCCTGCAGGTTTCGATTTGATTTCGCGTTTCATTGCGTGGATTCCGTTGCGAATGACGATCTGTGACCACGAGCCCGCGCGTGTCGGGCCGCTGTCGTAGGGTCGATGCGTGACCGAACCGAGATCCGGCGACGCGCCGGGGCCGTCCCTGGCCCAGTCCGCCCGTGTGCTCGTCACGCGCCCCGACGATCCGCGCGCCGCGCCGCTCGTGGACGAGCTCTCCCGCGAGTACGACGAGCGGTACGGGCTGAACGACGGGATCCCGTCCTCGGCCGAGCTCAGTCGCTACCCCGCCGAGCGGTTCACCCGCGAGGAGGGCGGCACCTTCCTCCTCCTCCTGGACGCCGACGACCGGCCGGTGGCCGGCGGCGCGTTCATGCGCGCCGATGCCGACGCCGCCTCCCACGCCGTCGAGGTCAAGCGGGTGTGGACGCACTCGGGGCATCGACGTCAGGGCCTCGCGCGCCGCGTGATGGCCGAGCTGGAGGCGGAGGCGGCACGCCGCGGCGTGACGTCGATCGTGCTCACCACCGGCGCGCGACAGCCCGAGGCCGTGGCGCTCTACCTGTCGCTCGGTTACGCGCCGCTCTTCGACCTCGACGACGACTGGGAGACGGTCTCGTACCTCGGCTTCCGCAAGGACCTCACCGCGACCTGACCTCCGTCGCGATCTGCGCGATGTGCACTACATGTGGGGAATGGCGCGCGCTTTCCCCACATGTGGACCACAACGCGGGCGCGGTGGTGAGCTAGGCGTGGACGCTGTCTCAGGAGGCTGCGGTCCCGAGCAGACGCGCGGCGTCCTGCACCAGCAGCCGGGCGGGCACTCCCGACGTGATCAGATCGTCGAGCCGCTGGGCCAGCGGGCCGGTGAGGGCTCCCGCCGGGCGAGCGCCGGTCACATGCAGCAGATCGGCGGCGTGCAGCGCCTCCGCCGCGAGCACCTCGTCCGTCAGCGCCAGGGAACGTTGCGCAAGTCGCAATGCCAAAGGCGCGAGGGAGGCGTGGTCCTCGACGCCGGACAGCGTGGTGCTGCCGAGCGTGGCCGGCACGGCGAGCTGTTTGAGCTCGGCGGCGGCGGAGGCCGCGGAGTACAGCAGCAGGCCGGGGACGCGCGTGCACCCCTCCGCCCGGGCGGAGGCGAGCGCCACGGACAGCGCGGCGGTGCGACGCTCCGACGCCGCCGCCACGTGGGCGAGCGCGAGCCGGAGCCCCTCGAAGGCGAGCGCCAACGGCAGCGCCTGGAAGTTGCCGCCCGACACCAACCGACCCGACGCGATGTCGACGACCGGGTTCTCGCTGCGCGCGGCGAGTTCGATCGCGAGCTCCGCGCGGACGCGTGCGACGGCCTCCCGCAGTGCACCGTGGAGCTGTGGAGCGCTGCGGAACGCGAGCGGGTCCTGCACGGTGACCGCGCGCGCCGGGTCGTGCAGCGCGCTGCCGTCGAGAGCGCCCCGGATGGCCGCCGCGGAGTCGATCTGACCACTCCCGCCCCGCGCCTCGGCCACGACGGCGGTGTACGGGCTGGGGTTGCCCGCGGGCCCGGCGGCGGCCACCGCCTCCAGCGACAGGGCGACAGCGCGATCGGCCGCACCGGTCTGCGCTTCGGCGTCGAGCAGGAGCAGGGAGCCGACCCCGATGCTGTAGGCGTTGGAGCTGAGGGAGGCGAGTGCCTCGTGCGGCGCGAGCTCGATCGGCTCCAGCCCGGCCGCGGACAGCGCGTCCCGCGCGGGGAGCACGGTGCCGGGCATCGCTGCGTCGAACACGGCGCCGTCGCCGATCGCGACCGCGGCGACCTCCGCCAGCGCCGTCAGATCGGCGGCGCCCACGGACCCGCGGGACGGGATGACGGGCACGACGCCCGCATTCAGCAGGTCCGCGTAGGCCTGCGCGAGAACCGGCCGCACGCCGGCTCCCCCACGGGTGAACCCGGCGAGGCGGGCGGCCACGACCGCGCGCGCCTCCCGCTCCGGCAGGGGATCGCCGACACCGCCGCGGTGGTTCGCGATGGTGCGGCGCTGGAAGGCGGCGAACTCGTCCGCGTCGACGGCGTCATCGCGTCCCGCGCCCAGCCGCCGGTTCAGCCCGTACACCGGCTCCCCCGCCTCGATCGCCCGCTCGACCACGGCCCGCGACGCCGCGAGCGTCTCCCGCACCTCCGGCGTCAGCTCCGCCGGCGCGCCGTCCGCGACGGCCGCGATCTCCTCCGGGAGCGGCGCAGCCGCACCGAACCGCACGGCGGCGACCATCAGAAGTCCTGCAGATTGCGCCGCAGGCCGCCGTCGCCGAGCTCGGTGCGCAGCAGGCCGCGGCGGCGCAGCGCGGGCACGAGCGGATCGAGCGTGCGGTGCACGTTCGCGGGATGCACCTGACCGGTGAACAGGAAGCCGTCGCCGCCTGCGGCCTCGCCGAGCTCGCCGAGGTGGTCGGCGATCTCGTCCGCGGTGCCGACGATCGCCAGACCGTCCTTCTTCGCGCGGGTCTGCAGGATCTCGCGGAGGGTCGACCCGGCGGGCGCCGACCGGACGAAGTTGTCGAGCGTGCCCTGGTTGCTGTTCGTCGTCAGATCCGGGAGCGGGGCGTCCAGGTCGAAGGTCTTGAAGTCCACGCCGCTGAGGTACGAGATCGACTGGAGCTGCTCGTCGATCGCGGCCTGCGTCAGCTCGGCGCGCGCGGCCTTCACGGCGGCGGTCTCCTCCGCGTTCGCGGTGACGATCGGCTGGACGACGAACAGCACCGTGATCGCGTCGGCGTCACGGCCGTTCTCGACCGCCACGGTGCGGATGCTGTCGCGGTACTCGCGCATCCGTTCGGGCGTCGAGGCCAGGGCGAGCACGACATCGGAGTTCTTGCCGGCGAAGTCACGGCCGCGGCCCGAGGCGCCCGCCTGGACCATCACGGGCTCCTCGGCGGCCGGGGCCGTGTTCAGCGGTCCGCGCACCCGGAAGAACCGGCCCTCGTGGTCGATCGTGTGCACCTTGCGGAAGTCCGCGTACACCCCGTTGACGGCGTCCTCGACGATCGCGTCGGGCTCCCAGCTGCGCCAGAGCTTGCGGACGACGTCCACCCACTCGTCGGCACGGTCGTAGCGCAGATCGTGCTCGACCTGCTTGTCGAGCCCGTAGTTCTGGGCGGCCAGGTCGGATCCGCTGGTCACCACGTTGAAGCCGAGACGGCCTCCCGCGAAGTGCTGCAGCGTGCTCAGCAGGCGGGCCGCCGTGAACGGCTCGTAGAAGCTGGCGCTCAGGGTCGGGACGATGCCGAGCCTGCTCGTCGCGCCGAGCAGGTACGGCACGAGCGGCAGCGGGTCGTGCTTCGGCACGAACCGGGCCGCCGAGAGGTTCACCTCGGCGCTGCCGCCGTAGGTGTCGGGAACGGCCACGCCGTCCTCGATGATGAACAGGTCGAGCCCGCTCGCTTCGAACGTGCGCGCCGCATCCTGGTAGATCGGCGGCTGACGCTAGTCGTAGCCGATGCCGTACGTCGGGTCGCCCCAGCCCTGCACGCCGAAGCCCGCGCCGAGGAACCAGCCGAAGTGGAGGAGTGCCATGTCTCTCTTTCAGTCCGCGTCGACGCCGGAGGCCTGCAGCCACAGCGGGTCGAACGCCTTCGTGAGGTAGTTGATGCCGCCATCCGGGGCGATCGCCACGACGACCGAACCCGCCGGAGCCCGCTCCGCGACGCGCAACGCGGTCGCCACCGCCAGACCGGACGACGGGCCGAGCAGAAGGGCCTCCTCGGCCGCCAGGCGGCGCACCGTACGGTACACCTCGGCGTCGTCGATCGTGTGCACCTCGTCGACCACCGCGTGGTCGAAGGTCTCCGGCCAGAACTCGCGCGGCCACGCCGTCCCGACCCCGTCCACGAGGATGCGGCCGGACGGCCCGCCACCGTAGGTCGAGCCGACCGGATTCGCACCGTGCACACGCACGGCGCCCCCGGTCACGTCCTTGAGGAAGCGGCCGGTGCCGCTCACGGTCCCTCCGGTGCCGATCGAGGCGACGAAGTGGGTGACCTGGCCGCCGGTCTGCCGCCAGATCTCCGGCCCGGTGCCACGGTAGTGCGCGTCGGGGTTCGCGGTGTTCGCGAACTGCGCCGGACGCCAGGCCCCTGGCGTCTCCGTAGCGATCCGGTCGGCGACGGCACGCGGGTTCGCCGGGTCGTCCGGCGCGGCCTCCCAGTCGGCCTCGACCAGTCGCGCTCCGTAGGCGGCCAGCACCTTGCGCTTCTCGTCCGAGATGTCGGCGGCGTGCACGATGACGACGGGGTGGCCGGTCAGCCGGCCGATCAGGGCCAGGCCGATCCCGGTGTTGCCGCTGGTGGCCTCCACGATCGTCGCGCCGGGGGCCAGCGCGCCCGACGCCTCGGCGGTACGGATCATGTTGAGGGCGATCCGGTCCTTCGACGAGCCGCCGGGATTCCGGCCCTCGAGCTTGACCAGGACCCGGGACGACAGCCCTCGCGTGAGGGTGTGCAGTTCGACCACGGGGGTGTTCCCGATGAGCGCGGCGACCGAGTCGCACACCTCGACCTCCGGCAGCGCGCCGGGGAGGTCGGAGGGGCGGACGTCGAGCGTGGTCATGCAGGGAGACTAGGCGTTCTGCGCGGGCCGTGCACGCCTGTTGCCGCGTATTACAGGCGCCACCCGCTCGCAGGCGAGCTCAGGCACCGGTGGCCACCGGACGGGCGGGGTCGTTGGACCACGCGGAGAACGACCCCGGGTACAGCGCCGGGGTGGGGAGGCCGGCGACCTCCATCGCGAGCACGGTGTGCGCGGCCGTGACGCCCGATCCGCAATAGACGGCGACCGCCGTGCCCGGGCCGGCGCCCAGCGCCGCGAACCGCTCGGCGAGCCGGTCGGCGGGCAGGAGCAGCCCGTCGGCGTCGAGCGACTCGACCGTCGGCGCGCTCACCGCGCCGGGGATGTGTCCGGCGCGCGGATCGACGGGCTCGACGTCGCCGCGGAAACGCTCGCCGGCCCGCGCGTCGAGCAGCACCCCGCGGTCGGGGAAGGTCGCCGCACGGTCCGCGTCGATGGTGGGGAGGGCGCCGGAGTCGAGCGTGACGGTGCCCGGCTCCGCTGCGGTCGGACCCGTCTCCCGTGCACCGCCGGAGGCCGTCCACGCGGCGAGGCCGCCGTCGAGCACGCGAACCTCCCGCACGCCGGCGTAGCGCAGGAGCCACCAGGCGCGCGCGGCCGAGGTGCCGGAGACGTCGTCGTAGACGACGACCGCGTCGCCGTCGTTCAGGCCCCACCGGCGGGCAGCGGCCTGGAGGTCGCCGACGGCGGGCAGAGGATGACGGCCGTCGGTGGCCGCGCCGTGACCGGCCAGTTCGGTGTCGAGGTCGACGTATACCGCTCCGGGAATGTGGCCGCGCTCGAACTCCTCTGCGCCGGGAGGACCACCGAGCTTCCAGCGGACGTCGAGCAGTCGGGGCGGGGTGGGGCCGGCCAGATCGGCGGCGAGATCATACGCGGAGACGAGAGGACCCATGTCTCGATTCTCGCATCGGCGGACGCTTGCCCGATCCAATGAGTGAGTGTACAGTCACTCACATGGCACGAATGCTCTCCACCGCCGACGACCGCCGCTCCGCCGTCCTCGCCAGCGCGATCACGGTCTTCGCCCGCACCGGCTACCTCGGCACGCCGATCGCCGCGGTCGCGACCGACGCGGACATCTCCCCCGCGTATGTCTTCAAGCTGTTCCCCGGCAAGGAGAGCCTCTTCGTGGCCGCGCTCGAGCGCTGCTTCGAGCTCATCGAGCAGGCGCTCGAACGAGGCGCCCGCACCGCCGACGGCGGCACCCCGGACGAGATCCTGGACGCGATGGGTCTCGCCTACGCCGAGCTGATCGCGGACCGTTCGCTGCTCATGCTCCAGGTGCACGCCCAGTCCGCCGCCGACGTTCCCGAGATCCGCGAGGCGCTGCGGCGCGGCCTCGCCGGCATCACCCGCTTCGCCGGGATCCGCTCCGGCGCCGACAGCGATGCCGTGCAGCGCTTCATCGCCTACGGCCAGCTGTGCCACCTCATCGTGACCCTCGGGCTCGACGAGGTCCCCGACGCCTGGGCGCGTTCGATCACCCGCGGCATCCGCCACTTCTGACCGTCTCTGTCCCTGCGTCACCCTGGCAGCACATTTTCTGCACCCTCAAGAGTGATTGATCGATCACTCACATGAAAGGACACTCCGATGACCACCACCCGCTCGTCCTCCTCCACGTCGGTCCGGCCCGCGACCGCGTCGTCCGCACGCTCGGCCCACCCGTGGTGGGCGCTCACCGTCCTCGCCCTGGCCCAGTTCCTCGTGGTGCTGGACGCGTCCATCGTGAACATCGCGCTCCCGAGCGTGGGCGCGGCCCTCCACCTGGACACGCCCTCCCTCGCCTGGGTCGTCACCGCGTACGTGCTGCCGTTCGGCGGCCTCCTCCTGCTGGGCGGACGGCTCGCCGATCGTTTCGGCCACCGGCGGATCTTCCTGATCGGCGTCGCCGGATTCGCCGCATCCTCCCTGCTCGCCGGCCTCTCCGTGAGCGGTGGGATGCTGCTGGCCGCGCGGGCGCTGCAGGGCGGGTTCGCCGCACTGCTCGCCCCCGCCGCGCTCGCCCTGCTGACCCTCCTCTTCCCCGACGGCGGATCGCGCGGCACGGCCCTCGGCGTCTGGGGAGCCGTCGCGGGCATGGGCAGCGCGGCCGGAGTCCTGCTCGGCGGCGTGCTGACCGCGTCGTTCGGCTGGCCGTCCGTCTTCTTCGTCAACGTGCCCGTCGGTCTCCTGGTGCTCCTGGTGCTGCCGCGGCTGCTGTCGCGCGATCCGCGGCTGCAGCCCGAGCGCATCGACACGATCGGTGCGGTGACCGCCACGCTCGGGCTGGCGTCCGCCGTCGCCGCGCTCAGCGAGGGCGGAACCCTCGGATGGGCGCACCCGATCGTCCTCGGACTGATCGCGGCCGCCATCCTGCTGCTCGGCGCCTTCGTGCTCGTCGAGCGCCGCGCTGCGCACCCTCTGCTGCCCTTCGCGTTCTTCCGCAACCGCGACGCGGCCGCGGGCAACCTGGTGATGCTCCTCGTCGGCGGCTCGACAGTGGCGCTGTTCTTCGCCCTGTCCGTCTACCTCCAGGAGGTGCTCGGGCTCGACGCCCTGGGCGCCGGCCTCAGCCAGCTGCCGCTCGCGCTCGCTCTGGTCGCGGCCGCCGGAACCGTGCCGGCCGTGGTGGCGAAGGTGGGGCTGCGCCCGACGCTGACCGGAGCACTCCTCCTGCTCACCGCGGGCGTCGCCTGGTTCGCGATCGCCGGCCGGACGGGCCTGGTGACCGGATTCCTCCTGCCGAGCGTGGTGATCGGTGTCGCCCTCGGCACGACCTTCGTGACCGCCACCCAGCTCGCCGTCCGTGGAGCGGGCGAGGCGGAGTCGGGCCTCGCGAGCGGACTGGTCAACACCAGTCAGCAGATCGGCGGCGCGCTCGGGCTCGCGATCCTGGGCGGGATCGCCGCCGCGCAGACCGCCGCGCTCACCGCATCCGGAAGTGCCCCCGTGGACGCGACGGCCGGCGGGTTCCAGCTGCTGTTCCTGGGCGTCGCGGCGTTCGCCCTGATCGGGGCGGTCGCGACCGTCGTCGTGCGACGCCGCGGCTGAGCCCTCGGCCGACGCACGGCCCGGAGGAGCGGCACGAGCAGCGCGAGCGGCACGAGCAGCGCGGGCGGCACAGGCGGCGCACCGCCGGGAACGCCGAAGCGGCCCCGGGTGATCCCGGGGCCGCTTCGGCGTTGTCGTTCTGCGAGAGGCTCAGTGACCGCTCGACGCCTTCGCGTTCGACTCGTACGAGGTGTTGGTCGACTCGAAGAAGTTGACCAGCTCGAGGGTGTCGTTGGCCGTCGCCATCCACTTGGCCGGGTTCGAGACCTTGTACTCGGCCTCGAAGCCCAGCTCCTCCAGGCGGCGATCCGCCAGGTAGCGGACGTACTGGTTGATGTAGTTGGCGTTGAGGCCCAGGATGCCGCCCGGCAGGAGGTCGCGGTTGTATTCCTCCTCCATCGCGACGGCGTCGAGGATCATCTGGCGGATCTCGTTGGCGAACTCCGGCGTCTGCAGGTCGGGGTTCTCCTCGAGGACCGTGAGGATGAGGTTGATCCCGAACTTGAGGTGCAGCGACTCGTCGCGGACGACCCAGTCGATCAGCGAACCGAAGTTGCGCAGCAGGTTCCGCTGACGGAACGAGAGCGCGACCATGAAGCCCGAGTAGAACCAGATGCCCTCGAGAATCACGTTGTACGCGACGAGGTTGCGGATGAAGTCCTGCTTGCCCTCGGTCGTGGTGATGTCGAGCGTCTGCTCGGTCATCCGCTTGATGAACTGGACCTCGAACTCCTCCTTGCGGGCCATCGACGGCACGTCGACGTGGGAGTTGTAGGCCTGTTCGCGGTCGATCGGGAACGTCTCGAGGACGTACTCGAACGACATGCAGTGGTTGGCCTCCTCCCACATCTGCTTCGCGAGGTAGAGGTGCGCCTCGGCCGCGTTGATGTAGGGGTAGACACCGAAGGCGAGCGCCTTGTTGACGAGGAGCTCGTTCGGGTTGAAGTAGCTCATCAGGAAGGTGACCGCGTGACGCTCCTCGTCGGTCATCTTCTTGAAGTCGGCGATGTCCTCGCCCAGCTGGATCTCGTTCGGGAACCAGGTGTTCGCGACGGCCTGGTCGTACAGGTCCATCGCCCACTGGTACTTCACCGGCTTGAGCAGCAGGCCCTCTTCGATCCCGGTACCCAGGATGCCCATGTTCTCTTTCTCCTCTTCAGACTCGACGGCTCGCGCGGCGCGGGACTACTGGCAGGACTCGCACTGCAGGTCGTCCATCGGGTCGACCGGCACGTAGTATTCCTCGATCTTGGTGGCGGTGTTCATTACTTGTCACCCCCCGAGAGTCCTCCGAAACCGAACCCGCGGCGAGCGGGCGCGGCGGGAGCCGGGGCAGCGGCGGGCTGGGCCGCGGCGGCGGGAGCGCCCGCGCCGACGGTGGCGAAGCCCGTGCGGCCGCCCGAGATCTCCTCGGCCTTGTTGACCTTGACCGTCGACTGCTCGGCCTGGTGACGCGGCTTCATGTGCAGGTAGTAGGTCGTCTTGACGCCCTTCTCCCAGGCCGCGTAGTAGATGTCCATCATGTCGCCGATATCCCTGGTCTCCAGGTACATGTTGCGGCTGATGGCCTGGTCGATCCACTTCTGAGCGCGGGCCGCGACCTCGATGAAAGCGTGCGGCGAAAGCTGGAAGCTGGTCTTGAACGTCGCCTTGATCTCGTCCGGGATCGCCTCGATGCCCTGGATGTCACCCTGCGAGCGCAGGATCGACTCGCGCACGTCCTCCCACAGCCCGCGCTCCTGCAGAGCGGCGACGAGGTTGCGGTTGACCTCGAGGAACTTGCCCGACGAGGTGGACCGGCTGAAGATCTGCGAGAACTGCGGGTCGAAGCCGGGGGTCGTGCCTGCCACGAGGCCGATCGACGCCGTCGGGGCGATCGCCATCAGGGTGGCGTTGCGCATGCCGCCCTTGACCTTCTCGCGCAGGTGGTCCCAGTCGAGGCGGATGGTGCGGTCGACCGTGATCGGGATGCCGCGGTCGGCCTCGGTGAGCGCGATCGAGTCATAGGGCACGAGACCCTTCGACCAGCGCGAGCCCTCGAAGTTCGGGTACGCACCGCGCTCCTGGGCGAGGTCGGCGCTCTCATCGATCGCCGCGTACGAGACGTGCTCCATGATCTCGTCGATCAGGGCGTACGCCTCCTCGCTCTCGTAGCTGAGACCGAGACGCTCGACGATATCGGTGAAACCCATCACGCCGAGGCCGATGGCACGGTTCTGCTGGTTCGAGAAGTCGGCCTCGTCGACGCTCGACACGGTGATGTCGATGAGGTTGTCCAGCTGGCGCACCGCCTGGCGGGCGCTCTCCTCGATGCGGGCGAAGTCCATCTTGCCGTCGACGATGTGACGGGAGAGGTTGATCGACGCCAGGTTGCAGACCGAGACGTTGTCGCGGTCCTGCGGCAACGTGATCTCGGTGCAGAGGTTCGACAGGTGGATGGTGCCGGTGTTGTTGTTGAGGGCACGGTTGTTGATCGTGTCCTTCCAGGTCAGCCACGGGTGGCTGGTGGTCTGGAGGCTCATCAGGATGTCCTTGAACTGGGCGCGCGCGCTCATCTTCTTGAACATCGTGATGCGACCGGCCTCGGCCTCGTCGATGTAGTGCTGGTAGCGCTCTGAGAACGCCTTGCCGTAGAGCTCGTTGAGGTCGGCGACCTCCAGCGGGTCGAACAGATACCAGTCCTGGTCGTTCTGGACGCGCTTCATGAACTCGTCGCTGATCCACACCGCGGTGTTCGCCGTACGGGTGCGACGGTAGGGGTCGCCCGAGTTCTGGCGCAGGTCCAGGAACTCCGGGAAGTCCATGTGCCAGTTCTCCATGTAGAAGCACAGGGCGCCGAACTTCTTGCCGCCACGGCTCACCGCGCGCAGCACCGAGTCGATCGTGTGCATGAACGGGATCGGGCCGGTGGAGGTCGTGTTGTTCGAGCGGATCGGCGAGCCCTGGGCGCGCAGCTTGGTGACCGACAGGCCGATGCCGCCGGTGCCCTTGGTGAGCCACATGACGTCACGCACCGACTTGGCGATGTGCTCGATGTCGTCCTGCATCTCCATCACGAAGCAGTTGGAGAGCTGCGGGTAGGCGGTGCCGGCGTTGACGAGCGTGGAGCCCGCGGCCAGGTACTCGAGCTTCGACATCTTCTCGTAGAAGGCGAGGGCGTGGCTGGTCGGGTCGGCCTCGTTCAGGGAGAGGCCCATCGCGATCCGCATCCAGAAGTACTGGGGGACCTCGAGGGAGTCGCCGTTGCGGGCCTTGATGCCGTAGCGGTTGTTCAGCGTGACGACGCCGATGTACTTGAGCAGCTCGTCGCGCGACGGGTCGAGGGCCGCGGCGAGGCGGTCGAGGTCGAAGAGCTGCGTGAAGCGCGAGTCGAGAAGGGTCTCGGAGACGCCGCGCTCGATGTAGCCGCGGAAGTGCGAGCCGTGCAGGGCGAGCAGCTCTGCATCGTCGGCGTAGTCGCCGAGCACGCGCTTGTAGATCGTCTTGAGGAGGAGGCGCGCGGCGACGGTGTCGAACGCCGGGTCGTCCTTGACGTTCTGCAGGGCGACCTGGATGACCGCCTCGTCGAGCTGCTGGGTCGTGATGCCGTCGAAGAGGGTGAGCTCGAGTTCGCTCGCGATCTGGGTGACCCACGTGATGTTGTCGTCAAGACCCTGGGCCGCCGTCTCGATGGCCAGGTTGATCTTGTTGGCGTCGTACGGCTCGCGCTCTCCGTTGCGCTTCACGACGGTGATTGCCACGTTCTCTCCCTCTTCGCACTGCCCTCAACCCGAGTGACGGCATGGTCGTGCACCGGCTGCCTCGAAGGGCTGATCCGGCGCTGTTTCCCCGTGGATCGAGCCGGCGCGAGACGATTTCCGTGCGCTCCGGCGATCCGTGTGTGACCACTATATAGCGGGGCTCCGACATTTCCATCCCCCCACATCTAGTGGGCGTGTCGTCCACAGATGTGCATGAGTTATGCACATTTCCACAGCCCCGAATGCGGGCCACGACCTCCCTGTCGACCCTCGTGGAACGTCGGCCCCGACCGATAGAGTGAATATCTTGTGAGCAGTTACTCCAGCCTTCTGAAGACCCCCGGCGTCGCGCGGATCATCGCCGCGCAGCTGACCGCGCGGTTCCCCTTCGGCATGCTCTCGCTCGCCTTCCTGCTGCACATCGAGCGCGTCCACCACTCGTACGGCGCCGCCGGGCTCGTGCTCGCCGCGATGAGCATCGGGCAAGCCATCGCCGGACCGATGACGAGCCGGCTCATGGGCGTGCTCGGGATGCGGGTCGTGCTGTGGACGACGCTGTCGTTCTGCGCGGTCGCCGTCGCCGTGATCGGACTGCTGGTCATGCCGATCCCCGTCACCATGGCGGTCGCCTTCTTCGCCGGCCTGAGCATGCCGCCGATCCAGCCCGCCGTACGCACCATCTACCCCAAGATGGTCAACTCCCGGCAGCTGACCCCGCTGTTCTCGCTCGACGCGTCCGCTCAGGAGATCATCTGGATCGCCGGGCCGGTGGCGATCACATTCGTGTCGACCCAGATCGGCACCGTCGAGGGCATCCTGATGTCGGTGGCGATCATGCTGCTCGGCGGGTTCTGGTTCATCGCGTCCCCCGAGGTCGGGCGCGTGCGCATCCCGCGCAGCAAACGCCGGTTCGGGGTCGTGCTCGGGCGGCCTCCCGTGCTGCTGGCGACCGTCGTCGGCTTCCTGCTCATCGGCTCCTGCGCGGCGGTCGAGGCCGGGGTGGTCGCGACGTTCGACGAGGGCTCGCCGCTCTCCGGGATCGTGCTCGCCATCTGGTCGGTCGGCTCCCTGGCCGGCGGCCTCGCGTTCGGCCATGTGCCGATCGGCCCGTGGGCCACCGCCCGCCGCATGCTGCTCGTCTTCATCGGCGTCGCCCTGTCGAGCTTCATGCTCTGGTCGCCGTGGGCGCTGTCGGCCACCCTCCTCATCGCCGGTGTCGGCATCGCCCCGGCGCTCGCGGTGCTGTTCGCCATCGTCTCGGCCAGCGTGAAGTTCTCCGACACGGCCGAGGCGTACGGGTGGGTCGGCACCGGCCAGCTCATCGGCGCCGCGCTCGGCTCGGCCCTCGCCGGATTCCTCATCGACGGCTTCGGCGCGATGGGCGCCTTCTGGGCCGCCGCCCTCTTCGCCCTGGTCGGCTTCGTCGTCGCCGCTCTGGCCCACCGCGTCCACCCGGACCTCCGCGGTCGCGACGCCTCCCCCATCCCCGACACCGAGCCCGTCCCCGTCGTCCCCTCCTGACCCGCGAGACTCCCGCCGAAGTTCACGTAGTTGCGCCCATTTCGCGCTTTTGAGGGCAACTACGTGAACTTCGGCGGCGCGGGCTGTGGATAACGTGGGAGGCTCGGTGCCTGGGCTGGCAGAGTGCGGTGATGGCACGACAGCACAGCGCCCTTCCGTCCCCCCTCTCGGACTCCCCATTCCTCGTCCGAGAAGCGCTCGATCAGGGTCTGTCACGGTCTCGCCTGCGGAGCAGTGACCTGGTGCGACCGTTCCGAGGAGCGCGCCTCGCCGTCGGCGCGGACGGACTGGTCGAGAGATGCCGCGCCTACGCCCGGCACCGGCGCCTGGATTTCGCTTTCAGCCATACGACAGCGGCGCTGCTCCTCGGCGTTCCCCTTCCGCCGGGGATCGATCCCGCGATCCATGTGAGCGTCCCGGCTCCCGGCCGCGCTCCCGAGATCGCCGGATTCGTCGGCCACAAACTGACGGACTGGGCGACGACGGAGTTCGACGGTCTTCCCCTCACCACTCCCGCGCAGACGTGGATCGATCTGGCATCGCTCCTACCGGTGCGCGCACTCGTCGTCGCCGGCGACCATCTCGTCGCCGGCGGTGCGCCATTGTCCACCCGGGAGGCGCTCGCGCACCGGATCGCGGCGTCGGCCGGCCGTCGCGGAATCGCTCGCGCGCGCCAGGCGATCGAACAGGTCCGCGCGGGGTCGGAGTCCCCCGGGGAGACACGGCTCCGGCTGCTGCTCGTCGAGGCCGGGCTGCCGATGCCCCAGCTCAACCGGGAGATCCACGACGGCGACCGCTTCATCGCGCGGGTGGATCTCGCGTACCCGAGCGCCAGAGTCGCGCTCGAGTACGAGGGCGACATCCACCGGGTGGACCGCGATGTCTGGCGCAAAGACATCCGTCGCCGCGAACGCCTGGAGGACCTCGGCTGGCGCATGGTGCGTGTCACCGCCGACGACATCGCGCACCCCGCCGAGCTGCTCACTCGCCTCCGCAGGCTCCTCCGCGCCTGAATCGCCATCCGAAGTTCACGTAGTTGCGCTCAAAACGCGTGAATGAGCGCAACTACGTGAACTTCGGGTGGTGCGGCGGGCTACCAGCGGGGGTGGATGGCGGCGCGGAAGTGGGTGTCGTAGATGGCGCGGACGGCGGGGTCGAGGTCGGGGAGGCGGGGGAAGCGCGCGGCGGCGGCGTTGGCGCGCGCCTGGTCCGCCGAGCGGGCGCCGGGGATGACGGTCGAGACGCCGGGCTGCGCGATGATCCACGCGAGGGCGGTCTGGGCGGGCGTGAAGCCCTCGGGGGCGAGCGCAGCGAACTCGCGGGCGGCGAGCACGCCCTCCGCGTAGTCGACGCCCGAGAACGTCTCGCCCACGTCGAAGGCCTCGCCGTGCCGGTTGAACGAGCGGTGGTCGTCGGCGGCGAACGCGGTCTGCTCGGTGTAGCGGCCGCTCAGCAGGCCGGAGGCGAGCGGGACGCGCGCGATGATCCCGACCCCGGCGGCACGGGCCGCGGGCAGCACCTGGTCGAGAGGCTTGAGACGGAAGGCGTTCAGGATGATCTGCACGCTCGCCGTGCCGGGCCGCGCGATGGCGGCGAGGGCTTCGTCGCAGGTCTCGACGCTGACACCGTAGTTCGCGATGGCGCCGTCCGCGACCAGGGTGTCGAGGGCGTCGTAGACGGCATCGCTCGAGAACACCGGGGTCGGCGGGCAGTGCAGTTGGACGAGGTCGAGGGTGTCGACGCCGAGGTTGCGGCGGGAGCGGTCGGTCCATTCGCGGAACTTCGCGAGGGTGAAGTTGGCCGGGTCCTGCTCCTGCCGACGCCCCATCTTGGTGGCGACGGTCAGCGGGAGGTCGGGGCGGGCGGCGCGGAACCGGCCGATGAGCTGTTCGCTGCGGCCGTCGCCGTACACGTCGGCGGTGTCGAAGAAGGTGACCCCGGCGGCGGACGCGGCGTCGAGCACCTCGAATGCCGCGTCCTCGTCGACGTCGCCCCAGTCGGCGCCGAGCTGCCAGGTCCCGAGTCCGACGACCGAGACCTCGCGGCCGGTCCTTCCCAGCGCCCGTTGCTCCATGCGCCCCACCCTAGCCGGTGGCCGGGATGGGACCCAGGGGCCGGCGGTCAGGCCGGTGGTCAGGCCGCCGCCGCGACCACGCGCTGGTTGCGGAAGTGCCCGAGAAGCATCCCGACCAGCCCGAGCGCCGCCCAGCCCAGCAGCACCAGCCACGGTCCGGAGGCGTCCGCGTCCGGGAAGTAGGAGAGGTCGCGCAGCAGGGTGACGGAGGCTCCGGGCACGAACCACTGCCCGATCTCGCCCCACGGCCCGGTGATGAACTGCAGCGGCTGTGCGGCCGCGGAGAGCGGGTTGCCGACCAGCATCGTGAGCACCGCCCCGACCGGGATGCCCGCACGCCCGATCAGCGCGTTCATCCCGACGATGAAGCCCGCGGTGGCGAACATGGAGAGCCCGACGGCGAGGGAGTTGACCAGGAAGCCGCCCTGCAGGATGCCGAACCAGCCCTGCATCACGGCGGTGACGCCCAGCCCGCCCGCCGCCGCGTAGACGACCACGGCGACGAGTCGGCGCCAGCTGCCGGCGACGAGCAGGGAGATGAGGATGCCGCCGATCATCCCGCCGAGCACCAGCGGGAACGAGGAGGCCGAGAGGCCGAGGCCGCGGGCGTCATCGGACGAGAGCGGGACGACGTCGGTGACCGTGACCGTGATGGTCGGCGCGACCGTCCCGGCCGGGGCCTTCCCTGCGGCGATCGCCTGCTGCACGGCGGCGGCCGCCTGTGCGTTCGCCTGAGCCTGGATCGTGGTCGCCACCTGGCCGAGCAGCTGCGTGACGGCGGCGCCGTTCGCGGAGGCCGTGAGGACCTCGGGCTTGTCACCCAGGACGATGGCTCCGTAGACCTGGCGCGTCTCGATGAGGTGGACGGCGTCGGCACGCGTCGCGGTGGTCGTGAGGTCGAAGACGCCGTCGGCCGCGCTGTCGAGCTGCTTCTCGACCTGCGTCGCCTGAGCGCTGTCTCCGGCGATCGCGATCGGCAGATCCTTGACCGAGGAGGTGACGGTCGGCCAGAGGAAGGCGAGGAGGACGACCAGCACCGCGGCGGCGGCGGCGATCGCGAGCAGGACCGAGCGCAGCCAAGGCGTGTGGGCGACCGGTCCGGCGGTGTGGGCGACGGGCCCGGCGGTGTGGGCTCCGTGCCCGGTCGTGCGGCCGGCCGCGTCGGCGTCGCGGGAGGCGTCGATGTCGGGGGCTGCGGGCGGGCTCGGGACGAGGGTGTTGTCGGGCATGGGTACTCCACTGAAAACGAATGATCGTTCTTTATGGTGAACCTGCAATCGGGTATTGTCAAGAACGGTCGTTCGTTTTTTGTGCAGGGAGGCCGCGATGCCCAAAGTCACCGAGGAGCACAAGGCTGCCCGGCGCCAGCAGATCACCCGGGCCGCTCTGCGCCTCTTCGCCCGCTCGGGCTTCGCGGCGACCTCGATGGCCGACATCATCGAGGAGTCGGGCCTCTCCGCCGGCGCCATCTACGGCCACTACAAGAGCAAGGACGAACTCATCCGGCTCGCCGTCGCCGAGATCATGGACGCGCGCTTCCTCGACGTCGCCACAGCCCGCGAGCGCGACCCGCTCCCCACTCCCGGTGAGGTCGTCCGCCTGCTGGTCACGGGCCTCGCGGACCAGGTCGGCGAGCTGCAGCTGCTGCTCCAGGTCTGGGGCCAGGTGCCGATCAATCCCGAGCTGCGGGAGGTCGCGACCGAGATCGGCACCCGGGTCACCGACATGTTCTGCGGCTATCTGACCCAGTGGTACCTGGACTCCGCCGGTCTCGACCGAACCGCCGCGACCGCGCTGGCCCAGCGTCACGTCCCCCTCTATGTCGGGATGGTGCACGGCTACGTCACGCAGTCGGCGCTGTTCGCCGGTTTCGACGGTGAGGCCTACCTCGCCGTCGTGGACACCGTGCGGCTCCCGACCTCCTGAGCGGACGCACCCCAGCGGGCGCCCCCAGTGGGTACCTGGGGCTCAGCCGCACGCCGCGGCGACCACCCGCGCCAGCCGCTTGCGGATGATGTGGTCGTTGGCCTCCACCCGGTGCATGGTGACGCTGCGCATGGCCTCGATCACGGCGAGGCTCCCCGGCGCGATGAACGCGTCGAGCGTCCCGTAGACCACGTGCACCGGGACGCGGACGCGGGCGAGGTCGCTCACCACCGTCTGCTTCTCGATGCAGTTCTCCAGAGACAGGACGAACGGCGTCCAGGTGCGCTCGGTGATCTCGAAGACACCCTTGATGGGCAGCATCCGCGCGAGCACCGTGGCGTTCATCATGGTGAACTCCTTGTTCGCCCGCAGGAACTCGTAAGCGCGCAGGTAGGCGCTGACCCGGGTGCGCACCCGGCGGTCGCCGATCGCCTCGGGCCGGCCGTAGACCGGTGGCCCGACCAGCACGAGCCGGGTGACGGCGGCGGGATGATCGGCGGCGTAGCGCGCAGCGATCAGGGCGCCGAGCGAGTGCCCGACCAGCACGAACGGGGCGCGGAGCCGCAGCGAGCGGAGGGTGCGGTGCAGGGCGTCGACATGCTCCTCGAGTGTGTAGGTCGCGTCGGCCGGTGCCGGCGATCGCCCGAAGCCGAGGATGTCGACCGAGACGACCCGGTGGCTCGGCTCGAGCAGGGGCACGAGGTTCTGGAACGTCACCGACGACGAGGCGATCCCGTGGACGAGCACGACGACCGGGCCGTCGCCCTCGTCTCCGGCGATGTTGAGGAGCGGCGCGCGGCGGAACCAGCTGTCGAAGACGTTCCGCAGCCGGCCCATGGCTCCCATTATGGGCGGCGCACCTCCACGGACGCCGAGGTCGGCGTCGGGGACGACGCTGCGGACGGCGCTCCGGGCGGCACCGGGGACGACGCTGCGGAGGAGATCGGGGAGGGCGATGCGGGCGCCGTCGCCCGATCCGGCCACCAGGCCGGCGTCAGCCGCCCGATCAGGGCGAGCAGCCCGTCCACATCGCGCGGTCGTGGGCGGCTGAGCCAGACGTCGATCGCGCCGATCGTCCCGTCGGCCAGGTAGCGCGCGATGGTGCGGCGCTCGACCGCGTCGGCGGCGGGGACGTCGACGCTGTGCTGCTCGAGCAGCAGTTCGATGGACCCCTCGAAGTGCTCGCTCAGCAGAGCGTGGAGGCTGGAGCTGCCGCTCTCGGCTCCGAGCCCGCGCCGATAGATGACGTCGTGCGCGTCGACGTGCTGGAGCACCGCGCGGGTGACCCCGCTCACGGCGTCCGCAGCCTCCTCCGGTGCGACACCGACGAGGTACGCGGCCCGCAGGTCGTCGAGTTCCGTGCGCAGCACCCGCTGCAGCAGCTCCACCGGCGAGGCGGCGTAGGTGTACACGGTGGAGCGGTGGACACCGGCGGCC
This sequence comes from Leifsonia aquatica H1aii, assembly GCF_000633535.1. Lineage (GTDB taxonomy): Bacteria > Actinomycetota > Actinomycetes > Actinomycetales > Microbacteriaceae > Leifsonia > Leifsonia aquatica_A. The sequence goes on along the minus strand of NZ_AYMR01000018.1, from coordinate 180,424 downwards.
GCGGCGAGCGCCGACACCGACACATCGGCGACCGGCCCCGCGGTCGCGAGGTCCAGGATCGCCGCGGTCAGTCGGGCGATCGTCTTCTCCTGGCGGGCATCCACTTTTCGATCGTACAATGGAGTTATCCGACAGGTGTCGGATATCTGAAGGGAGATTTTCATGGCTCAGTACGACGTCGCCGACCGGTCCGCGATCGTGACCGGAGGCGGCTCGGGCATCGGGCGCGCCGTGGCGCTCACCCTCGCGGCCAGCGGCGCGGCGGTCCTCGTGACCGACCTGAACGAGGAGCACGCGCAGGCCGTCGTGGCCGAGATCGAGGCCGCGGGCGGAACGGCCTCCGCGCTCGCGGGCGACGTGACCGACCCCGCGTTCGGCGAGGCCAGCGTCGCCGCAGCGAACGCTCTGGCGCCGCTCAAGATCGCGGTCAACAACGCGGGCATCGGCGGCGAAGCCGCCACCGTCGGCGACTACTCGCTCGACAGCTGGCGCAAGGTCATCGAGGTCAACCTCAACGCCGTGTTCTACGGCATGCAGCCGCAGCTGAAGGCCATGGCCGCGAACGGTGGCGGTGCGATCGTCAACATGGCGTCCATCCTCGGCAGCGTCGGCTTCGCCAACTCGTCGGCGTACGTCACCGCCAAGCACGCGCTGCTCGGCCTCACGCAGAACGCCGCGCTCGAGTACGCAGCCGAGAAGGTGCGCGTCGTCGCGGTCGGCCCCGGCTTCATCCGCACCCCGCTCGTGGAAGCCAACCTCTCCGCCGACGCGCTCGCGTTCCTCGAGGGCAAGCACGCCCTCGGTCGCCTGGGCGAGCCCGAGGAGGTCGCCGCACTGGTCGCCTTCCTCGCATCGGACGCCGCGAGCTTCATCACGGGCAGCTACCACCTGGTGGACGGCGGCTACACCGCTCAGTGAGCGCCGTCTCCCCCGTGTCGTGCGCGGTCCCGCTCCCGTAGGCTGAGGAGCGTGACCGAGCACGAGCTGTTGGGCGACGACCTCCTGGAGCGGTTCCGGGGCCGTGCGGCCGTCTACGACGCCGAGAACCGCTTCTTCGACGAGGACTTCGCCGAGCTGGCCGAGATCGGCTACCTGCGCGCGCTGGTCCCGATCGAGTTCGGCGGGCTCGGACTCGGCCTCGAGCAGACCGCGCGACTGCAGGCTCGGCTGGCGGGCGCCGCTCCCGCGACCGCCCTCGCCGTCAACATGCACCTGGTCTGGACCGGCATCGCGAAGACGCTGCACGACCGCGGCGACGACTCGCTCGACCTCGTGCTCCGGGAGGCCGGAGCGGGCGAGGTCTTCGCCTTCGGCCTGAGCGAGGCGGGCAACGACCTCGTGCTGTTCGGCTCGACCACGGAGGCCCGCCCCGCGGACGACGGCTCGTACACCTTCCACGGCCGCAAGATCTTCACCTCCCTCTCCCCCGCGTGGACGCGCCTCGGCACCATGGGCCTCGACACCGCGAGCGCCGACGCACCGAAGATCGTCTACGGCTTCATCGACCGCGACGGCGGCGGGTTCGAGATCCGCGACGACTGGGACAGCATCGGGATGCGCGCCACGCAGAGCCGCACAACCGTGCTCGACGGCGCCCGCTCCCCGGCCGACCGGATCGTGCGGCGACTCGATCCCGGGCCCAACCCCGATCCGCTGGTGTTCGCGATCTTCGCCAACTTCGAGATCCTGCTCGCGTCCGTCTACACCGGCATCGGCGCTCGCGCGCTCGATCTCGCCGTCGCCGCGGCCCACCGGCGCACCAGCCTGAAGGACGGCGGCCGCAGCTACGCGAGCGACCCGGACATCCGCTGGCGGGTGGCCGAGGCGGCGATCGATCAGGACGCCCTGCTCCCGCAGCTCGACGCGCTCGCCCGCGACGTCGACATGCGGGCGGACCACGGCGCGCTCTGGTTCCCGAAGCTCGTCGGCCTCAAGGTCCGCGCCACCGAGACGGCCCGGCGCGTGGTCGATCAGGCCGTGCGGGTCTCGGGAGGCTCGACCTACTTCTCCGGCAGCGAGCTCGGGAGGCTGTACCGGGACGTGCTGGCGGGCATCTTCCATCCGTCCGACGCGGAATCCGCGCACAGCACGGTCGCTTCTGCCTGGCTCGGCCCGGCGGACGGCTGACCGGGCCCACCCGGCGAACGGGTACCCGGCGCCGGCGCTCCGCTCCGGCGCTCCCGGCTCCGGCACCCGCGCACACAGGCTCCATCCCAGCGAATCGGAGGCACCATGCAGCAGATCACGGCGCAGCACTACGCGGAACGACTGCGGCGGGGAGCAGCGCAGGCACGCGCGGCAGGCTTCGACGCCCTGCTGGTGGCGCCCGGACCGGACCTCGCGTACTTCGCCGACTACCTGCCGATCGCGACCACCGAGCGGATCACCCTCCTCGTCGTCCCGACGGCGGGCGAGCCGACGATGATCGTCCCCGCCCTGGAGCACGGCAGCGCCGCCGCCACCCGCGCATCCGGCGCGTTCCGGATCGTCGACTGGTCCGACGGCGAGGACGAGTACGTGCCGACCGCGGCACTGTTGGCGGAGGACGGCCGGTACGCCGTGTCGGACGCGCTCTGGGCGATGCACCTCCTGGGCCTGCAGCAGAGGCTCCCCCGGGCACGGTTCGCCTCGTTCTCCCGCGCACTGCCGATGTTGCGCGCGGTGAAGGGCGCCGACGAGATCGATCGGCTCGCCGCGGCGGGCGCTGCGGCCGACGCGACGTTCGAGGACATCCTCGCCGTCCGCTTCTCCGGGCGCACGGAGCGGGAGGTCGCCGCCGATCTCGACCGGCTGCTGCGGGAGCACGGTCACAGCCAGGTCGACTTCACGGTCGTCGGCTCCGGCCCGAACGGAGCGAACCCGCATCACGAGGCCGGCGACCGCACGATCCTCGACGGCGACATGGTCGTCCTCGACTTCGGCGGGCTGATGGACGGGTACGGGTCCGACACGACCCGCACCGTGCACGTGGGCGAGCCGACGGATGAGGAGCACGAGGTCTTCGAGGTCGTGAAGCGCGCCCAGCAGGCCGCGTTCGACGCGGTCGCCGTCGGCGTCCCGCTGCAGGAGATCGACCGCGTCGCCCGTGCCGTCATCAGCGACGCCGGCTATGGCGAGCGGTTCATCCATCGGGTGGGCCACGGCATCGGCACCACGACGCACGAACCGCCCTACCTCGTGGAGGGCGAGAAGCTGCCGATCGAGGCCGGGATGTGCTTCTCGATCGAACCGGGGATCTACCTGCCCGGCCGGTTCGGCGTGCGGATCGAGGACATCGTGGTCGCCGCGGAGGATGGCGCGCACCGGCTGAACAACACCAGCCGCGAGCTGCACCTGGTCCGATGACGTCGGCACCCGAGGTCCTCTCCCCGGCGGAGGAGCACGATGCCGAACGGCGGCGCGCCCTGCGCCGGATGAAGGTCCTCGCGACATCGCTGCTGATCGTCGCCGCCGTGATCTTCGCGGTCGCCTTCGCGCTGCAGACCCGCTACCCCTGGCTCGGCTATGTGCGCGCGGCCGCCGAGGGCGCCATGGTCGGCGCGCTCGCGGACTGGTTCGCGGTGACCGCACTGTTCCGTCATCCACTCGGACTGCGCATCCCGCACACGGCGATCATTCCGACCCGCAAGGATGAGATCGGCGAGAGCCTGGGCGAGTTCGTGGAGACCAACTTCCTCGCCGACGACGTGGTCGCCGGCAAACTCGGCTCGATCGACATCGCGGGCGCCCTCGGCGGCTGGCTCGCCGACCCCGAGAACGCCCGACGGGTGGTGGCCGAGGGGTCCGCCGCCCTCGTCGGGCTGGTCGGACTGCTCGACGACGAGCGGATGCGCGAGGCGCTCGAAGCGGTGGTCCGCACCCACCTGATCGAACCGGAGTGGGGGCCTCCCCTCGGGCGTCTGGGAGAGAAGGTGCTCGCGTCCGGCGGGCAGCGCGAGGTCGTCGACCTGGTGCTGGACCGGGTGGACGACTGGCTCGCCGCCCATCCCGACGCGTTCGCCACGCTGGTCTCACGTCGGCTGCCGTCGTGGGTGCCCTCGTTCGTGGACCGGATGGTCGACGATCGGCTGCACGCGGAGGCGCGCCGCTTCCTGTCGGACGTGCGGCGCGACCCCGAGCACCGGATGCGCCACGCGATCGACGACGCCCTCGGGCAGCTGGCCGAGCGCCTGCAGCACGACCCCGACACGATCGCCCGGCTGGAGTCGGCGAAGGAGCGCGCCTTCGACGACCCGCGCATCCGGGAGCTCGCGGCGTCGGCGTGGGAGGCGGCAAGGAACGCGGCCGTGAGCGCCCTGTCCGATCCGGCGAGCGAGCTGCGCGGCCGGGCGGAGGTCGCCCTCGCCGACGCCGCCCGACGGGTCGCCGCCGACCCCGGGCTGCGCGCCTCGCTCAACGCCCGCATCACCGACGCCGCCCTCCACCTCGTCACCGCGTACCGGCACGACATCGCCGGCATCATCGGCGAGACCGTTCGCGGGTGGGATGCGGCGGAGACGACCGACAAGATCGAGACCCAGGTCGGCCGGGACCTCCAGTTCATCCGGATCAACGGCACCGTGGTCGGCGCGCTGGCCGGTCTCGCGATCTACACGGTCGCGACCCTCGTGGCCGCCGCCCTCCCCTGACCGCGACGCTCCAGCACCACAGCACCGCAGCACCGCAGCACCAGCGCGATGCGGACCACATGTGCGGTAGCGCGCCGCCATTCCCGCGATTCAAGGGATGGAGGCGGGGTCAGGCGGCGCGGCGGAGGGCGCGGCGGCGCACGAACGGGAGCGCCACGAGCCGCCAGCCGACGAGGAAGACGCCGAGCACGACGAAGGCGACCGCGATGAAGCTCGGCTGGACACCCTGCCCGGCCGAGGTGCGGATGAGCATCCCGAGCGCGACCGTCATCAGCCAGATCGGCACGCCGGGCCAGACCACAGCGAGCGGGCGGCGCCACGCCCAGGTCACCAGCCACCCGGCGACCAGCCCGAGCAGGAAGGGCCAGAGGGTCGTCACGAGCCCGCCGATCCCGGCGGACTCGCCGTGGCTGCGTCGGCCGACGAGCACGAAGAGCAGCACGAGGGCGGCGTCGATCACGAATGCCGCGACCGCCGTCCTCCAGGATTTCACGCGTTGATGCTACGCGCCGATGTCCGTGCGTTCGCTGGGTGCCGAGCGCGCCTGCGCGCTCAGTAGACTGGGCGCAGCCCGCCGACGAGCCCTGGAGCATCCGTGCCGAATTTCGACTTCCTCGACCAGCCCTCGCTTCCCCGACCGGACATCACCCCGGACGACGCCGGTGCGATCGCGGCCGAGCGGTTCGGCCTGGCCGGCACGGTGACGGAGCTCGGCAGCCAGCAGGATCGCAACTTCCTCATCGACACCGGCGAGAGCCGGTACGTGCTCAAGATCGCCAATCCCGTGTTCTCGGCCGACGAGCTGCTGGCCCAGAACGCGGCCCTCGGCGCCCTGGCCGGTTCGGGCATCCGTGTCCCCGCCGTGGTCACCGCGACCGGTGGCGACGAGCTCGCGGCCGTCGACGTGCGCGGGGTGGAGCTGCACGCCCGCGTCCTCAGCTTCCTGGACGGCGACCCGCTCACCGACGTCGCCCACCCGAGCAGCGAGCAGTTGCGCACCCTGGGCGGTCTCGCCGGCGGGATCGCCGCCGGCCTCGCCGGGCTGCGGCATCCGGGCCTGGATCGGACGACCCAGTGGGACTCCCGCATCGGGGGCGAGGTCGTGGACCTGCTGCTCGACCACGTCGAGCAGCCCGCCAAGCGCCGCGTGGTGCGGGCCGCGACCGATGCCGCGCTGGCCCGGCTGGAGCCGCTGCGCTCCCGGCTGCGGGTGCAGGCGACCCACGGCGACGTGACGGACGACAACATCGTGCTCGGCGCCTCCGGCCCGGGCGTCATCGACTTCGGCGATGTGGCCGACGGTTGGCTGGTCGGCGAGCTGGCCGCCACGGTGACCAGCGTGCTGCACCACGTACCCGAGGAGCCGTTCGCTGCGGTGCTGGAGGTGGTGGACGCGTTCCACGAGCGCTCCCCCCTCGACGACGCCGACCTCGCCGCCCTGTGGCCGCTCGTCGTCCTGCGTGGGGCGGTCCTCGTCGTCAGCGGGGAGCAGCAGGTGGCGCTGGACGGCGACAACGCCTACGCGGACGAGAACCGCGCCCACGAATGGCTGGCCTTCGACGTCGCCCGCCGCATCGACGCCGACGAGATGGAGGCGCTGCTCCGGCACCGGCTCCGCGGTGTCGTCGGTGCCGGTTCGGCGGTGGCCGGCCTCGGCCGGCTGGTCGATCTCGCCAGCAGCGCCGACAACCTCGTCGACCTGTCGGTCCTCGGCCGCGATCAGGACGCGGGAGCGTGGACGGAGCAGGCGGCGGAGGATGAGGCGCTCGCCCGCGTCTGCCGCGCGGCCGGCCACGCGATCACGCGATACGGCGAGGCACGGCTCACCCGCGCGGTGCGCGACCGCGCCGAAGCCACGGCCACGATCGCGCTCGGCGTCACGCTCGACGTCCCCGCCGGCGTCCCCGTGACCGCCCCGTTCGCCGGCGAGCTCGCGCTGGTCGAAGGCGCCTGGGTGCTGCGCGGCGACGACGCCGACCTGTGGCTGGACGGCCTGACGCGGCCGCTGACCACCGCTGTGGCGTCCGCCGGCGACGAGATCGGGACGACCATCCGCCTCACGGCGCAGCTTGGGCGCGCGGCCGGCCATCGTCCGCCGGCGTTCGTCACCCCGGCGGCGCCCTTCGCGCTGTGGGCGGCGGCCTCCCCCGACCCGTCCGATCTGTTCGGACTCGACGTGACGGCCCCCGTACCGGACCCGGCCGGCGCGCTCGCCCGCCGCGACGACACGTTCGCGCTGGTGCAGGAGCACTACTTCGCCCATCCCCCGCTCATCGAGCGCGGCTGGCGGCACCACCTGTTCGACACCGGGGCGCAGAGCTACCTCGACATGGTGAACAACGTCACGCAGATCGGGCACGGCCACCCGCGTCTCGTGGAGGCCGTGCGCGACCAGTGGGCCCGGCTCAACACCAACTCGCGCTTCCACTACGAGGAGCTGTCCCGCTACACCGAGCGGCTGGCCGAGCTGGCCCCCGACGGGCTCGACACCGTCTTCCTCGTCAACTCCGGCAGCGAGGCGGTCGACCTGGCCCTGCGCCTGGCCCAGACCCACACCGGCCGCCGCACCATCCTGGCGGTGAAGGAGGCGTACCACGGCTGGACCGTCGGCTCCGACTCCGTCTCGTCGTCGCTCGGCGACAACCCGCGCGCCCTCGAGACGCGTCCGGACTGGGTGAAGCTCGTCGCCGCGCCGAACGCGCTGCGCGGGGTGCACCGCGGACCGGACTCCGCCGCCGCGTACCTGGCCGACCTCGACGACGACCTCGCGGCCCTCGACGCGGAGGGGATCGACGTGGCCGGGTACATCGCCGAGCCGGTCTTCGGCAACGCCGGCGGCCTCATGCTGCCGGACGGCTACCTCGCCGGCGTCTACGAGCGCATCCGCGCCCGTGGCGGCGTCTGCATCGCCGACGAGGTGCAGGTCGGCTTCGGCCGCCTCGGCCACTACTTCTGGGGCGCGCAGCAGCAGGGCGTCGTGCCCGACGTCATCACGATCGCCAAGGCGGTCGGCAACGGCCAGCCGCTCGGGGCGGTGATCACCCGCCGGGAGATCGCCGAGTCGTTCGCCGCCGAGGGCTCGTTCTTCTCCTCGGCCGGCGGCAGCCCGGTCAGCTCCGTGGTCGGGCTCACCGTGCTCGACGTGATGCGCGACGAGCGGCTGCAGGAGAACGCGGTCGTGGTCGGCGATCACCTCGCCGCCCGGTTGCGCGAGCTCGGCGAGCGGCACCCGATCGTCGGCGCCGTGCACGGCATGGGGCTCTACCTGGGCGTGGAGCTGGTGCTGGACCGTGCGGCGATGACCCCCGCCTCGGCCGAGGCGACGCTGATCTGCGAGCGGATGCTCGCCGAAGGCGCCATCGTGCAGCCCACCGGCGACTTCAAGAACGTGCTCAAGATCAAGCCGCCGCTGTGCATCACCCGTGCGAGCGCGGATCGGTTCGCGGACGCCCTCGACCTGGTGCTGTCCACGCTCTGAGTTCTCCGGCGCCCGGGGCCGGACTCAGCGCCGCGACGGACGCAGGGACGTCGCGGCGGCCGCAGCGATCGCGTCCGAGACGGCGCCGAGTGCGGCGGAGCGCATCGACCATTGGTGCCAGTGCAGCTCCACCGACTCGGCGGCGTCGTCGAGCAGCACCAGCCGGCCGTCTGCCAGCGGGGCGACGGTCTGGAGATCGGGCAGCATCCCCCAGCCCAGGCCGAGCTCCGCGGCGCGCACGAACTCGGTCGACGCGGGCACGTACTGCCGCGGCGGTCTCGCCTCGGGCGCGAAGCGGGCGAGGTAGCGGTCCTGGAGGGCGTCCTTGCGGTCGTAGACGAGCATCGGGGCGGCGTCGGCCGCGCGCGGGTTCCAGCCGGCCGGCGCCCAACGGTCGACGAAGGCGGGGCTCGCGACTGCGCGATAGACCATCGCGCCCAGCGGTGCGACGGTGCAGCCCTGCACCGGATCGGGGTCCGAGCCGATCGCGGCCATCGCCGTGCCGTCGCGCAGCCGGTCGAGCGTGTGCTCCTGATCGTCGAGGGCGATGTCGAACACCAGCTCCGGCAGGCTCGCCAGGGCCGGGAGCACCCAGGTGGAGAGCGAGTCGGCGTTGACCACGAGCGGGATGCTGGTCAGCGCCCCCTCGGCGGCTGCGAGATCGCCGGCGGCCTCGGCCTCCAGCACCGCAACCTGCCGGGCGAGACGCAGCAGGACGCGCCCCGCCTCGGTCGGTTCGATCGGCTTGCTGCGACGCACGAGCACCCGGCCGGCCTGCTCCTCCAGCGCCTTCACGCGCTGACTGACCGCGGAGGGCGTGACGTGCAGCGCCGTCGCCGCTCGTTCGAAGGTGCCGTGGTCGACCACGGCGGCCAGAGTCTTCAGGTGTTCGAATCGCGCATCCATCAACAGCGATGCTAATGGTTCATCAGAAAAGCAAGCTGTACTGATGGCTATCCGGTCCGTAGTGTCGTCCCGTGCTCTCGACCTTCCTCACCGGACTCGGTTCCGGCGCCTCGCTCATCGTCGCCATCGGCGCGCAGAACGCGTTCGTGCTGCGTCAGGGGCTGCGCCGCGAGTTCGTACTCCCCGTCGTCGCCCTCTGCGTGCTCAGCGACGCCCTGCTGATCGCGGCAGGTGTCGCCGGGATCGGCGCGCTGGTGAAGGCGGCCCCGCTCGCCCTCGAGATCGTGCGCTGGGTCGGGTTCGCCTTCCTGCTCGGCTACGCCGTGTTCGCGGCGCGGCGCGCCCTCCGGCCTGCCGCCCTCGCCGCGGCGACGGGAGCGGCACCCTCCCTCGCCGCCACTCTCGGGATGTGCCTGGCCATCACCTGGCTCAACCCGCACGTCTACCTCGACACGGTGCTGCTGCTCGGCTCGCTCTCGGCCGACCACGGCGACCCCGGCCGGTGGGTGTTCGGGGCGGGCGCCGTGACGGCGAGCGTGCTGTGGTTCAGCGTGCTCGGGTTCGGCGCCCGCGTCGCCGCCCCGCTGTTCGCCCGGCCGGTGGCCTGGCGGGTCCTCGACGCGGGCATCGCCGTCCTGATGGTCGTGCTCGCGGTGCTCCTGGTCGTCTGAACGGAGCATTGCGAACCCGGAGCAGCGCGAACCTGGAAGCACCGCGAGCCCGGACCGGTCGGTACGGTCAGGCCGCCCGTCGTCCGCGCCGGGCCTGCGCGATCCACAGCGCCCCTCCGGCGCCGAGGAGCACCAGCACCAGCAGGACCGAGCCCAGCGGCTGGGGGTCGGAACCGGTCTGCGCCAGCGCCAGCGGCATCGCCGCGGCCGACACGGTGAGGGTCGCCTCCACGCTGCGCGACGCCGCGAACGCGGTGTCGCCGAGGTAGGCGGCCCGGATCGTGTGCGACCCCGCCGCAAGCCCCGCGAGAGTCACCGTCGTCTCGAATCCGGCCCCCGCCGGCAGGGGCGCACCGTAGGGTGCACCGTCCACGGTCAGCTGCACGGATCCGCTCGGGTCGATCGCCGCGGGTCCGTTCGGCGCCATCCGGACGGTCGCGGTCGCCTGCGCCCCCACCCGGATGTCGCCGACATCGAGGCTCAGCGAGGTCTGCGTGGGCGCCTTGGGGGTCACCAGGTCGAGCACGGCCGGGTCGGCCGCGGCATAGTTGGCGTCGCCGGCGTAGGCGAAGGAGAGCGGCAGCGTCCCCACGGACCAGGCCGGGGTGAACGTGAAGGTGCCGTCCGCCCCGATCGGTGCCGTGCCGAGGGTGCCTCCGCGCAGCGACACGACGACGTCACCGGTGGGCAGCGCCGAGCCGGTGCCCGGCGTCGTGGTCGGCACGAGGGAGCCGGTCACCGTCGCCGGAACGCCGGTCGACGCGGGCGTGGTGGCCGCGATGCCGGTGAACCGGGTCGGAGCGGCGGTCACCGTCTGCACGAACGGTGTGGTCGCCGAGGCGAACGGCTCCGTGCCCGGATCGTACGCGAACTCGAGGTCGTGCACTCCGACCGCCGTGACGAGGGCGGGGAACGACGCGGTGCCGTCGGCGGCCACCGCGGCCGATCCGAGGACCGTGGTGCCGTCGGTCACGACGACCTCGCCGACGGGGACGCTGCCGCCCTCGGTGTTCGCGACGGTCACCGTCAGGTCCGCAGGCGCGCCGTAGACCGCGTCCGGGTCCGTCGAGACGACCGTCAGCTCGGTCCCCTGCGCCTGGGTGTAGGACAGGAGCACGTGGCCGTTGCCGTTCCAGAAGGTCGACGCGTCGACCTGGACGCGGCTCCCGTCGCTCCAGCTGGAGCCGCCCGCGCCGCCGCCACCGCCGCCACCGCCGGCCTGGCCGCCACCGCCGCCGTCACCGGCCGGCGTGCCGCCGCCGCCACCGCCGCCGCCACCGGCGGAGCTGCTGGTGGCCGCGTTGCCGCCGGCGCGTCCGCCGCCCCAGCCGGGCGGGGAGATCGCGCCGCCGTTGCCGTGCCCGGCGCCGGAGCCGTTGCCGCCGGTCTGGCCGGAGGCGCCGCCGGTGCCACCCTCGTAGCCGACGAACGCCGCGCCGAGGCCGCCGCCTCCGCCGCCCCCGCCGGCGACGATCAGGGGACTGTCGCCGCTGTCACTGCGCAGCACGACCGCGCTCGCACCGCCGCCGCCCCCACCGGCGTGGGCCTCGAGCGAGCCCGTGTCGCCGGGACCGCCCGTGAAGTAGCCGGCACCGCCGCCGCCCGGGCTCGACTTGTCGGAGTTGGTCGGGCCGCCCATCGTGCTCGAGTAGAAGACCAGCGTCTGCCCCGGCTGCACGGCGATCGTGGCGCGGACCAGACCGCCCGCGCCTCCGGCGCCGTCGGAGGTGAGCTGCCAGTCGGTGCCGGGGAAGTTGACCGGGCCGCCGCCACCGCCGGCCGAGCCGGCGACCTCCACCTCGATCGAGTGCACACCCGCGGGGACCATCCAGGTCGCCCCCGCGGTCGCCCCCACCGACTGCCCGGAGACGACCGTCTCGGCGGAGGCGGGCGCGGCCGCGAACAGGCCTCCCGCGGTGAGGGCGACGGCGGCCAGGCCGGCCGCCGCCGGGACGAGGCGCCGTGAGCGCGGTGGAGTTCGATGCATGAGACGAGACCTTTCGAGACCAGAGACTCTCGCCACGCTATGCACGCGCGAGTGGGCGGATCCGCACGGGCCGTCAGGACTATCCGGACCGGATAGTGCGCTGGCCCGCTAGCATGTGGGCACGATGCCGACCTGTCCGCACCCCGCGCTCGCCCCGGAGGACCGTCCCGAGGCCGTCCTCGCCCGCGCCCGTCGCCCGACCGGGACCCTCATCGCCCTCACCGGTCTGGCCGGGGTGGGCAAGAGCACCTGGCTGCGCCAGTTCACCGCGGCGGCCGACCGGCTGCGCGTCGTCGCCGTCAGCGCCGACGCGTTCGAGGCGTCGTTCCCGTTCGCCCTGGCCGACAAGCTGGCGCATGCGGCCGGTCTGAGGCTCGGCGTGCTCGGTGAGGCCGGTGCGCCCGACCTGCTGAGCGTCTCCCGCGCGCTGCTGCCCGCGCTCGCCCGCGGCACGTCGGCTGCACGCCGGCTCGCCCTCGTGATCGACAACGCGCAATGGATCGACGAGCAGTCGGTGCAGGCGCTGCGTTTCGTCCTCGGCCGGATCGCCCACGACGGCGTGTGCGTGCTCCTCGCCGGGCATGCTCCCCGCACCGAGGAGATCGCCGCGGCCCTCGTCGAGGCGGAGCCGGGCGCGTGGGAGGAGACCCGCCTGGTCCGGCTCGAACCGCTCGATGCCGCGGGCGTGCGCGAGTACGTCTCCCGGGTGCACGACGTCGAGGTGTCGCTGCGGCTCGCCGCCCGCATCCGCGAGCTCTCCGGCGGCCTCCCCGTGCTGCTCGACGCGGTGGTCGGCGCGATGGAACGACCGTCCGACGGGCGTCGCGCGCACTGGGACGAGGACGTGCGGCTGCCGCATCAGCCCGAGAACCCGTTCCGCTCGGCCGGCGCCGACCAGCCGCGGCCCGTCGTGGCGGCGGTCGAGATCTCCGCCGCGCTGCGCGATGCCGCGACGGCGGACGAGATCGACCGCATCGCCGCGGCCCTCGGCGAACGCGTGGGCGTGGAGGCCGCGGTCGCCGCGGGACTGCTCGTCCGTACGCCGGAGGGTGCGGTGCAGACCTTCCACGACCTCTACGCGACGGATGTGCGGCAGCGGCTCGGCGCGGACCGCCGCTCGGCCATCCTGACCGCCGCGGCGGACGTGCTCGCCCACCCGCACCGGGCGCTGATCTGCCGCCTGGACGCGACCCAGACGCTCGATCCCGCTCTGCTGCGCGCGGTCCGCGCCCGCGCGGCCGAGGCGGCGCGCGAGGGGCACCCGGAGCGGGCCGTCGACTACCTCCGCCGCGCCGCGGACCTCGCCGGCCCGGGAGTGCGCGGCGACCTCGTCGTCGAGGCGTGCGTGCTCGCCGGCGCCGCCTTCGTCAGCCCGGTCGTGCTCGACCTGCTGCCGGAGCTGGAGAGCCTCCCCCGCGACCCGGTGCGCGACCTGGCGCTGCTGCAGACCCGCCAGATCACCGGAGACGTCGCGTGGGCCGGGGCTTTCGCCGCCGAGCTGCTGGAGCAGCGCGGCGACCACCCGGACGCCCTCACACTGCGGATGCACGCGGCGATGATGGCCGTCATGGTGCAGCTCACGACCGACGACTACGGCCCGGTGCTCGGCCTCCTGGACCGGACGCTGGAGCTCGCCGAGCGTCTGCTGGCCGAGCCGCGAACCCTGAGCGACGACCGACTCGCCCCTCTGCCCTCGGCGGAGGAGATCCGGCTGCGCGCGACCGGGCTGACGATCGTCGCGGCAGCACGGATCGGCGACACCGACCGCGTGTCGGCCGCGCTGGGGGCGTTGTCCGTCGCCATCGCGACCGCCGCCGACTCCCCGGCGCTGAGCGACGCCCTGACCTGCCGGGCCGGTGTCTTGTCGGGCATCGGCGTCGTGGACGCAGCGGCCGCCGACCTCGAGCGCGCGCTGGAGCTCGCCGCCCGCGGAGTCGTCGGCTGGAGTCTCGGCCACGCCCGCGTGCTGCTCGCGTACTGCTGGTGGGTGCTCGGCCGCTCGACCGATGCCGCCGCGATGCTGCAGGACGCCGCCGTCGCCGCACTGGACAGCATCGACGTCTCCTCCCGCCCCTTGATCTACCTGCTGCGTGCAGTACTCGCCGGCGAGGCGGGAGACGGTGACGCCTACGAGGCGAACCGCCGGATCGCCGACGAGGTGACGGTCACCGACTACGACACCTTCGGCGTCGAGCTGGAGCTCCTGGCCGCCGTCCAGCGCGCCCGGGCGCTCGGCCGTCCCGAGGAGGTGCTCGCCGCACTCGCGCCCGAGACGATCGGGGACCGCTGGCTCGCCGGGTCCGCGATCTTCACCTACCGGGTGGATGCCCTGGCCGCCCTCGGTCGCGCGGAGGAGGCCGATCGCGAACTCGCGCGGCTGCGGGCGCTCGCGGGCGCCGGATGGTCCCCGATCTACGGCTCGCTCGACTGGCTGGAGGGCCGGGTCGCGGAGGCGTTCGGGCTCACCGAGCGGGCGCTCCGGGCGTACCGCGCCGCCTCGAACGACCCCGTGCCCCGGTCGCGCGCGCAGGCGGCCTTCGACGGGGGTCGCCTCCTCCTGGCAGCGGGAGGCGAGCGCGTCGGCGGCGAGCGGATGCTGCGCTCCGCCGCGAGCACGTTCGGCGCCCTCGGAGCACGCCCCGCGATGCTGGCGGCGCTGGCGCTGCTCGACGGCGACGGTGGCGATCCGGCCGCACTCGACGGACTCGAGACGCTGAGCGGGCGCGAGCGGGAGGTCGCCCAGCTGGCCGCCACGGGCCTCACCAACGCGGAGATCGCCGACACCCTGTTCCTCTCCGCACCGACCGTCGCCTTCCACATGCGCAAGGTGCTGGCGAAACTCGGTCTGCGCTCGCGGCGCGAGCTGAGCGGGGTGCTCCACCACGGCGCGTGAGGTCGCCGACGGCATCGGGAATCCCGGACCGGGTCGCGCGGTTGCGCTCAGCGTGAGCATCATCGAGATCGACGCCCCTGCCGTCGCCCCCGCGGCGACGGACGCGGCGACGCCTGCGGTCGCCTCGGCTCCGGCCGTCACGACGCTGACAGAACGCACGGCCCGGGTGCTCGAGCAGATGCTCGCGGTGATGGACTGGACGCTCGTCGACTTCGCCCGGCACGAGCTGAGCGCCGGCGAGGCGATCGGCGGGCGCGTGCGCGAGGTCCCGTTCTTCCTGGTGATGAGCGGTGAGCTGGAACTGCGCACCGACGGCGAGACCACCCGCCTGCGCGGGGGCGACTTCGTGCTGCGCACGCGCCCGACGGGCTATCGCGTGCGCGCGGACGGGGACGCGGTGTTCATCGCGGGCTCGCTGCGTCTGGCGGGCAGCGGCGAGCATCCGCTCGTCCGGTCGCTGCCCGAGGCCCTCATCGCCTGCCAGCTGCTGCGTCGCGACGCACACCTGAACGCGCTCGCGGAAGCGCTCGTGGCCGAGGTCGCCAGCGCACGTCCCGCCTCCTGCGCGTTCGCCGGACGCCTGGTGAGCGTGCTCGCGGCCTCCGCCGTGCGCGCCTGGGTGGAGAACGGCTGCGCCCCGGACGGCTGGCTGCTCCCCGCGAGCGATCCGCACATCGCCCGCGCGGTCGATGCGATCCTGGGCGATCCCGGCGGCGCGTGGACGCTGGAGCGACTGGCTCGGGTCGCCACCACCTCCCGCTCCGCGTTCGCCGAACGCTTCCACTCCGTCGTCGGCGAGCCGCCCGCGCGCTACCTGCTGCGGGTGCGGATGGAGCGGGCCAAGATCCTGCTCGCGGACGATCGCGCCAGCGTGGCGCAGACCGCCTCCTCGCTCGGTTACGGCTCGGAGGCGGCGTTCAGTCGCGCCTTCCGCCGGCACACCGGCTCGAACCCGTCCGCCTGGCGCAAGGCGAGCGCCGTCGCCTGACGTCCGCGGCGCGCGTCGCACCGCGGCCGTCGCGGGGTCGCACTCCGTCGCTTTCCGCACCCCGCGGGGTCGCACTCCGTCGGAAAGCGGAGCGCAGAGCGACAGGATGCGACCCCGCGACGGCGGCGCGACGGCGCGGTCGCGCGGTCAGGGCGCGGTCCCGCGGTCGCGCGGTCAGGCGCGGCGGCCGAACCAGCGCCGGGTCGAGGCGATCAGCAGGCCGCCCAGCACGGCGGAGATCCCGCCGGCGACGAACACCACCGACACGCCGGCCGCGTCGATGAGCACGCCGCCCACCACCGCTCCTGTCGAGATCGCGAGCTGGAACGTCGCCACGGTGAGGCCGCCCGCGCTCTCCATCCGCTCCGGCTCCACCCGGGCCGACCAGGTCTGCGCCATGGTCGGCACGCCGCCGAACGCCATGCCCCAGACGGCGGCCGCGGCGAACGAGGCGACGATCGATCCGGATGAGAAGGAGAACACGATCACGGCGGCACCCAGCACTGTCGGCAGCACCACGAGCGTCGTCGCGAGCCGCCGGTCCACGACCGAACCGGTGACCAGGTTGCCGATCAGGCCGCCGACACCGTAGACCGCCAGCAGCACGGCGATCCCGCCCGCGTCGAGGCCGGAGACGTGCTCGGCCGCGGGTCGGATGTAAGTGAAACTCGCGAAGTGCCCCGCGACGATGAGCAGCACGCCGAGCAGACCGACGACCATCGCCTTCGAGCGGATGGTCGCACCGAGAGCCCGCAGGCCGGTGCCCGCCGCGGCCGGCACGGACGGCATCGCCAGCGCGAGGACGACGATCGCGACGACCGTGGCCGCCGAGACGGCCAGGAACACGACCCGCCAGCCGGCGAGCGACCCGATGAGGGCGCCCAGCGGCACCGCAGCCACGGTCGCCGCCGAGACGCCGGTGTTGACGACCATCATGGCCCGGCCGAGGTGGCGCGCCGGCACGAGGTGGGCCGAGACCGCCAGCGCCATCGACCAGGTGCCCGAGATGGCCATCCCGAGTGCGACGCGGGCGACGACCACCATCCAGAAGGCCGGGGCGATCGCCGTCACCAGGTTCGCGGCCAACGCCAGCACGAGGAGTCCGAGCAGGAGCCGTCGTCGGTCGAGCCGGGGGAACACCAGGGCCGTCGCCGGTCCGGCCACGACGCCCACCAGGGCCGTCGCGGTCACCACCTGGCCGGCGACGCCCTCGGTGACGCCGAACTCGGCCGCCATCGCGGGCAGGAGGCTCGCGGGGAGGAACTCGCTGGTCACCAGGACGAAAACGCCGACCAGCAGTGCCACCACGCCGCTCCAGCGCGCGGTCTCGCCGCCGCCCGCGGAGCCCTGTGCGGGAACGGCGCCGGTCGGGGAGGTGGGAGCGGTGTCGCGGAGTGTCATTGCTCCATGCTCGCGCCGCGCCTCCCGCCGCACCTGATCGGTCGTCCGGGAGGGATGACCGTGCGTCCGGGATGCGGCATGATCCGGGACGCCCGGCGCGGGTTCGCGCCCGCAGCAGCCCAAACAAGCCGGTACAGTCAGGCCGGCTCAGTCAGTCCGGCTCAGTCGGGCCGGCAGCACACACGAGCGGCAAAGCAGAAGGGCCGCTCTCTCGAGCGGCCCTTCTGCGATGTCCCTGCGGACGTCTCCGGTGGAGCTAAGGAGATTCGAACTCCTGACCTCTTCGATGCGAACGAAGCGCGCTACCAACTGCGCCATAGCCCCGGGGAACTGCTCTGAAAGACTAGCACCCCACCGCTTCCGATTTGAAATCGAGCAGGGCTCAGCTCGCGGCCCGGCGGCGGCGGAGCACCGCGTCGAGATCGATGCTGCCATCGGCGGCGTCGCCGACGATACCCATGCTGGAGTACCGGCTCGGGATGGGCTCGGGCGCTGGGACGGCGGGCGCCACCGCGACCGGGCGCAGCGGGACGGGGGGCGCGACCGGAGCGACCGGGGCGACCGGGGCGACCTCGGCCGCCTTGCGCTCGAACTCGGCACGAGCGGCGGCACGACGCAGCTCGGTGGCGGCATCGACGGACGCCATGGCGGCGGCCGCGACGGTGCCGGGCGACAGGTGCAGCGGCTTGGGCAGCGGACGCGGCGTCCAGCTCTGGCGCAGACGCTCCTGCACCGGCAGATCGTGCTGGGCGTCGTCGTAGATCGCGGGGGCGGCCGGGATGGTGACCGCGCGCACCGGGGCCGCGGGAGCCTCCTGGGGCTGGGCCAGCCGGCCGAGCATGCCGAGGGCGGCGACCGACACCGCGGCGGACAGCGCCGGGACGAGCCAGGCGCCGGACGAGAGCATGATCCCGGTGCCGGCGATGACGCCGATCACCCCGGCGACGAGGACGAGCGTGCTGAGCGCACGGGCGCGGCGCAGCCGGCGTCGACGGGTCGGCGAGAGGACGGGACGGTTGCTGGCGGCCGTCGAGATCGCTCGCGCCCGCTGGGCCGCAGCGGCCCGCGAGGCGCGCTCCACGGCGATCGCAGCGGTGGCGGCGCGTTCGGCCTCCTCGGCGACGAGGCGGCGCTCCTCGGCGATGGCCTGCTCGCGGCGGGCGTGCGCTGCGGCCTCCGCCCGGGCCTCCGCGGCGTGACGCTGCTCGGCGCGGCGGAGCACACGCTGCTGCTCGGCCACCGTGCGGGCCGTGGCCTCGACGCGGACCTCGTCGGGCAGCTCGCTGGTCTCGGCGAGGATGCGCAACGTCTGCTGCAGCCGGACCGCGTTGCGCTCGGTGGCGACGTACTCGCGGCGGCGCAGCCAGACCGGGACCAGATAGGCCAGCCACAGGACGGCCGCGATGGCGACGACCACCCCTCCGCCCATCACATCCCCATTCATGTCTCTACGCTAGGGGGCTGCGCGCGTCCAGCCGGGGCAGGCGGGGGGTGTGTCTCAGCGCAGACGGGCGACGGGGAGCGGCAGTGCAGCGGCGGCGAGGTCCTCCGCGTTCACGACCGCGGCGTCCGGGGGCACTCCCCCGTCGCGCCAGCGCCGCAGGACGCCCTGGGTCAGCTCCTCCGACACGAGCCCGAAGCAGAAGTGGTCGCGCCAGTCGCCGTTGATGTGGATGTAGCGGCGACGCAGGCCTTCGTAGCGGAAGCCGAGCTTCTCCACGACGCGCAGGCTCGGCTTGTTCTCGGGCCGGATGCAGATCTCCATCCGGTGCAGGCCCAGCTGGTAGAAGCAATAGTCGGTGGCGAGCGCGACGGCCGTCGGGGTGATGTCGCGACCGGCGAACTCCTGGGCGACCCAGTAGCCGATGGTCGCGCTGGAGAGCGACCCGTAGGCGATCGACGACACGTTCAGCTGGCCGGCCAGGCGTCCCTCGTACTCGACGATGAACGGCAGGCCGTGACCGGCACGCGCGTTGGCGAGCAGGGAGCGGATGCTGGCGCGGGTGTCGAAGGAACCGGGCGAGTACGGGCTGGTCGCCTCCCACTGGCGCAGCCAGCCGCGGTTGTCGAGCAGGGAGCGCTCGAGCGCGCGCGCATCGCGCAGCCGGATGGGGCGCAATCCCACCGGCCCCTCACCGAGGGTGGGGACCACGATCGCCACGGGCATCTCCTTCGTGCAGGCTGAGGTTCGGTCGCGTACCGACGCGGGTCGGTCGCCTGCTCAAGCGGTCTCGCCGACGGGCTCGGCCGGCATCTCCTCGACGGCCTCCTCCGGGGCGTCGTCCAGACCCTTCGCGAACTCGCGCAGCCAGGGCCGCAGATCCGGGCCGAGGTCCTCGCGGTCGGAGGCCAGCTGCACGATCGCCTTGATGTAGTCGAGCCGGTCGCCGGTGTCGTAGCGGCGCCCGCGGAAGACGACGCCGTACACGCCGCCGGTCCAGTCCGGCGCATCGGCCATCGACTGCAGTGCGTCGGTGAGCTGGATCTCGTTGCCACGGCCCGGCTCGGTGCGCTCGAGCACGTCGAAGACCTCGGGGCGCAGGATGTAGCGGCCGATGACCGCGTAGTTGGAGGGAGCGTCCTTCTTGTCCGGCTTCTCCACCAGCCCGGTGATGCGGACCACGTCGTCCTCGTCGGTCTCCTCGACGGCGGCCGCACCGTATAGGTGGATGCTGTCCGGGTCGACCTCCATCAGGGCGATCACGGTGGTGTTCAGCTGGAACTGCACCTCCAGCATCCGCTTCAGCAGCGGGTCGCGGGAGTCGATGATGTCGTCACCGAGCAGCACGGCGAACGGCTCGCGGCCCACGTGCATCTTCGCGCGCAGGACGGCGTGGCCGAGGCCCTTCGGGTCGCCCTGGCGCACGTAGTGCATGTCGGCGAGGGCGGTGGAGTAGTTGACCTTCTCGAGCCGGTCGGTGTCGCCCTTCTTGCGCAGGGTGTCCTCGAGCTCGGCGTTGCGGTCGAAGTGGTTCTCGAGCGCGTTCTTGTTGCGGCCCGTGATCATCAGCACGTCGTGCAGGCCCGCGTCGACGGCCTCCTCGACGACGTACTGGATGGCCGGCTTGTCGACGACCGGCAGCATCTCCTTCGGCATCGCCTTCGTGGCGGGAAGGAAGCGGGTGCCGAGGCCGGCCGCGGGGATGACAGCTTTGGTGACGTGGTGAGCCATGCCGCCTACAGTATCCGCATTTCGTCCGGCGTCACGGCCCCATCTTCTAGGATTGCGCTATGGACCCGGACACTGCCGCCCACCGCAAACGCGCCTTGCGCGCAGAACTACGGGAGCGACGACAGAACCTCACCACGACGGAGCGCTCCACCGCGACCGCCGGACTCACCCGCAACCTCGTCGATCTGACGACGGACCTGAACGCGCGCTCGGTGGCCTGCTTCCTCTCCACCACGATCGAGCCGGACACCCGCCCCTTCCTCAACTGGGCGCACGCCCAGGGGGTGCGGGTGCTGCTTCCCATCTCGCGGGAGGACGGGCTGCTCGACTGGACCACGGGCGACGGCGAGACCGAGACCGAGGGGTTGTTCGGGATGCCGGAGGCCGTCGGCGAACTGCTCGGGCCCATCGCGATCAACGACGTCGACCTCATCCTCGTCCCGGCCGCGGCGGTGGACGCCTCGGGCATGCGGATGGGATGGGGGCGCGGCTATTTCGACAAGACACTCGGGAGCATGGAAAAATGTCCCCCTGTGTACGCCGTCCTCTTCGACGGCGAGCTCGTGGACGAGGTCCCGCGGGAGCGGCACGACCAGCCCGTCGACGGCGCCGTCACCCCGACGCGCATCGTCCAGTTCACCTGACGCACCCGACCGAGCGACGCACCCGACCAAGCGGAAACTGATGCCCACCTACTCTTACGCCTGCCGCGACTGCGGCCACACCTTCGACGCCCAGCAGGCGTTCACCGACGACGCCCTGACGGTCTGCCCGGTCTGCGGCGGCAGCCTGCGCAAGGTGTTCGGCGCGGTCGGGGTGACCTTCAACGGCTCCGGCTTCTACCGGACCGACTCCCGTGGTACGAAGAGTTCAGGAGTGTCGGGGGGCTCGTCGTCCGGCGGCTCGTCGTCCGGCGGCTCGTCGTCCGGCGGCTCGTCGTCGGGCGGCTCGTCGTCCGGATCCTCGTCCTCGGGATCC
Source organism: Leifsonia aquatica H1aii (assembly GCF_000633535.1). Taxonomy (GTDB): domain Bacteria; phylum Actinomycetota; class Actinomycetes; order Actinomycetales; family Microbacteriaceae; genus Leifsonia; species Leifsonia aquatica_A. The sequence goes on along the minus strand of NZ_AYMR01000018.1, from coordinate 159,322 downwards.
TCCTCGTCGGGAGGCTCCTCGGCCGGAGGGGCGTCCTCCTCCGGCAGCACCTCCTCGGGCGGTTCCTCCTCCTGAGCTCGACCCCATCCCAGCAGCGGCACCACCGGCGAAAGGATCGATCGTGATCAAAGGCTTCAAAGAGTTCATCCTCCGCGGAAACGTGATCGATCTGGCGGTCGCCGTGGTCATCGGCGCCGCGTTCACCGCGGTCGTGACCGCGATCGTGAACAACCTGATCAACCCGCTGATCGCCGCGTTCATGCAGAAGAACGGCCTCGACGAGGCCCTCATCGTCACTCTGAACGGCTCGGACATCAAGTTCGGGGCGATCATCGGCGCGATCCTCAACTTCGTCATCATCGCCGCCGTCGTGTACTTCGTGTTCGTGTACCCGCTCAACACCATCAAGGAGCGCGCCGAGCGCCTCCGCAAGAAGGGCGTGGTCGAGCCCGACGCGCCCATCACCGAGCTCGATCTGCTCACCGAGATCCGCGACCTCCTGCAGGCCCAGCAGGCGCCGCCGCAGGCGGCCGGCAAGCACTCCGACCCGCAGGCCTGACGCGGCGCCGACCGCGCGTCCCGCGCCGCGGGTCAGTAGTGCGGCGGCACGTCCCGTCGCAGCTGTTCGTCGTTCGAGCCGAACGACGGCGTGTGGTCCGAGTCCTCCTGAGCGGGCTCCGCGCGCACCTGCGGCGTGGGATCCGCACCGGGCGCGCCCGCGCGCTGCACGCGCCGATGACGGCGCGCAGCAGGACGCCCCGGGGTGCTCTCGCTCATCCCTCCAGCGTAGCCGCCACCGAGACGGCGGAAAGTGCACGCGAAAACACGGAGGCGGCGGAGAATCCGCCGCCTCGATGACGCGCTCAGGCCGGGATGGTGATGGGTGCCGTCTCGGTGCCCGGCTCGACGGAGCCGATCAGGCGGGCGATGCGCAGGGCCACCGCGTCCGGGTCGGCGAACAGTTCGAAGCTGTGCACCCGGAGGTAGTGCCAGCCGAGGCGGCGCAGCACGTCGGGACGCAGGCGCAGCGACTCGCGGAGGCTGCCGGTGTTCACGTCGTCGTCCGTCTCGACGACCACGGCGCGGCCCTCGTGCGAGGCGATCAGCGTCAGCTTGCCGCGGTAGCCGAGATGCACGTCCAGCCCGCGCCGGGCCAGCCGCTTGGCCAGGTCGATGATCATCGGATCGGAGTCGGGGCTCAGGTGCTCGGGGGCCGCCGCCTGGATCTCGTCGGCCTCCCCCAGTACCTGCGCGAGCGCGGCGATGCCGTGCCGCATCCGGGTCTCGTCGATGTCGTCCGGCTTGAAGCAGGACACGATGTCCATGCCGCGGCGGGCGCGCGTCATGCCGATCGCGAGCAGACGGTCCCCACCCGGCTCCGCGAGGGCGCCGAAGTTCGACAGCAGGCGTCCGTGCGGAGTGCGGCCGTAGCCGATGGAGAAGATGACGCGGTCGCGGCTCTGCCCGACGGACTGGTCGAGCGTCACGACGGTGAACGGCTCGGCCCGGTCGCCGAGGATGAAGTCGGCGAGGTCGGTGCGCTTGGCGAAGGCCGCGAGCACGGCCTGGTTGACCCGCACCGCGTGGCGGTCGCTGGCCGAGATGACCATCAGGGACTCGCGCGGCCGCTCGACGGCGTGCTGCAGGACGAGCTCGACGACCTTGGCGACCTCGGCGTCGGTGCTCTCCACCGCTCCGGTGTCGCTGTCGGGCATGCCCTGCCCGCCGCTCACGTAGTGCAGTGCGAGGCTGCCGTGGCCGAGGTAGGTGCCCGCCCACGGCAGGGAGTCGATCATGCCGCCGTAGAAGCGCCGGTTGACCAGCTCGGCGAGGTCCTCGCCGCCGGCCCGGTAGCTGCGCTTGAGCGTGTAGACCGGGAGCAGCTCGGCGAGGCGCGCGAGCGCCGAGTCCGCGTGCATCGCGTCCACGTCGTCGGTGCTGCCCTCGAACGACGATCCGTACTCGTGCACGCCGATGTCGAAGCGCGACGGGGTCTGGGTGACCGGGTCGCCGAACGCGACCAGCTGCTTCGCCCGGCGCAGCACCGGGATGTTCTCGGCGAGCGTGGATGCGCCGGCGTCGACGAGCACGACCGCGTCGAACGGCAGGTCCGAGCCCAGCTCCGGCACCTCGTACGGCGAGATCAGCCACACGGGGGCGAGCGGGCGCGACAGGTGCGGGGCCGCGGCGTCGAGGGAGGCGGCGGTCGGCTGCCCCGCCTTGAGCAGGCGTTTCAGCGCGGCGGCCTCGTCCGGCCAGTCGACGATGCCGATCTTCCAGGTCTCGGCCAGGAGCCAGGCGAGCTGCTTGCCCGTCGCGGAGGCATGGGCCTCGTCGACGAGACGGAAGTCGGCCTCCAGCCGGTCGAGCACCCCGGTGTTCGCGTTCAGGAGGGCGCGGTCGGCGGCGAGCAGCGACTCCAGCACCGACTGCCACCACGCCAGTTCGAGCTCGGCGCTCACCTGCGACTCGGGCACGTGGCGCACCGAGAGGTCCTGGATGAGCGGGTCGAGATCGAGGTCGCGCAGCTGGCCCAGCAGGGCGGTGCGCTCCTGGAGGTTGGCGAGCACCTCGGACTCGGCCGCGAGGCCGGCGATCTGGCGGGTGAGCACCTCGATCGGCAGGGCAGCGAGCGACTGGGGCGTCCCGGTGCGGCGCAACGGGATGTCGAGGCGGGCGAGGTCCTCCGCGACCCGCTGATAGGCCACCTGCACGTCGGCGATGCCGACCGGCACCTCCGGCACGACACCGGCGACGGCGAAGCGGTTCCAGAGGATGCGCTGCTGCTGGATGCGCCGCAGGCTCTCGTTGAGGTCGGTCACGTGGACGCCCGGACGCACGTACTCCAACGCCAGCTTACGCAGCCGGCGCCGGTTCGCACCGGTCATCGTCGCGGACTCGCGGCGCGACGCGGTCGCGGCGATCAGCTCGGCGAGCGAGCGGTCGAACACGGCCGGCGTGAAGCGGTCGAGCGTCTCCCGGATGTCGAGCAGCAGCCGCAGGTAGACGCCGAGCTCGGCGATCGACTCGAACGGGCGCATCCGGGTCTGGCCGATGAGCGCGCGGGCGCGATCGATCAGGCGGGGCAGCTCCGCGCGGTTGAGCTTCTTGGCGAGGTCGTGGGCGGCGCGCCCCTCCTCCGTCGTAGTGAACGAGGCTCCGTACCAGGGCGAGTCGTTCGGGCCGTAGCGGAACTCGCCGAGGCGGGCGGCGCGGATCAGCGCGTCGGAGGCGGCGGCGCGGTCGACGGCGAGCGCTTCGATCGAGGTGCGGCCGAGTCGCGCCGTCGTCGAGGGCGGCGACGGCAGCAGGGCGAGGCGCGAGAGCTCGCGCAGCGCGTCGAGCACGGACACCTTCAGCACCGGGTCGCGGCGACCGAGGGCGGAGCGGTAGTCGAGCAGCACCTTGCGCAGGCGCACGAGGGCTTCGTCGACGTCGGTGACGCGGGGCTGCGTCGCCTTCTCGTTGCGTCCGATCGACTGCACGAGGTCGCGGCGCAGGGTGCGCGGCGTGACCGCGAGGCCGGGCAGGCCGACGCTGGTGAGCCGTTGGGCGATGTCGTCGAGGCTCGAGCGACGCGGGCTCACGACGAGCACGCGCTTGTGCTGGGCGACCAGCGCGCCGATCGCGTTCACCACGGTCTGCGTGCCGCCGGTGCCGGGGAGGGTCTTCACGACGAGCGAGTTGCCGGCCGCGATCTGCGCGACGACGGTCTCCTGCTCCTCGTCGGCGTCGAGCAGGAGGGTGTCGGTCGCGGGCGGTCGCTCATCCTGGCGGATGTGCTCCACCGGGTTGAACGCGCTCTCGATCGTGGTGCGCGCCGACGGGTTGCCGGCGAGGGCGTTGAGCAGCGTCGTGTCGAGGTCCTCCGCCTCCGCCCGCAGGGCCGGGGCGACATCGGCGAACGACGAGACGACCAGGCGCGGCTGCACGTTGAACCAGGGCAGGTGGGAGGTGAGGCCGCGCAGGCGGTCGATGACCGGCTGCGGTTTGAAGACCCCGTTGTTGAGGGCGAGCGCGACGAAGGCGTCGGCGTCGAGCGTGATCTGGAACTGCTCCGCGAGAGCGCGGGAGAGCTCCGGGTTCAGGAACGGCTGGCCCTTCAGCTTCAGCTCGAAGTCGCGGCCGTAGCGGCGGATCGCCATCGGGCGCAGCAGGATGGGCGCGGTCAGCTCATCGCCGCCGTGCCGCCACTGCGCCAGCCCGATCGCCAGATGGACCGACTCGATCCCGCGCACCGTGCGCAGCTCGATGCCCTTGGTCGTGATCGCGTTCGCCGCCGCGCGGGCGGTGCGCAGCGCCAGCTCGTCGCGGATCAGGCTCGACAGGAGGGTGCTCTTGCCCGTGATGAACTGCGGCAGTCCGCCCGGGTGCGTGGTGCTCAGCTCGATCCGTGCGCGAGGGCTGTCCTCGAAGTGCAGCAGCGGCGAGACGCCGCCGATGGACGCGATCTCGTCCTGCCAGCGCGTGCGCACCGGGTCGGCGATGTTGCCGGCGACGAGCGTCGGGTCACCGAGGCTCAGCTGATGCGGCGCGGTCGAGTTCGCGACCGGATGCAGGGCGTCGTCGTCCGCGGGACCGGCCCCGACCAGGTCGTCCTCGTTCTTCCTATCCAGTCGCCACACACCGACACCCTACGTGCGAATCTCCGAAACGCCCGGCAACCCGGGCGGGTTTCGCGGCAATACGGGAGCCGGCGGTCGCAGGGCGACGGCGGCGAGGACGCCGCACGCCAGGTAGAGCGCCGCCTGTCCGTCGAGGATGGCGACCACGTCGATGTGCTCGGCGAGCAGGCCGCCCGCCAGCAGGCCGACGCCCTGGGCGGCGCCGCCGACGGTCGTCATCGCGGCGATCACCCGTCCCAGTGCGTGCGGCGGGGTTCCGGTCTGCACCAGTGTGATCTCGCCGGTCGCGGTGGCGACGGCGGGGATGCCCATCGCGATGAACAGGCCGGCGTAGACGCCGAGGGCCGTGGTGACCGGGGCGAGGTTCCAGGTGATCAGGGAGAGCAGACCGAAGACGAGGTACCCGCCGCCCACCAGCATCCGCGGGCTCAGCCGGCGCACCAGCACCCCGGAGAGGAGGCCGCCGAGCACGCCGCCGATCGCCTGCACACCGCGCAGCAGGCCGACGCCGCCCTCCCCCGCCCCGAGCTCCTGCGTCACGTACACGATGAAGAGGACGAGGAAGAGCCCCTGCGAGACGCTGCCCAGCGCAGTGATCGCTGCGAGGGTTCGCAGGGTCCCGGAGCGGGCGATCAGCACGAGGCCCTCCACCCAGTCCCGCAGCAGCCGGCGCTCGACGGCGATCGCGGGCGCGTCCGCGTCGAGCGTGTCGGCACGCGGCCGGGGCCGGCGCATGAGCAGCACGAGCAGCGCCGTCACGAGGAACGTCGCGGCATCGGCGATGACGACGCCCGGCAGACCGGAGACGGCGAACGCCAGACCGCCGATCGGCGAGCCGACCAGGCGCGCGATGCTGTCGCTCACCGCGATGAGGGCGTTGCCGCGCGCGAGCTGGTCCGGCTCGACCAGGCTCGGGACGAGCGCCTGCCTCGCGGGGTTGATGACGGCCCCGAGCACCGCCTCGACGCCGGCCACGGCGTAGACGATCCACATCCGGTCGGCGGAGGCGGCCAGCAACGGCAGAAGCACGACCGCCTGCAGCAGCGAGGTCACGATGATCGTGCGACGACGGTCCCAGCGGTCGACGAAGACGCCCAGGAAGGTGCCCAGGAGCAGCACGGGGATCAGCTCGACCAGGAAGACGGTCGAGGCGCCGAGCGCCGAGCCGGTCGCGGCGAAGGCGAACAGCGGCAGCGCGATCATCAGCAGCCAGTCGCCGGTGTCGGAGACGAGTCCGGCCGTCCAGATCAGTGCGTAGTCGCGGCGGAAGAGCGGCGAGCGGGAGGTCACGGCCGGCCCTCCGCATCCTGGCCCGGGTCGCCATCCCGGCCCGGGTCGCCATCTCGGCGGTCGGCGGCGCTCCGGCGGTCGGCGGCGCCCGGGGCGAGTGGAGCATCCGGGTGGCGGAACGCGCTGAGCTGGAGGGCGACCACCTCGGCGTCGTCGGGGGCGTCCGGCCGGGTCAGCCCGATGTAGGGGCGGATGAGCGCGTCGAGCTTGCCGCCGAGCTCCCGGAGCTCCGCGGAGGTGAGCCGCAGGGCGTACCCGGTGAGCATGCTCGCGTCGCGCCACTCCTCGGGCTGATCGTCGCGCTGGGCGAGCGCGCGATGCGCGAGTGCGGCCTCGTCGTCGATCTGCCGATCGGCGAGCAGGCGCTCCGCGGTGTCGGAGCCGAGCCGGAATCCCGGGTCCTCGGTGCGCCCGAAGGCGAGACCGGTCGCGGTGGACTGCCAGGGCCGCTCGCGACCGTCGGCGGCCTCCACCGCCTCCACCAGCCCGAAGCGCGCGAGCGCGCGCAGGTGGTAGCTGCAGTTGGACGGCGTCGAGCCGACGACCTCGGCGCACTCGCTCGCGGTGCGCGGACCGAAGGCCATCAGGTGGTCGAGCAGCGCGAGGCGCAGCGGATGCGCGAGCGCGCGGAGGGCTCGCGGATCGGTGACCGTGCGTCGTTCCGGAGGTCTGAAAGACATGTTTCACATTGTCCGCGCCCCGTTCTTTCACGTCAAGCCGCCTCGCCTCCCCCGCGCCGCGACGGGAGAGCCGCTCGCGTCACGAGGCGAGGGATCCCCTCCTTTCGGGAATGCCCCTCCGTCGGAGGCGTTGTTCACACACGTGAACCAACCCACCCACGCGAGCGTCGGCTTCCGCTCGGAACGCGGCCCCGTCCTCATCGCCCTCATGCTCACGACCGGGCTCGTGGCGATCGACTCCACGATCCTCGCGACCGCCGTGCCCTCGATCGTGACCGACCTCGGCGGGTTCTCGCAGTTCCCCTGGCTATTCTCGGTGTACCTGCTCGCCCAGGCCGTGTCCGTCCCCGTCTACGCCAAGCTGGCCGACACCGTCGGCCGCAAGCCGCTCGTGCTCGTCGGCATCGGGCTCTTCCTGCTCGGGTCGATCCTCGCCGGGTTCGCGTGGAGCATGCCCGCCCTGATCGCGTTCCGTGTCGTGCAGGGCCTCGGCGCCGGAGCCATCCAGCCGATCGCGATCACCATCGCCGGCGACATCTACACGATCGCCGAGCGCGCGAAGGTGCAGGGCTACCTGGCGAGCGTGTGGGCCATCTCCTCGGTGGTGGGCCCGACACTCGGCGGTGTCTTCTCGCAGTTCACCACCTGGCGGTGGATCTTCTTCGTCAACATCCCGCTCTGCCTGCTCGCCGGATGGATGCTCGTGCGCAACTTCCACGAGAACGTCGAGCGCCGGCCGCACCGGATCGACTACGCGGGGGCGACCCTGCTGACGGTCGGGATGAGCCTGCTGATCCTGGCCGTGCTCGAGGGCGGCCAGGCCTGGGCCTGGGACTCCGTCTGGAGCATCGGGGCGTTCGTCCTCGGCGGGCTGCTGCTGATCGCGTTCCTGCTCGTCGAGCGGCGGGCGGCGGAGCCCATCCTGCCGCTGTGGGTGTTCTCCCGCCGGCTGCTGGTCACCACGACCCTGATCTCGCTCGGCATCGGTGCGATCCTGATCGGGCTGACCTCGTACGTGCCGACCTACCTCGAGTCGACGACCGGGGCCTCCCCGCTGGTGGCCGGGCTCGCCGTCGCCGCCCTCACCCTGGGCTGGCCGGTCGCGGCCAGCCTCTCCGGACGGTTCTACCTGCGGATCGGGTTCCGCAGCACCGCCCTGCTCGGCACCTCCATCGCGATCGTCGGGGCGCTCGCCCTGGCGGTGACCTCGGTGCACCCGAGCGTCTGGTTCGTCGCGATCAGCTGCTTCGTGGTCGGGCTCGGGATGGGACTGGTCGCCACCCCGACGCTGATCGCCGCACAGTCGAGCGTGGCCTGGAACGAGCGCGGCGTGGTCACCGGCGCGAACATGTTCTCCCGCTCCATCGGCAGCGCCGTCGGAGTCGCCCTGTTCGGTGCGATCGCGAACGGCATCATCGCCGCGTCCGCGGGCGGAGCGCACGATCCAGGCACCGTGCAGACCGCGTCGACCGCGGTGTTCGTCGCCGTCGCCATCGCCGCGGTGCTCACCATCGTCGCCGGCATCGCGATGCCGCGCTCGCGCGTCGAGGACGTCGAGCTCGGCCACCAGCCCGCCACCGCCGACTGACCCCTCCCGCCCGTCGAGGCGGCGAATGGTCGGCCGTCTCGACGCGAGGAGGCGGAACTTTCGCCGCCTCGATGCGCCGGCGCAGCGCGTGCTAGTGTGGTCGGACCACATGGTCGGACCACAGGAGGCGCGATGACCGCGGAGCCGCGGGCATGGGAGGGCGTGCTCGCCCACATCGAGGCGCGACTCGTCGACGGTCGCCTGCGACCCGGCGACCACCTGCCGCCCGAGCGGACGCTCGCCGCCGACCTGGGGGTCTCCCGGTCGAGCGTGCGGGAGGCCATCCGCGTCCTGGAGGCCATGGGGCTCGTGCGCACCCAGACCGGCTCCGGCCCGAGTTCCGGTGCGATCATCGTCGCCCGGCCGGTCGGCGGGATGCAGGCGCTGATGCGGCTGCAGGTCGCCGCCAGCGGTTTCCCCGTGGCCGACGTGGTGCGCACCCGGCTCCTGCTCGAGACCGCCGTCGCGCAGGAGCTCGCCGAACGCAGCGGCGCCCTCGATGTCGCCGACGCCCACCACCTGCTCGACGCGATGGACGACCCCGCACTCACGCCGCAGGAGTTCCTGGTGCTCGACGCGCAGTTCCACCTCGCACTCGCGGAGGCCTCCGGCAACGCGGTCGTCGCGGCGACGATGGCCGGGCTCCGCAGCTCCATCGAGGGCTACGTGCTCGCCGGCCTCGCACGCATCCCCGAGTGGGAGGCCATGGCTGCTCGCCTGCGGGCCGAGCACCGTGCCGTCATGGCGGCGATCGTCGCGGGAGACGCGGTCGGCGCCCGCACCCGGATCCACGACCACATCAGCGGGTACTACCGCGACGCCTCCCCCGCACCCCAGGACGCCGTCCCCACCACCGCCCCCTCCGCCCACGACCCCCGATAGGCAGCCCATGGTCACCCGTCAAGTCCCCAAGCCCGCCGAACTGCTCGAATTGATGTCGTTCAAGAAACCCGAGTTCGACGCCAAGAAGCGCCGGCTGCAGGGCGCCCTCACCATCGAGGACCTGCGCGCCATCGCGAAACGGCGCACCCCGAAGGCCGCGTTCGACTACACCGAAGGCGCCGCGGAGGGCGAGCTCTCGCTGGCCCGCGCCCGTCAGGCGTTCCAGGACATCGAGTTCCACCCGTCGATCCTGCGCGATGTCTCGGTCGTCGACACCTCGTGCGAGATCTGGGGCGGCCGCTCGGCCCTCCCGTTCGGCATCGCACCGACCGGCTTCACCCGCCTGATGCAGACCGAGGGCGAGGTCGCCGGCGCCGGGGCGGCCGGCGCCGCGGGCATTCCGTTCACGCTCTCCACGCTCGGCACCACGTCCATCGAGAACGTGAAGGCGGCCAACCCGACCGGGCGCAACTGGTTCCAGCTCTACGTGATGCGCGAGCGCGAGATCTCCTACGAACTCGTGCGCCGGGCCGCCGCCGCCGGTTTCGACACCCTCTTCTTCACCGTCGACACCCCGGTCGCCGGGGCGCGCCTGCGCGACAAGCGCAACGGCTTCTCCATCCCGCCGCAGCTCACCCTCGGCACGATCGTCAACGCCATCCCGCGCCCGTGGTGGTGGTACGACTTCCTCACCACACCCAAGCTCGAGTTCGCGTCGTTGTCGTCGACCGGCGGCACGGTCGGCGACCTGCTCAACGCGGCGATGGACCCGTCCATCAGCTTCGACGACCTGGCGATCATCCGCGACCTGTTCCCCGGGAAGATCGTCGTCAAGGGCGTGCAGAACGTCGAGGACTCCGCGAAGCTCGTCGACCTCGGCGTCGACGGCATCGTGCTGTCGAACCACGGCGGCCGCCAGCTCGACCGCGCGCCCATCCCGTTCCACCTCCTGCCCACGGTGGTTCAGGAAGTCGGCCAGCACACCGAGGTCGCGATCGACACCGGCATCATGAACGGCGCCGACATCATCGCCGCCTACGCACTGGGGGCGAAGTTCACGCTCATCGGCCGCGCCTATCTGTACGGCCTGATGGCGGGCGGGCGCGCGGGAGTCGACCGCACCATCCAGATCCTGTCCGACCAGATCGTGCGCACCATGCAGTTGCTCGAGGTCTCCTCGCTGGCCGAGCTGACCCCGGCGCACGTCACGCAGCTGCAGCGGCTGGTGCCGGTCGCGGCACCGAGCACGGTGAACGTCGGCTAGCCGGCCCGACGCCGCCGACCCCCATCCGGCACGGTGGCGCTACTCGCAGCCGATGCCGTCGCCGTCGCGGTCCAGGTCGTAGATGTCCGTCCCGACGACCTGGACCGGGCCGCGCACGTAGGCCGGGCCGTTCCCGCTGCCGCCCGCACAGTCGACGTCGCTCGCGATCGGCACACAGGCGCCGGCGTAGTTCGGATCGCACCCGCTCGGATCCAAAGCGGGCGGTGCGGCCGGGGGCGCCGCGGCGACGGGTGCGGGTTTCCGCGAGCCCACACTCGTGACCTGGTCGATGGGAGGCGTCGTCACGGTCTCGGAGACGAGGGTGCGGGCGGTCTCGACCCCGTCGACGAGCGTGACACTGTAGGTGCTCGTCGTGACGCCGTTCCGGCCTTCGGTCGTGACGGCGCTCGTGCCGGCATCCCGGGTCGGATCGTCCACGGTGGTCGCCGCGAACGGGATCGCCGTGTCGACGGTCACCGTGGTCGTCTCCGTCAGCGGCGTCGGTGTGGGCGTCGTGCTCCGCTCCGACGGAACGGCGACGGCATCGGTCTCGGCCGTCTCGGCGGGAGGGTGGCCTCCGGCGGCGTAGGCCGAGACGGAGACCAGGAGCGCGAGTGCCGCGGCGCCTCCGACGACCGACCAACCGAGGGTGCCCAGCCTGGACCGTGCCACGTTCACTCCTTCGGGTCGTGCTCGCAGCAGTCTGGCGAGCGCGCTCCGCCGCGGCAAGGGACCCGAACGAGGCACAGGGCGACCGCCGGCCCGATCGTCCGGCACACCACCAGCCCTCTCAAAGGAATTACCCCCTACGATCGGTGGGGGAATGTCCACAGTCGAATGGGATGAACTGAATGGCAACGGGTAGAGGGGCCTCCGGCCCGACCAAGCGCGACCGACGCGAAGAGGCGCGCGAGACCGCGCGGCTCATGCGTGAAGAGGCCGCCAAGAAGGCGAAGCGCCGCAAGGTCGTCGTCCAGAGCTCGGTGATCGTCGGCGTGCTCGCCGTGCTCGCCGTCGTCGGCCTGTTCATCTACTCGGGCGTCACCGCCTCCAGCAATGTCGCGAACCCGAAGAACATGATCAGCGGCGGCATCGTGCTGACCCAGGCGGACAAGGCCGTCACGAGCCCCGCCATCTCCGGTGGCGACGCGCCCACCCCGACGACGCAGAAGCTCGACGGCAAGACCGCGCACATCCAGATCTGGCTCGACTACCAGTGCCCCTACTGCGACCAGTTCGAGACCACGAACAGCGCGCAGATGAAGCAGATGATGGCCGACGGGACCGCGACCCTCGAGATCCACCCGGTCGCCATCCTCGACTCCCCGACCAACAACAAGTACTCGACCCGTTCGGCCGCCGCGGCCTCGTGCGTGGCGAACTACGAGCCCGACAAGTTCTTCGACATCAACAGCGCGCTCTTCGCCAACCAGCCCGACGAGCAGACCGGCACCGGGTTGACGGACGCCGAGATCCTGAAGCTCTTCAAGGGAGCTGGGGTCGAGTCGAAGCAGATCACCGACTGCGTGAACAACCAGACGTACGCGCCGTTCGTCACCAACCGCACCAAGGACGCGACCGCCAGCAAGCAGCTCGCGAACCCTCAGGGCGGCTTCGGCACCCCGACCGTGTTCGTGAACGGCGAGCGCTACCAGGGCGGCTTCACCGACGCCACCCAGTTCGCCTCCTTCGTCGCTGCGGCGGTCAAGGACGCCGGCGACAGCGGCACGATCACCTTCCCGAAGGCGAGCTGACCTCCGCGCGCATCGCTCCAGAAGGCGGCCGGTCCGGTGGACCGGCCGCCTTCTGCGTGCCCGGGCGCGGGTGTAGGTTCGCCGCACCGCACCCGCGACGACAGGAGGCCAGCCATGGACCGCATCCCCGAGGACGGCGTGGAAGACGACCGGTACGGCGACGGCGACGGCGGTGACACGGCCGGCTGGGTCGATCCGGCCGACGGCGACATCGACTACTCCGTCGACGACCCGATCGCCGAGGCGGACGCCGCCGACGAGCTCGTGACCACGGACGGCGTCGCGGGCGAGACCGTGTGGGGGAACGGCGCGGGAGACGAGGCCTCCCCGATCGAGGACGAGCACGATCCTCTCGGCGACCCGGACGAGGGCGTCCTCACCGAGGACGACATCGAGGAGGAGGGGATCTAGGGTGTGTCTCTCACGTCGTGGGCCACCGGGCACCGCGCAGCGCCCACGAAGTGAGAGACGTACCCTAGCCGAGGGCGGCGACGACCCCGCGAGCACTGCGCTCCAGGAAGCCGACGATGTCGTCGGCGGAGAGCTCGGGAACGAGCGCGGTCTCGACGAGCGCCTCCTCGGCGAATGCGACCCACGACCGCAGCGCGATGCGCAGCATCGGGGTGTCGGTCACGCCGAGTTCGAGGAACGCGGCCACCACGCGTCCCGCCTGCTCCTCGCGGGCCTCCTCGACCACGGCGCGGACCTCGCTGTCGCCGCTGGCCACGCCGCGGACCAGGGAGTAGAACGTGCCGTGGTGCTCGCGGACGAACCGCACGATGCGCGCGAGCGTGTCACGCAGACGATCCAGCGGCGGCAGCTCGGCGAGGGGTTCCGTGGCGTGCAGCATGCTGTCACGCGCGGTGCGGACGACCTCCCGGTGCAGCCCCTGCTTGGAACCGAAGTAGTGGAAGAGGAGTCCGCGCGAGACGCCGGCCTTCTCGGACAGCGTGTCGATGGTGAGGTCGTCCAGCGGCCGCTCTGCCAGGAGGGCGACCCCGAGCGCGACCAGCTGAGCCCGGCGCTCGTCCGGGGTGAGCCGTGTGCGCCGGTCCGTGGACATGCTGCGAGCCTATCCGGCGAGCCGGTCGAGCTCCGCGCGGAGGAGGTCGAGCGCCCACCCGGAGTCGCCCCCGCGCACCAGCAGGTGCACGGCCAGGCCGTCGACCAGCGCATGGAGCCGGAGCGCCTCGCGTCGCAGGGTGTCGGTTGCAGCAGCGGAGGACTCCCCCCGGAGCGCCGCGACCAGACGCAGGCAGACATCGGTGAGCGCCCGGTCGGCCTCGTCGCGGATGCGTGCGAGTCCCGGCAGGGCGGGCGTCTCGGCGATCAGCGCGATGTTGACCTCCAGCTCGGCCCGACTGTCGGGGGTGAGCGGGAGCAGCTGCCGGAGCACGTCCATGGCATGCTCTCGCGGGTCGTCGCGCTCGGGGAGCGCGCGGATGCGGTCCGTGGCCCGATCGACCATGAGCTCGGCGGAGAATTCGAGCAGTTCCGTGCGGGTGGGGAAGACGTGCCGCAGCGATCCGACCGCCACCGCCGCTTCGGCGGCGACCGTGCGGACCGACACCGCGCCGATCCCGCGCTCGACGATGGTGCGCCAGACGGCCTCGGCGAGCTGGGCCTTGCGGGCGTCGCGGTCCATGGTGCGCGGCATGCTCGGAGGCTAGCACGGTCGTGCTACGCTCCGATTTAGCACAGTCGTGCTAACTGCGGAGGGGTGCGTGTGATCGTCGTCGTCATCGTCGTCTGCGAGATCCTGTTCTGGGTCTTCATCGGGCTCGGACTCATCGCCCGCTACCTCCTGCACGCGCGGCGCGCCGGGGCCGTCCTCCTCGCCCTCTCCCCCGTCACCGACCTGGCCCTGCTCGTGGCGACCGCCCTCGATCTGGCCGCGGGCGGAACAGCGACGGCCGCGCACGGCCTCGCGGCGCTCTATCTCGGCTTCTCGGTCGCGTACGGCCACGCGACGATCCGCTGGGCGGATGTGCGGTTCGCGTACCGGTTCGCCGGTGGCCCCGCCCCCGTGAAGCAGACCGGCGCCGGCTACACCCGCGCCTGCTGGCGCGATGTGCTGCGCACACTGCTCGGCGCGGCGGTGGCACTGGCCGTGATCGGCGCGCTCGTCCTGATCGCCGGCGAGCCGGAACGTTCCGCGGCGGTGACGGCCTTCGTCCCGGTGCTCGGGATCGCCGTCGCCGCGGACCTCGCGTGGGCCGTGAGCTACACGATCTGGCCACGCCGTGACCCTCGAATGAGCGCCAACTATTGACAAACGGTCAATAGCGTCTAGGTTTGCTCCTGGACTCGACCGCACTGGCGCTGTCAAGTCCCCCGAACAGGAGGATCGATGACGTTTCGAAAGTTCGCCGGCTCGCACGCGGGCCGCATCGTGCTCGCCGCCGTACCGGTCGCCGTGGTCTCGACACTGCTGATGGCCGGAGTGGCGCAGGGCGCCGTGCCGGTCTCCTTCGCGGTCTCGGGCAGCCAGTTCCAGATCAGTGCCTCGAAGCTCGACGGCAGCGGTTTCTCGCAGTACGCCGGGGTCGCCCCGGACACCGCGGGCACCGAGCACCAGGTCGCGATCGCCAACATCAAGTCCGCCACCCTCGCCGACCTCTGCCAGTCGGTCGTCACCGACACCCCGCTCGGCAAGGTGGGCATGCTGATCACCGCGGGCGGCGGCGGCTCCCCCGCCTCGGCCTCCGACCTCCAGATCGGGATGACCGACCTCAAGGGCGACTCGAAGTTCGGCAACATCCGCATCGGCGTCGACGCCTCGGCCGTCAACACGGCGGCCAAGGGCACCGCGGGCGACTTCGCCCAGGACGCCGACACCGTCACCATCGACAACCTGCAGCAGACGGCCTGGAGCACCCAGGCCTCCGTGTTCACCCTGACCGGGATGCACGTGCAGCTGACGGACGGCTCGAAGGGGTGCTTCTGAACGCGGTGGCCGCCGGCGTCACACGCCGCGCGCGCTTCCGGGCCTGGCGCCGCTCCCGCCCGTTCGTGGGCGGGCTGCTGACCGCGCTGGGCGGTGTGGAGCTGTTCTTCTCCGGCCAGCTCGACATCGGCAAGATCCACGTGCAGCTCGGCATCGAGGGCCTGCAGGCGACGATCATCCCGATCCTGCTCGTCCTGCTGGGCGTGCTGGTCATCGCCATGCCCGCGCACCGGATCTTCTACGGCGTCATCGCGCTGGCCGTCGCGGTCTACTCGCTCGTGGGGGTGAACCTCGGTGGGTTCTTCCTCGGCATGCTGCTGGCGAGCGTCGGCGGCGTGCTCACGGTCGCGTGGATGCCGACGAAGACGGCGGCCGGCGACGCGGCCGCGATCGACGAGAGCGCGGACCGGAGCGCGGCCGAGCGCGCAGAGGCGGACGCGGTGACCCGCGAAGACCTCGCCCGCGGCCCGGCGGCCGAGCGCACGGAGGGCTCGACGCGATGAGCCCGCGCCGCAGCGGCACCCGGCCCGGCACGATCGTCGGCGCCCTGCTGGCGTGCGTCCTGGTCGCCGTCGCCGGGCTCGGCGCGGCCCGGCTCCCCACCAGCGCGCACGCCCAGTTCTGCATCCCGGTCCTCCTCCCGTGCTCGACGCCGAGCCCGACCCCCACACCGACCCCGTCGACCCCTCCGGGCTCCGGGGCGCCGGGATCGCCGCTGGATCCGCTGCTGCCGACGCCGACACCGACCACACCCGGCGGCGATCCGTCGACCCCGGGCACGCCGGCGCCGGGGACACCCGCCCCGACCCCGATCGACGACGCCGGCTCCCCCGTCTTCACCCAGCCGCCCGCCCAGCTCGGCAGCCGGTCCCTGTCGTTCACGGGGCTCTCCGGCATCAGCGTGGTGAGGGTCCCGCTCGCCGATGGCAGTCGGGTTGCGGCGCTCAAGATCTCGGCCGACACGATCACGATCGGCGGCTTCAGCCTCACCGTCCGACACGAGACCGGTCCGTCGCTGGCGACCACCGCCGACACCATGACGCTGAGCGGGCACGTGCAGGTCTACCTGAACTCCCTCACGGCCACCACGGCGGACGGACACGCGCTCACCCTGGGCGCCGCGACCCCTCCTCCGGCCGACGGGATGCCGAACGGGCTCCTGCGGGTCACGCTCGGCCTGGTCGGCGCGACCGCGGACTCCATCGTCTACACGAACACCAAGCAGCATCTGACGGAGTGACGCTCGGCGACGACGGCCGGGGCTCGTGCCCGCCTAGCGTCCTCGCCGAACCCGGCGCCGCTCCCGCCGGCTGAGGGCGGCGAGCGCCTCCGCCTCCGCCCGGCGCTGCTCCTCCGCCTGCCGGAGACGCGCCGTACGACGGTCGAGCCATGCGGCGACCTCCGCGTCGGCGTCACGGGTGGCGGTGACGACCGGCGGGCCGCCCTGGAGCTGCCGCCGCGCCTCCCGCACCCGACGGTTGAAGTCCTCGACGTGCTCGCGCACGGCCCGCTCGGAGCCGAGCCGGTCGAGCCGGGCGTCGAACTCGGCGTCCTCGGTGCGGAGGGTCAAGGCGGGCGGCCCGAGACCGGTCAGCTGCTCGCGCTCGATCTTGCGCCGGATCCACCAATCGGGATCGTGCGTCCCGGTGAGGCCGGGCAACGGTTTGCCCGCGCCGGGGAGGTCGTCGAAGTCTCCGCGGCGGATGGCCTGCTGGATGGCGTTCTCGATCACGTGCGCGCGCTGATCCATCGACGGCTGCCCGGCGTTCGCCTCCGGCTCGACGTCCTCGCCGCGGGCCTCGGCCTCACGCCGCAGCCGGTATCGCACAGCCTCGACGCGCGCGTCCCCGGACTGCGGGGCGGCGGGCTCGCGCGACTCGGGCATGCCTCCACGATACGCCGGGCGACCGGACGGCCGCCGCGTGGAGCTGCGCCCGAACCGGAGGAGGAGCAGATGCAGCAGATGGGTTCCTGAGAGTCGATCCGGGTGTGTCGGTTGACTTCCCAGAGAACCGATCTATCGTGTGCGGTGACCA
This sequence comes from Leifsonia aquatica H1aii, assembly GCF_000633535.1. Taxonomy (GTDB): domain Bacteria; phylum Actinomycetota; class Actinomycetes; order Actinomycetales; family Microbacteriaceae; genus Leifsonia; species Leifsonia aquatica_A. The sequence continues at coordinate 142,256 of NZ_AYMR01000018.1, read as the reverse complement.
CGGCGACCGCCAACTCCGGCGCCGCGCGGCCGGACGGAGTGCGGACCCGCTAGGGCGGGTCGCCCCGCATCACCCGGCGAGCGACGGCCGGCTTCTCGGGTGAGCCGGTCGTCGTCGCGTTCGTGCGCGATAGGGTGGCCGCAGACATGAAAGCGGCACGACGGAGACGTCGCGGACGGGGGACGACATGCTGAGTGGACTCGCGGGCTGGCACCTGATGATCCTGTTCCTGGGGGTCGGGCAGCTCGCCCTCTGGCTGGTGGCGCTGGTCCAGGTCGCCCTGAGCCGGACGACCGCGGCCTACGTCATCGCCTGGATCGCCATCGTCACCCTGGTGCCGGTCATCGGACCGATCCTCTGGCTCACGCTCGGCCGCGCGAACGCGCCGCGCAACCAGGACCGGCTCAGCGGCGGCTCAGCATGAGCACCGTCGACCCGTCGATCGCCAAGGCGCAGCGCGAGGCCCGTCGGACCGCGAAGCGGCCGAGCACCGCCCGCGTACTGATCCTGCTCGTCCTGCTGCTCGCGGGAGGTTTCGGGCTCGGCTCCGGCTGGGGCGGGTTCGGGATGCTCGACGAGTTCGGGGAGCCCCCGCTGACGTCGGTGCTCGGCACCATCCTGGGCCTGATGCTCACCATCGCCGCCGGTGCACTCTGGGCGGTCACTGCGACGAAGCGATCCGACATCGGCTTCGGGTACGGCGCGGCTGCGACACTGATCGGCGCGGGCGCCGGCCTCCTGGTCGTCGCGGCACCCCACGGCTATCCGGCCGTCGCCGTCGCCATCGCGGTGGGACTGCTGATCGTCGGCGTCCTCTTCCTCCTTCTCGGGATCGTCGCCGCGGCGAGCCGCAACCGGCAGCGGTCCCGCGACGCCGAGACGGTACGGTCCGGCACGCTGACCACGGCCACCGTGAGCGACAAGGGCTACGACTTCTTCCACGAGAGCCCGCGCATCCTCACGACGGTGACCTTCACGTTCCACGACCTGCAGGGCACCCAGCGCTGGGTGCAGAAGACCATGCTCATCGAGCAGGCGCGCCCCGTCGTCGAGGGGCAGGAGACCCGGCTCTGGTACGACGCCTCCCACCCGGGCGACGCGCGCGGCATCGTCGTCGAGCTCGCCTGGGATCACGCGTTCCGACGATAGCCGGACGCTCCGCCGAGCACCGAGGAGGCCCACATGGCCGGATTCTTCCCGCCCGATCCCCCGCAGGACGACAGCACCGGGCCGGAGCCCGAGGTCGACCCGCGCTGGGGGCCGCCGGAGACCGAGCTCCCCCGGCTCTTCCCGATCTCGGAGGCCCTGGCCGTCACCGACACCGCCGCGATCATCGTGATGGCGGCGCGGGTCTACAGCACCGGCGTCGAGTTCGTGATCGAACGCCGCATCCGCCGCGGAGACCGCACCCCGCAGGAATGGCAGACGGCGCACTGGGGCTTCCACGGGTCCTTCGGCTCGTCCGACCCCGAACGCCTGCGCTACGGAGTCGCCCTGGGCGACGGTCGGCGGCTGATCCTCGACGACGGCTCCTGGATGACCGGCGGAGAGGGCGGCAGCGGGGACGACGACACCGCCCACACGCTCGCGCCGACGGGCGGCAGCGGCGGCGGCTCCGGGAACGTCTACCGGGTCGAGGACGGCCTCTGGCTGCGACCGCTGCCGCCGGCCGGCCCGATCGAGATCGTCGCGCAGTGGCCCGCACAGGGGATCGAGGAGTCGCGGATCGTGCTGGACGGCACGCCGCTGCTCGACCTCGCCGCGTCGGTGCGACCGCTCTGGGGGTGACCTCCACGCCGTAGCGCGTAAGAGGCCGTCATGTTCCTGGGCGAGGCGCGGGCGGCGCGGCTAGAACGGAGCGGTGGCGTCCCGGAGCGAACGGTTCGCGCTGGCGGCCTGCGTCGGCGCCGGCTTCGCGACCCTCCTCGACCAGTCGGTGGTCACCTACACCGTGCCGTCCCTCGGGCCCGAGCTCGGCGCGTCCACGGGAGGGATCCAGTGGTTCCTCGCCGTCTACTCGCTCGCCTTCGGGGTGGGACTCGTCCCGGGCGGCCGTCTGGGTGATGCCTACGGCCGCCGCGGGATGTTCATCGCCGGCCTCGCGCTGTTCCTGGTCGGCGCCGCTCTCGCCGTCTGCGCACCGGACATCGGTTGGGCCATCGCGGGCCGCGCCGCGCAGGGCTTCGGCTCCGGAGTGGTGAGCGCCCAGGTCCTCGGCGTCATCCAGGACCTCTTCACCGGCCGCGCGCGGATCCGCGCTCTCGCGGCCTACGGGATGGCGGCGTCGGCTGCGGCGATCGTCGGCCCCCTCGCCGCCGGCGCGCTCCTGTCCCTGCTGCCGCCGGATGTCGCGTGGCGGGGCGTCCTGGCGATCAACGCCCCGTTCGTCGTCACCGTCGTCGTGCTCGCCGCACGCTACGTCCCGCGCGGCGGTCGGGCCGCGGGCCGACCGTCACTGGACCTGGTGGGCATCACCCTCACCGCGGTGGTCGTGCTGCTGGCGACCGCACCGGTGATCGACCCCGGTCTCGGACCTGTCCGCACCGGTCTGGCGGTCGGAGGCCTCGTCCTGACGACCGGTGTGCTGGTCTGGTGGGAGCGCCGGACCGCACGGATCGGACGCCTCCCTCTTTTCTCGCCGACCCTGCTGCGCGCCCGCGGGTTCACCGGGGGGAGCGTCGTCGCACTGCTGTGGTTCGGGGCGGCGGTCGCGCAGTCCGCCATCGTCACCGTGTTCCTGCTGCAGTCTCTCGGGATGCCCGCCGTGCTCGTCGCCCTGCTGCTCGCGCCGTCCGCCGCCGCACGGATCGTCACGTCCGCCCTCAGCTCGCGGCTCTTCGACGCGCTGGGGCGCTGGACGCTGGTGACGTTCCTCGGGATGCAGACCGCGTTCAGCGCGATCCTCGTGGCGGTGAGCGGAGCGAGCGACGTGGTCGCGCTGGTGATCTCGATCGTGCTGCTGGAGACCCTGATCGGTGCGGCGAGCGGGGCGTTCGAGCCGCCGTTGCGGGCGCTCACCCTGGCGCACGCACAGCCGGGCGAGTACGGTCTCGCAGCCTCGTTCCTCCAGCTCGCGCAGCGACTGTCGGCGACCTTCTGCGTGGCGCTCGTGACCGGCGTGGCGTTCGCCGGAGGCGGGACGCTGGTCGACACGGCCGGACTGCTGGTGGGCCTCGCCGTCTGCGCCGGGCTGCTGCTGGCCTCCCTCGCCGTGGCGGCGACGCTGGTTCTCGGCGTGCGCGAGGCGGCGGCACCGTTCATCAGGCGGCTGCGGGCGACCCGGAGCTCGCCCCGGAGGCCGGTGGTACGGCCGCTGGACGACGGGCGATCGTGACTCCGCCGAAGGCGCGCACCGTCGGGATCGGGCTCGGCTCAGTCGTAGCCGAGGATGACGACGCCGTCGGCGGCCAGCCGATCGACGTCCGGTTGATCTTCGATGGCGACGCCGGCAGTCATGCAGTGGATGCTACGTCCGGCGCCCCGGCCGTGCGAATGTACACCCTGGCCAACCGGACCGTCGACGTGGACACTGTGTACAACAGGGTGGGGAGATCTGCCCCGGGAGGGAGGTGAGCGGATGACCGTGCAGGTCCCGTTCGCGCTCGTCGACGTCTTCGCCACCGCCCCGCTCGAGGGCAATCCGTTGGCGCTGGTACCGGATGCCGACGCGCTGCCGGTCGAGCGGATGCGCGCGGTCGCCGCGAGTTCAATCAATCGGAGACGACGTTCCTCGTGCGGCCGACGGCACCCGGGGCGCTCTGGCGGCTGCGGTCGTTCACACCGGCCGGCATCGAGGTGTTCGGCGCCGGGCACAACGCGATGGGCGCGTGGCTGTGGCTCGCCCTGACGGATCGTCTTCCAGCGGCCGCCGGTCGCTACCGGCAGCAGATCGGCGACGACGTGCTGGGCGTCGAGGTGGGCCGCACCGCGGGGCGCGTCGAGGTGACGTCGCCGATGGCCAGTGGATCACCCGCTTCGAGTCGAGCGAGGCTGGCGAGAGAGTCGACTGCAGCAGAGATCTCCGGGGAAGCCGACAGCGCAGACGCTACGGACCCCCGAGCGTTCGCGCCGATCGCAGCGCCGATGCCCAACGCAGCCGGAACGAGTGCCCCGATCACGACCGCCTTCCAAGAAAGGAACGAGTTATAGGGGTCGCTGAGATGCTGTCTTTCCTTGTCATCGAGATCAGCTGGCTTCGGTGGAAAGTGCGCGACGGCTCCGTGCCCATACCAGCACTGGGATCAGCAGCAAAGCGAGCACGCCACCGGAAATGGAGAGGGCGCTGTAGCTGGTCGAGGCCATGACAACACCGGACATGGCCCCTCCGCCCGCGCCTGCGAGAGCGATCAGGACGTCGATTGTGCCCTGGGTGCGCGCGCGGTTGGCGGGCACGGTGGAGTCCACAACAAGCGCGGTGCCGGCGATCAGGCCGAAGTTCCATCCCAGGCCCAGCAGCACCAGAGCGAGAATGAGCATTCCGAGCGAGTCGCCCGGGGCGAGGGCGGCGACGATCCCGGCGAGCAGCAACGTGACACCGGACGCGATTGCCATGGGCACACGCCCTATCTTGTCGACCAGGACGCCGGTGACCAGCGACGGAAGATACATGGCAGCGATGTGAAGCCCAATGACCAGGCCGACCTCACCGAGGCCGTGATGGTGGGCGCGCATGTGCACGGGGGTCATCGTCATGATCGCGATCATCGCGATCTGCGTGAGCACCATGACCGTCGCCCCCACGTACGCGCCGGTCGCGGGACGCGGAATGACCTTCACCTCGCCATCCTTCGGTGGGACGGTGTTCGCGATGCCGATCTGGCGCGCCACGAGGAACGGGTCGGGACGTAGCAGCGCCAGCAGGACTACGCCGGCGGCAAGGTAGGCAACACCTGCCAGCAGGAACGGTCCAGCGAGGGGTGGGATGCCCCAGTTCATGGCAAGCATCCCCAGAGGCTCCACCAGGTTCGGTCCGGCCACCGCGCCCAGCGTCGTGGACACCATGGCAACGCTCACCGCGGTGCCGCGCCGGGTCGGCAGTGCGAGGTCGGTGCCGGCATAGCGCGCCTGCAGATTCGTCGCTGTTCCCGCGCCATAGACGAACAGCGCGATGAACAGAAGCGGAATGCTGTTCGTGACAGCGGCGAGCACGACACCGCCCGCGCCAATGCCACCAGCAGCGAAACCGAGGCCGAGACCAATGCGCCGTCCCCACCGTTGAGTGAAGCGGCCGATGAGGAACGCTGCGAGAGCCGAACCCAGCGTGAACAGTGCGGTCGGAGCGCCTGCCGCGCTGTCAGAGCCCAGCATCTCTTGCGCGAGAAGGGCCCCGACAGTCACTCCCGCGGCCAGTCCGGCCCCGCCAAGGACCTGGCTGATGACGACGACGGTCAGTGTGCGGCTCTGAAGTTGTTTGCGACCGCCCTCGTCACCGTCGATGACGCGAGCGAGCGCAACCACATCAGGCTGTCTGATCAAGGCAACCCTCCTCTGACGCACGCCACTCGATGACCCCTTCGTCCATCGCCTTGGCGTTGATGCCCCGATCTCGCATCCACGCGGCGGCCTCACGCGCCATTCGGCAGAACTCGCCGCGACAGTAGACCACCACCTCAGCATCGGTGGGGACCTCCGCGCCTCGGTCCTCGAGCTCCGCCAGAGGAATCGACATCGCACCTGGGAAGTGTCCCGCCTCGAACTCCTCCAACGGCCGGACGTCAACGACAGTCATGGTCGAGGTGACCGCTGCGGGATCGATCAAAGGAACCGAAGACGCGGACGGCGCCGCCTGGTCCATGTACGCCGCCAAGGTGTCTCGCAACTCGGGCAACCGCAGCAAACCGACCCGCTTCGCTGCCAGATACAAATCGATGACATCGGTGCCCGCGAGGCGATAATGCACCGTCGTACCCTCCCTGCGGGTCCGCACCAGCCCGGCCTGCTTCAGGATCTGCAAACCAGCCGACACGGTCGTTAGCCCCATGCCCGTCATTCGAGACAGCACCTCTACCGAGTGCTCGCCCTGGGCGAGTACCTCGATCAGCTCCAACCTTCGGCCATTTGCCACCGCTTTCATCACGACAGCGAGCGAGTCATAGACAGCGAGCTTGTCTACCACCTCGGTATTCCATGCATCCATGGATTAACTCTACAACGCGTTCACGCGTCGCCGCCCACCCAGAGGGCGAGTTTCCACGCCATGCAGGTCACGCGTTCAGATCGTGGCCAAGTGGGACCACTGGAGTTCTGGATCGGAGCCCGTCGAGGATGATTTCGATCGCCTGGGCGTGCGAGTCCCGATCGCCCAGTGCTGCAATGCTCTGCGCGGCGAGGCTGAGTTGGAATACGACTGGGCCATCGACATCCGCGCGGAGTTGTCCGGATGCGTGCGCTCGTTCGATCAGCTGGCCGATGATGCTCATGACCTCTTCGCTCCAGCGCGCAATGCTCTCCTGGAGTGCCGTCGGCTTGGTGCCTCGCGCCCAGCCGAGTGAGTCTGTCGCGGAGCTGACGACGAGTTCACGGAAGCCCCTGTCAGCCGCGAAATCAAGGGCCGACGCCCGGAACTCGCTCGCGAACGCCTCCCACGGGTCACCGAGCTGTGCCGCAGCGCGCATCCGGGTCGTGATTTCCGTGAATCGGCGCTCGGCCAACGCTTGAATGATGTCGTCCTTGGTGGCGAATCGGCGATAGATCGTGGCAACCCCGACGCCTGCTCGCTCCGCGATCTCAGCCAACCCCGCATCGAGGCCGCTGCCGGCGAATACTTCCGCCGCGGCTTCCAGGATGCGGTGGGAGACCGAAGGGTCGGTGACTGTCGTGCTTGCAGGCATGGCCGTAGTCTACGCGGAATAGTTGTTCCGCGTCTGTGCTACATTGTGCGGAATAGTTATTCCGGAAATAGGAGAGGACCAATGTCAAGCCGTTCGGTAGCGGACACCCCAGTAGCGGCCGCCAGGGCGCGGAAGGTCGGGTGGCCAGCGCTCATCGTGATTTCACTCGCGCAGCTGATGGTGGTGCTGGACGCCACGATTGTGAACATCGCCCTGCTAAAAGCTGCGCTGGATCTGCAGTTCGACGCGAGCGGACGACAGTGGATCGTCGCTGCGTACTCATTGGCCTTTGGCGCGCTGCTTCTCGTTGGCGGGCGCCTGGGCGATCGCGTCGGTAACTTCCGCACCTTCGTTGTCGGCGCTGCTGGCTTCGCCGTAGCGTCGGCGCTCGGTGGCTGGGCGCCAACGTTCGGGATCCTCGTGGGCGCTCGTGCGGCCCAGGGAGCCTTCGCGGCGCTGCTTGCCCCTGCCGCGCTCAGTTTGCTCACCGTGTCGTTTGCGGGTTCTTCGAAACGGGATCGCGCCTTCGCGATTTTCGGTGCCGTATCGGGGGCAGGCGCGGGCATCGGACTCATCCTCGGTGGCTGGCTCGCGGACGCGTTCTCGTGGCGCGCCACCCTCTACATCAATGTGCTCTTCGCACTCGTCGCGATCATCGGGGCGTTCCTGGTACTTCCGCGGCCGAAGGCCACCACAAGGGCTCCGTTTGATTTCAGCGGTGCAATCGTGTCCGCTGTAGGGCTCTTCGGAATCGTGTACGCGATCGCCACTATCTCCTCGCAGCCGATCCCGGCAGGTATTGCGCTGCTGGTGGGAATCGTCCTGCTGATTGTCTTCGCAAAACGGCAGCGTCGAATTGCTGCGCCTCTGCTGCCGCCCTCGGTGCTCGCGGACCGTCGACGCTCCACGTCGAGCTTGGTGATGCTGATCGCCTCGATCAGCATCGTTGCAGCGTTCGTCTTTGCGACCAGCTACCTACAGGAGATCCTCGGTTTCACCCCTCTCCTGGCCGGCCTGGCATTCCTTCCGATGGTTGTTGCTGTCGTGATCGGAGCACAGGTGATTTCCGCCGGCCTCGCGGCGCGTGTGTCCCTGAAGGTAAAGGTTCCTGTTGCGGCTCTGGTCAGCGCTATCGGGATGGTCCTCCTAGCGCAGGTGCATGACGGGACCGACTACGTCAGCGGCATTCTTCCTGGCCTCATCGTCACGGGGCTCGGCTTGGGAGTGATCTTCGCCTCCACGATCGCCGCTGCGACGCTCGATGTTGCTCCAGAAGACGCCGGGGCAGCATCAGCTGTCCTCAACTCCGCACAGCAACTCGGCACCTCCGTCGGGGTAGCAGTCCTCACCGCGGCATCAGGTGTTTCGATGGGGCTGTACATCGCGAACCACCTCGTCCCCGTCGGAACCATGGGCAGTGTGCCGAGCACTCACACCATCGAAATCGCCACAATCGTGGGCTACCAAGGAGTGTTCCTCGTCGCCGCGGCTGCGTTTGTCGCCACAGGAACTGTGGCGCTCATCCGGTATCCGCGCCGTCACGTCGAACCGAGTGCCCATTAGATATCGGACGACCCACAAACACAACGTCTCAGACCTACGCAAAGGAAAAGCAATGAACAGATCGTTCGCAGCACGAGCCGCGGCGACAGCGGCCACCGCGGTCACGATTGCGGCCGTCCTGACCGGCTGCAGCGTGCAGACCTCAGCCACCACACCCGTCGGCGACTGCACCCCAGTCAGCACGGCAGCTCCCGTGGCCACCGGAGGCGGACTCCCCCTGTCCAAGACAGTCGCACCGCCCGACACCTCGACAAGCACGGTGCTCGATACCGATGCCAGCCCCCAGGCTCAATGCGCGGGCAAGCCCATCACGGAAACGAACAACGTCGTGTATGAGACACGGACGCTCGCCGACGGATCGACCTACCAGATGCGGATGAATATCTCTGTCCCCGCCGATGCCACATCCCCGGTTCCCGTCGTCGTCTACGTCCCCGGCGGTGGATTCATCATCTCGGACCGCAACAACTCGCTCGGCAACCGCTCGTACGTACTGGAACACGGGATCGCCATCGCATCGATCGAATACCGCACCATCGGCGACCACGCAACGTACAAGGATGGAGTTGCGGATGTGAAATCCGCCGTGCGCTTCGTGCGCGCCCACGCGAAGGACTACAACCTCGACAGCGACAACATCGGACTGTGGGGCGAATCAGCCGGCGCGTACCTCGTGACGATGGCAGCAACCACCCAGGGAAACGCCGAATTCGAAGTCGGCAGCAACCGTGACGTCTCCAGCAATGTCTCAGCAGTTGTCGACGAGTTCGGCGCCTCCGACCTCACGAAGATCGCCGCTGACTTCGATCAGAGAACACAGGACTACTACCATTCTCCGGATAACTTCGCCGCAACGTACGTCCTCGGCGCGAGCACCGGGAAAACGCTCTTCGATGAACCCGCAGCGGCCGCAGCAGCAAACCCGATCACATACATTCACAAGGGTGATCCCGCTTTCCTGCACTACCACGGCACAGCAGACAACCTCATCTCTCCATCCCAGACGCTACTGACCCACAACGCGCTCAAGGACGCGGGGATCGACAGCACCCGATACCTCGTAGATGGAGCAGGCCACGGTGACCTGGCCTTCCTCGGAGACGCCAAAGGCGGCCGCGCCTGGTCAACCGTCGCGGTGATGGACCCGTTGGTCGGCTTCCTCACCGCCCACCTCACCCGCTGACGTTCAACATGCGTTCCGCTCGAATTCGGAACAAGTGGCGATGGGGCGACGCAACTCCGTTCTGGGGAGGCTCGCACATCTACAACGCATCCAATGGAATCGCCTGTACGTCCGTTTTGCCTATTTCGCCAACGTGCGAGCGTGCTTCGACAACAACCCCGGCTGGGTCCCGTTGGGTTGACTAAACGTGTGCTGGCGGCGCGGCATCTCCGACTTGCTTCCGCGCCGCAAGCACCGCTACCCCACCCGAGAGAATCCCCAACAGCACCGCCGCCGCTATGAACGCGGATCCCACCGTGTGTTGGCCTCCCCGCCGCCCAAAGAAGAAGTTATCGGTGCACCGCACGTCCGTGGGACTCTCGCACACGAGCAACGTCGCCGGCTCAATCTCACTCGTTAGAGCTAGCACGCCTACGATCGCAGCGAGGGCGGCAAGCACGAGAATCCCCGCCGAGCCGACAAAGAGGCCAGCGCGCCTAGTCACCACGACCCCCGCGCAGTCGTCAGGCGACACAGAACAGGCGCACAGATTCCGGCGATCGCAAAAGCCCTATCCGAAGCTGCCATGTTCGAAACCTAACATGCGCGTTGATCTCAAATCGGAAGGACCGCGCAATGGAGGTAGGTTCTCGGTGGACATCGGCTGGTCCCAGAACAACGGCAAGAAGACCACCATCTCGCCGTCCTCCCTGGGGAGCACCGCGCACCCGTTCGTCGCCGCCCCGCGCAGCTGGGACGAGCTCAGTGCACCCGATCTGGCGCAACGGCGCCGAGGTGCGGCTGAGCGGGAGCGGCGTGATCGCGGCGGAGGGGACGCTCCGGCTCACGCCGTGACCCGGCGCCGGCCTCCCTTCGGCCCGAGCAGGACCGCGAGGACGATGCCGACCGCGCTGATCGCGGCGCCGACGGCGAAGGCCGTGCCGACCCCGGCGGTCAGGGCCTCCGTCGCCGACGGGCCCGTCGCGGTCCCTGCGGACTCCGATCCCGACGCGACCGAGAACAGGGTGACGAAGAGGGCGACCCCCGCCGCGCCCGCGACCTGCTGGAGCGTGTTCACGATCGCACTGGCGTGGGAGTAGAGCTCCGGGCGCACCGACCCGAGCGCGGTCGTCATCAGCGGCGTCATCATCAGCGCGGTCCCGACATTGAGCAGGAGGTGCATCGCGATCACGAGGCCGATCGGAGTGCTCACGTTCAGGGTCGAGAAGGCCGCGAGCGCCGCGGTGACGACGACCGCGCCCGGCACGATGAGGGCGCGGGCGCCGACGCGGTCGAACAGCATCCCGACGAACGGGGCGAGGACGCCGGAGAGGATCCCGCCCGGCAGGAGCATCAGACCGGCGACGTAGGGCGGCTCGCCGAGCAGCTGCTGGATCGCGAGAGGCAGCAGGATGAGGGACCCGAACAGCGCGACCGACACGATCACGATCGCAAGGGTCGCGATCGTGAACGTCCGCCCCGCGAAGACGCGCACGTCGAGCAGGACCCGCTCGGTGTCGCGCAGCGCCAGCTGGCGGAGGACCAGGCCCGCCAGGGAGATCACGCCCACGACCAGGGGGATCCACGCGGGCACGCCGCCGCTCGCTCCGGACGTCTCGCCGATCGAGGCCAGTCCGTAGATCGCGCCGGAGAATCCCACCGCCGAGAGCAGCACCGAGAGGGCGTCGAAGCGGGCCGGACGGGTCGGCGTCGCAGTGCGGAGCCACACGGCGCCGGCGACCAGCGTCAGCGCGGCGACGGGCAGCACCAGGAGGAACACCCAGCGCCAGCCGAGGGCGGAGACGATCACCCCCGAGACGGTCGGCCCGAGTGCCGGTGCGGCGGCCGTGACGATCGTCACCAGTCCCATCGCACGGCCCCGGCGCTCGGGCGCGACGAGCTGCATCACGGTGGTGAACAGCAGCGGCAGGATGATCGACGTGCCGAGGGCCTGGACGATCCGACCCAGCAGGAGCAGGCCGAATCCCGGGGCGAGGGCCGCCAGCAGCGTTCCCGCGGCGAACAGTCCCATCGCCGCGAAGAAGACCGACCGCAGCGGGAAGCGCTGCAGCAGCACTCCGGTGATCGGGATGGCGACCGCCATCGTCAGCATGAAGGCGGTGGTCAACCACTGCGCCGATGCCGCGGAGACATCGAATCCGGCCATGATCTGCGGGATCGCGACTCCCATCGCCGTCTCGTTGAGCACGACGACGAACGCAGAGACGAGCAGCAGCGGGAGGACGGGTCCCGTCCGGGATGCGGACGCGGCGGCGGTGTGGGCGGGTGGTGGGGCGGTCGACATGGGAGCTCCTGTTCTCACGGCGCGAACCACGATTGGTTCTACGTTACAACATGGTACTGAGTACCACTTAGGTACAGCGTGCTAACGTAGCACCATGACTCGCCAGGAGCAACCGACCGTCCCGGCCCCGGATCTGCGGGAGCGCCGCCGCCGCGAGCTGACCCGCACGATCGCCAACGCGGCCGTCGAGCTCTTCGAGCGCGACGGCTACACCGCGACCACCGTGGACGACATCGCCGCCGCCGCGGGGATCTCGCGAACCACCTTCTTCCGGCACTGCGCAGGCAAGGAGGCCGCCGTCCTGGTGGACGACGCGGGGCTCGAGACGCACCTGCTCGGCATCGCGACCGCCGCCTCCCCCGCCCATCCCCTGCACGACCTCGAGTACGCCTGGACGCAGCTGACCGAGGTCTTCGACGCCGACCCGGACGGCTACGACCGCTTCCTGCGCGTGCGGCGGCTGATGCGCGAGAACCCGTCCCTGCACGCCGCGGGCCTCGAACGCGACGCCCGGCTCACCGAGCAGCTCGCAGAGGCGCTCATCGCCGGCCCGGCACTCGCCGCGTTGGACGCGCACGCGGTGGCGGAGAGCTTCGCGCTGGGGATGCGGCTCACCTTCGACGAGTGGGTGCGCCGCGCGGACGGCGCCGACGGCGACATCCCCTCGCTCGGCGACGTCTACGCGGACGTGCGATCGGCGCTGGCGCGCTCCGGCCAGGGGGCGACACGATGACGGAGCACGGCGGGACGGAGCACCACGGGACGGAGCACGGCGGGACGGAGCACCACGGGACGGAGCGATTCGGCGCGGACTACTGGCGGGCGCACTGGGCGGACGCCGATGCGGGCGGCCCGCCGCCGCACCCCGCACTCGACACCGAGCTCGCCGGCCTCGCACCGGGAACCGCTCTCGACGCCGGGAGCGGCGCGGGCGCCGAAGCGGCCTGGCTCTCCGCCCACGGCTGGAACGTCACCGCCGCCGACATCGCCACCGCGGCCCCGCCGCACCTCGACAGCGCGATCCGCTGGGTGGAGGCGGATCTCACCGTGTGGGAGCCGCCGCACCCGTACGACCTCGTCACCACCTTCTACGCGCACCCGACGATCGGTCAGCTCGCGTTCTACGAGCGGATCGCCCGCTGGGTCGCCCCGGGCGGAACACTGCTGATCGTCGGGCACGACCAGGCCGACGGACACGGTCACGAGCACGAGCACCCGCACTCGCACCCGGCCGACGCGACGGCCGACCTGTCCGGTATCCGGACGGTGCTCGCCCCCGACGCGTGGACCATCGAGACGGCGGAGCGCCGCGCGCGCACCCTCGCCGACCCCCGCGGCCGCGCGGTCGCACTGCGGGACGTCGTGGTGCGCGCGCGACGCACCGGAGCCGCGTAGGCGCCGCGCGGTCGACGATGCGGGCGGCGCCTCAGCTCGCGACCGGCGACGGCCTGCCGAACCACTGCGCGAGCCGCGCCTCCAGCCCGGGCTGGTCGTCCCCGATCCAGGCCACGTAGCCGTCCGGGCGCAGCAGCAGGGCGGGCTCAGCCGGCCCAGCCGGCTCGGCCGGCTCGCCCACGGCGTCCACGATCCGATCGACCCGATCCGCCCATCCGTCCACGGCGAGACCGCCCGTGCGGTCGAGCAGCAGACCACGGCCGGTCCGGAGGTGCTCGTAGAGTCGTCCGCCGGCCCTCAGCGGCTGGTCGCGCAGCCGGCGGCCGAGCTGCTCCGGCCCGTCCCCCAGGTCGTAGCGGATCCCGGTCCCGCTGATCCGCTCCGCGAGCAGACGGGCGACGTCGTCGAAGGCCATCAGCTCGGTCATCAGCCGGCGGACGGCCTGCGGCCCCGGCTCGGGAGCGATCAGCACGCTCTGCGCGCGCGTGATGGTGAGCACGCCGTCGGCGACCGGACGCCGCTCGGCCTCGTAGCTGTCGAGTAGGTCGTCCGGCGCCCATCCCGCGACGGTGCCGGCCAGCTTCCAGCCGAGGTTCACCGCATCCTGGACGCCCAGGTTGAGCCCCTGGCCGCCGAGCGGAGGGTGAACGTGGGCGGCGTCGCCGGCGAGCAGGACCCGATCGACCCGGTAGCGCTCGGCGAGGCGGGTCGCATCGGTGAACCGGCTGAGCGAGCGGGGCGCGTGAGCGCCGAAGTCGGTGCCCGCGTATGCCTGCAGCTGCGCGCGGAACTCGTCGAGCGTGGGAGGGACGGTGCGGTCCTCGGAGACCGACGCGGCCGGGACGACGGCACGGTAGCGCCCGTCGCCGCTGGGCCCGATGCCGAAGCCGCGGTGCGTGCGGCGCACCTCCGCGCCGATGGTCGCGATCTCGTCGGCCGGCGCGGTCACCTCCACCTCGCCGAGCAGCCACTCCGTCGTCGCCGCCTCGCCCGGGAAGCCGACGCCCAGCAGCGTGCGCACCCGGCTGCGGCCGCCGTCGCAGCCGACGAGCCAGCCCGCACGCAGTCGCGTGCCGTCGACGAGCTCGACCGTCACGCCGTCCGCGTCCTGGACGAACCCCGCCAGTTCGGCGGCCCGACGGACCTCCGCGCCCCGGGCGACGGCGTGCGCGGTGAGCAGGCGATCGGTGATCGGCTGCGGGATGCCGAGGAGGTAGGCGTGCGCGCTGTCGAGGTTCACCGGGTGCGGTCCGACGATCCCGGCGAACGATCCCACCCCGCCCGGATACGGCGTCCCCTCAGCGAGGAACGCGTCGAGGAGGCCGCGCTGGTCCATGATCTCGACCGTGCGCGGCTGCAATCCCAGCGCCCGCACGGCCGTCGTCGGCTCCGCGTCGCGCTCCAGCACCAGCACCCGCACCCCGTGCAGCCGGAGCTCGGCCGCCAGCATCATGCCGGTGGGCCCACCGCCGCTGATGATCACGTCGTACGTCTCGAGAGCCACGCCCACCCCATCTCCGTGCGGCCGGATTTCAGCCACGATCGGCAATTCTGCTACAGGATGCCGCCCTTGCCGCAAGCCCCGGGCGCTCCGGTATCCTGGAAATGCAGGCACCGCACGCCTGCGGCGGCCGTCACATCGTCTGGCGCATCCCGCCGTCGATCACGACCTCCGCGCCCGTCAGATTGCCGAGCAGCAGGCTCGCCAGCATCACGACCAGCGCCGCGACCTCCTCCGGTGTCGTGAACCGGCCGGTCACCATCGCCTGCTCCGCGCCGCGCCGCACATCGTCGGGCGTGCCGCCACCGGCGGCCGACACGGTCTGCGCGACGCCGCCGTCCCCGAGCCACAGCGCCGTCGCGACCGGTCCGGGGCTCACGGCGTTCACCCGGATGCCGCGCGGTCCCAGCTCCTTCGACAGCGACTTCGAGAAGCTCAGCGTCGCCGCCTTCGCCGCGCTGTAGTCCATCACCAGCGGGTCCGCCAACTGCGCGTTCTCGCTCGCGATCGTGACGATCGCCGCGCCGTCGGGCAGCAGGCCGAGCAGCGCGCGGGTGACCCGCACCCCGGCGAGCGCGTTGAGCTCGTAGCTGCGCAGCCAGTCCTCGTCGGTGATGGACGCGAACCCGCCCGGCCGCGGCGGCGCCGACCCGACGTTGTTGACGAGCACGTCGACACGGCCACCGACCTCCCCCGCCAGCCGATCGATCCGGGCCGGATCGGAGAGGTCGGCCGACACGAAGCGGAAGTGCGGGTCCGCGGCGAGCGCCGTGATCTCGTCGGTCGCGCTGCGTGCGATGCCGACGACGGTCGCACCCTCGGCGAGCAGCGCGCGGGCGGTCGCGAGACCGATCCCCTTGCTGGCCCCGGTGACGACGGCGGATGTTCCGGTGAGCTGAAGGTCCACGTGGCGAACTATGCCGGGTGACGGGGTGGGCGCACCAGAGGGGATCTTTCCGCGACGTGCCCGCCGCAGCGCCGAATCGCTGACAGAGCGGCGGGCGGCACCGGTTCACACCGTGTGCTACTGCAGGCAGAACTCGTTCCCCTCCGGATCCCGCAGCTGATAGTAGTGCTCCTGGAACGGTCCCCACTTCTGGTGCACCAGCCGCACCACGGTCGCGCCGAGCGCGACGAGACGGTCCTTCTCGGCCTCCACCTCCTCGTCGGTCGCGTCGCGACCCGCGGCCGCCTGCACGTCGAGGTGGAGGCGGTTGCGGCCGTCCTTCGGCCCGTCGGCGTGGTGGAAGAACAGCCGCGGCCCGCGCTTGTCGGGGCTCTCGGCCACCGCGCGCTTGCCCAGATCGCCCTCGGCCACCCCGCCGGCCAGCAGCATCGCCCGGAACTCCGGGTCGAGCGTCGGTTCCGGGTACTCCAGCACCGCGGCCCAGAAGGCGGCGAGCGCGGGCGGGTCGTCGGCGTAGATCACGATGTCGCTGAAGGCGGCCACGGTGCGTCCTCTCTGTGCTCCCTCGGCGGGGTGCGGGTCGGTGCAGGGTCGGTGCAGGGTCGGTGCGGGTCGGTGCGGGTGCGGGATCGGTGGGATGGCGTGCGGGTCGGGCAGGGATCGTCGACGTCGCTGCGTGTCAGCCGGTGAGGACGGCGGTGCCCTGCCCGCTGGCGACGAGGACCGGCCCGGCCTCCCCGGCGGAGAACACCTCGCAGCGCACGACCGCCTGCCGGCGGGTCGTGCCGACGACCGTGGCGACCGCGGTCAGGTCGCCCGTCGCCGGGCGCAGGTACGAGACCGTGATGCCCGAGGTCAGGATGTCCGGGCCGAGCCGGGTGCCCGCCGCGAACGTGATCGCGTTGTCGACGGCGTACGCGATGACGCCGCCGTGCACGAAACCGAACTGCTGCCGCAGCTCGGCCCGGAACGGCACCCGGACCTCTGCGAGGCCCGGCTCGAAGCGCACCAGCTCGGCGCCCACCAGCACGCTGAAGTCCTGCGCGGCGAACGCCGACCGCGCCACCGCCACGGCCCGCTCCCACTGCACGTCGTCGGTCATGCCGACACGCTAGCGCGTCGAGCGAGCGGGTTCTACGCCCGGGACTCGCGCGCCAGCCGTCGCACCGTCATGAAGCAGCCCAGAGCGGCGAACAGCAGGGCGAGGGCCACCTGCGGCAGGTAGGCCTGCCAGAGGTCCGGGTTGCCGAAGAGGTTGTCGGCGAAGAGCTGCCAGAACTCCGGCCGGGTGAGCGCATCGATGAGGGGGATGTCGATGGCCGCGGCCAGGTCGATGACGATCCCGGCGAGCAGGCTGAGCACCACCGTCACCACGACGATCACGACGACGCCCCAGAACGCACCGCGCGTCACCCGCGCCTTCGACCCCGCCCGGTACAGCCAGACCGCGCCGATCGCCACACCCCACGACACGATGGAGGCGATGAAGCCGATGCTCCAGAGGATGGACCAGGCGATCACACCCGCGGGGATGACCAGCAGGGCGAGGGCGAGGCCGCGGACGACCCGCTCGTTCTGCGAGAACGGGGAGCCGGGGACGGCGTCATCGGCGTCCGGGGATCCGGCGAGCGAGGCGTCCGCCGCCTGCGCCGTCGGCTCGACGGTCCCGGCACTGTCGTTGCCGCCCTGCACGCGGTCGTCGGTGTCGTCGGTCACGCTCATCCCCCTCGCCGCGCATCACCGTGACGCGCGCCGAGGACAGCTTGCCATGGCGGCGGGCCGCACCTCCCGACGTGTGCTCCCCCCGTTCAGGTGGCCGCGTCAGCGCGCCGGTCGGTTCACCGGTGACTCGGGCGTGCCCGTCGCGATCGCCGTCACCGCGTTCTGCGCCTGCACCCGCACGTACTCGCCCTCGGTGAAGTCCGAGAAGTAGGCGATGTGCGGGGTCAGGACCACGTCGTCGCGGCCGAGAAGCGGGTGGCCGGGGCGCGGGGGCTCCTCGTCGAGCACGTCGAGCGCGGCCCCCGACAGCTGCCCGCTGTCCAGTGCCGCGGCGACCGCGTCGTTGTCGAGCAGTCCGCCGCGGGAGACATTGACCAGGATGGATCCGGCCGGCATCCCGTCGAGGAACGCGGCGTCCACCATCCCCGCCGTCTCCGGCGTCAGCGGCACGTGCAGCGAGAGCGCGTGGGAGGCGCGGCGCACGGCGTCCAGGCTCGCCCGCTCGATCCCGAGGGCGGCGAGGTCGGCCGCGACCTCCGGCGTGTCCGGGAGCATCGGATCGTAGCCGACCACGCGCCCGAACAGCGGACCGGCGAGCCGGGCGAACTCCCGCCCGATCCGGCCGAGGCCGACGATGCCGAGCGTGCGCTCGCTCAGGCGCGGCGGGGCCTCCGGCGCCCGCTCGTTCCACCGCTCGGCCGTGGCCGTGCCGGTGTAGAACGGCAGCTGGCGGACGGCGGCGAGCAGGAGGGCCAGGGCGTGCGTCGCCACCTCCTCCGTCGCGGCGCCGGGCACGTTCGTCACCCAGACGCCGTGCTCGGTCGCGGCCTCCACGTCCACGTAGTCGAAGCCCATCGACATCAGTGCGACGACCTCCAGCCGCGGCAGCGCCTCGATCACTTCGCGGCCGATGGCGGCGTAGCCCGGAAGCAGCGCCACGGCGTCCTGAGCGCCGGAGATGATCGTCTGCGGGTCGCGGCTGCCGAGCACGCGCACCTCGAAGCCGTGCGCCTCGAGCAGCGCGATCCCGACCGCGGGGTCGGTGTCCTCGACGTCGGTGTAGACGGCGACCGGCCGGGGTCGCGTGCCGGCCTCGTGGTCACTCATCGGCGTCGGCCCGTCCGCGCGGGTGGGCGCTGCCTTCGCGCACGATCACCTGGGCCATCGCGGTCATCAGCTCGTACGCGACGTGCGAGGCGGCGATGCCGGTCAGCTGGGCGTGGTCGTAGGCGGGCGCGACCTCCACGATGTCGGCGCCGACGATGTTCAGGTCGGTCAGGCCGCGGAGGATGCGCAGCAGCTCACGGCTGGTCAGGCCGCCGGCCTCCGGGGTTCCGGTGCCGGGGGCGTGGGCCGGGTCGAGCACGTCGATGTCGATGGAGATGTAGAGCGGCGTGTCGCCGACCCGGCGCCGGATGCGCTCCAGCGTGGCCGGGACGCCGTTCTCCTCCAGGTACTCGCTCGAGACGATCGAGAAGCCGAGGCGCTCGTCGTCCTCGAGGTCCTGCTTGCTGTACAGCGGACCGCGGGTGCCGACGTGCATCGACGCGGTGCGGTCGAGGAAGCCTTCCTCCGACGCACGCCGGAACGGGGTGCCGTGGGTGATCGGCTCGTCGAAGTAGGTGTCCCAGGTGTCGAGGTGCGCGTCGAAGTGCAGCACCGCGACCGGGCCGTGCTTCGCGCTGATCGCCTTGAGCAGCGGGTAGGCGATGGTGTGGTCGCCGCCGATCGTGAGGATGCGCTGCACCCGGCTGCCGAGGTCGCCCGCGGCCTCCGCGATCTGCCGCACCGCCTCGTCGATGTGGAAGGGGTTGACCGCGATGTCGCCGGCGTCCGCGATCTGCACGGCCTCCCACGCCGAGAAGTCCTGCGCCGGGTTGTACGGCCGCAGCAGCCGGCTGGAGGCACGCACGTGCTCCGGGCCGAACCGCGCGCCCGGGCGGTAGCTGACCCCGGTGTCGAACGGGATGCCGACGACGGCGAGGTCCGTGGCCGGAACGTCCTCGATGCGCGGCAGCCGGGCGAAGGTGGAGAGCCCGGCGTAGCGCGGCGTCTTCGACGCGTCGAGCGGGCCGACAGGGGGCGTGCTCGTGGGAGGCGTGCTCGTGGGAGGCGTGCTCGTGGGGTGTGTGCTCATGGGAGGTGTGCTCGGATCAGGTGTGCTCATGGTCGTCCTCGTGCCTGTTGCGTGCTGCCTGGTGCGGATCAGTCCGTGAAGCGGGACTGCGGGAGGTGGATGACGTGCAGCCCGCCTGCGGCGCCCGCGGCGGCGACGGCTGCCGTCAGCTCGGTCGCGGATGCCACACGGTGCCCGGTGCCGCCGAACGCGTCGGCGAGGGCGGCCCAGTCCGGCTGCGCCAGGTCGACGCCGACCGGTGCGATACCCGCGTCCGCTTCGTTCTGCTTGATCTCGGCGTAGCCGCCGTTGTCGACGACGATCACGGTCAGGTCGAGGCCCTGCTCGACGACGGTCATGAACTCCTGCAGCGAGAACATCAGCGCGCCGTCGCCGACCACAGCGAACACCGGACGGTCCGGCCGGGCGATCCGCGATCCGATCGCGGCGGGGAGGCCGTAGCCGAGGGTGGCGTAGGTGGCCATGTAGGGCGTCGAGTTCGGCGTCCGCACCCGCAGCGTGTTCAGCAGACCCCAGTACGCGATCTGCGAGGAGTCGGTGGCGACGATGGCGTCGGCGGGAAGGGCCGCGGCGATGTGCTCCGCGAGCGCGGTGTTGACGGCGGAGAGCTCGGCGCACTCGGCCCGCACGGCGTCCACGGTCTCGGCGACGCGGGCTTCGCGGTCCGCGGGCGTGCCGTCGCCGAGCGCATCCCCGATCGCGGCGAGCGCCGTCGTGGCGTCGGCGGCGATCCGCACCTCGGCCGCCTGGTTCTTGTCGAGCTGCGACGCGACGAGGTCGATGCGGATGACCCGGCCGCGCGCCTCCAGCGTGTCGACCCAGAGCTCGGCCTCGCCGAGCTTCGAGCCGACCACCAGCAGCACGTCGGCGTCGCGGGCCCGGTTGCGCGCCGCCGCCAGCCGCAGATTGGAGCCGAGCGAGAGCGGGTGGTGCTCGTCGAGCACGCCCTTGGCGTTCAGGGTGGTGACCACCGGTGCGCCCAGCCGTTCGGCCAGCGCCCGCAGCTCGGCCGTCGCCGCGCGCGACCCGCCGCCCGCGAGGATGACCGGGTCGGTCGCGGCGGCCAGCAGCCGCGCAGCCTCCTGGATCGCCTGCGCGTCGGGGGCCGCCGGCGCCGCGGCGGACCGCGCCGCCAGGGCGTCGCCGGTCAGCTCCGACTCCTCCTCGAGCAGGTCGAGCGGCACCTCGATGTAGACCGGCCGCGGACGCCCGGTCGTGAACAGCGCGAAGGCGTCGTGCACGGCCTGGACCGCCTCCGCGTCGGACTGCACCCGGCGGCCCCACTCGACGATGGCAGAGGCCGCGCCGAGCTGGTCCTTGGTCTCGTGCAGCGTGCCGACGTCCGCGAACTCGCGCCCGCGGGCCGGGCCCGGCGAGAGGATGATCATCGGCCGCGACTCGCAGTACGCCGTCCCGGCGGCCGAGAGCGCGTTCAGCAGCCCCGGCCCGCTCGTGGTGATCACGACGCCCGGCTTTCCGGTCTGCAGCGACCAGCCGTCGGCCGCGTAGCCGGCGCCCTGCTCGTGACGCGTGGTCACCGGGTGCACTCCGAGTGCGTTCAGCGGCCGGTAGAACTCCAGGTTGTGGGTGCCCGGGATGCCGAACACCGTGTCCACCCCGTAGTTGCGGAGCGTCTCGATGAGCACCCATCCGGTCGTGCGTGCGGCGCGTGTCTCCATGCCTGCTGGTCCTCCCGGATCCGTCTCAGTTGCCATCGGCGTCGTAGCGGGGCGTCCCGTCCACCCAGGTCGCGCGGACGGGAATGGCCGCGATCGTGTCCGCCTCGACCGTCAGCGGGTTCGCTCCCAGGACGACGAAGTCGGCACGCTTGCCGGCGACGAGCGAGCCGAGCTCGTTCTCGCGGCCGATCGTGATCGCGCCCTCCAGGGTGTGGCCGCGCAGGGCCTCCTCCGCGCTGATCCGCAGCGAGTCGGGGCCGAGCTTGTGGCCGCGGCGGGTGACGCGGGTGACCGCGGCCTGGATCGCCTCCAGCGGGCGCGGCTCGGCGACCGGGGCGTCGGACGAGATCGTCACCGGCACCCCCGCCTCGAGGAACTCGCCCAGCGGGTTGAACCGCTCGCCCGGGGTGCCGATGGCCTGCTCCACGCCCTCGCCCCAGTTGTAGTAGTGCTGCGTCTGGTTGACCGGGCGGATGCCCAGCGTCGCCATCCGCGCGATCTCCTTCGGGTCCGGGAGGCCGCAGTGCTCGATCCGGTGGCGCGCGTCGGCGTCCGGGTGCTCGGTCAGCACCTGCTCCACCGCGTCCACCACCATCGCGATCGCGGTCGGCGACTGCGCGTGCGTCGCGGTCTGCAGACCGGCGGCGTGCGCCTTGGCCACCAGACCCGCGTACTCGGCGGGCTCGTGGTAGAGCTGGCCGGTGCGGCAGGGGTCGCCGACGTAGCCCTCCGGGAAGTACGCCGTCCAGCCTCCCAGCGTCCCGTCGGCGTAGAGCTTGATGCCCGCCACCGAGAGGAATGCGTTGCCGAACGGCCCGGTGAGGCCGAGGTCGATCACCTGGTCGAGCAGGTGGGAGAGGAAGTACATCGAGACCCGCACCGACAGCTCGCCGCGGTCCGCCATCGCCAGGTAGGCGGCCAGCTCGCGCTTCGACACCTGGGCGTCGCCGAGCGCGGTCACGCCGGACGACAGGAACTCGCGCTGCGCGATGTCGAGCTGGCGCTGGTGCTCGGCCGGCTCGTCGCCGAGGTGGAAGTTGGGGCCGTGGTGGCCGATCTTCACCCCGTGCAGCCCGGTGAGCACGTTGCACGCCGCATCGGACAGCTCGCCCGTCAGCTCACCGTCCGCATCCCGGAAGAACTCGCCGCCCTCGGGGTTGGGCGAGTCGCGGGTGATGCCGTACTTCTCCAACGTGAAGGTGTTCACGACGCCGCCGTGGCCGGAGGCGTTCATGATGTACACCTCGCGGTCGGTCGCGATCCGGTCGAGCTCCTCCTTCGTGGGGTGGCGCTTCTCGGCCAGGTTGCGCTGCTCGTAGCCGTAGCCACGGAGCGGGACGCCGGCCGGGAGCCGGTGGGCGCCCTCCCGCATCAGCTCCACGATCTCCGGGATGGACGCCGCCTTCGCGGGGCTGACGTCCACCCAGGTGAGCAGCTGCCCGTACATCAGCGGGTGCGCGTGCGCGTCGATGAAGCCGGGGACGATCGTCGCGCCCGGGTAGTCCACCCGGCGTGCCTCGACACCCGCCGCCCGGGCCGCCTGCTCGACGTCGGCGACCGTGCCGACGGCCAGGATGCGGCCGCCCGCGGTGAGCATGGCCTCCGCGCGTGGGGCGCCCTCGTCGACGGTCAGGATCACGTCGGCCGTCACGAGGGTGGGGGCCGAATCGCGGTCGTCGTAGGTTGCCAGGTGTCGCATGGGTCAGATCCTCGTGGTCTTGATGGCGGTGGTGTCCAGGCGGGGGTTGAAGGATCCCGTCGCCGGCGCGGTGTCGGAGTGCTGCGGCGCGAACCAGGTGCCGATGATGGCGATCAGCGCGAGCGCGCCGAAGAACCAGATCGCGGACCAGAAGGTTCCGGTGATGGCGATCAGGCCGGTCGCGATGGCCGGCGACAGGCCGCCCCAGACCGCGGCGCCGATCCCGTAGGAGAGCGACATCGAGGTGTAGCGCGCCTGCGGGCGGAACATCTGCGTCATCACCGTCGAGAGCGGAGCCCACGCGCCGCTCAGGGTGATGCGGATGACGCTGACGAAGATGTAGATGAGCGTCACCTGGTGGTTCTGGATGACCAGCACCAGCGGGATCACGGCCACGAACGAGAGCAGCGATCCGAGCATGATGACCCGCTTGCCTCCCCACTTGTCGCCGAGCAGCGCTAGCGGCAGGGTGACCAGCGCCTCGATGAAGGAGGCGACCGTCATCGCTCCGAGGATCACGCTCGCGTCGAGGCCGACCTCCGGGCTCGTGGCGAAGTTCTGCACGAAGACCGTGGCGATCACGTAGCCGCCGGACGACATCGCGATGATGCAGAAGCCGAGGATGATGGCGAGCCAGTTGTTGCGCAGCGCAAACAGGATCGGGGTGGACTGGGTGTGGCCTTCGATCTTCTCCTCGAAGACCGGCGTCTCCTCGACGCGGTAGCGCACCCAGACGCCCACGCCGATGAGCACGATGCTGAACAGGAACGGCACGCGCCAGCCCCAGGTCAGCAGCACGTCGTCGCCCATCCCGGCGAGGATCCAGAACGCGCCGGAGGCCAGCAGCGCACCGAGCGGGTTGCCCAGCTGGGTGAAGCCGCCGTAGAAGTTCTTGAACTTCGGCGGTGCGCTCTCCACCGACATCAGGCTCGCGCCGCCCCATTCGCCGCCGACCGCGAGGCCCTGCGCGATGCGGAGCACGATGAGCAGGATGGGCGCGACGATCCCGATCGTGTTGTAGCCGGGCAGGCAGCCGACCAGCACGGTCGCGACGCCCATGATGAAGAGGGTGATCGTCAGAGCACGCTTGCGGCCCAGCTTGTCGCCGATGTGGCCGAAGATGATCCCACCCAGCGGCCGCATGAAGTACGCCACCGCGTAGGTGCCGAACGACGCGAGCGTGCCGAGGGCGTGGTTGACCTCCGGGAAGAACACCTGGGGGAACACGATGGCCGCGGCCGTCGCGTAGACGTAGAAGTCGTACCACTCGATGGTCGTGCCGACGACGGACGCCAGCCCGGCCTTCAACGCACGGGCGTGCCCGGGGGGTTGCGTTGCGGTTAGAGACACACGAAGCTCCTTTGCTTGTATTGCCTGGTTCGATTGTCGTGCTCGTTTCGACGTGAAGTCTCATCCGGTCGGCGCGGATCTGCAAGCGCACATCGACGATAGGCACGGCGCGTCGCCGTCGATCTGTCAGGGGATGTGCTCAAAACTATCGCGAATCGTCCGCACCGCTCGACCCGCTCCGTCGATCTGCCGCCGCGCGCGAGCGTTTCCGGGTATTCTGCGGATGTGCCGACCCGTCCCGACCGAACCGCCCCCGAGCGCGACTCCGACGCCCTCGACAGCAGCCTCGTCCGCGCCCTGCAGGCCGACGGCCGCGCCAGCATCCACGAGCTCGCCCGCACCCTCGGCGTCTCCCGCGAACTCGTCTCCCGCCGGCTCGGGACGCTGATCGGGAGAGATGGTCTCCGCGTCGTCGCCGCCCTCGACCCCGGGTTCGCCGGCCTCAACGTGCTGATCCACGGCATGGTCGCCGTCGACGGCCGCGCCCGCCCCGTCGCCGAGCGGATCGCCGACCTCCCCGACACGGTGTTCGTCTCGCTGGTCAGCGGCTCCTCCCCCATCGTCTTCGAGTCCCGCCACGGCGACACCGACGAGCTGCACGCCACCCTGACCGCCATCCGCGACATCCCCGGCGTCCGCGGCCTGCGGGTCAGCACCTACGACGCCCTGCTCAAGGAGTTCATCACCGCCGCCTCCGTCACGTCCGTGAAGCTGGACCGCCTCGACCACGACCTCATCGCCGTGCTGCAGGACGACGGCCGCGCCAGCTACCGCGAACTCGCCGACCGCGTGCGCCTGTCCCCCTCGTCCGCGCGCGCCCGGGTCAAGCGCCTCCTGGACGCCGGGGTCATCCGCATCGCCGCGATCGACGCGGGAGGCCTCTCCCGCAACCGCGTCGCCGTCGGCGTCGGCATCGCCCTGCGCGGCTCGGCCGAGCCCGTGCACCGCTACCTCGTGGACGCGACCGCCGTCGACCTGGCCGCGGACGCGCATGGCGCCTACGACGTGATCGCGACCATCGTCGGCACCACCCGGACCGGCGTGCTGGAGGTCATCGAGGACCTGCGGGCACTGCCCGAGGTCGGAGCGGTGGAGACGTGGGCGCACCTCGACATCATCAAGGAGGACTACACGCGGACGCTGGGGCGGATCGTGCGGGGGTGACGGGGCGCGGCGCTACCGCCCCTGCCGCTTCTTGTACGGCTTCGGCTGCCCCTTGACGGCCGGCGCCCGCCCCTTGCCCTTGGAGGCTTTGGCCTTGCCGCCGGCCGGAACGACCGGCTTCGCGGCCGGTGCGGGCGCCGCCGCGATCTCGTCCTTCGCCGTGGCGAGGAAGAGCGTTCCGGCGTCCGTCAGTCGCGTCTCGGCGGAGTTCCGGACGAACAGCGGCGCCCCCACCTGCTCCTCCAGCTTCGCGATCGACGAGTAGAGCGATGCCAACGGGATGTCGAGGGCCTTCGCCGCGCGCGGGAAGTGCAGCTCCTCGGCCACGGCGACGAAGCGCACGAGCAGGGTGATGTTCACGGGGTCCTCACTCCAGTCGCTCTCCTCACGGGCAGACGCGGACGCTGCGCCCCTCGAACGTGACGACGTCCCCAAGCTGCAGCTGCCTCCCGCGTCGCCGGTCGACCTCGCCGTTCACGGTCACGTAGCCGTCGATGATGGCCTCTTTGACGTCCCCGCCGGAGTCGAGGAGGCCGGCGAACTTCAGGAACTGGCCCAGTCGGATGCCGTCGCCGCCGATGGAGATGTCGTCGATCGGTGCGGGAGTCACCTTCGAAATGCTAGTCCACGATCCAGGGGCCGCTGAGTTGTCCGGTACGGGGCCCGGCCCCAGTGAGTGACCTCGCCCGCGTCGTCACTGGCGGCTCCCGCTCGATGCCGATGGCGCTGCGCAGGGCCGGACGAGGATGATGGACGCATGCCCGCCGCCCACCGCCCCGGCCTTCAGGTCGACGCAGGACTCACGATCCCCGAGTCCGAGCTGTCCTGGCGGTTCTCGCGGTCATCCGGGCCGGGCGGCCAAGGCGTGAACACCGCGGACTCTCGCGCGGAGCTCGTCTGGTATGTGGCGGCCTCCACCGCACTCTCTGCGTCGCAGCGCGAACGCCTCCTCGCGCGTCTCGGCAACCGGATCGCCGACGGAGTCCTGACGATCGCGGCCTCCGAGCACCGCGCCCAGCTGCGCAACAGGGAGGCCGCGCGCGCTCGACTCGCGGAGCTCGTCGCCGACGCGCTCCGCCCACCCGCGCCACCGCGACGCCCGACCAAGCCGAGTCGCGGCGCCACAGAACGCAGGTTGACCGCGAAGAAGCAGCGCACCGACATCAAGAAGCTGCGCCGCCCTCCCCACGACTAGTCCGGAAAGATGGACGGTCACATTCATCAGCGTCGATGAAAGGAACGAGATGAGACCCCTCCGATACGCCATCAACGTCACGCTCGACGGCTGCTGCCACCACGAGGCAGGTCTTCCCCCGGACGAGGAGTCGATGCGCTTCTGGACCACCGAGCTGGAGCGCGCCGACGCCCTTCTCTTCGGCCGCGTCACCTACGACATGATGGAATCCGCCTGGCGACGGCCGCCGTCAGGCGCTTGGCCCGAGTGGATGGATGCGTGGCAGATCCCCTTCGCCGAGGCCATCGACGGCGCCAGGAAGCACGTCGTGTCGAGCACCCTGACCGAGGTCGACTGGAACGCCGAACTCCTCCGAGGCGACGTTGGAGCGGCCGTCCAGCGCCTCAAGAACGAGCCCGGCGAGGGCCTCTTCGTGGGCGGAGTGACGCTCCCCCGCGTGCTGGCAGACCTCGGCCTGATCGACGAATACGTGTTCGTCGTGCAGCCCGTGCTCGCCGGACATGGGCCGACGCTGCTCACCGGGCTGCGGGAGCAGATCCGGCTCGAGCTCGTGGATCGGGAGGAGTTCCAGTCGGGGGTCACGGCGCTGCGGTTTCGGCCAGGTGGGTAGGGGCGGGGCGTGATTGCTCCCGTTGAGGCCGGCGTCACGGCCGGCCTCAACCTCCGACGAGATCGCACACAGTCGCTTGTGGTGGCCATTCGGGGGAATTGTCCGCATTGCACGTCTTCAATACCGTCAATACATGGCCACGCGTACTCCCGCACAACTCTCGCTTGAGCTCGGCGTCGATCAGAAGCGGATTCGCGATGCGCTCCGCGACCTCTACGGGACGCTTGAGGAGGGCATTACTCGCTGGCATCTCACCGAGACGCAGGCCGATGCCATCCGCGCCCGGTTTGGTGGCGAGGCGTCGACCCGAGTTCCCACCTGGACGCTCGAGCCGGGCGACACGGTTCTCCGACGCGAGCTGCACGAGGCACTCGGCGGCAGCCGACAGAGCGGGATCGTGACGCTTCGCGGCTTGCCCGACATCGTGGTCTTCTCGAGCGTCGAAAGTGGTGCCGGATTCGGCTACCACCTCTTTGAGGGCCTACAGCCGGACGGCTCCTTCTCCTATACGGGCGAAGGTCAGCGGGGAGATCAGGTGTTCAAGCGAGGCAACCTGGCTCTCCGCGAGTCCGGTCCCGATGGCCGCCCGATCAGGCTATTCACCGTCTCTGGTACCTCCGCCACCTTTGTCGGAACGTTCGCGACCGGTGATCCGACCTGCTCGATCGAGACTATCCCGGACGTTGAAGGGAACCCGCGCAACGGAATCATCTTCAATCTTGTCCCGGTGGACGCAGACGCGAGCCTTCTGGCTGCTCCGTCCGCGCCGGCAGTGCCAAGCGCGCATGTCACCCGTTGGACGCCCCCAGATGCTGCGGACATTGTTGTGGTCAACGAGGTGCCGGCGTTGCCTAGCGACCGCGTTGTTTCGCGAGTCGAGTTTGAGTTGCAGGCGGATTTCGGCGCCTGGCTGAGAGCCCGCGGGAACGAACCACAGCGGCTTCAGTTGGCGACCTCCGGCACGACGATCGAGCCCGATCTGTACGTCGAGTCGTTGGGATGGATCGTTGAAGCGAAGCGATCTTCAGGCCGCGACTACGTGCGCCACGCGATCGGTCAGGTTCTTGACTACGTTCACGTTGCCGCAGAGGCGGGGATTCAGGCCGAGCCGATGGTGCTGCTGCCGGGCCGGCCCACGGCAGACCTTGTGAGTTTGCTGCACCACCACAAGATCGCAATTGCAGTTCGAGATGGATCGGAGTTCGAAGTCGTCCGGGCATAGGAACAGCGACGGTCAACCTCCGCGGTTGTGAGATGGATGTCACACCCTGTGCGGTCTCGGCGCACCCTTCCGGCGATGACTCCAGACATCGACCGTCTGCCCTTGCTACGGTGAGGCACGTGGCAGACAACACCGTGCGTGATGAGCTCCGTGCTTTCGTAGCAGAGCGAGACTGGGGTCAGTTCCATTCCCCGGACAATCTCGCCAAGAGTGTCGCCATCGAGGCGGGCGAGCTTCTGGAGTGCTTCCAGTGGAGCGGCGAATCCGACCCCGATCGGGTGCGAGACGAACTCGCCGATGTCCTCACCTACTGCTATCTGCTCGCCGATCGGCTCAACCTGGATCCGGACAGAATCGTCCTGGAGAAGCTCGCGCGCACTCGGACCAAATATCCGGCCGACAAGGCGCGTGGTCGAAGCACCAAGTATGACCAGCTTTGACATCGTCCCGCTCCTCCGTACGGACCCGAGCGGCGAGACCGGTGATGCGCGCCTGCACAATTGGCCCGTTGTCTATGTGATGGACGACTCGTCGAGCGTGTACGTCGGTGAGACGCTCAGCGCAACGAGCCGAATGCGCCAACACAACGCCGACCACTCGAAGGATGCGCTGGGCTCCGTTCGCGTGATCCTGCACGACGAGTTCAACAAATCCGTCTGTCTGGATCTGGAGTCTTTCCTGATCCGCATGTTCGCCGGCGACGGGAAGCTCGAGGTCCTCAACCGAAATGAGGGTGTCACTGATGCGCGGTACTTCGACCGCGACCGTTACCAGGCTGACTTCGACCGCATCTTCGAGAACTTGCGCTCGCGCGGACTGTTCGAACGCAGCATTCCGGAGATCGAGAATAGTGACCTGTTCAAGTTCTCGCCGTTCAAGGCGCTGACGACGGACCAAGCTGTCGCGGTCGAGAACATCGTCGAAGGTCTCCTCCACGACTACCGGGTCCCGCGGGGCAAGCCGATCGTCGTCCAGGGCGATCCAGGCACCGGCAAAACGATCGTGGCGATCTACCTCATCAAGCTCCTGCGCGACATCGGAGAGGGTCGCGGCGCCCTCGAGCCGGACGAAGACTCACGATTTTCTGACTTCTTCGTCCCGGAGAACAGCGAGCTCCTGAATCGGAACGAGCCACGAGAAATTCGACCTGCTCGTCGTGGATGAGGCTCATCGGCTGAATCACCGAGCCAATCAGCCCGCCGGCCCGCTCAATGCCCTCTTCCCTCGTATCAACGAGAAATTGTTTGGACGCGACGACGACGCATTCACGCAGTTGGACTGGGTTATCGAGCAGAGTCGTCACCAGCTGCTCCTCATCGATGGCGAGCAGTCCGTTCGTCCATCGGACCTGCCCGCGACTGTGGTGCGCACTGTGGTGAACGACGCAACGAACGGGCACCAGTTCTACCGTCTCCATTCGCAGCTTCGCGTCAAGGCTGGCGACGACTACACCGCCTACGTGCGCAGCGTCCTCCGCGGGGACAAGCCCGATCCTCGAGCATTCGATGGGTACGATCTGCGGTACTTCGACGATCTCGCACAGATGCGCGAGCTCGTGCGCGCTCGCGATGCCGAGGCGGGCCTCTCCCGCTTAGTGGCGGGATACGCGTGGAAGTGGAAGAGCCGCAAGACCCCCGACGCATACGACATCGAACTCGACGGTGTCGCGCTCCGTTGGAACCGTACACAGACCGACTGGATCAACTCGCCCGGTTCGCTGGACGAGGTCGGCTCGATTCACACCGTCCAGGGCTACGACCTGAACTACGCGGGCGTGATCATCGGCCCAGACCTCCGGTATTCACCCGATCGCGGCATCTGGTTCGATCGCAGCAGCTACTTCGATAAGAAGGGAATGGAAGACAACCGGAAGCGAGGCATTCGCTACACGGACGACGACATTCTCGGGTATGTGAAGAACATCTACGGGGTGCTGCTCACGCGCGGAATCCGCGGGACGTACGTGTACGTGTGCGATGACGCGCTGCGCGACTACCTCAAGCGCTACTTCGACAACGACCGCAGGTAGGTAGTGGTTCGCCCGCCGGTATCGGCGGCCTTCGCGAAGAGGGTGAGAACGTCACCGCCGACCAAAACAGCGCCGCCGCAACACGTTTCACGACGCGCACGAGGCTACAACTGCTGGAAGGTCGAGCTGACGATAGCGCCCGCGTCGACAAGTGCCCCTGGAGGGACTCGAAAACTGCGACCACCCTTTAAGCATCGTCCATGTGATGGGTAAATCCGCGGAATTCCGCGCTTCCTGACCGCTTGGCGATGACTGCGATCACATAGGAACTCACCCGATTGCGGGCAAATTGTGGGCAAAAATTGAACATGGCCACCAGTCGGGTTCGAGCGCGCCGGACGGAAAGAACATGCCGATGTCCAGCAAGTATGTTTGGCGCGCCATATTGTCACGCACCTCGATGCGGATCGAACTGCAAATCCGTGCCGCCCAGCGGTTCCCGCCATCATCGTTGCACGCTGACGCTTCCACGCAGGCTGAAAGCGTGACGCTTGTCTTGGGCAAAGTCACAGCTGGCGATATCAAAAGTACAGCGCTCAGCGCTGGTGCATCAGATCTCGGGCTTCGGCGCTCCAGAGTCGTGGAAGGTGCTGCCGTGCCGCAGAGTGTGGTTATTGGCCGCCCAAGCAGCGGTTCGTCGCTCAAGCTCCTCCATAGAGGTGTTGAAAAGAAGACGGTCCTCACCAACCAATGTGAGCGCGCCCCCGCTAGCTCCCACAAGCTGGCGCAATGCCACCTTTGCTTCCGCTTGGGTGGGTTTGGCGCCCATCCGGCCTAGCTCAGGCAAGATCATGTCAAGGCTACGCAGCGCATCCGCGGGCGCATATTGTTCCAGATTGCGCAGACCCACCAGCATTGCCACCGCCAGCTTCCGCGGTGCAAGTGCAGGGTCCGCCAGTAGGCGGTCAATGGCGGCCGCCACGTCTTCGGGGGCAAACTGGGTCAGGACAATTTCCATAACCGCTTTCGCCGTTATGTCGTGAGTCGTGAGTCGTGAGCGACGTTACCACTGTGGCGAGCTGATCAATTGTCCAACAACTTACCTTGGCACTTCGCGCTCGCTGCGCCGCCTGCGCGTCCTCGCCACGAGAAGCCCCGGGATAGCTCGGGGCCACAAGTAGACATCCGTGAGCTCCCTCGGCGCGCATGTGTTGTTCTAACCCCGCAAAGTCCAATGCGCTGAGGCTGGGCACGTCAGCACTCGACTTGGCTTCCAAGGTGATCTTGCGTTCTCCATTCGGATAGTCGTGGAATCGGGCGACGCCGTCGGCTCTATCGGCGTTCCCGATGTGTTTGGCTACGAATCCGAGGGCCCTGGCTGCGACCACGAGCGCAATCTCTAGATCACGATCTTTGGCGCTGGAATCGCGAAGCAACGCTGCTATCGCCGACGGAGAATTCACGTGCTCCCGAGCAAGGCTCCTCAGAAGTCCATCCCGCCGTTCTAGTACCTCTCCAACGAGGTGGGGGGCTAGGCCAGCCTCGCGAAGGTAAACCTCTAGCAGCGCTTCGGCAACCGCCACGTCGTAAAGAAGTTCGCGAGCCGCGTGATTGTCCTTGAAGGCGAGCGCGAGTTCGTGATCGGCGTTGACAACGATTGACCGGTTCTCCGGTGTGAACTCCACCAATCTTCCCGTGCGCTCTCTCTCTTCCAGCCTGAAAACGAACGGATCTCGAGACTCAACGCTGTATAGCTCAGCTGCTATCGACGACAAACGTTCCGCCGGCGGCCCATTCAGGTAGAACCAACTATCATCTGCGTCGGAGCCCCCTGGAGGGGTCTCGGCATCCTGGCCAAGAATCAGCAGTGCGTCAGCGACAGGGCGTTCTACGTATCGTGGGTAGACGTACTGACGCTGATCTTCTCGCTTCGTATCCTGCTTGAACCGTGCCTTGATCGCGTCGTCGTATCGGACCCGGGCCTCGTTGAAAAGCTCAACTAATACGTCCTGCAGCACAAGCACACGTTCGCTCGCGCCCGCGCTTTCTCGGGGAGCGGTCAGGTCCTCATCTAGGTCGTCTACTTCAAGCTGCGCTCGAAACCGATTGAATACCTCATAGGTGAGAGGCGTGACGCCGAAGAGCGGATCATCCTCGGCAATTAGCCGGCCGCGAACCCGCACGAAGAAGCCGTGTGATCGTGTCAGATCGCTGCTCTTGCCTCCGTAAATCGTCTCCTCAGCAACCACGACTTCCCCCGTTACACCAGAGGGCAGGATCGCACAGGTCAGCACTGGCGACCCGTCGGTTTCGCTAGAGATGACCGACCATTTAAGACCAGTTCGAGCTTCGAGCCTGCTCAGGCGTTCAGGCGGCAGGTCCGTGACTGCGAAGCGAACGACTGGATTCGCGATCGCCTCTTCCTTGCTGGAAGCAACGCGGTCTCCATTCAAGTGCAGGCGAAAATCCCCCAGGGGCATGGCCGTGCTCAGAACCCACCGCAGCCTGCCAACCGAGAGCTTTGCAACCTGCGGTTTGAACTCCTCGAGCAGGACGAGGGTCCAATGCTGATCGCCTGTGAGGGTATCGCCGATCGCTAGCCCGTTCGCTTCACATACCTGAACGATGACCGGCTGATTCTCTAACTGCTGCGTCGTGATCCGCCGTACCGCGAGTGAAACTGGCTCGTCGGAGTCTGATCCTGCTTCCGACTGAAAGGCACGATACGAAAGCGAGACTGAGAGTATTTGGCCATTGCCGGTCGACGTGATGTAAGTGACACGTGACGCGAGCGCATACGTTGCGAGCTTACCGATGCCGAACTTACCGATTTGTCGGCGTCGACGGATTCTCTCAACGACCTGCTCGCGCTTTGAGGAGGCCCCGACTCGCCACAGATCGGTTAGACCTTCCTCATCCATACCCGCGCCGTTATCAAAAACGGCGATGACGGGGAGCTCTTCGACTTCCGTGCCGGGCGAAGCTGCCGGGACGACCACCCAGCAGTCAGTAGCATCCGCGTCGAACGAGTTAACTACCAATTCCTCGATAGCTTTGGATGCCGAGGTGTAGAGCTGCTCGCTCAGGAGCGTTATCAACTCTCGCGAGAGCCTGACCTTGATATCTTCGGCCGGCTCGCCAACGAGCTCGAGCGCTTGACCGACGGTCGCAGGTGCCCCCATGTCATTCACGGAAGGAGCCTACCGAAACCAGTCCGTTCTCGTGTTCACAGTGGTCGAGCTGCATGTCGTAACTCAAGCACACTGCGATCAGCTCACGAAGATTCGCTCTGCTTTGACGCACATCGCGAATTCGCCTCGTGCGGTCTTGAAATTCTGACGCGGCGTCTCATCGGATCGCCGTCGCCTGCTCGACGATGTCGGCGGTCCTCCATAAACTAAGTGGTGAACACGACACCGGAATGAGGCTCCATGACGTCGCCGACCGCATTTGGTCCCGCTAGCGAACCCGCCGAGGTCACCGGACGACGGAAGCTTGGCCTGGTCACTACCAGCTCGCTTGAATCGTGGAGCGATCATCTCGCCGCGCCTATATCAAGGATCGTCACAGGCGACGCTCGGCATACGGGCCTGGCCGATGATTCGGTGGATCTCATCGTCACGTCCCCGCCTTACTGGGCAAAGCGTGACTACGGGCACGACGACCAGATCGGATGGGAAGCCTCCCCGTTCGCATACATCGCCGCCATCATGGATTGTCTTGATGAATGGAAGCGCGTTCTACGCAGGACCGGCTCCATCTTTCTCAACGTCGGCGACACCTATCACAAGCACTCCCTGGCCGGGATTCCCGCTGGTATCGAGTATGAGGCCATCAAGCGAGGATGGAGGGTCCGCAATCGCATCATCTGGGCGAAAACCAAGGGGATGCCTGATCCCGCTAAGGACCGGCTAGTCAACCGACACGAGTACATCATTCATTTGACCACTCGCGAGAACTATTACTACGACCTTCACGGCTACTCGGAGCGGTACGGTAACGGATCAAATCCGGGCGACGTTTGGACTATAAACCCCGAGCGAAACATGGGCCGTCACCTTGCGCCATTCCCGCGCGAAATCGTAAGCAGAGCTATAGCGCTCGGCGCTCCACCGCAGGTGTGCGGTGAATGCGGAATGCCTCGCCGGCGGGTAGTCGAGCGAACTGCGGAATTGGACGAAAGCCGGCCGCAGGCGAAGCGGGCGATGGAACTTGCTAAAGAACACGGGCTAACCCCGGCTCACATCCGCGCCATCCAAGCCACCGGAGTGTCTGACGCGGGCAAAGCGCTGCGCGTTCAGAACGGAACGGGTAGGAATTCGACAGAGGTTCAACGACTAGCGGCCGAAGCGAAGGCGGCCCTCGGGGGTTACTTTCGAGAGTTCACCTTTGCGAAGAAGCGCACGGTCGGCTGGACAGACTGTGGCCACGGGTCTCCGGCGCGTGGAGTAGTCCTGGACCCCTTCATGGGAACGGGCACCACGCTCAAGGTAGCCGTCGACATGGGCTATGACGCCGTAGGGGTAGACCTCGTTCCGCTGATGGATGAGCCGGACATCACCGCAAGACAGGATTAAGTCCAGCCAACGTCGCAAGAACATCCGCCATCTCTTCCAACCGCGCGTCGAGCGTGTCATCACTTGACAGATCGAGGCGAAAGTCAAACACATCGATCGATCGAACTCGACCGATGTAGACCAGTCCCTTCTCGCCAGCCAGCCAGGGATGAATAAGCACCGTAAACTGCAATCCATAACGGAGCGCATAGGTTACCGCTTGCTCAACTTCGCCGCGTTCGGGGAGGTCCGAACGCAGCGCGTGCACAGTGTTTCTTACTTCCGCTACCAACACGAAGTTCCCGTCTAATGTGCGGAAAACGATGTCCGGCTGAGCGCGACCGGAGTTCGAGCTCGCGACGGCCGTCATCGGTCTGCCAAGCGGGGACGGAAGCTGCGCGGGGACGTCATAGAGATCAACGAATCCGTCAGTGTTGCCGTCAAGAACTTCGATGGGGGACCCAAGCCGTTCATATCGTCGGGCAAGGCTAACCCGTGCGAACTTTTCGAACAGCTTGTTGGTGTCAATAAGCAGCGAGTCCAGCTGAACATCGCTTCCCCCCAGCTCCAAGGCAATGTTCTTACCAGTCAGCATGAGCAAGCAAAGGTCAAGAAGTCGCCTGTAGTAGTAGCGCGAGTCGGGAACTGCGATCAGGTCGCGCACGTACGGGTCGTCCAGGAAGTGCTGGCTAGGGTCGTCCGAAACGTCATCGAAAACATGCATGTAGCCGGCGAGACGTGCAACCTTTGCGCGATCCCCCTTCCGCGGCTTTTGACGCTCTTGAGAGAGGTGAGCTAGTGCCATCTCCAAGGCAGCCTTGACGCATCGGTTGGCTGGAGTGTCAATGGTCCTCTCTGCCCACGAGTAGGCCGCGCTGTTCCGGATACCTCGCGCAGCGAAGCGCTGCATTGTCGGGCCCATTTCGATTCGCCCATGAGGTACGAAGCCCTCGTCCTCGCGAGTAGTGTACGAGCGCAAGAGGCCGAGATCGAGGACTTCACCGACGCGCTCGATCAGGGCTTCGGTGTAGATGTCCATCGCCCAATCGTCAACTGATCCCCTACCCGAATAGCCACGAGCGAACGCCGTCAGAGGAAGGACGCTGTGATCCGTGTCCCGGACCATTCGCGTGAGATTGGCCAGCGGGACTCGAGGTCGTACTTTGACGACGACCCAATCGTTGATTGGAATCACACCTACGAACGACGTCGCCTGGAGACGTAGCCGGCCGTTCTGGAAGCTCGCGCGAAGCACGTCCTTCCCGTCGATCTCAGAATTGAAGATCGTGCTATGTGCTTGACTCACCCACAAGCTGGTATCGACGTCGATCGTCTCGTACTCTTCGCATTCGACTACGAGTGCTTCGCTCCTAGACACCGTCACGCGGCACCTGCGGGCTTTCCCCGGGCTCGCTTCCCGCATCCCCCGGCGGCAACTCAAAGATGTGGGACCATGCTGTTTCAACATCCGCGAGCGTGTTCAAGTCGCGACGGAACGCGCGATGAACAAGGTACTTCAGTTGGTAATCCCACACGTCGCGAAGAGAGTCCTCGTCGGTCACCGAATAGAAGTATGCATGTCCCACAGCGGCTGTAGGGTTCTTCGCCGCGTGCCCTCGCATCTTGTCAAACCAAGCGATCAAGCGTATTTTCAGCCACTCGGCCACCGCGTTCTGGGTCAAAACATCGTAGAGAAGACTGCGGTCTGGGTCCATTCCAACCTTCGCGAAGCGGCGTTCGAAAGCTGCATCCACCTCATCCACCCCGCGGTCGAAGGGATTCATCGTCGCGAGGATGATCAGATTGGAAGGTATCTTGATCTCTTCCCCATTCGCGATACGAAACGGAAGTTCTCTCTTCGAGCGCTCAATGTACGTGAGGGCTTCCCCGAAAACTCGACCGACATCCGCCCTGGATAGCTCGTC
The DNA here is from genome assembly GCF_000633535.1 of Leifsonia aquatica H1aii. Taxonomy (GTDB): domain Bacteria; phylum Actinomycetota; class Actinomycetes; order Actinomycetales; family Microbacteriaceae; genus Leifsonia; species Leifsonia aquatica_A. Next base: position 105,365 of record NZ_AYMR01000018.1, on the reverse strand, counting down.
AATGACCAAGACATACGGACGCTCTGGGTCCTCGGTTGCGGCGCGAGTGAGCTCCAGGAATGGACCCGACTTTTGCTCAAAGCCATCCTCAGTCGGAGCGTAACCGAGCATGAAGTCTTCATATCGATAGCTTGCGTGGAACTGTACAAACCGCAGTCGGGCGCTGTCCCCGCCCACGATGATTTGAGCTGCGGCCGCAGCGTAATAGGACTTCGACGTGCCGGGAGGCCCGGACATGATGACGCCCCCGAAGAGGGAGGCAAGGCGCACAATCTCAAGGATCCGAGGATCGCTGGAACTAAGCTCCGAAGCGTCTGGGGCCGACGTGGCACGGTTGGTTTCGGCCGCCGCTTTGGCGCCGATACCGAGTTCGTCAGCCGTCAAGGTGCGCACGTTAGGGACTAGAGACTCAAGCACGAAATTCCTCGTTGCTCTCTAAGTCCTCGACATAAGTCTGTGCGGGGACTCGCTCAAACCAACTGAACTCGGTCGAAGGAATCTCCACCGCGAACAGTGACGCGAATTCGCTGTCCGAGTCATCAGGGAAGTCAAAGGCGCGGCGAACGCCCATGACTAGGTCATCGACGGTCGGGTCACCGTCGATTGCAAACCCGAAATTGCGAAGGAAGTATGCACCGAAGGCGATGGCTGAAATAGGGACACCGTCAAGGAGTCTCATACGAGCGAGTTCAACACTGTCATCGGGCATCACATAATTGGTGCCATCGCTCAACCATCGGGCTGGATCCTGGCGGTAGATGGACGTTTGCGACCACATTCCCGCAAGGTTCTCTCCACGCCAAAAGGTTGGCAAGGGACGCCTTTTGATGCCTCGAGTGACGAACGGCAAATAGTGTGGCTTGCCAGGCGCGCCGGGCATTCTGAGGAGCGGTTTGACGTCTTCGACGGTTGCCTCCTCTAGGAGTCCGGCTCTCGCCTGTCGGCGTAGGTACAGGTACATAACAAACGCCGGGTTGATTGTCCTCGAGGCAAACGTTTGGATGCCCCAACGGACAGCAGGAATGGTCAGGACATGTGTCGGCTGCGACTCGCTCTCGGGCACGAAGCCAGCGTAGTGAAGTCAACAAGCCGCTAGCCCGTCGCCACACCGTGCTGGATCGCAGGGGAGTTTGCGGCCGCCAGCTGGCTTCGCCGCGGATTGTCTCTGGCGGTGCCTTGGGACGTCTGCGCAGCGCTCGGTGAGCGTGCGATCCGCAACATCAGTTGGAGGCTGTCTGAACGAGCGTGGAAGCTAGACCTACCATGCACCGAGCTTGTAGCTCGCGAAGGACCGGAGGCGAAAACAAATGGAGAATGAAGAGCGAGAAGGTCCAACGACTTCTCAAGAGACACCAACATCGATCTAGACGGATGCATCCTCAAAGGAGAAGTGCCGATAGGGCTAGAGGGAATGCACGTAGGCACATAAGTGGACGGCTGCAGGCCAGGCGTCACGCCCGCGTTCTCTACCGCGTGTCCGAATGGTCCCTACCTGCCGGATGCTCCTTGGGGCTGTCACCTGTTTTGGCGGCTTCGGGCGCCTCGTCTCAGTCGCTAGCCTCGCTGAGGGGGTGACGCATGGGCAAAGGGTTCGCAGTCGTCGATTTAGAGACGACAGGTCTGTTTCCGACGAAGCACGATCGCATCGTGGAGATCGGGATCGTATTGGTGTCACCGGAGGGCGAGATCGAGTCTCGGCACGAGACTCTCGTGAACCCAAACCGCGATATGGGCCCTCAACATATCCATGGCGTCACCGCCGCGGCAGCGGCACGGGCGCCCCTATTCGAGCAGATCGCTCCGAACGTCGCTGACCTCCTGGACGACCGTGTCCCGGTCGCGCACAACGCATCGTTCGACTCGAGGTTCCTCGGCTTTCAGATGGCTCAGGCCGGCCTGCGGGTGGCGGAGCCAGAACGCTGGCTCTGCACGATGCGGATGAGTGAAGGGGTCTCCGGTAATCGCCGATTGGCCGAATGCTGCAGAGCTGTGGGAGTGGAGCTGGCCAATGCCCACAGCGCTGGCGGGGACGCGCTCGCGACGGCGCAGCTCCTCAGCCTGTATATGCGGAACGTGTCGAATCGACCGTACTGGGACTCATGGCTTGCTTCGGCGGGACATTACGGTCCGTTCGCGGTCGACCCGAGCGTTCGATGGACCGCTCGAACAGAGGCCTTCGAACAGGATCACACCTTCGTCGACCGGCTCGTGGGCTCGCTCACTGCCACACGTCTCGGGGCGCAGCTCAACGTCGACTACCTCGCCCTCCTCGATCGAATCCTCCTCGATCGGGTCGTCTCGGCGTCCGAAGCCTCGGCTCTGGAAGCGCTCGCCCAGGGACTCGGTCTAACCCCGGAGGATGTTCGACTCGCACACCGCGCGTACTTTGATGGGCTCGTCGCGACGGCATGGGAGGACCACATCCTCACCGATGCCGAATCTGCAGAGATCCGGAGCATCGGCGACCTTCTCTCCATCGACGAAGACGTCGTGGTTTCCTCGCTGGCCGAGGCGCCGGCCACAACCGCGCCACTGATGACGACCGGCTTTCGACTGGAGCCAGGCGACATCGTCGTCCTCACCGGTGAGATGTCCAAGCCGCGAGAGGCATGGGCAGACGTCCTCACCCGTCTCGGGCTCGTCGTGAAGAACAACATCGTCAAGAAGACCAAGGTTCTCGTCGCCGCCGATCCCGACTCCCTCTCGGGAAAGGCCAAAACGGCACGCGACTACGGCATCACGATCGTCAACGAGGCCGGCCTGGAGAGGCTCCTCGATGTCTAACAGGCACCCGAGTTAGCCGCCCCATGTCCCGACTACCGAGCGATGTCAAACGGCACATCCACCGCGACATTAACGTCACACTTCCGCGAATCCGAGACCTAAAACGCGAGCCTCTCAGCGTCAGGCTTCAGGTCCAGGCAGAGCTGCAACGTCGGGCCTCCGACGACTCATCTAACATCGAGCTCGCACTCGCTGGACTCGTGATCGCGTTCATCGCACTCCTAGTCGCACCGACAAGTCCGATCCACCTTGACCAGGTTCCCTGGCCAAGCAACCTGCTAACCGGGGTTGTGCTCGGGATCTTCGCGGCAGTCGCCCTCTCACCCTTCGCGGCACACGCGCTCGTAACTCAGGAACGACGCGTACGAGCCACCGTTTGGCTCGCGGCGTACGCAGTGGAAAGCGGGGCCACAGCACACAGTGCGCGGCACGGCCGCGCCCTCCGGCGTATTCGCCAAGGGGTCCGCCGATAGTCTCCGGGCCATGCGAACTCGTGCAAACATTGTCGCCGCACGCGGCGCTGTCCCATTGGGTTTTGAGGGCCTTTCCGTCGCCCGATCGTAGCTCCCTCCCAATGCTCCGTGCCGGGCTTTCGCGGCGTATACTCCGCCGCTTCGCTCCCCCGGTACTCCACAGTCCCGGTACTCCGCACCTCCCATTCGCTGTCGATCACCCGCCGGAGAGGAACTCAAAAGCGATTGACCCTGAGGGAGTGAGTGGGATGCGGGTATTCATCATTGACACAAGCAACATGGCACCGGAACTACAAGGCGGGCTCATCGGCGTGGAAGGATCCTCCGATCCGAGCGCCGCAGAAAAGAACGAGTGCATCGAGGTCGTCAGCGCGTACGTGGTGGAAGGGTGGGCGATAGCCGCCGACCCACACACCCCGATCGGCTGGCTAGCAGCGCTGACCGCAGAGACCGCGTGTGCGCCCCTCGTCAACCTCGCCCAACTCACCGATGACGAGCATCGACTTGCACCGACTATCTGACTGCAATTACCTGCTAGTTGTGATCGGTCGGTCGCGAAGAGTTCATAGACGAGGCGAGACCATGCGCGACTTCACCCACGCGCCAATTCGATCCGCCGGAAGATGCGCTCGCTGGTAAAGCACGTCGTCGAGACGGATGCCATCGATCTCGTCGTAGATAGACACCCGCGACAGGCGAACCAGGCCCGCCGCCGCCGCCGCATCCTTCATCGCGTCGTAGAGTGCTCGTTGCTTCCACCTCGGTGCTCCGTATGTGTCGAAGACACCGTCAGGATCAGCTCCACCAAACATTCGCCTGGCGGACTCGTTCGACCAGCGCTTCCCGCCGATGCCAGCGAATCGCTCCCAACGCGAGCAGTAATCCACGTAGTCCGTGGACCAAGGCGTTGATGTGCTCCAAGAGGTTTGAAGTGTAACCGTTCGGTAGCGATTGAAGTGGAACGATTCGTCCAACTCAACAATCACACCGTCGTAGGCGAGATCCCATGCGCCCGGTGCCAGCCGTGGCTCCATCTGCCTCCCACCCAGCTCGCGATAGAGCCGCATCACCTCGCGAGCGAACTCCGCAGGTAGAACGCTGAGCCTCGGGGGCGACGGCCGCAAACCACCGCTCCATCCCGACTGAATCAACAGCGAATTCAGCTCTCGCGCCCGCGCACCAGTCTTGGCCACACTCCCATCATCTCGGAGAACGCACGCATTAGGTGACTGACGATTGAAACTTCGCAGCACCACCCGCACCCTTCGGTCACGGGTCGGAACCGAGATTCGCGTCGAATTTCGAAATGCGCTTCAAAACTGACTGACAAACACAACGTGTAGGGATGAGGGCGATCGTTTCTGTCTCGACGCCGTCGCGCGGCTCACCGACGGCGCCGCCGGACGCCACATTCATGAGTCGCCGACGCTGCAAGGCAGGGGGATCTGCAGTCGAACCACCCACCGCGGTGGCGGTACGCAGATTCCCGGGTAAGGGTGGTTCGCCTCTCCAAACAGCCGAAAACACGGGCCGACCCCGGTGGATCGGCGTTGGCCGGGAAGGGAACGGACTTTGGGAGAACCAGCAGCGCGCCCAGTGCGCGCCAAAAATGTCCGGCGTACCGGAAGTAGTAAGTAGAGGCACTCTTCGAACAAAGGACAGGACTGCCCGATTTCGGAAAGTCAGAGACGACGTGTGAGGGAGATGAGTGCGGGTGCGAGGTGGAGTTGCCAGATGGAAGTGGGGCCAGCAGTCCCACGGAGTCAAGCAAGCGGTCAACTACGCCTTCAGCGGCGTGTGTGACGCCACCCTCACCGCCAAGACCGCCGACGGTGTCATCGCCGCCGCCGGCTACGCCGACGCTCTCATGACCCGGTACATCGTCGAGAACGGGAACATCCGGGACGATCTCCTCACCCCGCGACCAACTCAAGGAATGGGTCGACGGAATCGACCCGCTAACCGGAGAACGTCGCGGCCGCGATCTCGAGTCTCCGGTCGCGGACCTGAGAAGGACAATCGGCAGTGGTCGCGTTGCCCCGAAAACGTTCTTGACCAGGCTTTTTAATACTCCTGAGAAGTGCCCCTGGAGGGACTCGAACCCCCAACCTTCTCCTTAGGACGGAGCAGCTCTTCCATTGAGCTACAGAGGCCAGCCCATCGAGTCTAGCGAAACGGACACGAGGACCAGCAATCACGCCGCCGGCGCCAGGTAGTCCTCCCAGTCGGGCAGGGGCGCCTCGGAGCCGCGCACGACCCAGGAGGCGTCGTGTGGGGCTCGCGGGGTGATGTTGAGGGTCCAGCCCATCTCGGCCGGGGTGCGGTCGCTCTTGAGGTTGTTGCAGCGCAGGCAGCAGGCGACCAGGTTCTCCCAGCTGTCGCGGCCGCCGCGGGAGCGCGGGAGCACGTGGTCGATGGTGGTGGCGGCCTTGCCGCAGTAGCCGCAGCGGTGCAGGTCGCGGCGCAGCACGCCGCGGCGGCTGACCGGCACGGCGCGGCCGTGCGGGAGGCGCACGTAGCGGGTGAGCAGGATGACCGAGGGCCGCTCGTAGCTGTTGGAGATGGTCCAGACCGGGTGGTCGCGATCGGTGGCGAGCACGGTCGCCTTCTGATTCATCACGAGCACGATGGCGCGCTTGAACGAGACGACCGCGAGCGGTTCGTAACCGGCGTTGAGGACCAGGGTCTTCATCTGCGACCTTCCGGGAGGGCGAGAGGGGTGACGGGAGAGGATGCGGGCACGGCGGGGCAAACAAAAAGGGCACTGTCCGTGCGGACAGCGCCCAAGAAGGAGACGGCATGGTGGTGGTGACGCACCACGTGATGGTGCAGGCAGGCCTCCACATGGTGGCGGCAGGCGAGGAACTCGCGGCGAGGCCCACCGGTGCGCAGGCCGCGCTCGGCCCGTCGGGTCGCCCTCAGCGACCTGACTCCGGGCGGAACGGCAACCGGATGATGCGGCATCAGGGGAACAGAGTAACGCAGAAACGGCGCGCCTCCTATTCGAGGCGCGCCGTTTCACAGCTGCGGTCGGCGAGTGTTCACCCTCCGGTAAGGAAGGCGTTCGCTCGGCCGGGAGGACTCAGATGCCGAGGCGGACGATGTAGAAGTTGCTCGTCCAGATCGGGCGCACCGAGATGGAGCGGCCGACCTCGGGGGCGTCCATGATGTTGCCGTTGCCGGCGTAGAAGCCGTCGTGGCCGGGCATGATGACGATGTCTCCGGGCTTGGCGTCCTCGATCGAGATGCGCTTGCCGGCCGCGGCCTGACCCGACACGGAGTGCGGCAGCGAGACACCGAACTGGGCGTACACGAACTGCACGTAGCCGGAGCAGTCGAAGCCGGCGGGCGAGGCGCCGCCGAAGACGTAGGGGGTGCCGATGTACTGCTGCGCCACCGAGAAGACGGAGTCGAGGCTGAAGTTGGGGTACGGCGGGTTGGCCAGGAAGTCGGAGACCGAAGGGCCGGAGTAGCTGTTCGCGTAGTTCGTCAGGGTGACGGCGGCGCGCTGGCGGGCGGCCTCGGCTGCGGCGGCGGCCTTCTGCGAGGCGAGCTGCTCCTCGGTGGTGGCGGAGGGGGCCTCGCGGGAGACGGCCGCGGCGGCGACGCCGGAGACCTCGACGCTCTGCGACTGGGCCTTCTTCATGCTGTCGGCGGCGCTGGGGCCGAACGCGGACGACTCGGCGCTCTCCGGGTTGAAGGCGAAGGCGGGGAGGGACATCGTGGCGATGATGCCGGTGGCGACCGTCATGACCGCGACGTTGATCGCCCAGCCGCCCTTCTTCTTCGCGGCGGGCTTCTTCGCGGCCGTGGAGCCGGCGGCGGTGGAGCCGGTCGTGGTGGCGACGGACGCGGCAGCAGGCTTCGCGGCGGTCCGTGCGGTGCGCACGGCGGCGGTCGGGCGCGACGGCGTGTGGGCCTTCGCGGTGCGCTCCTCACGGAGGGAGCGGCGGGAGACCGGTGCGGAGGCGGCGGGGGTACCGGTCTCGGCGGTCGTCGGTGTGGCGTCGGTGCTCGTGCGGTCCTGGGCAGGACCGGGCGTACTCGAGTGTGCCAAGTGCAACCTCCTGCGCTCCGGCAGCACTAGGGAGCTGCCCCCGCCCGATGCGAATTGGCTTCGGCTTCACGAACCGGGAGACGGGTTCAGGGGGTGTGGAGCGTCCCGGTTCGGGTCCTGGTGGGCCGGGTGCGGCCCGTTCGGACTCGTAAGAGACTACGGGACGCCTCCCCGTTTGTCACATCTTTTCGCCAGTTTTTTAACGAACTGGTAACGGAAGTCAGGCCTCGACGAAGATGTGGGCCGCGAGCTCGTTGGGCAGCTCCAGGCCGGTCTCGAAGCCCTCGATCTGCACGCCGACGTACGAACCGGCCGAGGAGAAAGTGCCGGTCGAGCCGGGGAAAACGCCCGCCTGCTTGAGCTGCAGGAGCAGCTCGGGGTCGACCTGCGCGGGCTCGCCCAGGCGGCGGATCCTGGCAGTCACCCCGGAGTCCGAGCCGCGCACGACATCGACGAGGTTCACCAGGTTCTGCGTGGAGGCGGTGTCGGCGGTGGCCGGATCGCCCAGATCGCCGAGGCCCGGGATGGGGTTGCCGTAAGGCGACTCCGTCGGGTGGCCGAGCATGGTGAGCAGCTTGCGCTCGACCTGCTCGCTCATGACGTGCTCCCAGCGGCAGGCCTCTTCGTGGACGTACTCCCACTCGAGCTCGATCACGTCGCTGAGCAGGCGCTCGGCCAGGCGGTGCTTGCGCATCACGTTGACGGCCTTGCGGCGGCCTTCGTCGGTCAGCTCGAGGTGGCGGTCGCCGGAGACGACCACGAGGCCGTCGCGCTCCATGCGGCCGACGGTCTGCGAGACGGTGGGGCCGGAGTGGCCGAGGCGCTCGGAGATGCGGGCCCGCAGGGGGACGATGTTGTCCTCCTCGAGCTCCAAGATGGTGCGAAGGTACATCTCGGTCGTATCGATCAGATCGGTCATGATCCCCTCCACATGCAGACGCGCGAATGACGCACTAGAGCCTACTTGCTGCCGGTGACAGAAACGTGCAGGCGGGTCGGATGAGCCCCTGCGGCCCATCGCGTCATTCAACAGCCAATACACTCTCGTTATGCCGGATGTGACCATTCCCACTGATCTGCTGCCCGCCGACGGACGATTCGGCTGCGGCCCGTCCAAGGTCCGCCCCGAGCAGCTGGCCTACCTGGCCGGCCCGGGCGCGGCGCTGCTGGGCACCTCCCACCGTCAGGCACCGGTCAAGAACCTCGTCGGGAGCGTCCGCCAGGGCCTGGCCGACCTGTTCCGTCTGCCGGAGGGCTACGAGGTCGTCATCGGCAACGGCGGCTCCACCGCCTTCTGGGACGCCGCGGCGTTCTCCCTCATCGAGAAGCGCAGCCAGAACCTCGTCTTCGGCGAGTTCGGCGGCAAGTTCGCCAAGGCCGCGGCCGCGCCGTGGCTGGAGGCCCCGCACGTGATCGAGGCGCCCGCCGGCTCCCGCAGCGCCGCGCAGGTCGTGGAGGGCGTGGACGTCTACGCCTGGCCGCACAACGAGACCTCCACCGGCGTGATGGCGCCGGTCACCCGCGTGCACGGCGATGCCGGCGCGCTGACCGTGATCGACGCGACGAGCGCGGCGGGAGGCGTCGACATCGATGCATCCCAGGCCGACGTCTACTACTTCGCCCCGCAGAAGAACTTCGCATCGGACGGCGGCCTCTGGCTCGCCCTCTTCTCCCCCGCCGCGATCGAGCGGGTGGAGCGCATCGCGGCGAGCGGCCGCTACATCCCCGAGTTCCTCAGCATCGCGAACGCGATCGACAACTCGCGCCTGAACCAGACGCTGAACACCCCGGCCGTCGCCACGCTCGCCCTGCTCGACAACCAGATCGAATGGATGAACGGCAACGGCGGCCTCGCCTGGGCCGACGCGCGCACGCGCGAGTCGTCCGACGCGCTCTACACCTGGGCGGCGGGCGTGGACTACGCCACCCCGTTCGTCGCCGACCCGGAGCACCGCTCGCAGGTCGTCGTGACGATCGACTTCGACGACCGCATCGACGCCGCCGCGGTCGCCAAGACCCTCCGCGCCAACGGCGTCGTCGACACCGAGCCCTACCGCAAGCTCGGACGCAACCAGCTGCGCATCGCCACCTTCACGGCCATCGAGCCGTCGGACGTGCGCGCGCTGATCGGCTGCGTCGAGTACGTGGTGGAGCGGCTGGGCTGAGGCCCGCGATGCGGCTCTGGCTCCGCGACGACGAGAGACGGCCCGATCCGACACCCGTGAAGACGGATGATCGGCGGGCCGTCGTCGTCGGACTCGCGCTCTGGGTGCTAGCCCTGATCCCCGTGCTGATCGTCGCCCCGGGCGGCGTCTGGCTCTGGACGGTCGTCGTCGGCATCGCCCTCGGCGTGCTCGGCCTCGGCTACCTCACCGTCAGCCGTCGCCGGCGCGGCTGACGCCCCGGACTCGGCCGCCTCGGACTCCGCAGACGCCACGGACTCGTCGGCGTCGGCGTCGTCGAGTGGGACGGCCTCCTCGAGCGCAGCGGCCTCCTCGGCCGGGAGGTCGAGATCGGCGTCGACGTCGGTGACCTCGTCGAACGCGGCGTCGACGGAGCCCGCCGCGGCGGAGCCCACGTCCGTCTCGTCCTCGTCCGTCTCGTCCTCTTCGTCTGCGTCGTCGTCCGCGTCGGAGTGCAGGCTGTCGATGTCCACGCCGTCGAGGTCGTCGTCGCCGTGGAGGTCGTGGACGTCCCGGTCGTCGTCCGCGTCGTCGAAGTCGTCGTCCTCGTCGTCGCCGTCGAAGTCGTCGCCGGAGTCGACGTCATCGGACTCATCGTCGGACTCGTCGCCCTCCGACTCGGAGCCGTCCGCGTCGTCGTCGCCGGCGCTCTCGGCGGCGAGCGCCTCCTGCGCCGCCTGGTAGTCGGCCAGCCGCTCCGACCACGGCACCCAGTCGGGCGCGAGCAGGGCGCCGTCGGCCGGCATGAGCTCGGCCTCCAGCACCGTCGGCGCGGCGTCCTCGTCGGCGCGACCGATCGTCACGGTCCAGCGCCAGCCGGGATAGCCCGGGAGCGTGCTCTCGAACAGCAGGGAGACGACGCCCTCGCCTTCGACGACGTGCCCGGCGGCAGCGCCGATCGTCGACTCGGGCGTGATCTCCGCGAGCGCGCGGCGGGCGAGCGGCTCGGCCGCCAGCAGGTCCTCGATGCCGGAGTCAGGCATCCAGGTCGTCCGCAACACGACGCAGCACAGCGGCGATCTTCGCGCCGTGCTGCTTGTCGGGGTACTTGCCGCGACGCAGGTTGGAGCCGATGCCGTCGAGGAGCTTCACCAGATCCTCCACGATGATCGCCATGTCGTCGGCCGACTTGCGCTTCATCTTCACCAGGCTCGGCGGTGCCTCGAGCACGCGGACCGAGAGGGCCTGCGCACCGCGCTTGCCGTCGGCGATACCGAACTCGAGACGCGACCCCGCCTTGACGACGGCGCCGTCGGGCAGCGCGGACGCGTGCAGGAAGACCTCCTGACCGTCATCGGCGCTGATGAAGCCGAAGCCTTTCTCATCGTCGTAGAACTTGACCTTGCCGGTTGGCATGGGAACCTCACTTCGCATGGGGGATCGAATGACCAACCTCAATTATCCTTGATTTCGTGACCCAAGAGACCCCGGCGCCCGCATCGCGCGTGCAGCGCATCCTTTCGTACATCATCGCGGCGCTCGTGATCGTCTCGCTGGTCTGCATCGCAGCCATCCTGATCGGCACGGCCGTGGGCGGATTCGCGCAGCAGGGATCGGGCGAAGGGCTGTGGCCGGCGGTGTTCGTCCTCCCGCTGATCGCCCTGCCCATCGCCTTCGTGCTGATCATCGCGCTGATCATCGTGGTGGGCCGGCAGCGCAGCAGGGCGGCGAAGGCCGCGAAGGGCCTGGACCCCAAAGGCCGGCGCTAGCCGAGCGACCGCGGACCCGGCGCGATGACGACGACGCTCGCCCTGGCGGCGCGTCTGCGCGCGCTCGGCGACGACACTCTCGTCGCCTCCCTGCACGATCGGAGCATCCGCCGCGCCGGCGTCTCCGACTTCTTCGACCTGGCCGAGGCGCTGCTGGAGCCGGAGTCGGTGCAGCGCGCCCTCGTGGGCCTCGACCGCACCCGGCTCGCCGTGCTCATCGCGCTCGGCCGCGCGGACGCCCCGCTGGATGCGGAGGCGATCGCCTCCGCCCTGGCCGCGGAGCCGGCGACCGCCGGGCTGACCGCGCACGAGGTCCAGGGCGTCCTGGACGCGCTGGAGGCGCTCCTGCTCGCCCAGCCGGCACCCGAGGAGGGGCAGCCCGAGGAGGGGCAGCGCGGGCACATCGGATACGAGGCCGTGTACGCCCGCCTGCGGGCCTGGCCGGAGGCGGGACTCCCGTCGCCCGACGAGCTGCTGCGCACGGCGCCCCCGGCGGGCCTCGCGCCCGTCCCCGACACCGAACGGCGCTTCACCGACCGGCTCGCCGCCGACCGCGCCTTCGAGGCGGTGGTCGCGGTCTCCGAGCTGTTGGCCGAGCTGGCGCGCGAAGGCGCCCGCGAGCTGCAGCGCGGCGGCCTCGCCCTGCCTGCGGTCAAGCGGCTCGCCGAGGCCCTCGCGATCGAACCGGGCACCGTCCCCACGGCGCTCTCGGTCGCCTCCCGGGCCGGTCTCGTCGCCCGCGAGGACAGCCTCTGGCTGCCCGCCGAGCCGGCGGCCGACTGGCTGCACGCCTCCACCCCCGACCGCTGGCGCGCCCTCGCCGCGGCCTGGCTGGACGCGCTGCCCGACGACCTGCACGGCCTGGTCGCGGCCCGCAGCCGCGCCTCCTGGGGCGACAGCCTGCGCGAACACGTCGCCTGGCTCTACCCGGGCGCCCCCGAGCAGGCCCAGGAGCGGGTGGAGGCGCACCTGCGCGACGCCGAATGGCTCGGCATCACCGCGGCGGGCGCGCCCGCCGGAGCGGGGAGCGCCCTGCTGGAGAACGGACCGGAGGCAGCGGCCGCGCAGCTCACGCCCGCGTTCCCGGCCGAGGTGCGCGGCGTCTACCTGCAGCACGACCTCACGGTGGTCTCCCCCGGTCCGCTCGCCCCCGACCTCGAGGCGCGCCTGCGCGGCATGGCCGACCTCGAGAGCCGCGCGCTGGCGTCGACCTTCCGCTTCTCCCCCGCCTCGATCGACCGCGCGATCACTGCGGGCGAGACCGCGGCGAGCATCCGCGAATTCCTCGCCGGGGTCTCGCTGACCGGCCTCCCCCAGCCGCTCGACTACCTGATCACCGACGTGACCGACCGGCACGGGCGCGTGCGGGTCCGCACCGTCGACGACGGGGAGGCGCGCAGCGCGGTCCGCTCGGCCGACACCACGCTGCTGCGCACCATCGAGGTCGACCAGTCGCTCACCGCGCTGCGGCTGACCCCGGCGCGCGCCGACGTGCTGCACAGCCGCTTTACGCGCGACGTGGTCTTCTGGGCGCTCTCCGACGCCCGCTACCCGGTCGTCGCCGAGGACGAGGACGGCGAGCCGGTGGCGCTGCGCCGGCAGCGCTACGCGCACTCGCACCCGACGGCCTCCCGCGACCAGGACCGCGAACTGGTGGAACGGCTGCGCGCGGTCGACGCCGCCGCCACCGAGGACACCGGCGAGCAGTGGCTGGCCCGGCAGCTCGACCAGGCCGTGCGCGCCCGGCAGCCGGTCGTCGTGGAGGTCGCGATGCCCGACGGGCGCACGGTGGAGTACGTGCTCGAGCCGACCGGGGTCGGCGGTGGGAGGCTGCGCGGCCGCGATCGCGCGGCGGACATCGAGCGGACCCTCCCGCTGTCGAGCGTGAAGGCCGTCCGCCCGCTGTAGCCGCGGCGGCGCCGTTCGCACGGTGCGGCCATCCGCCCGGCGTAGACTCATCGGTTATGTCCGATGGCCCCCTGATCGTCCAGAGCGACCGCACCGTCCTGCTGGAGGTCGCGCACCCCGACGCCGAGGACGCCCGCCACGACCTCGCCGTCTTCGCCGAGCTGGAGCGCGCCCCCGAGCACATCCACACCTACCGGATCACCCGGCTCGGCCTCTGGAACGCGCGCGCCGCCGGCCACACGGCCGAGGACATGCTGGCCACCCTGGAGCGGTACTCCAAGTTCCCCATCCCGCAGACGGTGTCGGTGGACGTCTCCGAGACGGTCGCGCGCTACGGCCGCCTGAGCATCGCCCGCGACGACGAGGGCGAGCTCGTGCTGCGCTCGGACGACCTGGCGGTCCTGACCGAGGTGGCGAGCGCCAAGCGGATTGCCCCGCTGCTGCTCGAACGGCGCGACGACACGACGTTCGCCGTGCAGGCGTGGGCGCGCGGCCAGCTCAAGCAGGAGCTGGTCAAGCTCGGCTGGCCGGCCGAGGACCTCGCCGGCTACACGCCGGGCACACCGCACGAGATCGGCCTGTTCGAGAACGGCTGGGCGCTGCGCGACTACCAGCGCAAGGCCGTCACCAACTTCTTCGACGGCGGCTCCGGCGTCGTCGTGCTCCCCTGCGGCGCCGGCAAGACGCTGGTCGGGGCCGCGGCGATGGCGACCTCCAAGACCACCACGCTCATCCTGGTGACCAACACGGTGTCGGCGCGGCAGTGGCGGGACGAGCTGCTCAAGCGCACGACGCTGACCGCCGACGAGATCGGCGAGTACTCGGGACAGGTGAAGGAGGTCAAGCCGGTCACCATCGCGACCTACCAGATCCTGACGGCGAAGCGGAAGGGCGAGTACGCCCACCTGGCGCTGCTCGACGCGCTCGACTGGGGGCTCGTGGTCTACGACGAGGTGCACCTCCTCCCGGCGCCGGTGTTCAAGCTGACCGCGGAGCTGCAGGCCCGGCGCCGGCTCGGCCTCACCGCCACGCTGGTGCGCGAGGACGGCCGGGAGGGCGACGTGTTCAGCCTGATCGGCCCCAAGCGCTTCGACGCGCCGTGGAAGGAGATCGAGGCGCAGGGCTTCATCTCCCCCGCCGCCTGCTACGAGGTGCGCATCGACCTCCCCGCCTCCGAACGGCTGAGCTACGCGGCCGCCGCCGACGACGAGCGCTACCGGCTCGCCGCGACCGCGCCCGCCAAACTCGACGTCGTGCGGCAGCTCGTCGACCGGCACGCCGGCGAGCGCATCCTGGTCATCGGCCAGTACCTCGACCAGATCGACGAGCTCGCGGAGGCGCTCGGCGCGCCCCAACTCACCGGCGCCACCCCGGTGGACGAGCGCGAGCGGCTGTACCAGGAGTTCCGCGACGGCCGCACGACCGTGCTGGTGGTCAGCAAGGTCGCCAACTTCTCGGTCGACCTTCCGGAGGCGACCGTCGCCATCCAGGTCTCCGGCTCGTACGGCTCGCGGCAGGAAGAGGCCCAGCGCCTCGGCCGCCTGCTGCGCCCGAAGGAGTCGGGACTGTCGGCGAACTTCTACACCCTGGTCTCGCGGGACACGGTCGACCAGGACTTCGCGCAGAACCGGCAGCGGTTCCTGGCCGAGCAGGGCTACTCGTACACGATCCTGGACGCGCACACCCTCCAGGCGGCGTGACTCCGGCCACGCTGCGGGCTCCTGACTCCGGCGTTCTCGCGCGACGCGCCGCCAACGGAGGAGATCCTGGCCATTCCGGCCCGATTCTCCTCCCTTGCCCGCCGACACGCCGACGCTGCGCGCCCGACTCCTCCCTTGGCCGCGCCGGCCGGTAGCGGAGGAGAACCGGCGCGTGAGCGGCGGAAACGCAGGCTGGGGAGGCGATCGCGGGGCGGAAGTAGGCGAATCTCCTCCGTTGGCCGCGCACATGGGACAAGCCGGGTCGGGTGGGACAGGCCGGGTCGGGTGGTCAGGCCGGGTCGGGTGGTCAGGCGGGGTCGGCCAGGAGGCGGCGCAGGGTGGTGCGGGAGGGGGCGTCGTCGGGGCGGTCGCGCAGGGTGATGGCGGCCTTCCAGAGCGCCCAGCCGCGGGCACGGACCCAGGTGTCGGCGTCGAGACCGGCCGCGGCGCGGAAGGCGGCGCGTGCGGGCTCCTCGAACAGGGTCCAGGCGGGGACCAGATCGCAGGCGGGGTCGCCGACTCCGGAGGTGCCGAAGTCGATGACGGCGCTGAGCCGGCCGGCGTCGACGAGGAGGTTGCCTTCGGCGACGTCGCCGTGGAACCAGACCGGTGCGGCCTCCCACCGCGAGACGATGGCCCGATCCCACAACGCACGTGCCCGGGGTGCGTCGTCGCCGAGCAGGGCGATCGCGGCGACGGCTTCGTCGCCGTACACGCCGGGAGGAGCGCCGCGGAGGGCGGTGAGCGGACCGGGTTCGGGGCCGTCCGCGGCGTCCGCCTGCCGAAGGGCGACGAGGAAGGCGCCGAGATCCCGGGCGAGCACGACCTCATCCACCTCTTCCCGGCCGTCCCCACCATCCCCGTCGCCCGCGGCGAGGGCGAGCACGAGCGCTCGGCCCGGCAGCCACCGGTACACCGACCACGGGAACGGGTATCCCTCGCCGGGCACGCCGGCGGCCACGGGCTGCGGGATGGGCAGCGGCAGCTGCGGCGCGAGGCGCGGCAGCCATTCCTGCTCCTTCGCGACCTGCACCGTGTAGCCGGCCGCACTCGGCAGGCGGACGCTCAGGTCGTCGCCCAGCCGGAAGGTGCGGTTGTCCCACCCGTCGTGCTCCACCGGGGCGATCGGCAGGTCGCGCCACTGCGGGAACTGCGTGTCGACGAGCCGCCGCACGAGGGCCGCGTCGATAACGGGCTGCACGTGCGGAGCGGTGCCGGGCTCAGCGCCGGACATACCGCAGCAGCAGGGTGTCCCCGCTCCGGAGCACGTGCGCCAGCTCCAGCTCCACCGGCACCCCCGGGGCGGCCCCCGTCGCGATGCGGGAGGCGGTCCCGGCCACGAGCAGGGGGCTGACGGTCAGGCAGAGCTCGTCGACGGCGCCCGTGGCGACGAGATCGCCGAACAGGTGCGGGCCTCCCTCGCAGTGGATGCGGGTCAGGCCGCGCTCCGCGAGGACGGCGACCATCGCGGCAGGGTCGACGCGGTCGACGCCGCAGACCAGCACGTCGGCCACGGCCGCGAGAGCCGCGCGCTTCTCGGGCGCGGCGGTCTCCGCGGTGACGACGATCGGCCGTACCGGCGCATCGGCGAAGAGCGGGTCGGCCGGGTCGAGGTCGAGTCCGGCCGAGACCACGGCGAAGACGGGCTGCTCGCCGAGCCCGGCGGCGGCGGCGCGGGCACGCTGGGAGGCGCGGTCGACACGCATCGGCCCGTACCCCTCCGCGCGAACGGTGCCCGCTCCGACCACGACGACGTCGCAGAACCGGCGCAGGAGGTCGAAGACGCGGTGATCGGCGTCGTCGCCCAGCCCGGCGGAGAGTCCCTGCACCGTGGCCGCGCCGTCCGCGCTGCTCACGAAGTTGACCCGCAGCCAGGGCGAGCGCCGCGGCGCGTCGTACAGCGCGGCGAGGTCGTCGTCGCTCAACGCGTCCGTCGCGGCGTCCCCCTGCGCGGCCCTCTCCTGCGTCGGGGCGGGGAACAGCCGGACGATGGCGGCGTCACTCATTCACGTCTCCCATGTTGTGCCGGAGGTAGGCGGGGGCGCGCAGCCCGAGGATCGCCTCCGTCATCCGGGCCGCCGCCACCGAGGCGTGCACGTCGTGCATCCGGATGATCCGCGCGCCGTTGACGATCGAGACCACCGCTGCGGCGATCGAGCCCGCCCCGCGTTCGCTCCGCGGCGCGTCCAGCGTCTCGCCGATGAAGTCCTTGTTCGAGACCGCGGCGAGGGTGGGGTAGCCGAGGTCGGCGATCTCGGCCAGGCGACGGGTGAGCTCCAGCGAGTGCAGCGTGTTCTTGTTCAGGTCGTGGCCGGGGTCGATGATGATCCGCTCCTCCGGCACGCCCGCGGCGAGGGCGAGGTCGACGCGGTCGAGGAGGAACTCCGCGACATCGGCGACGACATCCCCGTACTGCGGCCGGGGGTAGACGGTGCGGGGCCGGGCGAGGCTGTGGGTGATGACGAGGGTGGCGTCGCTGTCGGCGACCACGTGCGCCAGCTCCGGGTCGCTCAGACCGGTCGTGTCGTTCACGACGGTCGCCCCGGCGTCGATGGAGGCGCGGGCGACCCGGGAGTGGAAGGTGTCGACCGAGATGACCACGTCGGAGCCCGCCCGGAGCCGGGTGACGACCGGCACGACGCGCTCGATCTCGTCCTCCACCGGAACCGGCTCACCGGGGGCGAACGGAGCCCCGCCGATGTCGACCCAGTCGGCGCCCAGCGCGACGGCCTCGAAGCAGGCGTCGACCGCCGCATCCAGCGCATACGTGCGGCCCTGGTCGAAGAAGGAGTCGGGGGTGCGGTTCACCACCGCCATCACGGCGACCTGGCGGGAGAAGTCGAACGTGCGCGCGCCGATGGTGCGGACGGGCAGACGGAGGGGAGGCAGGTACGGGTCAGAGCGCGGCAAGGTCCACGCTCTCGTCCGTCAGGCGGGCGGGGTCGAGGCGGTCGCCGGTGCGGATGAGGCGCTGGATGTCGTCCTGCACGTCCCACACGTTGACGTTCATGCCGGCGACGACACGGTCGTCGCGCAGCCAGAACGCGATGAACTCGCGCGCGTCCACGTCGCCGCGGTAGACGACGCGGGCGCCGGCCGCGAGCGGTGCGTATCCCGAGTACTCCATGCCCAGATCGTATTGGTCGGAGTAGACGTACGGGATGTCGTCGTAGCTCGCGCGCTCCCCCAGGATGCTGCGCGCGGCCACCGTTCCGCCGGCGATGGCGTTGGCCCAATGCTCGTTGCGCAGGTGGCGGCCGATGGCGGGCAGGAACGGGTTGGCCAGGTCGCCGACGGCGTAGACGTCCTCGGCGGAGGTGCGCATCCCCTTGTCGGTGAGCACGCCGTTCTGGAGGGCGAGGCCGGAGCGCTCGGCGACGAGCACGTCCGGCGTGGCGCCCACTCCGGCCACGACGAGGTCGGCGGGGAGGCGCTCGCCCGAGGCCAGCACGACCGCGTGACCGGCGCCGCCCTCCACCGCGGCGACCGCGCCGGTGACGAAGCGGACGCCGTGGTCGCGGTGCAGCTGCTCGAAGACGCCGCCGAGTTCGCGACCGATCGCGCCGGCGAGCGGGACCTCCTGGCGGCCCACGACGGTCACCTCGTTGTCGTAGCCGCGCGCGGCGGCGGCGACCTCCATCCCGATCCAGCCGGACCCGACGATCACCACCCGCCGGCCACCGACCTCCAGCGCCGCGTACAGCCGCTGGCTGTCCTCGATGGTGCGCAGGCGCAGCACGTCGCCGCCGCCGCTGCCCGGCACGTCCAGGGAGCGGGGCTTCGCGCCGGTGGCGAGCACCAGGCTGTCGTAGGTGATCCGGGCGCCGCCGTCCAGGAACAGCTCGTGCGCGGCGGGGTCGAAGGACCCGGCCGCGGTGCCGGGCAGGAACTCGACGTCGTGCTCGGGATACCACTCCCCGGGCTTCACGTAGGTGTCACCGACGTCGCCCTCGCCCTTCAGGTACTCCTTCGACAGCGGCGGGCGGATGTAGGGGTGGTGGTCCTCCGCGCCGAGCAGGAGGATGCGGCCGGCGAAACCGCGCTCGCGCAGCTCGACCGCGGTCGTCGCTCCGGCGAGACCGGCCCCGGCGATGACGACGGTGGGATTGGTCATTCCCTCAGCATCCACGTATCGCACGGCCTGCGCCAGCCCCTCACGTAGGCCGCACCCCACGCGCTCACAGGTAGGACACAGCTGCCGCGCAGATACTAGGCACCATGAACGCCGGACCTCGCATTCTCATCGTCGACGACGAGCCGAACATCCGCGATCTGCTGACCACGAGCCTCCGTTTCGCCGGCTTCGCCGTGCGTGCGGTCGGCAACGGGGCGCAGGCGATCTCCGCGGTCCTCGAAGAGGAGCCAGACCTCATCATCCTCGACGTCATGCTGCCCGACATGAACGGCTTCGGCGTCACCAAGCGACTCCGCGGCGCGGGCTACACTGCGCCCATCCTGTTCCTCACCGCGAAGGACGACACCGAGGACAAGATCACCGGCCTCACGGTCGGCGGCGACGACTACGTCACCAAGCCGTTCAGCCTCGACGAGATCGTCGCGCGCATCAAGGCCATCCTCCGCCGCACCATGCAGGCCGACGAGGACGCGGTCATCCGCGCCGGCGAGCTGACCATGGACCAGGACACCCACGAGGTGTTCGTCGGCGACACCCCGATCGAGCTCAGCCCGACCGAGTTCAAGCTGCTGCGCTACCTGATGCTCAACCCGAACCGTGTGCTCTCGAAGGCGCAGATCCTCGACCACGTCTGGGAGTACGACTTCAACGGCGACGCGGGCATCGTGGAGTCGTACATCTCGTACCTCCGCCGCAAGGTGGACGCGCACTCCAGCGAGCCGCTCATCCAGACCAAGCGCGGATTCGGCTACATGCTCAAGGCCGCCAAGGCGTGACTTCCGGGTCGCGCCCGGGCGCACCGGGAGCGCACAGCATGCGCTGCGTAGACTGACGGCCTGATGCATTCTCGCCTGCTCGATCGCTGGAACTCGATCTCCCTGCGCACCAAGATCACGGGTGTCACCGTGCTCATGCTGACGCTGGGGCTGCTCGTGACGGGCATCGGCACGATGTCGATGCTCAAGCCGGTGCTGCTCGACCAGCTGGATGCGCAGCTCTCGGCGGCGTCGGGCGCGTCCTACCTCAACACCTACCTGTACGGCACGTCGTCGGACAGCGAGAAGATCGCCTCCGACGCCAGCCCGTCGGACTACTTCGCGGCCCTGTACGACTCCGAGGGCAACCTCGTGCGGACCAACTGGACCAACATCCCCGCCTCGCACCGCCCAGCCGTGCCCGACACCCTCAGCGTCGCCGAGGGCAAGAAGCTGCCCGCCGGCGGCTACCCGCTGCAGAGCAACGACGGACACACCACCTACCGCGCGCTCGCGCAGACGGTGACGCTGACGAACCCGCCCGGCGCGCTCGGCACGGCCATCGTCGCGACCACGACCACGCAGATCGACACGGTGATGGCGAGCTTCCTCGCGATCTTCCTCGGCTTCGGCGTCATCGTGATCATCGTCGGGGCCGGCCTCACCCGCATGCTCGTGACGACGACCTTCCAGCCGCTGCGGGAGGTGGAGCAGACGGCCGCGCGCATCGCCGACGGCGACTTCAGCCAGCGACTCGGCGGTGCCACCCCGAACACGGAGGTCGGCCGGCTCAACCGCTCCCTCAACACCATGCTCAACCGGATCGATCGCGCCTTCAGCGACCGCGCACGCACGATCGACCAGATGCGGCGCTTCGTCGGCGACGCCTCCCACGAGCTGCGCACGCCGCTGGTCTCGGTGCGCGGCTACGCCGAGCTGTACCGGATGGGCGCCCTGCAGACCCCGGAGGACGTCGCCCAGGCGATGGATCGCATCGAGAAGGAGGCGATCCGGATGGGCATCCTCGTGGAGGACCTCCTCGAGCTCGCCCGCCTCGACGAGGCCAAGCCGCTCGACCTGCACGCCGTCGACCTCGTGCGCATCGCGCAGGACGCCGCGATGGATGCCATGGCCGGCTCCCCCGGCCGCGTCGTCACGGTGCTCACGCCCGACCCGGTTCCGGCGCCGCCGCGCACGGCGGAGGACGACGAGCCGACGCTGGACACCGTCCCGATGCCGCTCTCGGAGCTGCCGACCACGACCGCGCCGGGCAAGGTGTCGAACGCGACAGGGCCGATCGCCTTCGCGGGCTCGGCCCTCGCCCGTCTGCGCCGCAACCGGCCGCGGCGCGGCACCGGACCCGTCCCCATCGTGACGTCCGAGAAGGTCGTGCTGACCCAGCCGGTGGCCGCCGAACCCGCGATCGTGCTGGCGGAGGAGAACAAGCTGCGCCAGGTCGTCACCAACCTGATGGGCAACGCCCTGCGCTACACCCCGGTCGACAGCCCGATCGAGATCGCGGTGCAGATCGACCACCGCACCGAGCGCGCCGCGCTGGAGGTGCGGGACCACGGCGAGGGCATCCCGCCGCAGATCCGCGAGAAGATCTTCCAGCGCTTCTGGCGCGCCGACACCTCCCGCGCCCGGGAGACCGGCGGCAGCGGCCTGGGGCTCGCGATCGTCTCCTCCATCGTCGCCGCGCACAACGGGTCGGTGGAGGTCGTGGAGACCGAGGGAGGCGGCGCCACCTTCCGGGTGACCCTGCCGCTGGCGGGCTCCGCCGCCGCACCGAAGCCGCTGGCGGTGTAGCCGCCCGCTCCCGCGTGGGGTCCGGCGCCGCGTGCGCGGTGCAGCGGGACGACCGCGGTGCGGCGCCGCGCCGCGGTCGTCCCGGAGAGCAGCGGTCGCCGGGTCAGGGGTGGGCGGCGGCCCACTGGACGAGGGCGAGAGAGCGGGACCAGTCGGTGTCGCTCGACCGGAACTCGATCCAGCGGCCGTCGACCACCGCGTCGACCGCGGCGAAGGATCTGTCGTCGACCGCGCCGCTCCAGACGAGCACCGGGTGGTCCTCGCCATTCACCGTGATCGTCTCGCTGTGTGCGGTCGCATCCTCGGCGAGCACGGCGGCGCGGTAGGCGTCATAGACGCCGGGCGCGGCGGGCAGCACCGAGAGGCTGCCCAGGTATGCAGCGGCGGTGCCGTCATCCGGCCGGAAAGCGCACATCGCCGCTCCCCCGACCTGGAAGACGGCGTCGCGCAGCCGGAACGCTTCGTCCGCGTCGACCGGCGTCGCAGCGGGACGGTCGAAGGTCGTGCGGACCTGGGCGAGCAATTCCTGCGCCGAGCAGTCGACGACTCCGCCCGTCGCAGCGGGAGGGGCGGAGGCGACCGCCGCCGCGACGAGAGGAAGCATCCGCTGCACCGCGTCGTGGAAGCCCGCCTCGGTGAGCCCGGGCACGGCGCCGGCGGCGAGGCCGACCGCGAGCCAGGCATCGCCGACGAGCACGTTCGTCCGGCACTGCACTGCGGGCGTCAGCGAGCAGTCGCCGCCGAGGGAGACCCCACCCGCATAGTCCGCACCCGGCGTGGCGGTGTCGGGATGGGCCGCCGCGAGCCGCGCCCACGCCTGCGCCGCGTGCGGGAGCACCTGGACCGTCAGCTCCTCCTTCCCGTGTGCCCACCGGCAGCCGTCACCTCCGACGGCGCGCAGCGCGAGGGCGCCGACTGCGGCGTTCGACGCGGTGATCGATGCGTTCGCTCCGGCGGTATCGCGGACCACCGCGGCGTCCGGACCGAGGAGCGACGCGAGGTCGCCGCTCGCGACGACCGCAGTGCAGTCGAGGGCGAAGGCCGCCGGAGTGGGGATCGGGGTCGCGGTGGTCCGGGTCGTACCGCCCGGATCGGGGAGGCCGAGGACTGAGCACCCGCTCAGCGCGAGGGCGACGAGCGCGGCGGCCACCCCGGCCGTGACGCAACCTGTCGGTATCCGGCCCATCGATCTCTCCTCTATTCCCGACGCGGTATACAACGCCCGCTCCCTTGGGAGAAGGCTAGCGAGCGGTCGGTCCAGCATGAACGCGACCCGCATAACGGTGCCATATCGAAACGACACGAGGGCGCCTCCCTTGCGGGAGACGCCCTCGTGATCAGCGCGTGAGAAGACTCGACGCGGCGGGACTCAGAAGTCCATGCCGCCCGTCGGGTCGCCGACCGGAGCCGGGTTCTTCTCGGGCTTGTCGGCGACGACGGCCTCGGTGGTGAGGAAGAGGCCGGCGATCGACGCGGCGTTCTGCAGCGCCGAGCGGGTCACCTTCACCGGGTCGTTGATGCCGGAGGCCAGCATGTCGACGTACTCGCCGGTCGCGGCGTTGAGGCCGTGGCCGACCGGGAGGTTGCGGACCTTCTCGACGACGACGCCGGCCTCGAGGCCCGCGTTGATCGCGATCTGCTTCAGCGGGGCCTCGATGGCGACCTTGACGATGTTCGCACCGGTGGCCTCGTCACCGACGAGCTCCAGCTTCTCGAAGGCGAGCTTGCCGGCCTGGATGAGGGCCACGCCACCACCGGCGACGATGCCCTCCTCGACGGCGGCCTTCGCGTTGCGGACGGCGTCCTCGATGCGGTGCTTGCGCTCCTTGAGCTCGACCTCGGTGGCCGCGCCCGCCTTGATGACGGCCACGCCGCCGGCGAGCTTGGCGAGGCGCTCCTGCAGCTTCTCGCGGTCGTAGTCGCTGTCGGTGGCGTCGATCTCGTTGCGGATCTGGGCCACGCGGCCGGCGATCTGCTCCGGGTCGCCGGCGCCCTCGACGATGGTGGTCTCGTCCTTGGTGATGACGACCTTGCGGGCCTGACCGAGCAGGTCGAGGGTGACGTTCTCGAGCTTGAGGCCGACCTCCTCGGAGATGACCTGGCCGCCGGTGAGGATCGCGATGTCCTGCAGCATGGCCTTGCGACGGTCGCCGAAGCCCGGAGCCTTGACGGCGACGGACTTGAAGATGCCGCGGATCTTGTTGACGATCAGGGTCGCGAGCGCCTCGCCGTCGACGTCCTCAGCGATGATGAGGAGCTGCTTGTTGGCCTGGATGACCTTGTCGACGATCGGGAGCAGGTCCTTGATCGAGGAGACCTTCTGGTTGACGATCAGGATGTACGGGTCCTCGAACACCGCCTCCTGGCGGTCCTGGTCGGTGACGAAGTACTGCGACAGGAAGCCCTTGTCGAAGCGCATGCCCTCGGTCAGCTCGAGCTCGGTGCCGAAGGTGTTCGACTCCTCGACGGTGACGACGCCCTCCTTGCCGACCTTGTCGATCGCCTCGGCGATGATCTCGCCGATCGTGGTGTCGCCGGCGGAGATGGACGCGGTGGCCGCGATCTCGGCCTTGGTCTCGACCTCCTTGGCGCTGGTGATGAGCTCCTCGGTGACCGCGGCGACGGCCTTCTCGATGCCGCGCTTGAGGGTGATCGGGTCGGCGCCGGCCGCGACGTTGCGCAGGCCTTCCTTGACGAGCGCCTGGGCGAGGACGGTCGCGGTGGTGGTTCCGTCACCGGCGACGTCGTCGGTCTTCTTGGCGACCTCCTTGACGAGCTCCGCGCCGATCTTCTCGTACGGGTCGTCGAGCTCGATCTCCTTCGCGATGGAGACACCGTCGTTCGTGATGGTGGGAGCGCCCCACTTCTTCTCGAGGACGACGTTGCGACCGCGCGGGCCGAGGGTCACCTTGACCGTGTCGGCCAGGATGTTCAGGCCGCGCTCGAGGCCGCGACGCGCGTCCTCGTTGAAAGCAATGATCTTTGCCATGTGTTTCTCGTCCCTCCCGGACGTCTGCGAAAGATTCGGTCTATTAGCACTCGATCAGATGGAGTGCTAAAGCGATTCTGGCACTCGCTGCGGTGGAGTGCAAGACGAGGGAGGGTGGTGCCGCGTCGACGTCGCGGCGGGACGACGGTGCGCGGGGCGTCACTGCCCCGCGCACGCGGAAGCGCCGCCCCGAGAGGCGGCGCTCCACTCGTCGATTCGCTGGGTTCTAGGCCAGGCGCACAGACTCGGCCTGGGGACCTTTGTTCCCCGAACCGACCTCGAAGACGACCTGCTGGCCTTCTTCGAGGACCTTGTACCCGGACATGTCAATTGCGGAGTAATGAACGAAAACGTCCTGTCCTCCCTCATCGACGGTGATGAATCCGTAGCCCTTTTCAGCGTTGAACCACTTCACGGTTCCGTTCGCCATGCATTACTCCCATTGCTGTGTCGCGGGCGCGGTCCAGCGCCGCGCGTTGGACCGATACTAATGCTTGGAATACGGGTAATTGCCAGCTTTTTTGTGAAACCGTTACCAATTCCGTCGAAAGTTAAACACGCCGGAAACAAAGGGATCCGTGGGGTGCCGAACCGGCCGCCGACCCGGCGGCGGCGTCACCCGGTGTAGTCGGAGCCGACGACCACCGTGATGTCGGCCCCGGTGTCTGCGAAGTCCTGAGTGTTCTGGATGGTCGCGCCGGGCAGCGACTGAGCGACGCCGAGGGCCGCGGCCTCCTTGGCCGGGTCGGCGTAGTAGACGACCGTCTGGGTCAGGTTGGTCATGTCGGCGTTCGCGACGGCCCCGACCTTCCACCCCGCGGCTGTGAGCACCTCCCCCACCTTCGTGCCGAGGCCGGTGGTCGGCGTGCCGTTGAGCACGTTCACCGACAGATTCGGGTCGACCGTCGGCTGGACGGTCGGCGTCGGGGTCGGCGTCGGGGTGGGGGTGCTCGACGGCGTGGACCCGTTGAACGAGATCGCGCCGTTGACGAGCGAGAGGCCGAAGATCCCGGCACCGACGAGGATGACGGTCGCCAGCGCGGCCCAGCCGACCACGATCCAGCCGCGGCCGCGGGGGCGAGGGGCACGGTGCGCGCCGACGCGCTGGATGTCGCCCGGAATCTCGTCGAAACGGTCGCGGGGGTGCTTGTCTGCCATCGTGTGGTGGTTTCCTCGGGGGTCAGTCGTCGGAGGGGAGGGTCCTGGTCCGGCGGGCGGCCTGCCGCGTCTCGCGGAGCCGGAGCAGCCGCTTGACGAGCATCGGGTCGTGCGTGAGGGCGGCCGGGCGATCGATCAGGGCTCCGAGGAGCTGATAGTACCGCGCGGCGGACAGGCCGAACTCCTCGCGGATGGCCTGCTCTTTGGCGCCGGCATGCCGCCACCATTGGCGTTCGAAGGCGAGGATCGCGACGTCGCGTTCGCTCAGCTCGGAGCGCCGGGGCTCGGCCCCATGATGCTCTGCAGCCTCGGCCACGCGCGTGCCGCCTTCCCTCGAACCGCCGCCTTCCGTTGAACGCTCGCCGCTCATCCTAGGTGCGGGGTCCTGTGTGTTGCCCGTTTGCCCCCGGCACGTCGCGCCTGAAACAGGGAACAGTCCACCCGTCGCTCCCGTTTAGGGTGTAGTCAGATCACCGAACCGCGCATGGAGGCACCGCAGATGGATTACCAGGTCTCGAAGACCGACGACCAGTGGCGTGAGGAGCTGAGCGACGAGCAGTACGCCGTGCTGCGCGAGGCCGGCACCGAGCGTCCGTGGACGGGCGAGCTGCTCGACGAGGGACGGGCCGGCCTCTACACCTGTGCGGCGTGCGACGCGGAGCTGTTCCAGTCCGGCACCAAGTTCGACAGCGGCTGCGGCTGGCCGAGCTTCTACGAGTCGGTGCGCCCGGAGGCGGTGCAGCTGATCGAGGACACGAGCCTGGGCATGGTGCGCACCGAGGTCCGCTGCGCGAACTGCGGCTCGCACCTGGGGCACGTCTTCCCGGACGGCTTCGGCACCCCCACCGGCGATCGCTACTGCATGAACTCCCTCTCGCTCGGGTTCACCCCGGACGCCGGATGAGCGACCTCGTCGCCCGGGTCGGCGCGCGCCGGTCCTACTCGCGCGTGACCGACACCGCTCCCACGCACGAGGAGTTGCTTCCCTTGGTGGCGGCCGCGGGCCGGGTCGCCGACCACAGCGCCCTGCACCCGTGGCGCGTGATCGAGTTGCGCGGCGATGCACGGCTGCGCCTCGGCCGGGCGTTCGCGAAGGACGCGAAGGCCCGCGGCTCCGAGGCGGAGAAGCTGGCGGCCAAGCCGCTGCGCGCCCCGCTGCTGCTGGCGATCGTCGCCGACCGCAAGAAGAGCAGCAAGGTGCCAGGGTGGGAGCAGGATGCGGTCGCCTCGGGCGTCGCGCACATGCTGAGCCTGCTGCTGCACGACGCGGGCTGGGGCGTCTTCTGGCGCACCGGACACCAGACACGCGTCAAGGCGGTGCACACGATGCACGGTCTGACGAAGAACGAACGGTTGCTCGGCTGGCTCTACGTCGGGGGGATCCCAGCGGGGAGCAAGGAGGGGCACCGCAAGCCGCTGGCGGCGGAGCGCTTCCTCAGCGTGCTCGACTGAGGCCGCCGCCGCGCACGCTCACTCGGCGGGGCGCCGCGAGCCCCAGCGGATGCTCGCCACACCGACCGCGACGATCGCGAGCAGCGTGCCTCCGATCGTGGAGAACGCCACGGGTGTGCTGGAGGTCGGCGCGAGCAGATCCAGCAGCAGGGCGGTCAGCAGCTGGCCGGCCACGGTCGCGAGGCCGAGCAGCAGCACTCCGGTGATCCTCACCAGGAGCGCCGCGCCCGCGATGAAGACGCATCCGATCGCCCCGCCGAAGTAGAGCCAGGGCTCGGTCGGCAGGGGCGCGGGCAGTCCGGCGAGCGCCCAGTGCACGAGCATCAGCACGACCAGCACCGTGGTGCCGACGAGGAAGTTGATGAAGGTCGCCGTCAGGGCGCTCTCCGCGACGACGCGGACCTGGCCGTTCACGGCCTGCTGCCATCCCATCCCGAGACCGGCGATGAGCGGGAGGAGCATCATCCACACGGGGACGCTGCCGCCGAACTGCGCCGAGACCGCCCAGGTGACGGCGAGCAACGCGATCACGGCACCGGCGATGCGGGCCGGGGTCAGCGGACGCCGGCCGCCCGGGCCGAGCCCGATCCGGTCCAGCACCAGTCCGCTGACGGTCTGGCCGGCGACGACCGAGACGGTGAAGAGGGCGACGCCCAGCAGCGCCGCCGTCAGACCCTGCGAGAGCACGAGGAACGAGCCGGCGGCGCCTCCGCAGACGTACCACCAGCGCAACTCGCCGCCGCGCAGCGCGTCGCGCACCCGGCCGAGTCCGCGCCGGCCGGCCGGGGCGATCGCCAGCGCGACGAGAAGGATGATCAGACCCGACCCGAACGAGATCGCGGCGGCCGTGAAGCCGTCGTCGAGACGGCGGCCGAGCTCCCCGTTGATGCGCGATTGGAGGGCGACGCCGGCCCCGCAGATCATCGCGATGACGAGCGCCAGCCAGAGGGGGAAGGTACGGGGTATCACTCCCCCAACACTATCTCCGGGTGCGCCGTGGAGTCGCGGACCGGTGCCGTGGCCGGCTCAGGGAGCGGGGGCTTCGCCGTCGCTCGGGCTCGGCTGCGGGAGCCAGTCGATGTTCTCCTCGGGGGCGACCAGCTTCTCCTCGCTGAGGTCGTAGTCGTCGCCGTTCTCGGTGCCGGGGTTCTTCTCGTCGGTCATGCGCTCAGCCTATGCCCGGGGTCGGGGAGGCGGGCGGCGGCGCGTCGGCCACCACGCCCAGCGGCGACTCGACCGCGTCGGCGATCTCGCGCAGGAAGCCGGCCGCGACGCCGCCGTCGGTCACCCGGTGGTCGAAGACGAGCGACAGCTGGGCGATGCGGCGCGGCACGATGGCGCCCTCCACCACCCACGGGCGCTCCAGGACCCTCCCGACTCCCAGGATCGCGACCTCGGGGTGGTTGATGATCGCGGCGCTCCCGTCGACGCCGAGGCTGCCGTAGTTGTTGATCGTGAACGTGGAGCCGGACAGCTCGCCCGGCGGCAGGGCGCCCTCCCGGGCCGCACGGGCCAGGCGGTCCAGCTCGGCGTCGACCTGCCGGACGGAGAGGGCGTCGGCCCGACGGATGACCGGGACGACCAGCCCGCGCGGGGTGTCGACCGCGATGCCGAGGTTCACGCCCTCGAAGGTCTCGAGTCCGGCGCCGTCGGCGGTGACCCGGCCGGCGAGCTCGGGCCGGCGGGCGAGGGCGGTGAGCGCGAAGCGGGCGATGAACGAGAGCAGGGAGGGTGCGCGCCCGTCGACGGCCAGCCGGCGGCGGCCGTTCCAGAGGTCGGTGGCGTCGACGTCCACCCACACCGTCGCCTCCGGGATCTCGGAACGGCTGCGCGACATCGTCTCGGCGACGGTGCGGCGGAAGCGGGAGAACGGCTCGGTGGCGCGCAGCGGCAACCCGGTGCGGGCGTCGCTGTTACGCACGGATGCGGTCTCGGACGCGGTGCCGGTGGCGAACGCGGCCTCGACGTCGGCACGGGTCACGACGCCTCCCTCGCCGGACGGCCGGAGCGCGGCGAGATCGACCCCGTGGGTGCGTGCGAGCGAGCGGACGACGGGCGAGCTCACCGGCACGATGCGCGGGACGGCGGCCTCCGCCGCGGGACGGCCGCCGGATCCCACGGGCACGCGGGCGCGGCGGGCGGAGCCGGTGACGTCGGTCGTGCCGTAGCCGACGAGCACGGCACCGGACCCCGTAGCGGCGACGGCCTCCGACGCCTCCTCGACCTCCAGCAGGGGCGCGCCGACGGCGATCGTCTCCCCTTCGTCGCCGTGCAGCGCCGCGACGACGCCGGCGAACGGCGACGGCACCTCCACGACCGACTTGGCCGTCTCCACCTCGGCGATCGGCTGGTCGACGGCGACGGTGTCCCCGCGGGCGACGAGCCAGCGCACCAGCTCCGCATCCGTGAGCCCCTCGCCCAGATCGGGCAGGGTGAAGACGCGCGCGGTCATGCGTCCTCCCACTGCAGGGAGTCGATCGCGTCGAGCACCCGGTCGACGCTCGGCAGGTAGTACGACTCGAGCTTCGGCGGCGCGAACGGAGTGTCGAAGCCGGTCACCCGGCGCACCGGCGCGAGCAGGTGATGGAAGCAGCGCTCCGACACCCGCGCGGCGATCTCGCTCGCCATGCTGGCGAAGCCGGGCGCCTCCGCGATGACCACCGCGCGACCGGTCGCCCGGACGGCGTCGCAGACGGTCTCGTCGTCGAACGGCACGAGGCTGCGCAGGTCGACCACCCCGACGCTGCGGCCCTGCTCGGCGGCGGCCTCCGCCGCGGCGAGCGCGACCGGCACCGACGGCCCGTAGGCGATCATGGTGGCGTCCGTGCCCGGGCGGGCGATGCGCGCGCGGCCGATCTCCGGAAGTGGGACCGCCGGATCCACCTCGCCCGTCGCCCAGTACAGCTTCTTCGGCTCCAGGAAGACCACCGGGTCGGGGTGGCGGATCGCCGCGCGCAGCAGACCGTAGGCGTCGGCGGGCGTGGCGGGCGAGACCACGGTGAGCCCCGGGGTGTGCGCGTAATAGGCCTCGGACGAGTCGGAGTGGTGCTCCACTCCCCCGATGCCGCCGGCGTAGGGGATGCGGATGACCATCGGCAGCCGCACCAGCCCGCGGGTGCGATTGCCCATCTTGGCCACGTGGTCGACGATCTGCTCGAACGCGGGATAGGCGAACGCGTCGAACTGCATCTCGACCACCGGACGCATCCCGTTCATGGCCATGCCGACGGCGGTGCCGACGATGCCGGCCTCCGCGAGCGGGGTGTCGAAGCAGCGGGTCTCGCCGAACCGGGCGGTGAGCCCGTCCGTGATCCGGAAGACTCCGCCGAGGGGTCCGACGTCCTCGCCGAAGACGAGCACGGCCGGGTCGGCGGCCAGCTCGTCGGCGAGCGCGCGGTTGAGCGCCTGCGCCATGCTGAGGCGCAGGACACCCGTCCCCTCGGCGGAGCGGTCGGCGGGCGCGTCGTGCATGAGCGTCATCGGGCGGCCTCCTCGGCGGCGCGGACGGCGGGCGCGTCGTGCATGAGCGTCATCGGGCGGCCTCCTCGGCGGCGAGCTGCTGCGCCTGCTCGCGCAGCTGCGGAGTGGGGGTGGCGTAGACGTAGGCGAAGAGGTCCTCGGGGTGCGGTTGCGCGTCCGCGACGAGCCGGCCGCGCACCCGCACCGCGACGCTCTCGGCGTGCGCGTGGATCTCGGCGTCGTCTCCCTCGCCGAGCATCCCCTGCGCCCGCAGCCAGGTGCGCATCCGCAGCAGCGGATCGCGGGCCAGCCACGGCTCGACCTCGTCGGCAGTGCGGTAGCGGGTGGCGTCGTCGGCGTTGGTGTGCGGCTTGACCCGGTAGGTGACGGCCTCCACGAGGGTGGGTCCGCCGCCGTCTCGCGCCTCCCCGACCGCGTCGCCGAGGACTGCGAGGAGCGCGGCGAGGTCGTTGCCGTCGACCAGGCGGCCGCGCATCCCGTAGCCGATTCCCTTGTGCGCGAGGCTGGGCGCGGCCGTCTGCCTGCGGAGCGGGACGGAGATCGCGTAGCCGTTGTTCTGCACCAGGAAGACGACCGGCAGCTGGAACACCGCGGCGAAGTTGAGTGCCTCGTGGAAGTCGCCCTCGCTGGTCGCGCCGTCGCCGCACATCGCGAGCACGACCGTGTCCTCGCCGCGCAGCCGGGCCGCGTGGGCGAACCCGACCGCGTGCAGCAGCTGGGTGGCCAGCGGTGTCGCCTGCGGGGCGACATGGTGCGCGTGGGGGTCGTAGCCGGAGTGCCAGTCGCCGCGCAGCATCAGGAGCGCGTCGAACGGGTCGACGCCGCGGGTGATCACGGCGACCGTGTCGCGGTAGGTCGGGAACAGCCAGTCCTGCTCGTCGAGCACCAGCGCGGCGGCGACCTCGGCGGCCTCCTGGCCGAACGACGACGGGTAGACCGCCAGCTTGCCCTGGCGCACGAGGGCGTCGGCCTGCTCGTTGAGGCGCCGGCCCAGCACGAGGTGCCGGTAGCCCTCCAGGAGGCTGTCGGCGGACGGGAACGGGTGGTGCTCGCGCGGGTGGCCCGAGCCCTCCTCGTCGATGAGGCTCAGCGGGGTGTCGCCGGGCAGCAGATCATCCGAGTGCATCGTTTCTCCTTCGAAAGACGTCGCTCTCTCTCAGGATGACTTCGGTGGACCGCTCGCGCCACCGATCCGCCGGTATCGAGACGAACGGTGTCGCGATGGAGATCTTCATGGCAGGATGTCTCCCACCATGGACGACATCGACGTACGCATCCTGGACGCCCTGCGCGCCGACGGCCGCGCCTCCATCACCGCGGTGGCCGAGACCGCCCACGTCTCGCGGGCGAACGCCTACGCACGGGTCGCCCGGCTGGTCGAGGACGGGGTGATCACCGGCTTCACGGCCAAGGTGGACCCACGGAAGTCGGGGCGGGCGTCGTCGGCCTACGTCACACTGCGGGTCGACCAATCGGAGTGGCACACGCTGCGGGACACCCTCGGCGGCATCCCGGAGGTCGAGCACATCGCCCTGGTCGGCGGCGACTTCGACGTGATCCTGCTGGTGCGGGCGCGCGACAACGAGGACCTGCGGCGGGTGATCCTGGAGGAGCTCACCAGCATCCCCTCGGTGCGCGACACCAAGACCTCGCTCGTCTTCGAGGACCACGACCTCCGCTGACCCGCGTCCTCCCGCCGTCCTCCCGCGTCCATCCCGCCGTCTCCTCCCGCCGAGGTTCACGTCGTTGCGCTCATTCGCGGGAAATGAGCGCAACGACGTGAACCTCGGCCATGGAAGGGGCGGCACTTGCCTCGGTGGAGGCGCTCTGCGACTATTTACTCACTGAACGTTCGTTCGGTAATTCGCGATTCGAGGGAGAGACGCGATGGAGACGCTGCGGCTCGCCGAGAGCGCCGACCGGGTGGTCGCGACGCTCGACCGCCCCGAGCGGCGCAACGCGATCGACCAGCGGATGGTCGACGAGCTGCACGAGCTCTGCGCGACCCTCGAGGACGATCCGCGCCTCCTCATCCTGATCGGCTCCGGCGGGGTCTTCGCGTCGGGAGCCGACATCGCCGAGCTGCGCGAGCGCACGGCCGTCGACGCGCGGCACGCGATCAACGCGACGATCTTCACCCGCATCGCGGAGCTGCCGATGCCGGTGATCGCCGCCCTCGACGGCTACGCGCTCGGCGGCGGTGCGGAACTGGCATACGCGGCGGACTTCCGGCTCGGCACCCCGCGGCTGCGGATCGGCAACCCGGAGACCGGGCTGGGGATCATCGCCGCGGCCGGGGCGCTCTGGCGGCTCCCCCGCCTGGTGGGCGAGCCGCTGGCGAAGGAGATGGTGCTGGCCGGGCGCGTGCTCACCGGTGAGGAGGCCCTCGCCGTGCGGCTGGTGTCGGAGCTGTTCGAGCCCGACGACCTGCTGGCCGGCGCCCACGCGCTCGCCGATCGCATCGCGGCGAACGACCCGTTGGCGACCCGGTACACCAAGCAGGTGCTGGCGGCCCCGGCGACCGAGCATCCGCGCGCCGAGCGCGAGGCGCAGGCCGTGCTCTTCGAGTCGCCGGAGAAGCACCGCCGGATGACCGCCTTCCTCGAGCGGAGGCGACGATGACCGCGGCGTCGCCGATGACCGCGGCGGCGCCCGGCAGCGTGCCGGAGCGGGTGGGCGTCGTCGGCGGAGGTCGGATGGGCACGGGCATCGCGCACGCGTTCCTGATGGCGGGCTCGCGCGTCGCGGTCGTCGAGCGCGACGCGGCGGCGGCCGACGCCGCCCGCGACCGCATCCTGCGCTCGGTGTCGGCCGGCGTCGAACGTGGCGAGCAGCGCCCCGACCCCGACGCGCTCGTCGTCGGGACGCGGTGGGAGGCGCTCGCGGGGTCGCACCTGGTCGTCGAGGCCGTGCCGGAGCTGGCCGAGCTGAAGACGGACGCCCTGCGCCGTGCCGAGGACCTCCTCGACCCCGACGCGGTGCTCGCGACCAACACCTCCTCGCTCTCGATCGACGGCTTGGCGCGCGCACTGCGACGGCCGGGCGGGTTCGTCGGGATGCACTTCTTCAACCCGGTGCCGGCGTCGGCCCTGGTCGAGGTGGTCGCCGGAACCGCGACGGCCCCCTCCGCGATCGCGGCGGCGACGGGGTGGGTGGCGGCGATCGGCAAGACCGCCATCGTCGTGCGCGACTCCCCGGGCTTCGCGTCCTCGCGCCTCGGGGTGCTGCTCGGGCTGGAGGCGATCCGGATGGTCGAGGACGGCGTCGGATCTCCGGAGGACATCGATCGGGCCTTGGAACTGGGCTATCGGCATCCCGTCGGGCCGCTGCGGCTCACCGACCTGGTCGGCCTGGACGTGCGGCTCGACATCGCCGAATACCTGGCCCGCGAGCTCGGGCCGCGGTTCGAGGCTCCCGCGCTGCTGCGCCGCATGGTCGCCGAGGGGATGCTCGGGCGCAAGACCGGGCGTGGGTTCTACACCTGGCCCGACGCGGGAGGCCCGGCCGAAGGGGGCGGCGCGACTAGCGCCCCGGAGCGTCCACGATGAGGTTGGTGATGCGCGCGGTGCAGAGCCGGTCGCCGTTCTCATCCGTGACCACGATCTCGTGCGACGCGATCGTCCGACCCAGCCGGATCGCCGTCGCGACCCCGGTGACGAGGCCGGAACGCGCGGACTTGTGGTGCGTCGCGTTGATGTCGACGCCCACCGCGCTGCGGCCCGGGCCGGCATGGATGACCGCCGCCCACGAGCCGAGCGCCTCGGCGAAGGCGACCGACGCCCCGCCGTGCAGCAACCCGAACGACTGGCGGTTGCCCTCGACCGGCATCGTCGCGACGACGCGCTCCGCCGACTGCTCCAGGATGCGCACACCCATCTTCTCGTCGAGCTCGCCGAGCTCGATCGTCCATCCGCCAGCTGCGTCTCCGTCGACCATGCCGTCAGCATACGTGTCGACCGAGCCCGCTCCCCGAGGAGGAATCCGATGACGCCACCCGCTGCCTCCACGCCCGGTGCAACGGTGCCGGACGCCGAGCCGACCCGCACCGAGCTGACCAGCACAGTGCTGCCCAGCACCGTGCTGCCCAGCACCGTGCTGCCCAGTTATGTCCGCGGCGCCTGGTGGACGCCGTCCGACACCGGAGCGCACGGCGCGACCGACGTGCTCGACGCCTCCACCGGGGAGCTCGTGGCCCGCGTGAGCGCGGCCGGTCTCGACCTCTCCGCCGCACTCGACCACGCCCGCACGGCCGGCCAGGCCGCGCTCGGCGCGCTGACGTTCCACCAGCGCGCACTGCTGCTCAAGGCGTTCGCCCAGGCGCTCACCGAGCGCAAGCAGGAGCTGTACGACGCGTCGGCCCGCGCGGGCGCCACCCGCGCGGACGCGTGGATCGATGTCGACGGCGGCATCGGCGCCCTCTTCACCTACGGGTCGAAGGGGCGGCGCGAACTGCCGAACGCGCAGGTCGTGGTGGACGGACCTCCCGAGCCCCTGTCGAAGGACGGCTCCTTCTCCGGTCAGCACATCTACACCCGGCTGCCCGGGGTGGCCGTGCAGATCAACGCCTTCAACTTCCCGGTCTGGGGGCTGCTGGAGAAGTTCGCGCCGTCGTTCCTCGCCGGCATGCCGACGCTGGCCAAGCCCGCGACACCGACGGCGTACGTCGCGGAGGCGATGGTGGGCATCCTGGTCGAGAGCGGGCTGCTGCCGGAGGGGTCGCTGCAGCTGGTCTGCGGAGCGGTGCCCGGGCTCTTCGACGCGCTGCGGCTCGGCGACCTGGTGGCGTTCACCGGGTCGGCCTCGACCGCGCAGTCGCTGCGCGACCATCCGGCCGTCCAGACCGGAGGCGTGCGATTCACCAGCGAGACCGACTCGATCAACGCCTCGGTGCTGGGCCCGGATGCGGTGCCCGGGACGCCGGAGTTCGACGCCTACGCGAAGCAGCTGGTCGTGGAGCTGACGGCGAAGGCCGGGCAGAAGTGCACGGCCATCCGCCGCGCCATCGTGCCCGCCGGAACCGAGGACGCCCTGGTCGAGGCGGTGCGCACCCGCCTCGCCGAACGCGTCGTCGTCGGGGACCCGCGCGCGGAGGGCGTCACGATGGGACCGCTCGCCTCCCGCGCCCAGCGCGACGAGGTGCTGCGGCAGGTCGGCCGGCTCATCGAGGCGGGCGGCGAGATCGTGGTCGGGGCCCTGGGCGACCCGGTCGTGCGCCGGGCCGACGGAAGCGAAGGGATCGCGACCGACGGCGCCTTCGTCGCCCCGCTGCTGCTGCGGTTCGCCGACCCGCGCACCCCCGCGGCGCACACGGTGGAGGCGTTCGGGCCCGTCGCGAGCATCCTGTCCTACGCCACGCCCGCCGAGGCGGCAGAGCTGGTCGCACTCGGCGGCGGGTCGCTGGTGACGAGCGCGGCCACCCACGACGCCGGCTTCGCGCGCGAGCTCGTGCTCGCCTCCGCCGCCTACAACGGCCGCATCCTGCTGCTCGACCGCGACGACGCCCGCACCTCCACCGGCCACGGCTCGCCCGTGCCGCACCTCGTGCACGGCGGCCCGGGCCGCGCGGGAGGCGGCGAGGAGCTCGGCGGCATCCGTGCGGTGCTGCACCACATGCAGCGCACCGCCGTCCAGGGATCGCCCGACATGCTCACCGCCGTCACCGGCGTGTGGCACGAGGGCGCCGCGTCGACCGCGGACGGACCGCACCCGTTCCGCAAGTCGCTCGCGACGCTCCGCATCGGCGATCAGGTCGCCTCCGCCTCCCGGCGCGTCACGCTCGACGACATCGAGGCGTTCGCGACCTTCACCGGCGACACGTTCTACGCGCACATGGACGAGGAGGCCGCGGCGGCCAACCCGTTCTTCCCGGGCCGGGTGGCCCACGGCTACCTGCTGGTGTCGTGGGCGGCGGGGCTGTTCGTCGATCCGGCGCCGGGACCGGTGCTCGCCAACTACGGGCTCGAGGAGCTGCGGTTCCTGACACCCGTGGTGCCGGGCGACAGCATCCGGGTGACGCTCACCGCCAAGCAGATCACGCCGCGCGAGACCGACGACTACGGCGAGGTGCGCTGGGACGCCCGCATCCGCAACCAGCGCGACGAGCTGGTCGCGAGCTACGACGTCCTGACCCTCGTCGCGAAGGAATAGCCCCGCCGCCGATGTGGACCAAATGTGGAGAAAGCGCGCGCCATACCGCACATGTGGTCCACATCGGAAGGGGTGAAGCGTGCGCTGTCGCGAGGGTGGCGACGCGGAGGGAGCGGGTCAGAGGGCGAAGGCGAGGATGGTGTCGGCGAGGGTGTCGGGCGTGACCGGACCCTCGGGGTCGTACCACTCGGTGAGCGAGTTGATCGTGCCGAAGAGCAGGCGCGCGACGACGACCGGGTCGGCGTCGGTGCGGAGGGCGCCCTCGGCCTGCGCCTCGGCGACGAGGTCGGCGACGGCACGGTCGAAGGCACGGCGGCGGGCGAGCGCGGCGCGCTCGACCTCGGTGTTGCCGCGGACGCGCAGCAGCAGGGTGACGTACGGCTGACGCTCGGCGAGCACGTGCACGGCACCGCGGAGCACGGCCGCCAGCCGGCTCGCTGCCGGCCCCTCGGTGGCCTCCGGGGAGCGCAGAACCCCCTCCAGCCCGTCGAGCGCTTCGTCGAGCGCCAGCGCGAGCAGCTCGTCCTTGGAGGCGACATGGTGGTAGATCGCCGACTTGGACAGCCCGAGCCGCGCGGCCAGCATCCCGATCGAGGTGGCGTCGTAGCCGTGCTCGTTGAACGCGGCGACCGCCACCTCCAGGATGCCCCGCTGGTCGTAGCCCGGACGGCCCCGGCGCAGACCGTCGGCACGCGAGGCGCCGCCGGACAGGGCGTCACCGGGCAGGGCGCCGCCGGACGGGGCGTCGGTGGACAGCGTCTCGGTCATGCGCCCCAGTGTGGCACGACTCGTGACCGCGAGGATATACTGAACGAACGATCAGTCAGTAATGAGCGTCGACGGAGACGGAGGGACTGATGACCGCCATCGAGACACCGGTGGAGCACGACGACCGCGAGCCCCAGGCCCGCTTCGACGAGCTCCTCGCCGCCGACGCGCGCATCGAGCCGCGCGATTGGATGCCCGACGCCTACCGCCGCACCCTGGTGCGGCAGATGTCGCAGCACGCGCACTCCGAGATCATCGGGATGCAGCCGGAGGCGAACTGGATCACGCGGGCGCCGAGCCTGAAGCGCAAGGCGATCCTGATGGCGAAGGTGCAGGACGAGGCCGGCCACGGCCTCTACCTCTACTCCGCCGCGCAGACGCTCGGCGTCTCCCGCGATGAGATGACGGAGCAGCTGATCGCCGGGACGGCCAAATACTCCTCGATCTTCAACTACCCCACGCTGAGCTGGGCCGACATCGGCGCGATCGGCTGGCTGGTCGACGGTGCCGCGATCTGCAACCAGGTGCCGCTGTGCCGCTGCTCCTACGCCCCCTACGGCCGCGCGATGGTGCGGATCTGCAAGGAGGAGTCGTTCCACCAGCGGCAGGGGTTCGAGATCCTGCTCACGCTGATGCGCGGCACACCGGAACAGCGGCGGATGGCCCAGGACGCGGTCGACCGCTGGTACTGGCCCGCCCTGATGATGTTCGGCCCTCCCGACACCGAGTCCCCCAACTCGGCGCGGTCGATGGCGTGGAAGATCAAGCGGTTCTCGAACGACGAACTGCGCCAGCGGTTCGTCGGGATGCTGGTGCCGCAGGCCGAGGCCCTCGGGGTCGGCCTGCCCGACCCGCAGCTGCGCTGGGACGAGGAGAGCCAGTCCTACGAGATCGGCCCGATCGACTGGACGGAGCTGCACGAGGTGATCGCCGGCCGCGGGCCGTGCAACGCCCAGCGGATGCAACGCCGCCGCGAGGCCCACGAGGAGGGCGCCTGGGTGCGGGAGGCCGCGGCCGCCTACGCCGCGAAGCACGCCGCCGACGGCGCCACCGCCGGCACCGCCGCTCGCGAGGTCGCCGCATGACCGCGGAGGTGTGGCCGCTCTGGGAGGTCTTCGTCCGCGCCTCCCGCGGGCTCAGCCACGTGCACGTCGGCTCGCTGCACGCCCCCGACGAGGAGATGGCGGTGCGCAACGCCCGCGACCTCTACACCCGCCGCGGGGAGGGCGTCTCGATCTGGGTGGTGCGCTCGGACGCGATCACGGCGAGCGATCCGGACGCCAAGGACGCCTTCTTCACCTCCCCCGAGGGCAAGAACTACCGGCACGCCACCTACTACACGGAGAGCGAGGGGGTGAAGCACCTGTGAGCACGGGAGCCGCATCCGAGGACGGGCACGGCCGCGTCGAGCTGAGCACGGTCACCCTGTCGGATGAGTTCGTCTCGTCCGACGCACCGGCCTCCCCCGACGTCGCCGAGTACGCCCTCTGGCTCGGCGACGACGCCCTCGTGCTCGCCCAGCGGCTCGGGATGTGGATCTCGCGCGCGCCCGAGCTGGAGGAGGACGTCGCGCTCGCCAACATCGCCCTCGACCTGCTCGGCCACGCCCGCTCGCTGCTGCGGTACGCGGGCACGGCCACCGATCGCAGCGAGGACGACCTGGCGTACTGGCGCGACGAGCACGCCTTCCGCTCCGCGCACCTGTTCGAGCTGCCCAACGGGGACTTCGCGCATACGATCGTGCGGCAGTTCGCGGCCTCCCACTACTTCGTCGAGCTGTACGAGCGGCTGCGCGCCTCGGCCGACCCGGTGCTCGCGGGAGTCGCCGCCAAGGCGGTCAAGGAAGTCGACTACCACCGCGACCACGCCGATCAGTGGATGCGGCGTCTCGCGCTCGGCACGGACGAGTCCCGCCGCCGCACCGTCGTCGCCCTGGCCGACGTCTGGCCGAGCGTCGCGGAGCTGTTCCAGGACGAGCCGCTGATCGATCGGCTGGAGGGCGTCGCCGTGCGTCCCTCCACCCTCCGGCCCGCCTTCGACGAGAGCCTCGGACCGGTGCTGGAGGAGACCCGGCTGGAGCCGCCCACCACGTTCGCGTCGGCGGGCGGCGGGAGGCGCGGCCGGCACTCCGAGTACCTGGGGCCGCTGCTGGCCGAGCTGCAGGTGCTCGCACGACAGCATCCGGGGGCGTCCTGGTGAACCACTTCGCCGACGCCGACCGGGCCTGGGAGGCGGCCGCCGCCGTGCTCGACCCGGAGGTCCCTGTGCTCACCATCGACGACCTGGGCATCCTGCGCGCGGTCACCGTCACCGACGACGGCGTGGAGGTCGTGATGACGCCCACCTACTCCGGCTGCCCGGCGATGGAGACGATCCGTGAGGACGTCGTGCGCGCCCTCGCCCGTGCGGGGTTCGACGCCGTGCGGGTCCGCCTGGAGCTGTCCCCCGCGTGGACCACCGACTGGATCAGCGCGAGCGGGCGGACGGCGCTGGAGGAGTACGGCATCGCCCCGCCCACCGGTGTCGCCGCCGCGACCGGGCCGGTGCGTCTCACGCTCGGCGTGAAGTGCCCGCAGTGCGGTTCGCTGAACACCCGGCAGCTGTCACGGTTCGGCTCGACCTCCTGCAAGGCGCTCTATGTCTGCGAGGGATGCGGCGAACCGTTCGACCACTTCAAGGCGCTGTGAGGGCCGGCTGATGGCCCGCGCACGCTTCCACACGCTGGCGGTCGCCGCGGTGCGGCCGCTGACCGCCGCCAGTGTCGAGGTGACCTTCGCCGTGCCGCCCGAGCTGCGCGACGACTTCGACTATCTGCCGGGCCAGCACGTCGCCCTGCGTGCCGAGGTCGACGGGCGCGAGCTGCGCCGCAGCTACTCGATCTGCCGGCCGCCGGTCGCGGCCGCACCCGACCGCGACGGCCGGATCAGTGTCGCGATCAAGCGGGACCTCGGCGGGGCGTTCTCCACCTGGGCGACGAGCGAGCTGAAGCCCGGGGACCGGATCGACGTGATGAGCCCGCAGGGCACCTTCACGGTGGACCTCGGCGCGCTCGACGGCCGCCACATCGCGGGCATCGCGGCGGGGTCCGGCATCACACCGCTCATGGCGCTGGCGACCAGCGTGCTCACCACCTCCCCGACCTCCCGGTTCACGCTCGTGTACACGAACCGCACGGCGATCGACGTGATGTTCCTGGAGGAGCTCGCCGACCTGAAGGACCGCTTCCCCGCCCGGCTCGCCCTGCACCACGTGCTCTCGCGCGAGCAGCGCTCCGCACCCCTGCTGTCGGGGCGGATCGACGAGGAGCGGCTGCGGCGGATGCTCGACACCCTTCTGCCGCCGGACACCGTCGACGAGTGGTTCCTCTGCGGGCCGTTCGAGCTCGTCCAGCTGTGCCGGGACGTGCTGGAGTCCTCGGGGGTGCCGCGCGCGAGCGTCCACTTCGAGCTGTTCACCACGGGCGAGCCCGCCGAGGTGCGCGGCGACGTGGGCCACCCGGTGGTGGTGCACGACGGCGAGCGCACCGCCGAGATCGAGTTCACCCTCGACGGCACCACCTCGAGCGTGACGACCCCGGTCGACGCGAACGAGTCCGTGCTCAACGCGGCCCTGCGAGTGCGGCCGGACGTGCCGTTCGCCTGCACCGGCGGCGTCTGCGGCACCTGCCGGGCCCGGCTGCTCGACGGCGATGTGCGGATGACCGAGAACTACGCCCTCGAACCCGAGGAGCTGGAGCGCGGCTACGTGCTCACCTGCCAGTCCCACCCGCTGACCGACCGGGTCGTCGTCGACTACGACGTGTGAGGAGCGCCATGATCGAGCTGGCCATCGACGACGGGGTCGCCCGCGTCACGTTGAACGCGCCCGAGCGGTTGAACGCGCTCGGTCCCGACGACCTCCGCGCCCTCGACGCCGCGTACGCGTCTGCAGAGGAGGCGGGCGTGCGCGCCCTCGTGCTGCGTGGCGCCGGACGGGCGTTCTGCGCGGGCCGCGACATCTCCGGGGTCGATCCGGCCACCGACGACGTGACCGGCTACCTCGACGGCCTCGTGACCCCGCTGCTGCGCCGCATCAGCGCGTTCCCCGCCCCGACCTTCGCCGCCGCGCAGGGCGCCTGCCTGGGCGTCGGGCTCGGGCTGCTCGTCGCGACCGACGTGGTGATGGTCGCGGAGGACGCCAAGATCGGCTCTCCCTTCGCCACCCTCGGCGCCGCCCTCGACTCCGGCGGCCACTGGCTGCTCGTCTCCCGCCTCGGCCCGCACCGCGCCCTCGACCTGATCTACTCCGGCCGGCTGCTCTCCGGAGGCGAAGCCGTCGCGGGTGGGCTGTTCAGCCGGGCGCTGCCCGCGACCGAGCTCGACGCGGCCGTGGAGGCCGCAGCGACGGCGGCCGCGACCGGCGCGACCCAGGCGTTCCTCGCGAGCAAGCGCATCGTCGCCGGCCTGCGCGACGGCGCGCTGGACCTCTGGTCGTCCGTCACCGCCGAGAACACCGCCCAGGCGGCCCTCCGTGACACCGCCGACTACCGCGAGGGCTTCGCCGCCTTCCAGCAGAAACGCCGGGCGACGTTCACGGGGCACTGACCCCGCCGCCTCTCCCTCACCCGTCGAGTACGCACATTCTCGCCCGACACGCCGCGGGTGGACCCGAGAACGTGCGTACTCGACAGGGGGGCACGGGAGCGGCGAGGGTTACGGGAGGTTACGGGTGGGGTGCGGGCACGGGAATGATCCCGCATCCTGGACCGCATGACCCGTCAGATCCGCTTCAACGCCTTCGACATGAACTGCGTCGCCCACCAGGCCTCGGGGATGTGGCGCCACCCCGACGACCAGGCGTGGCGGTACAAGGACCTCACGTACTGGACCGAGCTGGCGAAGCTGCTGGAGCGCGGGAGGTTCGACGGGATCTTCATCGCCGACGTGCTCGGCACCTACGACGTGTACGGCGGCGACAACGAGGCCGCGATCCGGCACGGGGCGCAGGTGCCGGTCAACGACCCCATCCTGCTCGTCTCGGCGATGGCGCTGGTGACGGAGAACCTCGGATTCGGGATCACGGCGGGCACCGCCTACGAGCACCCCTACCCGTTCGCCCGCCGCATGTCGACGCTCGACCACCTGACCAACGGGCGCGTCGGCTGGAACGTCGTCACCGGCTACCTCCCGTCGGCCGCGCGCAACATGGGCCACGACGACCAGCTGGAGCACGACGATCGCTACGACCACGCCGACGAGTACCTGGAGGTGCTCTACAAGCTGTGGGAGGGATCGTG
Source organism: Leifsonia aquatica H1aii (assembly GCF_000633535.1). Taxonomy (GTDB): domain Bacteria; phylum Actinomycetota; class Actinomycetes; order Actinomycetales; family Microbacteriaceae; genus Leifsonia; species Leifsonia aquatica_A. Next base: position 62,583 of record NZ_AYMR01000018.1, on the reverse strand, counting down.
GGAGGACGACGCGGTCGTCCGGAACCGTGAGGCGGGCGTCTTCACCGACCCGGCCAAGGTGCACGAGATCGGCCACAGCGGCAAGCACTTCACGGTGCCGGGCATCCACCTCTCCGAGCCGAGCCCGCAGCGCACGCCGGTGATCTACCAGGCCGGCGCGTCGAAGCGCGGCATCAGCTTCGCGGCCGAGAACGCGGAGGCCATCTTCGTCGCCGCCTCCACCAAGGAGGGGCTGAAGGAGACCGTCGCGAAGCTGCGGGACGCGCTGGAGGCCGCCGGCCGCGACCGCTACGCCGCCCGGATCTACACGCTGCTGACGGTGATCACGGACGCGACCCCCGAGAAGGCGCAGGCCAAGTTCCAGGACTTCCTGCAGTACACCAGCGACGAGGGCGCCCTGGTCTTCATGTCGGGCTGGATGGGCGTCGACCTGTCGCAGTACGACCTGGACGAGCCGATCGGCAACGTGCAGAGCAACGCCATCCAGTCTGCCGTCGCCAACTTCCAGCGCCCGAACGAGGACGGCGGCGAGTGGACCGTCCGCGACATCGGCCGCAACGGCGCCATCGGCGGCCTGGGCCCCTTCATCGTCGGTTCGGGAGCAGAGATCGCCGACCAGCTGCAGGAGTGGGTCGAGGAGACGGACGTGGACGGGTTCAACCTCGCCTACGCGATCACCCCCGGAACGTTCGAGGACGTCGTGGAGTTCGTCATCCCGGAGCTGCAGAAGCGCGGCGCCTACCCGACCGACTACGTGCCGGGCTCGCTGCGCCACAAGCTGCACGGGGCGGGCGACCGGGTGGCGGAGACGCATCGCGCGGCGAAGTACCGGATCGGGTCGCCGGCGCAGGACTGATCCGGGGCGGCGGCGGTTCGGCGCGGCGCTGACTCGACGCGGCGGCGACTCGGCCTTGCACGCAAGCTTGCATGCAAGGCGTACACTGGACGCATGATCCCCGCCGCCGAACACGCCTACACGCACACGAAACGCCTCATCCTCTCCGGGGAGGCCCCCGGCGGCGCCCTGCTCAGCGAGGCGCAGCTCGGCGCCGAGATCGGCGTGAGCCGCACGCCGGTGCACGAGGCATTCCTGCGCTTGGCGGCCGAAGGGCTGCTCACCCTGGAGCCGCGCCGCGGTGCGGTCGTCGTGCCGATGTCACCGCGCGAGGCGCAGAACGTGCTCGACCTGCGCGAGGCGATCGAGGCCACGGCCGCCGCCCGGGTGCGCGACGGAGGCGGAGCCGACGACACACTGCGCACGGCGCTCGAGGATGCCCTGGCCGAGCAGCGCGCCGCCCTCGCCGACAGCGACGTCGAACGGTTCGTCGAGGCCGACCAGTGGTTCCACGCGGCCGTCGTGGACGCGTCGGGCAACGAGCTCGCCGGCCACTTCTACGGCCTGCTGCGGGACCGCCAGCAGCGGATCCGGCACCAGCTGTTCCGGGTGCGGCCGGAGACGCTGGCCGACTCCCTCGCCGACCACGAGGCCCTGCTCGACGCCCTCCGCTCCGGCGGCGACTACCCCGGGCTGCTGCGCACGCACATCGCGCGCAATCAGGGCGCCCTGTGAGCCGGCACACCCTCCGTCCCCGCACCGCTCCCGGAACCCGCCCCGCCTCAGCCCCCTGGCGCGGCGTCTTCGCCGTCATGTTCGTCTGCTCGTGGTGCGGCAACCAGTTCAGCCCGCTGCTGCTGATGTACAAGGACGTGCAGCACTACTCCGAACTCACCGTCAACATGTTCCTCGGGGTGTACGTGCTGGGGCTCGCGCCGGCTCTGCTGGTGGCCGGCGCGCTCTCCGACCGGCACGGCCGGCGGCCGCTGATGTTTGCGGGTGTGGTGACGGCGATGCTCGCCAGCGCCGCACTGGCCCTCGGCTCCCTCGGCCCGACCCCGATCTACCTCGGGCGGCTGCTGTCCGGCGTCACCGTGGGCATCGCGATGGCGGTGGGCACCAGCTGGATGAAGGAGGTCTCCTCGGCGCGGTTCGAGCCGGGCGTCGACGGTGCGGCCGGAGCCCGCCGCGCCTCCCTCGCCTTCACGCTCGGCTCGGCGGCCGGCGCGCTGGTGGCCGGGGGCATCGCGCAGTTCACGGCCTTCGGCGAGGAACTCCCGTTCGCCGTCCACATCGCGCTGACCCTGCCGCTCGCCTGGATCGTGCTGCGCATCCCCGAGACGGCCACGACCGGCGGCGAGCGCGGCCCGCTGCTCGCGCAGCTGCGCATCCCGGCCGCCGGGCACAAGCGCTTCCGCCGGGTGGTGCTGGTCGCCGCCCCGTGGATCTTCGCCGCGGCCGCCCTCGCCTACGGCTACCTGCCCGTGCTGCTCAGCGCCGAGACCGGCGACTGGGGGCTCGGCTACGCGACGATCCTGACCGTGATCGCGCTCGGCGTCGCCTCCCTGGTGCAGCCGATCGCCAAACGGCTGCACTCCGTCTCCAGCGCCCGCGGACTTGTCGCGGCGCTCGCGACCATCGGCGGCGGCCTGATCGTGCTCACCGGGGCCGTCGTCTCCCGCTCCCTCGCACTCGGGGTGGTCGCGGCCGTGGTCCTCGGCGCCGGGATGGGCATCGCCCTCGTCTCCGGGCTGCTGGAGGTGCAGCGCATCGCGACGCCGCGCGACCTCGCCGGCCTCACCGGCGTGTTCTACGCCGTCGCCTACGCCGGGTTCCTGGTGCCGACCATCATGGCGGCGCTCACCCCTCCCCTGTCGACCGTCGGGCTGTTCCTCGCGCTGATCGTGCTGTCCGCGCTGTCCGCGATCGCACTGCTCGCCTCGAACACGAAGCACCTGCCGCGCACCGCGGAGGCGTGACAGCGGCGTGACGGCAGCTCAGACGCGGGTCGCCAGCAGCCGCTCGACCGCGCGCAAGGGGATCGGGATCCAGGCCGGGCGGTGGCGGGCCTCGTACGCCACCTCGTAGACGGCCTTGTCGAGCTCGAACGCGTCGAGCAGCGCGTGGTGCTCCTCCAGCTCGGCCGCCGCGACCGTGCCGTACCCCTCGAGGTAGGCGTCACGGGCCCGTGCGGCCCACGCCGTGGCGTCGACCGGCGGCCGGCGCTGGGCGAGCGACCCGGCGACGTAGTCGAACGAGCGGAGCATCCCGGCGACGTCCCGCATCGTGGAGTCGGGGAGGCTGCGCTCGGCCAGCGGGCGCAGCGGCTCGCCCTCGAAGTCGATGAACTGCCAGCCGCGGTCGGGAGCGTGCAGCACCTGGCCGAGGTGCAGGTCGCCGTGGATGCGCTGCAGCACCGGCAGGGGTGCGGCGGCGGCCTCCTCGTAGACGGCGGCGATGCCGGGGCGGAGTCGCTCCACGTCGGGCACCTCGGTCGTCGTGGTGGTGAGCCGGCGGAACATCGCGTCGAGGGCGAGACGCACATCGTCGGCACCCGCGCGGCGGGTCGGCAGCTCGCGCGCCAGCTGACGGTGCAGCTCGGCGGTGCCCCGGCCCAGGTCGAACGCCCGCTCGGCGAAGTCCTCCCCCTGCTCGGCCGCGGCGACGGCGAGCTCCCAGCCGTCCTCGGCGCCCTGCACGAAGTCCTGCATCAGGGCGAGCTCCCCGCTCGCCCGCTCCCCGCTCGCGGACGGCCACTCGCCGGTCACCCAGCCGAGCAGCGCCGGCGTCCGCCGGGACCCGCCGGCCGTGAGAGCTGCCAGCGTCGAGACGTCGGGGTTCTCCCCGTCCTGCACCACACGGAACACCTTGACCAGCGCGAGCCGGTCGCCATCGAGTTCGGCCACGATGGAGGTGTTCGACTGCTCGCCGGTCAGACGGCGGGAGGAGCGCACCTCGATGCGCTCGCCGAGCGTGTGCCCCTGCGCGTGGGCGTGGCGGCCCTCCGACTGCTCCGCCCCGGTCATCAGGCCGATCAGGGCGGCGACGTACGCCTCCTCGGTCGGCCCGTCGTAGAGGTAGCGCCCGCCCGCCTCCCCGATCAGGGCGGCGGCATCGCCGTCGCGATCGGAGCGCGCGACGACCGGCACCTGGTACACCCGCGGCGTGCGCGGGGCGTCGTCGCAGAAGAAATGGGTCACGATCCGCAGTCCGGGCTCGGCCGGTTCGATCTCGAAAGAGGCGAGGAGGCGCAGGCGCGGTTCGACGCTCTTGGTCGAATACCACCGTTGGCGCCGCATCCATGACCCGACGAGCTCCGTGAGTTCGGACATGCCTTGCACGCTACGCCCACCCGGCGACCGTGCCGAGAACAACCGGCGAACACGCAGGATCCACGCGCGGAGGGCCGCCTCAGCGGGTGCCGATCCGCACTCCGCGGGCGGCGAAGAAGGGCATGGGGTCGATCTGGAGGCCATTCACCCGCACCTCCAGGTGCAGGTGGCAGCCGGTGGAGGCGCCCGTCGAACCGACCTGGGCGATCGCCTGCCTCGCGGCGACCACTTGGCCGACGGCGACGCCGATCCCGCCGTCCCGGATGTGGCCGTACGCGGTCTGCACTCCGCCCCCGTGGTCGATGAGGATGAAGTTGCCGTACGAGCCGTTCGGCCCGGCGTCGACCACGGTCCCGGCGGCCGCCGCCACGATCGTGGTGCCGCAGTCCGCGCCGATGTCGTCGCCGGGGTGGAACAGGGCCGTGCCGGCCGGTCGCGACGGCCGGGGGCCGAAGCCGTCGGTCAGCGGTCCGTGGACCGGCAGGGTCCAGCCGTCCGGGATGAGCGACGGATCGACGGTGAGCGTCCGCCAGCCCGCATCCGCGGACAGCACCGTCGGCACCGCGGCCAACGCGGCGACCGCGAGGTCGACGCGGGTCTGAGCCGCGGCGACCGTCTGCTCGCTCCCGGCGACGTCGACCGCGGTCAGCGCCTGGTCGGCGCGGTCGGCCTTGGCGCGGGCGGCGCTCGCGGCCCGGGCGTCGGCGCTCGCGGCCCGGATCGTCCGCTCGCCGTCGGCCGACAGGGTCTGCAACCGGGACGCCGCGCCGAGCTTGCCCAGCAGATCTCCCGGTCCGCTCAACACGGCCGAGAGGGGATCGGCGGTCGGGCCGCGCGACACCGCCGACCGCACCAGCGCCGCGGCGGCGGCCGCCGACGAGGCCGCCCGCTTCGAGGCCGCCGTCGCCTGCGTGTCGAGGGCATCGGCCTGCGCTCGGGCCTGCTCCTGCTCGCGCTGGGCCTCCCGCGCCTGCTCGGATGCCGTGGCCAGTGCCTCCTGGGCCGTGGCGAGGTCGCTTGCGAGCTGAGAGGCCTGAGCGACCTCGGCGGCGTCGATGCTCGGGCCGGACCCCGGATCCGGGACGGCGAGGGGGATGTCGTCGGTCGGCGCGGGCGCAGTGCTGGGGGTCGGCGTCGGTGTGCCGGTCGGGGGCCGCGTCGGTGTGGGCGTCGGCGTGCCGGTCGGATCCGGGGTGGGCGTCGGGGTCGGCGTGGAGGTGGGGCCCGGGGTGGGGGTGCCCGCGGGGTCGGGCGCCGTGGGATCGGGTGTCGGAGTATCGGGTTCCGGGGCGTCGGTCGGTCCCGGGGAACCGTCGTCCGGCGTCGCACAGCCCGCCGCCGCGCATCCCTGCGCCGAGGCGGCCGACGTCGGCGCGGCGACGGTCCCGAGGGCGCCGAAGGCGAGGGCAACGGCGAGGGCGAGCAGGGGCGCGATGCGCGGCGGACGACCGCGGCGCGGCCTCCCGCGTCGTGACCCCACCCGCCGACGTCGCTGCGCGCTCTCCATGATCACGCGGGCCGGCGCCGAACACGGCGCACGCCCGTGTTCCGATGCTCTCACCGCGTCCGCCCCGCGACAAGACTCGGCTCCCGGATCGGATGCGGCTCACAGCCTGCGCACGGTACGGTGAGGCATTGTGACCGACAGCACTGCCACGACCCGCCCGCGCCGCTCTGCACGCAAGTCCGGGTGGAAGTCGCTCCTGCGGGATGTTGTCGTCATCTTCGTCGTCGCCGTGCTCGTCTCGTTCCTGATCAAGACGTTCGTCGCCCGCTCGTTCTACATCCCCTCCGGGTCGATGGAGAACACGCTGCAGATCAACGACCGCATCATCGTCAACGAGCTCCAGCCGCGCCTGTTCCCCCTCCAGCGGGGCGATGTCGTCGTGTTCAAGGATCCGGGCGGCTGGCTCCCCGCTCCGGCCCCCAGCACCGGGAACGCTCTCCAGCAGGGCGTCGGCGCGGTGCTCGACTTCGTGGGCCTGGGCGCCTCCGACAGCGATCAGCATCTGGTGAAACGGCTGATCGGCCTCCCCGGCGACACGATCACCTGCTGCAACGCGCTCGGGCAGATGAGCGTGAACGGCGTTCCGCTGAAGGAGCCGTACGTGCTGCTTCCCGCGGGCGTGCAGCAGGTCTCCGGCAAGCCGTTCACGGTCACCGTCCCCGCGGGGCATGTCTGGGTGATGGGCGACAACCGCTACAACTCGGCCGACTCCCGCTATCACATGGACGACCCGGGTCACGGGTTCGTGCCGATGGACGACGTCGTCGGCAAGGCCTTCGTCATCAGCTGGCCGGTCGGCCACTGGTCGTGGCTCAGCGACTACCCGGAGACCTTCGCCGGCGTCGAGGACCAGCGCAAGAAGTGACGCGCCCCGCGCCTGAGAGTCCGCTCAGGCCGGGTCAGTTCTCGGCGCGGCCGAGACGCCAGTAGCCCATGAACGCCACCCGGTGCCGATCGATCCCGTGCCCGCGCACCAGCAGGCGCCGCAGTGTCTTCACGGCGGCGGACTCCCCCGCGATCCAGGCGTAGAAGCCGACGCTGGTGCGCTCCGGCAGCTCCCAGAGGATGTCGCGGTCGACATCCACGTCGTCGAGGGCCTGCTCGGCGCCCGCGGCGGCCCGGGCGACGATCGCGGGGTTGTCGGCCAGCCATCCCTCGACCGCCGGGAGGAGCGCGCTCCCGTTCTCGGCGTCGCCGCGGGCGAGCCAGGTGACCGTCACCCCCGCGGGGGCGTCGAGCGGCAGGGCGTCGTCCGCGGACGGCACCTCGATGAAGACGCGGGCGCGGCAGTCGGCCGGACGGGAGGCGAGGATGCCGGCGATCGCGGGCGCCGCGGTCTCGTCCCCGACGATGAGCAGGTCCCTGCAGTCGGCGGGCTGCCAGTCGATGCCGACGCCGGTGGTGGCGCTGCGGGCGTCGGGGCCGACGATGACGAGCTCGTCCCCGGAGGAGGCCGCCAGCAGCCAGCGCGCGGCCGGACCGCCGTCGCCGTGGGCGACGAAGTCGATGTCGACGCGGCGATCGGCCGGGTCGGAGACACGCACCGTGTAGGTGCGGAACGGGTTCTGCCGGTGCGCGGGAAGGGCACGCCACCGCTCGTACCAGTCGCCGGCGGCCTGCGCGGCCTCGTCGTCGAGGCCGAGGTCCGAGAAGGTGCCGTCGGCCAGCGGGAAGATCAGCTTGATCCGCTGGTCGAGCCCTTCGGTGCCGAAGTGCTCGAAGGCGTCGCAGCGGAAGCTCACTCGGGTGAAGTGCGGGCTGAGCGGGCGGATCGCCGAGACGCGTGCGCGGTAGGGGCGGTAGGCGGGGCGGTCCGTCCGCGGTGGGGCGATGGCGGTCACGCGGGCACGGATCCTTCCGACGCAGGCACGATCTGGGTACTTAGGTAAGGCTACACTAACCGGTTCCGCCTCTCCCGTTCCTGGCATCCTCACGGCAGAATGTCGACCGAGCCGACGCCCGTTCGACCTCCGGGTGCACGTCCCCGATCGAAAGGACAGGACGATGAAGTACATGATGTTCGTGGTGACCTCGGCGACCCCCGACAGCCCGAAGGACGAGTCCGACGTGGAGCTGTGGGTCGACGAGTTCGACGGCTCGGGCGCCCGGGTCACCGGTGACGCGCTCGAACCGCCGGCGGCCTCCCGCGTCGTGAAGGTGCGCGGCGGCAAGCGCTACGTGACCGATGGCCCCTTCGCCGAGTCGAAGGAGTGGATCTGCGGGTTCGACATCCTCGAGTGCGACTCGATGGACGAGGCGGTCGAGATCGCGGCCCGCCACCCGATGGCCCGCAACGGCCAGCTCGAGCTGCGCCCGTTCATGGTCTGGGAGTAGCAGGCCCGGCCATCGCGGCCGCAGGGACGGCGGAGGGCCGGGCGGAACCATGCCGCCCGGCCCTCCGTCACGCGCGCGGTCTCAGCCGCAGTACGAGCCGAGCGTGTCGAACTGGTCGCTGATGGCGTTGACGTCGTCCTCGAGCTGCGTCGAGTCGCGGTCGGCCTCCGGCGTCGCGATGTACGTGTTCAGGTCGGCCTTGAACGTCTCGACGTCGCCGTTGAACGCGTCGAGCTCCGACGACAGGTCGGGGTCGCTGAGACCGGCGGTCGCAGCGGTGAACGCGTCGAAGGCGGCCACGATCTGCGTCTGGGCCGTGGCCAGGTCGGTGGCCAGGTTCGGGATCTGCTCGTTGAGCACCGGGATGAGGCTGTCGGCGGCCGTGGAGAGGCGCGCGCAGTCGACCGTCAGAGCGACGTCGTTGGACGAGTCCGTCGGCAGGTCGGTGGGCAGGCTGCGGACCGCGTTGGCGACGGCCAGCCCGCTCGCCACCGACACGATGATGGTGAACGTCACGGCGACCACGGTGATCACGATGCTGACGTACCCGATGATGAGGCCGGCCAGGGCGAAGCCGCGGCCCTTCTCGCCGGTCCGCTTGATCTGGCTGAGGGCGATGTGGCCGCAGACGACGCCGACGATGTTCACGAAGAACGACGCGACGAAGGCGACGATCGCGAGCACGTTGGTCGTGCCGTTGGACGGCGCGGGCGCGGCGTACGGCTGGTACGGCGGGACTCCGGGGCCACCGGCGGCCGACGGGGCGGGCGGAGCCGCCACGTACCCCGGTGCTGCCGCGGGCGCAGCGTAGCCGGGCGCCTCCGGTGCGACGGGTGCGGAGTACGCGGGCGCCTCCGGCACGGCGGGCTGGTCCGGGGTCGCGGGGAACGCGGCCGTCTCAGCGGCCGGGGTGTCGGCAGCGGCCGGGACGTCGGCAGCGGCCGGAACCTCGGGAACGGGGGGCTCGGTCGCCGGGGGCGTCTGCGCGTCCGCGGGTGCAGGGTTCGGCTGGACGCCGTCGGGTTCGGGTGGGGTCGTCGTCACGGGAGTCTCGCTTCTGGTGAATGGCTCGAACGGACCGCCCGGGATGACGTGACCCCCGGCACGGCCTTGCAAGTCTACGGAGGGATGGCCCGCTTCCCCAAGCCCGGGACCGCGCGCCGTGGAGACCGTCGCCCTGTCGTAACCGCCGTACGACCGGCCGAGAGCCTCCTGCGAACCCGCCTAGCGTCGTCCGGGGTGCGCCATCATGGACGACAGCACCGTGGGGGGAAGGACGACATGAGCAGTCACGACACCGCCGAGCAGGCCGGCGCCGGGCCGGCGGCATCCGGGAGGGGCGACGCGGTGGTGCGCATCCGCACCGGGGCCGTCCGCGGCGTCGCCGGCGAGCGCGCCGCCGTGTGGAAGGGCATCCGGTACGCCCAGCCGCCGATCGGCGCCCGCCGCTGGCGGGCCCCTGTCGCGGCCGAGCCGTGGGAGGGGGTCGCGGACGCCACGACCTTCGGCGCCGCGGCCCCGCAGCAGCTCACTCCGGCGATCTCCCTCGGCCCGGACCCCGAGCTCGACGAGGACTGCCTGTTCCTCAACGTGTGGCGCCCGAACGGCGGGACGGCCGGCAAGCCCGTGATGGTGTGGATCCACGGCGGCGCCTACACCTACGGCTCGGCGAGTCAGCCGCTCTTCGATGCCGAGGAGCTCGCCACGACCGGCGATGTCGTGGTCGTCACGATCAATTACCGGATCGGGGCGCTCGGCTTCCTCGACCTCTCCTCGTTCTCCACGGACGAGCAGGTGTTCGACTCCAACCTCGCCCTGCGCGACGTGCTGCTCGCCCTCGCCTGGGTGCGCGACAACGTCGCGGCGTTCGGCGGCGATCCGGGGCGGGTGACCGTGTTCGGGGAGTCGGCCGGCGGCGGGCTGGTCACGACCCTGCTGGCGACACCCGCCGCCGCGGGGCTGTTCCAGGCGGCCATCGCCGAGAGCTCCCCCGCCAGCTCGATGTACGGGCCCGCCCGGGCGCGCGCGGTCGCCGAGCGCTTCCTCACGGCGGTCGGGGTGGAGGCAGCGAACGCCGCCGCCGTGCTGCGTCGCCTCCCGGTCGACCGGATCGTCGACGCCGCCACGGCGGTCTACAGCGATGTGCCGAGCAGCATCCCCGGCACGCTCGCCTTCGCCCCCGTCGTCGATGGCGATCTGGTCCCGGAGGCGCCGATCACGGTGCTCGACGAGGGCCGCGGGCTCCCGGTCCCGCTGCTCATCGGCACGAACCGCGACGAGGCCACGCTCTTCCGGTACATGAAGTCGCCGCTCATCCCGATCACGCGCGACGCGATCGAGCGGATGTTCGCGCTCATGCTCGCCGACAACCCCAGGCTCGTGGCGCCCCGACGGGAGCAGGTGCTCTCCGCCTACCGCGGCGTTCGCGAGAAAGCCCGCGGCCTCGACATCGCGACCGACATCGGCTTCCGGATGCCCGCCGTCTGGATCGCCTCCGGCCACGCCCGCGTCGCACCGACCTACCTCTACCGGTTCGACTTCACGACGCTCGCGCTGCGACTCCTCGGCATCCGGGCGGCCCACGGCACCGAGCTGCCCTATGTCTGGGGCGCCCTGCACAACGGCCGCACGGATCCCACGTTCCGGCTCGGCGGCCGTCGCGCCGGAGAACGGCTCTCGGCCCGGATGCTCCGGCGCTGGACCGCCTTCGCCCGCACCGGGGTCCCGGGCGACGACTGGCCGGCCTACACCGACTCGGGGCGCGCGACCCTCGTCATCGACGCGCAGGACCGAGTGGCCGCCGACCTCGACCGTCCGCTCCGCGAGGCGTGGGGGGACGTGGTGCTCTCGTTCCGCTGATCCGGCCCGAGCACGCACCCTAGACTCGAGGCATGCTGGTGCTGCTGGCCGTGCTGATCATCGTCGCGATGACGCTCTTCGACATCCTGTCGCGCGACCCCGCCCTGGTGCGGCTGCTGCCGAAGGCGGCATGGGCGATCCTCACGATCCTGCTGCCGCTCATCGGCACCGTGCTCTGGTTCGCGATCGGCCGTCGCCCGGAGCCGGCCTCCGCGCGGCGCACGATCGTGGTGCGCGAGTCGTCTCCCGCCACGCCCGCGCCTCCCACGCCGCACCGGGCGCCCGGGGTCCTCAGCACGGAGGAGCAGCTCGCCGCCCTCGAGCTGGAGATCGAGGAGGACCGCCGCTCCCGCCGTATCGCCGAGCTGGAGGCGGAACTGCGCCGGCGCACCGACGGCGACGGCGAGCCCGCCTGAGAGCGTCGGGCGCCGCTCAGAAGTCGGTGTGCCCGAGCCGCGGCTCCGCCACGAACTCGGCGACGGCGTCGGCCGACGACTCCAGCTCCAGGACGATCAGCTCGTTGCGCCCCGCACGCACCACGGGCGCGGGGACGTGGAGCGTCTCCTGCGGACCGCGGGTCCAGTAGCGCCCGAGGTTGAAGCCGTTGATCCAGGCGACGCCCTTGCCGAGCCCTGTGGTGTCCAGGAACAGCGTCCCCGGTTCCTCGACCTCGACGAAGGCGCGGGCGAAGACCGGACCGGCCAGCCGCTCCGGGGCCGGCTGCCCGCTCGCCGCGGCGGCGTCGAACGCGTCCCGTACGGGGTCGAGCGACGACAGGCGCAACGGGAGCACGCTCCAGCGCCGCAGCTCCTCGCCGTTCAGGTGCACCGGACCGATGAGCCCCTTGGACTCGCCGATGCGGGGGCCGTAGTCGACGCGCCCCTGGTCCTCCACCAGCACGGTGAGGGTGCCGCGGCTCGGCGACAGGGTGATCGCGCGGTCGTGGTGGTCGCGGGCGAGCACGCCGACCCGGGTGGTCCCGACGAAGACGTACGCGCGGTCGCGCACCTCCCCGAACTCCAGCACGGCGGGCTCCTGCGTGTCGATCTCGGCGCGATAGAGGCCGAAGCCGGTGTAGTGGCCGAGCTCGTCGAACGTGGGGGCCCCGTCGGTGTGCACCCACTCCCCCAGGCGATCCGCGACGGCGGCGAGGGGAACCGTCGACTCGAAGGTCTGCAGGAGTGCGGGGGCGGCGGCCGCGACGACCGGCTCCTCCGCCGGGACGGCGGCGTGCTTCGCGATGACGTCGCGGAACGCCCAGAACTTCTCGGTCGGCTCGCCCGCCTCGTCGAGCGGGGCGTCGTAGTCGTAGCTCGTGACGATGGGCTGGTAGACGCCCTTGTCGTTGGCGCCGTTCGTGAAGCCGAAGTTCGTGCCGCCGTGGAACATGTAGATGTTGACGGAGGCGCCGAGGGCGAGCAGGTCGTCCAGGTCGGCGGCCGACTGCTCGACGGGCGTGGTGTGGTGGTGGGCGCCCCAGTGGTCGAACCAGCCGTCCCAGAACTCGGAGCACATCAGTGGGCCGGTCGGCTGGTGCTCGCGCAGGGTGGCGAGGCGCTCCGTCGAGCGGGAGCCGAACGACGCGGTCTTGAGCAGCTCCGGCAGCGAGCCGTTCTCGAGCATGTCGGGCTGCGGCTGGTCGACGGTCGTCAGCGGCACGGTGATCCCGGCGGCGCGGAAGACCTCGACGAGGTGGCGGAGGTAGTCCTTGTCGTCTCCGTAGGCGCCGTACTCGTTCTCGACCTGCACGAGCAGCACGGGGCCGCCCTCGTGGATCTGGAACGGCTTGACGATCGCGAGCACACGCTCCATGAAGGCGGTGACGGCGGCCACGAACGCCGGCTCGGAGCGGCGGATGCCGACGCTCGGGTCGGTGAAGAGCCAGGCGGGCAGGCCGCCGTTGTCCCACTCCGCGCAGATGTAGGGGCCGGGGCGCACGATCGCGTGCATCCCCTCCTCCTGGATGGTGCGCAGGAAGCGGGCGAGGTCGAGGCCGCCCTCGGTCGTCCACTCGCCCGGGCGGGGCTCGTGGGCGTTCCACGGAACGTACGTCTCGATGGTGTTGAGCCCCATGAGCCGGGCCTTGCGGATGCGGTCCGCCCAGTCGTCCGGGTGCACGCGGAAGTAGTGGAGCGCTCCCGAGAGGATGCGGTGCGGCTCGCCGTCGAGGACGAAGTCGTCGCCCGCGATCTCGAACGTGGTCATGAGGTGGGTCTCTCCTGAAAGGTGGGGTGCAGGCGCGTGGCCGGCCGCGACGAGCGACCGGCCACGCGGGGCGGTCACTTGCTGGTGACGGTGAAGCCCTGCTTGTTGCCGTAGTCGACGATCGACTTCTGCCAGGCCTGGAGGCCGGTGTTGAGGTCGCTGTTCGACGCGTACGACTGGCCGACGGAGTCGGCGTAGATGCTGTTCGCGTAGACCTGGTAGGGCAGGTACTGCCATCCGGTCGACACGTTCTTGGCGCCGTCCGCGAGGACCTCGTTGATCTTCTGTCCGCCGAAGTACTCGGGGGCGTCGGAGAGGAATGCGTCGGAGCTGAGGTCCTTCGTCGTCGACGGGAAGCCGCCGGACTGCAGGAAGACCTTGATGCTGGCCTCGTCGTTGTTGAGCCACTTGAGGAAGCCGGCCGCGAGCGCCTGGTTCTTGCTCTGCTTCAGCACGACCTGGCCGCCGCCGCCGTTCTCGGCGTTGGCCGGCTTGCCGTCGTAGGTCGGGATGGGGGCGACGCGCCACTGGCCGGAGGCCTCGGTGACCGACGACTCGAGGGTGCCGGGCATCCACGCGCCGGTGATCAGGGTCGCGATCGAGCCGTTGCCGAGCGCCTTGTACCACTCGTCGCTCCAGCCGGGGACCGAGGAGAGCAGCTTGCCCTCGACCAGCTTGTTCCAGGTGGAGGTCCACTTCTTGGTGCCCTCGTCCTGCAGGTTGACGGTCACCTTGGTGCCGTCGACGCTGAACGGACGGCCGCCGGCCTGCCAGATCATGCTGGTGGTGAAGCCGGAGTCACCGGAGTCGCTGGTGATGTAGGCGTTCGGGTCCGCGGCGTGCAGCTTCTCCGCTGCGGCCGTGTACTCGTCCCAGGTGGTCGGCACGGTGATGCCGTACTTGTCGAAGACGGTCTTGTTGTAGAACATCGCCATGGGGCCCGAGTCCTGCGGGAGGCCGACGAGCTTGCCGCCGACGTTGACCGAGCTCCACGGGCCGGCCGTGTAGTCGCTCTTGAGCTTGTCGAAGCCGAACTGGGTCAGGTCGACGAGCGAGTCGGAGAGGGCGAACTGCGGGATCGCGTAGTACTCGACCTGTGCGACGTCGGGGGCGCCCGAGCCGGCCTTGATCGCGTTCTGCAGCTTGGTGTACTCGGTGGTGTTGGTGCCGGCGTTGACCAGGTTCACCTTGACCTTCGGGTACTGCTTCTCGAAGGCGGCGACCTGGGCCTCCGCCGAGGGGGTCCACGACCAGTACGTGATCTCGCCACCGGCCTTGAGGGCGGCGTCGACATCGGAGCTGGAGCCTCCGGCCGAGTCGGAGCCCGAGCCGGACGAGCACGCGGCGAGGGAGGCGCCGACGACGGCCGTTGCGACGATCGCCGTCGCGACGCGGCGCAGCGACCGTGAACGCAGGATGCGCTTCATCAGGGGTGTTCCTTTCACTTCATTGGGATGTGATGGTGCGAGGGGTGGAGCGTGGTGTCACTGCTTGACGCTGCCGGCGGCCAGACCCGACTGCCAGAAGCGCTGCAGGAAGAGGAACGCGATGACGATCGGGACGATCGTGAGCAGCGATCCGGTGATGACCAGGTTGTAGATCGGTTGTGCCGCGACCCCGGTCGCCTGCGCGCTCCACTGGCTGAGACCGACCGTGAGGGGGTACCAGGTCGGATCGCTCAGCATGATGAGCGGCAGGAAGTAGTTGTTCCAGGTGGCGACGATCGCGAACAGTGCGACGGTCACGACGCCCGGGGCGAGCAGCCGCAGCGAGATGGTGAAGAACGTGCGGAACTCGCTGGCGCCGTCCATCCGGGCCGCCTCCAGCAGCTCGGTCGGGATGGCCTCGGTGGCGTAGGTCCAGATGAGGTACAGGCCGAACGGGCTGATCAGCGACGGGAGGATGACGGACCACGGCGTGTTCGTCAGGCCGACCTGGCTGAACATGAGGAAGGTCGGGACGGCGAGGGCCGTGCCGGGCACCGCGATCGCGCCGAGCACGATCGCGAAGACGGCACGCTTGCCCGGGAAGGTGAACTTCGCCAGGCCGTAGCCCGCGACCGTCGCCAGCAGCGTCGCCCCGCCGGCGCCGACGACCACGTAGAGGAGGGTGTTGCCCAGCCACTTGAGGAAGATGCCGTCGCGGTAGGTGAGCGTGTCCGCGATGTTCTGGAAGAGGGTGAAGTCCTTGCCGAACCAGAGGCCGAACGACGAGAACAGGTCGGGCTGCGTCTTCGTCGCGTTGACGATGAGCCAGACGAGCGGCACCACCGAGTAGATCGTGAAGAGCACCATGACGATGGTCAGCACGATGGAACGGCGCGGCTTGCGGCCTCCCGACGAGAAGGACTTCTCGGCGCGCCGCTCGGCCTTGCGCACGGCGGCGCGATCGGCGCGGGTGGGGGCGATGTCGGTGAGCGTGGCCATCAGCGGACCTCCTTGCGCGAACCGCGGAGCTGGACCACGTAGGCGATCACCGCGGTGACCACGCCCATCACGATCGCGACGGTCGCCGCGTAGTTGAACTGCTGTCCGGCGAAGGACAGGTTGTAGGCGTACATGTTCGGGGTGAAGTAGCTGCTGATCGCGTTGGGGGCGATCTGCTTGAGGAGGTTCGGCTCGTTGAAGAGCTGGAAGCTGCCGATGATGGAGAAGATCGTGGCGATCACGATCGCGCCGCGGACGGCGGGGATCTTGATGCTCCACATCTGGCGGAACGCGCCGGCGCCGTCGATCTCGGCCGCCTCGTAGAGCTCGCCCGGGATGACGCGGAGGGCCGCGTAGAAGATGAGCATGTTGTAGCCCATGAACTCCCAGGTGACGATGTTGCCGATCGAGCCCAGGATCCACGAACCGCTGAGTGGAGCGAGGTCGGTGCCGAAGAGCTGGTTCACGCTGGCGGTGAGGCCGAACTGATCGCCGTAGATGAAGCCCCAGATGAGGGCGGCGACGACGCCGGGGACCGCGTACGGCAGGAAGAGCGCGATGCGGAAGAACCCGGCGCCGTGCAGGCGGGCGCTGTCGAGGGCGAGCGCCGCGACGAGCGAGAGCACGAGCATGATCGGCACCTGGATGACCAGGAAGATGGTGACGCGACCGAGCGACTCCCAGAACTTCGGGTCCTGGAACACGGCGATGTAGTTGCCGAGCCCGGCGAAGACGTTGCCGCCGATGAGCTGCTCGCGGAACAGGCTGAGGTAGATCGCGTAGAGCACCGGCGCGATGATCATCGCGGCGAACACGACCATGAACGGGGCGACGAAGGCCCAGCCGCGCCAGTCGCGACGGGCGCGGCGCTTGCGGGGCTGCGGGGAGACGGCCTGCCGGCTCGCCGGCGGCGTGAGGGACGTCGTTGTCATGGCCTTCCTTGGATGGTTCGGGGGCGACACTGCGATGTTTACGTCAACATCTGCTCGCATACCCTAACATGTTGACGTCAACATCGCGCAAGTCCGACTTGTCGTCACCCCCGGACGGTGCGGCAGTCAGCAGAATGAGGAACTATGACCGAGTCGATCGCCGATCCCGCGCCCGCCGCGGCGCCGCGCACGGGACGCAAGCGGGGCCCCTCCCTCGGCGACGTCGCCGCGCACGCGGGCGTCTCCACCCAGACGGTGTCGCGGGTCGCGAACGGCCTGACCAATGTGGAGGCGGCCACGCGGGAGCGGGTGCTGACGTCCATGCACGCGCTCGGCTACCGGCCGAACCACGCCGCCCGCGCCCTGCGCTCTGGCCGGTTCCGCAACCTCGGCGTCGTGATGTTCACCCTCTCGTCGTACGGCAACATGCGCACGCTCGACGCCATCGCCGTCAACGCGGCCACCGCGGGCTACTCGATCACGGTCGTCCCCGTGGAGCGCCCCACCCAGAAGGACGTGAGCATCGCGTTCTCCCGCCTGCTCGAGCAGGCCGTCGACGGCATCGTGATCGTCATCGAGGCGCACATCGTCGACCGCGCCGACGTCGAGCTCCCCGAGGGCCTCTCCGTCGTCGTCATCGACTCCACCCAGCGACCCGATTACCCCCAGGTGGACAACGACCAGGCGCTCGGCGCCCGGCTCGCGACCGAGCACCTCCTCTCGCTGGGCCACCGGACCGTCTGGCACATCTCCGGCCCCACCGAGTCGTACTCGGCCGCCCGCCGCGAGGCCGCCTGGCGCGAGACGCTGGAGGCCGCGGGCGCCCCCGTTCCCGAGGTGCTGCACGGCGACTGGTCGACCCAGGCCGGGTACGAGCACGGCCTCGCCATCGCGACCCGACCCGAGATCACCGCGGTCTTCGCCGCCAACGACCGCATGGCGCTCGGCGTGCTGCGGGCGCTCCACGAGGCCGGCCGCCGCGTGCCGGAGGACGTCAGCGTCGTGGGGTTCGACGATATGGCCGAGTCGGACTCCTTCTGGCCGCCGCTGACCACCATCCACCAGGAGTTCGAGGTGACGGGCCGCCGGGCGGTGGAGCTGCTCATCGCCGAGATCGAGGGACGTCCCGAACCGGTCACCTCCACCGTCGTGCCGACCCGCCTGGTCATCCGCTCGAGCACCGGCCCCGCACCGCGCTGAGGCTCCACGGCCGCCTCGCTATACTGCGAGAGTCCGGCGGGCCGCTCCCGAGCCTCCCGCCGATGCTCGAAAAAAGGGCACGAGGCGCGCGCGGGGATGCGTGCGTGGGACACATACGGAAGCTCACCATCCGTTCTGTCTCGAAAGGCTCCGCCATGCCCTCCGTGTCCGCTCACGTCGCCGCCACCCTCGCCGCCCACGTCCAGCACGTCTTCGGGGTGATGGGCAACGGCAACGCCTACGTCCTCGACGCGTTGGAGCGCCAGGGCGCCGTCCCCTACACCGCCATGCGTCACGAGGGCGGCGCGGTGGTCGCTGCCGACGCGTTCCACCGGGCGTCCGGCGGTCTCGCCGCCGCCACCGCCACCTACGGCGCGGGCTTCACGAACACCCTGACCGCGCTGGCGGAGGCCGTGCAGGCGCGGATCCCGCTCATCCTGCTGGTCGGGGACGAGCCGACGTCCGGCCCGCGGCCGTGGGGCGTCGACCAGATCGCGCTCGCGTCGGCGGTCGGCGCCCGCACCTACACCGTGGGCCGCGCCGATGCCGCGGCCACCACCATGATCGCGGTCGAGCACGCGCTCACCTATCGCGTGCCGACCGTGCTCGCGATCCCCTACGACATCGCGACCCGGGAGGCGGGCCCGATCCCGGCCGCCCCGCAGCCGGTGCTGCCCGAGCCGGTCGCCCCGACGGGCCCGTTCGCCGCCGCCTCCGTCTCCGCCGCCGCGGACGCGCTCGCGAGCGCGAAGCGGCCCGTGCTGCTGGCCGGGCGCGGCGCCTGGATCGCGGGAGCAGGCACCGCCCTCGGCGCCCTCGCCGACGCCACCGGCGCGGTCACCGCCACGACCGCCCTCGGCCGCGGCGTGTTCCCCGACGCCCGGTACGACCTCGGGGTCGCCGGCGGGTTCGGCGCGGAGGGGGCGATGGACCTGATCCGCGAGGCGGACGTCGCCGTCGTCTTCGGCGCCTCCCTCAACCAGTTCACGATGCGGTTCGGCGAGCTGTTCGCCCCGGGGACGCGCGTCGTGCAGGTGGATGTGGGCGCGGCCGCGACCCATCCCCACGTGGGCGCCTACCTGCGCGGCGACGCTCGGGTGGTCGCCGAGGCGCTGGTCGCCGAGCTGAGCGCCCGCGCCGCCGCACCCTCGGGCTGGCGCGAGGCGGTCGAGCCGGGCGGGCTCCGCGTCCACGACTGCGGCGAGGCGGGCGGCCTCGCCGCCGACGGCCTCCTCGACCCGCGTGCGGCCGCCGCGCGCATCGGCGAGCTGCTGCCGGAGGACCGAGTGGTGGTCTCCGACGGCGGGCACTTCATCGGCTGGGCGAACATGTACTGGCCGGTGGCCTCCCCGGACCGGATGATCATGGTGGGAACCGCCTACCAGTCGATCGGCCTCGGCTTCCCGAGCGTCGCCGGCGCGGCCGTCGCGCACCCGGAGTCCGTCGTCGTGCTCACCACCGGTGACGGCGGCGGGCTGATGGCGCTGGCCGACCTGGAGTCGGCCGTGCGCGTCGCGCGGGGCCACGGCCTCGCCGTCGTCTGGAACGATGCGGCGTACGGCGCGGAGGTGCACGTCTACGGGCGCAAGGGCCTCGCCGAGGGTCCGATGCTCATCCCGACCGTCGACTTCGCCGGCCTCGCCCGCGCGGTCGGCGCCGAGGCCGCCGTGGTGCGGACCCTCGACGACCTCACGGTGCTCGGCGAGTGGGCCGCGCGTCCCGCGGACGAGCGCCCCTTCCTCCTGCTCGATCTGCGTATCTCCCCCGCCGTCGTCGCCCCATACCAGCAGGAGATCGTCCGCGCGAACCGCTGACGCCCGCCGAGGTTCACGATGTGGCGCCCATTCGAGCGGAATGAGCGCCACGTCGTGAACCTCGGGCGGCCTGCGGCGGATAGGATCGCCTTTCGATGGCGACGGACGAGAAGACGCAGAGCAAGTCCCAGGCCGCGTACGACTGGGTCAAAGCGCGGATCGCGCGACGCGAGTACACCCCGGGCTACCGGCTGGTGCTCGGGTCGATCGCGGCCGAGCTCGACATGAGCGTCGTCCCGGTGCGCGAGGCGCTCCGGCAGCTCGAGGCGGAGGGGCTGGTCACCTTCGAGCGCAACGTCGGCGCCCGCGTGGCGATGGTGGACGAATCCCAGTACGCGTTCAGCATGCAGACGCTGGCGATCCTGGAGGGAGCGGCGACCGCCCTCGCGGCACGCGCCCTGACCGTCGACGACCTGCGCCGCGCCCGCGACATCAACGACCGGATGGTCGCCAGCCTCGATCACTTCGATCCCGGCTCGTTCACCGCGCTGAACCACGAGTTCCACGCGACGCTGTTCGCCCCGTGTCCCAACCGGCGCATCCGCGACCTCGTCGACGCCGAGTGGGGCCGGCTCGGCAACCTCCGCAGCTCCACGTTCGCCTTCGTCCCCGGGCGCGCGCAGGAGTCGGTGCGCGAGCACGAGGCGATCGTGCTGCAGATCGAACGGGGCGCCCCGCTCGACGAGATCGAGACGGCCGCGCGCCGCCACCGCTCGGCCACCCTGGACGCGTATCTGGAGCACGAGCACTCGTCCGGGTGAGCGCGCCGTACCCGCCTCAGCGCCTGGTGTCACCGCGACGGACCGAAACGCGGCGAAAGGCGCCGTGGCGGCCGATTCTCAGCCGTCGCGGTCGCTACGCGGCATCCCACCCGGCGGCGGCGCGGACCGCACGCGCGAGCTGCGACGGCGTCGCGTCGGTCGCGTCGACGACCACGTCCTCGAGCGCGGCGCCCTCCAGGATGGCGGCGAGCTCCCCCGCCCGCCGCAGATGCCAGGCGAGGCCCGCGGGGTCGTCGTGGTGCCGGGAGCGGAGCCGCCGTTCGCCGACGTCGGGGCGGCGACCAGGCGGCAGACGAGCAGCGCGGTGGCGCCCGCGGCCTCCGCGTACCGGCCCACCTCGGCGGCCGACTCGATCACTCCGGCCAGGATGAGCCGGCGCGCGCCCGCTTCCCGGTAGTTGGCAGCGAGGGAGCGGAGGTTGCGCAGCTCGAGCTCGTGGTTGAAGACGTCCTCCACGGGCGCGGGATGCATGCGACGCACCGCATCGAGGTCGATGACCGCGTGCGGGGCGGCCTCCGCCGCGCTGATCGCATCCGCGACCGTCGACTTGCCGACGCCGACCGTCCCGTTCACGAAGACGCATTCCATGCCTCCCAGTCTGGACGACGACGACGTCGCGACGGCGGAACGTGCACGCGAGAACGCCGGGACGGCCGATGATTCGCCGCTTCGGCGAGCGGGCACTGACCGCGCGCGCAGAGCCGCCGATAGTCGCGGGTGACGGCATCGGCCGCCACCGAGTGGAGGTTCCCCCGTGATCGACTCCCCCCGCACCGCATCGCCCGGCCCCGACGCGCCCGGCACCGACGTTCCCGGCACCGACGTTCCCGGGGCGGCATCGTCGCACCGCCGACGCTCCGCCCTCGCCGCTGCCCTGCTGACCGCGGCCCTCGTCGTCGGCGGGGCCGTCGCCTCGACCACGGCGAGCGCTGCCACCGATCGTGTCGATGTCACCTGGAGCGTCAGCAACTCGTGGACGACCGGGTTCCAGGCGTCGGTGGATGTCGCCAACGGCTCGCGGACGACGCTCACTCCCTGGCAGGTGCGCTTCACCTTCCCGCACACCCTGGTCAGCATCTGGTCCGCCGTGCAGCAGCCCTCGGCGGCCGGCACCCTCACCGTCGGCGCGCCCGCGTGGGCGACGACTCTGGCGCCCGGAACGAAGGCGAACTTCGGAGTCACCGCGACGAAGGCGGGCACGGCGGCCCTCGTCCCCTCCGGGTGCACGGTCGTCGGTCTGCCGGCGGGGGTCTCCGTGCCCTGCTCCGTGAACGGCGGCTCCGTCGGCGGAGGCGCCACGGGAACGCCGACCGCAACACCGACTCCCCCGCCGACGCAGACGTCCACGCCGACGCAGACGCCCACACCCACACCCACACCCACTCCGACCCCCGTTCCCACTCCGACCCCCACCGCGACGCCCGCGACGCCCGCCCCGGCCTCCGGCGGCCTCGATGTCACGTGGAGCACGACCTCCGAGTGGACGGCGGGCTTCCAATCCGCGGTGCGCGTCCGCAACACCTCCGGGACCGCGCTGAGCCCTGGCAGCTCGGCTTCACGACCGCGACGACCGTCGTGAGCCTCTGGGACGGGACCGCTGCGACGAGCGCGGGAGGCTTCACCGTGACGGCGCCGTCGTATGCGAAGGCGCTCCCCGCCGGTGGCGAGATCTCCTTCGGCCTGACGTCGACCAAGGCCGCGGGCGCCGGGCTGGTGCCGACCGCGTGTCGCGTCGTCGGCAGCCCCTTGTCCTGCACCATCAACGGCACGCCCACCCCGACGTCCACGCCGACACCGACCCCCACACCGACACCGACACCGACACCGACACCGACCGTCCCCGCTCCGTCCGGCTCCCTGCTGATCGCCCCGTACGTGGACCTCGGCCTCTGGCCCACCGCCGATCTCACGGCCTTCAGCCGGGCGAGCGGCGCCCCGGCCGTGACCGCGGCGTTCGTGGTGGCCGATCGGGGGAGCGCCTGCTCGCCCACCTGGGCCGGTTACACCGCGTACGCCATCGGCGGCGGTCAGGACTTCCAGCCGAACATCGCCGCGTTCCAGGCGGCAGGAGGCCGCGTCATCGCCTCGTTCGGCGGAGCGGTGAACGACGAGCTCGCCCGCGTCTGCACCGACCCCGCGAAGCTGCTCGCCGCGTACGCGAAGGTCGTCACCCGCTTCGCACTCGACCGCGTCGACTTCGACATCGAGGGCGCCGACGTCTCCGATGCGACGGCCAACCAGCGCCGGGCGTCCGCCGTGGCGGCGCTGCAGAAGCAGCGCGCCGCCGCGGGCCACCCGCTCCAGGTCTCCCTGACCCTCCCGGTGATGCCCACGGGACTGCTCGACAGCGGGCTCCGCACCATCCGCGAGTTCACCGCCGCGGGGGTCCAGCTCTCGGCGGTCAATCTGATGACGATGGACTACGGGATCGGCGTCACCGACATGGCGAAGGCGGCGATCGACGCTGCGACGGCGACCGCCGCGCAGCTGAGGTCGGTGAGCGCGTTCGCCGCACTCAGCGATGCCCAGCGGCGCGCACTGGTCGCCGTCACCCCCATGATCGGCGTGAACGACACCGGCGAGCTCTTCACCGTGGCGAACGCGACCGCCGTGGCCGCCGCCGCGAAGGCGAATGGATTCGCGGGACTGGGCTGGTGGGAGCTCACCCGCGACCAGCCCTGCACCGGCGGCATCCCGGCGTACATGTGCACGGGGACCGCTTCAGCGCGCTGGGCCTACTCGAAGGCGTTCATCGTCGGCGCCCGCTGATCGAGCCCCATCCCGGCGGGACCGGGACCGGTGCCGTGCCCGGCACCGGTCTCGCCGTTGACCACCGCCCAGGTCCCGAAACCGAAGAGCGCGATCGCGACCAGCGCCAGGATGACGACGAGCACGATGGTCGCACGCTTGTGATTCACGGACCCTCCCCCAGGTGGACAACGGAGTCCACCCTACGGGGAGAACGGTAGGTTTCAGAATCGTCTGCCGGAATTAATGGACTCGGTGCACCGACTCAGACCGTCGCCGTGCGGCGCGCGACCAGGATCGGCGCGAAGAACGACGCCAGCTCCTCCGTCGCGTCGAGCGGCAGGACGTGCGCGACGTACTGGTCCGGCCGCACCACGACGATCGCGCCCCCGCGATCGATCCCGCGCTCCTCGAAGACGTCGTGGTCAGGGTCGACGGCGTAGACCTTCTCCTGGTCGATCAGCTGGAACGGTCCGACCCGGGGCCGGAACAGTACTGGGACCGCACCGAGGTCGACCTCGGTGTGCGGCTGCTGATAGATCACCTTCACGTCGAAGTGCGCGTCCAGGTCCGCCCCTTCCGGGGTCGAGACGACGACCGGCGAGTCGGGTGCGCCCAGCAGCCACTCGGCGAGCGCGGCCACCGGCGCGGATTCCCCTGGCAGCGCGGTGTCGGCGAAGACGTACACGCGCCACCGACCGTCCGCCTTGGCGTGGTGGCCGAGGTGCACCGGGTTGCCGTCGCAGACCCGCGTCGCGTTCGGCGACTTGAACCGCTTGCCGAGCGGGAAGCCGGATGCCCGCTCCTGATGCGTCGGCTCCCCGATGAGCAGGCTCGGCGGGTACTGGGTCATGAACCCGGCCGGGAACTCCGCCGTCCGCACGTAGAAGTCCTCCAGCTCGGTCGGATCGCCGAGTTCGTCGGGCTTCGTCGCCATGAGCGACGACCACTCCCGGTCGAAGTCGATCAGGTTCTTCGCGATGACCTGTCGCTCGGCCGAGTAGGTCGCCAGCAGGGCCTCCGGGCTGCGGCCCTCGAGCACGTGGCCGAGCTTCCAGCCGAGATTGAACCCGTCCTGCATGGAGACGTTCATCCCCTGACCCGCTTTGGCGCTGTGCGTGTGGCAGGCGTCGCCGGCGATGAACACCCGCGGGGTGCGGCTGCCGAGCTCCTGCGCGGTCACGTCGTCGAACCGGGCGGTCAGCCGGTGCCCCACCTCGTAGACGCTGTGCCAGGCGACGTTCTTCACGTCGAGCACATAGGGGTGCAGGATCTCGTTGGCCTTCGCGATGATCTGCTCGATCGTCGTGGCGCGCACGGCACCGTTGTCGCCCTCGTGCACCTCGCCGAGGTCGACGTACATGCGGAAGAGATGGCCTCCCTCGCGGGGGATGAGCAGGATGTTGCCGGCCTCCGACTGGATGGAGCACTTCGTGCGGATGTCCGGGAAGTCGGTGACCGCGAGCACGTCCATCACGCCCCAGGCGTGGTTGGCCTGGTCGCCGCGGAGGGTGCAGCCGATGGACTCGCGCACCGCGCTGCGCGCGCCGTCGGCGCCGAGGACGTACCGGGCGCGGATCGACCGCTCCTCCCCCTCGCGCTCCCCCGCCGTGCGCACGAGCCGCACGTGGACCGGGTGGTCGTCTCCGTCGTCCGTGACGGTCAGCCCGGCGAACGCGTAGCCGTAGTCGGGTCGCATCCGGGTCGGGGCGTTCGCCATGTACTCCGCGAAGTAGTCGAGCACGCGTGCCTGGTTGACGATGAGGTGCGGCCATTCGCTGATGCCGGTGGGGTCGTCCACGGCGCGAGCGGCCCGGACGATCCGCGAGGGATCGTCGTGGTCCGGCTTCCAGAACGCCATCTCGGTGATGCGGTAGGCCTCGGCGATGATCCGCTCGGCGAAGCCGAAGGCGTCGAAGGTCTCGACGCTGCGCGCCTGGATGCCGTCGGCCTGCCCGATCGCCAGGCGCCCGGGGCGGCGTTCGACGATGCGCGTCGTGACGCCCGGGAACTGCGACAGCTGCGCGGCGGCGATCATCCCGGCCGGCCCGGAGCCGACGATGAGCACGTCGACCTCGTCGGGCAGGTCGTCGGGGCGGTCGATCCCCGTCCCTGCGGCGGGCTGGACGCGCGGGTCTCCGGACACGTAGCCGTGGTGGTGGAACTGCACGGGTTCTCCTCACTGCACTGTGGGGCATAGATTGTTCGATTATCGAACACAGCGTTCTGATATCGCACACCGATCATAGGCGTGCGGAAGCGCAGCGACAAGGTGCGACGACACAGTCGTGGCAGGGCAGCGCGTGCGGACGGAGCGGCGTGCGGCGCGGCAGACGCGCGACGCAGAGGGCGCGGAGCGAGCCGCCGCGAGGAGGGGTCGCGGCGTCCACCGCGACACGAACCGCCGAAGGCGGATGGAGCCGGCTGCGGGACTCGAACCCGCGACCGCTCGCTTACAAGGCGAGTGCTCTACCAACTGAGCTAAGCCGGCGACGACGGCTGGCCCGTCGCCCACCATCCTAGAGGATGGCGTGGAGATCGCTCGAGGCGTCAGCCCGCGGGAGTCGGAGTCGGGGTAGGGGTGGAGGTCGACGAGTACTCGTCGCCCTGCGCCTGCAGCACGAACGCCTTGAAGTCGTCGGCACTCGTCAACGAGCCGGTGTACGGCTTGCCGTTGACCAGCACCAGGAGCGCGTTCGTCATCTTCTTGACATCCGAGTTCGGAATCGGCCCGCTCAGCGCGCGATCGCTTGCGCTGGTGGCCCAGCTCTTGAACCGGCCGTCGTCGATGCACGAGTCGATGCTGGAGACGCTGCTCGCCTTCGCGTCGGCGACGCGCGTCTTCAACTGCTCGTCACTGAGGCCCGGGCTGCCCTCCTTGGGCTGCTTCTGGAAGAGGGAGGCGTTGAAAGCCCAGAAGGCCTCCGGCGAGTAGTTCGCCACGCAGGCCGCAGCGTTGGCCGCGCGGAGCGAGTACTTCGTGCCGGCGGAGTGACTGGTGTAGATCGCGACCGGGTGCATCTCGACGGTCACCGCGCCGTCCTTCACCAGCGGCTGGAGCTGCGAGAGGTTCGTGCGCTGGAAGTCGCCGCAGAGGTCGCAGAGGTAGTCGGCGTAGATGCGGATGTCGACGGTGTTCGCCTCGGGGTTCGGCGTGGTCGCGACGGGCTTCGAGTCGGCGGCGAGGGCCGGGGTCGCGACGACCTTCAGGCCTGCGCCCACGACGACGCCGTCACTGGCCATGTTCTTCGGGCCGGGGACGGTGGGGCGGATGGCGCCGACGATGACGACGGCGACGATCGCGATGACGGCGAGCACGCCGAGCGCGATTCCGCTGCCGATGAGGGTCCTGTTGCGACGGTCCTTGCGCTGCTGGGACGTGCGGAGCTGGCGCGCTTTCTCCCGCGCGGCCGCACGGACGTCGCCGTTCTCGTCGGGATCGGTCATAGGGGCAATCACACTCTCGGGGTCGTTCGGGGCTGCGCAGGGGGGACGCAGCGGCGTCGTCGTGCACCGGGGACGCACGCAACCGGACGATCCTATTCGGGCAGTCTGGGAATAGACCAGACGGTCGCTGAACGCGCAGGCACGACGCCGGCGCCTCGACCCCAGGGGCGGTCGTCGGCACCCGCGCCGATGCCATATTATGGGGGATTGCGGCGCCGATGCCCAACGGACGTCGACGCCACGTTCATCCATCACAACGGATCGTCCGGCACGTACCTGCCGGTGAAGGAGAAAAAGAGAAAATGGCGACTGTCACCTATGACAAGGCGACCCGGCTCTACCCGGGTTCCAACCGTCCCGCCGTGGACGCGCTCGACCTGGACATCGCGGACGGCGAGTTCCTCGTCCTCGTGGGCCCGTCGGGCTGCGGCAAGTCGACCTCCCTCCGCATGCTCGCGGGTCTGGAAGAGGTCAACGACGGCAACATCTTCATCGGCGAGCGCAACGTCACCGACGTTCCGCCGAAGGACCGCGACATCGCGATGGTGTTCCAGAACTACGCGCTGTACCCGCACATGACCGTCGCGGAGAACATGGGCTTCGCGCTCAAGATCGCCGGCGTCGGCAAGGAGGAGCGCGCCCAGCGCGTCCTCGAGGCCGCCAAGCTGCTCGACCTGGAGCCCTACCTCGGCCGCAAGCCGAAGGCGCTCTCCGGTGGTCAGCGTCAGCGCGTCGCCATGGGCCGCGCGATCGTCCGCTCCCCCCAGGTGTTCCTCATGGACGAGCCGCTGTCGAACCTCGACGCCAAGCTCCGCGTCCAGACCCGTACGCAGATCGCGTCGCTCACCCGCCGCCTCGGCGTCACCACGGTCTACGTCACGCACGACCAGACCGAGGCGCTCACCATGGGCGACCGCATCGCGGTCCTCAAGGACGGCGTCCTGCAGCAGGTCGGCACCCCCCGCGACCTGTACGCGCAGCCGAAGAACGTCTTCGTCGCCGGCTTCATCGGCAGCCCGGCCATGAACCTGTTCACGGCCGACGTCACCGACGGCGGCATCCAGTTCGGCAACGCGGTCGTCCCGGTCGAGCGTGACATCCTCGCCGCCGCCGGCTCCGCCGTCACCATCGGTGTCCGCCCGGAGGACGTCGTCGTGTCGTCCACCGAGGGCAGCGGCCTCAAGGTGACGGTCGACCTCGTCGAGGAGCTCGGCGCCGACGGCTACCTGTACGGCCACTCGGAGGTCGACGGCAAGCGCACCGACATCGTCGGCCGCGTCGACGGCCGAGTGCACCCGAACGCCGGCGACACGGTGTTCATCACCCCGAAGCCGGGCCACGTGCACGCCTTCCACGCCGAGTCGGGCGAGCGCCTCGGCGGCGCCGTCGTCGACTGAGGTCGCGCGCACTAGGCTCCTGAGAAGGAATCCCACTCTGCCGCAGTCCGGTTCCCGGGCTGCGGCAGAGTGCTTTCCCCCTCCCGCACCGACACCGGAAGGCACCATCATGGCCGGCTCCGTCAACATCACCGCAGCGACGGTCGACCCCGCACTGCTCGACCTGCCCTGGAACATCCCCCTCGACCAGTGGTCCGCCGAGCACATCGCCCTGCTGCCGAAGGGCATCAGCCGGCACCTCGTGCGCTTCGCCAACCTCTCCGGCTACGTCATCGCCATCAAGGAGACGACGGCCGAGATGGCCCAGCGCGAGTACGACATGCTGCGCACCCTGCAGCGCCTCGACGTGCCCTGCGTCGACCCGGTGGCGGTCATCAAGAACCGGACGGACGACGACGGCAACGAGTTGAACGCGGCCCTGGTCACCCGGCACCTCAAGTTCTCCCTCCCGTACCGCGCGCTGTTCTCGCAGACGCTGCGGCCCGACACCGCCACCCGCCTCGTGGACGCGCTGGCCGTGCTGCTGGTGCGTCTGCACATCGTCGGCTTCTTCTGGGGGGACGTCTCCCTGTCGAACACCCTGTTCCGTCGCGACGCCGGCTCCTTCGCCGCCTACCTGGTGGACGCCGAGACCGGCCAGCTGTACGACGGGCTCTCCAACGGCCAGCGTGAGAACGACCTGGAGATCGCCCGCGTCAACATCGCCGGCGAGCTGATGGACCTGGAGGCCGGCGGTCGCATCGACGAGGAGCTCGACCCGATCAGCGTCTCCAACGGCATCGTCGCCGCCTACCGCTCGCTCTGGAAGGAGCTGACGGGCAGCGAGTCGTTCTCCTCCTCCGAGCGCTGGCGCATCAGCCAGCGCGTCGAGCGCCTGAACGAGCTGGGCTTCGACATCGAGGAGCTCGCCATCAAGACCTCGGACGAGGGAACGACGGTGCGCATCCAGCCGAAGGTCGTCGACGCGGGCCATCACCAGCGCCGTCTGCTGCGCCTCACCGGCCTCGACACCGGCGAGAACCAGGCCCGGCGCCTGCTCAACGACCTCGACTCGTACTCGGCGACGCTCGGCAAGCAGGGCCTCGACGAGGAGGCGATGGCGCACGAGTGGCTGCTGCGCGTCTTCGAGCCCGTGGTGCGCGCCATCCCGGCGGACCTCAAGGGCAAGCTCGAGCCGGCGGAGGTGTTCCACCAGCTGCTGGAGCACCGCTGGTTCATGTCGCAGAACGAGGGCAGGGACGTCCCCCTCGCCGAGGCGCTCACCTCGTACATCAACGACGTGCTGCGTCACCGTCGCGACGAGGCCACGGTGATCGCCCCGGCGACCGACACCATGAGCATCCCGACCATCCGGCGCGCGGCCGGTCTCGACGACGACGAGGACGACGCCGACGACTGGCGCTCGAAGGTCTGAGCCGACGGCGGGAGCGGAGGCGCCCCGGTCCGTGCAGTGCCCGGATCGCGGGCTCCGGAGGAGACCGGCGCGGGAACGCCCCGTATCTCCTCCGCTCCCCGCGGAATCTCCCGCGTCGAGCAGGGATCTCCTCCGTCGCCCACGAGGCGAGGCGACCGCCTAGCCTGAGTCGCGCACCCGGAGGACGGCGTCGAGACCGCGACGCACCGTCTCGGCGGGACGGTCGTGCTCCATCAGCTCCAGCAGCAGTTCCCCGCAGGCGCGGCCGAACGCGCGCGGCTGGAGGTCGACCGAGGTGATCGGCGGCGTGTGGAACTCCATGATCAGACTGTCCACCCCCGAGACCAGCCGGATGTCGACGCCCGGACGCATCCCGAGGGTGCGCAGCAGGCCGGCCACGCGCACGGCGACGCCGTCCGCGCCGACCAGGATCGCGTCGACCCCCTGCTCGCGGGTCCACTCGGCCAGGCGGCGGGCAAGCGTACCGTTCTCCTCGTGGATGGTGGTCACCAGCACGCGCGGCTCCAGCCGGCGCTCCGCGCACCACGCGCGGTAGGCGGATTCGAGTTCCTGCGCCCAAGCGGAGACCTGCTCCACCAGCAGCAGCCCCGGCTGCCCGGAGCCGAGCGCGACGAACCGGTCCAGCACCTCCCGGGTCGTTCGCGTGTTGGGCGACTCGACGATCCCCCACGGGTCGGAGAAGCCGGGCGGCGGGGAGTCGCCGGTGACCACGGGGAGGTCCTGGGCGAGGATCATCGCCGCGCCCTCGTCGTCGGAGTGCGGCTCGATCAGGATGAACCCGTCGACCGGCGGGAAGGACTCGATCCGCGGGCTGGTCGGCGTGCTCGGCACGATCAGGAGCGAGAGGTCGGCTTCGTGCAGCCGCTCGGTGAGGCCGAGGGTGGTCTCGGTGTAGTAGCCGAAGTGGACGGCGGATTCGGGCAGGTAGAGCCCGACCGCTCCGGCGCGGGATTGGCGCAGCGCGCGCCCGAGCCGGTTGATGCGGTAGCCGGACTCCTTGGCGATGGCGAGCACCCGCGCCCGGGTCTCCTCCGAGACGCCCTTCTTGCCGTTCAGGGCGAGGGAGACGGCGGCCCGGGAGATGCCGGCGCGCTCGGCGATGTCGGCCAACGTCATGGTCGGCATCGTCGCTCCTCTCCTGCCGCGGCGCCTGCGGGGCGGGTTCCGCACCGCGATCGCCCTGCGATCGGCCTGCGATAGGCCTGCGCATGCACGGCGCGTGCACAGCGATTGCATCGCGGCTCCATCGCATTGTATAGTCCCAGATTAATCGATCAAGTTCTCAATCGATTCAGTTCGGATTTCCCGAGCGTTTTCCTCCTTCGCCGCACAGCTGCGGCGACGAAGAGATGGGTGGCACGTGGCAGTGGAGCTCGACCTCGCATTCGTCGACGGCATGGTGTTCGACGGAGTCTCGGAGGCGCCGCGGCGGCTCGACGTCGGCGTGGCCGCGGGACGCATCGCCGCGCTCGGCCCGGACGTCGCCGCCGGCATCACGGCGAGCACCCGCGTGATCGATCTGACGGGCCGGATGCTCCTCCCGGGCCTGATCGACTCCCACGTGCACCCCGTCGAAGCCGGGGTCGAGCGACTCGCCTGCGACCTCTCGTCGGGCTGGACCCGCGAGGACTACCTGCGGATCATCGCCGACTACGCCGCCGCCAACCCGGAGCGCGAGTGGATCGTCGGCGGCGGCTGGCAGCAGGCGGCCTTCGCGGGCGGTGCGCCGCTGGCGGCCGACCTCGATGCGATCTGTCCCGACCGGCCGATGGTCATCTCCAACCGCGACCACCACAGCGCCTGGGTCAACTCCGAGGCGTTGCGCCGGGCCGGCATCGACCGCGACACCCCCGACCCGGTCGACGGCCGGATCGAACGCGACGCCGACGGCCTCCCCACCGGCACCCTGCACGAGGGCGCACGGATGCTCGCTCTGCGGCTGGCGCCCGACGCGACGGCCGAGGAACAGTACGCCGGCCTGCTCGAAGCGCAGCGCCACCTGCACTCGTTCGGCATCACCGGCTGGCAGGACGCCCTGATCGGCGACTACGGCAACCACTCCGCCGACATCGTCGAGGCCTACCAGCGCGCGATGGACGAGGACGCACTGCACGCCCGCGTCAACGGCGCCATCTGGTGGGAGCGTGAGCGCGGCGTCGAGCAGATCGCGCGCATCGAGGCACTCCGGGAGCGCTTCCAGGACGAGCGCTTCCGCGTCACCACCGTCAAGGTGATGCAGGACGGGATCGTCGAGAACCGCACCGCCGCCATGATCGAGCCGTACGAGCACCGGTGCGGCCCCGGCGAGACGCACGACGACGGCATCTCGTTCGTCGATCCCGAACTGCTCGCGGGCTACGTCAGCCGCCTCGACGCCGCCGGCTTCCAGGTGCACTTCCACGCCATCGGCGACCGCGGCGTGCGCGAGTCGCTCGACGCCGTCGAGGCCGCGCGGCACGCCAACGGCGACAGCGGGACCACCCACCACATCGCGCACCTGCAGGTCGTCCACCCGGACGATCGCGCCCGCTTCGCCGCCCTGGGCGTCGCCGCCAACATCCAGCCGCTCTGGGCCTGCTACGACCCGCAGATGGTCGAGCTGAACGTGCCTCTGCTCGGCGCGGAGCGCACCACCACCCAGTATCCGTTCGCCTCCCTGCTCGGCGCCGGCGCCCACCTCTGCGCCGGATCGGACTGGCCGGTCACCAGCCCGGACCCCTGGCTCGGCATCCACGTGGCGGTCAACCGCCGGGTGCCGTCGTGGCACCCCGACCACAACCCCGAGGCCTTCCTCCCGAACGAGAGCCTGACCCTCGCCGCCGCCCTGCGCGCCTACACCAGCGGCGCCGCACGCATCAACGGCCGCGACGACCTCACCGGGTCGATCGCGGTGGGCAACTGGGCCGACCTGGCCGTCGTCGACCGAGACCCGTTCGCCCACCCGGCGGACACGATCGCCGACACCCGCACCATCGAGACCTTCGTCGCCGGGGAGTCCGTGTACGCGGCCCTCCCCGCCGCGCGCTGATGGTCCCGTCCCGCACAGCACACCCCCAAGGAGACAGCACCATGAGAAATCGCACCCTCACCGTCCTCGCCGTGGCCGCCGTCGCCGCCGTGCTCACCGGCTGCTCCAGCGGCGCCGCGGGCAGCGCGGACCGGCAGACCGCCCTCACCGACCTGACGATCGAGAAGAGCTCCACCGCGGCCGAGTTGCTGCCCGCCGACATCCAGAAGGCCGGCAAGCTCGTGATCGGCGTCGACCCCACCTACGCTCCCAACGAGTTCAAGGACAAGGACGGCGCCCCGATCGGCTGGGAGATCGACCTCATCGACGCGGTGGCCTCGAAGCTCGGTGTGAAGACCGACTACCGGGTCGCCAAGTTCGACAACATCGTCCCGAGCATCCTCGGCGAGAAGTACGACATGGGCCTCGGCGGCTACTACGACACCAAGAAGCGGGAGGAGACGCTCGACATGGTCGACTTCTTCACCGCGGGCAACCAGTTCGCCTCCCCCGCCGCGAAGCCGATCACCGACGAGCTCGACGTCTGCGGGCTGAAGGTCGCGGTGCAGAACGGCGGGTCGGCGCCGCTGGTCTACCTGCCCGAGGTCGACAAGAAGTGCGAGGCCGCCGGCAAGGCGAAGGTCACCCAGCTCGGCTACGACACCCAGGACGACGCGACCGCCGCGGTCACGCTCGGTCGCGCCGACGCGATGGTCGCCGACTCCCCCGTCATCGGCTATGCGACCAAGCTCAGCAAGGGCAAGCTCGTCACCTCCCCGATCTACGACTCGCTGCTCTCGGGCACTCCGGTGAAGAAGGACCGCGGCGAGTTCGCGAAGGCCATCCTCGCAGCGCTGCAGGACCTGCAGAAGGACGGCAGCTACACGAAGATCCTCACGTACTGGGGCGTCGAGAACGGCGCACTCGAGACGATGCAGATCAATGGCGCGACCGAATAGCGCTCCCGACGCCGGCACCGCCTCGCGCGGTGCCGGCCGTCGGCGCTCCACCGACCCGGGCCTCCATCCTGTGACCGGAGCCCCGGCCATCCGCTCCACGCCGGTCCGTCACCCCTGGCGCGCCGTCGCCGGCGTGGTGATCGTGCTCGCGCTCGCACTCTTCGTGATCGACGCGAGCCGGCGCGAGGCCTACGACTGGTCCGCGTTCGCGCAGTACCTGTTCGACCCGCGCATCGTGCAGGCGGCCGGGGTCACGCTGCTGCTCACGGTGCTCTCGATGATCATCGCGGTGGTGCTCGGCGTGCTGCTGGCGGTCATGCGGCAGAGCCCGAACTACATCGTCCGCTGGGCATCCGGCGTGTTCATCTGGATCTTCCGCGGCACCCCGGTCTACGTGCAGCTGGTCTTCTGGGGCCTGCTCTCGACGATCTACCGCACCATCGAGATCGGCATCCCGTTCCAGCAGCCCTGGCTCGTGTTCGAGAGCATCGACCTGTTCGACGTGTTCTGGATCGCCGTGTTCGGTCTGGCGCTCAACGAGGCGGCGTACATGGCCGAGATCGTCCGCGCCGGTCTGCTCTCGGTCGACCTGGGGCAGAAGGAGGCGTCGACAGCCCTCGGCCTCACCCGGTCGCAGACGATGCGCAAGATCGTCCTCCCGCAGGCGATGCGGGTGATCATCCCGCCGACGGGCAACGAGGTCATCTCGATGCTGAAGACGACGTCCCTCGTCACCGCGGTGCCGTTCAGCCTCGACCTCTACACCCGCTCGCGGGACATCTCGGCCGAGACGCTCAACCCCATCCCGCTGCTGCTCGTCGCCTCGGTCTGGTACCTGGCGTTCACGTCGCTGATGATGATCGGCCAGCACTTCCTGGAGCGGCGGTTCGCCCGCGGCTTCGACCAGCGCGGCGGCGGACACGTCCCCGAGCCGATGCCCGAGACCGTGGCGATCGGGGCGGCCGGCGCCGCCCCGGCCGGCGAGCATCCCGCACCCACCCCGACGGAAGGAGCGGGCCGATGAGCGGCACCGTGACCGGCGCCCGGCCGATGGTCCGGGCCGAGGACGTCCACAAGGCGTACGGCAGCCACCACGTGCTCAAGGGCGTCTCGCTCGACGTGCACCAGGGCGAGGTGGTCTGCGTGATCGGGCCGTCCGGTTCGGGCAAGTCGACCTTCCTGCGCTGCATCAACCACCTCGAGAGCATCGACGGCGGCCGCATCCTGGTCGACGGGTCCCTGATCGGCTACCGTCAGGCCGGCGACCGCCTGCACGACCTCAAGCCGCGGGAGGCCGCGGCCCAGCGCCGCGACATCGGGATGGTCTTCCAGCGCTTCAACCTTTTCCCGCACCTCTCGGTGCTGGAGAACGTGACGACCGCGCCGATCATGGTCGGCGGCCAGAAGCCCGACCAGGCGACCGCCCGGGCCCGCGAGCTGCTCGACCGGGTCGGCCTCGGCGAGAAGGCGAACGCCTATCCCGGCCAGCTCTCGGGCGGTCAGCAGCAGCGGGTCGCCATCGCCCGCGCGCTGGCGATGGACCCGAAGCTGATGCTGTTCGACGAGCCCACCTCGGCACTCGACCCGGAGCTCGTCGGCGAAGTGCTCGACGTGATGAAGGGCCTGGCCCAGTCGGGCATGACGATGGTCGTCGTCACCCACGAGATCGGCTTCGCCCGTGAGGTCGGCGACACGCTCGTCTTCATGGACGGCGGCGTGGTCGTCGAATCCGGCGACCCCCGCGCCATGATCGCCGACCCCCAGCATCAGCGCACGCGCACCTTCCTCTCGCACGTGCTCTGACCCCCCGCGACACGAAACCGCCGAGTCCGCAGATTCTCTGCGGACTCGGCGGTTTTCGGCGTACTTTGCGCGGACTCGGCTGCTACGCGGCGGAGCCGGAGGACTCGGCGCGGAGCTTGGCGATCTCGTAGAGGGTGACGCTGACGGCGATGCCCGCGTTGAGGGATTCGGTCGCCGCGCTGATGGGGATCGAGACGACGGCGTCGCAAGTCTCGGTGACGAGGCGGGAGAGCCCCTTGCCCTCGCTGCCGACGACGATGACGACCGGACGGTCGGCGAACGACAGCCCGGGCAGCGAGACATCGCCGTCGCCGTCGAGACCGAGCACGAAGACGCCGGCCTGCTTGAACGCCTTGAGCGTCTGGGTCAGGTTGGGCGCCATCGCGACGGGGGTGCGCGCGGCGGCGCCGGCCGAGGTCTTCCACGCGGAGGCGGTCATGCCGACCGAGCGCCGCTGCGGGATGATGACGCCCTGGCCGCCGAACGCGGCGGTGGAGCGGATGATCGCGCCGAGGTTGCGCGGATCGGTGATGCCGTCGAGCGCGACGAAGAGCGGCGTCTCGTCGGAGCGCAGGGTGCGGTCGAGCAGCTCGCCCGGGTGGGCGTACTCGTACGGCGGGACCTTCAGCGCCACGCCCTGGTGCACGGCGTCGCGGCCGGCGAGCCGGTCGAGCTCCGGCCGCATGATCTCCAGGATCGGGATGGCCCGGCCGGTCGCGATGGAGAGGATCTCCTTCATCCGGTCGTCCATCTCCACGCGCGCGGCGATGTAGAGGGTCGTGGCCGGGATGCGGGCGCGCAGTGCCTCGAGCACCGAGTTGCGGCCGGTGACGATCTCGCTCTCGTCGCCGCTCTTGGCCCGGCGGGCGGCGCCGGACGCACCGCGCGGCGCACCGTCGCGGCCTCCGCCCCGCCCGGCCTGCTTGGCCGCGGCGCGCTCGCGCAGCACCTTGTTCTTGTGGGCGACGTGGTACTCGCGGTCCTCGGCCTTCGGCGTCGGGCCCTTGCCTTCGAGCGCACGGCGCCCGTTGCCGCCGCTGCCGACCTGGGCGCCCTTGCGCCCCTTCCGCACGGCGCCGCCGCGGGACTTCCCACCCGAACTCTTCATGATTCGATACTCCAATGCGACCCCGTCGGGGTGTCTTCGATGATGATGCCCGCGCCGGTCAGCTCGTCCCGGATACGGTCGGCGGCCGCGAAGTCGCGGACCTGCCGGGCGGCCTGCCGGTCGTCGAGCAGCCGCTCGACCAGCTGGCCGAGCGCCGCGTCGGCGGCGGACGAGCCCGAACGGCTCCACTGGGGGGACAACGGGTTGATGCCCAGGACCTCGGTCATGGCGAGTGCCTGGCCGCGCGCGGAGGCGGCGGCCTCCAAGTCTTCCGCATCCAGCGCGGCGTTTCCTGAACGCACGGTGTCGTGCAGGACGGCGAGGGCCTGTGGGATCGCCAGGTCGTCGTCCATCGCCTCCGCGAACGCGTCGGGCACGACCTCGGCCCCGCTCCCGGCGAAGCGTGTGCCGCCGAGCCGGCGGTCGACGCGCTCGAAGAAGCCGGCGATGCGGTCCAGGGCCGCGTCGGCCTCGGCGAGCGAGCCGTCGTGGAAGTCGATGGTGGAGCGGTAGTGCGCCGAGCCGAGGTAGTAGCGGACGACGAGCGGTCGGGCCGCGCCGAGCAGGTCGGTCGCGTAGACCGAATTGCCGAGCGACTTGCTCATCTTCTGCCCGTTGACGTGCACGAGGCCGTTGTGCACCCAGTAGTTCGCGAAGGCGTCGCCGGCAGCGGTCGACTGCGCCAGCTCGTTCTCGTGGTGCGGGAAGCGCAGGTCGAGCCCGCCGCCGTGGATGTCGAACTGCGGCCCGAGGTAGCGCCGCGACATCGCGGAGCACTCGATGTGCCAGCCTGGTCGTCCGTCGCCCCACGGGGAGGGGAACGCGGCAGACTCCGGCTCGTCGGCCTTGCGGCCCTTCCAGAGGGCGAAGTCGCGGGGGTCGCGCTTGTCGCGCGGGTCGGCGTCGGCCGCGGCCTCCATGTTGTCGATGCTCTGCCGGGTGAGCTCGCCGTAGGCGGCCCAGCTCTTCACGTCGAAGTAGACGTCTCCGGAGCCGTCGGCGGCGGCGTACGCGTGGCCGCCCTCGATCAGCCGCTCGATGAGCTGCTGCATCTGCGGGATGCTGGCGGTCGCGCGGGGCTCGTAGGTCGGCGGCTGCACACCGAGCGCGGTGTAGCCCGCGGTGAACTCCAGCTCGTACCGGTAGGCCAGCGCCCACCACTCCTCGCTGCTGCCCTCGGCCTGCGCTGCGGCGGCGTTGATCAGGATCTTGTCGTCGATGTCCGTGACGTTGCGCACCAGGGTGACGTCGAACCCGCGGTAGGTCAGCCAGCGGCGCAGCTGGTCGTAGACGAGGGCCGAGCGCAGGTGGCCGATGTGCGGCGACGACTGGACGGTCGGACCGCAGACGTACATCCCCACGGCGCCGGAGCGGAGGGGGACGAAGTCGCGCAGCGCGCCGGCCTTCGTGTCGTAGAGTCGCAGAGTCACGGCATACAGCCTACGGGCCGCGGGGTCCGCGCGCTCAGCGTGGCAGGAGGAGGACGGTCGCGAAGGCGGCGATGCCCTCCCCGCGACCGGTGAAGCCCAGCCCGTCCGTGGTGGTCGCGCCGACCGAGACGGGTGCTCCGAGCACGGCGGCGAGCGCCTCCTGCGCCTCGGCCCGGCGGGGTGCGAACTTCGGGCGGTTGCCGACGATCTGCGCGGTGACGTTGCCGATCCGGTAGCCCGCCTCCTCGACCAGGCGGCGTGCTTCGGCGAGGAAGACAGCGCCGCGCGCGTCGGCGAGTCGCGGGTCGTCGGTGCCGAAGACGGTGCCGATGTCACCGAGTGCGGCGGCGGAGAGCAGGGCGTCGACGATGGCGTGCGCCACCGCGTCTCCGTCGCTGTGCCCGGCGAGCCCGGCCTCCCCCGGCCAGTGCAGACCAGCCAGCCACAGCTCCGCTTCGGCGTCGAACGCGTGCGTGTCGGTGCCGAAGCCGGTACGCGGCACCGCGTCTCCCCCACCGGTGCCGCCGAGGAGCTCCTCGGCCCTGCGCAGGTCCCACGGCGTCGTGATCTTGAAGGCGTGCGCGTCTCCCGGGACGACGGAGACCGGGTGCCCGGCAGCGGAGACGAGTCCGGCGTCGTCGGTCTCGTCACGCTCCGCCGCCGCGTACGCCGCCAGCAGCTGGTCGCGCGGGAACCCCTGGGGTGTCTGGATGGCCGAGAGCGCCGAGCGGTCCACCGTCTCGTGCACCTCTCCGTCGGGCGAGACGCGTTTGATGGTGTCACTCACCGGCAGGCCGGGGATGACGCCGTGGCCGGTGCTGCGCACGGCGGCCACGACCGCGTCGAAGAGGGCGGGCGGGGTGAGGGCGCGTGCGGCGTCGTGGACCAGCACGACGTCGATGTCCGGGGCGAGAGCGCCGAGCCCGGCGGCGACGGAGCGCTGGCGGGTCTCCCCGCCGGGCACGACGGCGACGGGGGCGACGTCGCCCAGCGCGGCTTCGGCGATCGTCCGCGCCTCGTCGAGGTGCTCGGCCGGCGCGACCACGATCGTCTGGGCCGGCTCCGCCAGGCCGCGCACCGCGCCGAGCGACCGCTCCAGCAGGGTCCGGCCCGCCAACCGGACGAACGCCTTGGGGAGACCCGCCCCCAGGCGGGTGCCGCTGCCGGCGGCGACGACGACGACGGCCACGCGAGGGGAGGGGATGCTGCTGCTCACCCTCCCGAGACTACCGGTGCGCCCCTGCCGTCCGGCGGTGGGCCGGGCGGCAGGGGCGCGCGAAGGGGCGGACGGCAGTGGCGGACGGAAGGCGACGATCCGGCTTCCGCCGCGGCCGTCAGACGGTGCGCCTCCGTCGCCCGCGGATCAGCAGCGCCCCCGTACCGGCGGCGACGAGCAACAGGGCCAGCGCACCCGCGACGACCGGCGCCGTGCTCCCGGTGTCGGCGAGGCCGCCTGCGGGATCCGTGCCGCTGCCGACGGAACCGGCGACGGCCGCCACCGTCACGCCGATGCTCCACAGTTCACCCGCTGCGGTGCGGACCACGAGCCGGTGGCTCCCGGCTGCCGCGTCCACCGGGACGGTGCCGGAGAGGACGATCGCGCCGCCGTCGCCGATCGCCGTAGCGAGGGTGACCGGCGTGGAGTGGAACTCGAGCGCATACTCCGTGCCCACGACGGTCGGGTCGACGGTGACGGTCACGGCGTCGCCGGGCGTGAGCACAGCGCCCTCCGCCAGCGGACGGCCCGCGGCATCGACGACGTCGGTCACGGCCGGGGCCGGTTCGGGGGCTTTCGCGCCGACCGTGACCGTGTTCGATGCCACCGAGGTCGTCGTGAAGCCGCCCGCCGTCGCGTTCACCGAGACACGGAGCGGGAGCCCTTCGTCGGCGGCCTGCGGCGTGTACGAGGCGTCGGCCGCGTCCGTCACGACGGCGACGCCGTCCACCAGCCAGGTGTACCGCAGGGTGGCGTCCGCCGGGTCGACCGTGACCTTCGCCGTGACCGGCTCGGCGACGCGAGCAGCGCGCAGGTCGGTGACGGCGAGGGCGATCCCGCGGTCGAGGGCGACCGTGTAGGTCGCCGTCGCTGTGCCGTCCTCGCTCGTCACGACCACGGTGCCGACGTGGCCGTTCCCGGCCGACGGCTGGGTGACGGCGACCCGGGCCTTCGCATCCACTGCGACCGCCGCGAGCGCCGGCACGGCCGCACCACGGGTGGCCACGGTGTACGCGGTCGTCCCGGTCGCGAAGCCCGCCACCGGCTGTCCGCCCACGGTGAGGGCGGCGAGGCCCGCGACCGCTCCCGCGCCGGCGGTGCGCGCGTAGATCTGCACCTCGGCGATCGTCATGTGCGTGTTCGGGTACGCCGTCATGACCACCCGGACCTTCGCTGTGTTGACCCCGCCGACGGGCACGTCGACGATCGGAGCGCTGCCGTCCGCCGGGACGGGGACGACGGTCGGCGAGCCCGGCGCGTCGATCCACGCGCCGAGTGCGTCCGCGTACTGCACCGTGAGCTGACTCGGCCAGCTCGTGGTCGAGCCGTCCTTGTACGCGTAGACGGTCACGTGGTTCACCGTCTGCGTGCCGCCGAGGTCGTAGGTCAGCGTGCTGGAGGTCGGCTTGTTCGTCGACACCCAGTTCGACCAGCCCTTGTCGGTCGTGGTGCCGTTCCGGGTGTTGTCGGCGGAGTAGCCGCTCTCGGTCGAGGTCGCCGTCGCCTTCGTCGCCTGGTCCGTCGCCACGTTCCGCTCCGACGGGGTGGTGACGATCAGGGACAACGTCGCCGGGAGGGACGGGGCGGCCGGATCGTTCGAGACGGCGACACCGGGCACCGTGACCACGCCGGGGTTGGCCAGCGCGGCGTCGGTGACGGCGGTCCAGTCCCACGTCACGGCGGCGTCGTGGGTCGCGCCGCTCGCGCCCACGTGGGCCGGGACGGTGGCGGGGGCCGCGGCACGCACCGCGGCCGCGGAGACGCCCGCGAAGGTCGTCAGCGACACCGGATCGGTGCGGCTGTAGCCTCCCACGTCCACCGTCGCGACGGCGGAGTCGAAGGCGTGCCCGAACAGATCGGTGCCGGAGCCACGGAGGGCGACCGTTCCCGGCACGCTCCAGTCGGCACCCGCGGTGTCCCAGGTCACGGCCACCGGCGAGCCCGCGCCGGAACGGTAGACCGGCACGACGGTGGACGGCAGGGAGGGCGCGCTTCCGGCGAGGGTCGCGACCGCGACCGGCTGGATCGACACGAGCTGCGTGTCCTGGATGGTCCACAGCTGATTCGCTCCGGTGTTCGAGCCGTACACGCCGACCGGTGCGTTCTCGGCCGTCGACTGGCCGCCCACGTCGAGCACCGAGCCGGCCGCCACACTCAGGAGGCTGTAGCGGGCCCCGTCGACCGTCGACAGCATCCACTGCGCCGACGGGTCGGAGGCGGCGGCACCGTCCGCGAGCAACCTCACCGCGGTGCCCGCGGAGGTCGCCGTCAGGTAGCGGCCGGAGCCGTCCTGCAGCGTGTAGCGCTCGGTGTTCGCAGCGCCCGAGGTGAGCGTGCGGACCGTCCAGGTCTGGCCTGCGGCCACGGTCGCCGTGGTGGCGGACGAGGTGATCGTCGCCGTCCCGGTCGCGCTCCCGGTCAGATTCTTGCCGCTCTGCACGCCGCGCAGCTGGTACGCGTGCCCGTCCTGCAGCGGGACGGCGGTCTCGGCGACCCCGCGCACGCCGCTCACGACGAGCGTCGTGACCGACTTCGCGGGCACGGTGACGCGCGCGGTCTTGGCCGCCGCGTCCACCGGGAGGGCCGCCTTCCGCACCAGGGCGTTCGCCGTCGGGTCGCTCGCGGGCGACTCGGTCGTGACGATCGGGGTGATCGTCGCGCCCGCGTCGATCGCGCCGAACTTCGACAGGTCGATGATCAGGTCCTCGGGTGCCGTGCCCGCGTTCGTGTGCACCAGCGTGACCGTGCTGCCGTCGGCGCCGAGGGCCGTGGTGGTGGCGGCGTTCGTCGACGGGATGATGTGGTCGCCCGGGCGGATGTAGTGCGTGAAGTTGCGCACCGTGTTGTACTTCGCGTTCGTCACGACCTTGCACGACGGGTCGGCGTCGCCGTCCGCCAGGCGCCGCACGGAGTTCCCGTCGGCGTTGCAGTCGAAGTCGATGTCGATGCTGCCCCAGTTGAGCTTCTCGACCTTCTGCATGTTGTAGTAGTCCTCGACGGGCTGCCAGAAGATCCACGCGCTCGGCTCCAGCTCGCGCAGGTCGTCCGTGATGCGCGTGGCCATGCCGATGCCGTTGTTGATGTTCGTCTGGTTGTTGACGCCCGTGCCGTCCCAGTCACCCTCGACCTCGCTCATCCAGAGGTCCTTGCCGGTGGCCTTCGCGACGTCGCGCACCTGGGTGCGACCGCTCGTGCCGTAGGTGTGCACGTTGAGCTGGTCGACGGCGGCCTTGGCCTGCGCCGTCCAGCCGTTCCAGTCGGTCATGAAGGTCGACGGATTGGTCTCATCCATCGCCGAGATGTGCGCGCCCGTGGTCGTGCCCGGCTTCGCCAGCTCGGCCTGGAGCGCCTTGATCACCGTGTCCTGCAGTGCGGGCCCCATGTGGGCGCCCTCCTGCCCGCCCTTCTTCGGCCATCCGGTGCTCGCGTCGATGTTCGTGCCCCAGTAATTGGTGTTGGGCTCGTTGAACGGGTCGATGCTGTCGAAGCCGATGCCGCTGGTCTGCTCGATGTGCTGGACGACGGTCTTCAGGTAGGTGACGTAGTCCGCGATGCTCGAGGTCTTCAGCTGGTCGCTGGAGGCGTTGAAGTTGCCCGAGACGTAGCCGCTGTTGGTCATGAAGTACGGCGGGGAGTTGCTGAACGCCTCCCACTTCGTGATCGTGTCCTTCAGCGCGTCCACCCACCAGCGCTGGGTGGCGTCGGCCGTGAAATCGTAGGAGGCGGGGTCGTCCGCATCCCACGCCGCCCCGAGTCGATCGCGGTCGGCGTAGCTGCTCGTGATCGCTCCCTGGGCATCCGTCGCCGTGACGTCCGGGTTCCACCAGCCGTCGACAGCGCCGCCTGCCCGCAGGTAGGGCGGGACGTCGGTCGCGTTGCCGCCGCCGACGTTGTAGCGGGCGATGTTGAGGTTGAGCCCGTCGGTGCCGAAGACCTTGTCGAACAGGTCCTGGCGCACGGCCTCTGGATAGCCGCCGGTCGCGTTGGCGAACCAGGCGAGGCTGGTGCCCCATCCTTCGAACGCGGCGTTCTGGTAGGCGGGGTTCGGGGTGATGGTGACGGCGGAGGCGGTGGCCGCTGCGGCGGTTTCCTGGCTGCCGGGGATGCTCGCGATGCTTCCGGCCGCGGCGAGGGAGCCGACGGCGAAGGAGGCGAGCAGCAGCCGTCGAAGACGTGACGACACTGTCAGGTGACCTTTCGATTCTGGTGATGTTGACGTCAACATGTTTACGTCAACATGGCAGAGTCTGGCGCACCCCTCCCGTCGAAGTCAACGGTCGATCGCGGAAATCCCCCGCGCCGGCAGCATGCATTCCCCCGGCGACATGCCCCGGGAACGTATGCGGCCCCGCGACCAGGAAGGTCGCGGGGCCGCAGGAAAAAGCAGGGGTTCGTTAGGAGGCGAGCACCTCGTCGAGCAGGCTGGAGGCCTTCTCGTCGTCGGTCTTCTCCGCCAGCGCGAGCTCGGAGATCAGGATCTGACGCGCCTTGGCCAGCATGCGCTTCTCGCCGGCCGAAAGGCCGCGGTCCTGATCGCGGCGCCAGAGATCGCGGACGACCTCCGAGACCTTGATGACGTCGCCCGACGCCAGCTTCTCCAGGTTCGCCTTGTAGCGGCGGGACCAGTTGGTGGGCTCCTCGGTGAACGGGGCTCGCAGGACCTCGAAGACGCGGTCCAGGCCCTCCTTGCCGATGACGTCGCGCACTCCCACGAGGTCGACGTTCTCGGCGGGGACCTCGATGGTCAGGTCACCCTGCGTCACGTTGAGCTTGAGGTACAGCTTCTCTTCACCCTTGATGATTCTTTTCTTGACCTCGGTGATCGTTGCAGCACCGTGATGGGGGTAAACGACGGTTTCGCCAACCTCGAAAAGCATAGATATGTTGTCCCTTCAGCAAAGAATAGGATACCACACGAGGCACATGCTAAGGTTCGCCCTCGCACCTCCCGAGGCCCCGAGACGCCCTCGCGCATAGGCTAAACTCGACTCGAATCTCCGCTTCCTGACAGGGCTGCACCGCGCCGTCGAGCGGAAACGATCG
The DNA here is from genome assembly GCF_000633535.1 of Leifsonia aquatica H1aii. GTDB lineage: Bacteria > Actinomycetota > Actinomycetes > Actinomycetales > Microbacteriaceae > Leifsonia > Leifsonia aquatica_A. Next base: position 18,764 of record NZ_AYMR01000018.1, on the reverse strand, counting down.
GGAGGGTCATCCAGTGAAAGCTCGAGTCGCGGCGTCCGTCGTCCTCGCCCTGACGGTTGCGTTCGGCACCGCGGGTTGCGGGCTCATCGCCCCGCAGGCCACCACGAAGCACTACGACGCGAGCGACGGCGTCAGCGGCAGCGTCGGCACCGTCGACGTGCGCAACGCCATCCTCGTCACCGACGCGTCGGGCGGCACGGTCGGCAGCCTGGTGGTCACCCTCGTGAACACCGGGACGAGCTCCCAGCGCGTGGCCGTGACCGGCGGCGACAAGAGCGCCGAGCCGGCCTACGTCACGGTCGACGCCGGCCAGACCAAGAAGCTCGGCACCGACCCGGCGTCCACCGCCGGCAACGTCTTCTTCACGCCCTTCACCGCCCTGCCCGGCAGCCTCTACCCCGTCTACTTCCAGTACGGCGACCAGACCGGCGTGCAGCTGCAGGTCCCCGTGCTCGACGGCGGACTCCCCGAGTACAAGGACCTCGTCCCGCCGGCCGCGCTGCCGACCGAGACCCCGATCCCGACCGAGACCCCGACGCCGACGGAGACCCCGGCGCCGTAGCCCGGACACCGCCCGCATACGACGAAGCCGCCCCTCATCGCGAGGGGCGGCTTCGTCGTGTGCGAGCCGGGCGGGGCTCGTGCGCGGCCCGGTCAGGCGTTGAACCGGTAGCCGAGGCCGCGCACGGTGACCAGCATCTGCGGCTCGGACGGGCTCTCCTCGATGCGCGAGCGGATGCGCTTGATGTGCACGTCGAGCGTCTTCGTGTCGCCGAAGTAGTCGCTCCCCCAGACCCGGTCGATCAGCTGGCCGCGCGTGAGCACGCGCCCGGCGTTGCGCAGCAGCAGCTCGAGCAGCTCGAATTCCTTGAGCGGCATGGATATCTCCGACCCGTTCACCGCGACGGTGTGACGGTCGACGTCCATGCGGACGGTGCCGGCCTCGAGGATGCCGTCGTCCTCGATCTCCTCGGCCTCGACCCGACGACGCAGCACCGCGCGGATGCGCGCGAGCAACTCCCGCGACGAGTAGGGCTTGGTCACGTAGTCGTCAGCGCCGAGCTCCAGCCCCACCACGATGTCCACCTCGGAGTCCTTGGCGGTCAGCATGATGATCGGCACGGTCGAGCGGGAGCGGATCTCGCGGCAGACCTCGGTCCCCGGGATCCCCGGGAGCATCAGGTCCAGGAGCACGAGGTCGGTGTCGCCCTTGTCGAACTCGGCCAGGGCGGTCGGGCCGTCCTCGGCCACGGTCACCTCGTAGCCCTCACGGCCGAGCAGGTACGCGAGCGGCTCGCTGAGCGCGGCCTCATCCTCGACGAGCAGGATGGATGTCACTGGTTCTCTCCTATCGGGGGACGAACGGTGGAAGCTTCGGGCAACCGGATGGTGAAGGTGGAGCCGCGTCCCGGCTGCGACCAGACGCGGACCTCGCCGCCGTGGTTCTGCACGGCGTGCTTGACGATCGAGAGACCGAGACCGGTTCCGCCGGTGTTGCGCGAACGGGCCTGGTCCACCCGGAAGAACCGCTCGAACACCCGGTCGAGGTCGTCCTCCGGTATGCCCTCTCCTTGATCGGTGACCGCGATCTCGACGACGCCGTCGAGGGTGCGCACGCCGATGCCGACCCGCGAGTCGTCCGGAGAGTACTGGATGGCGTTGGAGATCAGGTTGTCGACCGCGGTGACGAGCAGGCTCTCGTTGCCGAGCACCTCGGCCGTCTTCTCGCCGCGCATGGCGATCTCGATGCTGCGGGCCTCCGCCGCGACCCGGTTCTGGTCGATCGCCGCCTTGACGATCTTCGAGGCGGAGAGAGTACGGGCGTCCCCCAGGGCATCGGTGGCCTGCAGCCGGCTCAGCTCGATGATGTCGCGGGTGATGCGGGCCAGCCGTTCGGCCTCCTCGCTCAGCCGGTGCGCGAACCTCCGCACCTGCTCCGGGTCGTCCGACGCGCCGTCGAGCGCCTCCGCGAGCAGGCTGACGGCGCCGATCGGGGTCTTGAGCTCGTGGCTGATGTTCGCGACGAAGTCGCGGCGCACCGAGTCCAGACGGTACGACTCCGTGCGGTCCTCCGCCAGCAGCAGGATGTAGCGGGAACCGAGGCGCGCCACCCGCACGCTGAGGTGGATGTTCGCGTCGCCGAACGGCCCACGCGCCAACTCGCAGTCCTCGGTCACCGGTTCGCCCGTACGTCGCACGCGGTCGACCAGCTCGACGAGGTGCGGGTGCACGAGCGTTCCGCCCCAGACCAGGCCGATCGCGTGCGCGCCTGGCGAGGCCTTGATGACGTTGTTCGACGGATCGAGCACGACGCCGGCCGACTCCATCGCGTCCAGCACCTGGTCGACGCCGTCGGGCACCGCGGGGTTCACCACGGCCGCGGCATGGTCGCCCCGCCGGGCGGCGATGTGCAGGATCCACACGAAACCGGCGCCGACGGCGAGGCCGAGGCCCAGCGAGAGCAGCACCAACCAGGCGGAGTCCATGTCGCAAGCGTATGGGATGGCGGAACACGGGTCTGCCGCGTGCCCCATTCCGCCGCGTGTTTTCGCGGGTACGTTAAGGAGTGTTCAGGCTCAGGGCACCGACTGTTAACCTGATGCGGCGAACATCGTGAGCGGGGTCAGAAGACCCCCGCATCCCGCGTGCCCGCGCACGCCCAGGAAGGATCCAACACCCATGCGCGAAGTGTTCCAGCAGGAGCTGGCCGAAGTCCAGGACCGGCTCGTCGAGATCGCCGAGCTCGTCGTCCACTCGATCCAGCAGGCGACGCGGGCGTTCAACGAGTCCGACGTGTCACTGGCCGAGGACGTCATCGCCAACGACCACAAGATCGATGAGCTGACCGTCGTCCTCGACGAGCTCTCCATCCAGATCCTCGCCCGGCAGCAGCCGGTGGCCCGCGACCTCCGTATCGTCGTCAGCGCGCTGCGCATCAGCGCGTCCCTCGAGCGGATGGGCGACATGGCCGAGCACATCGCCCAGCTCGCCCGCTACCGCTTCCCGGACAAGGTGGTGCCGAAGGGTCTGCGCTCCACGTTCGCCGAGATGGGCCGGCTCGACGTCGCCATCGCCGAGAAGCTCGCCGAGCTGCTGCGCACCCAGGACATCCGGCTCGCGGACGAGATCCGCAACGACGACGACGACGTCGACGAGCTGCACGCCAGCGTCTTCGACAAGGTGCTCGGTGAGACGTGGAAGGGCCAGGCCGTCGACACCGTCGACGCGACGCTCGCCTCCCGCTACCACGAGCGCTTCGCGGACCACGCGGTCTCGATCGCGAAGAAGGTCCAGTACCTGGCGACCGGCGACTGGGCTCCCGAGCTCGCCTCCTGACCCAGGATCACCGCTGACACCAAGAACCGCCGAGCGGGCGAATGATCTGCCCGCTCGGCGGTTTTTCGTGTATTTCGTGCCTTCTCGGGGCTACTTCTTGCCCTGGGCGGCGACCGCGGCGGCGCCGGCGGCGGCGGCCTCGGGGTCGAGGTACCGGGCCGGCTCCGTCGGGCGGAAGTCCGCGTCGAGCGTGTAGACGAGCGGGATGCCGGTCGGGATGTTGAGCTCGGCGATGTCGTCGTCCGAGATGCCGTCGAGGTGCTTCACCAGCGCGCGCAGCGAGTTGCCGTGCGCGGTGACGAGCACCGTCTTGCCCTCCACGAGGCTCGCGGTGATGTCGGACTCCCAGTAGGGCAGCATCCGGTCGATGACGTCCTTGAGGCACTCCGTGCGCGGGAGGTCGCTGCCGAGCCCGGCGTAGCGCGGGTCGTGCGCCTGCGAGAACTCGCTGTCGTCGTCCAGCGGCGGCGGCGGGACGTCGAAGGAGCGGCGCCACAGCTGGAACTGCTCGGGACCGTACTTCTCGAGCGTCTCGGCCTTGTCGAGGCCCTGCAGGGCGCCGTAGTGGCGCTCGTTGAGGCGCCAGGACCGCTTCACGTCGATCCAGAGCCGGTCGGAGACGTCGAGCGCGTAGTTCGCCGTCTGGATCGCCCGGGTGAGCACGGAGGTGTAGAGGATGTCGGGCTGCAGGCCGGACTCGGCGAGCAGCTCGCCGGCGCGCTTGGCCTCGGTGACGCCCTGCTCGCTGAGCCGGACATCCACCCAACCGGTGAACAGGTTCTTCTGGTTCCACTCGCTGTTGCCGTGGCGGAGGAGGATCAAAGTGTAGGGCGCGGACATGCCTCCTAATCTACCGTGCCGGGTACGGCAGACTGGAGCGATGGCTTCCGGTGCGATCGGCACGGTGACGCGTGGCACGACCAACACCAACCGGCTGCGCCGCATCGACCGCTGGGTTGCGGCCCAGCCGGTCCTCCGCCGCGCCCCGGACCCCCTCGTCGTCGACCTCGGGTACGGGGCGAGCGGGGTGACCGCGCTCGAGCTGCAGCAGCGGCTCGCGAAGGCCCGGCCCGACGTCGAGGTCGTCGGCCTCGAGATCGAGCCGGCCCGCGTCCGCACCGCGACGGAGCAGCTCGCCGCCGTGCGGGAGGGGCGGACCGGGTTCGACCCGGGCGCGCGCATCCGCTTCGCGGTCGGCGGGTTCGAGGTGCCGCTCCCCGACGATCGCCGCGCGGCCGTCATCCGCGCGTTCAACGTGCTGCGGCAGTACGACGAGTCCGAGGTCGCGGCCGCCTGGAGCCGGATGCTCGCCCGGTTGCAGCCGGAAGGGCTGCTGGTCGAAGGCACCTGCGACGAGATCGGCCGCATCGCGAGCTGGGTCGCCCTCGACCCGTCCGGTCCGGTCTCGCTGACGGTGTCGCTCCGGCTGCGCGGGCTGGACGCACCCTCCATCGTCGCCGAGCGGTTGCCCAAGGCGCTGATCCACCGCAACGTACCCGGGGAGCGCGTGCACGTCTTCCTGCGGGAGCTGGACCGGCTGTGGCGCATCCACTCCCCCCTCGCGGCCTACGGCCCGTCGCAGCGCTGGATCGCCGTCGCTCAGGGGATGCGCGACGGCGGCTGGCCGGTGCTCGGCGGCCGCACCCGCTGGCGCCTCGGCGAACTCACGGTCGCCTGGTCCGCCGTCTCCCCCGCCTGACGTGCGCCGAGGGCCCCGCACATTCGTGCCGAATGTCGACTCTGGGCGCCGCTTTCGCGACATTCGGCACGAATGTCGCGCGGGGGTCAGGCGCGGGGGCGGCGGGTGACGGCGCCGAGGCGCGGGAGGTGCGGGACCTGGGCTTCGGCACCGGCGGCGGGAGGCACGACGACCTCCTGCGCGGCCGCGACGGGAGTGCCGTCCGCGTCGACCGTGAGCGTCGCGTCCGGCGCGGTGGAGCGCTTGACGACGGCGAGCGCGATCGGGCCCAGCTCGTAGTGCAGTGCGGTGGAGGTCACGGTGCCGACCTCCTTCTCGCCGAGCGAGACCGTGGCGCCGCGGGCCGGGTGCACACCCTCCGAGCCGTCGAGGTGCAGCATCACGAGGCGGCGCGGCGGGTGGCCGAGGTTGTGGACCTTCGCGACGGTCTCCTGCCCGCGGTAGCAGCCTTTGTCGAGATGGACGGCGCTGCGCAGCCAGTCGAGCTCGTGCGGGATGGTGCGCTCGTCGACCTCGGTCGCGAACCGCGGACGCCAGGCCGCGATCCGCAGCGCGTCGGCCGCGGTCGCGCCGGCGACGGCGAGTTCGCCGCTCTCGACCCGGGCGACGAGGGAGTCCAGGGCGTCGCGCGGGACCAGGCGCTCGCTCCACGTCCATCCGGCACCGGGATGCTCGCCCTGCGCGTACTGGTGGCCGCCGGCGGTCACGGCCCGCCAGGGGTCGTGCCAGATGAGGGGGACGCCGTTCGGAGCGGCGATCGGCAGCGGCGGGTCGCCGAGCGTGCCGATGGTGGCGAGGTCGGCGCTGCGGTCGGCGAGCTCCACGCGGAGCAGGAAGCGCATCCGGTCGAGCCACGACAGCAGGCCCTCGGCCTCGGGGCGGTCCACGAGCAGCCAGAGCGTCTCGCCGTCCTCGATCAGCCGGACGGCGTGCTCGACCCGGCCGGTCACGTCCAGCAGCAGGGTCTCGGACGACTCCCCGGGCTGCAGCCGGTTCACGGCCTGGCTGGTGAGGGAGTTGAGCCAGCTCAGCCGGTCCGGCCCGGTGATCGTCAGCACGGCGCGGTCGGAGAGGTCGACGATGGCCCGCCCGTCCGCGAGGGCGCGCTGCTCCCCGAGCGGGTTGCCGTAGTGCGCGGGAACGCCGGCCTGCGCCGTCGAACCGGGCACGGCGCCGGCGTCCACGGCTCCGGGGAGGTGCAGGAAGGGCGAAGCGGCCATCACTCCGCCTTGGCGAGGCGCGCCGACGCGTGCGTGCGCAGTTCCTGCCCGAGCGCGGCGATGTCCCACGCCCAGAGCAGGTGGTTCTCGACGAGGCCGTAGAGGCGGGTCGCCGCGGTGTACTCCTTCGCCCCGGCGGTGCGCAGCACGGCGTCGGTCGCGAGGTCGATGCGCGGGCCCTTGACCTGGCCGACGTAGACCTCGCTGACGCCGTCGGGGTGGATGACGGAGACGTCGAGGTCGAACGCGCCGTTGGAGTTGCGCAGCGTCTCGACGGCCTGCGCCGTGCCGAACGGGCGCGGACCGGAGCCCGGCAGCATCGCCGGCCCCTGGTCCCCCTCGATCAGCTTGCGACTGAGGCGCCAGTAGCCGGTCTCGGCGGCGAGCGGCGTCTTCTCCTCGTCGAGGATCCACGACGTCGACGAGTACTCGAGGTACGGCTGCCCGTCGTGGCTGAAGCTCACGCGCTGGCCGAACTCGAGCTCGGTGTGCTCCTCGCCGATGGCATAGTCGAGCACGCCGGTGCCCTCCCAGACCCCGAGGAGCCAGGAGAGCGGGACGAGCTCGGAGGGGAGGTCGGTCGGCAGGTCGATCATGTCGGGGCCGCTCCCCGGCCTAGCGCTGGCCGCGGAAGAGGTTGTAGACGACCAGTCCGGAGACGCCGAGGATGGCGAGCGTGGCCAGGCCCAGCAGGCCGACGAAGAAGAGTTCGAGAGCGACGAGCATAGGACGAGTCTATGTCAGCGGCGCGTCCCTGTCAGCGCGCGGGTCCGGCGCGGGCGACGCGTCAGCTCGCGGCGGAGACGATGCCGAGGATCGCCCCGGTGATCCCGAGGATGACGAAGCTGCCGGTCAGCGTCGCCGCCAGCCGGTTGACGAAGCCGTCTTTGCGCTGGGTGGCGAGCTGGGCGGTGAAGGCCAGGAGCACGCTCACACCGAGGGCGAGGGAGAGCCACGACGCGTAGGCCCGGTGCGGGGAGAACAGACCGATGAGCACCGCGAGCACGATCGCGACGGCCCAGACCGACCCGACACTGCCGTAGAGCGCGGCCCGCGGCATCGGCTCCGGCGTCTCGGCGGCCGCGGCGGGACCCTGCGGGTGCGGTCCGGGACCGGGCAGGTCGGGGCCGGGCGCGCCGTTCGCGATGTCGCTCATGTTCCCATTGTGCCCCGGGTGCGGGCTCCGGCGACGGTCGGAGCATGCATTTCGGGTAGCATTGCCGCACCGAGAGGGTGGAGGAACTGGGTGGCGCAGCTGTTGATCCTCACCTCTGCGCCGGACGTGGAGGTGCTCCCTTCGCTCGCCCTCCTCAGTCATCGCACCCGCCAGATCCCGGCCGAGCCGGCCGCTCTCGTGAACGCACCGAGCTGCGACCTCATCTTCGTGGACGCCCGGCGCGACCTCGCCAGCGCGAAATCCTTGTGCAAGATCCTCACCACCACGGGTGTGACCGTGCCGCTTCTGCTCATCCTCACCGAGGGCGGACTGACCGCGGTGAGCGCCGACTGGGGCGCCAGCGACGTGGTGCTCGACAGTGCGGGGCCCGCCGAGGTGGATGCCCGCATCCGGCTCGCGATCGGCCGCCAGACGCAGGAGCACTCGCAGAGCAAGATCCAGGCCTCCGGCATCACCATCGACGAGGCGAGCTACTCGGCCAAGGCGCACGGGCGCCAGCTCGACCTCACCTTCAAGGAGTTCGAGCTGCTCCGGTTCTTCGCGACGCATCCGTCGCGGGTGTTCACGCGCGAGCAGCTGCTCAGCGAGGTGTGGGGCTACGACTACTTCGGCGGCACCCGGACCGTGGACGTGCACGTGCGGCGGCTGCGCGCCAAGCTCGGCGACCTGGAGTCGCTCATCGGCACCGTGCGCAATGTCGGCTACCGGTTCAACGTCTACGACGACGACAACGACCGGGTGCCCTCCAGCGTCCACCACTGACCGGCGTGCATCGCGGGCCTGTGGAACGGTCGTTTATCCACCGTTAACCCCAGCCCGTCCCCGTCGTCGCAGGCGAGTGCCAAGATGGGGGGATGGACGCCGATGACATCCTCCTCGACAGCGGGCTGACCGGAAGCCTGGGCAGCGACTTCGACGACGACTTCGCGCCTTTCATCTACGAGCCCGATCCCGATCTTCCCGACGACCGGTACCTCGACCGCGAGATCAGCTGGCTGGCGTTCAACCAGCGCGTGCTCGAGCTCGCCGAGGATCCGCTGCTGCCGGTGCTCGAGCGCGCCAACTTCCTCGCGATCTTCGCCAGCAACCTCGACGAGTTCTTCATGGTGCGCGTGGCCGGGCTGAAGCGCCGCATCGCCACCGGCCTCGCCGTGCCGACGAACGTCGGCCGCGCCCCGCAGGACGTGCTCGCCGACATCTCCCTCAAGGCGCACGAGCTGCAGGAGCGGCACGCACGCGCATACCGCGAGCTCGTGGAGCCCGCGCTCGACGCGGCCGGCATCTCCGTCGTTCCGTGGAGCCAGCTCGACGAGGCCGACCGCGCGCAGATGCGCGAGGTGTTCTCGCAGCAGATCTTCCCCGTGCTCATGCCGCTCGCGGTGGACCCGGCGCACCCCTTCCCCTACATCTCCGGGCTCTCGCTCAACCTCTCCGTCCGGGTGCGCAACTCGCGCACGGGCAAGGAGCAGTTCGCGCGCCTCAAGGTGCCTCAGATGCTGCCCCGCTTCGTGCGCATCGACCAGCGCGAGGGACTCGGCGAGGTGCGCTTCATCCCCCTCGAGGACCTGATCGCGAACCACCTGGGCGACCTGTTCCCCGGCATGGAGATCCTCGACCACCACGTCTTCCGGGTGACCCGCAATGAAGACGTCGAGGTCGACGAGGACGAGACCGAGAACCTCATCCAGGCGCTGGAGCGCGAGCTGCTGCGCCGCCGGTTCGGTCCGCCGATCCGCCTCGAGGTCACCGAGGACATGGACGACCTGACGCTCGGGCTGCTCGTGCGCGAGCTCGACGTCACCGAGCAGGAGGTCTATCGCCTCCCGGCCCCGCTCGACCTCGGGGGGCTCTTCGACCTGGCCCGGATCGACCGTCCCGACCTGCACTACCCGAACCACGTGCCGACCACGGCGGCCCAGCTCATGCCGAGCGAGCCGAACGCCAAGCCGGACGTGTTCGCCGCGGTCTCGCGGCAGGACATCCTGCTGCACCACCCCTATGAGTCGTTCGCGACCAGCGTGCAGTCGTTCCTGGAGCAGGCCGCCGCCGACCCGCATGTGCTCGCCATCAAGCAGACCCTGTACCGCACGTCGGGCGACAGCCCCATCGTCGAGGCCCTGATCGACGCCGCAGAAGCCGGCAAGCAGGTGCTCGCCCTCGTCGAGATCAAGGCCCGGTTCGACGAGCAGAACAACATCTCCTGGGCGCGCAAGCTCGAGAAGGCCGGTGTGCACGTGGTCTACGGGCTCGTCGGGCTCAAGACGCACTGCAAGCTCGCGCTGGTGATCCGCGAGGAGAAAGGCGTCCTCAAGCACTACAGCCACATCGGCACGGGCAACTACAACCCGAAGACCTCCCGCATCTACGAAGACCTCGGGCTGCTGACGGCCGACGACCAGGTCGGCAAGGACCTCACCCGGCTGTTCAACGAGCTCTCGGGCTACGCGATCGAGAAGAAGTTCAAGCGCCTCCTGGTCGCGCCGCTGCACCTGCGCAAGGGGCTGCTCAAGCGCATCGACACCGAGCGCGCGAACGCCGCCGCCGGCAAGCCGTCCGGCATCCGGATCAAGCTCAACTCCATCGTCGACGAGGCGATCATCGACGCCCTGTACCGCGCCAGCCAGGCCGGGGTCCCGGTCGACCTGTGGGTACGCGGCATCTGCGGGCTCGTCCCCGGGCGGGAGGGCCTGTCGGAGAACATCCGCGTGCGCTCGGTTCTCGGCCGCTACCTCGAGCACTCGCGCGTGTTCTCATTCGTCAACGACGGCGACCCGCAGGTCTACATCGGCAGCGCCGACATGATGCACCGCAACCTCGACCGCCGCGTCGAGGCCCTGGTGCGTCTCACCTCGCCGGACCATCTGGCCGAGCTGGACGCGCTGTTCGACCTCGCCTTCGACACGCGCACGGCCTCCTGGTCGCTCGCCGACGACGGCGTCTGGACCCGCCATCACCTGGACGAGGAAGGAAAGCCGCTGATCGACCTGCAGAATAAACTCATGCAGCAGATCAGTCACCGTCCTCGCAGCCAGCGCACGGGAAGCAGGCGGTGAGCCAGGCCATCTACGCCGCGGGCGCCCTGTGCTGGCGTGTGGTGGACGAGCGGATCGTCGTGCTCGTCGTGCACCGCACGAAGTACGGAGACGTCACCATCCCCAAGGGGAAGGTCGACCCCGGCGAGACGCTGCCGCAGACCGCGGTGCGCGAGATCCAGGAGGAGACCGGCCTGTCGGTCGCGCTCGGTATCCCGCTCGGTATCTCCGCGTACCCGCTCGCCAGCGGCCGCGAGAAGATCGTGCACTTCTGGGCGGCCGAGGTCTCCGCCAAGGCGATCGAGCAGTCCACCTTCGTCCCGAACGGCGAGATCGCCGCGGTCGAGTGGGTCACGATCAAGAAGGCCCGCGGCTATCTGACCTATGAGCGCGACGTCGAGATCCTCGATGCATTCGAGGGCTTCGTGCGCCAGGGCATCACCTCGACCTTCTCCCTCGTGGCCCTGCGGCACGGCAAGGCCGAGCCGCGCGGCGGCTGGGACGGCTCCGACGCGTCCCGCCCGCTCACCGACCGCGGCGTCAAGCAGGCCGCCGGCGACGTACCCACCCTGCTCGCCTGGCGGCCCAAGCGGATCATCACGAGCGACGCCGTGCGCTGCGTCGCCACGGTGGCGCCGCTCGCGGCCGCGACCGGCATCCAGCCGCACCGCACCCACGACATCAGCCAGGACGCCTACGAGGAGGGGCGTGGCGACGTCCGCGCCGTCGTCGGCAAGCGCGTGCGCGCGGGCAAGAACGCCGTGCTGTGCAGCCACGGCCCCGTACTGCCCGAGATCCTGCGCGAGATCGCCCTCGCGACGGGGACGATGCCCGGCGCCTATCTGAACGACGCCGCCGACCTCGACACCGGCGGGTTCTCGGTGGTGCACCTCTCCGCTTCGAATCCGGCCTCCGGCATCATCGCGATCGAGACGCACGCTCCCGCGGTGGCGTGACGACCGGCCCCGTGCCGGTGTCGCCGGTCCGTGCCGGGTGTCGCCGGTCCGTGGGAGTGTGAGGCGATGACCTCCTCCGACCCCGCCCCGTCGTCGTCCTGGCGGGAGGCGGTCGCGCGCCTCTCGCGCCCGGCGACGGAGGACGGCACCGGTGGAGCGACCGCCGCGCTCCACTTCGAGCTGCGGCAGCTCGTCCGCCGGCCGGCGGACCGCTGGCAGCGATCGAGCTCGCGCACGGTGCCGGCCGAGCCCGGATCGGACGCCCCCGTCGTCCTGGCCGTGCGCCCCGCGCTGCTCGGCGCCTCGGGACGCTGGAAGACCTCCGGCATCAGCTGGGGCAGCATCCCGTACCACGTGCATCGACTGTCCCTCACGCGCGATCAGACCCGATGGTTCCACCAGGTGGCGGCGTTGCAGCGCTCGACGCCGGTTCCGCTCGGCGACGACCCCGATCGCATCCTCCTCGACGACTACGAGAGCCCCTTGCTCTGGGAGCTGCTCGCCCGGGCGGACGATGCCGGGATCGAGCTCGTCACGGGCGCCGCGGGCGGCTCGGTGCAGCTCGGGCGCGAGGCGGATGTGCTGCTCGACGCGAGCGTGGGCGACGGCGGGCTCGACCTGGAGACCGTCGTCCTGTTCGACGGCGAACGCCATCCCCCCGGATCGGTGGGGCGGATCGGCGACCACGGCCTCTACACGGTGCGCTGGGCCCCCGCGCCGCAGATCCTCCTCGCCCCGAGCACCGCACCGCTCACGGCCGAGCAGCAGTCGGTGCTCGACCGCCCGCTGCCCCGCGTTCCGGCCGCGGAGGCCGACGAGTTCCTCCAGGAGGTCTACCCGGCCCTCCGCCACGCGATCGCCATCGAGAGCGCCGACGAGAGCGTCGCCTTCCCGCGCATCGACCCGCCGACCCTCGCGCTGGTCGTCGAGCACCGGCCGAACGCGTCGGTCGAACTGCACTGGGAATGGCTCTACCGGGTGGGTTCCACTCGCTCGCGGCGGCCGACGGACCTCGAGCCCGCGCCGGGGCAGTACAGCGACCCGGTCGCCGAGGCGCGCTGCCTGGCGCTGATCGGCCGCGACCCGCTCCCCGACGGCCTCGTCGCCGGCGTCCCCGCCGCGCTGCGTGACGTCGACGCGCTCGACTTCGTCGAGCAGACGCTCCCGCGCCTGGCCGCCCGGGGCGACCTGCGGATCCGCGAAGTGGGCGTGCGCCCGGCGATCCGGGCCGTCACCGACGCCCCTGAGTTGACGATCACCGTGATGCCCGGCGACGACGCCGACTGGTTCGACCTGGGGGTCATCGTCCGGGTCGAGGGCCGCGACATCCCCTTCACACCGCTGTTCGAGGCGTTGTCCCGCGGCGCGAAGAAGCTTCGGCTCGTCGACCACACCTATCTGCGGCTCGATCTGCCGGTGTTCGACCGGCTGCGCGAGATCATCCAGGACGCCTCGACCTTCCCCGAGTGGGAGACCGGCGTGCTGCGGCTCAACCGTCACCAGGCCGCGGTCTGGGAGGAGTTCGAGGAGCTCGCCGATCACACCGAGCAGGACCCGTCCTGGCGTGCGACCGTCGCGGGGCTGCTCGCCCTGGCGGCCGGCGACGATCCCCTCGACGGCGCACCGCCGCCCGCCCCCGCCGGCACCGTCGCGCTCCGGCCGTACCAGGAGCACGGCCGTCGCTGGCTGCACTTCCTCTGGCGGCACGGTCTCGGCGGCATCCTGGCCGACGACATGGGCCTCGGCAAGACCGTGCAGACGCTCAGCCTCATCGCCGACGCCGTGGCCGCGCGCCCGTCCAATGCTGCGCCCGCGCCCTTCCTCGTCGTCGCTCCGGCCTCCGTCGTCGCCAATTGGGGGTCGGAGGCCGGACGGTTCACCCCCGGGTTGACGGTGGCCACCCTGAGCTCGGGGGTGCGGAGCGTCTCCCGGCTGCGGGAGGCCATGGCGGGGGCCGACCTGATCGTCACCTCGTACGCCCTCTTCCGGCTCGACGCGGAGCGCTATGCGGAGCTGGACTGGGCGGGGCTCGTGCTCGACGAGGCGCAGGTCGTGAAGAACCGGCAGTCGCTCATCCACCGGTGCGCCCGCGACTTCCCCGCCCCGTTCAAGCTCGCCATCACCGGGACGCCGCTCGAGAACGACCTCCTGGAGCTGTGGGCGCTGTTCGCGATCGTGGCGCCGGGGCTGCTGCCTCCGGCGCACCGCTTCACCCAGCACTACGCCCGGCCGATCGCCGCCCGGGAGGAGGTCGCGGCCGCGCGGCTGGAGACGCTGCGCCGTCGCGTGCGCCCGCTGCTGCTGCGCCGGACGAAGGAGCAGGTCGCCCCCGAGCTGCCGGCGCGCCAGGAGCAGGTGCTGACGGTCGAGCTCGCGCCGAGCCATCGCCGCGTCTACGACGCCTACCTGCAGCGGGAGCGCCAGAAGATCCTCGATCTCGTCGACGACCTCGATCGTCAGCGGTTCACCGTGCTCCGCTCGCTCACGCTGCTGCGGCGGTTGAGCCTCGACGCCTCCCTCATCGACACCACGGACGACCCGCACGGGGAGTTCGACGACATCCCGTCGAGCAAGCTGGACGCGCTGCTGGAGCAGCTCGCGGATGTGCTGGCCGAGGGGCATCGCGCACTGGTGTTCAGCCAGTTCACCAGCTACCTCGCGAAAGCGGCCGAGCGGCTCGCGACCGCCGGAATCGCGTACGCGATGCTCGACGGGTCGACGCGGCGACGCTCGGAGGTCATCGACGGCTTCCGCGCCGGTTCCGCGCCGGTCTTCCTGATCAGCCTCCGCGCGGGCGGTGTCGGCCTGAATCTGACCGAGGCGGACTATGTGTTCCTGCTCGACCCGTGGTGGAACCCGGCGGTGGAGCAGCAGGCCATCGACCGCACCCATCGGATCGGCCAGACCGCACCGGTCATGGTCTACCGCCTCGTCGCCGCCGACACGATCGAGGAGAAGGTGATGGCGCTGAAGGCCGAGAAGGCCCGGTTGTTCGACGCGGTGCTGGACGGCGGAACCGGCTTCGATGCGGCCCTGACGCCCGACGACATCCGGGCCCTGCTCGCCTGAGCGCGCCGCGCGGCGCACCCATGCCCGCACACGATCGGGCCCCGGATCGCCAAGACAACACCGCTCGTTCACCTTTTGTTTACCGTTGCGGGGGACGCTGGTCAGACACCGGGAATAGCGTCGCACGCGGGTCGCACCGACCCCGTCCTGTTGTTACTGATCCCCGGAAGGGACAACTGTGAAACTGAAGCGTCTTGGCGCTCCTCTGGCCGTTCTGGCCGCTGCCGCCATCTCTCTGACCGCGTGCGCGTCGAACGAGGGCAGCACCCCGTCGACCACGTCCGCCGCGCCTTCGAACCTCTCCGGCACGCTGAACGGCATCGGATCGTCCGCGCAGGGCGCTGCGCAGACCGTCTGGGCCGCCGGCTTCCAGGAGGCCAACCCCAAGGTCACCGTCAACTACGACCCGCAGGGTTCGGGCGCGGGCCGCAAGTCCTTCATCTCCGGTGCCGCTGACTTCGCCGGCTCCGACGCCGCGCTCAAGACCGAGGAACTCGCCTCCGACTTCGCGGGCTGCGCCGCGGGCAGCAAGGGCATCGACCTCCCCGTCTACATCTCCCCGATCGCCATCGCGTACAACGTCGACGGCGTGAAGGACCTCAAGCTCGACGCCGACACGATCGCCGGCATCTTCTCGGGCAAGATCACCACGTGGGACGACGCCAAGATCAAGGACCAGAACTCGGGCGCCTCGCTCCCGTCGGCCCCGATCACCGTCGTGCACCGCTCCGACGACTCGGGCACCACGCAGAACTTCACCGAGTACCTCGCGGCGAACGCTGCGGACGTCTGGACCGCTCCCGCGTCGCAGACCTTCCCGTTCCAGGTCGGTGACGCCGCCAAGGGCACCTCGGGTGTCGCGGACGCCACGAAGAACGCCAAGAACTCGATCACCTACATCGACGAGTCGGGCTCGGCCGGTCTGTCCATCGCCCAGCTGAAGGTCGGCGACACCTACACGAAGCTGAGCGCCGACGGCGCTGCCGCCGTCGTGGCCGCCTCCCCCATCGCCGACAGCCGTGAGGCCAACGACCTCGCCATCGCGATCGACCGCAAGGCCGACAAGAAGGGCGACTGGCCGCTGGTCCTCGTCTCCTACATCATCGCCTGCCAGCAGTACAAGGACGCTGCCAAGGCCGACCTGGTGAAGGGCTACGTCGACTACATCGTCAGCGCGGACGCGCAGAAGGCCGCCGCCGAGCAGGCCGGCTCCGCCCCGCTCGCGACCGACCTCGCCGCCAAGGTGAGCAAGGCCGCCGCCACCATCAAGTAACACCCCGGCCGCTCGGCCCGGGCTGCGACCGCAGCCCGGGCCGAGCGGTACGTCTCCCCTCCCTCACCGCAGCCCGCGGGAAACCCGATGAGAGAAAGCCAGGAATGACCGCCGGAACCGTAGGAGCAATCAGGCCGAAGGCGAAGGTCCGCGCAGGCGACCGCGTCTTCTCCACGAGCACCATCGTCGCGGGGTCGCTCATCCTCGCCACGCTCGCCGCAGTGGGCCTCTTCCTCATCATCCAGAGCATCCCGGCACTCTTCGCCGGGGCGGGTGAGCTGCCCAACAACGCCACCAACTTCTGGGCGTGGGTGTGGCCGCTCGCCTTCGGCACCATCTGGGCGGCCGTGATCGCCCTCCTCATCGCCACGCCGTTGTCGATCGGCATCGCGCTCTTCATCTCGCACTACGCGCCCCGCCGCGTGGCGCAGACGCTGGGCTACATCATCGACCTGCTCGCCGCGGTCCCGTCGGTCGTCTTCGGCCTCTGGGGCATCGCGACGCTGGCCTCGTTCGTCCAGCCCTTCTATGTCTGGCTCGGCGACAACCTCGGCTGGATCCCCTTCTTCGCCCCGCCGGTCTCCGGCACAGGCCGCACGATCCTCACCGCCGCGATCGTCCTCGCGGTCATGGTCATCCCGATCATGACCGCCATCTGCCGCGAGATCTTCCTGCAGACCCCGCGCCTGCACGAAGAGGCCGCGCTCGCACTGGGCGCGACGAAGTGGGAGATGGTCCGCATGGCCGTCCTCCCCTTCGCCCGCAGCGGGATCATCTCCGCGATCATGCTCGGCCTCGGCCGCGCGCTCGGCGAGACCCTGGCGATCGCGATGGTGCTGTCGCCGGCACTCGTCGTCAAGTTCGCGGTCCTCCAGGCGCAGAGCCCCAACACGATCGCCGCGAACATCGCCCTCCAGTTCCCGGAGGCCACCGGTGTCGGCGTCAACGCCCTCGTCGCCTCCGGCCTGGTGCTCTTCGTTGTGACGCTCTTGATCAACATGCTCGCCCGCTACATCGTCAACCGCCGCAAGGCCTTCTCGGGAGCGAACTGATGGCCGCCACCACCGCCACCGCCGCAGGGCCGCGCCCGCTGGCGAACAGCTATACCGCCGGCAAGCTGCCCGGATGGAGCCCCTGGGCGATGCTCGTCGCGTCCTGGGTCGTCTTCGTCGCGATCTTCGCGATCCTCGCCGCCAGCGGCGCCACGAAGGAATTCAACATCGTCGGGGCCGTCTTCTTCGGAACCGTGCTCTTCGACGTCGCGATCTACGTCACCTCGCTCCTCGTCGAGGGGAGCCGCAAGGCGAAGGACCGCCTGGTCACCTCGCTCGTGGCCACGGCGTTCATCATCGCCCTGCTCCCGCTGATCTCCCTCGGCTGGACCGTGATCGCCCAGGGCCTCGCCCGCTTCGACGTCCAGTTCTTCTCCGAGTCGATGCGCAACGTCATCGGCGCGGGCGGCGGCGCCCTGCACGCCATCATCGGCACACTGCTCATCACGGCGATGGCCGCGGTCATCTCGGTGCCGATCGGACTCCTGACCTCGATCTACCTGGTGGAGTACGGACGCGGGATGCTGGCGCGCGGCATCACGTTCTTCGTCGACGTGATGACGGGCATCCCCTCGATCGTCGCCGGTCTGTTCGCCTACGCACTCTTCGCCCTGATCTTCGGCCCGGCCGTGCGCAACGGCTTCATGGGCTCGATCGCCCTCTCGGTGCTGATGATCCCGGTGGTCGTGCGCTCGAGCGAGGAGATCCTGCGGATCGTCCCGAACGAGCTGCGCGAGGCCTCCCTCGCCCTCGGTGTGCCGAAGTGGCTGACCGTCGTGAAAGTGGTGCTGCCGACGTCGCTCGCCGGCCTGGTCACCGGGGTCATGCTCGCCATCGCCCGTGTGATCGGCGAGACGGCCCCGCTGCTCATTGTCGCCGGGTTCACCACCAGCGTGAACTACGACCTGTTCAGCGACCGGATGATGACCCTTCCGGTGTTCGTCTACACCCAGTACACCCAGGCCGCCGGACTGCACGCGCAGGACTCGATCGACCGGGCCTGGACGGGCGCCCTCGCCCTCATCATCATCGTGATGCTGCTGAATCTCGTCGGTCGCATCATCGCCAAGGTCTTCGCCCCCAAGTACGGCCGCTGATCCGGTTACCCGAGACAAGGAACATACACGTGTCCAAGCGCATCGAAGTCAACGACCTCAACGTCTTCTACGGCAAGTTCCACGCCGTCGAGGATGTCTCCCTCACCATCGAGCCGCGGACGGTGACCGCCTTCATCGGCCCTTCCGGCTGCGGCAAGTCCACCTTCCTCCGCACGCTCAACCGCATGCACGAGGTGATCCCGGGCGCCTATGTCGAGGGCGACGTCCTGATCGACGGCAACAACCTCTACGGCCCGGGCGTCGACCCGGTGCTCGTCCGCCGCCAGGTGGGCATGGTGTTCCAGCGCCCCAACCCCTTCCCCACGATGAGCATCCGCGAGAACGTGCTGGCCGGGGTGAAGCTGAACAACCGGCGCATGTCGAAGTCGGAGTCGGACGAGCTGGTGGAGAAGTCCCTGCAGGGGGCCAACCTGTGGAACGAGGTCAAGGACCGCCTCAACCTCCCCGGCTCCGGACTCTCGGGCGGACAGCAGCAGCGCCTCTGCATCGCCCGCGCGATCGCGGTCTCCCCCGACGTGCTCCTGATGGACGAGCCGTGCTCGGCCCTCGACCCGATCTCGACCCTCGCCATCGAGGACCTGATCGAGGAGCTCAAGAACGACTACACGATCGTGATCGTGACCCACAACATGCAGCAGGCCTCGCGCGTCTCGGACCGCACCGCGTTCTTCAACATCGCGGGCACCGGCAAGCCGGGCAAGCTCATCGAGTACAACGACACCAACCAGATCTTCTCGAACCCGAGCGTGCAGGCCACCGAGGACTACGTCTCCGGCCGTTTCGGTTGAGCTGACCTCGCGCGGCCGAGCAGTCGCCGAGCACACGAAAAGTG